>CAVZRO010000004.1:0-10430 GCA_963777625.1 uncultured Pseudomonadota bacterium | reverse complement strand
CGCGCGACAAACGTGCCGGATAGCTTGAACCCCCGCCATGGTTGTATACCGGGTCAGCAACTTCCGCGACCGCTTCACCCGATCAGCGTGATCAGCGCGTCCGCAACCGTCAGGCCGGAGCCGTCCGCGTGCAGGATCACCGGGTTGAGCTCGATCTCCGCGATCCTGTCCCGCCCCGACAGCGCCAGCGACGATAGCTGCGCCACCAACTCCGCCAACGGCCTCACATCCATCCCGGCCCCGCCACGGAAGCCGCGCAGCAGCGGCGCCGCGCGCAGGCTCTCGATCATGCGGATCGCTTCGGCGCGATCGACCGGAGCCGGCCGGTGCACGACATCCCCCATCAGCTCCACCATCACGCCGCCCCAGCCCAGCATGACGATCGGCCCGAACGTCACATCGTTGACCATCCCAACGACCAGCTCGTGCCCGGCAGGTGCCATCCGCTCCACCAGCACGCCGTCGATCCGCGCCTCCGGCCGGTAGCGCCGGCCGGCAGCCACCACCGCCTCATAAGCCTCGGTAACCGCACGGCGATCGCCTAACCCGAGCCGGACGCCACCGGCCTCCGTCTTGTGCGGAATGTCAGGAGACTGGATTTTCAGTGCAACGGGAAACCCGATCGCGGCGGCGGCCTCGGCCGCCTGCTCAGCCGTTCCCGCCAGCCGCGCTGGCGCCACGGGCAAGCCAAGCTGTGCCAGCACTATCTTCGCCCGGTCCTCGGTCAGCACCGGCGGCAGATCGTCCGGCAACTCCACCACCGGCGCCGAAGCTGCCAGCCCCGGCACCCCCCGCGCCCGCATCTCCGCATGCCGCGCCAACGCCCCCAGCGCCACGCCGCAGCCGCTCAGGTCCACGTGCAGGAACAGCCCGCTCTCGGCCGTTCGCGCCCGCCCGAACGCCGAGGGCGGTGTGTACGTCCACAGCGTCACCGGCTTGCCCCAGCGATCCGCCAACGCCCGCAGCTTTCCCGGATCCAGCATGATGCGGTGCTCGCTGGCGAGCGAGGTGAGAAACACCAGCATGTCGATCTCGTCTGACCCCAGCAGCAGCTCCGCCGCGCCGATCATGGCCGCCCCGCTCTGAGCGCCCTGGGCGGTAACATCGACCGGGTTCTGCGCCGCGCCGTAGGCCGGCATGAGCCCGCGCAGCGCCTGTTGCAGGGGCGGCGAAAGGGCCGGCACCACCAGACCGTGGGCCGACAGCGTGTCCGCCATCCAGGCACCCCCGCCGCCTGACACGGTAATCACCCCCACGCGGCGGCCGCGCGGCAGCGGGCAGGTGGTCAGCGTACCGGCGATCGCGACCGCATCGTCGGGATCATCGGCCTCGATCACGCCATACCGCTCGAACACCGCCCGATAGGCCGCATGGGAGCCGCTGATCGCCGCGGTGTGGGAAGCGCTGGCCCGCTGCCCCGCATCGGAACGCCCGATCTTGATGGCGATCACCGGCTTCCCCACCCGGCTCGCCGCATCCAGCGCCGCAACGAAGCGTGGCCCGTCCCGCACCGTCTCACAGAACAGGATCACCGCATCGGTGCGCGCGTCCTGCACCATGTAGTCCAGGAAATCGGCCGCTGTCAGGTCGGCCTCGTTGCCGGTGGAAACCACGTAGCTGAACGCCAGCCCGGCCGCACGACCACGCGCGAACAGCGCGAAGCCGATGCCGCCGCTCTGCGCGATCACCCCGATCCGCCGGGTTGTCACCGGAACGGGTTCGCCGGCCGGGTCGCGGGGCTCGGCAGTGGGACTGAAGGTAGCGGCCACATGACCGGGGATATTGAAGAACCCCTCGCAGTTGGGGCCGGTCAGCCGCATGCCCGATTGCCGGGCGGTGGCAACGAGAAGCTGCTGCAATTGCCCGGCTGCCCCGCCTTCCTCCGCGAAGCCGGAGCTGATGATGACCAGGTGCTTGACCCCGGCCGCGGCGCATTGCTCGGTGGCCGCGGCGACCCGCTCGGCGGGGATCGCCATCAGCACCAACTCGGCCCCGCCGGCGGCTTGCAGGTCGGGATAGCAGGGCAGGCCGTTGATCTCGGTGTAGCTTGGGTTGATCGGCAGAATACGGCCGGGGAAGCCGTTCCCGGCAACATTCACCAGCAGCCGTCCGCGCACGCGATGCGGGTCGGGCGAGGCGCCGAGCACTGCGATCGTGCGCGGCCAGAAAAAGCTCTCCAGTGGATGGGTCATGACCGGCGGGGCACCGCCAACGCAGCTATTTCCTGGTCGCGCGGTATTTCGCCATCACGTCATCGGTGGGCGGATAGAGGCCCGATAACGGTGCACCCCGCTCGATCTGGGCCTTGATCCAGACCTCGACTTCCTCATGCTCCACGCCATGCTTGGCGACCTCGTCGACAAGATGGCGCGGGATGACGGCAACGCCGTTGGCGTCGGCCACCACGATATCGTTCGGTTCCACCATCACGCCGCCGCAGCCGATGATTTCCTGCGTGCCGACCGCCAGCAACGAACGCGGGCTGGGCGGCGGAGCGGCGGCCTTGCACCAGACCGGCAGCTTCATGCCGGCAATCACGCTGACGTCGCGCATACCGCCGTCGGCCACCACGCCAGCCACGCTGAGCGCCACGAAACGCGCGGCGATCACGTCACCGATCGCACCGGAGGTTTCGTCGCCGCCCATGTCCAGCATCACCACGCTGCCGGCGGGGATCTGATCGAGCTTTCCATGCAATCGGCTGCCGGGGCTGACCGGGCTCGCGCGGTCGGTGAAATCCTCGCGGATGGGGACATAGCGGACCGTGAAAGCCGGGCCGATGAAGCGGCAGCGGTCCGGATTGACGGGGCGGACGTTGCGAACGGCCCGCGTGCGCATGCCGCTGATCTTCATCAGCAGCCCGGTGATCGTATCAGTGCTGACGTGCTGCAGCAGGTCCAATGTTTTCGGGGCGAGCTCGATCGATGTGCTCATGGGCCGCTTCCTCCTGGATCGGCCCTTTGCATGCCACGACGGGCAGTACGGGACCAGGGGCCACGCGGCCTCCGGTCCTTGACTGTATCCGGCTACTTCGCGGCCCCGGCCCCGGCGCCGCCCGCGCCCATGCCAGCCGCGGAGCCGCCGACGCCGCCCGCCATGCCGCCGGTCGTGCCGGTCATGCCGCCGCTGGTGCCGCCGATCCCGCCATTGGCCGCGCCGGTCGCACCGGTGGTGCTGGAAAGGCCGGCCACCGAGGTGCCGTTGCTGCTCGCGCCCGGTGCCGTACTGCCGACCCCCGGCGCGGTAGCCGAGTAGCCGCCGCTGGAGCTGCCGACCGCCGGGGCGCTGAAGCTGCTTCCGGCCGCGCCACCGCCCGACATGCCGCCAGCACTCGTGCCGGCCGCCAGGGCCAGCCCGGCCACTCCTGTCGCCATCGCTGAGGCGAAGCCTAGAACGCGCAGAGTCTTCCACATCATAACCAATCCTTTCGCGTGCTGCCTCCGCGAATCTCGCGGGGTGCATGTCCAACGCGGCAACCGGCCTTCCGCCGCGTGATCTCACGCAGATTTCCAGGAACGGCACTGCGCTTTAGTCGATGTGGAGGACTCCCTTCACTTGTGGCGTGGAGCCGGGGCTGGGGCCGAGGGACGCGGTGCCGGCGCAGCGGCGTGGAATGCCGGCGCCGCGCCGCCGGGGTGGAAACCCGACGTCGGCATGCTGGGGTGGAACGCTGTCGCCGCCCCTCCGGGATGGAAGCCTGCCGCGGGCATGCCCGGATGGAACCCGGTCGGCGCGCCCGGGTGGAATCCCGGTGCTTCGCCCGGATGGAAACCAGGAGCACCACCCGGATGGAAGCCGGGAGCGCCTGGATGGAATCCCGGTGTTTCGCCGGGGTGGAAACCAGGAGCACCGCCCGCATGGAACCCGGGAGCTTCGCCCGGATGGAAGCCCGGCGAGGCCATCGCGGCACGGGTGTATCCCGGCGGGTGTATGAAGCCGTGCGCCGCGTCGGCATGGGCGGCGAATTCGGGATGCGCGGCACCATGATAACCCGCCTCGTGCAGCCTGCGATCCTCGTAGCCGCGCAGCCCCCGCCCTTCGGGATGGAAGCGGTCCATGTGGTGCATCAGCCGATCCGGCGCGCCGTGCCAATGGTGGTAATGGTCGTAATAGCCCCATCCCGCCGGTCCGGCGTAGGATAGGAACACGGTTTCGCCATCGATAACCGTGGTCGGTTCGCCATCGACGTAGCTGATCCCGTCGGCTTCGTCTCCGGCGGCCAGGACGAACATTTCCGCCTGTGCCGGCTCGGAGAGGGCCAGCATCTGCGGTGTCGGGTTGGCCCAGATGCCTCGGTGGGCCTCCATCGCCTCGCGCTGTTGCAGCCTATAGGAATCGGGTGCGTCGGAGGTTACCCGCGCCGCTCCGTTCACCAGCGCGACCTTCGCCAGGTCGGTGCCGTCCCCCATCAGGCACACGTCGCGTCCGCTATCCCCTTGCGGCTGGCAGGTCAGCACGTCGCCATTCGCCGTGATGTATCCCTGCAAATCGCCGGCCAGAGGACCCGGATATCCTTGGATACCCGCCAGCGTGTAGATCTCCCCTGACGCTTCCAGGATCGAGGTTTCCCGCACTGTCGGATGCTGCACTGCAACCGGGGGCGGCGGCAGGCTGACCCAGATGCCGCGACGGGCCGCCTGCGCATTGATCTGCTGCTGGCGGTAGGCGTCGGGCGCACCGTCGGCGGTCTGCGCCGCGCCGTTGATCAAGGCCACTTCCGCAACGTCGGTACCATCGGACAAGCGGCACACGGCTCCGGCGGTCGCACCCTGGGCTTCGCACGTCACCCGGTCGCCATTCCCGGCAATATAGCTCTGCAGGCCCGCCGCGGATTCACCGCTGAAGCCGGTAACGCCGAATAGCTGGACCGTCTGGCCGTTCGCCTGAAGCCTGGCGGTGTCCAGCACCGTCGGGTGCTCGAGCACCACTGGCGCGGGAGCCGCAGACGCCGCGGCAGCCCCCATTGCCGGTGCCGGCACCAAGGGGGGTTCCGCTGCCGGTGCAGGCGCGGCCGGCGACGTGTCGGCCGTCGGAACGGCGGGCGAGGCAGCGTCCGGGGCCGGTGCAGGCGCCGTGGCCTCGGTTGGAGGCGCGATCGCGGACGGTGGTATCTCCCTGATGCCGGCCTGGATCGAGTCAGGGATGGCCGGTGCGACGGGGCTGGCAGCAACGGGGGCCGCCGGCGTGGGTTCAAGGTCCATGTCAAGCTCCCCCGATTCATGGGCGGGAGCAGCGGCGGCAGGCGCGGGAGCGCTCGGCGCCCCCATGTCGAGATCGCCCGCGGACGCAACCGGCTGGCTCGATTGCGCCCGAGCCGGCAGCCCGCGAAGGACAAGACAAGCGGGCAAGCCGAGCGAGAGAGCCAGCATGCACCGGAACATTGTTGAACTGGTCCGGATCAGCATGGCACGCCTCCCGTTATTTCACCGATGCCACCCAGCCAGCCGACGACGAAGGTCCCGCCTGGGCGGAGGACGTAACCGCCGGGGCAGCGGCGTTGCCGCTTGCGGAGACCGGTGCGACCCAGGACGATGGCGGCGCACTCGCGGTGACCGGCGCTGCCTCGGCCCTCGCGCTGGTGGGCGTGGCTTGCAGCTTGGCCAACAACCTGCCCGACGGCGCGCTGTCCACCGCCATCCCGTTCGCCCGCTCGAAACTACGGATTGCGGAGCCTGTCCTCGGGCCCATGTAGCCGTCCGCCGCCCCGTGCAAGTAACTGAGCCGAATCAGTTCCCTTTGCACCGAACGGACCACAGGGTCGGCTTCATGCGACGCGACGGCCACCGAGGTCGGCGGTGCATAGCCCGCCACCATGTTGCCCTTGGAGTACATGCATTGCGCGTAGGCGCTGTCGTATTCCTGCTGGATCGCTTCCTGCTGACCGTTCGTCGCTGAAGCGACGGCCTGCTGCGCGTCTTCCGAGGTGCCTCCGGCCAACGCGGTCCCGAAAAATGCCGCGCTGGCGGCCTGATTGACCTCCGTGGCCTGCCCGGCAGTCTGCTCACCGGCGAATTGTTTGCAGGTACCGACATCGACCTGAAACGCGTCAAATGTTTTTCCGGGGCCTGGAGACGCCTGCACTGTCGGACTGAGCGGCGTCTGCGTGCAGCCGGCGAGAAAGAGTCCGGCAAGGATCATTCCGGTCGCAGGCAACCGCCACGCGCTCCCAGCCATAGCAGATCCTCCCCGCCGATCCGTCAATTCGTCGGTAATAATTCGCAAGAGCGTGAACTCGGCTGACGCAAGCGGAATCTTCTGCGAAACAGACGTTGTTGATCCGACCGGATGAGCTCGGTCCGCGCCGCCCGAGCAATATCAGTCCGGCTGGAATCGCGCAGTGATCTTAGGCTGATGAAATTACTCGGGAAATATCAGCCGACACGGTTTCACCAGGGGTCGAACCGCGCTGGCCTCAGCGCTGCCGCCGCAACGTGAACCGCGTGCAGTCGGCCGCGTCGGTCACCCGTCCGGCGAAGGTTCGTCCGCCGTCGCTCGACCGACCCTGCAAACCGACCATTTCGTATCCCGCCGGTTGCGCGATCCAGGAAATCGGGTGCAGCTCCAGCAAGCCGCCAGAGAGGTCTATCCGCCCCTCGACCACAAAGGTCCCGTACGACACGTTGCGATTTGTCGCGGTCGGACCGAAGCCGAAGATAGCTTTGCGCGGCGCTGAGGTCGCCGACGCAACCACTCTCAACGACACCGTCGCCGGGCCGCGGGCGGCACAGAAGAACACGCCGCGGAATTCGACTTCCGAGTGGCTATCGGGTCCGGGTGCGTCCAGCACGGCGTTCCAGCCACTGCGGTAATCGGGGTCCGTTGCCCGTCTGGCATCGACCGCGGTCAGGCGTTGCCGGGCTGTCTCGCATCCCCGTGTAAAATCGCCGCGAGACATATCGGTGCCCGAGGAGCACGACCGAGGTTCAGCCAGCTCGTGCTGACTTCCCCAGAACGCCGCGCCGTCCCGGTAGGGGCCATGCTGCGCCGACAGCCAGGCGTCCCAGGCTCGGCGGTCCGCATTTCCCTGCTCGAAACTATGGGACATCGCGATCGCCGGAACCTGCGCCGGAGCCGCGGACGCCGGGTTCGTGGGCGCCTCGGGCATCGCTGCCACGGCGGAGGACGCGGTCGGTGACGGGCGTGACGCGGGGCTGGGGTCAAACACCACAACCCCCATCGAAACGAGATCGGCCCTTGTCAGCCACTCCCCGCGCCCTGGAGTTGTCTGCACCATTTTCCCAAGGATCAGCGGTGGCACGCCCAATTGCGATGCGTAGCGCGCCATCTCGGTGGTGGCCGCCAGCGAGGCAGTCGTCTCCTGCCCGGCGTCGCTGGCGCTGTGCACTCCTATCAGCGCGTCGATCGCGGCAGAGCGCCGCGTCGCGGCGGCCAGCAGCAGAAAGCAGGCCGACGCGCATGTGCTGTTCGACGGGACGACGACCGGCAACGCCTGATGGCGGATGAGTCCCGCCAGCAGCTCGGCCTCGGCAACGCTGCCGCCGGGACTGTCCACCGCCAGCGCGAACACGTGGGTGGTTTTCGGGATGGCGGACAGCGCGTCGGTCAAGCGGGTGTCGTCGCCGGGCACGATGGGTCCGCGGGCGACGATGATCACCTCGGCCGGCTTGTAGGGCATCTGGTCGAACTGCATAGCTGCGGCCGGCCGTGGATGGCCCGCGAGCGACCCGATCAACACAATCGCAGCCAGGCCGCACGCCCGGCGGAACAGCCGCGGCCGGATGCCGGGGGCGGCCTTCATGCCTCCCGCAGGATCATTTCGGCGCCTTTCTCCGCGATCATGATCGTTGCCGCATTGGTATTGCCGGAGATCACCGTCGGCATCACCGAGGCATCGATCACGCGCAGCCTCTCCACCCCATGTACCTTCAGGGTCGGATCGACCACGGTCTTCGGGTGCGTCCCCATCGTGCAGGAGCTGGTCTGGTGATAGGTGGTGCCGCCGGTGTTGCGGACATGATCCACCCATTGCTCGTCGGTCTGCACGTCAGGGCCGGGCATGAACTCCTCGGTAACCAGTTTCTGCATCGCCTTGGTCTGGAACACCCGGCGCAGCACGCGCATGCCGGCGGCGATCGTATCGCGGTCGCCCTGGGTCGCGAGGTAGTTGGGCTGCATCGCCGGCGGGTCCATCGGATTCGCCGAGCGGATACGAAGCCAGCCGCGACTTTCCGGCCGACAGGGGATGGTGACGGCCATGCAGCCGGGCCAGGCGTGCATCGGTTCGCCGGCCTTGTCGAAACTGC
Source organism: uncultured Pseudomonadota bacterium (assembly GCA_963777625.1). Classification (GTDB taxonomy): domain Bacteria; phylum Pseudomonadota; class Alphaproteobacteria; order Acetobacterales; family Acetobacteraceae; genus DATDIC01. Next base: position 2,166 of record CAVZRO010000004.1, on the reverse strand, counting down.
CGGCCAGGAACTGGTACTGGATGTCAGGAGATTCGAGTTCCGGGCGGGTTTTCACGAACAGGCCGATCGGCCCGGCGCCGGTCATCAGCGGGCCGCCACGAGCAAGCAGATACTGGATGCCCGCCTGCGCCTTCAGGTGCCAGGCCCGGGAGATCTCGTTGTAGGTATTGCGGTTGCGCGCCTTGTACATGATTTTGCCGCCGATATGATCCTGCAGGTTCTCGCCCACGCCCGGAAGTTCATGCACCACCTCGATGCCGTGCGATTGCAGCAGCTCACCGGGACCGACGCCCGACAATTGCAAAAGCTGCGGCGAGTTGATCGAACCACCGGACAGGATCACCTCGCGGCGCGCGCGGATACGGCGAATGCCGCCATGCTGGGAGAACTCGACCCCGACGGCCCGCTTGCCTTCGAACATCACGCGATGCGCCAGCGCGCGGGTTTCCACCTTCAAATTGGGGCGCCGCATGACGGGACGCAGATAGCCGCGGGCGGCGCTGCAGCGGCGCATGCCGCGCACCGTGATCTGCAACGGCCCGACGCCTTCCTGCTCTGCGCCGTTGAAATCCGGATTGTACGGATACCCCGCCTCCTGTGACCCGGCGACGAACGCGTCGTTCAGCTCGTGCTTCGAGCGCAGGTCGGACACGGCCAGCGGGCCGCCTTTGCCATGGTACTCGTTGGCGCCGCGTTCCTGGTCCTCGGCCTTGATGAAATAGGGCAGCACGTCGTCATACGACCAGCCGGTGCAGCCGAGCTGCCGCCACAGGTCGAAATCCTGCTTCTGCCCGCGGATGTAGATCAGCCCGTTGATCGAGCTGGATCCGCCCAGCACCTTGCCGCGCGGCCAGGGGAGGCTGCGATCATGAAGCTGGGGCACCGGCTCGGTCTGCCACTGCCAGGTGATTTTCGGGTGGTAGATGTTGCGGAAGAAGCCGGCCGGGATGTGGATCCACATGTTGGTGTCGTTGCCGCCGGCCTCCAGCAGCAGGACGCGGTTCCGCGGGTCGGCCGAGAGCCGGTTGGCGAGCACGCAGCCGGCTGAGCCGGCACCGACGATGATGAAGTCGAATTCGGGGTCGGTTGGCATTGACGGCGGTTCCTCCCGGGGACGTTCGCCGGATGATAACCCGACGGAGCCCGGGGAAAAGAGAATGCGATCGGGCCGCTCCGGGCTAATCTCCGTGGCGGAGCACCCTCATATGCGCCCCGATGCCTGCAGGATCAGGTCGCTGATCTCTTGGGGATGCGAGATGAGCGACAGGTGGCTGGCTTTCACCTCGATGATGGTCGCTTTCATGCGCTTCGCCATGAAGCGCTCCAGATCGGGGTTGATCGTCCGGTCTTCCGTCGAAACCGCATAGAAGCTCGGCTTCGAACGCCACGCGGCGTGGCGGGTCTTGCCGGCAAGGAGAGCCCGATGAAAGGGCTGCTGCACGGCATAGAGCACCTTGGCCTTCGCCTCGGGCAGGTCGCCCGCGAAGTCGCGCAGGAAGGCAGCCTCGGTGAGCCGTCCTTCGTCGCCATCGAAGACGACGCCCGCCGAGGCAGGCGGCGTGGGGAACCGGTTGGCGAGCGCCGTGTAATCCTCACCCGCGTCCGGCGCCCGCGCCGCGACATAGACCACGGCGGACACCTTCGGGTCGACCCCGACCTCCGTCACGATCATTCCGGAGAATGAGTGGCCCGCCAGTACCGTCGGCCCGTCCTGCCGGGCCAGCACCCGCTGGGTCTCCGCCACTGCGTTGTCCAGCGTGGTCAGCGGGTTCTGCACGGAGGTCACGTTCAGCCCCGCCGCCTGCAAGCGTGCGATCACCTCGGACCAGCATGACCCATCCGCGAACAGGCCGTGGACCAGGACGACGTTTCGGACCTCGGGAAGTTTCTCGGCGCGGGTCGGGCTCGGCAGTAGCGTGGCCACTGTCCCGCCCGCTACCGCGGCACCCAATGTACGACGGCCCATCATGGCGATGTCTCCGATGTTATCCGGCATCCGATCGCAGAAAAGTTCAGTCCGAATCGCGGGCAAGCGTGAGTCACGCTCTCGAAGGAGCGAATCCGGGAACACGAGCCCTTCATCGTGAACCGCTTATGCTCCCATCCTGGGAACGGCACAGGCGATGTTGCAGCAGCAGGAGCAGCAGGCCAAAGAGCGGAATGATA
>CAVZRO010000003.1:0-463285 GCA_963777625.1 uncultured Pseudomonadota bacterium | reverse complement strand
CGATGCATGCGATGGGGCACCGGGACCGCGCTCTTGACTGCTGGGGAGTGCAAGATAATGCGCATTATTGCTGCTTCGATTATAGTTATGCTTGCTACCATATGCTCCGGCACCTCGGCTGTCGCTCAAACCATGGCGCCGGCTTCGGCTGCGCCAGCCACAGCGTCTGGTCCGCCCTCGGCCAATATCACCCTGCCAATTCCTGGTATGAGCGGCCCTCTGGCATTCAGTCCCACTCCGATGAGCGTCAATCTCGGCCCGCTCGGGAAAAATTACATCACCGGGGTGCTGAGCGGGCTCGGCTTCGAGCAGAGCAACCCGGTGCCGGGGAACAGGAACGGCCAGATCGACCTCAGCAACGCCCAGATCATGATCCAGAAGACGGACGGGCTGCTACAGTATTATGTGCAAGTGGGTGCATACACACTTCCAGCCTTGGGTAGCCAGTTCATCTCGGTTACCAACACGAACCCTGACTTTTTTGGTCCCGTGCCGCAAGCCTTTATCAAAATCGCACCCACAAGCAACTTCTCGATCGAGGGCGGAAAGTTGCCGACGCTGATCGGGGCGGAATACACGTTCTCTTTCGAGAACATGAATATCGAGCGCGGTTTGCTGTGGAGCCAGGAACCAGCCGTCAGCCGCGGCGTGCAAGCAAATTACACCTGGGGACCGGTCGCGTTCGCGATCTCATTCAATGACGGGTACTATTCCGACGTATTCAACTGGATATCGGGTTCCGCGACCTGGACCATCAATAGTTCCAATACTCTGGTGTTCGCGGCCGGCGGAAATGCCGGCAGCACCGGGAGATCGACTATTGCCACCCCGCTCGCGCAAAATAACAGCTCGATCTACGACATTATCTATACGTACTCATCCGGGCCGTGGACGATTACGCCCTATGTGCAGTGGAGCCATGTCCCGAAGAACGTCTATTTCGGGTTCCAGCAAGACGCCTGGACCTATGGTGCTGCGGCCCTCGCGAACTATACGTTCAATTCGCATTTCAGCCTCGCCGGACGTATTGAATATATCGGGTCGACCGGAAGCCTCTCGGAAGGCGCGCCCAACCTGCTCTACGGCCCCGGCAGCAAGGCGATGTCGCTGACACTGACGCCCACCTTCCAGTGAAGTCGCTTCTTCGTCCGTGGCGAAGTTTCCTATGTGGCGCTGTCCAATGCCGTGGACGGGTTCGCATTTGGACCTGGTCTCAACAAAACGAACCAAGTCCGCGGGTTGGTCGAAACCGGCGTGCTGTTTGATTTGGTTCTAGCCTGGCCGGCGAACGACGGCCATGTTGGGAACGGTCATGAATACCTGGCTCGCTGACTACCACCACTTGCTGCTGGTTCGGTTGGTGTTGCTGTTCTTTGCGTTCGGCGTCATTTGGCCTTGTCTGTGGTTGGTGGCCGCCATCGGTGTCCGAACAACGCGGGGGATACTCGTGCGGTCACAGATCAGGGGCCGTGGACCGCGGCGCGGAGGTGCTGCCGAACGACCGTTCCAAGCATCCCCCCAAGCCTTGAGGCGTCGGCCGTGATAACCATGAGACCATGCCCAGCCTCACCGCGTACGCACTCAGCCCGCTCCCCCCGAGCCTGTATGCCGATACCGCGCGTCCCCCGATCGAGGCCCCACCGCTGGATGGCGACAAGCGCGTTTCCGTGGCCGTTGTGGGCGGCGGCTTCACCGGCCTGTCCACGGCTTTGCATCTGGCGCAGCACGGCGTGGACACGGTCGTGCTGGAGGCGCATCAACCGGGCTGGGGCGCGTCGGGACGTAACGGCGGCCAGGTAAATCCCGGCCTCAAATACGACCCGGACCAGATCGAGGCGGAGTTCGGCTCTGACCTGGGGCGCCGCATGGTGACCTTCTCGGCCGACGCCCCGACCAGAGTGTTCGAGCTGATCCGTAGCCACCAGATCCAATGCGAAGCCCGGCAGGGTGGCACGTTGCGCGCCGCCTACGCTTCGAAAAACGCCGAGCAGGTGCGGAGCACGGCCGAGCAATGCATTCGCCGGGGCATGCCGGTGGAATTGCTCGAGGGGAGCGGCGTTGCCGGGATGACCGGGACGCGTCGCTATCTGGCGGCGGTGCTGGATCGTCGCGGCGGCAGGTGAACCCGCTGGGCTACGCACGTGGGCTGGCCGAGGCGGCGACCCGTGCCGGCGCCACGGTGCATGGCGCATCACCGGTGCTGTCGATCCGCCGGGATGGCAAATACTGGGCCGTTCGCGCTCAATCGGGGACGGTGCGCGCGGAGCGGTTGGTGCTCGCCACCAACGCGTACACGGATGAGATCTGGCCGAGGCTTCGGCGCAGTGTGGTGCCGGTGTTCAGCGGCATCGTTGCGACCGAGCCGCTGCCCAGTGAGCTGGTTGCCTCCATTCTGCCCGAGGGGACCGCGCTTTATGAGAACGGCCAGATCACCGTCTATTACCGCGTGGACACCGGGGGCCGGCTGCTGATGGGCGGCCGCAGCCCGATGCGCGACGGTGTCACGCGGGAGACGCTTGGTTGGCTGGTCCGCTACACTCAGCGGCTGTGGCCGGAGCTGCGCGGTGTGAATTGGACGCACGCGTGGAATGGTCAACTGGCGGTTACCACGGATCATTATCCGCACTTCCACGAGCCCGACCCGAGCGTGCTTGTCAGCTTGGGTTACAATGGCCGCGGTGTGGCCATGTCCACGGTCATGGGCGGGGAGATCGCGCGGCGTCTGACCGGGACGCCGGTCGAGGCGTTGAACATGCCAGTTACGGAGCTGAAGGAGATCCCGTTCCACGGATTGTGGAAGCTGGGCGTCGCAGCCCGCGTCACCTACGGGCGTATCCGCGATTCGCTGGGGCTATGATGGTGGGGCGCTGGTTCAGATGCGTCGGGTCCAAGACCGGGGTGGTGGAGCTGAGGGGGATCGAACCCCTGACCTCCTCATTGCGAACGAGGCGCTCTCCCAGCTGAGCTACAGCCCCATCCCGGCGGCGCGGAAAATGCGGAGCGGGAGGGGAGGAGTTGAGCGAGGCGCAACAACCAATCTGCCGGAAGGGACTGTGGTAACGGCGTAGCTACCCCGATCCAACAATCGGGCTGATTTAAGCCGGAAATAGCGTTGACTGCTCCCGGTGTTCTCGATATGTTGCCTCAAATAGCTCCTCCGGAAAACCTGGACATTCATTTGGGTAGCACGTCTTTCCGCTTGACGAATCGCCGCGCGGATGAGGCGATACAGTACAAGAAGGGGCTCCAATGGCGGACGAAGACCATCGCGATGCAGCAGAGGACTTTCGCTCAGCCACGAAGGGATCCCGCTTTGGGACGATTTTGGTTGACCCACCTTGGCGGTTCACCAATCGAACCGGCAAAGTCGCGCCCGAACATCGCCGTCTCCTTAGATATGATACGATGTCCACTGAGGCAATTGCTGCGCTGCCAGTCGCGGCGTGCGCCGCGTCAGTTGCTCACCTATATCTTTGGGTGCCGAACGCGATGCTGCCAGAGGGCCTGCATGTGATGCAGAGCTGGGGTTTTACTTACAAATCGAACCTCGTTTGGCACAAAATCCGTAAGGACGGCGGAAGTGACGGCCGTGGGGTAGGGTTCTATTTCCGTAACGTTACCGAGCTGGTTCTGTTTGGTGTACGAGGTAAGAACGCTCGCACTCTGCAGCCGGGCCGAAGCCAGGTGAATATCATCGAAACCCGTAAACGGGAGCATTCCCGGAAACCGGATGAGCTTTATTCGATTATCGAAGCCTGCAGCCCCGGTCCGCGTATTGAGTTGTTTGCACGAGGTTTAACGTCGGGTTGGGCAACATGGGGCCATCAAGCAGATGGAGAGTACAAGCCGACTTGGAAAACCTATGCCTACAATTCGACCCAAGGACTGCTTCCTATTGCGGCCGAATAGCGGATTGCGGTCGTCCTCCTGTGAGAACATCACCGCACTGAACAGAGAGGATTCTCGGATGCGCACCCCGGCAACGGGTCAGTTTCGGATGACGTCCTACCCTTCCCAGACGCCGCTTGAGTGCGCCATGATCGGTCCATGTCCACACTGCATCTTGTCCCAACCGACATTTGCGTTCGGTACCACGTCAAGGAATGGCGGAACGCGGCCGGCGTGCTGAGAACCGCCTGCCCCGACGAATGGCAGGACGTTCAAGACGTTCTAAGAGGCTTTCGGCTGCTAAAGTCCGAGGTGCTGGTGGGAGGTGGCAATCGGTCGTTAATAAGCCGACGTATCGATGGCGCCTTCTACGCGAAGGGCTGGCAGGAAAAGGGTTTCGCCACGTCAATTACTGTTGACGAGGTGAAAACCGATAGCCCTACCCACGCAGTTGACTGCCTCAAGGGCGGCGTAGCCGTTGAGATGGAATGGAACAATAAAGATCCGTTCTTCGACCGCGATCTGAACAATTTCCGCCTGCTATTTGAGCTAAGGGCGATACAAGTCGGAATTATCATCACACGCTCTTGGGAGTTGCAGGATATATTCAAACAACTCGGTAAGGGCTCCTCATACGGGAAAGCCACGACGCACCATGAAAAGCTATGGCCGAAGATTGAGGGTGGCGGCGGTGGCGGATGTCCGGTGCTGACCTTCGCAATCAGACCTGTCAACTTTGAGGACGATGGCCCCGCCGCCTTTGCTGCGCTGAAGGAACGCATCGCTGCAGAGAAGGCGACGAAGAAAGCAGCAAAGCAACAAGGACTGCCAGTTCCCAACGACTGTTAGTTTCAGTGGGACGCTTGACATTGTCAACGTCTCGCTTGAAATCGAATCGAGCAATGAGGATTCGTCCTACGGCCAAGGCCTTGAAAGCTGTACTTACTTTCACACTCAGGAGTTGGTTTCCACCGCTATCATCGTAACCTGGACAAATCACTCCGTAGGAGAAACATGGGAGACCTTTGTCCGGCGGTTATCGATGAGCGACTGGTTCAGACACGCGATGTCCAGGCGACTTGCGACGGCCACGGCCTGATTCGGACGCTGTTAGAATGACCCGATCCAGAGACGGCTGTGTGCGCCGGCGGACGAAGGATCCGCCTTCTCCGGTGCGCACACCCGTTCACGCTCTAACTGTCGAATCCAAGAACGTTGTTCAGTTTGGCGAAGGGGGTCATGTGTTTGATGCCGCTGTGGGTCCGTATGGTGTTGTAGGTCTTCAGCCATGGTTCGAGCGTTTCGATCCGCTCGGCCGAGGTGGTGTAGGCTTGCGCATAGGCCCATTCGCGCAGGCTGGTTTGGATGAAGCGCTCGGCCTTGCCGTTGGTGCGCGGGGTGTAGGGTCTGGTTCGCTTATGGCGGATGCCCTCCTCGGCCAACAGGTCACGGAAAGCAAAGCTTTTGTAGGCCGATCCGTTGTCGGTCATGATCCGCTCGACGCGCACGCCGAAGCGCTTGAAGCAGGCCAGCGCCCGCCGGGTGAAAGCGACGGCGCTCTCGGCTTTTTCGTTGGCCAGGACTTCGCTGTGGGCCAGGCGGCAGGCATCGTCGATGGCGACGTGGAGGTATTCCCAGCCGGTGCCACGCTTGTTGCTTTGGCCGGTGCGATCACCGGTGATGCGGTGGCCGATGCCGTCGATGCGGCCGAGCTTCTTGATATCGAGGTGGAGGAGTTCACCGGGTTTCTCGCGCTCATAGTGAACGATCTCGGGTTTGGTCTCGAGTGCACCGAGCCGCCCAAGGCCGAGCCGGCGCAGCACCGCGCCGACGGTCGAGCGCGGCAGACCGAGTTCACGCGCGATCTGCGGGCCGGTGCGCCGTTGGCGACGCAGGCGCTCGATGGCTGTCAGAGTGTCGGCGTCGGTGCGGTGCGGGCATCGGGCGGGCGCCGAACTGCGGTCCTGGAGGGCAAGTTCGCCGCCCGCCCGATGCCGCGCCAGCCAACGAAACGCCTGTCGTTGGGAGAGACCGGCGGCAGCGGCCGCATCTCCCACCCGCCATCCATCGGTGCGGACGCGTTGCACCAGCAAGGCTCGACCTTGCGGCGTCAGGCGCGCATTCTTGTGCAGGTTCATCCGGGGCTCCCTGGGCGTGCGGTTGAAGGTCTGGCAACCACAGCTTCACCCCTTCACCCCGGGTGAACAACCTTCATAGCTTCGACAGCTAGAGCGTGATCGCTTGAGGCTGACGGTCGGAAAGCGTGAATCACGCTCTCGCATAATGAGTTTTAGATGTACAAGTCTCTATTTGATCTGACAGGCGGGATCATTTGGCATTGACGCTCATGCAGCATGTGAGAGCGGTGTGTCACCTCCGATCTGTTTGTCGCGTGCGAGCTGGGCAGCGTCAATGAAGGTCTGCATTGGAGTCTTTCCGAAGCAGTATCGGCCCTGATGGGTTCGGTTCTCATTGTAGTCGGCGAGCCAGACATCAAGGTCGCTCTGCAACTCGTTGATCGAGCTGTATAGTTTCTTTCGGAACGCCACACGATAGAACTCGTCGAGCATGGTTTTGTGGAACCGCTCGACGATGCCATTGGTCTGCGGGCTCCTGGTCTTGGTCCGCGTATGGTCGATGTTCTCGACCGCCAGGTAGAGCTCGTATTCGTGCCGATCGTGGGCGCCGCAGAACTCGGTGCCGCGGTCGGTCAGCACGCGCTGCAGCGGCACGTGGTGTTCCTCGAAGAACGGGATGACGCGATCATTGAGCAGATCGGCGGCGGTGATCGGGGTCTTGCGGTCATAGAGCTTGGCGAAGCCGAGCTTGCAGTAGGTATCGATGAAGGTCTGCTGGTAGATGCGTCCGACGCCCTTGAGGGTTCCGACATAGAACGTATCCTGCGCGCCGCAATAGCCGGGGCATTCGGTATCGAACTCGCCGTGAGCTTCTTTGTCGGCCTTGGCTTTTTCCAGGGCGGCGAGCTGGCTTTCGGTGAGGATCAGCTGCTCCTGGGCCATTTTGGCTTCGAGGGCTTTGAGGCGGAGCTTCATGGTTGCGAGGTCGTGGCGCAGCCAGACGCAGCGGACGCCGAAGGGCGAGATGGAGATGCCGCGTTTGAGCAACTCGTTGGAGGCGCGGGCCTGGCCCCAGGCGGGCTGCTCGATGGCGATGGCGAGCACGGCCTGCTCGACCTCGGGGGCGACGCGGTTTTTGAGGATCGGCTTGCGACGGGAGAGCTCCTGAAGGGCGAGTTCACCGCCTTTGTCGTAGAGTTCCTGGAAGCGGTAGAAGCTGTCGCGCGATACCCCATGATTTTGCAGGCTTGTGAGACGTTGCCGAGCTGTTTGGCGAGCTCGAGCAGGCCGGACTTGGCACGGATGATCTTCTGGTCCTTAGTCATGGTGATGTCCTCTGGTTGAGGCCAGCCGACACCGTCTGTCAGATTAAGTCAAGACTTATGCATTTTAGAGCTTGAGCGCTTCATCTTGAAGCGATCACGCTCTAAAGTGGCCCGACCGTGGGAAGCCCGCCGGCGGCAACCGTCCAACCTGGCCCCTCTCGCCCAGCCAGTCACGCAGGTTGGTTTCCACCCGCGTCTTCTCGCCCAATTTCCAGCTCAGGCCCTCGCTAAGCCGGAATACCTTGGCGTCCGCCAGTCCGCCATCGCGATACCGTTGCAGCATCACCCCGGCACCGCGCATCATCTCCGGCACCTGTTCGATCGGGAACACCAGCAACTTGCGCGAGCTCCCGATCACCGCGACATGATCACCCTCCGCCACTACGCAGATCGCCGCCTCCTCGCCGCTGCGCAGATTCAGCACCTGCTTGCCGGTACGTTTCTCCGCCAGAAGTTCGGCCGCCGGAACCACGAACCCGCGCCCGGCGGACGACGCGACCAGGTATTTGCTGTCCGCTGCAGGCACGAACAGTGCAACCACGTCGTCCTCGTTGGTGAGATCGGCCACCAGCCGCACCGGCTGCCCGTCGCCGCGTCCGCGCGGCAGGTCCGCCGCGCGCAACGTAAATGCCCGTCCGTTGGTGGCGAACAGGCACAGCCTGTCGGTGGTCTGGCACTGCAGCAGCAGCTTGAGCCGATCGCCCTCCTTGAACCGCACCTCGTCCGGATCGCCGACGCTGCCTTTCAACGCCCGGATCCATCCTTTCTCGGACAAAATGACCGTGATCGCCTCGCGCTCGACAAATGCGTCGGTGGAAACGTCGATCGGGGCCGGCGGAGTGCCCACCTCGGTTCGCCGCGCGCCGAGCGGCCCGGACCCGAATTTCTGCCGCACCTCCTCCAGCTCGCCGACAATATGGTCCCAGCGCAATCGCTCATCTTTCAACAGGCCCTGGATGTCTTTGCGTTCGCGTCCGAGCGCCTTGTGCTCCTTCCTGAGCTCCAGTTCTTCCAGCTTGCGCAGGCTGCGCAACCGCATGTTCAGAATTGCCTCGGCCTGTGCGTCGCTCAGTTCGAAACGCGCCATCAGCCGCGGCTTGGGCTGATCTTCCTCGCGAATGATCCGGATCACCTCGTCCAGATTGAGATAGACGATCAGGAATCCGCTCAGTACCTCCATGCGGCGCTCGATGGCCGCCAGACGGTGCTGCGATCGTCGGACCAGGTACGGCATGGCGGTGATCGAGCCACGCACGCAGCACCTCCGGCAGGCTCATCACCCGCGGCGTGCGCGTGGCATCCAGCACGTTCATGTTGAGCGGAAACCGGCTCTCCAGCGCCGTTGCGCGAAACAGCGTCTCCATCAGCACTTCGGGCTCGACGCCGCGTGTCTTCGGCTCCAGCACCAGCCGCACCTCTTCGGTGCTTTCATCGCGTACGTCTGCCAGCAGTGGCAGCTTGCGCTCCTCCAGCAGCGCTGCGATCTGCTCCACCAGCCGCGCTTTCTGTACCTGGAACGGGATTTCGTTGACAACGATCTGCCAGGCCCCGTACTTCGCCTTTTCCACCGACCATCTGGCCCGCACGCGGAAACCGCCACGGCCGGTCTCATAGGCTTGCAGGATCGCCGCGGCATCTTCGACAAGCACGCCTCCGGTCGGAAAATCCGGACCGGGCAGATGACAAATCAGGTCGGCCGCAGTCGCCTTGGGATGTCGAATCAGGTGAATGGCGGCGGCGCACACCTCGCCGGCATTATGTGGCGGGATCGAAGTCGCCATGCCGACGGCGATGCCCGCGGCGCCGTTCGCCAGCAAATTCGGGAATGCCCCGGGCAGCACGACAGGTTCGTGCTCTTCGCCGTCGTAGGTCGCACGGAAATCGACGGCATCCTCATCGATGCCGGTCAGCAGTGCCTGCGCGACAGCGGTCAACCGGGCCTCGGTATAACGCATCGCGGCGGCGTTATCCCCGTCGATATTGCCGAAATTCCCCTGGCCTTCGACCAGCGGAAAGCGCGCCGCGAAATCCTGCGCAAGCCGCACCAGCGCATCGTACACGGCGACATCGCCGTGCGGGTGGAATTTACCAATCACGTCGCCCACCACCCGGGCGCATTTCTTAAAGCCGGCGGCGGGATCGAGTCGCAGCAGGTGCATTGCGTAGACCAGCCGCCGGTGCACCGGCTTCAGCCCGTCGCGTACATCTGGCAGCGAACGCGACATGATGGTCGAAAGCGCGTACGCAAGATATCGTTCGGACAGCGCGTCCGAGAGGCGCGTATCCTCGATACGGCCGAAATCATCTGGCATCGCTGGTCTCCGAATCCGCCAGGGCGGTCACTCGGTCGTAGAGCAATTGACGCGCCGCGGGCAACGGCCGGTGGTGTTGGCCGAATACGTCGCGCGCCAGGAAATGCCCGGTCAGGCGCAGCCCGTCCCGCCAGTCGCCTGCCCCAGAAGCCGCAGCGTCCTCCAACAGGAACGCTGGCAACCGCAGCAGCCGCTCCTTCCAGACACCGGCTGCCGAGTCGCTCACTGCCCGGCCGGTGCGCGGGGACACCCAGCCCAGCTCCACGGTTTCCCCACTCACCGCGCAGCACGAAAGATCGAGGCCATACCCGAGATCGCCCAGCAATCTCGCTTCCCACCGCACCAGATCGGCCAGCATCGTAGCGCCCTGCGGCAGGCGGGCGATCACCCGCACCAATCCATCGAAGATGCCCGGTTGAGGTTCACGCTCCGGCAGCGCTCCCTCGGCGACCGAGCACATCCCGGTCAGCATGGCCAGCAGCAACGGATCGTCCATCGCCAGCGCCGCCGCCGGATGGATCAGCTCACCGGTATAGCTCCCAAGCTGGTCGGCCAATCGCGCGATCCAGCGCACCTGCAGCAGATTGCCCGATTGCCAGAGCGCTGATTGCGCCCGCGAGGCCCCCCCGCGCGCCAAGCCCCGATGCAGCCCGTGCTCCTGCGTCATGATCGTGGCGAGCAGATCGCTCTCGCCATACGGGCGTGTGCTCAGCACGACGGACGGCGCGTCCCATTCCATTCGCCCTCCCGCTCACCCCCCGGTCATCCCCCCGGTCATCCCCAGGTCATCCTGATCGGGTTGCTTGAATTAATGCTGCTCCGGATCATCCAGTCCGATCGCCTGAAGCCGCGCCCGTTCCTCGTCCCAGTGGGGACGTTCCTTCACGTGGAGGAACAGGTGCACCGGCCTCTCCAGCAGGCCAGCAAGCTCCTGCCGCGCTCGCACCCCGATTTCCCGCACCCGGTGTCCCCGGTTGCCGATCAGGATCGCCTTGTGCCCCGCGCGCGCGACATAGATGATCGCATCGATCCGCACACTGCCGTCACCCTGCTCCTGCCAGCCTTCCGTCTCCACGGTCGCACCGTAGGGTACCTCCTGCTGGGTCTGCTGAAAAATCTGCTCGCGAACGATCTCTGCGGCCAGCAGACGATCGGGCATGTCCGTCAGATCGTCTGGCGGGTACAGGAACGGACCATCCGGCATTGCCGACGCCATGGCGACCATCATTCTGTCCAGCCCGTCGCCAGTGCCCGCAGAGATCATGAAGGTCTCTTCGAAATTGGCCAGGCCGCCCAGTTCGGCACTCAGCGGCAGCAGGCGCGGGCGTGGTACCAGGTCCACCTTGTTCAGAACCAGCCAGCAACGATGTCGCTCTTTGGCTAGTTTCTCGGCAATCCCGCGAACCGCATCCGTAGCACCCGCCTTCGCGTCGACCAGCAGCAATACCAGGTCGGCATCACGCGCGCCGGTCCACGCCGCCGCCACCATCGCCCGGTCCAGCCTGCGCCGCGGCTGAAACAGGCCGGGCGTATCTACCAGCAAAATCTGGCTGTCGCCCTGCATCACGATGCCCAACACGCGAAACCGCGTCGTCTGCATCTTCGGGCTCACGATCGATAGTTTTGCGCCGGCCATCCGGTTGAGCAACGTCGATTTGCCCGCATTCGGCGCCCCAAGGATCGCCACGAACCCGCATCGGGTGGTCATTCAAGCCTCCGTAGCAGCTCTTGTGCCGCGAGTTGCTCGGCTGCCCTCCGGGTTCCGGCCGTTCCGGATCCGCTATGCCCGCTGACCGACACTGTGATCGTGAATTCCGGCGCGTGCGGCGGACCGGATCGCTGAACAAGTGCATAGGCCGGCAGATCCAGCCCGCGCTTCTGGGCCCATTCCTGAAGCGTCGTCTTGGCATCCTTGGGCGGCTCCGCCTGTGCGCTCATCGCCTGCCCCCAGGCGCGGCGCACAAACCCGCGCGCCGCGTCCAGTCCACCATCCAGGAACAGAGCACCCAGCGTCGCTTCCAGCGCGTCCGCCAGCACTGTCGCGCGCTGCTTGACACCCGCCTTCGCTTCGCTCGGGGAAACGGAAAGCGCCGCGCCCAATCCCATCGTCTCGGCGACGCTGGCCAGCACCGGCTGGGACACCAGATGCGCCAGCCGGCGACCCAGTTCACCTTCCTGCTCCGCCGGAAAGCGCTCGACCAGCCATTCCGAAACCAGCAGCCCCAGAACCCGGTCGCCCATGAATTCCAGCCGTTCGTTCGAGGCCGCCCCGAGGGGCCCCCGCCGTGCCGCCGATCGATGGGTCAGCGCCTCGCGCAACAGGTCAGGGCGAGAGAACCGGTGCCCGAGCAGCTCTTCCATCGGGATTGCCATCCGACCTACCCCGGCCGCACCGCCGCCCGGCAGGACAGCGTCGTCAGTGGATCACCATCCCGATCCGACCCCAGCGGATCTCGAACGGCCATAACCAGAACTCCCACCATGGGTCACGGGCATTGATCGAGAAGAACAAGACCTCCGCCTTGCCGACCAGGTTTTCCATCGGTACGTAGCCCCAAAAGCGGCTATCGGCGCTGTTGTCGCGATTGTCCCCCAGCACCATCAGCTCGTTCGTCGGCACCACGTACTCGTTCGTGTTGTTCATGTCCCCCTGATCGGTGGCCTTCAGAATATAATGGCCCACGCCGCCGGGCAGGTCCTCTTTGTAACGGCGCAGCACCATGTGGATGCCATCCTCGTCGGTGACGTAATCGCCAGCCGGTTCCCGCGGTACCAACTGGCCGTTGATGTAGAGCTGACCCTCCCGCACCTGCACATGGTCCCCAGGCAGGCCGATAACCCGCTTGATGTAATCCTCGGATGGATCCGGTGGATAGCGAAACACCACCACGTCTCCGCGGTGCGGCACGCTTCCGAAAACTCGCCCGGAAAACCAGTCCGGCGAGAATGGGAAAGAGAAACGCGAGAACCCGTAGCTGTACTTCGCCACGAACAGATAATCGCCGACAAGCAGTGTCGGGATCATGCTTCCCGATGGGATGTTGAACGGCTCGAACAGAAATGTCCGGATGATTACGGCGATGACGACTGCATAGACGATCGTTTTCACGTTATCGACTACGCTGCCTGATTTATGCTTCGCCTTACTTACAGCCATACGGGGAGGGTATCCGATCCAGAGTGCGGCGGATGAAGCGCATGGGAACCGTCAGTGTCAAGGAATGGCAACCCGCGCAATGGTTCCACCCTAGCCTCGAACTGGCGCCGCCGAGATGATGACCTGCGCATAGGCGTACGGATATTCGTCCGTCATTGTCAGAGCCACCATGGCCAGCATACCGGGCGGCGTAATCTCCGCCAGCCGCCGGGCCGCGCCCCCGGTCATTTCCATCGTCGGCTGGCCGGAGGGCAGGTTCACCACCCCCAGATCGGCAAAGAACACACCTCGCCGAAAGCCGGTGCCGAGGGCCTTTGCCGCCGCCTCCTTTGCCGCGAAGCGCTTGGCGAATGTCCCCGCCCGGATCCGCTCCGCGCGTCGGGCCGCTTTCGCGCGCTCCGTTACAGTGAACACCCGCTCAAGAAATCGATCGCCGTGCCGCTCGATCACGGCCTCAATTCGGCGAATATCCATCAGGTCGGATCCCAGGCCGATGATCATCCGTGCGAACTAGCTCCTTGCCCGTTCTACACTCTTGATCCGGTTCATGCCCCGCAATCCGGCAATCACCTTGGCCAGATGTCCGACATCACGAACATCGACATCCGCCAATATCTCCATGAAATCCTGTTGTCTGTTGACAATTTTCAAATTCGAGACCGCGCCTTCGTGTTTTGCCAACGTGTTGGTAAGATCGGCCAGCGCCGCAGGCTCGTTTTCGGCAATTACGCTAATGCGCGCGGTGTGATTGACCGGACGCTCCAAAGCCTCCGGGTTCCAGGCAACGTCGATGAATCGCTCCGGCGTCGCCGCAAAGCTCTCGAGCGTTTGGCAGTCGCGCGCGTGAATGGTCACCCCCTTCCCGGTCGCGACGATCCCGACGATGTCGTCACCCGGAACCGGATGGCAGCAGCCGGCAAAGTGATATGCCATTCCCGGGACCAGACCGCTGATCGGCATCCCGCTGTCCAGCCGCAATCCGCGGCCGGCCGGGCGTGACGGCAACGTGGAAACCACCCGCGGTGCACGCGGCGTCTGCCGCAATTCGGGGTACGCGGCATGCACCGCGTCCCGCGGTCCTATATTGCCGTTGCCCACCGCAATCGCCAGGTCTTCGACCGAGGCGAACTTCAGTGTCTTCAATGCCGGTTCAAGAGCCTTTTCCGACCCGTCCACACCGGCCTGCCGAAAGGCTTTGGCCAGTTCCGCGCGGCCGGCATCCAGGTGCTCCTGCCGCTGCTGCTGGTGCATGAACCGGCGGATACGTGACCGCGCTTTTCCGGTTACGACAAAGCGTTCCCACTGCGACGACGGCGTCCCCCCGCGGGAGACCATGATCTCCACCTGATCGCCGTTCTGCAGTTGATACCGCAACGGCATCAGCCGGCCGTTCACCTTGGCGCCGACACAGGTATCCCCGATCTGACTGTGCACCGCATAAGCGAAGTCGACCGGAGTCGCCCCCCGCGGAAGCTGAATAAGCTGCCCTTTGGGGGTGAAGCAGAAGACCTGATCTCCATACAACTCCAGCTTGGTATTCTCGAAAAATTCGTCGGGCGCCGACGAGTTCTCCAATATTTCGAGCAGATCCTGCACCCAGCGGAATCGGTGCAGGTCGTTCAGTGACGTTTTCCCGCCCGCATCCAACTGCTTATACAGCCAGTGGGCGGCTACTCCAGCCTCAGCCACCTCATGCATTTCCTGAGTTCGGATCTGCACCTCGATCTTTTGGTTATGCGGCTGACGCAGCGTTACGCCGGTATGCACGCTCTGGTAACCATTGGATTTCGGTGTCGAAATATAGTCCTTGAACCGACCCGCGATCACCGGAAACGCCGAGTGCACGGCGCCCAGCGCGGCGTAGCAGGCTTCCTTTGTCGGCACCGCGATGCGGAACGCCATAATGTCCGACAACTGCTCGAAAGCGACATTCCGTTGCTGCATCTTCTCCCAGATCGAAAAAGGCGACTTTTCCCGTCCGGTCACCTCGATGACTTCGATCCCGGAGCTCTCGCACACTCGCCGCAGGTCCCGCCGCACCTCTTCGATAACATCAGCGCCCTGACCACGCAGGAAATTCAGCCGCGCCTGAATCGTGTCATAGGCTTCCGGCTCCAACTGCGAGAATGCCAGCGTTTGCAGCTCAACCTTCACGGTATCCATGCCGATGCGCTCGGCCAGCGGCGCATAGATATCCATCGTCTCGCGCGCTATCCGCTTTCGCCGCTCGGGATCTCGCACGAAATGCAAAGTCCGCATGTTGTGCAATCGGTCCGCGAGCTTCACCAGCAGCACTCGGATGTCCCGGCTGATGGCAAGCACGAGCTTGCGGAAGTTTTCAGCCTGCTTGGTCCGATCGGACTGCAGTTCCAGGCGCGTCAGCTTCGTCACCCCATCGACGAGCGCGGCTATCTCGCTCCCGAAACGGCTCTCGATCTCTGGCAGCCTGACCGATGTGTCCTCCACCACATCATGCAACAGCGCCGTCGTAATACTGGCTGTATCCAGATGGTATCCGGCAAGAATATCCGCCACGGCCAGCGGATGCGTAATATAAGGATCGCCGTTGTCCCGCTTCTGCGCGCCGTGCGCCTTCATCGCCAGAACATAGGCGGCGTCGATCAGCGCCGTGTCTGCTCTGGGATCATAAGCGTGAATCTTTTCGGTCAGCTCAAACTGGCGAATGACGCCCGGCCGTGCTTCAGCCCCAGATCGCGCTTCCGCCCCAGATCGCGCTTCTGTCTGCGCAATCCCCTCAGGGGCATAATGCCTGGAAGGCAGGTCCGGCGGCGCGCATACGGGCACCGGGACCCTGGGTCCGAAGGTGCCCGTGCTCATCGCCGGGATTGGCTCGCGCTGTTAGCGGTGCCGTCCGCCAAGCTCCGCCTCGATAGCCGCCTCGAGATCCTCGGGCGACATCTCCTCGCTTTCGGCCGGCAGGTTGGCCGCCTCTTCCTCGGCCGTCACATCCTGCAGCCCGAAGATGTTCTGATCGGTCGGAATCAGGTCCAACACCTCCTCGTCGGCCGGCTCCGGCTCTGGCGTCCGCGACAACGAGCGGATCAGGTCCTGCTCCAGCTTGGAAAGCTCGACCGTCTCATCGGCGATTTCCCGCAGCGCAACCACCGGATTCTTGTCGTTGTCACGATCGACCGTCAGCTCTTCGCCCCGGCTCAGGTTGCGGGCACGTTGGGCAGCAAACAGCACGAGTTCGAATCGGTTCGGGACCTTCTGAACGCAGTCTTCAACGGTTACGCGGGCCATGCGCTCAGTCTCCAGTAAAGGCAGAGGAAGCTCACGATGTAGGCCGGCAGCGCCTGTTTTGCAAGGAACCGCTGGGACGTGCTGCCAAACTCAAATCATCCGCCGGCCGCTGGTGAAAGCTCGGCAATCAACGCCTCCACGCTCCGTCCCAGGCGGGGATGCACCCATCGTGGCGCGACGTCCCGTAGCGGCAGCAACACGAAACCCCGCTGATGCGCGCGCGGGTGCGGCAGCACGGGGTCAGGTCTATCACGCACCAACGCATCCATGGCGATAATATCCAGGTCCAGAGAACGCGCGGCGTTCGCGACGGTACGTTCCCGCCCGGCCGCCGCTTCGATCCGCAGCAACGCGCCAAGTAATGTTGCCGGATCGGTGTTGCCCGACAAATGCGCCACCCCGTTCACATAGTCAGGCTGATCGCTTTGTGGCTCCGGCCTCGTCCGATACCATCGCGAAAGACCCACCAGCCGAAGCCCCTGCAAGCGATCCAGTGCCAATGCCGCCGCCCGGCAGGTCTCGATCGGCGGCTGGCCGCCCACCCCGGGCAGATTTGCCCCGATCGCCACGAGAATCATCAACCAGTGCCGCCTGCACACGGGCGTGTTTCACTTTTGCGGCGGGACATGGAATACTCCTTCGCCCTGCCGCCCCGGATGACCGCTTGGTCCGTTCCGCGCAGCTTCTGATACACGCTATCAAGGACCCGCCGCATGCATTTCCTGCCGACAGAGAGAGTCGCGCTGTTCATCGATGGAGCCAATCTCTACTCCGCCTCGCGCAACCTCGGCTTCGACGTCGATTACCGCAACCTGCTGGAGTTCTTCCGCCGCCAGACCCACGTAATTCGCGCATATTACTACTCGGCGGTCCTCGAGACCGAGGATTACTCGCCTCTGAAGCCGCTGACCGATTGGCTGGCCTACAACGGCTACACTCTCGTCACCAAACCGGCGAAGGAGTTCACCGATTCAGCCGGCCGCCGGCGCATCAAAGGCAACATGGATATCGAAGTCGCCGTGGACATGCTGGAACTCAGCGCACGGCTCGACCACGCCGTGCTGTTTAGTGGCGACTCCGATTTCCGCCGTCTGGTGGAGGCGGTGCAGCGCAAGGGCGTCCGCGTCTCGGTCGTCTCTTCCATTCGCACCAGCCCGCCGATGATCGCCGACGAATTGCGGCGCCAGGCCGATCAGTTCCTCGAACTGGCCGACATCGCACCCGAATTCACCCGCCGGCAGACCGAGCCGCGTACCCGGCCCACGCCGATACGCCATACCCCGGCGGATCCGTTTCAGGAGGCCTCCGACCTCGCGTGAACGGACCGGGACCGGCGCCCGATTGCCCCCTGTGCCCGCGCCTCGCCGAGTACCGGGCAGTAAACCGGGCGCAAAATCCAGATTGGTTCAATGCTCCAGTGCCCGGGTTTGGCCCCCAGGACGCACCATTGCTGATTGTTGGTCTGGCGCCGGGACTGCGTGGCGCCAACCGCACCGGACGTCCGTTCACCGGTGATCACGCCGGCATCCTGCTCTACCGCACCTTGCTGCACCTCGGACTGGCCACCGGGCTCTACGCCGCACGACCGGACGACAGCCTGCACCTGGAAAGATGCCGTATCGTCAACGCGGTGCGCTGCGTTCCCCCGGCAAACCTGCCGAAACCGGTCGAGGTTACCACCTGCAACCGGTTCCTGGTTGACGAGCTGCACGCGATGACCAACCTGCGCGCTATTCTGGCCCTTGGGGTCGTAGCCCACACGGCGATAGTACGGGCCTTCGGTCTGCGCCCCTCGCATCTCCGCTTTGCTCATGGGGCAATTCACGAACTCCCCGGCGGACTGCTCCTGGGCGACAGCTATCACGTATCCCGTCTGAACACGAACACCGGCAAGCTAACCGCCGAGATGTTCGAAGCGACCCTCCGCTCACTCCTGGCACGGATCTGAACTGGTCGGCCACGCCGTCATTGCATGTCCTGGCGGTTCGCGAACTCGACATCCCGATGCACGTGTACCGACACCAGCAATCCGAATCCGATCATCACCGTGATCACCGCCGACCCGCCATGCGAGACCAACGGCAACGGCACACCGCCAACCGGGATCACGCCCATCACCATGGCGATATTGACGAACACATACAGAAAGAAGTTCAGCGACAATCCAAATGCCACCAGCCGGCCGAACTGGTGCCGGCAGCGCAGCGCGATCACCATGCCGCCAAGGCTGATCGCGCACAGCAGAACGATTACCGCGAGCGCCCCCATAAAGCCGAACTCTTCGCCGATGATCGTAAAAATGAAATCGGTCTGCTTCTCCGGCAGGAAATCGAGCTGACCTTGCGTGCCATGGAGGAATCCCTGCCCCCACATGCCTCCCGATCCGAGCGCGATCTTCGATTGGATTATGTTATAGCCAGCCCCAAGCGGATCGCTTTCGGGATGTAGAAAGGTGTCGATCCTGGCCTTCTGATATTCGTGCAGGTGATTGTAAGCGAGTTGCGCGGCAAACGGGATCGGCAGCAGAACCAGCGCAAACTTCCACCACCGTACACCGGCCGCAAACAGGATCGCGACCCCAAGCACGATCAGTATCACTGCCGTTCCGAGGTTCGGCTCCTTCAATATCAGCCCGGCCGGGACCGCGATCGCCGCCACCGGCGGCACCAGAAACAGCGGATTGCCGATACGCTCCCAGGAAGCGCGGTGGAACCACGATGCCAGCGCCAGCACGAGCGCGATCTTCATCAGTTCGGACGGCTGCAGTTCGAGCCCCCCGAATTCGATCCAGCGTTGTGCTCCTTTCCCGACATGCCCGAAATGCGCCACTGCCACCAGAAGCGCGAGCGCCACAGCGTAAGCGGGCCACGCAAGCCGGGCGATAAAGCGGATATCGATCAACGCGATCGCAATCAGCAGCGTCAGCCCGGCGGCAAAGCGGAGCGCGTGCCGGGCCGCGTATGGTGCCGCCGACCCGCCCCCCACGCTATACAGCGCGATATATCCCACCCCCGCCAGCGCGCACAGCAACAGCACGTACAACCAATTGATTCTGAACAGCTTATTGATCAGATCGAAGGACGGCTCCCGCCACAGCCGGCGATCCATCATGGCGGGCTCACCTGCGCCACTTGATCGCCCGGGCCTGCTTCCGGGGCGTTCGGCCGATTTATCGGATCCCGCCTCAAGGCCGCCATCATGATATCGCGCGCCACCGGCCCTGCCGCAGTGGCTCCGGCGTTGCCGTGCTCGATCACGACGGATACGGCGTATTGCGGCGCGTCATAGGGCGCATACGCCACGAACAATGCATTCGGCCGGTATTTCCAGGGTAGCTTGGAACTGTCGAACCCGTGTTCGCGCTGCTCTCGCGACACGCGTCGGACCTGCGCCGAGCCGGTCTTCCCTGCCATCTGAACATGCGCATCGGGCAGCCGCGCCTCTGGAGCTGTTCCCCCTCTGGCATTGACGACCGCCCACATCCCCTCACGCACGGCCGCCATAAACCGCGCCGAAATTCCCAGGTCTGGCCAGTCTTCCGCGTGGTTTCCCGGTAGCAACTCGCCGCCTATCTTGCGCGTCAGATGCGGCTCCACGGCGCGCCCGGTGGCAACCCGCGCCACATAGGTGGCAAGCTGCAACGGAGTGACCTGGATGAATCCCTGCCCGATCCCGCTTACCACCGTGTCGCCGAGATTCCACGCATGGCCATGCCCGCGACGCCACTCACGCGTCGGAATCAGCCCCACCTGCTGCGCCGGCAGGTCGATTTCAAGCGGCGTCCCCATCCCAAGCCGGTGCGCCATCGCTGCTATCGGATCGATCCCGGCTTTCAGCGCCACCTGATAGAAAAACACATCGCAACTGTTCTTCAGACCGCCGCGCAAATCGAGTGAACCATGACCCCCGATCCGCCAGCAATGAAACCGCGCATTGCCTAGGTCGAAATAACCGGGACAGAAAAAATGCTCGGTCGCTGTGATCGCCCGCGACTGTAACGCGGCCAGCGCCACCGCCATCTTGAACGTCGAACCCGGCGCATACAGACCGTTAACCGCCTTGTTCACCAGCGGATCGCGTGGATTGCTCATCCAGCTCTGCCACTGCGCCTGGGGAATTCCGGAATTGAACAGGCTCGGGTCGAACGACGGATTACTCACCATCGCCAGCACTTCGCCATTGCGGCAGTCGAGTACCGACCGCGCTGGCGCTCTCGTCGCCCAGCCGCGCGCGAACTGTCCGTTGCAGATCCAGGTCCAGCGCCAGCTCGACATCGTCCCCCGGGGCACCTTCCTGCCGCCCCAGTTCGCGAATCACGCGGCCATAGGCGTTCACTTCAAGCTGCACATCCCCCGCCCGGCCGCGCAGCTCCACTTCCCGGGACTTCTCGATCCCGGCGCGGCCGACCCGGATGCCGGGCAGCGACATCATCGGATCGCCATTCACGTCGCTTTCGCTCGGCGGCGCCACGTAACCGATAACATGCGAAAGCAGGTCGCCAAATGGATAGACCCGCGTGGCACCGACATCGATCAAGATGCCCGGCAGTTCCGGCGCATTGACCTCGACACGCGCCATGTCGTCCCAGCTCAGGAAGTCTCGCACGAGTATCGGCACGAAACGGCGGTGCCGCTTTACGTCGCGCTCGATCCTTGCCCGCTCGTGGTCGTCCAGCGGGACAATCTGCGAAAACACATCCAGAGTATGTCCGATGTCAGAGCTTTGTTCGGCGATCAGCAGCGCCCGCCAGTTCTGCTTGTTGCCGGCCACCACCGCCCCAAACCGATCCAGGATGCGGCCCCGCGGCGGCGCAATCATGCGCAGGCTCACGCTATTGTCGCGCGCCAGCGTGGCGTAGCGGGCTCCCTCAACCACCTGCACCTGATACAGACGCGCCGCAAGCGCCCCCAACGCCGTAATCTGCACCCCCATTGCGAGCAGGGCGCGGCGAGTGAACACCCCCGTTCGGCGCGTCTCCCGGCTCGTCTCCCGGCTCATTCAGGCCCGCTCCGGGTCGGCAATCGTTCGATGCGCCGCCGTCAGCGGGATCGCCAACGCCGGATACAAGACGATCGTAAGCACCGCCTCGACCACGGCCGGACCCACCGGCAGCAACCGAAACTGGATCAGTCCGGCAATCGCCCAGATCAAGCCGGCCGCGGCGCCGGCAAACCCGGCAAAAACCACCCACACGAGCACGAAGCCCTGGCGCACCAGGAAACGGCCCCAGCGCACGCAGAATCCATGAACCAGCAGCAGCGTCAGCACGCCGTCACCCACCGGCAACCAGCCCAGAAGATCGAACAGCAAGCCCAGCAGGAACACCGCTGGGGGGGGCATGGCGCCGGGGCGATACACCGACCAGAAAAATACCGCGATGATGGTCACCGCCGACAGCAGCACCGGTCCACCCAGCGGGGAATCGCTCAGCAGCATCAACGACAGAGTGGACGCGACAGGGAAAGCTTGCCGCGCCAGTATATCCAGCCGCCGCCGTAAAGTCGGCCGCGGGCAAATCCCCGGTGACCGGTCGGCCTGTGCCACGATCGCGTTCAGCCGGAGTGGAACGGCGGCCGTCCCGCCTCCGGCGGCACCATCCCCAGGCCATACTCGAAGATACGCACGACTTCCAATTGATCCAGCAGCGCCGCCGGGATGACCTCGGGAACATGACTGGCGGAATAATGTACCGTGCCGACGGGCAGATCAGGTGGCAGCGCGTTCGCTTCTCCACTGGTGACCACCCGTTCGCCTTCCTTCGGCGCACCTTCCGACCAGTACATCAATCTAGGTATCGGCCCGTTGGTCCCTACCATGATCGCCTGCGCCCGGCTGCCTTCCAGTACCACCGGGATCCGGCTGTTCATGTCGGTGATCAGCAGCACACGCGCCGACCGTGCGCCGACATCGGTCACACGCCCCACCAGGCCACGTTCGTCCAGCGCGATCTGACCCTTCCGGATGAAATGATTGGGACCGACGGACAGCAGCACCGCCCGGGCATAGACACCGCCATCATCCGCCACCACCCGAGCGGTTACATACGCCGGAGCCTCGGCCGGGAGCCAGTTGAGCTCGGCCTTGAGCCGCTGGTTCTCCGCATCAAGCGCCAACGCCACCGACTGCCATTTTCGTAACGTGTCGTTCTCCGCCCGCAGACGCGCGTTTTCAGCCTGGAAGCGCCACAGGTTCGTCGCATCCCCGACAATTCCCTGAATCTGCTCCGCCGGCACCGCGAGTGCGGCATAGATCGGTGCCAACACGTCGCCCAGCGAGATGCGGGCCCGGTCGGCCACCATCGTATCGACCTTGCCGAGCAGGATCACCCCGAAGGACGCCACAAACAGCACCGGCAGCGTCAGTTTCGCGAGCGCCTGCCGGGCCTGGACGGAAAACCGGATCACCCTGACAATTTCCCTCTGGCCGGTTCACTCAATACATCGTCGTCAGCACATTGCGTAAGCGTTTCATCTCCTCCAGCGCACGACCAGTGCCGAGCGCCACGCATTGCAGCGCATCCTCGGCGACGGCGACCGGCAGCCCCGTGGCATCCCGCAGCATCTGATCCAGACGATACAGCAGGCTGCCACCCCCCGTCAGCACAATCCCTTTGTCCACGATATCGGCCGCCAGTTCCGGCGGCGTGTTCTCCAGCGCGACCTTGACCGCCTCCACGATGGCAGCGACCGGCTCCGTCAAACTCTCCGAAATTTGCCTTTGGCCCACCACGATCTCCCGCGGGACACCGTTCATCAGGTCGCGCCCTTTCACCTCCCGCCAGGGCCCGTCATCACCATCCTCCGGCGCGCAGGCAGCACCGATGTCTATCTTGATCCGTTCGGCCGTCGATTCACCGATCAACAGATTGTGGTTGCGCCGGATGTAGCTGATGATCGCCTCGTCCATCTTGTCGCCGCCGACCCGCACACTGCGCGAATACACGATGCCGCCCAGCGAGATCACCGCCACCTCGGTGGTCCCGCCGCCAACATCCACGATCATGCTGCCGGACGGCTCGGTCACCGGCAGACCGGCACCAATCGCCGCCGCCATCGGCTCCTCGATCAGCAAAACTCGCCGGGCCCCGGCGCTCTCGGCACTCTCCTGGATCGCCCGCCGCTCCACGGCCGTGGAGCCCGATGGCACGCAAACGATGATCATCGGCGATGCAAAGGCTCGCCGGTTGTGCACCCGGCGGATGAAATGTTTGATCATCTCCTCCGCAACTTCGAAATCAGCGATCACCCCGTCCCGCAGCGGGCGGATCGCCGATATGTTGCCAGGCGTCCGGCCAAGCATCTGCTTGGCCTCCTCACCGACAGCCAGCACGTGTTTCTTGCCCCGTACGTCGGCGATCGCAACCACGCTCGGTTCGTTCAGAACAATCCCCCGACCCTTCACATAAACCAGCGTGTTGGCCGTACCGAGATCGATGGCCATGTCCGCGGACATGAAGCCAAGCAGCCGCGAGAACATAGGGAGAATCCTTGCGCCGGAAGGGCGGAAGGCGGAGGGATTAGCGTTGCCGGGTGCCGTTCACAAGAGGGTGTCTCCCGGCCACGCCTTCGCCCGATTTATGCCATCGGAACTCCTTCCGGCTATTGTTCGTTGCACGACGGCAAGCGGAGATATACCTCATGATGCGGAAGATGACCCTGAGCATTTTGGCCGGCAGCCTGATGCTGGCACTAGCCGGTTGCGGCTATTCCCCCGGAACGCGTGCGGTAACGGGCGGCGCGCTCGGCGCCGGGGCTGGGGCCGGTATCGCCGCCATAACCGGAGGCAGGCCGCTCACTGGCGCACTGATCGGCGGTGGTGTCGGCGCGGTGGGTGGTGCTCTGACCGCCCCATGATGCGGATTAAACCTGCGGACAAGGAGGCATGCCGGTCGGTGTGATGCTGGCCGGCACCACCTTCAGCGTGTCGGGGTGCGGCTATCGCGCAGCGAACCGTGTCCTGTCAGGCGGCCTATCGGGGCACGCGGCGGGGCCGGCCAGGAAACCCCTGGCGGGAGCGGCCGTCGGCGGTTCGGCCGGTGCTCTTGAGAGAGCCGCCACCACCCCCACGCGCCTGATCTCGGCCGACCGATCTGGCGTCGGCAGAGCAGACAAGGTACTCCAGCGCTCGACCCAACCGGGCGCTGGAGTTTTTCATGCGACGCCTCTTCTGCTGCTTGCTGGTCCTTGGCGGATTGACGGCTTGCGGCAGTTCGCCCCAGTCACTGGGCATAACCGGCGCGCTTCCTGGCACGCCACCCGAAGCTCAAGGCGACAATGTCATTCGCGATCCTGGTGCTCCACAAGGCAATGCCACTTTTAACCCCAATGTCGTTCCTACCACGGGGGGCGGACGCTATTACGGCTATTGATGGGAACCGGCGTCGATGCGGATTCACCGCAGCGCAATAGTGACTTGCCGGCCCCCCGAACTCGACTTGCGCATCATCACGTCGTTCTGCTGCCGCCTCACCGTGCGCCGGTATAGGCCCGCGGCCATCGCGCAACAGCCAAGCGTCATGTGACCAGAGCCTCGCCGGCAATAAGTTTGACGGCATTGACGCAAACACTCAGCCAGGGCTCCAGCGAAAGATCATGAGCGTTCTCGTAAGGAGCGAACCGGGCGACATAGCCCCGGAGCAGCCCTGGTAGAATTTGGTCCACGCCGCCCGCCCGGTGATCATCGTCAGCGGCTACTACCCACAGCAGAGTATTCCTTCCAAAGCGGTTCAACGCGGCGTGAAGAGCCAGGATTTCGGATTCCGTCAGCGGGATGTTCCGCTTGCAGACAAGTATCTTTTCCCCGTTCTCCAGATCCTCGAGCAGCTTCCGAACCAGGAAACCGAGCCGGCGCGACTGCTTTTCCAGCAGCTCATCTTCGTTGACCTCACCTTGATACAGAAAAGTGTGAAAAACCAAGGCGTAACGCCGGTCACGAATGACATATTCGGGTCTGGCGCCGTCCGACAGCCAGAATTCCAGCCCTCCGTGCTCACCGAGCCCCTCAAACCCCAGTTCAAGCCCGTGCAGCAACTGCCGCAATTCAAGGTTGGCGAATCGCAGCAGGCCGAGCGGCTCCGCCCCGCATCGGCGCTGTACAAGACCGAACTCGCAATTATCCCCCAGGCTCTCGAAGCGTTGCATGAACTGAACCGCCGGAGAACCGGTCAGCGCACCGATATCGGCGGCGCTCAGGCCGAGTATGGGTTCAGCACTTGACGCATCCGTATGGCCCCGGATCGGCGAGAGCAGCAGACGCCGGAAACACACCGCGAGCTGACGAACGTCTCCTTCGTTCCCGAAATCGGCCGGACGTCTCGCATCCGGGTGGTCGAAGACGAATCGCAGCGGGGCGGAGGCTGCCAGGGCACTCGCCGGTACCCGGAATCCCAGCTTGCAAGGCCCGGTCAGGGCCGTGTCTGCAATCAGCGTATCCCGAAGCCGCACCTGCAATCGCTGCGCCGGCAGGCTGGGCGCCACCACAAAGGGGGAAACATCCAGTTCCAGGATCAAGTCCGATACCGAACCAGGATGATTCAGCCAGACCTCACTCCTGCCGCCGATAGTCCATCGGTAGCCCGGCTCGTCTCCCGACCATCCCGCACCCAGGTGGAGTGCGTCATTCCCACCCTCTCCGAACTCGATTTCGATGACCGGTTCGGATTTCACTCAACAGCCTTCCCTCTGACCCGGCGCCAATCTTCAACCACTCTGTCGCCCAGGATACGGCCTGTCGGGCGTTCGTCTCTCCAAAAGAGTCCCATGCAATACATTCTCAGCGCCTCTGGCCGGAAGAAAGTTGTCGCTTTTCTGGAAACCCCATTCGTGCGAGTTGACTAGCATGCATGTCACTATTCGGTGAAGAATGGTCACGACCTCACGGTAAACGACATCCGGATTTGGTTTGCATGACGGCCCTTCATTGGTTGCCCCCCCCTCCTCAGGAATGGCGAAACCGGCTGCGGGCGCTGCCAGACGACCCCGCGCAGGCCTGGACCATGGCCGAAGCACTCGCTCGCTTCGATTTGTCGTTCACCTTCACGAACGCCCTCGACCAGGCGGTGCGGCGGGCAATGCGCGGCATGCCACCCGGCGTGGCAACACGACCAGTGCGCTTGGCCCTGCTCGGCTCGGCGACCATGGCGCACCTCGCGCCCGCCATCCGCGTCGCAGGAATGCGACGCGGTCTCTGGATCGAGACCTATGAGAACGAGTTCGGCCAGTACTTGCAGGAACTTTCGGATCCCCGCTCCCCTCTGCATGATTTTCAGCCCACCGCCATACTGCTGGCGCTCGACGCTTACCATCTAAGCGCCGCCTGCACGGCCAGCCTGGACGCCCGGGATTCAGACGCTGCATGGATAGAGGCAACCGACCGCATCCGACATGTCTGGCGGCTTGCTCGGGACGCTTTCAATTGTCCAGTCATCCATCAAACGACCCTGCCGGTTTGCCCTCCTCTGCTCGGCGGCAATGAACATCGGCTGCCTGGATCGAAGGCTGCGTTCGTCGCCCGGCTGAATGCGGCGCTGCGACCGCTGGCCGACGAGGCGGGGATCCATCTTTTGGCGATCGACGACCGCGCGCTCCGCGACGGCCTGGCTGCCTGGCATAATCCCACCTACTGGCACCACGCCAAACAGGAGATCGCACCCGCCGCGGCGCCGATGTACGGCGAGTTGGTGGCGCGGCTGCTCGGCGCCCTCCAGGGGCGCTCCGCCAAGTGCCTGGTGCTCGATCTCGATAACACGCTGTGGGGAGGGGTCGTCGGTGACGATGGGCTCGACGGCATCGTCCTCGGCCAGGGCAGCGCGTCCGGCGAAGCATACGTTGCATTTCAGGACTATTGCCGGGAGCTATCCCGTCGCGGCGTCATCCTTGCCGTCTGCTCCAAGAACGACGCGGCCAATGCCCTGGAGCCGTTCGATTCCCATCCCGACATGCTGCTTCGGCGATCCGATATCGCCTGCTTTATCGCCAACTGGTCCGACAAGGCGGCGAACCTTCGCCAGATCGCCGAAGAGCTGAATATCGGGCTCGATTCGCTCGTCTTCATTGATGACAATCCGTTCGAGCGCAACCTGATCCGCCGCGAACTGCCCATGGTCGCAGTCCCCGAGGTCACCGAAGACCCGGTCAGCTTCATCGATGCAATCGCCGACGGCGGCTTTTTCGAAGCCTTGTCCGTCACTGAGGAGGATCGGGAACGGACGGCTCAATACCACGACAACCACGCGCGAGAAGTGCTGCGCACCTCGTCCACCGATCTCGAAGCCTATCTGCGCGGCCTGGAAATGCGACTCATCTGGCGTCGCTTCGACCGCATCGGCCTGGCGCGGATCGTCCAGCTCATCAACAAGTCCAACCAGTTCAACCTGACGACCCGGCGTTACACCGAGCAGGACGTGCTGAGGGTCATGGACGATCCGGCCGCATTCGGCCTGCAACTCCGGCTGCTGGACCGGTTCGGCGACAATGGCGTGATTGCCATCATCATCGGCCGCCTGCAGCAGAACGATAGCTTGCTCATAGACACCTGGCTCATGAGCTGCCGCGTGCTCGGCCGACAGGTGGAGCCGACCACCCTCAACCTGATCGCGGCCCAGGCGCAACGACTGGGCGCCGGGACCCTCATCGGCGACTATATCCCCACGCGCAAGAATACGATGGTGAAGGACCATTATATGAGGCTTGGCTTCACGGTGACCGAAACCGCCCCGGACGGAGGCAGCCGGGCAATCCTCAGCCTGGCCGCGTTCACGCCGACACCTACCTTCATTCATGTCAGCGAGGGCTGATGCGAATGGCCACGGAACCTGGCATCTATGCAGCCCTCGACGAGATCTTTCGCGACGTGTTCCAGCACGACGTCCCACTCCGCGCCGATCTCAATGCGAGGGATGTGTCCGGCTGGGATTCGTTCAAACAGATCGAGATCATCATGGCGGTCGAAGAGCGCTTCGCCATCCGCTTCACTACGCGAGAACTGGACAGCCTGTTCTCGGTCGGGGACTTGGTACGGGTCCTCATGTCGAAGACAACAGCCCGCTAGCCCGGGATGACGGCCCGCTTCACCGCGACGTATCGGATCCGCTCGGACGCCGCTTCGATCGACGCCCGCGCCGGTGCAATCGCGATCGAGCAAAGCGTCGAAATGCCCCTGGAAGCGATTTCCGATCCTCGGATTCTGTCCGACGTCGTGGGCCGGGTGGAGACGATCACCGACCTCGGCAACGGCCTGTTCGAGGTCCGGATTGCCCTCGCCACCGAAACCGTGGGCCACGATGCCGGACAACTCTTGAACATGGCGTTCGGCAACACGTCCCTCCACGAGGACGTCGTTCTGCATGATCTGGATCTGCCCCCGGAGATGGCGGCGGCCTTCGGCGGCCCGCGACACGGGATTACCGGGCTGCGCACCCGCGCCAACGCCCATGATCGGGCACTGACCTGTTCCGCGCTCAAGCCCATCGGGTTGCCCCCGGACGGGCTTGCTGACCTCGCCAGAAGATTTGCGCTCGGCGGCATCGATTTTGTCAAAGACGATCATGGCATGGCCGACCAGGCGGCGGCCCCATTCGCGGCGCGCGTCCCGCTCTGCGCCGCCGCGATGCGCCAGGCCGCCGCGGAAACGGGCCGTTCAACGCGCTACGTTCCCAGCCTGTCCGGCGACCTCGCGGCCATGCGCCAACAAATTGCTCTCGCCCTCGACGAAGGACTGGACACGTTCCTGATCGCCCCGCTGCTGGCCGGTCTCGCCAATGCCCACTCGTTGATCCGCCAACACCCCGAGATAGCATTCGTCGCCCACCCGACGATGGGCGGCGCCGCGCGCATCGCCACCGCGCTGCTGATCGGTCGGCTATTCCCGCTGATCGGCGCGGACGCAGTGATTTTCCCCAATTATGGCGGCCGGTTCGGCTACTCGGCCGCCACCTGCGGCGCGATCGCCGCTGTGGCGCGCGCACCCGGTCCGAGGTTACGCGGCGCCCTCCCGGTCCCGGCGGGCGGCATGACCCTGGGACGCGTTCCCGAGATGCTTGATTTCTATGGCGAAGACGCGATGTTGCTGATCGGTGGCAGTCTCCTGGCCGCCGGCGATCGCCTGACCGAACAGACGGCCGAGTTTGTCCAGACGGTCGCCGACCATTCCTACTGAGGGGACCATGACCACCAGCCCACCTCCCTCCCTGAGAGCTTCCGCCGAAGGGTTTCGCTGGCAGGACGTCCCCTGCCAACCCTACAAGGAAGATGGATCAGCGGCGTTCAAAGCGATTGCCCGACAGGTTCTCTTTGCGGAACCAGCCCTGGGCTGCGAATTGCGCTATTTCGAAATGGATCCGCGCGGCTACTCCTCGCTCGAACGCCACGAGCACGCGCATGCCGTCATGATCCTTCGCGGCAACGGCCGCTGCCTGCTCGGCAACGCCGTCCGGTCGGTGAAGCCGCTGGACCTGATCACAATCCCGTCTTGGTGCTGGCACCAGTTTCGCGCTTCCCCGGACGAACCCTTCGGGTTCCTCTGCATGGTCAACGTCTCCCGAGACCGGCCCCAGCTCCCATCTGAACAGCAGCTCGCAGAACTGCGCACTGACCCGGCAATCGCCGCGTTCCTCGACGCTTAACCGCCCTCGTTCTTCTCTTCTTCCCGCAAAACTGCCGGCGGGGTCTGAAAAAACCGCGCGAAATCGTAGACGGTCCGGTCCTGCTGGTTCCAGCATACATAGCCTCGGCAGTCCTTCGGCCGTGCCTCGTAAACCGTGCACATCCGGTCCTCGCCCAGGAACTGGCATGTGTTGTAGCCGGACTTGATCCGTTTGGCCCCCTTGCGCGTGGTCTCGACGATATGCCGCTGTTCGAAGACCCGGACAGTGATCCCCAGGAATTTGGCCAGCCTTTTGATATCGGCCTGGCTCACTTCGACGTACCCGGCCATCCGGCAACACAGGCTCGGACATTTGAGGCAGTCGAGGGGATGGCCGGACATGCGCCATTGTTGGCGTAAGACTGAACTTGGGCAATAGTTCAGTATCGGAGTTGCGCCGACTCACGGAGCCCGGCCGGTCTGCCACCAAAGGCTGAGGGTGTCCGCGCGACGGTCCCGCCGGATCAGCTCGAGGAGAACACGCATGGCAGGTGCCGTGTCTCGGGAACCAATTCCGCCCGCCGGGAGCGGCGCATGAGTTCCAGCGCCACGATTGCCGACTCGCCGGACGGACCGGACGTCGGTTCGGTCGTCATTGCTGCTCCCGTCCGCCGATCCGCGGCACTCGCACCCCGGCCCAGCATTCGCGACTTGCTCTGGAATGCCGTGGTGCGCATCACCGACTGGGTGCTGCGCCGCTGGTACGGCGTTCGCGAGTTTACCGACGATCCAACCTGCCTCTTTCGTATTTCACGTGCTTCCGCTCCGCACGAAGCCGAGCTCAGCGACGGCACTCGCATCCATGCCGGTGAGACGATCGGTGTGTTGCACATCTGGAATGAGCAGCTTCCGCGCTTCTCCCTTGTCGGGCCGGACTTCCGCTGGGCGCAACTGATCCGCCGCCGCATGCTGGGTTCATTTCGGGAATTGGCGCGGTACCTCGATCAAGACCCGTCCTGGGACGAAATACAGGGAATTCATGCCTGCGTGACCTTCGGCAGCCGCCGCCGCCGCGCCCAGATCCGGCGCGTTGCCGCCCGTTTCGGCGTGGAGCTGATCGACGTTGGTGGCCCCAACGGATGGCATGCGCTGGGCGAAGACGTGCTCATCTGGGCGTTTGCCCGCGCATTCAATCCGCGCGCACTCCGCCGGCACTGCTTCCGGCGCGACCGCACCGAATTGTGGATCTCGCGCAACCGCCTCCTGACCCGTTACCGCTAGCCGACCGCCGCGAGACCGGCGCCCCATTGATGCCGCCCCGCAGCGAACCGCCGGCGTCCTATCCGCGCCTTTCCTCCGATAAGCAGGTCGAATTCCGATCGCGCGTGGGCGGCTGGCCGATCGCCATCATCGGCGCGGTGCTCGTGCTGCTCGCGTACACGCTGCGCTATACCTTGATCCCGTTTGTATTTGCGGCCGTGATCGGATTCGTCCTCGATCCGGTGATCGATTGGTCGGCGCGCCATCTTCACCGGCACCGTTGGCCGGCGGCGGTGCTGCTTACCATCATCATCGTCGGTGGAGTCAGTTGGGGAATCTGGTGGATCGGTCACACGGCCTATCACGAGATCGTCGTCATCGCAGCCAAATGGCCCCACATGGTCCGGCGAGGCGTCACCGAGCTGGCTGGCCCGTCCGGTTTCGATTTTTTCGGCAAACATTATGCCCCTGAGCAGCTCAGCAACGCCGTGACCGGCGGCACGGCGAGCCTTTTCAGCGCCGCGCAGCTCATTCTGGCGATCAGGCTCGGGGTCGGCTCAGCGGCCGGATTAGTCCTTACCTTCGTGCTGATCCCGTATTTCCTCATATCAGGACCGCGCCTTGCTGCCGGTGCGCTGTGGCTCGTACCGCCCGAGCGGCGCCGTTCGGTGACCGACATGCTGCCCAAGCTGGCGCCGATGTTGCGCCGCTACGTCGTCGGGCTGATCTGCGTCGTCCTTTACACCATAGTCATGGCCTATATCGGGCTGGGCCTGATTTTCGGTGTTCCCAACTCGGAAATCCTGGCCGTCATAATCGGCTTTCTCGAGCTGATCCCGGTTATCGGTCCAATTACTTCCATCGTGCTGATCGGTTTGGCCGCCGCCCAGCAAGGCACGTTCGCGGCAATATCCCTGATGCTCTATGCACTGGCCCTACGCCTGTCGATCGACAATCTGGTCGGCCCCCTCGCGCTGGGACGCGCCGTGACTGTGCATCCGGTGGTCGTCATACTCGGCTTCGTCATTGGCGCCATGCTGTTCGGCATCATCGGGCTCTTGCTCGCGGTCCCCACCGCGGCCTGCATCAAGCTGATCCTCGCGCACTATTACGCCGAGCCGATAACTCCTGACGGCACCGCAGAACCGGAAATTGTCGAATGTCCGAGGGCCGAACCCCGGTGAACATCATGCCGATCTTCACTACCCCGCGGCTCACGGTACGTCCGCGCACCATCGACGATCTCGATGCTTGCCTCGCGATGGATCGCGATCCTCTCGTTACGCGCTTCATCGACGGCCCCTGGAATGATCCGGTCGCCCATCGGGCGTTCGTCGAGCATCGCATCTGCTTCGCCTATCCGCCGGGCATGGGATATTGGTCGATCCTTCACCGCGACGCCTTCATCGGTTGGATTCTGCTGACACCTCTCGATCTGCACGGCCCCGACATCGAGATCGGCTGGCGGCTCGTTCAGCGCGCATGGCATCGTGGCTACGCGGCCGAAGCCGCGCGGCCGGTGCTGGATCATGCCATCGACACTCTGCGTCTGCCGGAAATTGTAGCCGATATCGATCCAGCCAACACCGCCTCACTGTCGGTCGCCCGCAAGCTGGGGCTGCGCTATCAGAGACCCTCGCGCTACGCGGGACGGCCCGCGCAGCGCTGGGCCATTGGCTCAAAGGAACCCACCAGCATGACCAGACGCCGGCTGCGCGAACTCGGGATCGCTACCGGAGTTCTCCCCACGGGCCCCTGGAACGCGATCACCGACATCGCCGGCGTGCGCGTCGGCTACACCACTCTGGTGAGTGACTCGCCCACGATCGTTCGCACCGGCGTCACGGCGATCTGGCCACGCAGCGATATCTGGACCGATGCTGTTTTTGCCGGAGTGCAGTCTTTCAACGGTAACGGAGAAATGACCGGCATCCCCTGGATCGCCGAGCAGGGCCTGATCAATGCACCGATCTGCATCACCAACACCTGGTCCGTCGGCGTGGTCCGCGACGCGATCTGCGCGCTGGCCGTTCGCCAAGGGGCACCGCAGCCGTTTCACCTCCCCGTGGTCGCGGAAACCTATGACGGATGGCTGAGCGATTGCATCAGCTTTCCCATAACCACGGAGCACGCCCTCACAGCACTCGACTCCGCCGTATCGGGACCGCTGACCGAAGGAAATGTCGGCGGCGGCACCGGCATGATCTGCCATGAGTTCAAAGGGGGAACCGGCACCGCTTCGCGCATGGTCGAATCCGCCGGTCAGACATGGAGTGTCGGCGCTCTGGTCCAGGCCAACTATGGTGCCCGAGGGTTGCTGCGCGTCGATGGCATTCCGGTCGGCCGCGAAATAGGCCTCGACGTCGTGCCGTCACCCAGGACGACACCGGCGGAAGCCGGTTCGATCATCGTGGTGCTGGCCACCGATGCACCGCTGCTGCCGATCCAGTGCCAGCGCCTGGCTCGCCGCGCCACCACCGGCCTCGCCTGGGTCGGCGGCATTGGTGCCAACGGCAGCGGCGACATCTTCCTCGGCTTCGCCACAGGAAATCACCTACACCACGATGAAAACATCAGCACCGTGCGCATGCTGTCACCCGACGCCATGACCATATTGTTCCAGGCCGCCGCGGAGGCCACCGAGGAGGCCATCCTGAACGCACTCACCGCCGCTGAGACAACCGTCGGATTGCGTGGCCGCATGGCGCACGCGCTGCCGCTCGACCGGCTGGTCGAAATAGTGCGACGCTACCGTCCGCTCTAGCAGACAACAGCCCGGCGTGCCCTGACAATGTCCAAGCAGATCCGTCTCAATGCATTCGATATGAACTGCATTGTCCACCAGTCACCCGGCTTGTGGACGCATCCGCGCGACCGCGCCGACACCTACAACACGCTCGGCTACTGGACCGACCTGGCGCGCTTGCTGGAACGTGGCAAGTTCGACGGCATCTTTCTTGCCGACGTGCTGGGTATCTACGACGTGTATCGCGGCTCCCCCGATGCCGCCCTGCAAGGCGCCGTGCAGGTCCCGGTGAACGACCCGTTGCTGCTCGTCCCCGCCATGGCATTGGTCACCGACCATCTCGGCTTCGGCGTCACCTGCACCCTCTCTTACGAACATCCTTACCCGTTCGCCCGGCGAATGACCACGCTCGACCATCTCACCCAGGGTCGGATCGGGTGGAACATCGTGACCGGCTATCTCAACAGCGCCGCTAAAGGCGTCGGCATGGCGCGTCAGCAGGGCCATGACACCCGCTATGAGATCGCCGACGACTACATGCAGGTTGTCTATAAATTATGGGAAGCCAGTTGGGAGGATGCCGCCGTCCTGCGGGATCGCAACACCGGTCGCTTCGCCGACCCGGCCAGGGTGCATCGCATCGAGCACGACGGACCCTATTTCCGCCTGTCCGCCATCCATCTCTGCGAACCCTCGCCGCAACGCACCCCCGTGCTGTATCAGGCCGGCGCCTCCACCCGCGGACGGCAATTCGCCGCACAGCACGCGGAATGCGTGTTCATCAACGGCCCCTCCAAGCGTGTCATCGCCCCGATCGTCGCCGACCTGCGCCGCCGCGCCGCCGCCCTCGGCCGCGACCCCGCCGAACTACTGATCTTCACCATGATCACCGTCGTCACCGACACCACCCACGAACGCGCCCAGGAAAAACTCGCTGAATACCGCCGCTACGCCAGCGACCAGGGCGGCCTGGTACTGATGTCCGGCTGGACCGGTATCGATTTCGCCCGGCTCCCGCTCGATGAACCGATCCGCTTCGGCGACCACGACGCCATGACCTCGGCGCTGGAGGCCTTCACCATCGCCGACCCCACCCGCACCTGGACCGTGCGCGAGGTCGCCGCCCACGCCGCGATCGGCGGCCGCAGTCCGCTGGTCGTAGGTTCGGCATCGGAGGTCGCCGATCAACTCATCTCATGGGTCGAGGATACCGACGTGGATGGGTTCAACCTTGCCTACGCCGTCACACCGGAAACCTTCACCGACTTCGTCGATCTGGTGGTGCCCGAGCTCCAGGCCCGTGGCGCCTACAAGACCGACTATGCGCCCGGCACCCTGCGTGAGAAGCTGTACGGCCCCGGCCGGCGCCGATTGCCCGCAACCCACCCGGCCGCACAGTTTCGCCAGGAACCATCAGCATGAACGCCGACCAGCTCCGCGCCGCCCAGGCACCGATCAAGCAGCGTTACCGCGAAACGCCCGAATCCGCCCGGGTACTCGCGCACGCCGAATGCCGGCTCGAATCCGCACGATATCGCCTGCACGATCCCGTCCTGGCACGGCGACATCCAGGCTGGGCTTCACCCGGCCACCGGTGGAAGCGGCGAGCTCGCCTGCTCGGCCGACCTCCTGCTGCAGGCGCTGGTCGCCTGCGCCGGCGTTACCCTTCGCGCAGTCTCCACCGCCATGGGGATCGAGCTCCGCGGCGGACGCATCGTCGCGCAAGGCCATTGGGACGCGCGCGGCACGCTGGGCATCGAGCGCACCGTGCCCGTCGGCCTGACCGATATAACGCTGCGCTTCCACCTCGACACAGACGCATCCCCCCGAAAAACTCACGCGCCTGATCGAAACCACCGAACGCTACTGCGTCATTCTGCAGACACTGAAAGCACCACCGCCGGTCAGCGTCGGACGCGCGCCCTGAACCGCCTCAGCGGTCGGCCGGCGCCCTTTTCCCTGCTGGTCGCCATCACCGCCTGCGGCACGATCGGCATGCATCTGGTCGTCCCGGCGCTGCCCGCCACCGCCGACGCCCTGTCGGTCTCGCCCGCAACCATCCAGCTCACCATTACCCTCTACATAGCCGGCCTCGCGATCGGCCAGCTCCTCTACGGGCCGATATCCGACCGGTTCGGCCGCCGCCCCGTGCTGCTGGCCGGACTGGCACTGTTCACCGCCGCCGGTATCGCCGCCGCCGCCAGCACCAGTGCGACCACCCTGATCGTCTCGCGCATTCTTCAAGCCGTCGGGGGGTGCGCCGGCCTTGTTCTCGGCCGCGCCATCGTGCGCGACTCCGCCTCGGCGGATCGCGCCGCCGCCCGCCTCGCACTCCTTACGCTGGTCATGTCGCTCGCCCCGGCAATCGCCCCAGCCATCGGAGGCTACGCCGTCACCTGGGCCGGATGGCGCTCCGCCTTCGCTCTCCTGGCTGTTATCGGCGTGGTGACCACCCTGCTCACCGCACTCTGGTTGCCGGAGACCAATGCCCCCGCCGCCTCACGCGGGCGGGTGCCGCTGTTGCTGAGTTCCGTGCGCTTGCTGCGTTCGCCTGCCTTCTGCGGCTTCTCGCTCGGTGGCGCCTGCACAACCACCTCGTTCTACGCCTTCATGGCAGCGTCGCCCTTCATCTTCGAAGATGTGCTGCACCAGTCAGCCGAGCGGATCGGCCTCTATTACCTGTTGCTGATGCTCGGGCTCGCCGCCGGCGGTTTCACCGCCAACCGCCTGGCCGGCCGCGTCGCGATATCCCGCGTGCTGCCGTTGGCCAACGCCCTGGCGATGCTGGGCGCGGCCTGGTTCCTGCTCGCCTGGCAGACCGGGCACTTCGGCGTAGTGGTCGCCATCGCCTCCGTCGCGTTGTTCATGATGGGCGCCGGCATCGCCAGTCCGTTCGCGCTCACTGCCGCCGTCTCCGTGAACCCGCAGGCGATCGGCGCGGCGTCCGGCCTGTATGGCTTCATCCAAATGAGCTACGGGGCGCTGTGCACAATCGTCGTGGAGGCGTTCGATTCCGCCTCGGTCGCCACGGTGGGCCTGGTCATGCTCGGCTCGGCACTCGGCGGACAGATCGCTCTGTCATTCGGATTGCGCGCGAGGCGATGATCCGAACCGCCTCTCTGTGTTCGCGTCGGCCTATCTGCGGCTTCGGTGCAGCACCCGTGCCTCCGTCAGTTGCCGGCTCGCCAACCCCGACGCGCCAATCGCGATACCCCGCGCCCGCCGCAGCAAGGACAGTTCCCAGCTCGACGCCGGCCAGGGCGAGCAGAATGGACGCCTTCTTCAAGACCACTGCCCTGGCTGCATGCAGGGGGCAAACGCCGCGCGACGACTATCGTTGCTGCGGCATCCGGATCGTGTCCCGCTATTCGGCCGCTTCCGCCCGCGCGTACTCGATCGGCTCGGCAAGCCACCCCTGTTTCCGGAATCGCCAATATGCCTCGTGCAGCCGTTCAGAAACCGGGCCGGGCCGATCATTGCCAAGAATGCGTCCATCCAACCGCGTCACGCCCATCACGCCGCCAGCCGTGGAACTTAGGAACACCTCGTCGGCATTGCGCAGTTCATCCGCCGGCACCGGCCGTACCTCGCATCTCACCCCCAGCTTCTCGCACAGCTCGATCACCGACAGTCGCGTGATTCCCTCCAGCACGTTGCTGTCCGGCGTCGCCACGACCCCATCCGTGACCGCGAACACGTTGAACCCAGGCCCCTCCGTCACGTTGCCGTCGAGATCGAGCAGTATGGGATTGTCGGCGCCCGCATCGTGCGCTTCGAACAGCGCCCGGTTCAGATCGGCCCAGTTGAAGTTCTTCGCCCGCTGATCGACGCAGGCAGACGGGATGCGAGGCGTCGAGGCGATGATCAGATGTGCGCCGCGATCTATCACATCGCGTGGCATCAACCACACATACGGCACCGCGTAGGCGACCAGATAGTTGCGTGCGTTCGCCGGATGACGGCGCGCGCCCGCCGGGGGCACGCCGCGAAGGCAATCCATGGCGACATAGGCTTCCCGAAACCCGCTGCGCCGCACCAACTCGTGCAGTATCTCGCGGATCGTTGCGTCATTCTCCGGCGGATCGAGCCGGAATGCACCCATCGAAGCGCGGAACCGGCGCAGATGGTCGTCCAGCCGGAAGAATGCGCCATCCCAGACGCTGACCACGTCATAGGTCACGTCGGATCGCCGGTACCCCCACTCGGTAACCGGAATTCTCGCCTCGCTGACCGGCATGAAGCGGCCATCAACATACGCCGCGCCCCCTTGCCAGTTGGTGTCGCGCTGCTCGCTTTGTGGCCCGTCCGCCATGCTCCGTGCTCCCGCTCCTCGGCTGACCCGCACAGTAGGTCAGGGGCGGCGAAATATCCACACCGCCAGGCAACTCGACGTGCATCGGCGGGAGGCCCTGCTTCGCATCCATGAATCCCGTCCGACAACGCTGGTGAGGGCGATCGACACCAGCCTTCTTCGTCGATCTCGTAACGCTTCCCGAGGTCGATCTGAGCCGAGGGCCTGTTCGCATTTGAATGCTTGTCAGAGCAACGACTTGATCCAGTCGAGCGCGATGGCGATGCATGCCAGCCGCCGACCTGACAAGACCCGGCCAACTTACCAATGCCCTTGCCGGGCCAGCCTGCTTTCTTGATCCGCTTGTACTCGGCCTTGACGAACCAGGAGGCCCGGCCTAGTCACGTAATAGGTGTACCATATACCCATTATCTATTACCGATAGCCAAGCCGGGGACTCACATGCACGCCGCCAAAGACATCTTCGATCCCGTCTCGCTGGAAATCTTCTGGAGTCGGCTGATCTCGATCGCCGACGAATCCGCGGCGGCGCTGCTGCGTACCTCATTCTCCACGATAGTCCGGGAATCGAACGATTTCGCCACGTCGCTGATGGACGCGAACGGCAACTCCCTGGCCGAGAACACCGCCGGCATCCCGTCCTTCGTCGGCACGTTGCCACGCACGCTGGCACATTTCCTCAAGCGTTTCCCCAAGCAGGAATGGCGGCCCGGAGACTGTGTCATCACCAATGATCCGTGGATGGCGACCGGCCATCTACCGGATGTCACCATGGCGGCGCCCATCTTTCACCGGGGCACCCTGGTCGCATTTTCCGGCACGATTGCGCATCTGCCGGATATCGGCGGCTCGCTCTGGGCCGCGGATTGCCGCGAGCTGTTCGAAGAGGGGCTGCGTATCCCGCCGATGAAGATGCTGATCGAGGGACGGCCGGCCGACAATGTCATGGACTTCATCCTCGGCAACGTGCGGGTACCCGATCAGGTGCAGGGTGATCTGAATGCCCAGATCACCGCGCATCTCGTGTGTGCCCGCCGGTTGTCGGAATTTCTCGATGATGCCGGCATCGTCGATCTGACCGCGCTGTCCGACACCTTGCAAGGGCATGCGGATCGGGCGATGCGGGACGCGATCGCCGCGGTGCCGGACGGTATCTATCGCCACGAGATCACCGCCGACGGCTTCGATGCCGACGAGACCCGGATCAACTGCACGCTGACGGTGCGCGGCCCGACGCTGCAGGTCGATTACGCGGGAACCTCCAAGCAGATCGGCCGCGGCCTCAACTCGGTGATGAACTACACGTATGCCTACTCGGTCTATCCGATCAAATGCGCGCTCGATCCGCTGACCCCGCGAAATGCCGGTTCGTATCGCTCGGTCAGTGTCGATGCGCCGTTGGGATGCCTGCTGAACCCGCGCTATCCCGCGCCGGTGGGCGCGCGGCAATTGACCGGGCATTTGCTGGCGGGCGCGATCTATGGCGCGCTGGCCCAGGCCGTGCCGGACAAGGTGATCGCGGAATGCGGCAGCGCCCCGACGACGCGCGCCGTGTTCAGCGGCGTCGATCGGCAGGGGCACCGTTTCTCGCAAATCCTGTTCGCCAGCGGCGGCATGGGTGCGGGACCGTGCCAGGACGGAAATTCCTGCACCGCGTTCCCGACCAATACCGGCGCAGGAAGCATCGAAGCGTTCGAGAGCATCTCGCCGCTGATCGTATGGCGCAAGCAATTGCGCCAGGACTTCGGCGGCGCCGGCCAATTTCGCGGCGGGCTCGGCCAGGAGGTCGAGATCGAAGTGGTGTCGCCGGAATCGTTGCATCTGTCACTGTTGTCGGATCGCCAGCGGCATGCGGCGCAGGGATCGCTGGGCGGTTCCCCGGGCGCGCCGGTCGAGATCCTGCTGGCTGACGGAACGCGGCCGCACCCGAAGTCGCGCACCACTCTCAACCCCGGCGATCGGCTGATCCTGCGTTACAGCGGCGGCGGCGGTTATGGGGAAGCTGCGATGCGCGATCCGGCGGCAATTGCCAGTGACCTGCGGGAAGGCTTGATCTCCGCGCAGGCAGCGACCCGCGAGTACGGCGCCCTGCCGGCAGAACCGACCAGCGCGGGCGTGAGCGGACAATGAGCACGTCAATCCGCCTGGGCGTCGATGTCGGCGGCACGTTCACCGATTTCGTGCTGGTCGATGGAATCCGCGACAGGATCTATACAGGCAAGCGGTTGACGACCGCGGGCGATCCCAGCGACGCCATCCTGGACGGCACGCAGCGCCTGCTGGGCGAAACGTCGGTCGTCATCAACCAGATCGCCAGCGTCATCCATGGCACCACGCTGGTGGCCAACACGGTGATCGAGCGCAACGGCGCCAAGGTGGGGCTGATCACCACCAGCGGCTTCCGCGACTCGATCGCGATGGCCCGCGAGCTTCGCTACGACCTGTATGATCTCTTCCTGGAGCTTCCGCAGCCGCTGGTGCCGCGTCACTTGCGGATGGAAGTGGACGAGCGGTTGGATGCGTCGGGCACTGTGCTTCGGCCGCTCGACGAGACGCAGTTGCGACAGGCAGTGGCGCGTTTGGTCGCGGAACGGGTGGAGGCGATCGCGATCTGCTTCCTGCACGCCTATCGCAACGACGTCCACGAACGGCGTGCGCGGGCCATCGTGCAAGACATGGCGCGCGACCTGCCGGTATGCATTTCATCGGAAGTGGCGCCGGAAATCCGCGAGTTCGAGCGCAGCAGCACGACGATCGCCAATGCGTATGTGCAACCGTTGATGCAGGGCTATCTCGGCCGGCTGGACCGGCGTCTCAAGGATCTGGGCCTCGCCGGCAATCTGCATGTGATGCTTTCCGGCGGTGGCGTCACCACGGTCGGCGCGGCACGAGATTTCCCGATCCGCTTGATCGAATCGGGGCCGGCGGCCGGTGCGATGGCGGCCGGTTTCTATGCCAGGCTGATGGGGCTCAAGCGCGTCATCTCGTTCGACATGGGCGGCACGACGGCAAAGATGTGCCTGATCGACGATTTCCGGCCGCAGTACGCGCATGAGTTCGAGGCAGCGCGGGTGCGGCGGTTCCGTAAAGGGTCCGGCCTGCCGCTGAAGGTTCCGGTGATCGATCTGATCGAGATCGGCGCCGGCGGGGGATCGTTGGCTCGGATCGACGGCATGGGTCTTCTGAAGGTGGGACCCGGCAGCGCCGGCGCGGAACCGGGACCGGTCTGTTATGGACGCGGCGGAGTGCAGCCGACGGTGACCGACGCCGACCTGGTGCTCGGATATCTGTCGCCGGACTATTTCCTGGGTGGTGAAATGCAGCTCGATCAGGACGGGGTGCGGACCGCCATCGCGGCGCTCGCGGCGCCGCTGGGTCTTGAGGTCACTGCCGCGGCCGCCGGTATCCATCGTATCGTTGACGAAAACATGGCGGCGGCAACCCGGATGCATGTGGCGGAGAAGGGACGGGATCCGCGGCAATACACCATGATCGCGTTCGGTGGCGCCGGCCCGATCCATGCGTACGGATTGGCAAAGCTGCTGAAGCTGCGGCAGATCGTGTGCCCGCTGGGGGCCGGCGTCATGTCCGCGCTCGGGCTTCTGGTGGCACCCCCGGCGATCGACTATGTCCGCAGCTACGTTGCCCGGCTCGATGATATCGACTGGGAGCATGTCAACCAGTTGTTCGACGGGATGGAACGCGAGGCACGCCGCCTGTTGGCGGACGCGGGGGCTGGCGAGCCGAGCTTCGAGCGGCGGGCCGATATGCGGCATGTCGGCCAGGGCTTCGAGATCGACGTGCTGTTGCCGTCGGTTGCCTTGGGACCGGACGCGATCGGGCCGATACGGGAAAGTTTCTTCGCGACCTATGAGCGGCTGTTCGATCGGCGGGTCGAGAGCGTTCCGATCGAGGCGCTGAGCTGGCGGCTGAATGCGACCGCGCCGGGAAGCGAGGTGGCGCTCAATTTCGCCGGATTTGGCAGCACGCCCGACGCGTCACGGCGGAGGGTGAAAGGCCAGCGCAGCGTGCACTTCCCCGAAACCGGCTATATCGACTGTCGTGTCTATGACAGATACGGCTTGCGTCCCGGTGATCGCATCGACGGTCCGGCGGTGGTGGAGGAACGCGAGTTGACGATCGTCATCGGGCCGGATGCGCGTGCCACGATCGATCGCTTCCTGAGTGTGATCATCGATATTTCGGTTGGCACTGCTGAGCCGATCCAGGACTATGACCGCACGACGGCGGCCTGAGTCGCCGGATGTGATCGATAGGGGGTCAGCCATCGCGCAACCCATGATCGCCACGTTGCCGGCCGACAGCGCCGGCCCCCCGGCGGACCTCATCGTGGTCGAGCGGCTGGTCAAGTCATATGGGCCGGTGCAGGCCCTCAGCGGCGTGTCGCTGACGGTGCGACGCGGCGAATTCCTGTCCATGCTGGGGCCCAGCGGGTGCGGCAAGACCACGCTGCTCCGTGCCATCGCCGGATTCGTCACGCCGACCTCCGGTGAGATACGCATCGGCGACCGCCGCATGAATTCCGTTCCACCGCATTTGCGGCCGGTCAACACCGTGTTCCAGCATTACGCGCTGTTCCCGCACATGACCGTGGCGGACAATGTGGGGTTCGGTCCGCGGCGGCACGGCGTCGGCAAGGCGGAGACGGCGCGGCGGGTGGAGCACATGCTGGCAACCGTCGGCATGGAACTGTTTGCCGGTCGCTATCCGCGCGAACTCTCTGGCGGCCAGCAGCAGCGCGTGGCGCTCGCGCGCGCTCTGGTCAATCAGCCGCAGGTCCTGTTGCTCGACGAGCCGCTTGGGGCGCTCGATCTCAAACTGCGCAAGCGGATGCAGGTCGAGCTGAAACGGCTGCACGAATCGCTTGGGATG
The DNA here is from genome assembly GCA_963777625.1 of uncultured Pseudomonadota bacterium. Classification (GTDB taxonomy): domain Bacteria; phylum Pseudomonadota; class Alphaproteobacteria; order Acetobacterales; family Acetobacteraceae; genus DATDIC01. The sequence goes on along the minus strand of CAVZRO010000003.1, from coordinate 420,469 downwards.
ACGTTCATCTATGTCACGCATGACCAGGAAGAGGCGCTGGCGATGTCGGATCGCATCGCGGTGATGAACCAGGGCCAGATCATGCAGTTGAGTAGCGGCCCGGAACTCTATCGCGATCCGACCTCGCGCTATGTCGCGGATTTCATTGGCGAAGCGAACCTGATCAGTTGCGTGGCCGACCCCGACGGAACGATGCGGCTCAGCGGTGGGGCCGACGTTCTACCCTTCACCGCGCCACAACCCGGCCCGGCGACATTGATGGTGCGGCCGGAATGTATCGAGCTCGGCAGTCCGCCGCCGGGGGCCGACGCGGTGCGGCTCGGCGCCCGCGTCAGGGATATCAGCTTCGTCGGCCAGAGTTGGCGGGTGTTCGTCATACTCGGGTCCGGTCAGGAGATAGCTCTGTTGCTGCGCGCCTCGGGCGTGGTGGAGCAGTTGCGCGTCGGCGACGAGACGATGATCTGGTGGCCACGCGACTACGCCCGCGTCCTGCTGGAATAGGCACTCGCGTCAAGCGGACGCCGGCGTGGTGCCGAAGGTCCCACCGGTCCAGCAGGCGATAGGTGTGCAGCAATGCGCCGACCAGCGGACGCGCGAACGGTTTCACCCGGATCGGGCGCAACGGGGTGTCGGGCAACATCCAGTCCTGCTCGGGAACGCCAGTCAGCCGTTTGGATACTTCTCTGCCCAGCAGCGTCCCGAAGGCGATACCACGGCCGCTCAGTCCGATGGCGGCGATAAGGCCCGGCCCGAGACGGTGGATGTGGGGATACTGGTCCTCCGTCATGCCGACCCATCCGGCGACGGCATGCTCCCACGCCAGGGCGCCGACCTGTGGGAATACATCGCGCACCCGGTTGGTGCTCTTGGCGATGAAGGCCGAGCCCGCATTGCTGAAGGCGGGACCATCGACGCTGAGATGGAGGCGTCCGTCCGGGCGCTGGCGGATGCCGGAATAGAGCCGGCGCGTGTCGCTCAGCGACTGGCCGCCCGGCAGCACGGAGCGGCGGAGATTGTCGGATAACGGCGCACTGACCAGTTGATACGCCCGCAACGGGATCAGCGACCGGCGCAAGCCGGGCCAGAGGTCGTCGGTATAGGCGTCGGTGGCAAGGACCACCTGAGCCGCGGTGATCTCGCCCCGGGCGGTGGTCAACCGCCATCCGCCGCCCGCCCGATGCAGGCTGAGGACGCGGCTGTTTTCGAACAGCCTGGCGCCCGCCCCCACCGCCGCCCGCGCCAGGCCGCGCGCGTAGCCGAGCGGGTTGAGCGTGCCGCCGCGACGGTCGAGCAGGGCCGCCTCGTAATAGCGGCTGCCGGTCAGGGTAATGAGCGCGTCACGCCCGATCCGTTCGACATCGGCGCCGCGCTCGCGCCAGAAGCGCGCGCGACGATCGAGGCCGGCAATGGCAGCCCGGTTGTGCGCGGCGAAGATCAGGCCGGCGCGTACCGCCTCGCATTCGATCCCGTGTCGAGCGATCAGTCCAAAGACCAGATCCGGGCCGCCGGCCAGGCCGGAGACCAGCCGTTCGCCCCAATGCGGGCCGAAATGCTGCAGCACAGCGGCATCGTCGTGTTTTGCATAGGGCACGACCTGGCCGAAGGCACGGCCGGAACCGCCCCAGCCCACCTCGTGGGCTTCCAGCACGGCGGCGCGGCAGCCGCCTTCCGCCAAATGCAGCGCAGTGGACAGGCCGGTGTAGCCGGCGCCGACGATCGCAACATCGACGGTGAGCGTCCCCGTCAAGGCCGGCTCATTCAAAGGCGGCGGGGCGGTTTGCGTATAGGTTGACGGCAGGGGCGTCGTGTCCTGCACCGGCCCGCTGGTTGCCATGTTCGCTGCCAGGTCCTTGAAGCGGTAAATCAAGGAGAATAGTGTACTGATTCAACGGCCATAAACAGTGTCCCCGTGAACGGCCCGGGAGAAGGTGGGAACAGATGCATGCGCCGATGCCCGACGCTGATCAGGCTCGCCGCGATTCCGCCGACCCGCTGGTGATCGTCGGGGGTGGTCTGATCGGGCTGAACTGCGCCTGGCACCTTCGGCACCTCGGGACGGAGATCGTGGTGATCGATCCAGGGGATGTTCGGCGCTCTGCGTCCTATGGCAATGCCGGGCAGATCGCGGCAGGGGAAGTGGTGCCGATATCGGGACCGGGGGTGCTGCGCGCGGTACCGGGCTGGCTCGCGGACCCGCTCGGCCCGTTGGCGATCAGGTGGCGCTATCTGCCGACACTGACGCCCTGGCTGATCCGCTTCCTTCGTGCCGGCCGACGCGACCGTGTGATTGCGATCTCCCGCACCATGGCGGCGCTGTGCGCGCGAATGCACGACGATTTCGAGCCGGTCCTCGCAGCCGCCGAGGCGACCGATCTGTTGCATCCGGGACCATTGTTGCGGCTATACGATTCTCGCCGGCATTGGGAGACCGAGGGTTGGCGCTGGCAATTGCGGGTCGACGCCGGCACGCGGTACAGCCTGCTGGACGACGCGGCGCTCCACGCGGCGGAACCTGCCTTGTCGGACGCTACGGGTTTCGCGGTGGCGTTCCCCGATCGGCCCTTTATCGCCGACCCGGGTGCCCTCGTGCTGCGGCTGAAGTCGTGCCTGGCTCGCGCCGGTGTGCGGTTCATTGATGGTATGGCGCAGTCATTCGAACGGCGGGGCGAGAGCGTGTCGGCGATCAGGCTGGTGGATGGCACACGCTGCCCGGCGGGGCGGGTGGTGATCGCGGCCGGGGCGTGGTCGGCGCCTCTGGCGGCTCAGCTTGGCGACCGGGTGCCGCTGGAAAGCGAGCGGGGCTATCACGCCGTCCTGCCGCGCCCCGGTGTGGCGCTGCGCCACGGCATGTCGCATGTCCGGCGCGGTTTTGCGCTGATGCCGATGCGCCAGGGGCTGCGCCTTGCCGGCACGGTCGAGTTTGCCGGCCTGACCGCTCCCCCGCGATGGGACCGTGCGCGACGGCTGATCGAAGGAGCCCGCATGCTGCTGCCCGGGCTATGTGCCGACGATGCGCAAGTCTGGATGGGACACCGGCCCTCCCTGCCGGACTCATTGCCGGTGATCAGCCATGCCACCAAGGCGCGGAATGTGGTCTATGCGTTCGGACATGGTCACATGGGTCTGAGCTGGTCGGCGACGACGGGACGCCTGGTTGCCAGCCTGTTCGACGGCACGACGCCGCCGATCGATCTGACGCCGTTCCGGGTCTCGCGATTCGGATTTCGCCGCGAGGAGCGCCCATGATCCTGAGCGAGAGCGCGCTTGGCCGCGCTGATCGTGCAAGTGCTGACGCGGCATGGCCTGGCCGAGCCGAGCGCTCGGATCATCGCCGCATCGATGTCGGCGGCAGAGCGTGACGGTGCACACAGCCATGGTCTGCTGCGGCTGGAAGGATATGTGGGCACGCTGCGCAGCGGATGGGTCGATGGCAGTGCAATCCCGCGCGTTGCCGATGCCGCGCCGGCGCTCGTCGTGACCGATGCGGCCAACGGTTTCGCGCAGGTGGCACTTGCCGCATCCGACGACCTGCTGCGGCAGAAGGTGCGGGCCACCGGGTTGGCCGCGCTATGCATCCACAACTCGCATCATTTCGGCGCCTTGTGGCCGGACATCGAGCCGTTCGCGACCGCCGGGTTCGTTGCCCTGACGGTGGTCAATGCACGCAGCCGGATCGTTGCGTGGGGCGGCCGGCGCAAGGTGCTCGGCACCAACCCGATGGCGTTCGCCGTTCCACGGCGGGATGCGCCGCCGGTGATCTGGGACCAGGCGTCCAGCCGCCGTTCACAGGGTGAGGTGCTGCTCGCCCGCCGGGAGGGACGCCAGCTCGATGCGGGGGTCGGGTTGGATGCCGAAGGGCAACCAACCACCGATCCGGGAGCCATACTGGACGGGGGCGCGCTACTGCCGTTCGGCGAACACAAGGGCGCCGGGATCGCGCTGATGGTGGAAGTGCTTGCGGCGGCTTTCACCGGCGGACGATTTGGCTTCGAGGACCATTCCGTGGATTATCCCGGCGCGCAGACCTCCAATGCCGGTCAGTTCGTGTTGCTGGCGGACCCGACGCGGAGCGCCGGTGCGTCGTTTACCGACCGGATCGAGGAGCTGGTTGCGCGGCTGCGCGCCGCCGGGTCGGTGCGTCTGCCGAGCGACGCGCGCTATGCCCGGCGGGCGAAAGCCCGACAGGACGGCATCGTGATCACGGACCAGGCGTATGCCCAGATACAGGCACTGCTGGCTGCGGCACCAGGCTGAGGTCTGCCCGGTCGAGCTCGGCGAGATCGACGCTGATGCTGCCTTCAAGAAACAGCGTCGCGGCGGCCGAGAGGCGGACATGAGTGGCCCGGTCGTCGCAGCGGATCACCCCGCCGCGGTGCGACAATTGGCGCGCCAGCAAATCCTTTCGCCCCAGTCGGCCCGACCAGTACGGGACGAGCTGCGCATGCGCGGAGCCGGTGACGGGATCCTCCGGAATGCCCTTCGCCGGGGCAAAATAGCGCGACACGAAATCGCAGGCGAAACCGCAGCCGGGAGCGGTCACGATGACGCCGGGCAGATCGAGCGCGGCGATCCGGCCCATATCCGGCTTCAGTCCGGCGATCTGTGCGGCGTCGTCGAACACCGCGACATAGGACGCGGCGCGCAGGGTGGCGACCGGCGTGGCACCGAGCGCCGCGGGCAGGGCTTGGGGCATCGCGCAGGGCTCGGGCCGACGCGCCGGCAGGTCGATGGCATAGGCATCACCCTCGCGCGACACGGTCAGCACGCCGGCGGGCGTGGCAAACGACACTGTTGCGCGCCGCGGTTCCAGGCGATTGAACACGACCCATGCGGCGGCGATCGTGGCGTGGCCGCACATCGCCTCCTCGACCGTCGGCGTGAACCAGCGCAGCTCGTGGGCATCGCCGCGCGACAACAGGAATGCGGTCACCAGGCCGGTTTCCGCGGCCACCGCCTGCATCGCCGGACCGGAGATCGGGTGCGGGAGCAGACAGACACCGGCCGGGTTGCCGGCCATCGGGCGATCGGCGAATGCGTCGACCTGAAAATAGCGGGCGGTAGTCACCGGCGGCTCAGCACTGTCGCGGCTTCGCGGCGAGCACGCATTCGGTCGCGTTGACGTGGCGCAGCACGCGCCGCATCGCCGCGGCTTCGTCACGGGCTTCCACGGCTTCCAGAATGCGCCGGTGGGCGCGGGCGATGACCAGTGCTTCGTCCCTGGTGCCGGCATAGCGCATCCCGAGCACGATCTGGCGAATCTGCCCGGCGATGATGGCAAGGACGTTGTTGTGCGTGCATTCGCCCAGCAGGGAGTGGAACCGGTTGCTCTGCTCGCGCACGAGTTCGACGTCGTCCGGGTTCTGTTCGATCCGGGTGATCGTCTCGCGCACCCGGGCGAGGTCCTGGCGGGTGGCGTGGCCGATCGCCTGGCGGATGATCAGCGGTTCGATCAGGCGCTGCGCTTCGTGCACCTCACGCACCGTCGTGCTCTGCAGGCGCAGGATCAGGTCCACGCTGACCGCGATGCGATCCGGATCGGGACTGTGGACGACGGCGCCGCCGTTGCGGCCGGCCTGCAGCACGACCAGTCCTTCCGCTTCCAGCAGCCGCAGCCCCTCCCGCACGACGGCCCGGCTGTAGCCGAACTGCTTGATCAGGTCCCGCTCCGGCGGCAGTCGGTCGCCGACGGCCAGCTTTCCCGACAACACCGCCTCGCGCACCTGCTGAGCAATGACCACCGCGGCCTTCTCGGTTTTCACGCTGGGGAATGCTATCATCAAATCCTCACAATGCGGCCGCCCGAGGGCTGGCCGGCTGAAGTCGGCACGGGCAGGCAGGGCAGCATAGATCACTCTCTCGGCCACCGCAGCGCGGGCCCGCCGCGGCCCCGGTATTGCCGGATAGGAATACTAGTATTACTATTTAGGCCGCAATAGGACGGCATCATGGCAAATTCCGCGGATTTCGTGTGGATGGACGGACGGATCGTCCCCTGGGCGCAGGCAACCATTCACGTGTCGGCCGAGACGGTACTGCGCGGCGCCAATGTGTTTGAGGGGATGCGGGCCTATTGGCGGCCCGACGGGGAGCACTTGTACATTTTCCGCAGCGCGGACCATCTCCGGCGGCTGCGCCAGTCCGCCAAGATCATGCGGATGACGATCCCTTATTCCGACGCCGAGCTGACCGCGGCGTTCATCGAGCTGATCCAGCGCAACGGGTTTCGCGACAACGTGCATTTCCGCCCGGTGGTCTATTTCGATCACGGCGCATCGAACGCGTGGCAGCCGGACGAGATACGGACCGGTGTGTTTGTACTGGCGTTTAGCCGGCCACCCAGCCTGGGCTCGATCGAGGGCATCCATAGCTGCACCAGCACCTGGCGGCGCAACAGCGACCTCTCCAGCCCGTCCCGCGTGAAGGCCGCCGGCAACTACCACAACTCACGGCTGGCTCACGTGGAAGCACGCATCAATGGTTTCGGCATGCCGGTGATGCTGAACGACCGCGGCAAAGTGTCGGAGGGTCCGTCAAGCTGTCTGATGCTGGTGCGCGACGGTGTGGTGATCACTCCGCCGGCCAGCGCCGACATATTGGAGAGCATCACGCGCGACACGCTGATCCGGCTGTTTCGTGACGACCTGCGGGTGTCCGTGATGGAGCGCGATGTCGACCGGACCGAACTGTATATCGCGGATGAGCTGTTCTTCTGCGGCAGTGGCGCGGAGGTGCTGCCCGTCCGCTCGATCGATCATTACCCTGTCGGCGACGGGGAGGTAGGCCCGCTGACACGCCGCATCCGCCAACGATACTTCGACGTCGCCCAGGGGCTGGTCCCCGAATACCGGCATTGGGTGCTGCCGGTGTTCGAACCGGGCGATGCCAGGCGGGCTGCGCCGATCACGGAATGAGCGTGGGAAGCGATCCACGCTGTGCGGCTCAGCGGCCGCTGACGGCCTGGTCGATGCCGACCAGGGAATCCAGCGCGACGATGGCGATCACCGCAAACAGGATCGTAATCGCCGAGGCGGCAGCCAATAATGGGTCCAGGCTGTACTGGACGTAGTCGAACAGCTTGACCGGGAATGTGATCAGGCCATGACGGGACTGGAAGATGCTGACCTCGACATTGCTGTACGACATGATGAACGCGAACAACCCGCCGGCAATGATGCCGGGCTTGATCTGCGGCAAGGTCACCAGCAGGAAGGTGGCCATCGGTGTCGCCCCCAGATCCTGGGCCGCTTCCTCGGTGACAGGCTCGAAGCGCGCGAGCGCCGCCAGCGTGGTGCGCACGACGTAGGGCATCACCACCACCACGTGGCTGACGGCCAGCGCCAGGAATGTCCGGGCAAACCCGAGCGTGGTGGTGAACTGCAGCATCGCCACGCCGATCACGACGGTGGGCAGGACCAGCGGCGACAGGAATGCGGCTGCCAGTGCCTGGCTGCCGGGAAAACTGCGCCGCGACAAGGCGAAACCGGCGGCAACCCCGAGCACCAGCGACACCGCCGTCACCACCGCGGCAAGCCGGACACTGAGCCACAAGGCACCCATGTAGCTGGGGTCCTTGAAGAACTGCACGTACCATTCGAGAGTGAACCCGTGTGGCGGGAAACTCAGGAAGCGTGTTTCGGTGACGGAGACTGCAAATATGACGAGCAGCGGCGCGGCGAGATAGCAGACCATCAGCCAGGCGCAGCAGCCGAGAGCAGCGCGGCGCAGCAGCCCGGCGCCGCGCATCATGGCCGCCCCGGCACGGCGGCCGGGCTGCTGCGTTCGAGGGCCACGCCATAGAGCCCGATGACGATGAAGGTGACGATCAGCAGCAGCACCGCGAGAGCGGCGCCGAACCCGAAATTGAACACCACCATGTACTGCTGATAGATCAGCATCGAGATGACCAGATGCCGCCCGCCGCTCATGATGCTGGGCACGACATAGGCACTGACGCTCAGCGCGAAGACGATCAGTGAGCCGGTGATCACACCCGGCAGGCTGAGCGGAAACGTCACGGACACGAATGTCGCCAGCGGGCCGCCGCCGAGGTCGGACGAGGCGTCGAGCAACGCGGCATCGATATTCTGCAGGACGCTGCTGATTGCCAGCACCATCAACGGCAGCATGACGTACGTGAGCGCAATGACGATGCCGGTCCAGGTGTACAGCAGATCAAGCGGGCGATCGATCAGGCCGATCGCTCGCAGCCAGTGATTGACCGCCCCGGCGGGTCCGAGCATCAGGATCCAGCCGAACGACAGCACGATGGTGCTGGTGAAGAGCGGCGTGATCAGAATGGCGTAGATGAGCCGGCGCGTCATCCGACCACGCAGGTGGAACACCATGTAATAGGCAAGCGCGTAGCCCAGCACCGAGGTTACGACGGTGACGATTGCCGCCAGCCGCAAGGTCGAGCCCAGGACCCCCCAATAGTAAGAACTGCCGACGATCTGGCCGTAGTCGTGCAGCGTCCAGGCGCCCGCATCGGAACGGACGCTGGACAGTGCCATCAGCCCCAACGGGATACCGAAGCAAATCAGCATCATCAGGCAGGGGGGCCCGAGGAGAACGGCCACCCGGCGTCGGGTCAGGAACATCGCTCGTCCTTGGCGTGGCCGGCCGGGCGCTACTTATTGATCACGCGACGGTTCCACTGATCGATGATCTCGGCGCGGTGCTGATTGATCGAAACCCAGTCCGGCACGGCGAGGTTTTCGACCGAGCCATCCGGTCCCCAGGGCATCCGCTCCCGCGCGTGCGCACTGAGCTCCGGGTGCTTGAGCGGTGGCCCGAGGTAGAGCTTCTCCGCGAGGCAGTCGAGGGATTTGGCGCTAACCGCGAAATTGATGAACTTCTCGGCGGCCGCCTTATGGGGGGCGCCCTTCACGAGCTCGACGCGGATGTCGCCGGCCGGCACACCTTCTTTCGGTGTGAACGGGTGCACGGGAAGCCCGGTATCGGCGAGCGCCCAGGCGACATTGACGTAATAGGAGCCGATCAGGATATCGCCGCTCGCCAACGCCGCCTGCACGACGCCCGTGGCATCATAGTATTGCGAAACCTTCAGGCTGGCGAACTTGGTCATGACCGGGTCCAGATTGGTCACGCTGCCGCCAAGCAGCTTGTTCAGAAAGACGATGGTGGGGACGAACGGCGCCTGGGCCGGGCTTGGAAAGATGCTGCGGCCGGCATATTCGGGTTTCCAGAGGTCCCACCAGGAGTCCGGCTTTTCCTTGACGGCTTTCGGGTTGTAGAACATCCCCTGCGCGTAATAACCGGCGCTCAGGGCATAGATGCCGCCGGTGCTGCTCTTGTAGACACCCTGCGGCGCCATATCCGCGATGTTGGTCACCGCCTGCGGATCGATCGAATCCAGCACGCCGTCATTCAGCGCCTGTTCGGAGATGCCGCCGTCGAGCCAGGCGATGTCGAGGCTGGGACTGCCGCGCTCCGCCCGCAACCTGACGAGCGTGGTGCTGGAGAGTCCGGGGTCGGCGACCACGGACAGGCCCGACGAGTTGTATTCGGCGTTGAAGGGATCGAACACGCAGGCCTTCTGTGCGTCGAACCACACCCCGGTGTATCCGGTGCTATGAATGACCGTTTCCGCGGCTTGCGCACCGCTGCAGGCGATGGCGGCGACGAGCGCAGCCATCACGCGACCTGCCACCCGATGCACGGCTGGCCGGCATGATCCGATAGGCATCCGAACCTCCCCTTGGCGCCTGATCATCTTGGGCATGTCCCGGAGAGCCCGCGCCCCGACGCGCCGAGAAACAGGAAAAGAGTACACTATATGCACCACGACCGTCCAGCCCGTTCGTCGAGGTCGCCAGGGTCCTGGAGGGGGCATCGCGATTGGATGCGGCGCGGCAGGCGGGCATGGATCGGCAGAGCCTGTGCGACTGGGTGCATCGCTTACAATGCGTCCGGGATCGAAAGTCTGAAGTCGCGCACGGCACTCGGCGCAAAGCCCAGCCTAGCGGTGGGGTTGCGTCGATCCGCGCGACGAGGTGATCCGGCGCTTTTCCGTCACCGTGGACGAAGACACCATCGGCGGATGGCTGCGCAAGCCTGGTTTGATCCGGCTGCAACCACGCCCCTTCCCTCCCAGGGAAAGGGCCATCTTCCGCGGTTCCAGGGGTGTTGCACTTGGTGTGTGAACTCAAGGAATCCAGGCCGCCGCTGCTGGATTCCCGCTTTCGCGGGAATGACGGTTGATTCTGTTATTTCATGCCGAGCCCTTAGGGTTAAGCGGGCGCGTTGGTGGCGGCGCTGGGGTCGCCCTTGTAGCCGTAATGGGCGCGGCGTTCGGCGAGCGTCATGTCTTCGAAGCGGCGATAGGGGCGGGAGGGAGGCGCGTGTTCGGGGTCGGCGATGGGGGTGGTGGGGAAGAGCGGGCGCGAGGGTTGCGCGGGTCTCGGCTGGCGCGGGCGGGGCTGGGAGGTGGTGCGCGGCTCGGCGGGCGGGGCCTGGTGCTTGTGCAGGGCGCGCAGGGTGGCGTGCATGGTGCGGGTGAGGGTGGCGGCGTTGCCACGCATGCGGGTGACGGTGTGGTCCGCGACGTCCGGCTGGGCGGCGCGGCGGAGGTTGTCCATCACCGCGTAATGGGCGGCGATGGCCTGGGCGGCGAGCATGGCGGCGAACGGGTCGGCGGGCTTCAGCGCCAGCAGGGCGAGGCGGGCGGCGTGGCGGCGGGTGGCGTGGGTTTGGTCGGTGTCGTCGGGGCGGGTCGTGATGGATTCGAGGATGGTGTCGAGCAGGTGGTCGAGGAAGGCAGGGTCGAGGTCGGTGGCGGGGAGGGACATGGGGGCCTCGACGTTGGGGAGCGAGGCGGGTGGTAGCATGGAAATAGGAATAATGTCAAGGTCCTGTGAATTCGGTCCTTTGATGTGCTCGCGGGGCCGGGAAGCTGCCCGCGGTCGTCCCCTATACGGTTGCCGCGCAGTCAAGCCGTCACCCGCTCGGAATCCGCGGCCAGTGGCAGCGATATCGTCAAAGTTGCGAACTGGTGCGCCATGCGCTGGTCAGCTGCGGAGAGATCGCCGACCCACGCCGCTTGCAACGCCTCCAGCAATTCCTCCGCCGGCAACGCCCCGTGTTCCGGGCGCCGTTCGTCACCGTGGCCACCGTCGCCGCTTCCGAGGTCGGCGGGAAATTCAGCGCATGGTTGAGGGATTATGGTTCAATTCCACGCGCGGGACTCCTCGAGCGACGTTCCGGGTACGATCTGGGGCCGGCCAGACACAAGCGACACGGCGATCCATGGCCGAAAGTACAGGTCAGTGCAGCTTCACGCGCGGCCCTGCCCGATGCGACAGGTTCCGCGATAATATTCCCAGCAACGTCCGTCCGTTCCCATGCAACGCCCGCTCGTGCAAAGCATGTAGCGACTGATACATCACCCGGGCAAACAGCCCTTCTACGAACAGCGTTCGGCCGAGCAGGAATCCCATGAGGTTTCCCACCGTGCTGTAATTGCCCAACGAGACCAGAGACCCGAAATCCCGATAAACGAAGCTGCGTAGCGGCTGCCCTGCCAGCCGGCGCTCGATCTGACCCACCATGTGCGCGGCCTGCTGATGGGCCGCCTGCGCACGCGGTGGCACCGGCGTCGTATGGCCCGGCCAAGGGCAGGCCGCACAATCGCCGATCACGAATATGTCCGGATCGCGCGTGGTCTGCAGCGTCGGCCCGACCACAAGCTGGTTGATCCGATTCGTCTCCAGCCCGTCCAGCTCACGCAGCACCTCCGGTGCCTTCACGCCCGCCGCCCACACCACCAGCTCCGAGGCAATGAATTCGCCTCCGGCCAACGTCACCCCATCCGCCGCTACCTCGGCAACCCGGGCACCGGTCCGTACCTCCACCCCCAGTTCTCTCAGCAGCTTCAAGGTCGCTGTCGAGATGCGCTCGGGCAAGCCGGGGAGGATCCGCTCAGCCGCCTCGATCAGCACGATCCGGATGTCGCGCTGCGGATCGATACGGTCGAGCCCATACGCCACCACGGCACGCGCCGTGCGGTGCAACTCCGCCGCCAGCTCGGTCCCGGTCGCCCCCGCGCCGATGATCGCCACGTGCAACTGTCCCGGCCTTACTGGTCCGTCCTGCGAGTGCGCCCGGATGCACGCATTCACCAGACGACGATTGAACCGCACTGCCTGCTGCGGCGTCTCAAGCGGGACTGCATGCGCCGTTACACCCGGCGTGCCGAAATCGTTTGTCACGCTGCCGATCGCGATCACCAGCGTGTCGTAACGGAAGCTGCGCGCCGGCGTTACCGCGCGTCCTTCCTCGTCGAAGGTGGCCGCGAGTTGCACCTCCTTCCGCGCTCGATCCAAGCCAGTCAGCTCACCCAGGCGATAGCGAAAATGGTGCCAGTGCGCCTGCGCCAGGTAGTTCAGCTCGTGCTCATTCGGGTCCATGCTGCCGGCGGCGATCACGTGCAGCATCGGTTTCCACAAATGCGTGCGCGCCCGTTCGATCAGCGTGACCTCTGCGCGGCCTCGCCGGCCGAGCCGATCGCCAAGACGCGTCGCCAGTTCCAATCCGGCGGCGCCACCCCCAACCACCACGATATGATGCGGGTTGGACCCGCTCATTCCGGATGCAACATTTCATGCTCCGGTATCGCCAGACTGCGCCGTTGATACGACACGGTTCGGCAATAACACCACAAATGACGCCGGTCACCCAAGTCGTCATATCTCCATGAACAACGTCTCGCTTCCACCTTGCAGCCGCACATCGAGCCGCCAGACCTGCATGCCGTCCTGCTCGCCGGCGAGTTTCGCCATCAGCGTATCCCGCCGGCCGGGCGGTTCGACCATGCTCAGTACCAGATCGCTCTCGTTCAGGGCATCTCCAGCAAAATAGGCCCGCGTATGCAGCGCTTTTACCAGCCCGCGGGTGAGAATCGTAACCGCGAGATGCGGCGCCTGTGGTGCATTGCCGCCCGCGCCGCGTGGCCCTGGGACCGGGCCCGGCCGGATCGTGACGAAGCGGAACATGCCCTGCGGGTCGGTCGCCACCCGCCCGTAACCCGGAAAGATTTCGTCTGCGACCGGGTCCGCCTGCCAGATTTCCACGCACGCATCGGTCACCGGCAGCTCGTCCCCGTCGGTGATCCGCCCGACGAACACGATGCGTTCGCCCGGCGCACCAAAACGAGTCAGATCCGACATCTCCGTATCGTGGATCAGGTGCCAGTATGGCCCGATCGTCTGACTGGCGGTCGCGCTCGGCATCAGCGTGCTTCCTCCTCGAACGGTGTCGCCCCGCGGCCGCGCAGCACAATGTCAAACCGATAGCCGAGCGCCCATTCCGGTTTCGTCAGCTCCAGGTCGAACCGGGAGATCAGCCGATCGCGCGCCGCCGCATCGGGCACGCAATTGAAGATCGGGTCCAGCGGCAGCAGCGGATCGCCCGGAAAATACATCTGGGTGATCAGCCGCGTCGCGAACGCCGGCCCGAACAGCGAAAAATGAATATGGTTCGGCCGCCACGCATTGTGATGGTTGCGCCACGGATACGCCCCCGGCATGATGGACGTGAAACGATAATATCCGTCGCCGTCGCTGAAAACGCGCCCTTCGCCCTTGAAATTCGGATCCAGCGGTGCTTCGTGCTGGTCACTCTCGTGGTTGTAACGACCGGCGGCGTTGGCTTGCCAGATTTCGATCATCGTCTCCGGTACCGGTCGTCCATCTTCGTCGGTCACCCGACCCGCAACGATGATGCGCTGGCCCATTGCTTCGCCCGCCTCCATTCGTGACAGATCGGCGATCGGCGGGAAATGCCGCGGCAGGAATCGTGGACCGCTCAGCTCTGTCACCGTATGTGGTATCAGCAGCAGCGGTTGGGCCGGATGCCGCCTGTGCGTGCTGCGATAAGCGGGGGAATCATACGCGGGTTGGCTTCCCGACACCGGCGGGCGGAACGGCAATTCCTGTTGTGGCTCGGTCATTGTGGCTCCTCTCCAGCGCCCTCCCGGGTGTCGCAAGTTTTTCCCGGCGAGAATACAAGGTCCGACGGTTATACCGGGCCGCATTGCGGATGACTCATCCTGTAACGTGAGGCGAACGAGCGGCGCGGTGGGCGACAAAGTCGTGGATGGCTGGGACAAGCCCGGCCATGACGGAAAGGGGCCGGGCATGACGGAAAGGGTCAGCATCAATGCGGGTTGGTATCACAGCCGTTTCCTCGCCGGCCTCGCAAAACGCGAACCCGCTCCCAGCCACGCCGTAACATTCGTTCTGCCCGGGTCATCGCCGTCGATCGCTGCAGCAACAGATACACGAACACCGGCCCCGGCTGACCCAGGTTGCTTTTGTACCGTGTCTCTCCGGCCATGAAGTCGTAGATCAAAGCGCCCGTCTGCACGTGCCGCTCGATCGCCAGCGCATGACAGACGAGCCCGGGCTTCAGGCGATTATCATCTTCGTACAGAAACCCGCTGACAAACGCCAGCACATGCCCGTCCCGGATCAGGTTGTACAAATACCCGATGGGCTGGCCGGCACGGCTGACGCGAATCAGCTCCGCCGCGCCCCGAGGCACGCAATTCGCTATCAGCCGCCGCTGAAACCGTTCAAAAAAGGCGGAGGCAAATCCGCCCGGTTTGCCACGCGCCTGCCACTGACGCTGATGTAGTTCCTTCAGGCCACCCAACCAGTCGAGCGCCGTCGCGGCATCCTTCGCCCACTCGACGGTCAGGCTTCCCGTCGCCTGGTACAGCCGCATCGAGCGTCGTATCTGCTGGCGGGTGTTCGCGCTCAATGTGTCGAGATAGGCCTTCCCCGAGTTGCGCACCGCATTCAGGTCCACCCGCCACGACGGTTTGAGATACGGCATCTGCACCAGCATACCGGGTGGCGTGATGGAAGCGGCCTGCTCCTCCAGCATGCCGACGATGTGCAGCTCATCCCGTCGCCGTCCACCCACCATCGCCTCGCGAAGCAGATAGGTCACTGCCTCCCGTTCGGCCTTGCCGGACCATTCGCGATCGACCAGAAATCCGTTGTATTCGATTGCGATACAGTCCTTGGTCCGCTCTCCGGTGGTGTGCAGGGACAAGCCGTTCACGCGGATAACCCCGGCCTCCCGCCGGTACCGTGGCATCACCAGGCCCAGCAATATCAGCGCGCCGGAGGCCTCGCCGATCAGTACAGGCGGGCACCGCCCGAGTTCGGCGATCCAGGCGGCCATCCAATCCCAACTGAGAAAGAACGTGATGTCGGCCCGCTTTTCCAGGTCGAGCCAGAGCAGGCCAAGATCGCCCGTGGGCAGATCGGTCTGGATATGGAAACGGATCACCTCGGCCATGCGGCACGATCAGTAATGCAGATGATGAAAAATGCCAGTGCTTCGACGCCGGGTGGAGCAACACCCGTCCCGCCGGCGCTTCACCGTGGCAGACCACGTCCGCGCGAGATCGCCGCATTTCCGAACCGCTCACGGATGTTGTCCATCGCCACCTGAGTTGCCGCCAGTCGCGGCGTGGCGAGATCGGCCAGGTCTCCTTGATCGGCATTGCCGGCGGGCACCAGCGGGTGCGCGCCGATGCCGATCAGGCGAAACGATGTGCCATTTGTCTCACGCAGCAGCAGTGACCGGGCCGCCTCGAACAGACGGTCCGGCAGCACGGTCGGACTGCCCGGCAACCGCGCCGCGCGGGTCCGCAGCACGAAGCCGGACGTCTTTAGCTTCAGCACCACCCCACCGGCCGCCAGCTCGTTCTCCTTCAGTCGGCGCGCCAGCTTCTCGGCACAGCGCCAGAGCGGCCGTTCAAGCTCCTCGACCCGGCTCAGGTCAGTGTCGAACGTGGTCTCCGCGCTGATCGATCTGGCGCCACGCGCCGGATCCACTCGCCGCGTGTCCTCGCCCCGCGCGCGGGCACACAGCGCCGGCCCGTCCTCGCCCAGCAGCCGTTGTGCCTGCCGGGTATCGAGCGCTTGCAACTGGCCCAGCCGGATGATGCCCAGCGACGCCAGCCGCTGGCACATCGCCGGCCCCACCCCGGGCAGGACGCCAACCGGTTCCGTCGCCAACACCGAGGCTGCCTCCACACCGATCACCACGAACCCGCGTGGCTTCCCGCGTTCCGCCGCGATCTTCGCCAGCAGCCGGTTGGCTGCCAATCCGATCGACACGGTAATACCGGTCTCGCGCTCCACCGCCTGGGCAAACCGCGCCAGCACCGCCGCCGGCGGCCCGCGATGCACGGCCTCCGTGCCGGTCAGGTCCAGCACCGCCTCATCGATCGACAATGGCTGCACCATCGGCGTCAACGCCTGCATCCGCCTGCGGATCTCCCGTCCGACCGCGACATATTTGGCGAAATCCGGCCGGATCACCACCGCCTGGGGACAGGCTTTCAACGCCTTGAACATGGGCATCGCGCTGCGCACGCCGTACTGGCGGGCAACATAGCACGCCGCGGTCACCACCCCGCGTACGCCGCCACCCACGATAACCGGCTGGTTGGCTAATTCCGGCCGATCGCGCTTCTCCACGCTGGCGTAGAACGCATCGCAATCGACGTGCGCGATCGTCAGCCGGAACAGCTCCGGATGCGCCACCACCCGTCCGCCGCAGACGCCGCATACCGGCGCCGCGGCTTCAACAACGGTCAGGCAATCGCGGCATAGCGCCGGCATGTCAGCCGCGGCCGACCAGCTCCGCCAGCGCGTCGCCCACCTCGGCGGTCCCGGCCTGCCCGCCCATGTCGCGCGTGCGTGGCCCACCCTCCCGCAACAGCGTCTCGATCGCCTCGACGATGGCCGCGCCGGCCGCCGCCTCCCCCAGATGCTCCAGCATCAATCCGGCGGACCAGATTTGCCCGATCGGGTTGCAGATATGCCGCCCGGCGATGTCCGGCGCCGATCCGTGCACCGGCTCGAACATCGACGGGAATGCCCGCTCCGGGTTGATGTTGGCCGACGGCGCGATGCCGATCGAGCCAGCCACCGCCGGCCCCAGATCGCTGAGTATGTCGCCGAACAGGTTCGATCCCACCACCACGTCGAACCAGTCGGGATGCTGGACGAAATGCGCACAGAGTATATCGACATGATACTGGTCGGTGCGGATGTCGGGATACGACTTCCCCATCAACGCGAACCGTTCGTCCCAGTACGGCATGGTGAAGGTGATGCCGTTCGACTTGGTCGCCGAGGTCAGGTGCTTCTTCTCGCGGCTGCGCGCCAGCTCGAACGCGAAGCGCAGCACGCGGTCCACGCCTTTGCGGCTGAACACGCTCTGCTGCGACACGAACTCGCGGTCAGTCCCCTGGAACATCCGCCCGCCGACCGACGAATACTCGCCCTCGGTATTCTCGCGCACCACGTAGAAATCGATGTCCTTCTCGCTGCGCCCGGCCAGCGGCGTGCGCACGCCCGGCATGAGCTTGCAGGGCCGCAGGTTCACATACTGGTCGAACCCTCGCCGGATCGGGATCAGCAGCCCCCATAGCGAGATATGGTCAGGCACATCCGGCCATCCCACCGCACCCAGCAGAATCGAATCCAACTCTGCCAGCTGCTCCATCCCGTCCACCGGCATCATCGCGCCGGTGTTCTTGTACGTCTCGCACGACCAGTCGTACGGCGAATACCGCAACGAAAATCCGAAGCGTCGCGCGGCCGCGTCCAGCACCTTGAGCGATTCCGGCACCGTCTCCTTGCCGATGCCATCCCCCGGGATCACCGCAATCCGATATGTACCCGCCACGTGATGTTCCTCCCTCCGCGAGTCGGTTCCTGTCTCATCGGACCCGCGCATAGCAGAAACAGTCACGCGGGTCTGTCGAGAGGTTCGGATGCCCAGGGCAATCGGGTGAAGGAATAGGTGACAAACCGATAAAGTGCTGAATCTATGGCAGCCCTCGATTCGCTTGGCAGGGGGCAGCCATGGAAGTGCGCGACGACGGACGTGTGCCGCATTCGGCGAGACGGTCGTTTTCCTAAGCTATTTCAAGGATCTGAAGGATCCTCGCCAGCAAGGCAAGATAACATATCCGCTCGACGAGATCCTGCTTTTCTGCCTGCTCGCCGTGCTGGCCGGGGCCGAGACCTTCACCGATATCGCCCTGTTCGGCGGCAAGAAGCTTGGGCTTCTGCGCCGCTTCCGCCCGTTCAAGGACGGCACGCCGGCACACGACCATCTCGGCGACATCCTGGCCGTCCTCGACGCCGAGCAATTCCAGCGCTGCTTCGTCGCCTGGGTCGCCGCGCTGACCGGAGCGCCGGAAGGGGTGATCGCCATCGATGGCAAGACCTCGCGGCGATCCGGCCGAAGAAAGGCGGCGGCCGGCGATCCACATGGTCTCGGCCTTCGCGGCCCGCCAGCGGCTCGTGCTCGGCCAAGTCAAGGTCGCGGAGAAAGTCCAACGAGATCGTCGCCATCCCGAAGCTGCTGGACATGCTGGCGATCGAGGGCGGCGATCGTCACCATCGATGCCATGGGCTGCCAGCGCGAGATCGCGCAGAAGGTGGTGGACAAGAAGGCCGACTACGTGCTCGCGCTGAAAGGCAACCAGGGATCGCTGCGCGAGGATGTCGAAACCTTCGTGGCCGAGCAGAAGGCCACCGGCTTCAAGGACACCACGATCAGCCGGGACCAGACGGTGGATGGCGATCACGGCCGCATCGAGACCAGAACCACCACCGTCATTCACGACGTCGCATGGCTGCAGGAACGTCACAACTGGCCCGGCCTGAACGCCGTGGTCATGGTCGAGAGCATCGCGGGAGATCGGCGACAAAATCGAGCGGGAGACACGCTTCTACATCACATCCCTGGTGTTGGTGGCGCAGCCTGCTGGGTCCGATCGTCCGCAGCCACTGGGCGATCGAGAACAGCCTGCACTGGGTGATGGACATGATCTTCCGCGATGACGAGTGCCGGGTGCGAACCGATCACGCCCCCGCCAACTTCGCCACGATCAAGCACATGGCCCACAACCTGATCCGAAGGCGCCCGGAAAGGCCTCCCTGCGGCTCAAGCGCAAGGCCGCCGGCTGGGATGACGACTTCCTCGCCAGCTTGGTCGCACGGTAGATTTTTTTCACCCGATTCCCCTGTTCGGATGCCGGATCCAGCGCCGCAACACGCCTTCCCGCACCAGCCCTGCTCGTTCCATCACGCGGGCCGAGGTAACATTGTTCACATCGGTGGACGAAGCAAAAGCGGCGCGCTGGCGCAAGGTCTGGCCTGAACTGATCGTCATGGACGGGATGCCGCTCTCCAGGCCATGATCGGCGGCATGGAATTCGCCCTCAATCACAGCGTTCTCCCCGGCCAGCGCTTTGCCGCCCTCGCCTCCCTCGCCACCAGGGTCGGCCTCAGCCATGTCGAAATCCGCAACGACCTGCCGGGCGTGGAGCTCGCCGATGGCACCGCTCCGGAAACGGTTCGCCGCCAAGCCTCCGAAGCGGGCCTGCATATCGCAACGGTGAACGCGCTGCAGCGCTTCGACGACTGGACCGACACACGCGCGCAGGAAGCAGCCGCGCTCGCGAGCGTGGCTCAGGCCGCCGGTGCCGCGGCCCTGGTGCTCTGCCCCGTCAACGACACACGGGACCGGCGCAGCGCCGCTGACCGCGCCGCCGACCTCCGCCGGGCGCTGTCGGCGCTGATACCGATCCTGTCGGCGCACGGCCTAGTTGGCCTTATTGAGCCGCTCGGCTTCCCGCAAAGTGCGTTGCGAACGAAGCGGACCGCGCTGGACGCGATCGACGGCGTCGGCGGGGAGGCGGTTCTCCGCCTGGTGCATGACACCTTCCATCATTTCCTGGCCGACGAGGCGGAGCTGTTCCCCGCCCGAACCGGATTGATCCATGTCTCCGGCGTGGATGATCGCGGCCTGCCACAATCAGCGATCACCGACGCGCATCGGGTGCTGGTTACCGAGTCGGACCGACTCGGCACCTGCGACCAACTCCGTGCGCTCGGGCGCGGCGGTTATCGCGGGCTGGTGTCCATGGAGCCTTTTGCCCCCTCGGTCGCCGCCCATCCCGACCTGATCGGGACGCTTGACGCCAGCTTCGCGCTGCTGCGGGCAACCGCCGCCGGCTGAGCTATTGACCGCGCGTCATAGCCGCGCTGATCGCCAGCCCGACGCTGACCGCTATCACCCCGGCAGCCAGCGTATTGATGGTAAGACCCAGCATCGCCGCGGGTATCCACGGCGGCTCTGGCCGGCGTGGTCCGATTGGCTCTTTGGCTCGTGGCATGGATTCGGTTCCTCCAGACCGCAAAGTTCAGCATGGGAACGTTCGGCTGACAAGACGTATCCGTCGCAATCGGTGCTGTAGCCGTCCGTCTTCCGCTGGCACCTCGCACCACCATATAGCGGGCAAACGGAGACCAACTGCATGAGCGGCGATCATCAGGACTCGAGCACCGGCCACGCGGTCGACTGGCGGACCGATGGCGTGCGGGTTATCCGCGGCGACCAACTGGATACCAACACGCCGCAGACACCAGGAATGAACCGCGCCGCGGCAATCAACGCGGCGCGCGTGGGCGCGCAGAAAATCTGGGCAGGTACAGTCAGCATCCACCCCGACGCCAAGACCGGAGCGCATCATCACGGGTCGCTGGAGAGTGTCATCTACGTGATCCGCGGCCGTGCCCGCATGCGTTGGGGCGAGCACCTGGAGTTCGTCGCTGAGGCCGGCCCCGGCGATTTCATCTACGTGCCGCCGTACGTTCCGCATCAGGAAATCAACGCCAGCGCGGACGAAACGCTGGAATGTGTGCTGGTTCGCAGCGACAACGAAGCGGTGGTGGTAAATCTGGATATCGAGCCGGTGGAAAAACCGGAATCGGTCTATTGGGTGGACCCGATTCACCGGCATCCATGATGGCCTGGCCCGTTATCCGCTGAGCCGAAGTTACCCCGCTCTCAAGGCGCAAGGCTTTGATTACGCTTATGAAAGAGCGCCTGCGGGGAGCGTTTGCTGCCTACGGTCGGGCGGCGACGCGGAGGAGGTCGAAGCAGCGGACCTGCAACGGCGTCATTTGCGGATAAGCAGGAAGGTATCGTCCGGCGCGGTGGCGAGCGCCATGGTGTTGCGGGTGAAGGTTGCAAGCTCGGTCAGCAGCGAGCGGAAGCTGTGCACCGGCAGGTTGTCTTCGGTGGATATGTGGGCCGCCTTGTGCCGCGCGGCGGCGGATCGGCCGGCCGGTGCCACGACGGAGCTGCGGGCGGCGGCCGCTTCAGTGCGCTGATGATCGTCGAACAGGATCGGCGCGAGGGCGTCACGCAGGTGCCATTCGAGATAATAGGCGAGCATGCAGAGCAGCAGATGGGCGCGCACGCGGTCAGCCAGGCGATGATGGATCGGACGAACCTCGAGATCGACCGTTTTGATCGACCGGAAAGCGCGTTCCACCCGGCTCAGAGCTTTGTACGAGCTGACCACTTGCGGAGCCGTCAGTTGCTCTGCGGGCAGATTGGTGCGGATGACGTAAATGCCGTCGAGCCGGCTTTCCGCCTCGATCGCTTGCGTGTTGCGGGTGACGGCGAACCGATCCTCGGTGATGGTCAGGGTGAAGTGCTTGGCCATCTTGTAGCGGTTCAGCACGGCGCCGACGGCCAGCCCGATCTGATCGGCACCGCGCAGCGGATTGCGCTTGCGGGTCACCGACCGGGTGATCGTAGCGAGCGCGGCTTCGGTGGCGGCGAGCAGTTCCTGGCGCTTGCGGGTGCGTTCGCCAGCAAGCAGCGGATTGCGGCACACCACCAGCCGCTCGCCGGGAAACTCCGGTGCGGTCACCTCGGCGAGGTCGCGCTCATCGAACAGCGAGGTTGCAAGGCGCCCTGCTCGCGCATCGCCTTGATGGCCGGCGCCCGCAATGCGGTGATCCAGTCGAGACCGGCCGGCTTCAGCACGGTCTCGATGCGCGCGTCGGTGATCATGCCGCGATCGCCGACCAGCACCACCCGCGATAGGCGGAACCGTTGCCGGAGCTTCGCCACCTGGCTGGCCACCGTGGTGGGATCGGCGGCATTCCCCTCGAACACTTCGACCGCAACCGGACAGCCGTTGCTCGCACACAGCAGGCCAAAGACGATTTGCCGGCGGTCGCGTCTGCCGTCGCGACTGTAACCATATCGCGCCAGCGGGCAAGTGCGGCCTTCGAAATAGGTCGAACTGACGTCATACAGCACCAATGTTCCGTGGCTCAGATGCTTGCCGGCGAGCCGCTGCTCGATCCGGGGTTGCTGGCTGAGCGACCAGTCGAGCGCAGCGTACAGGTCCTGCTCGGTAACGCTCCCCAGTCCGAGCAGTGCACCGATCGACGAGGTGGCCGTGGCGGCATCGAGCTGCCGCGCAGTGCCAGCTTCGAGGCCGGATCGAGCAGCCGCGCCACAATCATCGCCAGCACCAGCGCCACCTGACGGGCCGGGGCGCGGGAGCCGGCGAGCAGGCGCTCGAGGCCGATCTTGCGCGCGCCGCCGAGCACTGCCGCGACGTGACCGTGCGGCAGGCTACGCAGCATGCTCAGCCCATCTCCGGCGCTGCCCAGCACCTCGTCGCGCAGCACGCGGCTCAGCCGCTCGATCTTGCTCAGCGGCCAATGCGTCAGATTGGCGAGCGTGCGGGTCTTGACCTTGCCGTTCTCGCGGTAGCCCTCGCGGAGGAGGTAGGCCGGGGGTGACGTGCGGTTCGGCACTCGGGCGACATACATGCGCGCACCGAATCGGATCAATTCGTGACCTGTCAAGTGCTATTTGGCCGCTTACATGCCAACACTCGAGAGGCCGATTCAAGCCGAACCCACAGATCCTGCCGGCTCCGCCCGAAACTCAGGGGGTAACTTCGGGCTAAGGGCTCGCCATGAAATAACAGAATCAACCGTCATTCCCGCGAAAGTGGGAATGACGAGATGACGCGGTTGTTTCCGAACGACCCCTAATCCTACTGCGTCACTCATTCCGCACGACGGCCTTCTGACGCATCTGTCCGCAACAGGGACATCGCGGCAGTGCGTGGGCCAAAGCTCGCGCGAGGCGGATACGCAACGTGGCGATTGAGTGCGGCATGTGGCGTTGCGAACGCAGTGGCAGATCCTCTGGGTCGATAACCATCGGGAAGGCAAGATTGCGCGCCTCGCCAGGAGCGGGCTGGTCCTGAGGGGGGAATCGTCTCCTTCTCGGAAATCAGGAAACCGTAGGCAGCGACACAGAGAGTTGCGTGATGATGGAAGCCACGCCAACCACGGCCTTCGTAGTGACCCAGGCCGACTTCCTGTTTGAGTTCGAGATAGTCGCGCTCGATGCGCCAGCGCATCTTCGCCTGATCGACCATGCGCTCGAGCGAGATGTCGGCCGCCAGCGTGCAGAGCCAGTAGTGATCCGGTTCGGCCTCGCCCTCCGGCCACTCGATCAGCAGCCACTCCTCTGGCGCCGGTTCATTCCGCCTGGCGTCGTCATGCGCCGGACGCACCCGCCATCGGGCGAACCGCGAGCTCAGCGGCGTGTTGCTGCCGTCCCGCCATTTGATCTGTTGCCAGGCAGCGGCGTCGAGCTCCAGAGCCAGCGTCTTGGCCGACACGGGACGATGCGTCGCGTCACGGCGCAGCCGCTTGCCGGGCCGGCCGCGGCCTGAGTGGGACGCCGGTGGCAACGCTGCCTCGCCGGGCCGCCACACCATCGTGGCGGGCAGGATGCCGGCCACATAGGTCAGCCCAAGTTCGCTGATCCCGGCTCGCAGTTTGCTGTCGTTGCCATAGGCCGGGTCCATCAGCACCGGCGCCGATGGCACACCATCCGCCAGCGCCTCGCGCAGCTGCTGCAACGCGATCTCCGGCTTGGTCTGGAAGCGAACATCATCGGGCACGCCGGCGATCTTTCGGCGGGCCGCATCGTCGGCCCACTCCTTCGGTAAATACAGCCGGTAGGCAACCGGCAAGCTTCCCTGATGGGTCGCCACTGACAAACTCACTGCCACCTGGCAGTTGTCTTGCTTGCCCAACTGGCCGCAATACTGCCGCGCCACCCCGACCGAATGGCTGCCCTTCTTGGGGAACCCGGTGTCGTCGATGATCCACGCCTGGACCGGTTCGTCCCGCGTGATGGATGGCAGCACACAGTCGCGCACACGGCGCAGCATCGCCCGATCCGACCACGGCGCCTGCGCCACAAAGTGCAGCAGCGACTGGTGTTGCGCCGCAGTTCGCTCCGGCGCGGTCACCGCCGCCAGCGGCTCGACACTCTTGCGACCCTCCGCCGACAGCAGTCCGATACAGTAGTCCGCGAATGGCCTGACCCGGTCGGCATGGCCGAGCACCGATGCCAAACTTGCTGTGTAATCCTCGAACCGCGCTTGCGTGCCGGTTGCATCGTCGAGACCCATCCCACCCTCCCTGGACGGCTTAAATCTCCACCTCTAACCAATCACTCTCGCGTCGCACCAAGCGGAAAATGCCAGATCACATCGCAGTTTTGCACTCAGTACGACTAACAATCAGATCTGCGAATAGCCGGAACCTGCCGTGTCCACTCCGCGCCCGGATGCGGAATCGAGCAGACGATACTCCTTGAGAATCTGCTGGCTGTAGGTAACCCGTCCGTTCACCTTCTCCGCCGGTTCGGTGGCCAGCAGCAGCACAGCGCGGGCCATGTAATCCGGCGGCTCGCCACGTGGATCGTCCATGCCGCTGACCAGCTTGTGGAACACCGTTCCCGGCGTCGGCACCACGCGTGACGGCGACACCGCAGCCACCGTTATGCCCGCATGCTGCGCCATTTCCTGCGCCAACCCCTGGGTGAACCGCTCCAGCGCCGCCTTGACCGCGCCATACATGGTACCGCCACGCACCGCTTTATCGTTGTATGGGCCGCGGCCAGGGCCAATCGCCGCACCGGAGCTGACATTCACGATCGCTCCGGACCGGCGCGGGATCATGTCCTGCAGCACCTGCTTCGACAGCATGAACGGTCCATGCACGTCGACGGCGAAAGCGCGCATCCAGCGGTTGGCAGGAAACTCCGTGATGGGCAGGAAATACGACAGCGCCGCATTGTTCACCAGAACATCGATCGGGCCATAGGCCGCGCGTGCTGCCTCCACCAGCCGGACGCACTCCGGTTCGGTGGAGACGTCCGCGGCGACCGCCGTGGCCTGTCCACCAGCATCGTGGATCCGCTGCACCGTCCTGCTGAGCGAGCCCTCCAGCATCGCGTGATCACCTTCATGCAGCGTACGCGCAGCACACACCACGCGGGCACCTTCCGCTGCGAACAATTCGGCAATCGCCTGGCCGATACCGCGCGACGCACCGGTAACGATGGCAACCTTCCCGTCCAGCTTCCCCACGACGTCACTCCCCTTTGAAATCAGGCAGCCGCCGTTCGGACATGGCGCGCACGCCTTCGCGGAAATCCGCTGTCTCGCGCAGCCAGTTCTGTTCCTGGTACTCGCGTTCCGTCGCTGCCTGCACGGCAGCCGCCAGGCCGCGCCGCAATGTCTCCCGCGTAGCCTGGATGGCGAGCGGAGCAGACTGGGCAATCTCGGTCGCCAGCGCCGATGCCGCTTCCCGCACCTGGTCTGCCGGGACGAGTTGGTCGAGCAGTCCAATGGCCTTCGCTTCCTCCCCGGTGAGCCGCCGCCCGGTGTACATCATCAGTGCCGCCTGCTGCGGCCCGAGCAACCGTGGCAAGGTCGCGGTCAACCCGAACCCCGGATGGAAACCCAGGCGAGTGAAATTCGCCGAAAACCGCGCTTCCGGGCAGCCGACGCGAAAATCGGCCATGACGGCGAGCCCCAGGCCGGCGCCCACGGCGGCGCCGTGGACCGCCGCCACGATCGGTTTGGCGTTGTGCCAGAGGCGGATCGCCTCCTTGTACAAATGCCGGCCGCGTGCCACCAACTCGCGTCCGTCCGGTCCGCGGCTGCCGAGATCGGCGCCAGCAGAAAAATGCTTGCCTTCGGAACATAACACGATGGCCCGGCAGTTCGGCTCTTTATCCAGCCGCTCCAGTTGATCGGCGAGTTCGGCGATCATCGCCACGCTGACGAAGTTGTTCGGCGGGCGACGAAGCTCAAGAATTGCGATCACCCCGGACAGGCTGACATTCGTATACGGTTCGCTGGCCGGCATCGGTTCCTCCTTTGGTTCTCCTGCAGGCTATAGCGTCGACCCGCGGCAACACAAACCACCACACCCCATCCAGCCCGCGTGCGAGCGGGCTGGCGACACATTGGTTGCAAATCTCCCTTCCTGCGCTTCGCCGGCTGCGCGGCAATCTTTTCCTCCTGCTGTCGCCGGTCCATGCTGCCGGTAATGGACCAGCCGCCGCCTCGCACGCGCCCCGCCGTCCGGTCCGGCGCTGGCCGCAGCCTCGTGCTCGCCGCATGCATGATGGCCACCTTCATGGCGGCCGTGGAAAGCACCATCGTCGCCACCGCCATGCCGAGCATCGTCGCCGAGCTTGGCGGGTTCAGCCTGTTGTCCTGGGTTTTCTCCGCCTATCTGCTGGCCCAGGCGGTGACCATCCCGATCTACGGACGCCTCGCCGATCTCTATGGGCGCAAGCGGGTCTTCTTCGTCGGCGCCGGGCTGTTTCTGGCCGGCTCGACGTTGTCCGGCTTCGCCCCATCGATGTCTATCCTGGTCGCCTGCCGCGTGCTTCAGGGCTTCGGCGCGGGCGCAGTGCAGCCGATCGCTTATACCATCGTCGGTGACATCTACACGCCGTCGGAGCGGGCGCGCATTCAGGGCCTGCTGTCCGGCGTGTTCGGCGTCGCCGCGCTTATCGGGCCGCCGCTGGGCGCTTTCCTGGTGGAGCAAGTGGACTGGCGGCTCGTGTTCTGGATCAACCTGCCGATCGGTGCGGCGGCCATCGCCATGATTGCGGCCTTGTTCCATGAACGCTACCGCCCTCGCCCGCATGTCATCGACTTTGGCGGGGCCGCGCTGCTGGTCGTTGGCATGGCGGCGCTGGTGTTCGCCGCCGGTCAGGCGCAGGCGCTCGGCGCAGGCGCTGTGATCGCCCTGCTGTTTGCCAGCGCCGCTGCCTTGGCCGCGCTCGCCCTATGGGAACGCCGCGCCCTCGAGCCGATCCTTCCGCTACGGCTTCTCACCGACCGGGTGATCGTCATCGGCAGTCTGGGCGGTGGGACCATCGGCGCGATCATGATGAGCGTCACCGTATTCTTGCCCACCTACGTGCAAGCCGTCATGGGTCGAACCCCCATGGTTGCCGGCGTGGTGCTGAGCACGATGTCGGTGGCCTGGGCCCTCGCCAGTATCGCCGCCGGACGGATGATGGTGCGGACCAGCTACCGCGCCACCGCAATCATCGGCGCGGTGGCATTGCTGATCGGCGCCGGAATGCTGATCGCCATGACATCCGACTCGGGCCCGCTATGGGCCGGCGCCGGCGCGCTGGCGATCGGCATGGGAATGGGTTTCTGCAACACAACTTTCATCGTCTCGGTCCAGGGCCACGTGCCCTGGGCGGAACGCGGGTCAGCCACCGCCGCGCAGATGTGCATGCGCATGATCGGGCAATCGCTCGGGGCAGCCGTTGCCGGCGCAGTATTGTCGTTCGGCCTGCCCGGCAAAGCCGCCAACGCGGTGGACCGGCTGTTGAATCGTTCGGCTCGCGCCGCCATGAACCCGGCCGAGTTGCACAGCCTGGTGCATGCCGTCGCCGGATCTTTACGGAACGTCTATCTGCTGTCGGCGGTGCTGGCGTTGGCCACGCTTGTCCTGGTCCTGCGCCTGCCGATCGCGTTCGGCCCGCGGCATCAGGGAAACGAGAATTAGGACCGAGTCCCTGTCGCAGTCCCCTGCCGAAATATATCTGTCCAGATGACACGCGACACATCGGCGGGCTAAACGGAGCGTGACCGGTCGATCCCGGCCACCTTCCATCCACCCCAACGCGGCCGGGCGTTCACATGACAAGCATCGCATTCCCCGCCGCGGCGCTGGGACGCCGTCTGCCGAATGTCTGGGATATCGCGGCGATTCTTCTGGTGTTCGGGGCGCTTATCGGGGTGGCGCACGTCGCCAGCAGCACGTTCCTTAGCCTCAATGCCCCGCATGCGGTGTCCGTCAGCCTCGATCCCGCCAACCTGCCAAATTATGCCGTGCGTACCACGTTGCGGATGTTCGCGGCGCTGCTGGCATCTCTGATCTTCACCTTCACTTACGGCACCGCCGCCGCCAAAAGCCGGCGCGCGTCCGTGGTACTCATCCCGTTGCTGGATATTCTCCAATCGGTGCCGATCCTGGGGTTTCTGACCTTCACCGTCGTTTTTTTCATGAACCTGTTCCCCGGCCGCGTCCTGGGCCTCGAGTTGGCCGCGATCTTCGCCATCTTCACCAGCCAGGCCTGGAACATGGCTTTCAGCCTGTACCAGTCCCTGCGCACCGTGCCGGCGGACCTGGTGGAGGCGGCAATCAGCTTCCAGCTCACGCCTTGGCAGCGGTTCTGGCGGCTGGAGGTTCCGTTCGCCATGCCCGGCCTGGTGTGGAACACGATGCTGTCGATGTCCGGCGGCTGGTTCTTCGTGGTCGCGTCGGAGGCGATCACGGTCGGTAATAACAACTGGAAGCTTCCGGGCATCGGCTCCTACGTGGCACTGGCGCTGGAGCGGCGGGACATCACCGCGGTCGGCTGGGCGATCGGGGTGATGCTGGTTGTTATCTTGCTGTACGACCAGCTCCTGTTTCGGCCCCTGGTAGCCTGGTCGGCAAAATTCCGCTTCGAAACCACGGCGGGCCCTACCGCGGAAGCCCCATGGGTGCTGAAACTGACGCGCCGCACCAGATGGTTGCATTTGGGAGCAGAGGCCACCGGCGACCTCCTGGGCCGGATCGGCGGAATGCGTCTGCGCGCCGTCTCCGGCATTGCCCGGGCGGACGCTGCCCCATCCCGGCTTATTGATGCCGTGCTGCTGGCATTGCTGCTCGTGGTGCTCTCACTGGCAGCACAGCATGTGTACCAGTTCCTGTCCGGCCAACTGTCATGGGCGGAGCTGGGCCACGCCCTTGTGCTGGGCTGCTACACGCTGATCAGGGTCATGGTCGTGCTGGCTTTGAGCACCGTGGTTTGGGTACCCATCGGCGTCTGGCTCGGACTGCGCCCAGTCTGGGCGCGAAGAGCGCAGCCGGCCGCGCAATTCCTTGCTGCGTTCCCGGCCAACCTGCTGTTCCCGCCCTTCGTCGTGTTCATCGTGCATTTCCAGCTCAACCCGGATATCTGGCTGACCCCGCTGATGGCACTGGGCACGCAATGGTACATACTCTTCAACGTCATTGCGGGTGCCGCGGCATTTCCCGGCGACCTCCAGGAGGCGGCGAGGAACTTCCGCGTCGACGGATGGCTGTGGTGGCGGAAAGTAATGCTGCCGGGAATTTTCGCCTACTACGTTACCGGTGCTATTACCGCGTCGGGAAATGCCTGGAACACGGCGATCGTCGCCGAGGTCGCGTCCTGGGGAAATACGCGCCTGACCTCACACGGCATCGGTGCCTATATCGCCGAAGCGACTGACAAAGGAAATATGACGCAGGTGATCCTCGGGGTTGCCGTGATGTCCGCGTTCGTCCTGCTGCTGAACCGGTTGCTCTGGCGACCCATGTACCAGTACGCCGGCCGACGCCTGACACTCGGTTGAGGAGGGCCCAGCTGTGGATGCAGCCACCACCCGCACCGCGCTGCTGGATGTACGTGACTGCCGGCAGGCCTATCACAAGGAGGCCAGCGCGGACTTGGTCGTGCTTGACGGCGTAAATCTTCGCCTGATTGAAGGCGAGATCGTTGCCCTGCTCGGTCGCTCTGGGTCCGGCAAATCCACCCTGCTGCGGATCGTTGCCGGACTGCTCCGGCCGACAGCAGGAGAGGTGCTGTGGCATGGCAACCCCCTCCACGGCCCGGCAAAGGGCGTCGCGATGGTATTCCAGAGCTTCGCCCTGTTTCCCTGGCTCACCGTCAAGGAGAATGTGGAGCTGGGACTGGAAGCGCGCGGGCTGCCGCGGGCCGAGCGTGAGCAACGTGCCGAGCAGGCCATTGACCTGATCGGACTTGGCGGTTTCGAAGGTGCCTATCCGAAAGAGCTGTCGGGCGGCATGCGCCAGCGCGTGGGTCTGGCGCGCGCCCTGGTGGTGCATCCCGACCTGCTCCTGATGGACGAGCCGTTCAGCGCGCTGGACGTGCTGACTGCCGAGACGCTGCGGACGGATCTGATCGACCTATGGTCAGAAGGCCGGTTGCCCCTGAAATCGGTGCTGATGGTAACTCACAATATCGAGGAGGCGGTGCTGATGGCCGACCGCATCCTGGTGTTTTCGGCCAATCCGGGCCGCATCGCGCACGAGCTTGCGGTGCCGTTTGCGCATCCACGCAACCGCCATGACCCTGCATTCCAGCAGATGGTGGATGATATCTATGCCTTGATGACCCGCCGTTCCCTGCCGGGACCGCGGGTCACGGCCGCTGTCACGGCCAGCATCAGCACCCCGTTGCATCGGGTCGGCACCAATCTGATGTCCGGCCTTATGGAGACGCTGGCTGCTGAGCCGTACAATGGCCGCGCCGACTTGCCGGCGCTTGCCGGGCCGCTGCAGTTGGAACTGGATGACTTGTTTCCTCTCGGCGAGACATTGCAGATGCTGCACTTCGCCGAGCTTGCGGAAGGCGACATAACGCTGACAGACTCGGGCCGGCGTTTCGTTGCCGCCGATACGGAGACGCGCAAGCGGATCTTTGCCGAGGCGCTGCGCGCCTATGTGCCGCTCGCCAACATGATCCGCCAGGTCCTCGACGAAAGGTGGAACCACCGCGCCTCGGCCGTGCGGTTCCGCGACGAACTGGAGGACCACATGTCGCCGGAGTATGCCGAAGACACACTGCGGACGGTGATCTCCTGGGGTCGATATGCCGAACTGTTCAGCTACGACGAAGAAGCCGAACAGTTCAGCCTGGAGGAAGCGGATTAATACCGGGCCGCATTGAGAATGACTCATCCGGCCGGTGTTGCCCGGAGTAACGTGAAGCGAACGAGCGGCGCGGTGGGTGACAAAGTCGTGGATGGCCGGGACAAGCCCGGCCACGACGGAAAGGGGCCGGCCATGACGGAAAGGGGCCGGCCGTGACGGAAAGGGTCAGCATCAACGCGGTCTCATGCCTCCACCTGGTCCATCTGCACCTCCCATCCCGCCGCGGTCAGCGGGAATTTTTTGATCACATTTCGTACCGCGAACTGATAGATCGGCTGGAACAGGATTATCAGGTTGGCCTGGTCGATCATGAACTTTGAATATTGCAGATAGATGTCCGACCGCTTCTGCGGATCGGTCTCCTGGGCACCCTCCAGCACCAGTTTCTTGATGTCCGCTGGCGGGGTCCAGTGGATCCGTTTCGCCACGCGTTCCACGGTGGCTGAGGTCCAGCCATCCTCCTCAACACCCGACGGGTTCCAGAAGGTCAGCACCGCGGTGGATTTGCCGGTGGTGTACTGTGTGCGCAGGTTCACCTGGTCCATCGGGTCCAGCACCACCTTGATGCCGACCCGCGCCAGATCCGATTGCAACTTCTGTCCCAGCACCGCATAGGAAAGCCCGGACACCGCGGCGTCGCCGTAGCTCAGTTTGTACTCGAACCCGTCCGGGAAACCGGCCTTCGCCAGCAACTGTTTCGATTTCTCCAAATCCTGGTGGTAGCCGATCTCTTTCGTGGTCTCGCGCGTGGAGCCGTAGAGCCCGATGGGAATAAAGCTCGCACAGCGAATGGCATGCCCGCCGAGCAGGTCGTTGATGATGCCGTCATAATCGATCGCGTACCAGACCGCCTGGCGTGCTTCCTTCACCGCCAGCGCCTTGCTGAAGGCCGGCTCGCAGGTCAGCGCCATATAAACGAAATCGAGGCTCTCCAGCCCTTCCACCCGCACATCCGGATTGCCCT
Organism: uncultured Pseudomonadota bacterium; assembly: GCA_963777625.1. GTDB lineage: Bacteria > Pseudomonadota > Alphaproteobacteria > Acetobacterales > Acetobacteraceae > DATDIC01. Next base: position 388,543 of record CAVZRO010000003.1, on the reverse strand, counting down.
TCAGGGTGGCGATCTGTTCGGGGATCAAATTGAACGCCGCATCGATGTCGCCGCGCTTCACCGCCAGAAGCTGTGTCGCGCTTTCACCCATGTGGCGGATCACCACGTGCTCGAAATGCGCTGGACCGCGCCAGTAATGCGGGTTGCGGGTCAGCAGGATCTGCGCATTCCGGGTCCAGCCGACCAGCGTGAAGGCGCCGGCCCCGGCGGAGTTCTGGTTCAGCCAGTTGGTGGCCTTGTCGCTGCTGCTGGCATCGGCCGCGGCGGTGCCGCCGTGCGCCTCCACCACCTTGCGTTCCAGGATGCCGAAATTCGGCCCGCACAGCACGGTCAGCAGCGGCTGAGTCGGATCCTTCAGGATGACATCCACGTGCCCGGGGTCCGGCACCTCCACACGATCGACATTGGCAACGTACTGCGACGGCTGGTCCTTCAGGTTGATCACCCGATCGAGCGTCCACTTCACATCGTCAGCCGTGACAGTGTTGCCGCTGTTGAACTTCGCGCCCGGCCGCAGCGTGAAGCGCCAGCCTTTGCCATCCGGCGTGCGCGCCCATTCGCTCGCCAATGCGGGCTTCACGTTGAGATAATCGCCCGGCGACATGGTAATCAATGCGTCGTAGACGGCGTTGACCGTCATCGGCGGCGTGTATTGCGCCTCTCTCGCCGGATCCAGCGAAATTGTATCGCTGATGTCGAGACCCAGCACCAGCGTCGTCTTGCTGGCGGCTGCATGCACCCTGTCCGGAAGCCCCGCCGCCAACGCCGCTCCGCCGACGCCAAGGAGCCGCATCACATCTCGCCGTCCGATCCAGCCGATCTCGCGCACGTCATCCTCCCGGTGTTTTCTTCTACTGACACCATCATAGCTGGAGGTTTCGTTCAGACAAGTTGTTGAAGGTCGCCCGATCGGCGATAGTGAACCCCAAGGCAGGAAGAGACGAACAGGGAGGCAAGCGGGACGGATGCTGCGTTATGTCGCCTCCCGTCTGGTCGTCGCCGCGGCTATGGTGCTGCTGGCAACGCTGGTGATCTTCCTGATCGCCAACCTGGTACCAGGCGATCCGGTGCTGGCGCAGCTCGGCGATATTGCCGCCAACAACCCCGTCATCCTGGCCGCCTATCGGCACAAATGGGGGCTCGACCTGCCATTGTGGGACCGCTACTGGATCTTCCTGGTCGGCCTGCTGCACGGAGACTCTGGGTATCTCCATTTCTTCGCAGCGGCCGGTGCTGGACGATATCGCGCAATACGCACCCGCCACGGTCGAACTTTCAACCGTCGCCTTCCTGTTATCGCTGCTGATCGGTCTGCCGCTCGGGATCGTTGCGGCCATGCGTCGAGATTCATGGATCGATCACCTTGCCCGCGCCGTATCGCTGGTCGGCGTGTCGGCGCCGACCTTCTGGCTGGCCTTCATCATGCTGGCGGTGTTCTACGGCTGGCTGGGCTGGGCTGCGGGGCCAGGCCAACTCAGCGCGGACCAGTTCCCGCCGCCTACGGTCACCGGGTTCATGCTGATCGACGCCCCGCTGGCCGGACAGTGGGACACGTTCTGGGACGCCGCCTGGCACCTTGTACTGCCCTCAATCGTGCTCGCCGCCGCGACCCTGGGACTGATCACACGCACGACCCGCGCTGCGATGCTGGAGTCCCTATCGCAGGATTATATCCGCGTCGCCCGCGCCAAGGGGCTGCGACGCCACGCCATCACGGTGGGTCACGCGCTCCCGAACGCCTTGCTCCCGGTCGTCACGCTAGGCGGACTGGCTTACGCGCAGTTGCTCACCGGCACCGTATTGACTGAAACGATATTCTCCTGGCCAGGTCTTGGCCGCTACACATTCCGCAGCGCTGTCTTCCTCGATTTTCCGGCGATCATGGGCATCACCATCGTCGTGGCCGTCGTATACGTGATTGTGAATCTGCTGGTGGATATCTCGTACGCGCTGCTCGATCCCCGGGTCATGCGCCGATGAGCGGCGTCGATGTCGCGCTCCGCCGCGCCGCCGCCGAAAGCTCCCTTGCCAGCCGGCGGCGTCGATGGCTCCGCCGTTACGGGCTCGCGGCTGCTGGCGGCGTCGTCATCCTCGTCTGGATGCTGGCCGCCATCCTGGCGCCCTGGATCACGCCCTACCCACCGAACGTCGTGAACGTTGCGGGGCGGCTGGCACCGCCGTCCGCGGCACACTGGCTCGGCACCGATGAGCTGGGGCGCGACGTGTTGACCCGAGTCATCTACGGGGCACGCACGTCGCTGACGGTCGGTTTCGTGGTCGTTCTGGTGGGAAGCACCTTCGGCACCCTGCTTGGCGCGGTTGCCGCCTATATGCGCGGCTTTGCCGAAGAGGCCCTGATGCGCGCCACCGACCTGATGTTCTGTTTCCCGCCTATCATCCTGGCAATGGCGATTGCCGCCGCGCTCGGTATCGGCACGCGCAACACCATGATCGCCATGCTGGTCGTCTGGTGGCCAAAATTCGCCCGCCTGGCGCGCAGCCTCGTCATCGGTCAGCGTTCGCTGGAATATGTCACCGCGGCGCAGGCGGTCGGGTTCGGCCCAACCCATATCCTGCTGCGGCAGATCGTGCCCAACGCCATCGGGCCGTTGATAGTCCTGGTCACCTTGGACCTCGGCAACGCAATCCTGGTGTTTGCCGGCCTGTCGTTCCTCGGCCTGGGTGTCGTTCCGCCGACGCCGGAATGGGGATCAATGGTTTCAGAAGGCCGTGAACTGGTGTCGCAATGGTGGGTCGCGACGTTCCCCGGCCTGGCGATCCTCTCCGTCGTCATGGGCTTCAACTTTGTGGGTGACGGTTTACGCGACTGGCTCGATCCGCATGCGCGCCGGCGATAGCGGCGCAAACGAGCCCCTTCCCGTTGCGGGAGGGGGTTGGGAGAGGGGAAGCAAGCCGCTCCTTCAAATCGAGCGGCTCCGCACCTGGTTCTTCACCGATGCCGGCGTCGTGCGGGCGGTAGACGGTGTCAGCTTCAGCCTGCATAGCGGCGAGACGCTGGGCATTGTCGGTGAATCCGGCTCCGGTAAAAGCGTAACCGCCAGGTCGATCATCCGCCTGCTGGAAGAGCCGGCGCGCATCATCGAAGGCTCCATCCGTTTCCGCGGGCAGGAGCTCACTACACTCTCCGAATCCGAACTGCGCGAAATTCGCGGCGCCGAAATCGCGATGGTCTTCCAGGATCCGATGACGTCGCTGAACCCGGTGCTGCGCATCGTCCGACAGTTGACGGAGACGATGACGGCGCATCGCCGTTACAGTGGCGACGCGGCACGCAACCGGGCAGCCGAACTGTTGTCCCGAATGGGGATTGCCCTCCCCGAGCGGGCGCTGCGCTCCTGGCCGCATCAATTCTCCGGCGGGATGCGCCAGCGCGTGATGCTGGCCATGGGATTCGCCAATCAGCCCTCCGTCATAATTGCCGACGAACCGACCACGGCCCTGGATGTCACGATCCAGGCGCAGATACTCGACCTGCTGCGGGCGCTGAACGCCGATCTGGGCACCGCGGTGATCCTGATCAGCCACGATCTGGGGGTCATCGCAAACATCTGCTCCCGCGTGCTGGTGATGTACGCCGGAGAGGTGGTCGAGGAAGGATCGCCCGAGGATCTGCTCTCCGATCCGCGACACCCTTACACCTGGGCGCTGCTGCACGCCGCTCCACGGATGGACGAACGCACCACAGGTGATCGCCGGCTGATTACCATAGAGGGTCAGCCGCCGGATCCACTCGCCTGGCCGGATGGGTGCCGGTTCCGTGCCCGCTGCCCGTTCGCGGTCGAAGCCTGTGCGCAGCATCCGGATTTGCTGCCTGTCGGGACCAATCGCACGGCACGCTGCTGGGTCACTCAATCCGGCACCCGGCTGCAACCGCCGCGCTTGCCGGCCTCTGTGCCGACCGCGCGGCCCGCGCCCTCGGGCCGCCCATTGCTGGCCGTGCAGAATCTGAAAAAGAATTTCGTACTAGCACGCGACAGTTTTCTGGAACCAAAGCGAATCCTGCACGCCGTGGACGGGGTCGACCTGCAAGTATTCCCAGGCGAAACGGTCGGGCTGGTCGGCGAATCCGGCTGCGGCAAATCGACCCTCGCGCGTGTGGTGATGCGGCTGGAAGAGCCGACCGAAGGACACGTGGTGTTCGACGGCCACGACATCTCGCACGAAAGCCAGGCGCGCATCCGCCCGCTGCGCCGGCGAATGCAGATGATCTTCCAGGACCCGTACGCGTCGCTGAACCCGCGCATGAACGTGGGCGAAATCCTCTCCGGCCCGCTGCGGCTGCATGGATTGGCCCGCAATGCCGCCGCCGCGCGCGCACGGGTCGCCGAGTTGCTGGACCTTGTCGGCCTGGCGCCGGCGGCGGCGGCGCGGTTTCCTCATGAATTTTCCGGCGGCCAGCGCCAGCGCATATCCATCGCGCGCGCGCTGGCCGTGGAGCCGGTGTTCGTGATCGGCGATGAGCCGATCTCCGCACTGGACGTGAACATACAGGCGCAGATCCTGAACCTTATGATCGGCCTGCAGGAGCGGCTGGGTCTGACCTATCTTTTCATTGCCCATGATCTGGCCGTGGTGCGGCACATCTCAGACCGTATCGTGGTGCTGTACCTGGGCAAGGTGATGGAGACGGCGCCAACGGAGAAGCTATTCGCCCACCCGCTGCATCCATACACGGCAACGCTGGTTTCCGCCGTCCCCGTGCCGGACGCGACGGTCGAGCGGGCAAGACGGCGGATCATCCTGCAAGGTGAAATCCCCAGCGCGATCAGTCCACCCAGCGGCTGCCGCTTCCGCACCCGCTGCCCCGCCGCGACAGCACGCTGCGCCGAGGAAGTGCCGCTGCTGGCCGAAGTGGAGTCAGGCCACCAGGTTGCCTGCCATTTCCCCGGGGCGGTGGGATAGCCGGACAAATAATCGCCCGACGGCATCGCTCGCAGCGCGAGCTCCTCCCGATCGCGCAGCAACTGTTTCAGCGCCGTCAGCTCCGGGCCGGTAACCACGAGCGGGGCACACCCTCGTGCTTCCCAGAGCAGGGTGTTCACGTCGCCGGAGCGGGCAAAATCCGGTGGAGCCGGACCACAGCCGCCATTCGTGAAGTCTGATCGGTCGCCGTCGTCCAGATAGCTCTCGGCCGCAAGACCCTCTGCCAAGATTGCATCGTGCCGCGCAAGCGCGACATGATAATAGACGACCTCGTCAACCGGGATCTGCGCAATCGTGCTGCCGTTCACCAGATACTTGACCGGGATAAGCACGCCATTGACGAACAGAGCGTGGTCAGGTGAGAGCCAGAGGTCGCGGCAGGGTTCGCCAGGCCCGAACGCATCCGCCGCGATGCGGACCGGCCATACGTCCGCCGATTTTGGATGACGACCGCAGTCAATGCGGCGGTGGCCTATCCACTCGATCGCCGTCGGTCCGGCAAAATGCGCCGGGACGCATTCCCCGACGGTCAGCGCCTCGACTGGAACGTCTCCGTTCATAGTCCGGATGTGCGTGCCGGCCGCGAAGCAGGCCAGGGCGGTGGTAAGCTCCGCCCATCCCGCACCATCGTTGCTGACATCGATCGAATTTGTGGAGGGAATTCCCGCCACCGGGATGGTGAGAACTATGGACCCATGGTCAGAGACCGCGATCGAGTCGCCGGTAAGTGATGCAGTTTCGGACACATCAAATGTAAGCGTATTCGTCAGGTCGATAATGTTTCCAGGCTGAAAATCCTCGACTGTGGTGGGGACGGTCGGTAGCAAGCCGCCGAGGATGAGTTCCGACGCGCTGCCGTCAGAGAACTGGATGTCACCGCTACGCGATGCCACCGATGGAACTCCCAGGCTGAGAGTGGCCCCGCTGGAAAGCATGAACAAGTTGGAATTGTCGAAGGTATCGGCGGTCGTGATACCCAATGATCCCAAATTCGTGATCTCAATCGTACCAGCATTATCAAATGCGCTGGTAAACGTGGCTACGCTTACACGGTCGCCATCGACGGTCATCGTACCATTGTTGGTAAAGCCGGATGTCACGGCTATTTGGCTGGAATTGGCACCGAGTCCAGCGGACAAAATGATGCCATCGTTGGTCAGCGTCGGCGCATCGAGTATGATCGAAGCGTCAATCGATACTGTCCCGGCATTGATAGTCATCAAACCGCCGACAAAGAACTCCGTCGCAAGCTGCAGTTCTGCGCTGGCGTCAGTTAGCGTGAAATCGTGCACCTGAGTTCCGAATCCCGCGACGGTAACCGTGTAGGATCCAGCACCGCCCAAGATTGCAGAATCGGCGCTGCCAGGAAAAATCGTCGCGGATGGCCCAATGATCGACCAATTATCGTCGGTCCAGTTTCCAGATCCGCCGAGCCAACTGAATGTTCGCCATCAGCCTCCTCCCTCGTTCTTTACGAATTGATGGTTCCGGCTCGTGCCGATGCATAATTCGAGGGGTGTCGTATCAGACCGCATTGACGGGCGACCCGCGTTCGTCATTCCCGCGGATGCGGAAATCCAGGCAAACCTCGGAATTTCGTGGACTCTCGCCTGAATGCGCTTTCGCGGGCATGACGGACCTAGAGTCGTCATCCACACGGTCGGTATCGGTTGACGTCGAGTCCTATCGTAACCAACCCGATAGATCAAGCATCATGGCTCACTTGTAATCAATTTCCCGACACTCTCGCTTTGTCATTCTTCTTACGTCGCGGGAACTACCCCGACGCGTGCAAGCCGGCCGCTCCACAGCCAAACCCGCGAGCATTAGCTCTGATACTCGCGCGCCCGGAATTAGCCGCTCTGGTTTTCTACGCTGCTACACACAGCCGGCGAGCACTGTCGGCCTGACCGGAACTGCGTAAGTATCTGGGCCGATCAAAATTACTTGCGAAATATGCGGCGGAGCGGGTCATCCTGGGTGAAGTCGCTCTACCTGCCGCGACTGAGATACAAGTCCAGCTTCTGCAATATGCCCGACCAGGCGTACCCGCGTTCCACCGCCTGCCGCCCACTCGCGCCCAGCGTCGGATGGCGTCCGTCCACCACGTCCAGCACTGTCCGGGCGGTTTCCTCCGCGCCATCCGCTACCAGCAGATCGCGTCCGGCCACCGCACGCACGCCCTCGAACGCCTGCGGGGAGGCGACCACCGGCTTGCCCATCGCCATCGCCTCCAGCACCTTGTTCTGCACGCCGCGCGCCATCCGCAGCGGGCTGACCGACACGTCCGCATGCGCCACGTACGGCCGCACGTCCGGCACGCGACCGGTGACGTTCACGCCTGGAAGCCGGCGCAGCCGCAGCACGTTCGGTCCTGGATTGTTGCCGACGATATGAAATTGGGCGTCAGCCCGGCGGCGCCGGATCAGCGGCAGCACCTGATCCGCAAACCATATCACCGCATCGGCATTCGGCCAGTAGTCCATGTTGCCGGTGAACACCAGATGCGGACCATCGCCCACAAAGGGGCACGGAAAGCTGATCGACGGCGAGAACCGCTCCAGATCCACGCCCATCTCGATCCAGGTCAGGCGATCGGCGGTTTCCGGCGCCAGTTCGGCAAACCGGCGCGTCTCCGCCTCAGTCACGAAGAACGTCGCATCGCATGCCATCGCGGCCCGACGTTCATAGGCCAGCAGTGTGCGTGCCTCACGTGCCCAGACCGCGCGCATCGGCCAGCGCGACTGGCACGCGTAAAGCGCCCACTTCTCGGAATTGATGTCCTGCATATCCAGTATCTTGCCCGGACGATCGAGATGCAGCGCATAGGGCGCCATCGCCGCCGAGTAAATATAGATGATGTCCATATTCACCCGCGCCATGGTCGCGTCGACCCAGTCGCGCAGCCCCGGATGAAAGTAGTAATCCGTCATCAGCGGCCGGCCCGGACGGATATGTGCCAGCGCCTTCAGCTTTTGCCGGCGCTTGTCGATACCGAATGCCGCCACCTCGGTACAGATCGTGCGCAGATGCGCGACATGCTCCCAGTCGGTCGCATCATCAATCAGGCAGCCCAGATACACATCATACGATTTGGCGAAATGCGTGATCAGATTGTAGCCGCGGATCTTTTCTCCCTTGGTCAGCGGATATGGGATGCGGTGGCTGATGAAGATCAGCTTGCGCCGGCCCTCATGCGCGACGCTGGCGCGCGGCTCCGTCTCCCGCACGGCGGGACTGGCCGGAAGCTGCGTGCCGGTGGAATCGTCGGGAGTCAATGCTGTGCCGGAATAGCCCACGCCTCGCTGCCGCGCTCCGTCAGCTTCACCGGATACGCCTGGCCGCCGGCATCGTTCAACGCCGCGATCAGGCGATACCGCCGCTCGGTCGGAACGACGAACATCATGAAGCCGCCCCCGCCGGCGCCGGACACCTTGGCAGCCATGGCCCCGTTGCGGCGGGCGCGGATTTCCATATCCTCGATATGAGCATTGGAAATGGCCGGCGAGGTCCGTTTCTTGGCCATCCAGGAGCGTTCCAGGATTGCCGCAAACCCCCGCATGTCGCCGAGCAGCACGGCCCGCTTCATGTCCGACGCGTCCTGCTTGAGTTGGTGCATCGCTTCCAGCGCCTCGGTACTGCCGGCGTCCAGGCGTTGAGACTGCTGACGGATGATGTGGTCGGACATGCGTGACTGACCCGAGAAGCAGACCACCAGCGAAGATTCCAGCTCGTTGATCACCGCCTGGGAAAAGCGCAGCGGATTGACGATCACGCGCCCGCCTTGCAGGAATTCGATGAAGTTGATGCCGCCGAACGCGGCGGAGAACTGATCTTGCTGTCCGCCGGCAAGCCCCAGATCGACCCGCTCGATCTGGTGGGCAAGATGGGCGACCTCATACCGGCCGAGCGGAACATCCAGATAAGCGCAGTACGCCTCGATCAGCGCCACCACCAGCGCCGACGACGAACCAAGGCCGGAACCCATAGGGGCATCCACCACCGTTGTCACGGTGATGGGCAACGGCACGCTATCGTTATATTCACGCACCATATGTTCGTACACGCCACGGTGCAGCAGCAGGCGGGAGTTCGGTATTGTTGCAGCGGCGACGTGGCTTTCCTCCTGCCCGACATCGCACGCATCGAACACCAGCCGCGTATCGTCGCGCGGCTGAATGGACGCAAAGGCGTAGCGATCGATCGTTGCGTTCAGCACTGCACCGCCATGCGATTCCGCGTAGCTGGGCAGGTCGGTGCCGCCGCCCGCCAGGCCGAGACGCAGCGGTGCGCGGGCACGGACCGCGTGGTGCAAGGTGCTGTGCAGGGCGCCGCGGAGGCCGACGGCACGAAGCGGCCGGCCGACAATCTCGTCCATTTGCGTGCGTGACCGTTCGAGTTGCGCCCCCGCGTTATACAAGCTGCGAGGACCCGCAACAACAAGAAGCGTACCCAGCATCGAATGGTATGCGGCGGCAGCCACGCTGATTTCGTGCTTGGCAACCAGCCCTCGGTCGGGCAAGTGTACGGCTATGGCACAAGAGAACCGGCAGTTTGTCGATCAGTTCCTGTCGCGCTCCGCCGCGGCAATGAACGAACTGGCGGCCGACCCGGCGGCACGTGACCTGCTGACTGAAATGGCCGCGATCACCAGTGCCGCCATGCGCGCCGGCCGCAAGCTGATGATTGCCGGCAATGGCGGCAGCGCGGGCGACTCCCAGCACATCGCCGGGGAATTCATTTCCCGGCTGATGTTCGATCATGCGCCGCTGCCGGCAATCGCACTCACCGTCGATGGCTCGGTGATGACGGCGACCGGAAATGACTACGGATATGAGCACGTGTTCGAGCGCCAGGTGCTCGGGTTGGGCCGGCCGGGCGACGTGCTGCTGGGGATTTCCACCTCGGGGCGGTCCCCGAACGTGCTCCGCGCGCTCGACGCGGCGCGGGGCAGGCAGATAAGCTGCCTCGGCTTCGGGGGCCGGGCCGGCGGCCCGATGGCGGATCGCTGCGACCTGCTGTTCCGCGCTCCGGCCGACGAAACCGCGATCATCCAGCAGCTCCATATCACCGCGGCGCACGTGTTCTGCGCGCTGGTCGAGCGGGCGATGTTCCCGGAGCTGGTCCCCGCCTGACGGTGCGCGGCGCGATCCGTCAATGCGCTATCCTGGCCGGCGGCCTCGGCACGCGGCTCGGGACGATCACCGCCGCGACCCCGAAACCGGTGCTGGACATCGGCGGCCGGCCGTTCCTGGCCTGGCTGATGCAGGAGTTGCTGCGGTTCGGCATCGATGAATTCCTGCTCCTGACGGGGCACCTGTCGAACGCCGTGGAGCAGGCCGTGCGTCAGGCCGCCGCCGGGCTGCCGCGGCCGGTGGAGGTTCGCTTCTCGACCGAGCCGACGCCTGCCGGCACCGGCGGCGCGCTGTTCCATGCCGCGAACCTGCTGGACGAGCAATTCCTGCTGTGCAACGGCGACAGCCTGTTCGACTGCAATCTGGCCTCCCTGTTGGCCGACATGGCCGGCGACCCGCCGCAAATCGTCGGACGCATGCTGCTGCGGCCGATCGAGGACGCCTCCCGTTATGGCGTCGTGACGCTGGAGGGGGATCGGGTCATCGCATTCCGTGCCCGCCCAGATGCCGGGCAACCGGGCATGATCAACGCTGGACTTTACGCCTTCGACCGGCAGGTGCTTGCACATGTAACACCGGTCTGCTCGCTGGAGCGTGACGTGCTCCCCGCACTCGCTCCGGCCGGCCGGCTGGCCGGCACGGTGGCCCAACGGATGGTTCATCGATATCGGCATTCCGAGGACCTGGCGCGCGCGCGCGCTGAACTGCCCGCGCGGCTGGGGCGCCGGCCGGCTCTGTTCCTGGATCGCGACGGGGTCCTCAACGTCGATCACGGGCATGTCGGCACGCCCGACCGGTGGGACTGGATGGCCGGGGCGCTCGACGCGATCGAGCTGGCAACGGAAAGCGGCTGGCACGTCTTCGTCGTGACCAACCAATCAGGCGTGGCACGCGGGCTCTATGATGAGGCGGCGGTACAGGGCCTGCTGGCCTGGGTGAGCCAACAGGCACGGCTGCATCGGGGAACCATCGATGACGCGCGCTACTGCCCGTATCATCCGGATGGCGCGGTGGCCGCGTATCGGCGCGTCAGCAACTGGCGCAAACCGGAGCCGGGCATGCTGCTGGACCTGATGCGTGCCTGGGACCTGAAGCCGGAGCGCTGCATCCTGATCGGGGACCAGCCCACCGACCTGCAAGCCGCAGCCGCCGCAGGTATGCGCGGATATCTGTTTGACGGCGGCAACCTGGCGGAGTTCGTGCGCCCGATCCTGTCGGCCCACGCCGCGACGCTTGCCGCGGGTGATGAAGCGTGAGGTAATCCCCACGCAGTAACGGGGAGCACAAGATGACGACATTCACCTGGGAACATATCCACCTGCGCAGCCCAGACCCGGAAGCGACCGCGCGGTGGTACGAGCGTATCCTTGGCGCGGAGATAATCCGCACGCCGCAGCCGGACGGCGCGACACGCATCGACCTCACCTTGGGCGGCAGCCAGAAAGTGTTCATCGCGCCCGCCAATCCGAAGCTTGGCACCGCCGCCCCGCCGCAGCCGCCCTATTTCGGGCTGGAGCATATCGGGCTGACCGTCAGCGATATCGACAAAGCGGTGGCGGAACTGAAAGGCAAGAACGTCGAGTTCACCATGGACCCGACGACGGTTCGCCCAGGCGTGCGGTTGAAGGTCTGGCAACCACAGCTTCACCCCTTCACCCCGGGTGAACAACCTTCATAGCTTCGACAGCAACGCGCGGTTTCCTTACACCAACCCGACGGGCATCAAAGATATCGTTAGCGACAGCGTCGAGGGGCTCTTCCGGGAGTTCTCGCAGCCCTCGTCCACACCGCTCCCTTGATGCAAGTGTTTCGTGTACCGACATACTTACCGAAAGGACATGCTGATGTCTCGCTATCAGGACTCTCTTCCTCAAGATGCACTATTCGTTAAGGTGACGCGGACGATCGCACGGCCGGTGACCGAGACCTTTCAGTACATCGTCCCCGTCGACGTAACTCATATCTTTCAGCGGCAGGGAGATATGCCTGGAAACGTCAAGACGACGGTGACATCCGATTGGGGCCAATACGTCGGACAGACCCGAGACACTACGGCGGATGACGGTTCGTCTTTTCATGAGACTCTTACTGCGCTCGATCCCGACAAGTCGTTTGGCTACAGGGTCGAAAATCTCACGAGCCCGGCGATGAAAGGCGTCGTTGATCGCATTGAGGGTGCTTGGGAGTTCACAGATAATGGAAACGGCACAACCAGTATAGAGTGGTTCTATGTCCTCATCCCGGCAGGTCCCGAGGCGGTCGCCACTATAAAAGAGAAGATACTTGCGCGTTATCGCGGCCGGCTCGAGAAGGCCATGAATATTATTAAATCCGACCTCGAAGGGGTTTCCGCTTAATCGCGAAGGAACGTGCCGCGCCGAATGCTCACCGATCCAGCCTACACTGGCGGTGTGGGGCAAGTATGACGCCTTCTTTCTTCAGCCCGGAGCGGAGTCGCACAAGTGGGCCGTGCCCGTTGCGGAGGTCCATCTTCTCGATCCGGGTCACTTTGCGCTGGAAACCCACTTCCGCGAAATAGCAGCCCATCCTGGACTTGCTGGGGCGCAAGCTCGCGCGGTAGTGGCGAACCGATATAATCGATCCTGTAGGGGAGAGGTGATGGCAAGTATACGGGCGGAATTGCGGGTAGTCGTGCTGCACGGCGCACATGGCGCGCCGGATACAAACTGGTTTCCATGGCTCCATGCGGAGCTTGAGAACCAAGATGTCGAGGTGGTGCGGCCTCGCTTCCCCACGCCGCGGGGCCAATCGCTGGAAGCGTGGTTCGAGGCATACGATCGTGCCGTCGCATCATTGTTTCCGGCTCCCACAATCCTCGTGGGTCACAGCTTGGGAGCCGCCATGGCGTTGCGGTTGGTCGAGAGGGCGGCCGCGCCGTTCGACGGTCTGTTCCTGGCTGCGGGCTTCATCGGCGCGCTCGGCTTGCCAGACTACGACCCGATCAATGCGTCTTTCTTCGCCAAGCCGTTCGAGTGGACTGGTATCCGTGAGCGAAAAGGAAGCGCATGCTGCTGCTGGGCCGGGGACGACGACCCTTATGTCCCCCTACTACGCTCGCAGGAGATGGCCGACCATCTGGACGCGCCGCTCGAGGTGATTGCAGGAGGCGGCCACCTGAATGGCGAGACGGGCTTCAACACCTTTCCCCGGATGCGGGACGCCATCCTTGCAGCGCGCGGGAGCATTGCAGGACGTAGTAGGAACTGATCGTCGCCATGCGTCTCTATGTTCTGCCCGGAGCTTGCTCGCTCGCCAGCCACATCGCGCTGAAGACCGTCGCGGAGGTCCCGCCGGAAGGATCGCCGCCATGGGAGGTCGTTGCCCTCGAACGCGGTCACAACAACGATCCCCACTACACCGCGATCAATCCGATTGGCACCGTTCCGGCCCTGGTCACGACGGACGGACGATTGATCGTCGAGAGCTTGGCGGTCGTCCTGCACATAGCCGAGGCTTACCCAGAGGCCCGGCTTGCACCTCCGAGGGTGGTGTGAATCACGACCGGATCCTTACACTCCTGTCTCTGATGGTCACCGCCGGCCACACCGCGTTCCAGATGCTTTGGCGTTCAGAGCGCTTCGCAGATGCAGAAGAGGGACGCGAGTCAGTACAGCGGATGAGCCGAATGCAACGTATTCCTTAACGCTCACGGCTATCCTACATTTCCGTAACGGAAAACAACCCGGCTTTCCATAAAGCCCCTATCAAACATGTCGACAACGCACGGGAACCTTTGATGGATCGCCCCCCCGTGTCTCTTCGCTTCAAAACCCCAGCTCGCTATGTGAGCCGAGCCGCACGAGTTCCAGGCTTTCATCGTCCGGCTTGCGGTAGATAAGGATCAGATCGGGTCGGATGTGGCAGTCGCGGTGATCCTTCCACTCCCCCGTCAACTGGTGATCGACATGGCGGCGCGAGAGCGGCTTGTCGGCGATGAGCAAATCAACGACCTCCGCCAGAAGGGCATCAAGCTTCTTGCCAAGAACCCCCGACTTTTCGCGGCGATAGTCACGCTTGAAGCGGCTCGAATATTTAACAGTCCGCATTCAGGCTCTTGAGCAAATCGCGAGAGGACTTGCCCGCTGTAACCAATTCGCCCCGCCGCGCTGCCTTCATCGCCTCGATGGTCTCGGCGTTTGGCACCAGCGGCTCGAATGGCAGCTGCTTTTCGGCCGCGACCCGCGTTAACAGCAGGCGGAAGGCGTCGGACACGGTAAGCCCGATGCTTTTCAGCACCGCCGCCGCCTCCTTCTTGGTGCGCTCATCAATGCGGGCGCGCACAACGGAATTGCCAGTCATGGGTTATCTCCTTTGAGCCACATTGTAGCTCAAATGCCCTGGCTTTGCAAGCAGCCAGAAATGCGCCTTATCAACAGGTTAGAAATCTTGGCGGCGAGAACGCTCTAACTCTTTGTTCGAGAGCGTGATTCACGCTTTCCGACCGTCAGCCTCAAGCGATCACGCTCTAACCCCGCCCGGCTCTCATCCGAGGCTTCGCAGCCGCGCCCCGATCACCGCCGCATCCTCGGCCGCCAGCGCCGTTGGCGAGATCAGCAGCACGCCATCCTGCCGACGCGCCAGCGAACACAGAATCGGGGGATCTCCGTCGGCCAGCCGCCTCGCCAGCTCGTCCGGCCGCGCGGTCGAGATCTCAAGTAGCGGGGCAGGCATGTCTATGATCCGCAGCCGCAGCCCCGCGGCGTCCCCCGCCGCCTCGATGATCGCCTCCAGCATCGCGCACCATGCCGCCCGCTCCGCCGCTTCGTCACGCTGAACGAAACGTTCGAGTGCCACCAGCAGCCCTATGATCTCCTGCTTCCCGACCTTGCAGGACCGGCCGATGCCGTGATGCGGCAGCCCCGGCATCTGCGCCAGCGCGGCGAATTCCGGCGGCACGCGCCACAGCTCCGGCAACACATCCAGGTCCAGCATCTGCACCAGCGCCGCCGAGACCAGGTCCGCCCGCCCGCACAGAATGCCCGAAGCCTGCGGGCCGCCGATCGCCTTGCCGCCGCTGAACGCCACCAGGTCCGCGCCTTCGCTCAGAAACCGCCGCAGGTTCGCCCGCGGCGGCAACTGCGCGGCGGCATCCACCAGTACCGGCACGCCGTGCTCGCGCGCCACGCGCGCCACCTCGCGCAGCGGCGGCAGCGAGTGCGGCTGCGCCAGCCAGCAGATCGCCGCCGTGCGCGGACCGATCGCCGCGTCGATCTCCCACGCCGCCGCGTCCCGCACGCCGGGGCCGCTGAACCGGTCGGGAATACCAACCTCGATGATCCGCCCGCCGGCCACCCGCACGGCGCGGTCGTACATGTTGCGTTGGCTGCGGACCACGATGAACTCGCAGCGCCCGTCCGGCACCTCGGGCAGCGAATTCATCCGCGCCGGGTCCAGCCGCGTCATGCAAGCCGCCGCGCCCAGCAGCAGTGCCGCCGACGCGCCCGAGGTGACGATACCCGCTTCGGCGCCCGTCACGCGCGCAATCACCCGGCTGGCTGCCGCCTGCAGCGAGAGCATGTCGACCGATGCTCCGGCCGCATCCGCCATCGCTTCGCGCACTTCCGTGTGCATGACACCGCCGCCGAGCCGCGTCACCGTGCCGCAGCCATTGACCACCGTCGGCACGCCGAACCGCGCATAAATGCCCATCCGGTACCCCCTCGCGCAACGCGCCGCATTGTGGGCTGCCGTCACACCCCTGTCATCCGAGCTTCCCCCTCGCGAAATCTTCGCTAGGATCGGTCAATCAGCGGCGTCAGCGCCGAACGGCCCGCGCCGCACCAGCTACGGGAGACGCCAGGATGTCGGGAAACCAGAATGGCAGAAGTCCTCGCTCGGTGGCCTTGGTTGGGCCGTACAGCAGCGGGAAATCAACCCTCTTTGAGGCACTGATGGAAGCGGCCGGATGCCCGGTTAAGCGCCCCGCCGATCCGCGCAACCGCCCCATGACCACCGAGCTGCGTCTCGGCCATTGCGCCTATCTCGGCGACCAATGGACCGTGCTTGATTGCCCCGGCTCGGTCGAATTCGCGCACGAAGTGGCCGCCGCGCTGACCGTCGTCGATCTCGCCGTCGTGGTCTGCGAGCCATCCCCCGCCCGCGCCATGGGCGTGGCGCCGCTGCTGAAGCTGCTGGCAGACCAGGGTGTGCCGCACATGCTGTTCGTCAACAAGATCGACACGCTGGAAGGCAGCGTGCGCGATACGCTTGCCGCCCTCCAGGCCTATGCGAAATGTCCGCTCGTGCTGCGCCAAATGCCTATCGTGGAAGGCGAGTCCGTGGCGGGTTATGTCGATGTCGTCAGCGAGCGCGCCTATCGCTATCGCCGCGGACAGCCATCCGAGCTGATGCAAATTCCGTCCTCAATGCAGGACGCGGAGCAGGAGGCGCGGTTCCGGTTGGTGGAAACGCTGGCCGACAACGACGACGCGCTGCTGGAGAAGGTGCTGGAGGACGTGCAACCGAGCACCGATGAGATTTACCGGGACCTGCGCAAGGACCTGACGGCAGGCAACGTGATCGAGGTGTTGCTGGGCGCGGCCGACCAGGCGGGCGGAATTCGCCGGCTGTGGAAGGCGCTGCGGCACGATACGCCGGTGGCCGTCGAAACCGCCGAACGCCACGGCATCGACGCCGACGGGCCGCCGCTCGCGCAGATATTCAAGACAGTGCACGCTGGCCATACTGGAAAGCTTTCATACGCAAGGGTCTGGCGTGGCGCCATCAAGGACGGTGTCACGCTCGGCGGCTCGCGGCTCGGCGGGATCTATCGCTGGACCGGCGGCGACCCCGCGAAGATTTCGGAGGCCCAGGCCGGCGATCTGGTCGCGTTCGGTCGGTTGGACAGCGTGGCAACCGGCGCGACGACCTCTCCCGGTGCCACGCCGGAGCAGCTTCCGTTCCCCACGCCGCCCGCGCCCGTCTATTCCCTCGCGATCGGCACGTCGGATCACAAGGATGACGTGAAGCTGGCCGGCGCACTCCAGAAGCTGCTGGAGGAGGATATTTCCCTGCGATTGGAGCACGGCCAGGATACCGGCGAAACCGTGCTGCATGGCCAGGGCGAGATCCATCTCAACAACACGGTCGCGAAACTCGCCAACAATTATGCACTGAAGGTTTCGACGCAACGCCCGCAGGTCGCCTTCAAGGAAACCATCCGTCGCGCCGTCCATCAGCATGGGCGACTGAAGAAGCAGACCGGTGGGCACGGCCAGTTCGCCGACGTCAAGATCGACATTGCACCGCGCGAACGCGGCTCCGGGTTCGCGTTCATTGATAAGATCGTCGGCGGCGCGGTGCCCCGCAACTTCATCCCGGCAGTCGGCGAAGCGGCCGAGGAATCCGCTCGCAAGGGACCGTTCGGCTATCCAGTAGTGGATATCGCCGTCACCCTGACCGACGGGCAGTTCCACAGCGTCGACAGTTCCGACATGGCGTTCAAGACCGCCACCCAGATCGCCATGAAAGAAGGACTGGCCGCCGCCGATCCGGTGGTACTCGAACCCATCGACCGTGTCACGATCAGCGTGCCGAATGACTTCACCCCCCGCGCGCAACGCCTGCTGACCGGGCGCCGCGGCCAGATTCTCGGCTATACTGAAAAAGACGGCTGGGCCGGCTGGGACGATGTCGAAGCCCTGGTGCCGGAGGCCGAGTTACACGACCTGATCATCGAACTGCGATCACAGACGCAGGGCCTGGGCACCTACCGCAAAAGCTTCGATCATCTGGCGGAATCGCGCGAGGCCAAACCGCGCGCAGCGTAGAAGCTAGTCGCGATCGTTCGGCAGCGCCTACCATCCATCCACCTCTCCGACTCTGCGGGAGAGGTGGATCGCATTGCGCTCCGGGTGAGTGCGCCGCCTGTATCACTCATCGGCAAAATGACACCCGTCGCATGAGCTGACACACGCCCGTTACATGCGTATCGACAAGTTTTCCTGAGACGGGCGGCGCTGGACGCGACTCGCCGTCGATATCGCTGGGTGTCGATCGCAGGGGAAACCACGTGAACCGGTGGGAACGTGCCGTCCAGGCACTCCGTTTCGAGTGCCGCCTGATGTGTGCTGTCTGGCTTTCTTCCGGGTGTACTCCTGCCAAGATCGCGTTGCTGATCGGCTTTGGCTATCTGGCGACGCCGTGGGACCTGATCCCGGATCGGATTCCAGTGTTCGGCCACCTGGACGAACTCGGCTTCATGGTCGCCGGCCTGACCGCGGCGCGGCTGCTGGTACCGCCAGGCTTGGAACGCGAAGTGGCCCGGCGGCTTGGTTTTGCCGACGCGACCGGAGACAACTATTGGATCACCGGCGGCGCCGGCCGCATTTCAGCGTGGCGATCGGTATTGCTGGCGTTGTGGCTGGTCTATCGCCGGCGGGGCCGGCGACTGACGCTCCGTATCACGAACGCCGGACGCAGGAGCCGAAGGCGGATCAGCGGCGCGCTGGCGGCGCACAATGTTGCCGACGGATTATTCGCCCTGCTGGGTTATCGGATGTGGTGGTACATGCGCGCGCCATTCTCACACCGCCAATCTGATGGCCAGTCGATAATCGTCATCGGCGGCGCCGCGCGAAGCGGCACCACGCTGTTGCGCAGCATGCTCGGTCGCCACCCGATGATCGCCGCCGGCGCGGAGACTACGGTATTTCTGCGCCGTATCTCGGCGCCGGCGGATATCGGCCAGCGGCTCGGCTGGGACGCCGCCGAGATCGCCCGCTGGCAGCGAAACAGCCGGTCGCAGGCGGAGTTCATCGAACGCATCCAGCGCGCCGTGCAAGAGCGCTCCGGCAAGACGTGCTGGGCGGAGAAGACACCAGCCAACGTGCAGCGGTTCGGCTACGTTCGTCGCCACTTTCCGCGCGCACGGCTGGTCCACATCGTCCGCGACGGCCGCGACGCCGTGTGCTCCCTGCGGCGTACCCCGTTCGCGAAGTTGGACCATGCACCGTACGACAGCGTCGGCGCGGCGCGGCGCTGCGCTGTGCAGTGGCGAGCCAGCGTAAAGGCCGGGCTGCGCTTCCGGCACGATCCCGCCTATTACGAGCTGCACTATGAGGCCCTCGTAAGTGATCCGGAACGGACCTTGCGCGGGCTGCTGCAATTCCTTGATCTACCCTGGGACGACAGCCTGCTGCAGCCTGTGCCAGTCGGCACGATCGCCGATGAAATAGCCGCCTCGAGCGAGGTTTTCGATTCCTCGGTCGCACGGTGGCGCCGCGACCTGTCGCGCGCCGATCGGCAGGCGCTGCCGCCGCTGATCGGGCCGCTGCTGATCGAACTCGGTTACGCGCGCAGCCTGCACTGGTGCAGGGACCCGTATTCGACAGGCGCGACGGCCGCCGCTATGCGGAGCGAGGTATCCGCAATTCCAGCAATGGAATAACCGGATGCCTCACCAGCGGCGCCATCCGCCCCGCCACCCACCGCCCCAGCCACGACCCCATCCCCAGCCGCCGCCCCATCCACCCCCGAAACCGAGAACAAAACTCGGTCCGTAGAATCCGGGCGCGTAATAGGGATAGGCATATCCCGGGTAGCCATAGGCCGGGTAACCGTACGCAGGATAGTTGGCATAAGCCGGCGGTGGCGCCTGCACCGTGTTGCCGCGAGCATACATGCACTGCGTGTAAGCCACGTCGTAGCGTTGCTGCAGGCTGGCCTGGATCGCTCCCGCGTTGTTGGCGCCGATCGCGCTGCCGCCCAGCAAACCAGTCGCGCCGCCGATCGCCGCGCCGGCACCGGGGTTCCCGGCTGCAGCGCCGATCGCCGCGCCGGCCGCCGCGCCGATCGCCGTGCCGAGTACCGCGCTGCCGACGGCGGCGTTGGTGGCTGCCTGGCCGGGCTGCTGGTAACCGGTCTGCTGTTGCGCATAGCCGCGGCAGCTATAGTCGTCCTGCTGGAACACGGGGAAGCTCTTGCCCTGGCCGGGAAGCGCCATCACCGTTGGCCCGGAGGGCGGCACCACCGCGCATCCGGCTGTAGCAAGGACGCCGGCAAGGCCGGCAAAAGTCGCAGTCACTTGTATGGCGCGATGCATGCTCGTTGGTCCCATAGTGCCGGAACGCCATCGAAATCAGCGCTGCCGCTCAATGTGATATCGTCCACCGCACCCGACAAGCCTCTGGCCGATGGTCTCGAGCTTTCCGCACTCCACCCGATTGCCCCGGCGCTACGGGATTGCGCGCCCGACCATTCGGCATAATGCACGTGGGGGGCACACAAGATGATCCGACCTGGCTTTGCGGCCCGGCCGGGGGGCGCTGCTGGTTGCAGGCGCTGGCGGCGCGCTGACGGAGTGGCTGGATGAGGTCGCAAATACGCTGGCGCCAGTGGATCGGACGCGCGTGATGGAGATGCCAAAAGGGTTGAAGATCTGGCCGTTGGTGGATGGCGGGCGAGGACGACCGTGGCCGGATATGACGGCAGTTGGACATGATAGCGACGGAGTAGTGGCGTGGATGCCCGGGCGACGTTAAGCAGCGGTTAGGAATTGTTCGGAAACAACCGCATCATCTCATCATTCCCGCGAAAGAGCCTGTGAAAGAATTGGCATTCCCTGGCGAAATCGGATTCGCTGGCATCGATGAGTGATTCGGGGACATCGATGGCAGTGCGTTACCTGCGGCCGGAGCGAAACCAGCCGAGCTGGGAGTTTGTCGATCTGGAAGGCCTGCTGGCGGCCGACCACAAAGCGCGCGTCGTCTGGGCCTATGTGGCGGGGCTGGAGCTGACGGAGTTGTTTCAGCGGATCAAGACGGTGGATGGCGGCCCCGGCCGTCCGCCGCCGGACCCTCGGGTGCTGCTGGCGTTGTGGCTGTATGCCACGCTGGAAGGCGTCGGCTCGGCGCGGCAGCTCGATCGGCTGTGCCAGAGCGATCTCGCCTATCGCTGGCTGTGCGGTGGCGTGCCGGTGAACTATCACGGGCTGAGCGATTTCCGGGTCGAGCACGCCGCGGTGCTCGACCGGCTGCTGCGCGAGAGCGTCACCGCGTTGATCACCGAGGGTGTGGTCACGCTGACGAGATCGCGATTGATGGCACTAAAGTTAAAGTCAGCGCTGGCCGCGGCTCGTTCCGCCGGTCGGCCCGGCTGGCGACGATCGAAGCTGCCGCGCGCGAGCTGGTGGAGACGCTGAAGGCGGAGGTTGCGACCGATCCGGCGGCGAGCGAGACACGCCGGCAGGCGGCGCGGCGGCGTGCCGCTGAAGATGTTGCAGCGCGCGCCGCGGCAGCACGTCGGGCGCTGGACAAGTTGCGTGCGGAACGGGCCGCGAGCGCCAAGACCCACAAGCAGGCGGAAACCAAGAAGAACGAGCCGCGGGCCAGCCGCACCGATCCCGACGCGCGGCTGATGCGCTTCGCCGACGGTGCCGTGCGCGCCGGCTACAACGTGCAGCTGGCGGTGCTGCCGCAGAGCGGCATCATTGTCACCACCGCAGTAACCGACCGTCGCAACGACGCCGGCCTGGCGGGCCCGATGACCGAGCAGGTCAGGACCAATTTCGGCATCACGCCACAGCGGGTTCTTGCCGACACGCATTATGCGACGCAGCAGGACATTGTCAGCCTGAGCGCGGCGGGGATCGAGGTCTACGCACCGGTCGCGCCAGACAAGGCGACGGCCACTCCGGCGAGTCAGCGCAAGCGCGCGCAACGACGGGACGCCGAGCCAGAGGCGATCAAGACATGGCGCGCGCGGATGGCCGGGGAGGCCGGCAAGCTGGTGTATAAGCGACGCGCGCGGATCGAAACGGTGAACGGCATCCTGAAAGGGCGTGGCCTGGGAGCGCTGCAGGTGCGCTCGATGGCCAAGGTCGCCTGCGTGGTTCTGCTGCAGGCACTGGCCCACAATCTCTGGCGCGGCCACTGTCTGCGCCAGGCGGCGGCGTAGGAGGGCATGGTGGCAAGCCGGCCTCGTTGCTGCCGGCAATGACCGGGCGTCCGGGCCGGCGAGACGCGGCGTTGCCTATGCATTGAGGTGCCGGGCCGGGAGGCGCCGGGACGATGCGATGACCAAACCCGCGCTCCGCACCGATTTCTTTCACAGGCTCGAAAGCGGGAATCCACCACCGCCCGCTGGATTCCCGCTTTCGCGCATAGGCGCTAAAATACCGGTGCCATTCGCTGATATTGGCGTTTTCGTCGGGGCGGCTCGTGCAGATGCCGTCTGAGCCGCGCTCTACATCGTCGCAGGCGGGCAACGCTCGGTTGCGGCATGATGGCGTGAAGCAGTATGGCGATCAGTTGGCGCAGCGCCCGCCACAAGCCAGGTCGGGTCAGGCGGCGCAGGCCCAGCGGGGAGAGTCTCGAGCTCATCGACAAGCGGCTCGAGCAGAAGGATCATCAACAGATGAGCCAGCACCCACGGTCTGGCAGAGCGCGCGTCGGTGGCCGGCGGGCCATGCAGGCCAACCAGACTTTTCAGCCGTTTGAAACCAAGCTCGACCCGCCATCGCAGGCGGTAGAGGGCCATCACATCCTGGGCCGGCCAGTCATCGGCTTGCAGCGAGGTGATCAGGATCACCCATCCGGCGGCAATCAGCGTCGCCGTGGAGATTTGGTAGCGCTCTCGTTGCGCCTCCCGGCGGGCTTTTCGCCGGGCGGCGGCGGCCGCTGGCTCAGGCTTTTTGATCGCCACCATACGCAGTGCGAGGGGCGATGCGTTCTTGCGGCCCAGCCAGATCTTGCGATCGATCAGGCCGCGCTTGGCCGCCTTGCGCAGCTCGCGGGGCAGATTCACCGGCGTCGCGTCAGCCTCGAGCCAGCGCGCGCTGCGCCAGCCGGCACGCACTACCAGATCGGCGCCGGCGGCGAGCACAGTGGCCATGCGATCCGGTTTCAAATACACCCGATCGGCGAGGCGAATTTCGCCCTTGACCACCGGCACCCGGTCCAGTCGCTCGGCTTCATGCTGGTCGGTCAGTTCGAAAAAGCCGAAGCGCTCGCTGGGCAGGTCGAATGCGGCGTGAATGCGCCAGAGCTTGTTGTTGGTGCTGGCGTCCGCTCCCGCCTGCGCCACCGCGCTCCCATCGAGGATGCGGATGAAGCGCCCTCGGCTGGGCTTCGGCGCGGCAGAGCTCAGCAGCTGGCCGATCAGCGCGTTCAGCCAATCGCCGCACTGGCGCAGTCGATAGAGCAGCGCCACGTTGGAGATGTCGGTCAGACCACTCGCGCTGGCCCATGCGGCGGTGCCGCGCAGGCCATGGGAGCCGAGGCAATAGGCGAGCACCAGCCGCAGCAGGGTGATCGCGTTGGGGATCACGCGGCCGCGCCGGAAGGCGTTGCTGGCGCGGGCGCTCAGGCTCAGCGCTTCGGCACCGCCGAGCCGATCGACGATGTTGGACCAGTCCTCGTTGAGCAGCGAATCGGGCGTCATCCGATGCTTGAATCGGAACGGATTCTGCTATGCAAGCATTATTTCTAGCGCCTATGCGCGAATGCGGGAATGACGGTCGATTCGGTTATTTCATGACGAGCACTTAACTGCTTCAACTGCGCCTCCGACGACCCAGGAACCCGGCTGAGATATCCGGGCATCTGGCCCGAGCTTGTCGCACGACGCATGCCCGCCCGCCCCATGCCAGCCCGTTTGGAAGATCAACCGAACCACTAAGCCGCCTGTCCCGGTCCCAACGACGGCCTGGCCCCCGGTTCTGGTCGGCCGCCCGTCAGAGAGGGGGCGTAAGCTGGTACGATAGTTGCACACTTCGTTGCGGCTCGATTGCGAGGGGGACCGCGGTCGCGTAATGTCGCCCTTGCGGTAAAACCGCGTGCGTCGAAATCAAACACAGGGGGCGGACATGCGATTGGCTGCATGGAAACTGGGCGCGTTGCTGTTCGGATTGGCACTGCTGCCGACCTTGGGCGCCAGGGTGGCAAACGCCGATACGGTGAAGATCGCGCATTCCACCTGGGTCGGCTACGGGCCCCTTTACATCGCGCGCGACAAGGGGTTCTTCAAACAGAACGGGGTGGATGTCGATCTGGTGGTCATGGAAGATCCGAAGGAACGGTTCCCGACGCTCATGGCGGACCGCATCCAGATGATCGCCAGCACGGTCGATACCGCGCTGCTCTATCTGAAAAAGCCAACCGACTTTCAGTACGTTGTGGCGATCGATGACTCGGATGGCGGCGACGGCATCGTCGCCAAGAAGGACATCGCCAGCATCGCCGACCTGAAGGGCAAGCGTGTCGCGGTCGATGATGGTTCGGTCTCGGACTTCTACCTGAACGTGCTGCTGAGCAAAGCCGGTCTGAAGGAATCCGACGTGCAGACGGTGAACATGACGGCCGCCGACGCGGGCAGCGCCTTCGTGGCCGGCCGGGTGGATGCGGCGGTCACCTGGGAACCGTGGCTCAGCCGCGGCAAAGCCACCAATTTCGGCCACCTGCTGGTGGACAGCTCGCAATCGCCCGGCCTGATCACCGACGTGCTGATTGCCAAGACGTCGTGGGTGAACGCGCACCAGAAGGACGTGGCGGCCATCGTGAAGTCGTGGGATGAGGCGGTGGCTTTCTACGAGCAGCACCCCGACGAGGCGATCCCGATCATGGCGAAGGGCGTCGGCGGCTGGCTGAAGGACCCCAAGGACTTCAAGGCGACCTTGTCGGGCATCAAGTTCTACGATGCGTCCGCCAACAAGCAGTTCTTCGGCACCAAGGCGGATCCGGGGCCGTTGTCGCATACCGTGCAGCAGGCGATCGATATCTGGGGTAGCCATGGCCGGCTGCAGGTCAAGGTCACGCCATCGGAGCTGATCGACTACACCTACGTGAATGAATAACTCCCGTTTCCACTCCGGCCCTCTCCGTCCCACGGGGCGGAGAGGCGATTGGTGCGGCTGATGGCATCGTTTCTGGCAGCCTACACCGCACCCAAGAAGGATATCCCCCGCGGTACCTACCTGACGGTAAGCGCGGCGGTGGCGATTTCCATCTTCGTGATCTGGTGTGGCTTGTCCTATGGCGGGCTGGTACGGCCGGATTTCCTGCCCACGCCCGCCGCCGTGGTTGGCGCCGCGGTGGACGGCATCGGCGATGGCTCCTTGCTGGTCAACACGGGGGTCTCCGTCACCGAGATCATGTCCGGGTTCGTGATCGCCTCCATCCTTGCGGTGCCGATCGGCATCCTGATGGGCAGCTTCAAGATCATCGAGGCGGCAATCGAGCCGGTGACCAACTTCGTCCGCTATCTTCCGGTTTCGGCGTTGATCCCGTTGCTGATCCTGTGGGTCGGCATCGACATGACCGAGAAGATCACCGTCATCTTCATCGGCACCTTTTTCCAGCAACTGATCCTGATCGCCGATGTGTCCCGCGGCGTGTCGCAGGACCTGCTGGACGTGTCGTACACGCTGGGCGCAACGCGACGGACGGTGGTCTGGCGCGTGCTGATCCCGGCCACGATGCCCGGCGTGATGGACACGCTCCGTGTCACCCTGGGCTGGGCCTGGACCTATCTGGTGGTGGCGGAGCTGGTGGCCGCCAACAAAGGGCTCGGCTATTTCATTCTGAACTCGATGCGCGGCCTGTTCACCGAGCAGATTTTCCTCGGCATCATGGTGATCGGCCTGCTGGGGCTGATCACCGACCAGATTTTCAAGCTGCTGCGCAACCGGCTGCTCCCCTGGGCGACCAGCCCGTAGATGCTGTCACCAGCCGCCGCGAAACTGCGCATCGAGAACGTGGCCCTGCGTTTCGTACCCAAAACGGGCACGCCGGTAGTCGCACTGGAGAACATCTCGCTGGATGTCGGGGACAACGAATTTTCCGTCATCGTCGGACCGTCGGGCTGCGGCAAGACCAGCCTGCTGCGGCTCGTTGCAGGACTGATCGAGCCGACCGAAGGCTCGATCTGGCTGAACCATCAGCGCGTCACCGGACCGGGGCGGGACCGGGGCATGGTGTTCCAGTCCTACACGCTGTTTCCATGGCTGACGGTGCAGCGCAACGTGGAGTTCGGGCTGAAGCTGCGCGGCATCGCGCCTGAGGAACGCCACGACATTGCCCGGCGATTCCTGGCGCAGGTCGGGCTGGACGGTTTCGAAAACCACTATCCGAAGCAGCTCTCCGGCGGGATGATGCAGCGTGTGGCCCTCGCCCGGGCGCTCGCCAACGACCCGGCGTTGTTGCTGATGGACGAACCGTTCGGCGCGCTGGACAGCCAGACACGCTCCCTGATGCAGGAACTGCTGCTGGAAATCTGGCAGCATTCCAGCAAGACGGTGCTGTTCATTACCCATGATATCGACGAGTTGATCCTGCTCGGCGACCGGGTTTATGTGATGACGGCACGCCCGGGACGGATCAAGGAGATGGTGGAGATCGATCTGCCCCGGCCCCGCTCGGTCGATCTCCTGACCAGTGACGCATTCATGGCGCTGAAACGGCGCATCATGCATTCCATCCACGAGGAGGCGGTGCGCAGCTTCGCGACCTGAGCGCGCCTGTACGCGATACGCTCCAGATGCGGCGTACCGGCGAAAATGTTGCAATCTTGTGCCCATGTGCAATAATCCAAGGAGTGGGACCGGCCGCTAAAGCCGGCCCCGGCTCCTTACCGGCGCTTCACGATTATCTTGACCTTCACGGTCACGATGACCAGAATCACCGGCAGGAGCCCGAGATGCGTTGACATCTCGTCCTCCTTGGTATTGGGCCGGCGCTCAGTCCGGCGGCCCGATCGGACGCCGGCCAGTTGGCTCTGGCCGGCGTCATTTTCTATCGTCAAAATGGCTCGCCAGGGTTAACGGGCCTCATCGCCATTGCGGACATCGACGGATGACATTCTCGATCGCAGCACGATGTCAGCAGACAGGACAGTTCGGGCTCGCGGTCGCATCCTCGTCGCCCGCTGTCGCAGCGCGGTGCGCCCATGTGCGAGCCACCGTCGGTGCCGTGCTCACACAAAATGTCACGGACCCGCGCCTGGGGCCACGCGGACTGGACCTGCTGGCATTGGGCGCGTCCGCCCAGGACGCCGTCCGCATCCTGCAAACCAGCGCCCCGCATGCCGAGCACCGGCAACTCGCGCTTGGTCGATACAGCCGGACGGGTCGGTGGCTTTTCCGGGGGAAAATGCCTCGGCGTGCACGCCATCGCCCAGGGAACCGGCGTGATCGCAGCGGGGAATCTGCTGGCGGATGCCGACGTGCCGCATGCCATGATAGCGATGTTCGAAGGAGCCCCGGGCACGTTGGGAGACCGCATCATGGCGGCGATGCAGGCAGGTCTCGCAGCGGGCGGAGAAGCCGGGCCGGTACACTCGGCCGGCATGCTGCTGGCAGACAAAATGCCCTGGGCAATCGCCGATCTGCGCGTTGACTGGCACGATACGCCCATTCAGGAGTTGGGGCGGCTCTGGGCGCTGTGGCAGCCACAGATGGCCGCTTATATCTCCAGGGCGCTGGATCCGGACGTGGCACCCGGGTACGGCGTGCCGGGCGAGGCCTGAACCGAACCACGCGGCAATCAACCGCGCCACCTGATCGCCTCGCCCCCTGCTGCCTTATTGACGGCCGGCCCGTCCGGGACGAAGGATCGCCTCCATGATCCTGGTCATCGACAACTACGACAGCTTCACCTTCAACCTGGTGCACTTCCTGGGCGATGTCGGCGCCCAGTGCCAGGTCTGGCGCAACGACGCCATTTCCGTGCCGGACGTGCTGGCCAGCGGCGCGGAGGCGATTGTGTTGTCGCCCGGCCCGTGCACACCCGACGATGCGGGTATTTGCCTGGACCTGGTCGCCGCCGCGGCCGGCCGGCTGCCGATCCTGGGTGTCTGCCTCGGCCATCAGGCCGTCGGCCAGGCATTCGGCGCCAGGGTCGTGCGCGCGCCAGGGCCGATGCACGGCAAGGTCAGCCGCATCTTCCACGACGGCGCCGACATACTCAGCGGCATCGCTTCGCCCTTCTCGGCCACACGTTATCACAGCCTTATCGTTGATCGCGCTACTCTGCCGGATGTGCTGATCCCGACCGCCTGGACCGAGGATGGCCTGCTCATGGCGGTGCGGCATCGCGCCCTGCCGGTGTTTGGCGTGCAGTTCCACCCAGAAAGCATCGCCAGCGAAGCAGGCCACGAACTCCTCGCCAATTTCCTTGCCATTGCCCGCGGTGACAACGGGCGTGGCCTGGGCGCGGCGGCGCGCGCCGCCTGATCTGTGTCCGACGGACTTAAACCAGTGCTGGCCCGGCTCGCCGCCGGTGCCACGCTGTCGGAGCAGGAGGCCGAGCAGGCGTTCCACGTCATCATGTCCGGCGAAGCTACCCCAGCCCAGATCGGCGGTTTGCTGATGGCGATGCGGGTCCGCGGCGAGACCGTCGCCGAGCTAACCGGCGCGGTGCGCGCCCTGCGCGCCCGGATGACCGCACTAGAAGCGCCGGAGGGTGCCATCGATGTCTGCGGCACCGGCGGCGACAATTCGGGCACGCTGAACGTCTCCACCGCCGTGACATTCGTCCTTGCGGGCTGCGGCGTGCCTGTGGCCAAGCACGGCAACCGCGCATTGTCTTCGCGTACCGGCGGGGCCGATGTGCTCGCAGCACTCGGGGTGAATATCGAGGTGCCGCTGGACCGGCTCGCGGCCATTCTGCGCGACGCCGGTTGCGCATTTTTGTTCGCCCCGCGACATCACCCCTCCATGCGACACGCCGCCGGCGCTCGCGTGGAGTTGGGAACCCGCACGATCTTCAACCTGCTGGGGCCGCTCTCCAATCCGGCCGGCGTCCGCCGGCAACTCACCGGCGTATTTGCTGCGGAATGGGCCCGTCCGATGGCGGACACGCTCGCCCGGCTTGGGACGCAGGCGGCGTGGATCGTCCATGGCCAGGGTCTCGATGAATTGACAGTCGCCGGCGACAGCCAGGTGGTAGCCCTGCTGGACGGCACAGTCCGCAGCTTCACGATCACGCCCGAGGATGCCGGCCTGCCGCGCGCCCCCATTGAAGCGATCCGTGGTGGTGACGCGGCGCAGAACGCCGCCGCTTTGCTGGCGTTGTTGGAGGACGCAAGCGGCCCTTACCGTGACACCGTGCTGCTGAACGCCGCCGCCGCCCTGATCGTAGCCGGCCGTGCTACCCACCTGCGCGAGGGCGTGGAACTGGCCGGCGAGGCCCTGGCCTCCGGGCGAGCGCTGGCGGTGCTGGAACGGCTGCGGCGTGAAACCAACGACGTCGTGCCGGCACATTGAGCGGCGGCGAGGAGAACCATGGCTGACACTATGCCGGCGCCAACCGAACCAAGTTCGGGACTTGACGTACTCACACGCATCTGCGGCGAAACTCGCTCCGAAGTGGCGCGGCGGAAGGCCGAAATCAGCATCGACCGCCTGCGCCAGGCCATCACCCAGGCGGACTCCCCACGCGGCTTCGGCCAGGTCCTCAAGCACGCAATCGTGGAAGGCCGGTTCGCGCTGATTGCCGAGATCAAGAAGGCATCACCCTCCAGCGGCCTGATTCGCGCCGATTTTGATCCGGCCGCGCTGGCCGGTGCCTATCAGGCCGGCGGCGCGACCTGCCTGTCGGTACTGACCAATGCGCCGGACTTCCAGGGTAGTGCGGAGCACCTGATCGCCGCCCGCAAGGCGGTTTCCCTGCCGGTACTGCGCAAGGATTTCATTCTCGACCCGTGGCAGGTCTACGAAAGCCGGGTGATGGGTGCCGACTGCATCCTGCTGATCATGGCCGCCTTGTCCAACGACGAAGCTCGCGGCTTGGAGGATGTCGCCCGCTCGCTCGATCTCGACGTGCTCGTGGAGGTACATGACCAGCACGACCTGGAACGCGCGCTCGGGTTGCAGACGCAACTGATTGGTATCAACAACCGAAACCTCCGCACCTTGCAGATCAACCTGGCCACCACCGAAACGCTGGCCCCCCTGGTGCCGCCCGACCGCTTCCTGATTTCGGAAAGCGGCATCCGCAACAACGCCGACCTGCAACGGCTCGCGGCCGCCGGCTGCTTCTGCTTCCTGGTGGGCGAAAGCCTGATGCGTGAGCCGGACGTCACGTTGGCGGTGCAGCGCCTGCTCGGCGACGGCCCAAGCCGGCCCTCCGCACCATGAGCGGACTGACGCATTTCGATGCGCGCGGCAATGCAACGATGGTCGACGTTTCGGGAAAGCCGGCCACCGTGCGTATCGCAACGGCACGCGGACGGGTGGTGATGCAGCCGGCCACGCTGGAGTTGATCCGTAGCGGCAAGGCCAGCAAGGGCGACGTGCTCGGCGTGGCCCGGCTGGCCGGCATCATGGCCGCCAAGCGCACCGCCGACCTGATCCCGCTATGCCATCCGCTGGCGCTCAGCGCGGTGGAGGTTGAGCTGCAGCCCGATGAAGCCGCCAGCGCTGTCGAGATCGAGGCCACCGTGCGCACCACCGGCCAGACCGGCGTCGAGATGGAAGCGCTCACCGCCGTGTCAGTCGCCGCGCTGACGGTCTATGACATGTGCAAGTCCGTGGATCGCGGCATGCGCATCGAGGCAATCCGCCTGACCCAGAAGTCGGGCGGCAAGTCCGGAGAGTTCCGACAGGACTGAGTGCATCCGGCGCCCTCAGTCAGAGCAAGGGGGTAGCGATGATCAGCGTGGAGGAAGCGCGCGCACGCATCCTGGCCGACCTGCGGCCGGTAACCGCCGAGGTGGTCGCCCTCGCCGACGCCTGGGCGCGCGTCACCGCGACCCCGATCGTGGCGCGCCTGACACAGCCGCCGGCCGACGTCTCGGCAATGGACGGCTATGCGTTACGGGCCGCCGACAGCGGGCTGGGCGAGACTTTGCGCGTGATCGGCAGTGCCCCGGCCGGCCACCCGTTCGAAGGCCGGATCGGCGCCGGTGAGGCCGTGCGCATCTTCACCGGCAGCATCGTCCCGGCCGGCGCCGACGCGATCCTGTTGCAGGAGGACGCCACCCGTGACGGCGACCTCGTCCGCGTGAACGAAGCGGCGCGCGCCGGGCGGCATATCCGGCGGGCCGGGCAGGACTTTGCCGCCGGCGACGAGGTGGTGCCGGCGGGCCGTCGCCTGACCGCGCGCGATGTCGGGCTGGCAGCCGCCTCCAATCATCCCTGGATCACCGTATCTCGCCGTCCGCGGGTCGCCATCCTCGCCACGGGCGACGAGATCGCAATGCCCGGAGAGCCGTTGCCGGCGGGCGGCATCGTCAGCTCCAACTCCCATGCTTTGGCCGCCCTGGTCCGCTCGGGCGGCGGCGAGCCGCTGGTGCTGCCAGTGGCACGTGACGACCGTACCGCGATCGGCGCGGTGGCGGACGCGGCTGCGGCGGCCGACATGCTGGTGACCACCGGCGGCGCGAGCGTCGGCGACCATGATCTGGTCATCGAATCGCTCAGCGCGCGCGGGCTGCAGGTGGATTTCTGGAAAATCGCGATGCGGCCTGGAAAGCCGCTGATTTTCGGTTGGCTCGGGCGCGTGCCGGTGCTGGGGCTCCCTGGCAATCCGGTGTCCGCACTGGTCTGCGCTATCCTGTTTCTGCTGCCGGCCTTGGCGCGGCTATCCGGGTTGCCTGGCACGCCGCCGCCGGTAACCGACGCGGTGCTCGGCACCGCCATGGCCGCGAATGACGGACGCGCCGACCATGTACGGGCCACGCTGGCCAGCCGCTCCGACGGCAAGCTGGTGGCAACGCCCTTCCCCGTGCAGGACTCGGCAATGCTGCGGCGGCTGACAATGGCCGACGCGCTGATCCTGCGTGCGCCGCACGACCCGCCGCTGCCGGAAGGTGCCCCGGTGAGGATGATCCGGCTCGATTCGCTCGGGCTTTAGGCAGAATTTTCAACCATTTTCGCACCAGACTTGACGCGGCAACGCGAACCAACATAGAACACCGCTGTCGTTGCTGGTTTGTTCTGAGCCCCTGCGGCCCACTGCCCGCCGGCCGGCAGGGAACGTTTCACATGAGGGATCCATGCTGACCCGCAAGCAGTACGAGCTGCTCGTCTTCATCGACCGCCACCTGAAGCAGACTGGTTTTTCCCCCAGTTTCGAGGAAATGAAGGAGGCGCTCCAGTTGAAATCGAAATCAGGCATCCATCGCCTGATCTCTGCGCTTGAGGAACGCGGCTTTCTGCGGCGCCGTCATCATCGCGCGCGGGCGCTGGAAGTGGTGCGCCTGCCGGATGATATGCAGGCGCGTACGGTGCAGGTGGAAGCGGGGGCTGAGCGCGCAGCAGCCGGATTCGCGCCGAACGTGATCCGCGGCGATTTTTCGCCGCGCTTGTCGGGCGTGCGTACTGCCAACGACGCGGCCGCCGTGCAGATGCCGCTCTATGGGCGCATCGCCGCCGGTCTGCCGATCGAGGCGATGCGCGATCACGGCACCACCATCGATATCCCCATGGCGCTGCTCGGCAATGGCGAGCACTACGCTCTGGAAGTCGCCGGCGATTCGATGGTCGAGGCCGGTATTTTCGACGGCGACACGGTGATCGTGCGGAAGGAAGAAACTGCGGAAACCGGGCAGATTGTCGTCGCCCTGGTCGATGAGACGGAAGTCACGCTGAAGCGGTTGCGCCGTCGCGGCAACTCGATCGCGTTGGAACCGGCCAACCCACGGCACGAGACACGGATCTTTCCCGCCGACCGGGTGCGCGTCCAGGGCCGGCTGGTGGCGCTGTTGCGCCGGTACTAACCCGACCTCTCCCGATTGCGGGAGAGGTCGGTTCGCGTAGCGAACCGGGTGAGGGCCGTTCCAGTTGCCCGGCCGCGCCGCCGGCGCTATATGCGGGCGCGCCGCGTCCGATTGCCGACGTAGCTCAGCGGTAGAGCAACTGATTCGTAATCAGTAGGCCCTCGGTTCAAGTCCGAGCGTCGGCACCACACTGTCCAGGTCAGCAATGATCGTCGGTACTCGGCTCCATCAACCTGGACATCATCTTCCCGCTGCCCTCCTTGCCGACCCCCGGCGAAACCATCCTGACCCGCTCAGCTCGCATCGAGCCCGGCGGCAAGGGCGCCAACCAGGCCGTTGCCGCCGCCCGCGATGGCGCGCGCGTCATCATGGCCGGTGCTGTCGGACGCGACGCGCTCGCCGCTGGTGCACTGCGCATTCTGCGCGAGACCGGCATCGACATCTCACGGGTGATCAAAACCGATGATACGACCGGCTGCGCCGGCATCTTTGTCGATGACCATGGAAATAATGTGATCGGCGTCGGCTCGGGCGCAAATCTCGCAGTCGCCCACACCCAGGTGGAAGACGACCTGCTACGGTCGGACAGTACATTTCTGTTGCAGATGGAAATACCAGCCACGGCGACCGCGGCACTGATCGGCCGTGCCCGGCGGCGTGGCGCGCGCACCGTGCTTAACCTGGCGCCGGCCGCAGCGCTGGACCCCGTCGCGCTGCGGGCCGTCAATATACTAGTCGTCAACGAAGTCGAAGCAGCCTGGCTCGCCGCCCGCCTCGGCACTGGCTCCAGCGCCGCGGAATTGCACCGCGCGCTGGGCGCGACAGTCGTGCGTACCCTGGGCAAACAGGGCGCCGAGGCGGCATCGCCGGCGGGCAAAGTTGAGGTGCCGGCACGCCCTGTCATTCCAGTCGATACCACGGGCGCCGGTGATTGTTTCACCGGGGTGCTCACGGCCGCGCTGGACCGGGGCATGCCGCTGGACGCGGCACTCCGCCGAGCCGCCATCGCAGCTTCGGTCTGCTGCACGCGCCGCGGCAGTCAGGCCACCATGCCGACTACCGCAGAAATCGACGCCGCAATTTGAATCTCAGATTGCCACCAAACAGAGACTCGCATTCCGGCTCTCCGATAACCGGCTGCGATCCGCCACCAGTCCGCTCAGTGGATCTCCCCTGACCGCCGTATCGCCTCCCGCAGCTTGGCCGGCGTGAATCCCGGGTCCCGGCACACGTCCAGGATCACCTTCTCTCGCCGCGCGATCAGCTCGATCGCCGCCGGCAGCTTCTTCACCGCCTCTGCCGGCACCACCACCGCACCGTGCCGGTCCGCGTGTATCACGTCATCATGCGCCACGTTCATCCCATGCACGTTCACCGGCTTGCCGAAATCCACCATATGCACCCACGCATGGCTCGGGCCGACCGACCCGCCGACAATCTGGAACCCTTCGGCCCACGCATCGATATCCCGGTACGACCCGTTCGTCACACAACCCAGCGCTCCGAGCGACTTGTGTACGGTGGAGTGCACCTCGCCCCACCAAGCGCCATACCCCGGCGTGTCATCGAGATCCTGCAACACGACGATGGTCGGCAGGTCGGCCTTCGCGACGTACTCGTACCAGTCCAGCCGGTCCGCCACCGTTCCGCGCGGCCGCTCCTTGGCCCGGATCATGCCCACCCGCGCCAGCCCGACGATCGGCGGCAACTTCGGCTCGATCGGAACCAGCGGTTGGGTCGTGAACCCGATCGCCCGCCGCTCCGGCGCCACCAGCTCCAGTCCGTTGCAGATTGTCGGCGTGTCCCATTGCCGCAGTGCATCCAAATCCGCTTGCGTGAACGGCCGGTCGGCCATGGCGGCATCTCCCTGAAGTGAAAATGAATATTGCCGCCTCAGTTTCGCTGCCGCCGCCGCACACCGCAAGCCGACCCGATCCGGTTGTGGCCCGCTCGGTCGGTTGCCGACATGTTGCAGCACGCGCATCCTGCGCGGCACAACCGTCGGCCATCGCGTGGGAGACACCTGCATGCGCCTGTTCAGCGCCACCATCGCCACCGAGACCAACACGTTCTCGCCGCTTCCCACCTCGCTTGCGGCGTACCGGGAGTCTGTGTTCCTCCGCCCCGGCGAACACCCCCACGATGCGCCGGTGATGTGCACCGCGCCGTTGTTCGTGGCACGCCAACGTGCCGCGGCCGAAGGCTTCACCCTGATCGAGGGAAGCTGCTTCGCCGCCAGCCCCGCCGGCACCACCAGCCGCGCGGATTACGAGTTCATGCGTGACGAAATACTCAGCCAGGTGCACGCGGCGATGCCGCTGGATGGCGTGCTGCTGGGACTGCACGGGGCAATGGTTGCGCACGGCTACGATGACGTGGAGGGCGACGTGATCGAGCGGGTGCGGGCGATCGTCGGGCCGCGCTGCGTCATCGGCGTGGAGCTCGATCCGCATTGCCATTTGACCGTGAAGCGCGTGCGGCTGGCGGACATCATCATTCTGTACAAGGAGTTTCCGCACACCGACGTGGTGGAGCGCGCGGAGGACCTGCTGAACCTGGTGCTGCGCACGGTGCGGGGTGAAATAAAGCCGGTGATGTCCCTGTACGACTGCCGGCAGATCGCCAGCTATCCGACCACGCTGCCGCTGATGCGCGGCTTTGTCGATCGCACCTCCGCGCTGGAGGGCAAGGATGGGGTTCTGTCGGTCTCCATCGGGCATTGTTTCCCATATGCCGACGTGCCGGAATTATCGGGCCGCATATTGGTGGTCACCGACAATGACAAGGCCAAGGCGGATCGCCTGGCGACCGAGATCGGACAGGAATTCATCTCGATGCGCGGGCGCACCGCGCCGGACTATCTGCCGGTGAACGATGGCGTCGCCGCCGCACTGGCATTCAATGCGGCACCGGTGGTGATGGCGGATCCGGCCGACAACGCGGGCGGCGGCGCGCCGTCGGACAATACCACCATCCTGCGGCGGCTGATCGAGCGCGATGCGCACGACGCGGCGCTCGGCCCGATCTGGGATCCGATCGCCGTGCGGCTCTGCTTCGATGCGGGCGAAGGCGCGCGTTTTCCGCTGCGTTTTGGCGGCAAGACCGGTCCCGCGTCCGGGCCACCGGTGGATGCGGACGTAACTGTAACGGCGCTGAAGCGCGACTGCTGGCAGAGCTTCGGCCCCACCCGCGTGCCGCTCGGCGATTGCGCCGCGATACGCGTCGGCGGCATCGACGTCGTGCTGATCAGCAACCGCACCCAGGCGCTGGGGCTGGAACTGTTCACCAATCTCGGGATAGAGCCGCATGCGCGCAAGCTGGTGGTGGTGAAATCGACCAACCATTTCATGGCGGCGTACGGGCCGATCGCGAAAAAGGTGATCTATGTCGATGCCGACGGTCCGCTCAGTCGCGATTACCGCAAAGTTCCCTATACCAGGGTGCAACGGCCGATCTGGCCGTTGGACAGTGAAACCGCGCCGAAGCTGCTGCTGTAGTACGGCCCTGATATTGCATTGCGCCACGCCGACCGCTTAACTCCGGCATCCAGGCCGCGCCAGGCGGGCTGCAACAAAAATAAGCCGGGGGAGCCTTGCGATGCGGCGACATGCCTTCCTGCCATCTGCTGCGGCGGCCACCAGCCTGCGCCCGCCGCGCATTGCCCACGGCGCCGATGTCGACGTGCCGCGCTTCGGCGTGACCAAGAGCTGACCCAGGCATGCTGGCCTACGCCGCCCGACGCGTCCTGACGACCATCCCGGTGATGCTGTTCGTCGCCTTCTTCGTGTTCAGCCTGCTCTATCTCGCGCCCGGCGACCCGGCGGCCATCATCGCCGGCGACCAGGCGACGCCGGCCGACATCGCCCGCATCCGCGTCTCGCTGGGGCTGGACCGGCCGTTCGTGGTGCGCTTCGGCGATTGGCTGTGGCACGTGCTGCACGGCGATCTGGGCACCTCGATTTTCACCAACCTGCCGGTCACGCACATGATCAGCCAGCGGCTGGAGCCGACGTTGTCGCTGATGGTGCTGACCGTGCTGCTGTCACTGGTGGTGGCGATCCCGCTCGGTGTCGTGGCCGCCTGGAAGCAGGGGACGTGGATCGACCGCATGGTCATGGTGCTGGCGGTGTTCGGGTTCTCCACGCCGGTCTTCGTGGTCGGTTACATATTGGCCTATATCTTCGCGCTGAAGCTCGGCTGGCTGCCGGTACAGGGGTTCACCCCCATCAGCCACGGCCTGTGGCCGTTCCTGCGCACGCTGATCCTGCCGTCGGTGGCTCTGGGACTGATCTATATCGCCCTGATCGCCCGCATTACGCGAGCGACCATGCTGGAAGTACTCAGCCAGGACTACGTGCGCACCGCGCGGGCCAAGGGCGTCGGGCAGTCGGGCATCCTGTACGTGCACGCGCTGAAGAACGCCGCGGTGCCGATCGTCACGGTGGTCGGGCTGGGCGTGGCGCTGCTGATCGGCGGGGCGGTGGTGACCGAGACCGTGTTCGCCATCCCCGGCCTGGGGCGGCTGACCACGGATGCGATCCTGCAGCGGGATTACCCGGTGATCCAGGGAGTCGTGCTGATGTTCAGCTTCGTCTATGTGATCATCAACCTGATCGTCGATCTGCTGTACACCCTGTTCGACCCGAGGATCCGGTATTGAGCACCACCGTCCCCGCGGCAGCCGCCGCGCTTCCGGACGTACTGCCGCCGATCCGGCGGCGTGGGCGTGTGCTGACCTTCATCCGGCGGCATCCGACGACGGCGCTGGGCGCGGCGCTGCTCGGGGTGATGCTGTTCATCGCCCTGTTCGCTCCGTGGCTGGGAACCACGGATCCCACCGCGATCGCACCGGCCAAACGCATCCGCGATCCGTCGGTGCTCTACTGGTTCGGCACCGACATGCTGGGGCGCGATATCTACTCGCGGGTGCTTTATGGCGCACGCGTCTCGCTCGGCGTGGGGTTTGCGGTGGCGCTGGTGTCCTCGGTGGTGGGCACCGCGATCGGCGCGGTGGCCGGGTTCTCGCGCGCGGTCGATTCCGTGATCATGCGGATAATGGACGGGCTGATGTCGATCCCGCCGATCCTGCTGGCGATCGCGCTGATGGCGCTGACCCGCGCCTCCGTGCAGAACGTGATCATCGCGCTGGCGGTGCCGGAATTCCCGCGCGTGGCACGGCTGATCCGCGGCATCGTGCTGTCGCTGCGCGAGCAGCCGTTCGTGGAAGGCGCGATCGCGGCTGGAACGCGGTTCCCGCGCATCATCATGCGGCACATCCTGCCCAATACGCTGGCGGTGCTGCTGGTGCAGGCGACGGTGATCTGCGCCTCGGCGATGATCAACGAGGCGATCCTGTCGTTCATCGGCGCCGGCACGCCGCCGACGATCCCGAGCTGGGGAAACATCATGGCGGAGGGCCGGGCGCTCTGGCAGATCAAGCCGTACATCGTGTTCTTTCCGGCGATTTTCCTCTGCATCACGGTGCTGTCGGTCAATCTGGTGGGCGACGGGCTGCGCGACGCGCTCGATCCGCGGTTGGCGAAGCGGCTGTGACGGCACTGCTGGAGGTCACCAGCCTGCAGACCCATTTCGGCACGCCGGATGGGGTCGTGCGGGCGGTCGAGGGATTGTCGTTCAGTGTGGATGCAGGTGAAACGGTCGGCGTCGTGGGCGAATCCGGGTGCGGGAAATCCGTCACCTCCATGTCCATCCTGCGGCTGATCCAGGAACCGCCGGGCAAAATTGCCGGGTCCGTGAGATTCCAGGGACGCGAATTGCTGACGCTGCCGGAAGCCGAGATGCGGCATATCCGCGGCAACGAAATATCGATGATCTTCCAGGAGCCGATGACCAGCCTGAACCCGGTGCTGACCGTCGGGCGACAGATCGGCGAGACGCTGCGGCTGCACCAGGGGCTAAGTGCACGGGCGGCCGAGGCGAAGGCAATCGACATGCTGGTGCTGGTGGGGATTCCGGAGCCGGTCCGCCGCGTCCGCGAATATCCGCACCAGTTGTCGGGCGGCATGCGCCAGCGGGTGATGATCGCGATGGCGCTGGCCTGCAACCCGAAGCTGTTGATCGCCGACGAGCCGACCACCGCGCTGGACGTGACGATCCAGGCGCAGATCCTGGACCTGATGCGGGATTTGAAGCGCCGGATGGGCTCGGCGATCATGCTGATCACGCACGATCTGGGCGTGGTGGCGGAAATGGCCGAGCGGGTGGTGGTGATGTACGCCGGCCGCAAGGTGGAGGAAGCTTCGGTGCGGGAGATCTTCGCGCGACCGCTGCATCCGTACACGCAAGGCTTGCTGGGCGCGGTGCCGAAGCTGGGATCCTCGTTAGGCATGCACGGGCGCGGGCGGCTGACGGAAATCCCCGGCCTGGTGCCGAGCCTGCGGGAGCCGATCGTGGGCTGTGCGTTTGCCGGCCGGTGTCCGTTCGTCATGGAGGTGTGCCGGCGGACGGCGCCGGCGATCGAGCAGAAGGCCGAGGGTCATTGGGCGGCCTGCCACTTGGCTCCCTCACCCCTGCCCTCTCCCGCAAGCGGGAGAGGGGGACGTGACGCGGTCAGCGGCGGGGTGATGTCGGCATGACTCCACTGCTGGAGGTCGAGGGGCTGAAGAAGCATTTCCCCATTTATGGCGGGGTGCTGGGGGGCGAGACCGCGAAGGTGTACGCGGTGGATGGGGTCAGCTTCTCGATCGCGCGCGGGGAGACGCTGTCGCTGGTCGGGGAATCGGGGTGCGGCAAATCGACCGTGGGGCGGGCGATCCTGCGGCTGATCGCGCCGACCGCCGGCGAGGTGCGGCTGGATGGGCAGCGGATCGATAATCTGCCGGCCGCGCAGTTGCGCCCGTTGCGGCAGCGCATGCAGGTGGTGTTCCAGGACCCATACAGCAGCCTGAACCCGCGCATGCGGGTACGCGAGATACTGGCCGAACCGATCACCAATTTCGGCCTGGCGCACGGAGCCGCGCTGGAGCAGCGGATCGCCGGACTGCTGGAGAAGGTAAGACTGCCGCGCGATGCGATGACGCGGTATCCGCACGAGTTCTCCGGTGGGCAGCGACAGCGCGTAGGGATTGCTCGGGCGCTGGCGCCGGGAGCGGACCTGATCATCTGCGACGAGGCGGTATCGGCGCTCGACGTGTCGGTGAAGGCGCAGATCATCAATCTGCTCGCCGAGCTGCAGGACGAGCTGGGGCTGACGCTGCTGTTCATCAGCCATGACCTGGCGATCGTCGAGCATCTGACGCATCGGGTCGCGGTGATGTATCTGGGGAAGATCGTGGAGCTGGCGGATCGCGCCACCTTGTTCGGCGCCCCGCATCACCCGTACACGCAGGCACTGCTGTCGGCGGTGCCAGTCCCGGACCCGGAGGCGAAGCGCCACCGGATCATTCTGAAAGGCGATGTGCCGAGCCCGATCAACCCGCCGAGCGGATGCCGGTTCCATACGCGGTGCCCGTTCGTGTTCGATCGCTGCCTGGTGGAGGAACCACGGTTGCGGGACGTGGGCACGGCGCATGTATCGGCATGCCATCTAGGAGACGAGGGGGCGGCGACCGTCCGCACCGACATCGTTCACGCCGCGGCCGCCTGAAAACGGACTGACGCAAGCGAACCTCCCCTCCGATGTCGGAAGCCTCCCCGCTCCGAACCGTACGGGCGGTTCTCCCGCATACGGCTCTCCAGTCGCTGGTTTCCTCATCGGGAGTGTCTCGCGGCTACCCAGGCTGTCTCCAGGGTGAACAGCCCGAGGTCCGCGAAGAAGGCATTCGGCCATTGTGCATGATCTGACCAGTTCCGCCCCATCGACGGCCGCTTGTCCTGCTTGCGCAGGATCGCGCGCAGCCGTCGTCGGATTAAGCTGGTCAAGTCTTCGGAACAAGGCTGGCCTCGCATGTTTGAAATACCCAAACCAGCCGCGCAGCATCGGATTGAGATCGGCAATGATCCGCTCGAGGCTGTCGCCCCGGCTGCGGCCCGTCCTCTCTCGCACCTTGTCCTTCAACGCCCGCAAGCTCTTGTCGCGGACGTATCGGCGACCGGCCTCGAACCGGTAACCCAGGAAGTCGAACCCCTGGCCCGGTTGGCGGCAGTCGCCGATCCGTGTCTTGTCCGGGTGGAGGGTCAGCCCATTGGCCTCGACCCAGGCGGTGACCTGGGCCAGCGCCTCGCGGGCCTCGGCCGCCGTTGCACACAGGATCACGAAGTCGTCGGCATAGCGCACCATCCGCCAGCCGCCCTGCTCCATCAGCACATCCAACGGATGCAGGTAGAGGTTGGCCAGCAATGGCGACAGCACCGCTCCCTGCGGCGTGCCCGCCGTGGGGTGCCAGTGTGCCGCCTGCGACATGATCTCCTGGTGCAGGAACGCCTCAATCAGCGCCAGCACGCGGCCGTCGCTGATCGAACCTTCCACCAAGCTCAGCAGCCGCTTATGCGGGATGGTGTCGAAGTAGCTCTTCAGGTCGGCGTCCACCACATGGGTGAAGCCTTCCTTCAGCAGCCGATCGACCTCCCGCAACGCGTCCTTGCAGCCCCGCCCCGGTCGGAAGCCGTAGCTTCCGGGGCGGAACTGAACCTCTAAAATGGGTTCGATTGCCATCTTCAAGGCGGTCTGCACGATGCGGTCCTTCACCACGGGGATCCCAAGCGGACTGGTCTTGCCGTCGCCCTTGGGGATCTCCACCCGCTTGACCGGGTGCGGCCGGTAGCTGCCGTCCGCCAGGCTGGCCCGGAGTTCGGCGAGACAGCGCTCCGCGTGATGGCTGAACTTCTCGATGCTCTGACCATCCACGCCCGCCGTCCCTTTGTTGCGCGCG
The DNA here is from genome assembly GCA_963777625.1 of uncultured Pseudomonadota bacterium. Classification (GTDB taxonomy): domain Bacteria; phylum Pseudomonadota; class Alphaproteobacteria; order Acetobacterales; family Acetobacteraceae; genus DATDIC01. The sequence goes on along the minus strand of CAVZRO010000003.1, from coordinate 346,959 downwards.
ACACGATGCCACGCCAGGTCCAGGTATGCGGACGAGTGATTTTATCGATCAGGCTGAACCACTTGCCTCCTTTGACGCCGTTGCCCAGCGCCGACACCATGCGATCCGTCCAGATCGAGCCTTCCGCCCACCACAGATCATGGGTTCGCACCCGCGCTGCGTCTGTCCCTTGCCTAGCCGATTGTGCACTCTCGGGACTTCTCTTGGCTCGATCCACTCATCTCGCATCCAGCTTCCTGCCTCCCTTCCCTCGGGGCGGTTTGTGTTGCCCGTCCCTTTCCACCGCTCGAAGCGGCCGCGTTACTATGAAGGCTCTCACTCCCCCCGGCCTCACCCAGGTGTTGCGTGATCTGCGTTGGCGGCCACTTGCGGTCATGTGTCCGGCCTGTTGGCGCGGTGGTTGACCGCAGGCCCTGATGGGAACCGTGGATCGAGGTCTGATCATTCCCACGGGATCGCGTTGTCCCAAGACGGATGCCAGGTCTCGCTCGATCTGTCGGTTGACCGACAATGCCATCACGCTGTTTCACCCTCGCAAGCCTTCCGGTCGCGTCTGCGCGGTTGTGTTCAGGCCGCCGCCGGCACGGTCCGGAAGTCCTCATTGCGCATCATCAGTGCCCAACCGATGCGCGCCATTTTGTTTGCCAGCGCCACCGCCGCGACCAGGCGCGGCTTGGTCGCCAGCAGCTTGACCAGCCACGGCTCCTGGGTCGCCCGCTTGCTGCGCAGCACCGCCATGGCGCCGTTCACCAGCAGCCGGCGCAGATAGCCATTGCCGCGCTTGCTGATCGGCCCGAGCTTCACCTTGCCACCAGTACCCGTCCTGACGCGGCACCAGCCCGAGCGAGGCGGCGAACTCGCGGCCACTGCGCATGGCTGCTGGATTGACCACCATCGCTGCCATTGCACTTGCAACGATCGGTCCATAGCCGGGGATGGTGATCAGATGTCGGCAGGTCGCATTGTCGCGGCCCCAGGCGAGCAACTGCTTGTCGATCGCTTCAATGCGGGCTTCGAAGCCGCGCAGGCTTTCCACCACGGCCAGCAGACAGCTATGCAGGGGCGCCGGTATGCGCTGCTCGCTCGGATCGGCGAGGATGGCCACCAGCTCGCCGACATGGCGGCGTCCTTCGGCGACCACGATGCCGAATTCCGCCATCATGCCGCGCAGGTGGTTGATCAGCATAGTGCGCTGTTTCAGCAGCATTTCTCGTACCTTGTGAACGCCTGACGCGGCTTGCTGGGCGGCCGTCTTCACGGTCACGAAGCGCATCGTCGGGCGGCTCACCGCCTCGCAGATCGCCGCCGCATCGGCGGCGTCGTTCTTGTTGCGCCGCACATAGGCTTACCCTTGCGGAAGCGGCCGTGGGGAGGGGTGTTACGCCTCCAGCATGCGGCGCAGCAGTTCCACGTCCTCGGCGAACGCTGTATCGCGTTCCATCAGCTCGGTGATCCGGGCGATCGCGTGAATGACCGTGGTGTGATCGCGGTTGCCGAACTTGCGGCCGATTTCCGGCAAGCTGCGGCTGGTGAGCTGCTTGGCGAGGTACATCGCGACCTGCCGGGGACGCGCAACATTGCGCGCCCGCCGCGCCGAGGACATGTCGGTGACGCGAATGTTGAAGTGTTCGCAGACCTTGCGCTGGATCTCGTCGATGGTGACGCGGCGATCATGCGCTCTCAGCAGGTCGTGCAGCACTTCCTGCGCGGTATCCAGGGTGACCGGCCGGCCGAACAGGTTGGCATGAGCAACCAGCCGGTTCAGCGCGCCTTCCAGCTCACGCACGTTGGTGGTGATCTTGTGGGCCAGGAATTCGATCACCCTGGGTGAGACCTGCGCGCTGGCAAGCACCGCTTTCGCCTCCAGGATCGAAACCCGCAGTTCGAAGGTGGTGGCGTGCAGATCGGCGACCATGCCGCAACCGAGCCGGGTACGAAGCCGGTCCTCGATGCCGGATAGATCCGAAGGAGACTTGTCGGCGGATACGACGATTTGCCGACCGGCATCGACCACGGCGTTGAAGGTGTGAAAAAACTCCTCCTGCGTGTTGTCCTTGCCGATGAGGAACTGCAGATCGTCGATCATCAGCACATCGACGGCGCGAAGCTGTTCCTTGAACTGCATGGTCTGCTGGCTGCGGATCGCGCCGATGAAGCGATACATGAATTTCTCGGCCGACATGTAAGCGACCGATGCGGGACGCGCGCCCTCGCCGCAGGCACCAAGTTCCCAGGCAATGGCGTGCATCAGGTGGGTTTTCCCAAGACCGACGCCGCCGTACAGGAACAGCGGATTGAATCCCAGGCTGCCCGGACGTTCGGCCACGCGGCGGGCGCAAGCGTAAGCAAATTCGTTGGGTTTCCCCACCACGAAATTGGCGAACGTAAACCGTGTATCGAGTGTGCCGGCAATTTCCGGCTTGGGGTCCGCGCGGTCGTCGGATTTCTCGGCGGCCGGCGCGGCGACCGGCCCATTTGATATCTCGGAGGCGGGGCTGACGGTACCACCAACGCGGATATCGACGCGGCGGATGGCTGGATTTTCGTGCTGCCACATGGCGGTCACCCGAGCCCCATAACGATCACGTGCCCAATCTCGCAGAAACCGCGTCGGCAGATGCACGGTGACCTCGTCACCGTCGATCCCCGCAAGGCTCATTTGGCGCAACCAGGTGCGGTACTCGACGTCGCCCACCTCGCGTTGCAGGCGGGAGCGGATGCGGGCCCATTGGGCGTTGAGATCATTATTCGTGCCAACCTCCCCTGGAATGACGATGGACATCCTGCGTTCGAGCAATTCTCCGTCTGATGTCACGGCATCCTGCCTGTTCTGGCGGCTCTTGCGGCCGCTTGACACATCACCGGCCTGCCAGCGAGCAACCTCGCCGGGAGACAGCACAACCTAAATACGAGGACGATTTGATTTAAGCGATGAGTAACGATTACGCCACCAGGTCTGCCACTCGCAACAACAAACTGATGGTCGCGGTGGGGGATTTAATAAACGCAAGAAGATTGCGAGATAAGGTCAAATATTCGTATGCGCGTCTCAGAAGGACGGCCAAGTTATATTGCCGCCGCGCTGATGTGCCGAAAAATCAGGGTGGCGCGGTCGGCGCCGAAACCGGTTCCGCGTAGCGCGGTGGTGTAAAAGTCTCAGCCGCCGGCCAGCTTCTTGATACGGGCCGCCAGACGCGACAGTTTGCGTGAGACGGTGTTTTTGTGGATCACGCCCTTGTTGGCGGCACGCTGCATTTCCGGCTGCGCGCTGCGCAATGCCTCCGTCGCGGCAGATTTGTCGCCGCCGTCGATCGCTGCCTCAACTTTGTTGACAAAAGTACGCATACGCGACTTTCGCGCGCGGTTGCGCTCTGTGCGGCGAGCTGACTGACGGATGCGCTTTCGCGCGGAAGCGGTGTTTGCCATACGTTTTCGCTCAATTACCCGGTCGTGCATCAGCGGCATGCGCCGCATGGAAGAGCGGGGTTCTAGGCAGAGCCCAAACGGGAGTCAAGCCGCCGATCGGTCGCTCGCGGATCACCCCACACTCCGGCTGCACAACCGGGTTCGCCGAGGTAAAAATGCATCAGCGACGGAACGCCGGTTTGCGCTTCTCGATGAAAGCCGCCATTCCCTCCTGCTGATCCGGCGTACCAAACAGCGACAGGAACAACGCCCGCTCATGCCGGACACCCTCGGCGAGCGTCGTCTCAAAGGCGCGGTTCACCGATTGTTTGGCGAGCGCCACCGCCACGGGTGAAAGCGCGGCGATCTTCTCCGCGACCTTGATCGCTTCCGCCACCAACTGGTCGGCGGGGCATATACGAGAGACCAGATTGGCGCGCTCCGCCTCGGCCGCATCCATCATGCGGCCGGTCAGGACCATCTCCATGGCCTTCGATTTTCCCACCGCGCGGGTCAGTCGCTGGGTACCGCCGGCCCCGGGGATCACGCCGAGATTGATCTCCGGCTGGCCGAACTTCGCGGTGTCGGCCGCCAGGATGATGTCGCACATCATCGCCAGCTCGCAGCCGCCGCCGAGCGCGAAACCGGCAACCGCGGCGATCACCGGCTTTTTCACGCGCAGCACGGTTTCCCAGCGGGCGCCGATGAAATCCTCCAGCATTGCCGACGGATGGGTGCGGGTGCGCATTTCCTTGATATCCGCACCGGCGGCGAAGGCCTTCTCGTTCCCGGTCAGCACGATGGCGCCGATCGCCGGGTCTGCATCGAAGCTGAGCAATTGCTCGCCGAGCTCGGTCATGAGCTGGTCGCACAACGCGTTCAACACCTGCGGACGGTTCAGGCGGATCAGGCCGACCGGGCCGTGCGTTTCGACCAGGATGGTTGCGTAACTGTCGGCCATGATTGCCGCCTCCATATCGCCGGGGAGGCTTCTAGCTTGTGTGGCGCGACGTGAGAAGCGGGGCTACACCAGGGCGACGACGCAGCGCGGCGCCGCCCCCTTGCGGGCCGGCGCCGAGCGTCGGCATGTTTCGGCCGGCGTCGAGAAGCTGGAGCACCGTATGCCTGATCCCACCGGCCCCCTGAAAGGGCTCCGCGTCTTCGACCTGACCCGCGTGCTGGCCGGTCCCACCTGTACGCAGATGCTGGCCGATCTGGGGGCCGACGTAATCAAGATCGAAAAGCCGGGCAGCGGCGACGATACGCGCGGCTTCGCGCCACCTTACGTGCCGGGGTCGCGGGAGAGCGCGTACTTTACCGGTGTCAATCGCAACAAACGATCGGTCACGCTGGATATAGCGCAACCGGAAGGCCAGAAGCTGGCGCGCCGGCTGATCGAGCAATGCGACGTGCTGGTGGAGAACTTCAAGGTGGGCGCGCTGGCCAAGTACCGGCTGGCGTACGAGCAGCTTCGGGACGAGTTTCCGCGCCTGATCTACTGCTCGATCACCGGGTTCGGCCAGACCGGTCCGTACGCGCCGCGGCCTGGCTACGACAGCCTGATCCAGGCGATGGGCGGCGTGATGAGCCTGACCGGCGAGCCCGACGGGCCGCCGCAGAAGGTGGGCGTACCGGTCGCGGACCTGTTCGCCGGGTTGTACGGATGTATCGGGATCCTGGCGGCGCTGCGGCACCGCGACGCGACCGGCGAGGGCCAGCAGATCGATATCGGCATGCTGGACACGCATGTGGCGTGGCTCGCCAATCAGGGAATGAATTACCTGGCGACCGGCGGAAAATCCCCCGCGGCTGGGCAACCAGCACCCGAACATCGTACCGTACCAGGTGTTTCCGACCGCGGACGGGCACATCGTCTTATCGGTCGCCAACGACCCGACATTCACGCGGTTTTGCGAGAGCTTCGCGCTGACCCACCTGCTGGAGGATGCGCGCTTCGCAACCAATACCGCGCGCGTGCAGAACCGGCATCTGGTGACCGACACGCTGACGCCGGTGATGCGGCAGCATCCGACAGCGTGGTGGGTCGAACGGCTGGAGGCGCTGAGGATCGGTTGCGGACCGATCAACAAGTTGTCGGAGGTGTTCGCCGACCCGCAGGTGAAAGCGCGGGGGATGGTGGTGGAAATGACCCGCGACGGGCGGACGATTCCGGTGATCGCCAATCCGGTGCGGCTGTCCGTCACGCCGCCGAATTACCGCACCGCGCCGCCGTTGCTGGGCGAGCATACCGAGGAGGTGCTGCGGGAACGCACCGGGCTGGATCACGCGGCGATGGCAAAACTGCGGGATGCAAAGGTGATCTGATACCATTCCCGCCTCCCTTCCGTCATCCCCGCCTCCCTTCCGTCATCCCCGCCCAAGCGGGAATCCACCTGTTACCCGCCTGATGCCTGCCTCCATGGGGGCGACGAATAGAGGTCAACGCATCGCCCGGCTGGTGCTGTAACTGCCGTTCGAGAAGCTGACTCTCCCTCGTTGTGCTCACGCAGGCGGGCATGGCGCATCCGCGATTGCATGGGCTGTCGCTGGATTCCCGCTTTCGCGGGAATGACCGGAAACGGGAACGGGTCTGCCTTCAGCCGCTGGCATGAATCAGGCCCGCTGCTCGCAGCATGGCGCGCGGATGATCGCACGCGCTGCCGCGATCAAGTCCTTCGTACATTCCAGAAAATGACGAACCCGTTCAGTATGCCGGTGATGTCGTTCTGATACGAGGTTTTATAGAAATTCTGCCCCAGTGGGATGTAGGGCACGTCCTGCAACGCCTGAAGCTGAAGCTGGACGGCCAGCTTCTTCTGTACCTCCACATCGGGCGCGTCGATCCATTCCGTACGCAACGCCTCGATCTTCGGGCTGGTCGGCCAGCCCATCGTGCCGTCCTTGCCGTTACCGCGCAGGAATGTGTGGCCGACCGGATTGGCCTGATCCAGCCCCGCCCAGAACGTGTTGAACAATCCCCAGCCGCCCTTGTCCGGAGCGTCTTCCTTGGCGCGCCGCTGCACCACGGTGCCCCAGTCCATTGCCTGGTAATCGACGTTGAACCCCATCTTCTTCAACTGATCGGCGCAGACATCCGCCTCCGCCTTCAGGATCGGGAAGTCGGTCGGGGCCAGAATGATCACCTTCTCGCCCTTGTAGCCCGCCGCATCCAGCTCTTTCTTCACCGCGTCGTAGTCGCGCTTGCCGGTGAACACCTCCAGTCCGGCATCGCTCGCCATCGGCATGCCCGGGCAGAAAGTTCCGGTCGGAACATGCCGCATCTTCGGATCATCGCCGGCGACCGCGATCATGAATTCGGTCTGATCGATGCCTTTCAGCATGGCACGACGAATCGCCGGATTGTCGAACGGCGGCCACAGCTCGTTCAGCCGCATGCAGGCGATCAGCCCGGTCGGATCGGTAATCCGCGTCGTCGTGCTGGCGAGGATCGGCAGCATGTCATTGGTGGGGTTCTCCCACCAGTCCATCTCCTTGCTCTGCATCGCCGCCGCCGCCGTGCCGGGGTCCTGAATCACGTGCCACTCGACACGATCGAAATTCACCACTTTCGGCCCCGAGGTCCATTCCGGCGTGCCGCCCTGTCGTGGCTGGTACGCCGCGTTGCGCTCATAAACCGCCAACGAGCCGACGATCCGTTCCTTATCATTCCATTTGAACGGACCGCTGCCCACCATCTCGGTCAGCGGCTTGAACGCATCGGTCTTGGCCAGCCGCTCCGGCATCATCGCGCACATGTTGCTGCCCGGCTTGCCGAGCGCGTCCGGCAGCAGCGAAAACTGCTTCTTGAGCCGAAATACGATCGTCTTGTCGTCCGTCGCCGACAGTTCGTCGGTGTAGCCCAGCAGCGTCTGCCCGAACGCGTCCCGCTTGCCCCAGCGCTGGATGGAGGCGACACAGTCCCGCGCCAGCACCTTGTCCCCGTCGTGCCAGGCCAGCCCGTCGCGCAATGTGAGTGTCCAGCGCTTGCCGTCATCCTCCATCACATGGCCGGCGACCATCTGCGGCTGCGCCTTATAGGCGTTGTCGATGCCGTACAGCGTATCGAAGATCATGAAGCCGTGGTTGCGCGAGACATAGGCCGTGGTCCAGATCGGGTCGATGATCGTGGGGTCGGCCTGCGGAATGAACTTCAGCACGCGCTGATCCGCGCCGCGCGAAACATGGGGTGCCGCGAGGCTCGCGGCGGCAGCGGCCGTGCCGGCCAGGAATGTGCGGCGTCTCATGGCATGGGACCCTTCCGGGGTGGCGTGCGAGGCGATGATGGCAGCCGGCCGAGTCCAGGCGCAATACCCACCCGCCCCGCCTGTTGCGGCGCGCGTGCCGGCGCGCCATCGTGATCCGCCTGTGCCCCGGAGACCTCCCCTGATGCCCTTTCGCCCCTGGCTGCTTGCGGCCGCACTTGTCCTGCTCGCCGCTCCGGCGGTCGCTCAGACCGCCGCGCCGCCGCTGCGGACCGCCGTCGATGGCACGTTCGCGCCGCACGCCATGCCGAAACTCGGCGGCGGGCTGGAAGGCTTCCAGATCGACCTGTTCACCGAGGTCGCCCGCCGCCTGCATCGCGACATCACCTTCGCGTCCGCCAGCTTCAGCGGCCTGATCCCGGCATTGGAGGCCGGCCGCTACGACTTCCTCGCCGCCCCCACGACGGTGACCGCGGAACGCGCGCAGAACCTGCTGTTCACCCAGGGCTATATCTGGACCGCTTATGAGTTCGGCATCCGCAAGGGCTCCGCGCCGATCAAGGGCTGGGACGACCTGAAGGGCAAGGCGGTCGCGGTCAACAAGGGTACGCCGTACGAGATATTGTCGAAACAGATGGGCGACAAATACGGCTTCCAGACCCTGGTGTTCGATACCCAGCCCGACGCCGTGCAGGCCGTGCTGTCAGGCCATGCCTACGCGACCCTGGCCGGCAACACGGTGATCAAATACGCCGCCAAGCGCAATCCGCAGTTCGTCGCCGACCTGACCCTGAACGACACCAAGGCGCACTGGGCCGCGCCCTTCCGCGAGGACGAAACCGCCCTGCGCGGCCAGATCGACGACGTGCTGAAATGCATGAAGAAGGACGGCACGATCGCGAAGCTGTCGGAGAAATGGTTCGGCGCGAAACCAGCACCCGACGATCTGGAGAACGTCACCTTCCCGGGCCATGGCGTTCCTGGCCTGCCGGGTTACGAGCCCAACGCGCCCGATCCTGACTGCTCCAAGTACCAATAACCAGCCAAGCCGATGCCGCCGGATGGGCACGGAAGGGGCTCGGCGGAGACTGAACCCGCGCCGCCCATCGTGGAGGTGCGTCAGCTCCACAAGCATTTCGGCGCCCATCACGTCCTGCGCGGGATCGACATGACTCGTGGCCGAACGCGAACTGGTGTTCGTCATCGGCCCGTCCGGCTCTGGCAAATCGACCCTGCTGCGCTGCCTGAACCGGCTGGAGGAGCCGACCTCCGGCTCGGTGATGGTAGACGGGATCGACCTGCTCGCCCGGCGCACCGATATCAACCACGCCCGCCAGCGTATCGGCATGGTGTTCCAGTCGTTCAATCTCTACCCGCACATGACCGCGCTGCGGAATGTCACGCTGGCGCTGCGCAAGGTGGCCGGGAAAACCCGCCAGGAAGCAGACGCCATCGGCACCGCGGCATTGCAGCGTGTGGGATTGGCGGATCGCGCCGCGCACTATCCGGGCCAGCTCTCCGGCGGGCAGCAGCAGCGCATCGCCATCGCCCGCGCCATCGCGCTGGAGCCGCGGGTGATGCTGTTCGACGAACCCACCAGCGCGCTTGATCCGGAGCTGGTGGGCAGCGTGCTGGAGGTGATGCGCGAACTGCGCGAAAGCGGCATGACGATGGTGGTGGTCTCCCATGAAATGGGATTCGCGCGGGCCGCCGCCGACCGTGTGCTGTTCATGGATGACGGGTTGGTGGTGGAAGAAGGGCCGCCGGCGCGGATTTTCGAAGCCCCGACGGAGCCGCGCACGCGCGCCTTCATCGGCCAGATCCGGCGATCGTGACGCGATGACCGGCTGGGACCATTTCGCCCACGCGTTCCTGAATGCGCGGGTGATGGCGAAATACCTGCCGGACATCGTCGCCGGATTTGGGCTGACAGTGGTGCTGGCGGCATGCATCGTGGTCACCGGCATCACCGCCGGGCTGGCGCTGGCGTTGCTGCGCAGTTTGGGCATTCGCCCGCTCAACTGGCTGATCATCTTCGTCGTCGATCTGTTCCGCGCCCTGCCGCCGCTGGTGATCATCGTCCTGATCTATTTCGGGCTGCCGGCGGCCGGCATTTCCCCCACGGCATTCGGCACCACCTGGGCCAGCCTGTCACTGGTTCTGATGGCCTTCGCCGAGGAAATCTTCTGGGCCGGCATTACCGCCGTGCCGCGCGGGCAGTGGGAGGCAGCACGCTCCACCGGGCTGAGCTACGGCCAGACGCTCGGCAGCGTGGTGGTGCCGCAGGCGATACGGTTGACCATTCCGCCACTGACCAACCGCACCATCGCCATCACCAAGGGCACCGCGCTCGGCTCCGTCATCGGCTTGTCGGAGATCCTGTCGCAAGCCTCGTCCGCGGTGTCGTTCAGCTTCAATCCGTCACCGCTGACGCTGGGGGCGGCGGCTTATCTGATCCTGTTCCTGCCGGTCGTGGTGCTGGGCCGCTGGATCGAGACACGGTTCGCGTGGAAACGATGATCGCCACCTTTTTCAATGTGCAGATCATCGCCGCGGCCTGGCCGATCCTGCTGCACGGGCTGTTGGTGACCGCCGCGCTGTCGGTCGTGGTGGTGCCGCTCGGGTTCTTCGGCGGTATCCTGCTCGCGCTGCTGTCCACCAACCGCCATAAGCTGGTGCGCTGGTCGCTGATCGCCTGGGTGGATTTCTTTCGCGCCCTGCCGCCGTTGGTGCTGCTGATCTTTCTGTATGCGGGCCTGCCGTTTGCCGGCATCGAGCTGGGCGCTTTCGGCTGTGTGGCGATCGCCTTCTTCCTGAACACCGGCGCCTATTACGGCGAGATCCTGCGCGCCGGCATTGAAAGCGTGCCGGCCGGACAGATGGAAGCCGCGCGCAGCACCGGCCTGTCGCAGCTTCAGGCGATGCGGCACGTGGTACTGCCGCAGGCGGTGCGCAACGTGCTGCCGGACCTGCTGTCCAATTCGCTGGAAGTGGTGAAGCTGACCTCGATCGCCAGCGTGGTCGCGTTGCCGGAACTGCTGTACCAGGCGCGGCAGGCGCAGAGCGTCACCTACAATCCCACCCCGATCGTCGCCGCCGCGATCATCTATTTCCTGCTGCTCTGGCCGGCCGTCCGGCTGCTGAGCCGGCTGGAAAACCGCGCCGTCGCAGGAGCTCGCTGATGCCGAAATGGCTTGTGCTGGCCACGTTCGCCTTGCTTGCGGCCTGTGCGGGACCACGGTCGCAAAAAAACGTGCCGCACCCGACGCCGTCGGCCAGCGCCAATGCCCCGCCCTTCGCCACCGTGCCGTATGAGCCGCTGTCGCGCGCCTCGGTGGTCGGGATCGCCTTGCGCGAATGGCGTCTGTTCGGTCAGCCGGTCGACGATGACCCACCCGGCACGCGGCCGCCCCCGCTGCCGGAGGACAAGCCCGAGCGCGAGGCGGGCCTGTGGCAACGCGTCGGCGAATACTGGTGGATCGGCATGACGCCAGGCTCAAAGGAATCCGCCTGGACCGGCATGCACGACGCGGATGGCCAGGTATTCGCGGCCAATATCGACTACGATTACGCCTGGTCCGCCGCGTTCATATCATATGTAATGAGGATTGCCGGCGCCGGGCCACTGTTCCCATATTCCGAGGCGCATTCCGACTACATCGATGCCGCCACGGAGCAGGCAATGGGTCAAACCAAGGCCTGGGCAATCACCGCCGAACGCCTCACTGACTACGCCCCGCAGCCCGGCGATCTCATCTGCATGAGTTGCACACGCCGGCCAATCACCTACGACGAGCTGCCGGCGCCGCATTTCCCTGCCCATTGCGATATCGTCGTCGCCACGCACCCGGGCCAAATCTCGGTCGTCGGCGGCAACGTCGATGATGCGGTCACGCTGAAGCACGTTCCGGTCACGCCGGACGGCAAGCTCGCCACGCCGGATGGGCAGGTACTGGATACGCGGTACCCGTGGCTGGTTGTGCTCCGCCTCCTGGTCGCGCCGCCGGCGCCGCAAGCGGCAACGCCAGTCGCGTCTAACGAGATGCGCTAAGCGTCCAACCTTCAAACCATCAGTCGGTCGACTTTTGATCCGACTTCTGCGCCTGCTTCTGTTCGTCTTTCTTCTTGACCGAGGCCTCATGGTGGCCAACGGCGCACCCCGCGGCGCCGCCCAGCACCGCATGGTGCCCGGCCTCATGGCCGACCACGGCGCCGACAGCCGCCCCGGTCAGGCATCCGGCCGAGGCCACCCCGCCGGAAAAAGCCAGAACAGCCGCTGCTGCAATCAGACTCTTCATTGATTCTCTCTCGTTCGTTTGCGTTCAGGTGCCACAACGCCCACCGATCGCTCCCGGTTTGCCCGTCTCCACGATCAAGCCGTCGCGCGCTCCGGCGGCGGATAGCGCCGCAACAGGCGGAGCATCAGCAGCATCGCCGGGAGTGCCGCGAACATGGTCAGCCCATAGAACAGCGTCCAACCGGTCGCCTGTGCCAGGAACCCGGAGAACCCGCCCACCGTGCGCAGCGCGATGGCCGCCAGCGACGACAGCAGCGCGTACTGCGTCGCCGCAAAGGCGGGCGAGCACAGGCCCGACAGAAACGTGATGAACGCCGCGTCGGCCATGCCCTCGGCGAACGCCTCCGTCACCACCGTGGCAAACAGGATGTGGTGCTCCCCTGCCGAGCGGGCGAGCAGCAAATACATCCCCATCGCCGCGGTCTGCACCCAGCCGGTGCAAAGCAGCGCGCGACCGACGCCCAGCCGCGCCACCAGCCAGCGCCGAGCGCGGTGCCGGCAAACGTCGCGGCGAGGGAAAACGGCCCATTCGCCACCGCGATGCTGGCGCGGTCGAAGCCCAGCGAGGTGTAGAACGGCGCGGTCATGACGCCGGCCATCGCCTCGCCCAGCTTGAACAGCGCGACGAAGCCCAGGATGGTCAGCGCCCCGGGGCGGGTCAGGATCTCGCGCAGCGGGTCAATCACCGCCCGCGTCAATCGCGCGGTGAATGAAGCGGCGACGCGCCGCACGGCGACCAGCGGCTCCGGCGCCATCAGCGTGACCAGTGGGCTGATCGCCAGCAACACCGCGACGCCAAGCAGCGCCCCGTGCCAGCCGACACTGTCCGCGGCCTTGATGACGCCGGCGCCCGAGACCAGCAGCGCCAGCCGATATCCCCACACATAGGCCGCCATCGCGGCACCCTGCGCACGTGGCGCAAAGGTTTCGATGCGCCATGCATCGATGACGATGTCCTGGCTGGCCGACAGAAACGCGACCAGCCCCGCGGCAGCAATCGCCGAGGCGGGCGCCCGCACCGGATCGGACAGCGCAAGCAGCACGGCTGACACCGCCAACAGCGGCTGGATGGTCGCCAGCCATCCACGTCGACGGCCCAGCCGCCCGAACGGCCAGGGCGCACGCACCTGGTCCAGCACCGGCGCCCAAAGGAATTTCAGCGAATAAGCCAGCCCGACATTCGCCGTCAGGCCGATCAGCGCCAGCGACACCCCGCCTTCAGAGAGCCACAGCCGAAAGGTGAAGCCGGACAGCGGCAGCGGAAGGCCGGAGAAGAAGCCGTAGCATCCCATCAGCCACAGCCGGCGATCTCTCAGCAACGTCGGGCGGGCATCCTCCGCGGGCACATCCATGCGTGCTTCCTGCGGGTGTTGCGGCGATTCTTCAACCGTCGCGATGCTACGCTTACCTTCTCCGGTGCGCCCGGCAGGACTCGAACCCGCAACCAAGCCGTTATGAGCGGCCCGCTCTAACCAGTTGAGCTACAGGCGCACGCCGGGCTGATGTGGCAGAGCCCGGGCCTGCAATGCAAGCCGCGCCGGTCACCGGATTTGCCTGCCGCACGCCGTTCTGGCATATCGCGCCGGCTTTTCATGCCGCCGCCGTTCCTACGCCCGATTTGGGCGCGGGATATGGCCGTACCCGGTTGACCAAAGGAATCTTCCCGGATGCTACTTGCTTATATCGTGATCATCGTCTGCGGCGTGCTGGCGTTGATCTACGGCCTGGTTACCAGTCGCGAGGTGCTCGCCGCCGATGCCGGGTCCGCCCGCATGCAGGAGATTTCCGCCGCTGTGCGCGAAGGCGCGCAGGCGTACCTGAACCGCCAGTATACGACCATCGCCGGGGTCGGCGTGCTGGTGGCGATCTTCCTGGGCTTCACGCTCGGCTTGCACGTGGCGATCGGCTTCATCATCGGCGCGGTGCTGTCCGGGTGCGCCGGCTATATCGGCATGAACGTTTCGGTTCGCGCCAATGTGCGCACCGCGCAGGCCTCCCGCGAGGGGCTGGCGGCCGGGCTCGGCGTCGCCTTCAAGGCGGGCGCGGTGACCGGCATGCTGGTGGTCGGGCTCGGCCTGCTCGGGGTGGCGATCTATTACCTGATTCTGCGCAACAGCTATGGCGCCAATATCAGCGACACCGATCTCCGCGGTGTGCTGGAGGCGATGGTGGCGCTGGGGTTCGGCGGCTCTCTGATCTCCATCTTCGCGCGACTGGGCGGCGGCATCTTCACCAAGGGTGCGGACGTCGGCGCCGACCTGGTCGGCAAGGTAGAGGCCGGCATTCCCGAGGACGATCCTCGCAACCCGGCGGTGATCGCCGACAACGTGGGCGACAATGTGGGCGACTGCGCCGGCATGGCGGCCGACCTGTTCGAGACCTACGTGGTAACGATCGTCGCCACGATGCTGCTGGGAGCGATCTTCTTCGCTGCACCGGCGCGCGATGCGCTGCTGATGGTGCCGCTGGGGATCGGGGCGATCTGCATCCTGGCCTCCATCGTCGGCACCTATTTCGTGCGGCTGGGACCCGACAACGGGATCATGAAGGCGCTGTACAAGGGGCTGCTGGTCACCGGCGCGCTGTCGGTGATTGGCATCGCCATTATCATTGCCTGGTTCATCGGGTTCACCACGCCACTGGCGCTGATCGGCGGCGGCACACTGACAGGGTTCGACCTGTTCATCTGCGCGATCATCGGCCTCGTGCTGACCGGCAGCCTTGTCTATATCACCGAGTTCTACACCTCGACTGAATACCGGCCGGTGCGCAGCATCGCGCTGTCGTCCACCACCGGGCACGGCACCAATGTGATCCAGGGCCTGGCGGTGTCGATGGAATTGACCGCCATGCCGGTGATCACGATCTGCATCGCTATCATCCTGTCGTACCTGATGGCGGGGCTGTTCGGCATCGCGATCGCCGCCACCACCATGCTGGCGCTGGCCGGCATGATCGTCGCGCTGGATGCCTACGGTCCGGTGACCGACAATGCGGGCGGCATCGCCGAGATGGCCGAGTTGCCGCGCGAAGTGCGGGTGACCACCGATGCACTGGACGCGGTGGGCAACACGACGAAGGCGGTCACCAAGGGGTATGCGATCGGCTCGGCGGGGCTGGCGTCTCTGGTGTTGTTCGCCGCCTATACGCAGGACCTGAAGCATTATTTCCCGAAACTGACGGTGCCGTTCCAGTTGGAAGACCCGTACGTGGTGATCGGCTTGTTCATCGGCGGGATGATGCCCTACCTGTTCGGCGCGATGGGCATGACCGCGGTGGGTCGCGCGGCGGGCGCCGTGGTGGTGGAGGTGCGCCGGCAGTTCCGCGAAATCCCCGGCATCATGGAGGGCACCGGAAAGCCGGAATATGGCCGCGCGGTGGATTTGCTGACCAAGGCGGCGATCCGCGAGATGATCGTGCCGTCGTTGCTGCCGGTGCTGGCGCCGGTGGTGCTGTGGCTGATCATCTGGGGCATTGGCGGCCGCGTGGCGGCGTTCAGCGCGCTGGGTGCGATGCTGCTGGGGACCATCGTGACAGGGCTGTTCGTGGCGATCTCCATGACGTCGGGCGGCGGTGCCTGGGACAACGCGAAGAAATACATCGAGGAAGGCAATTACGGCGGCAAGGGATCCGACGCGCACAAGGCCGCCGTGACCGGCGATACTGTTGGCGATCCGTACAAGGATACGGCGGGCCCGGCGGTGAACCCGATGATCAAGATCACCAATATCGTCGCGCTGCTGTGGCTGGCGATCCTGGCGGGGTGGTTGGCGCAATAGGGGCGCGGGCTACTCCGGACAAGGGCTGTAACGACGATTCGAGGCCGGCCGCGGCCCCAGTGTGGGCGATTGCAACCGCGGAACCTTGCCTGGGCGGTACTGGTCAGCGCTGGCGCCGGCTGGGTGGATTCACTTAGCAGCGGCGACGGCTTCTGCCGGATGTCCCGGCGAGACAGCGCGCTTACCGGACAAACGCTCCCGGTTGGCAATCCGCCTGATTCGTGCCTATTTTCGCCTTAATGGCCAAGGTAGACGTAAAGCGGCAGGTCGGAATGGTTGCTTCGGACAGGCGTGAGTCGCACACCGCTCCGGTTGCCGCTGATCGGGATACCACGGCACAACGAAAAATCAGATTTGGTGGCGTCACCGTATCGGTGCGGGAACCGACCAAGGCTCAAGTAGATCACAATGTCAGCCTTAGCACGGAAGCTCTGGACCGAGCCAAGTTCCAGCTTGCTCACAAGGGAGTACAACTTTCCCGTACGAAGAACGTGCCCTTGTTCTACCTCGACACAAAAAAGCCTGGGCGATTTGCCCGCAGGCTGAATGGCAAGGTCGACTACGGCGTGCTGGAAAACGGGCGGTTCAGGGTAATGGATTGACCTCGCTCGCTGATGCGATCGATGCAGTTCGTCAGGCTCAGGTCGAAACAAGCAAACCGCTTGCCGTAATTCTCGCGGGCCACAATGGGTCGGAAAGTCCACCCTGTGGTACCGCCGCCTCGCAGGTGAATTCCGGTTACCCCTGGTAAATGCCGACAGGATGATGTTGTCGATCCTGCCCGAGCCAGCCCAGGGCAATCATTTGGTCCCTTGGGCGGCAGATATACGGGATAACCATCGTGGCTGGATGGCCGTCGCCCAGCAGGGCGTTCAGGCCTTTGTCGGTCATGCCATGGGAGCGAAGGTTCCCTTCGCCATGGAGACCGTGTTTTCCCATTGGAAGGCGTCGAGCGATGGCAAAATCGAGTCCAAAGTTGACCTGATCAGAGACATGCAAAGGGCGGGATATTTTGTCCTGCTCCTGTTTGTCGGGCTGGCGAACGCGGAGTTATCGATACTCAGGGTTCAATCACGCGTTGCCAGCGGCGGACACGCGGTGAAGGACGCAACGCTTCTGCAACGCTTCCCGAGAACACAGAAGGCCATTTCGGAAGCGATTAAGGTGGCAGACGCGTCGGTGCTTGTCGATAACAGCAGATCTCCCACCGACGCATTTACCGTCTGTCGAGTGCAGGTCCACGGGAAGAGGCTTTATGATATACGCGACGGCAACACACCCGACATGATCCTGACCTGGATGTCCGCCGTGGTTCCGTCGGACGCGGAATAGCAGTCGCGCACGATCGTTGGCATGCGGCAGGGCTCGATGCACGTGAGCCTGCTTTACCTGCGGTCCGCAACATCAACACCCGACGTGTCTGTGACAGAGGAAATCACAACCTGCCCGTTGGGTTTTCGCAAAAAGGCGTTCTGGCGACCTCCGGCGGAGCTTGGCGGTCACTCATTGGCCTGGCGCAGGGCCTCGCACACGGCCGCTGTGACCTGCTTCGTAGTGGCCTCACCGCCCAGGTCCGGCGTGTACAGGTACCGGATTGGCGATGCCCTTGGCCGGTGATATCGAAGGCCGAGCCATGGATCGGCTCGAACATCGATGGCGCCACACGTTCCCGGTTGATGTTCGCGGTCGGCGCAATGCCGTGCGAACCGGCCAGCGCCGCCGCGAGGTCCGACAGGATGTCCGCGTGCAAATTGGTCGCCACGATCGTGTCCAGCGTCTGTGGTTTCATGACCATCCGCATCGTCATCGCATCGACCAGCATCTTGTCCCAGGTCACGTCTGCGAAGTCGCGCGCCACCTCGGCCGCGATCTCATCCCACATCACCATGGCGTGGCGTTGCGCGTTCGACTTGGTCACCCCGGTCAGCAGCTTGCGCCGCCGTTATCGGCCGGCGGCGCGGCACTCGCGGATGATTGACAGGGAAAGCGGCATGAACCACAGCGGATTTCGTTATGTTCCCAGGGCCACGTCGAACCCGGAGAGAAACTCATGACGAGTAAAGACGAGGATCAAAAAAGCGGTGTGGAGCGCCGCGCCATGCTGCTGGGGACCGGCGCCGCGATGGCCGCGGGTGCCGTGCTGCGATCCGCCCAGGCGCAAACGCCTCAGGCGGCACCGCTCCCGGCGCCTCAGCAAGCCACGCCTTCAGGTGGAAAGCCGAACATCGTCATGATCATGACCGACGATGTCGGCTGGGGCGATCTCGGCAGCTATGGCGGCGGCGCGATGCGCGGCGCGCCGACGCCCAACCTCGACCAGCTCGCCGCCGAAGGCACGCGGTTCGTCAACTATTATGGCCAGGCGAGCTGCACGGCCGGACGCGCTTCGTTCATCACCGGGCGGATTCCCATCCGTACCGCGCTGTCCGGCGTGCTGGCGCCCGGCGATCCCAACGGCCTCACCAACCAGACCCCCACGATCGCCCAGCACCTGAAGCAGGCGGGCTACCGAACCGTGCAACTCGGCAAATGGCATCTCGGCGACAAGCCTAAGAACTTCCCGACCGCCAACGGCTTCGACGAGATGTATCATATGCTACCGTACTATGCCGGCGTCTATGCCTATGCGGACCCCGCACTGCATCCGAACTTCCCGCTGAAAGATCCTGACTTCATGCGGACGTGGAAAGAGCTCGCGGTGCTGTCTGAATTCGAAGGCCGGGCCGGCGAGCCGCCCAAAGTGACCAAGCAGGAATTCACCTACGACGATCTCGCCACGGGCGACGACAATATAAGGGCCACAGCAATCGACTGGATCAGGACGCATGCGAAGGATCCAAATCCGTTCTTCATGTACCTATGCTTCCAGAAGGTGCATAACCCTAACAACCCCTCCCCACGCTGGAGGGGAAAGTCTCCCGGCGGCGGGAACTATCTGGATGCGCTGATGGAACTCGACGACAACACGGGTCAGGTCGTCCAGGCGATTCGCGACCTTGGGATTGCCGAGAACACCCTGGTGGTCTGGACGACGGATAACGGCGCGTGGATCGACGCGTGGCCGGACGCCGGTTACACGCCGTTTCGCGGCGCGAAGGGCACCCCGTTCGAGGGCGGCTTTCGCGTACCGGCGATCGCCTGGTGGCCGGGGCATATCAAGCCCGGAAGCGTCAACATGGACATATTCTCCCACATGGACTGGTGGCCGACCTTCGCACGGCTGGCCGGTCTTGAGCCGCCGCCGCATGAATGGAAGGACAACACCGGCAACTCGATCATTTTCGATGGCATCGACCTGAGCGATTCGCTGCTGGGCAATGGGCCCGGCAAGCGCGAATCCTTCATCTACTTCAACGGCCTGGAATTCGGCGGGCTGCGCGTCAAGAACTACAAGGGGCTGTTTACCGCGAAGGATTCCTGGCTTGGGCCAGAGAGACCCCTGAAGCTGTTGTCGATTTACAATCTCTGGTGGGACCCCGCCGAGTCGTACGACATGGTGTTCAACGGGGCTGCACCAACGCACGGCAGCCAGACCTCGCCGGGTCGCTATTCCGGCCAGGACAACGGGTGGATCGCGGTCTACATCAATCCCGTACTCATCGGGTTCTTCGAGGAACTCAAGACCCACCCGAACCTTCCCTACACGCCGTGGGGAGAAGGACTCGCCAAGATCATTCCGGCGGAATTCAAGTAAAGAACGTGAGTTGTGGCGTGGCCGTCGGGATCGTCCGGCGGTCACCCCACGCGCGGATGGTCGACAACAGAGCGGACGGGAGCGAACTCCGTTGTACCACGCGGCCTGCGTGGCGCGAGAGGATGATCGCATGAGCTGGCCGCAAGCGTGGGTTTGGAGAGGCGTATGAGCAACAGCCCGACGTGGCGTGCTTTCGTCGGATCGTCAGCAGCGGCAACGCTGAGTGCCGTTCGCACCGGACGTGCGGCAGGCACCGATGTGCTTCCGTCGTGGAACGATACGGCGCCCCGTCGCGCGATCATCGCTTTCGCGGAACGCGTAGTGGCCGGCGAGCGCAGCGGAGGGATCGCGCCGGGGCCGCGCTTCGGGATGCTGATCCACCACACGGACGCCGAACGGGAGTACGCTTACGACCGGCATTCGCATGTCGGCCGTCTCGACAAGGCGCTGGATGCCGCAGCACCGCTGGGATGGACGGTGCTCGATATGCGCGCCGACTGGCGCCGGGTGTTTCCGTTCCAGTGACGGCGTGGCAACAACAATGCCTCGCGGCAATTGGGCTGGCAGTCTGGCTCGGATTGGTCGCGCCGGCATGGTCCCAGAGCGCGCCGCAGCCGCCAGGCGGCACCGCCTCCTCCCCTGCCGCCGACGTCAACGCTGCGAATAATCCGCTGACGCCGAAGCTCACCGTCAATCTACAGGACTATTTTCTCCCAGCATTGAACCGGCTGGGCAACCGTTCAGCGAACCAGTTCCTGCTGCGCGGACTCGTGCCCTCGGACGCCTTCGGCGTGCCGCAACTGATCCGGTTCACGCTTCCGGTCGCCACCAGCCCAACATTTCCGGGGGGGACCGTGACTGGGCTTGGCGATCTTACGCTGTTCGATCTTGTGGTATTCCCGACCGGGGGCGTGGTGCTCGGTGCCGGCCCACTGCTGGTTGCGCCCACAGCGACGAGCCGCGACACCAGCGCCGGGAAATGGCAAGCGGGAGCGGCCGGCGTGGCCGTCGCGCCGCAGCACTGGGGATTGCTTGGGGCGCTGGTGACCTATCAGCACTCCTTCGCCGGGGACGGCTCCCGCCCCACGGCGCAGGTCCTGACCGCGGAGCCGATCGTCACCTATAACCTGGCACACGGCTTCTATCTGCGCTCGACTGGTGTCTGGACCATCGACCTGGGGAACCACACGACCGTCGTTCCGGTCGGCTTCGGTGCGGGCAAGGTGTGGACGTTTGGGCGGGGCAACACGGTCAACCTGTTCGTGGAGCCGCAATACTCCGTTATCCGTAGCGGCGTCGGCGTTCCGACCTGGCAGATATTCGCCGGCCTCAATCTGCAGTTCGCGATCGGAGGGTGACTATGGAGCTTGCGCACATGTGCCCGCATTGCGATCGAAGCCGGAGCGGCGCGCTGCTAGTCTAGCGAGGCAACA
This sequence comes from uncultured Pseudomonadota bacterium, assembly GCA_963777625.1. Classification (GTDB taxonomy): domain Bacteria; phylum Pseudomonadota; class Alphaproteobacteria; order Acetobacterales; family Acetobacteraceae; genus DATDIC01. The sequence goes on along the minus strand of CAVZRO010000003.1, from coordinate 326,149 downwards.
CCCCCGACACCTGTCGGTCCAGACACCGACGACAGCGGCAGGAGTCACTCGTTGGCCTGGCGCAGTGCCTTGCACACGGCCGCTGTGACCTGCTTCGTGGTGGCCTCGCCGCCCAGGTCCGGCGTGTGCAATGCCGGATCGGCCGTTACGTGCTCGATCGCCTTCATCAGCCGGTCGGCCGCGGGTTTCTCGCCGAGATGCTCCAGCATCATGGCCGCGGTCCAGAACGTCGCGACCGGATTGGCGATGCCCTTGCCGGTGATGTCGAAGGCCGAGCCGTGGATGGGCTCGAACATCGATGGCGTCGTGCGTTCCGGGTTTATGTTCGCGGTCGGCGCGATACCGAGCGAACCGGCCAGCGCCGCCGCGAGATCCGACAGGATGTCCGCGTGCAAATTGGTCGCGACGATCGTATCCAGCGTCTGTGGTTTCATGACCATCCGCATCGTCATCGCATCGACCAGCATCTTGTCCCAGGTCACGTCTGCGAAGTCGCGCGCGACCTCGGCCGCGATCTCGTCCCACATCACCATGGCGTGGCGCTGTGCGTTCGACTTGGTTACCACGGTCAGCAGCTTGCGCGGCCGGGATCGGGCGAGCTTGAACGCGAAGCGCATGATGCGTTCCACGCCGGCCCGCGTCATGACGGAGACGTCCTGAGCCACCTCGATCGGCAAGCCCTTATGGACACGGCCGCCGACACCGGAATACTCGCCTTCGGAGTTCTCGCGCACGATCACCCAATCCAGCTCCGGCCCGGCGACATGCCGCAGCGGGCTGGTGATGCCGGGCAAGATGCGGGTGGGACGCACATTGGCGTATTGATCGAGCGGCTGGCAGATCGCCAGGCGCAGGCCCCACAAGGTGATGTGGTCGGGGATGTCCGGCGCACCGACGGCGCCGAACAGGATGGCGTCGAACTTGCGGAGCTGGTCGGCGCCGTCCGCCGGCATCATGACGGCGTGCTTCCTGTAGTAATCCGACCCCCAGTCGAAATCCTGGAAGTCGAGCGTGAAGCCGCCATCCCGCTCGGCGCAGACCTTGAGCACTTCGACGCCGGCATCCACCACCTCGGGGCCGATACCGTCCCCGCCCATGGCGGCGATTTTGTAAGTGCGCATTGCGTTCGTTCCTCCTGGTCGTTGTTATCGCACTGAGGACTTGCCCGGCCGAGAGGGCCTTCCCGCATCGCCGCCTATCCGAGGGCGCTCGCGTCACCGACGCGCGGCGAGAGCGTGAACGGGGTCGCGCAAATAAGGTAGAGTTTATTCTGCAACGCAATATTAATGGCTATCCTGAGCTGGGGTATATAAACGCGGCGCGTGGCTCTGGCCAACTTGGTGGCAGGACTGGCGGTCACATATGCACTTACACGTGGGCATCCTGGCAGTCATGGTCGTAACTGGCCTGGCGTGCGGGTTTCTAAACACAGTTGCGTCCTCCGGATCTGCGGTGTCGCTGCCGATTCTGATGCTGGCTGGGCTGCATGCGGTGGATGCGAATGCCACTAATCGTATTCCGGTGTTGATCGGCGGCCTCGCCGCTTCGGCGCAACTGGCGCGAAGCGGAGTTGTGCGTTGGAAATACGTCGCGCTGGCAGGTGTGCCGGTGACGGCAGGCGCTGCTTGCGGCGCCGTTCTGGCTGAATTGATTCCAAGCCATGATATTCGCATGCTGATAACGGGCGCCATCGTCATGGCTCTCGTACTCATTCTGACCAAATTGAAGGAGATGATCAGGTCGGCGCCGCTTGGAGAGCCTCGCTTCGGATGGAAGCAGGTGGGCTGGTTCCTGCTGGTCGGGCTTTGGATCGGCTTCCTTGTCCTCGACGGCGCCACCTACATGCTGCTGGTACTGGTTCTGTCAATGCGATTGCCGCTCATTCAGGCCAATGCCGTGAAGAGCGCCCTGCTGGTTCCCACGACCGCGGTCGCGATGCTGATCTTCGCGGCACGGGGCAGCATCGACTGGCCCTTGGGCGCCGCGATGGGGCTGGGTAGCGTGGCGGGCGGGGTGCTGGGCGCTCGTCTTGCAGTATCCCAGCGGGCGCATCGCTGGATCGTGGGACTGCTTATTTTCGTGGTGGTCGCGGAGCTGATCCAAATGGCGGTGCGGTATTGCTTCGATCTCCTGGGCTGAAGGTTGATGCTGGTCCCGTTCTAGGGTCAAAACCCGATCAGAACGGCAGGGACCGACCCAAGGCGGCCGCTAACTGTCGCATCGAGGGGTTGCAAAACCGGACGTGTCTTTCCTTAATCCTACTGCGTCACTCATTCCGCACGACGGCCTTCTGACGCAGCTGTCCGCAACAGGGACATCGCGGCAGTGCGTGGGCCAAAGCTCGCGCGAGGCGGATACGCAACGTGGCGATTGAGTGCGGCATGTGGCGTTGCGAACGCAGTGGCAGATCCTCTGGGTCGATAACCATCGGGAAGGCAAGATTGCGCGCCTCGCCAGGAGCGGGCTGGTCCTGAGGGGGGAATCGTCTCCTTCTCGGAAATCAGGAAACCGTAGGCAGCGACACAGAGAGTTGCGTGATGATGGAAGCCACGCCAACCACGGCCTTCGTAGTGACCCAGGCCGACTTCCTGTTTGAGTTCGAGATAGTCGCGCTCGATGCGCCAGCGCATCTTGGCCTGATCGACCATGCGCTCGAGCGAGATGTCGGCCGCCAGCGTGCAGAGCCAGTAGTGATCCGGTTCGGCCTCGCCCTCCGGCCACTCGATCAGCAGCCACTCCTCTGGCGTCGGTTCATTCCGCCTGGCGTCGTCATGCGCCGGACGCACCCGCCATCGGGCGAACCGCGAGCTCAGCGGCGTGTTGCTGCCGTCCCGCCATTTGATCTGTTGCCAGGCAGCGGCGTCGAGCTCCAGAGCCAGCGTCTTGGCCGACACGGGACGATGCGTCGCGTCACGGCGCAGCCGCTTGCCGGGCCGGCCGCGGCCTGAGTGGGACGCCGGTGGCAACGCTGCCTCGCCGGGCCGCCACACCATCGTGGCGGGCAGGATGCCGGCCACATAGGTCAGCCCAAGTTCGCTGATCCCGGCTCGCAGTTTGCTGTCGTTGCCATAGGCCGGGTCCATCAGCACCGGCGCCGATGGCACACCATCCGCCAGCGCCTCGCGCAGCTGCTGCAACGCGATCTCCGGCTTGGTCTGGAAACCAACGTCGTCCGGCACGCCGGCGATCTTTCGGCGGGCCGCATCGTCGGCCCACTCCTTCGGTAGATACAGCCGGTAGGCAACCGGCAAGCTTCCCTGATGGGTCGCCACTGACAAACTCACTGCCACCTGGCAGTTGTCCCGCTTGCCCAACTGACCGCAATACTGCCGCGCCACCCCGACCGAATGGCTGCCCTTCTTGGGGAACCCGGTGTCGTCGATGATCCACGCTTGGACCGGTTCGTCCCGCGTGATGGATGGCAGCACACAGTCGCGCACACGGCGCAGCATCGCCCGATCCGACCACGGCGCCTGCGCCACAAAGTGCAGCAGCGACTGGTGTTGCGCCGCAGTGCGCTCCGGCGCGGTCACCGCCGCCAGCGGTTCGACACTCTTGCGACCCTCCGCCGACAGCAGTCCGATACAGTAGTCCGCGAATGGCCTGACCCGGTCGGCATGGCCGAGCACCGATGCCAAACTTGCTGTGTAATCCTCGAACCGCGCTTGCGTGCCGGTTGCATCGTCGAGACCCATCCCACCCTCCCTGGACGGCTTGAATCTCCACCTCTAACCAATCACTCTCGCGTCGCACCAAGCGGAAAATGCCAGATCACATCGCAGTTTTGCAACTCAGTAGGATTAAGACTTGTTGCGTAAATCAAGAATTCTGCAGCAAGTAGCGTGGTGGGAACGATATGCTAATCTCAAGCCATGGACGAGCCAGCTACAATCGATGAGGCTTTTGCGGCAGTCAGCTAGCCAGCCCATCAAACCAGCTTTCACCAGGGATTATCACAATGACCAGTTTAAAACGCTTTGAAGGCAAGGCTGTATTTATCACCGGAGCGGCCAGCGGCATTGGACGCGCAACTGCTGTTGCATTCGCGGCCGAAGGGGCGCGCGTGGCGGTCACGGACCGAGGCGAGGCGGCGCTACAGGAGGCCGCAGAGCACGTAAAAGCGGCAGGTGCCGATGTGCTGGCGATTACCTGTGATGTGTCACAACCGGAAGAAGTCCAGGCTGCGATCGCACGGGCTGTCAAAGCCTTCGGTCGCATCGACTGCGCGTTCAACAATGCCGGCGTCGAGAATAAAGCGACGCCGCTTGCAGAGATCGAGATCGAGGAATGGGACCGCATTCTCGGCATAAATCTGCGGGGCACGTTCGTCTGCATGAAACACGAGCTGGCCCAGATGCTGAAACAGGGCGGCGGCGTGATCGTCAACACCTCGTCCGGGGCTGGCATCCGCGGCGTGGCAGGCGGCAGCGCCTACGCTGCCTCGAAGCATGCGATCATCGGCATGACCAAATCGGCCGCGCTCGACTACGCAAAGTCGAATATCCGCGTGAACGCAATCCTGCCTGGCAATATTGCGACGCCTATGATGGACCGCTTTACGGGAGGCGACATCCAGAAGGCGATCGACCTGGAGCCGGTCGGCCGCCTAGGAAAACCGGAAGAGATTGCGGAGGCCGTGCTGTGGATGTGCTCTGACCTCGGCGGCTTCGTGACAGGGTCTGCCATTGTGGTCGATGGCGGCTGGTCGCTATAGACGCTCGGTTGATGGCGGCAGCGACCGCACATCAGGAGAGACAGCCGTCGATGCGACCTTTTCAAATCGTCGCCGCCCTAGCATTTTTATCGATGGATCATCCCGCCATGGCTCAAGAACGCATTCAAATTTCGTCAGGATGGGGGAACGTCTCGGCCCAGCTGGCTGACAACAACGCGACGCGCTCGCTTGTCCAGATGCTGCCGATCACCATCGAGATGAGCGATCACCTCCGTCAGGAGAAGACCGGCAATCTGCCGGCACCGCTGCCAGAGGTTCCGCGGCAGCGGGACTTCGCGGTGGGAACGCTGGGACTCTGGGGGCCGGATCACTTCGTGATCTACTATCGCAAGGGCCGTGTCCCCCAGCCCGGGATCGTGATCCTCGGCAACGTGACCGGCGATGTCTCGATCTTTGACCGTCCGGGTCCGATTACTGTTCGCGTCGAGCCCGTGAACCCGTGAGGCGATCTGGCGTAAAGGGCCGCCTGAGCGCGAGCACCGCGTTGCTCGCGGGCACTCGTGCATAAATTAAGATTTTTGCGCCGCTTTCTAAGCAGAATATTGTCAATGGCTTAGCTCGTGCAGAAATCGGGTGCGAATGTCCGCTTAGGAAGAGCGGGGCGCGAGAGCGGACGGACTGTTTTCCACCCATTTTGGACGCTCCATGATTGAGTTTTGACCCTACCCGCCTCGTCCCCCCACCAGCTTCCCGCCGTGCCGCGGTGGCCAGCGCGTCCGCCCGTTCGTTCATTACGTCGCCCGCATGTGCGCGCACCCAGCGCCAGTCGATCCGATGTGGCGCTGCCGCCTCCAGCAGACGCAGCCATAAATCCATGTTGGCCACCGGCTGGCCGGTGGAGCTGCGCCAGTTCCGCCGCACCCAGCCGGTGTGCCAGCGGGTGATGCCGTTCTTCACGTATTCGCTGTCGGTGTGCAGCGCGACGTTGCACGGGCGTTTCAGCGTCTCCAGCGCGGTGGTGGCGGCAGTGAGCTCCATCCGGTTGTTGGTGGTCGCCGGATCGGCGCCGGAGAGTTCGCGCTCCTGGCCACGAAAGCGCAGTACGGCGCCCCATCCGCCCGGGCCGGGATTGGGCTTGCAGCCGCCATCGGTCCAGATTTCCACGGCGTCACCGGCCTCAGAGTCCATAGGCGTGCTCGTCCGGGGCGGCCAGATGGAACCGCAACCGGCGCAGATATTCCAGCGGATCCTTGCGGGTCACCAACGCCCCCGGCGGCGTGTTGAGCCAGTCGAACAGACGGGTCAGCAGGAACCGCATCGCCGCGCCGCGACATAACACCGGCAGCGCGCGCCGTTCAGCGACGGAAAGCGGCCGCACGGTTTCATAGGACGCCAGCAGCGTGCGCGCCTTGGTCACGTTCAGCGAACCGTCCCCCTCGAAGCACCACGCGTTCACGCACACGGCAATATCGTAAGCAAGGATATCGGTTGCGGCAAAATAGAAGTCGATCAGCCCGGAGACGCGTCCTTCCAGAAAGAACACATTGTCCGGGAACAGGTCGGCATGGATCTGTCCGACCGGCAAGGCCGCCGGCCAGTTGACCAGGATGCGCGACAGCGCGGCGTCCAGTTCGCTCGCCAGCCCCGGAAGCACTTCGTCCGCCCGCCCGCGGGAGCGGTCCAGCAAAGGCGCCCATCCGTCCGGCCCGAGTGCATTGCGCCGCGTCGGCGGATAGCTGGTGCCTGCCAGATGCAGGCCGGCCAGCGCGGCGCCGAGCGGTCCGCAATGGCCCGGTCGGATGCGCCGCGGCCACACGCCGGGCAGAAACGTGGTGATCGCCGCCGGCCGCCCGGCAAGCTGCCGCAGCGCCTGCCCATCACGCCCGCGCACCGGCCGCGGGCAGGAGATGCCATACCCGGCCAGGTGCTCCATCAGGCCGAGAAACCACGGCAGCTCGGCGGGGTCCACGCGCCTCTCATAGAGCGTCAGGATGAAGTCGCCGCCGCTGGTGCGCAGCGAGTAGTTGCTGTTTTCCACGCCTTCCGCGATCCCGCGGAACGCCACCATCGAGCCGAGTTCGTAGTCGGTCAGGAATTCGGCCAGCGCATCATCGGTGACCTCGGTATAGACCGCCATCAGCCGAGCGGAGCGGGCAGCTTGAACGCGACATCCTCGGTGGTGACGCGACGTTCCTCGATATCAAGCTGGTAGCCGGCGCCGAGGTCCACCAGCAGTTCCTCGACCAGCGATTCGGGAGCCGACGCACCGGCGGTGAGCCCGAGCGTCCGCACGCCTTCCAGCAGCGTCCAGTCCAGCGCGGCAGCGCGCGGCAGCAGCACGGCGCGCGGCGCGCCGGCGCGCTCGGCCACTTCCCGCAGACGCTGCGAGTTGGAGGAGTTGGCGCTGCCGATCACCACAACCAGGTCGCAGTCCGCCGCGATGGCCTTCACCGCCGCCTGCCGGTTGGTGGTGGCGTAACAGATGTCTTCCTTGCGCGGCCCGACGATGTTGGGAAACCGCGCCCGCAGGATGGCGACGATCTCGGCGGTGTCATCGACCGACAAAGTCGTCTGGGTCACGAACGCCAGCCGGTCGGTACGCGGTGGCTCGACGCGCTGTGCATCCGCGGTGCCCTGGATCAGGGTCATGGCACCGGGCGGAAGCTGCCCCATGGTGCCTTCCACTTCCGGATGGCCAGCGTGGCCGATCAACAGGATGTGGCGCTGCTCCGGGCCGCCGCGGGCGAAGTGGTGCTCGGCCTCCCGATGCACCTTGCTCACCAGCGGACAGGTCGCGTCGTGGTAGGTCAGTTGCCGGCGCCGCGCCTCCGCCGGCACCGATTTCGGCACGCCGTGGGCGGAGAACACCACCGGCGCGCCTTCCGGCACGCTGGCGAGGTCTTCCACGAACACCGCCCCTTCGGCTTCCAGCGACTCGACGACGGTGCGGTTATGGACGATCTCGTGACGTACATAGACCGGCATGGCGTGGCGGCGCAGGGTTTCTTCCACCACCCGGATGGCGCGATCCACCCCGGCGCAGAAGCCCCGCGGGCTTGCGAGAAGGACGTGCAGGCGAGGCTTGTCTTGCATGAAGCGCTGTCGCCGCCGTAGGACGGCTCTCTGGTCAGGTGAGGTAGGTAGGGTGCCGCCGGAGGGAGCGCCAGCCTGGATCCCAGCCTGGACACCACCGGTGCCGATTGTCGATCTTCCTGGCACCCGGCACTATGCGCCCGTCCCGCCCTGCCGGCAACGCGCCGGCCTGGCTGCCCTGTTCCGGAGCCACCGAATGCCGCCCTGCCGTGGTCACAGCGCCATCCGTTGCCGTGCCGTCCCGATCGCGGTGGTGACAACAATGTTAGCCAGCCTGGCCGGCTGCGGGCCGGGACCCAACCAGTTCGCTCCGGCCTGCCCGGGAGCGGCGCTGCTGCCCCAGGCCTCCGACGTGAGCCACTATCGCCCGTCGGGGCAGGGAAGCGGGCATGATCTGACCGATCTGATCCTGCAGACACGCATTACCGCGATCGACGGCCAGTGCGAGCCCGGCAAGGATTCGCACACTCTGAATGCCACGGTGAAAGTCACCCTCGAGCTCACGCGCGGCCCGGCGGCGACCAGCCGGGTGGCCGATGTTCCCTATTTCGTGGCGGTGAGCGATGGGGATCGCATTCTCGATAAGCACGTGTTTTCCAATCGCGTTGCGTTTCCACCCAGCGTGGACCGCGTTTTCCTGACCAGCGATCCGGTGACCATGTGGCTGCCGGTGAGCGCGACCAAAAGCGGCGCGGCCTACACGGTCTGGGCGGGGCTCCAGCTCACGCCGGCGGAGATGGCGCAGGCGCAAGCGCCACAGCAGCATTGATCGCCGGCGGTGACATGCGTTGCCGCGTCAGCATCCGTCGCAGGCGCGCGAGATAGAGCGCGGTTGTCAAGCAAGCGCCGACCACCAGGCCGAGCCAGATGCCGGCGACCGACATGTTCGCCCAATGCGCCAGCAGCAATCCGACCGGAATGCCCACCACCCACGCACCGACAGCCGAGATCAACAGCGGGCCCTTGGCGTCGCGCAGGCCGCTGAGCGCGCCTCCCGCCGCCGACTGCACCGCCTCCAGAAATTGCAGGGCGGCGGCGATGGGCAGCAGCGCGGCCGCCGTTGCAATGGTCGCCGCATCCACGTTGCCCAGCATGCGGTGCAGCAGCGTCGCTGGCACCATCATCAGGATGCCGGCGACACCGATGCCGACCATGGCGGAGAGCTGGATCGCGACCAATGCCGTGTGCCGTCGCCGCGTCGGGCCGGGCGCGGCCGATCGCGTAGCTGACCCGCATGTTCGCCGCGTCGCTTATTCCGAACGAGAACACGCCGGTCAGCTCGACAATGCGCGCGGCAACGGCATGTGCCGCCACGGCGGAGGCACCGAACGGCGCAACGGCGAAAGCGACGGCGGGCAGCACGCCTTCGCGCAGGACAATGCGACAGGCGAACGGCAGGCCCAGCCGAAGAATGACGGCGCAGCGCGCCGGATCAAGCACGACGGGATATCTGAACACGCTGGCAAACGCAGTACGTGGCGACAGACAGAGGATCACCGCCAGCAGCGCGAGCGCACCGTACGCCGTGGCCGCATATGCGGCGCCCGCGCCGGCCACGCCGCAAGCGGGCACGCCAAAGCCGCCGAACACCAGCCACCAGGTCAGCGCGGCATGCACCGGGACCGAGGCCAGCATCAGCAGCGTGGTAACCCTCGCCTGCCCGGTCGCCACCGCAAGGCAGCGCACGGCAACGTAGGACACCCAGGCGGGCAGCCCCCAGGCGGCGCCGGCAAGAAACGCCGCCGCGCTTTCGGCTTCGGCACCGGCGCCAACCATGCGCACCACGATGCCGCGGCAGACGAACAGCAGCAGAGCCGTCGGCACCGAAACCACCAGGCCAACCCAGAGTCCCTGTTGTCCGCTGACGCGCAGCTCCTGCATGTCGCCGCGGCCATACGCCCCGGCAACGATCGGCGTGATCGCGGTCACGATGCCCAGGGCGAACAAAAACAGCAGCAGGTAGACGGCGAGCGCGAGCGTGACGCCGGCAAGCGCGCGGGCTCCCAGCCGCGCCACGATCAACGTCTCCACCGCCGAGATCGCGAGCTGGGCAAACATGGTGATGCTGACGGCGACGGATATGCCGCCAAGGGCTCGCGCCTCGCGCGCCCACGATAGATCGGTCGAACACATGGATTCTTCTCACCGGCTGGCGCGCCGCTTCCTGGAAGCGGCGGCGGTGACGCTGGGGACGTGCGATCAGCGGATGGGTTCAGCCATCCGCGTCGACGTCGATCAGAGCCGGCCGGTGAGGATCAGAACGCCGGAGCGTCAGGTGCCGCGCTGTGCCGGCCCTGCGACGTGCCGTCGCAGGGCCTGAAAAAGGCCGCGGGGTGTGTGCTTCGCATAAGCGCCCATATGCCCCTCCCTGGTTCGGGGTACGACGACCGACATATAGCTGGCGGTTCCGGCCAGCCGCAAGCCGCAACATTGAAGGGTCACCGGTACCGGGCGATCGGCCCTCCGCCCGCCGGCCAGCTTCGCTGGGGGGAACCGGCTGCCATCGGGCAAAGGCGCGTGCGGCCCGGCCCGGATAGTGGTAGCAGCACTGGTTGTGGCGGGCCCGCTTGTCCCCATTTTTCATGCTTTCCCGAGAAACGGAGAGTCCCCGACGAGATGCGATTCGCGTCCACCTTGATCGATCTGGCGGGGTCGGTCGCCCTGCTGCTCTGGGGTGTGCACATGGTGCAGACGGGCATCCAGCGCGCCTTCGGCCCAGAGCTGCGACGCATGCTCGGGACGGCGTTGCGGTGGCGGTTGAGTGCGTTCGCCTCCGGCCTCGGTGTGACGGCAGTGATGCAGAGCAGCACGGCGACCGGACTGATGATCGCCGGATTCTGCACGGCGGGGGTGGTGGACCTGGTGCCGGCGCTGGCGGCGATGCTGGGCGCGAATGTCGGCACCACGCTGATCGTGCAGGTGTTCTCGTTCAAGGTGGCCGCCGCGACGCCGGTACTGGTCGTGTTGGGCGTTGCACTGTTCCGACGTGGACAATCCGCCCGCATGCGCGACCTCGGGCGGGTGGCGATCGGGCTCGGGCTCATGCTGCTGGCGCTGCAGCAGTTGCTGTCGCTGATCACGCCGTATGAAGATATGCCCAGCCTGCGGATGATGCTCGGTGCGGTGAACACGCAGCCGCTGCTCGCCCTGCTGATCGCCGCTGCCCTGACCTGGGCGGCGCATTCATCGGTCGCCATCGTGCTGCTGATCATGTCACTGGCCGCGGAGGGTGTGGTTGCACCGGATGCGGCCTTCGCGCTGGTTCTGGGCGCCAATCTCGGGACCGCGATCAACCCGGTGCTGGAGGGTGTGCGCGGGGATGATCCGGCGGCGCGCCGTATGACGATCGGGAATTTGCTGACCCGCGTTGTCGGGTGCGCGGTTGTGCTGGCCCTGTTGCCGCGGATCGGCGCGCTGATCGTGCAGATCGAGCCGGATAATGGCCGCGTGGTGGCGGATTTCCACACCGGTTTCAACCTGATGCTGGCGGCGATATTTCTGCCTGTGCTTGGCCCTTATGGCGCATTGCTGCGCCGGCTGATCCCGGCACGGGTCGATCAGCTTGATCCGGCGACGCCGCGGTATCTCGATCATGCGGCGCTGGAGACCCCGCCGATTGCGCTGGCCGCCGCCGCGCGCGAGGCGCTGCGCATGGCCGATACGCTGGAGGCGATGCTGGCCGGCGCCGCCGACGCGCTGAGAAGCAGCGACCGCGCACGCATCTCCGAAGTACGCCGGCTGGACGATGTGATCGACAAGCTGAACCGGGCGATCCGGACCTATATCACCGCGCTGGATGGCGACTCGCTCACCGAGGACGATCATCGGCGACTACAGGAAATCCTGGTCTTCACCTCCAACCTTGAATCGGCCGGCGACGTCGTGGACCGCAACCTGATGAGCGACGTGTTGCGGCGGCTGAAGCGCGGCCTGCCGTTCCCGGAACCGGAGCGTGCCGAGGCGGCGCGCCTGCTGAACCGTCTCGCCAGTACCGGTGCGGGCTGCCGCCGCCGTGTTCATGACTGAGGACGCGCGGGCGGCACGTCAACTGGTGACCGAGAAGGAGGTGTTCCGGGACCTGGAGACCGCCGCGACCAGCGGGCATTTCGACCTGGTGCGTGCCGGCTCCTCCGCTGCCGCGGAGGCCGACGTGATGCACCTCGATCTGTTGCGGGAGCTGAAGCGGATCAACAGCCATCTGGTTGCCGCCGCGGCCTATCCGGTGCTGGAGAATCAGGGCGAGTTGCTGCGCAGCCGCCTGCGGACATCGGAGTAGTGCGGCCAGGGTGCCCCATGTTCGTCATTCCCGCGAAAGCGGGAATCCACGCAAACCCTCGGAATTTCTCGGGCTCTCGCCTGGATGCCCGCCTTCGCGAGCATGACGGATCTAACCGGCAGTCACCGGCACGTCACCGCGTCCGGTCGGGATGGGCTGCCCGTGGCCAGTGGCTGTGCTCGCCAAAAGAGAGCGCAGCATTCGTGCCATGCCGGCTGGGTGGAACGGTTTGGCGATGAACGGGAAATCGGCGACCGCTTGCAGAGACTGGTCGGCGGCGTAACCGGATGTCAGCAGGATGTGCAACTTCGGGCGCAAGCGGCGCGCCTCCCGCGCCAGATCGGCACCGCTCATGCCGCCCGGCATCACGATGTCGGTCAGCAGCAGGTCGGCCGCTATCCCGTCGCTCAGCAGGCGCAGCGCATCCGGCCCATTGTCCGCCGTCAGAACGGTGTGGCCCAGTTCGCGCAGCAGCTCCGAGGCGGCGGCACGGACATCCTCGCTGTCCTCCACCAACAGGATGGTGGCGGCAGGTCCGGCATCGTTCCAGCCATGCAGATCGGCGGCATCTTCCGGGCCGTCGTCGCGGACTGCCCGTGGCAGGAACAGCTCCACCTTGGTGCCCTGGCCGGGCGTGCTGTGAATTCGCATCGCGCCGCCTGACTGACTGGCGAAGCCATGCACCATCGAAAGCCCGAGACCGGATCCTTTGCCGACCGGCTTGGTGGTGAAAAACGGTTCAGCCACGCGCGCCAGCACGTCCGGCGGCATGCCGTGACCGGTATCGGCCAGCTCGAGCACGACATAGTCGCCGCCCGGCAGGTCGGGCGCGGCGGCATGGCGCGGAACCTGTCGATTGCGCAGGCCGAGCAAAATGCGCCCGCCGTCCGGCATGGCGTCGCGGGCATTGACCACCAGGTTCATCACCGCCGCCTGGAACTGCGCGGCGTCGAGGCGGGCGGGCCAGAGCTGCGGGTCGGTTTCGATCGTCATCTCAATGGTTTCGTCGATGACACGACGAAGCAGTATCCCGGCTTCGGCAATCAGCCCATCCAGCTTCACCACCCGCGGGTGCAATTGCTGGCGGCGTGAAAACGCCAGAAGCTGGTTGGTGAGCTGCGCGCCCCGCATGGCGGCGCGCAGCGCGGTGCCGGCAAGCTGGCGAACACGATCATCCTGGCGTGCGGCGGCCGATCAGCTCCATGCTGGAGATGACAGCGGTAAGCAGGTTGTTGAAATCGTGGGCGACGCCGCCAGTCAGTTCGCCCACTGCTTCCATCTTCTGCGCCTGGCGAAGCTGGGCTTCCAGTTCCTCGCGCTCGGTCAGATCGCGCGCCGTGCTGACGATCAGGCGCTCGCCGAGATCGGTTTCCACTGGAACCGGAACGAAGACGACGTCGATCGTGCGTGTATGCCCAGCCAGTGTCCGGCGAGCCAGGTAGCGTTGCGGCTCACCAGTACGCACGCATTCGCGCAAATTGTGCAGCGGTACCTCGGCTTGCGCGTCGCCGAGAATGTCCTGCACGCGGCGGCCGATCACCTGCTCACGCGGCAAGCCATAGGCGCGCTGACAGGCGGGATTGAGATCGACATACACGAAGCTGCCGTCCGGTTCGCTACGGAACAGGCTGAGCCAGTCAAGCGATATCTCGAAGAAGGTTTCCAGCCGCGCACGGCTTTCGGCGAGCTGATGGGCACCGCGTCGGGCGTCATGTTCCAGGCGCTCATTCAGTTGGCGCAGCCGTTCCTGGCTGTCATGCAGCGCCTGGGTGATGCGGCGACGTTCGTCGATGTCCTCGATGATCCCGAGGCTGTACAGGATCGTTCCGTCGGGTTCGCGGATCGGCGCCACATTGATGCTGACCCAGAGCGGGCAGCCGGACTTGTGCAGGAAGCGCTCCTCGATCTGCACCCGCTCGATGGATCCATCCAGCAGCGCCCGGCCCTGTCGGAGGCATTCGCCGCGATCGTCGGGATGCACGAGATCCATGAACCGTTTGCCGACGAGCTCTTCGGGCGAGTAGCCGAGCATGCGGCAAAGTGCCGGGTTTACCTCCCGGAACCGCATCTCGAGATCGGCCGTCGCCTTGCCCAGAGGGCTTTGCTCGAACACCTGCCGGAAGCGCGCTTCGCTGTCGCGCAATGCGGCTTCCGTGCGACGGGCGTCAGTGACATCGCGCCAGTGAACGGCGGTGAGACCGCCAGCGAGCGGGCCGACCCGGCACCAGATGTGGCGCCGCAGCACGTCTGAAAACGCCTCGTATTCGACCACCTGCCCGGCGATGACGGCGTGACGGAGTTGCTGTCCGGAACCGCTGGTGGCGCTGCCGGGGAAACAATCCCAAATCGAGCGGCCGATCAGTTGGGAGCGCGGGCGGCCCCAGATTTCGGCGCAGCGGCGGTTGATGCGGACGAAGCGGAACGCGGTATCCAGCACGTAGAACCCGTCGCCGATCGCATCGAGCATGTCGTCGAGCGGGGGCGGTTGCGGCGTTAGACCGAGCAGGGCTGCCGGACCGAGTTTCATGACGCGATACTACGTCGGTCCGGGGGCGGCGTGCATCAGGTGATTTCATTCCCGGCTGCGTTGCGCGCCCGCAGCTCCTGGATCAACCGATGCTTCCATTCGCGCGCGGAGCCCAGACCGACGGCGAGCAGCTTCGCCCGCCGATAGTACAGATGGCAATCGAACTGCCAGGTAAATCCCATGCCGCCATGCGTCTGGATGTTTTCCTTGGTCGCCAGCCATCCGGCCTCGCAGGCGGCAATGCGGGCGACGGCGGCGGCAACCGGCAGTTCCGCAGCCTGGGTCGCCAGCGCCCAGGCACCGTAATAGGCATTGGAGCGGGCCAGCTCCACGGCGACGTAAATATCAGCAAGCTTGTGCTTGATCGCCTGAAACGATCCGATCGGGCGGCCGAACGCGTAGCGTTCCAACGCATAGCCACGCGCCATGTCGAGCGCGGCCTGAGCGACGCCCACCTGCTCGAAGGCGGTCATCACCGCAGCGCGCTCAATCAGCTCCCGTACCGCGTCGGGGGAGTCGGCACCAGGCAACGGCTCGGCGGCGGCGTGATCGAACACCAGCTTCGCGTGCGGGCGGGTGGGATCGATCGTGGCGATGGGTTCGCGCCGGACGCCGGGCGCGGTGAGATCGACCAGATGCAGCCACACACCGTCCTCGGACGGTGCGGCGACCACCGCGAAACCGGCGGACCCGCCATCCGGGACGGCAAGCTTGACCCCATGCAGCCAGCCATCGGCGACATGAGAGTCGAGCTTCCGCGGGTTTAGCGGGCCGGGTCGTTCGGCGGCGGCAAAGGTGCCGATGGCGGCGCCGCTGGCGAGTTGGGGCAGATGCAGACGGTGCTGCGTTTCGCTGCCGAACCGGAGGATGGCTTCGGTGGCCAGATAAACCGAGGAGGCGAACGGAACCGGCGCGAGCACCCGCCCCAGTTCCTCGGCGAGCACGCAGACGGCGAGCGGGCCCAGTCCAGCGCCGCCGGTACTGTTCCGGAATGGCGGCCGCGGTCCAGCCCATCTGGGCCATATCCTGCCACAGGGCGACGTCGTATGGGGCCGCGCCATCCAGGATGCGTCGGGGGACGGCTGGCGGGCAGCGTTCAGCGAGGAAGCGGCGCGCTTCCTCGCGCAGTTGTTTGAGCTCGTCGCTGAAGTCGAAATCCATGGCCGATGGCCTCCCGGCGCGGATGGATCAATCCGTCGGGGCAGGGAATTGTCAAACCGTTGAGGAACGGAGACGACGGGATTAGGAATGGGGATATCCGACAGGGCCGCTACCATGGGCGCCGATCTTTACGAACGCGATTTCGTGGCCTGGACCCAGCAGCAGGCGACCCTGCTGAGATCGGGCGACTTGTCTGATGTCGATCGCGAGCATCTGGCCGAGGAGATCGAGAGTGTGGGCGCCAGCGAACGTCGGGAGATGCGCAATCGCCTGGCGCGTTTGTTGCAGCATTTGCTGAAATGGCAATACCAGTCCGGGTACCGCAGTCGAAGCTGGGCCACCACCATCCAGGTGCAGCGCGATGAGCTCGCCGCGGTTCTGGAAGACAGCCCCAGTTTGCGGAATTCCCTGCCGGCGGTGTTGCCGCGCGCCTATCGTCTGGGGCGTGCCTGGGCGGTTCAGGAGACCGGCCTGGGGGATCTGCCGGAGTCCTGCCCATGGGACCTTGCGCAGCTAATGACGGACGGGTTTGTGCCCGACTGATCCGGTTTCGCCGGACGGTGGAAAGTTTTCCGGACTGGTGGAACTTTCGTTCCTGCTTTAGCCTGCCGTGTCATGAGCTCCTCACACCCTGAACGGGTCCTGCTGCTGACCGGCGCCAGCCGCGGCATCGGGCATGCTGCGGTCAAGATTTTCAGCGATCATGGCTGGCGGGTGCTGACCATTTCGCGCCATCCGTTCGATGTGCGCTGTCCGTGGAAGGGCGGCGAGAGAAACCATATCCAGCTCGATCTGTCGCGCATCGATCACGTGCATGCCGCGTTGCCTCGCATCCGCGACAGCGCGAACGGGCGGCTGGACGCCCTTATCAACAATGCGGCGATTTCCCCCAAGACGCCGGCGGGGGGGAAGATCTCCAGCCTGGAGATGGATTACGAGGACTGGCTGCATGTTTTCAACGTCAACTTCTTCGCCCCGCTGCTGCTGGTGCGGGGCCTGCGCGACCATCTGGTGGCGTCGCGCGGCAGCGTGGTGAACATGACATCGATCGTCGGCTCGCGGGTGCATCCGTTTGCCAGCGCGGCGTACGCGACATCGAAGGCCGCGCTGGCGGCGCTGACGCGAGAGATGGCGGCGGACCTGGGCGGCGTGGGCGTGCGGGTGAACGCGGTCTCGCCGGGCGAGATCGAGACGGCGATTCTGTCGGCGGGAACGGCATCGATCGTGGAGCAGTCGATCCCGATGCGGCGGGTCGGACAGCCGCGGGAAGTGGCGGAGCTGCTGTATTTCCTGTGCTCGGAGCGGGCGAGCTATATCACCGGGTCGGAAGTGCATATCGACGGCGGCCAGCAGGTCTGACCGGACCTGTCCGGTTTTCGTGCGTTACCGACGGTGAAAGGAAGCCGCATGGCCGAACGTTATGACCGTTACACGCGGTTGCTGTTCGATCGGCCGCATCCGCGCGTGCTGCGGGTGACCATGAACAATGGCCGGATGAACAGCGCCGATGCGACGATGCATCGCGAGCTGGCGGAGATCTGGCGCGATATCGACGCCGATCCGGAGGTGAATGCGGTCATCCTGACCGGTGCCGGCACGGTGTTTTCGGCCGGCGGCGATTTCGGCATGGTGCAGGAGATTGCGGATGATTTCACCGCCCGCGCGCGCACCTGGAAAGAAGCGCGGGATATCGTCTATAACCTGATCAACTGCAACAAGCCGGTGGTCAGCGCGATGCGCGGCGTGGCGGTGGGCGCCGGGCTGGTGTGCGGGCTGCTCGCCGACATCTCCATTGCCAGCAAGGACTGCCGGATCATCGACGGCCATACGCGCCTCGGTGTGGCGGCCGGCGATCATGCGGCCATCATATGGCCGCTGCTGTGCGGCATGGCGAAGGCGAAATACTATCTGCTGCTGTGCGAACAGGTGCTGGGCGAGGAGGCCGAGCGCATCGGCCTGGTGTCGCTGGCAGTGGATGATGGGGAGCTGGATGGGCGGGCGCTGGAGCTGGCCGTGCGACTGGCGGAAGGCGCGCAGTCGGCGATCCGCTGGACCAAATATGCACTGAATAACTGGTTGCGGCAGGCGGGGCCGGCGTTCGATGCATCGCTGGCGCTGGAGTTCATGGGGTTCAGCGGACCGGACCTGCGGGAAGGGCTGGCGTCACATCTGGAGAAGCGGAAGCCGTCGTTTCCGACAGGGTCGGCTGTGTAATGAAGGTGTAGGGCGACCCGTTACTCGAAGAACTGCTTGTCCTCTTCGGCCAGATACGCCGATGCCTTGCCGATATCGAAGGTTACGCCCATTCCTGGCCGGTCCCATACCTCGATCATTCCATTCGTGACGATGGGATTGGGCAAGCCGGTGACGATGTCGTACCACCAGTCCGGCCGGCCGATCGGGTATTCGAATGCGATGAAGTTCTGCGGCAGAGCCGCGCAGACCTGCACCAGCGCCGCCAGCCCGAGCAGCCCGTCGCCCGTGCCGTGCGGCGCCATCAATATCCCATGCAGGTCGGCATATTCGGCGATCCATTTCAGCTCCGCGATGCCGCCGACATCGCACGGGTCGGGGCCGATGACGCTGACCGCCTTGCTCTCGATCAGCGACTTGAAGTTCTGCCGAAGATAGATCTGCTCGCCGGTGTGGATCGGGGTGGAGGTACTGCGGGTTACCTGCTGGTACACATCCGCGTTGACGAATGGCGAGTAATCGCCGGTCAGCAGGTCTTCCAGCCACATCACGTTAAGCGGCTCCAGCGCGCGCGCCAGCCGGATCGCGTCGGGGACGGTGAAGCCGGGGCCGCAATCGAGCGCCAACCCGATCGCATCGCCAGTAACCTGTTTCATGGCTTCGACGCAGGCGATGACGTGCTTCAGGCCGCGCTCGGTCAGCAACCCGCGCTCGATCCAGACGTGCCACGGGTTGTCGTAGAGATCGCCGTAGAAGAATCCCGGCTCGCGCTTCATGGCGGAATGGAAGCCGATCGCCTGTTTGATGATGGTGAACCGTTCCGACCGCGCCACCATCTTGCGCATCGCGTCGGCGTAATCCTCCGGCGTCTGCCCTTGCATCGGAAACCGGATGGCGCCGTTGTAGACCCGGACGTGGTCGCGGATTTTCCCGCCCAGCAGCTTGTACACCGGCACGCCGGCGGCCTGGCCGGCGATGTCCCACAGCGCCATCTCGATGGCGCTGACCGCGCTGCCCCAGGGCTTGAACGCACCGCGCTGGCGGATCCGCAGCATCACGCGTTCCACGTTGGTCGGGTCCTGGCCAAGCAACGGCTCCTTGAAGCCGAGCACGTGGTCTTTCAGGTAGGGCTTGAAGGATTCCACCTCACCGTAGCCGCTGATCCCCGCATCGGTAACGACGCGGATGATCGGGTTCTGTCCGATGACGGCACATTTCAGATCGGTGATGCGCATCCGGTGGCGATAGGCGGCCGGTTGAACGGGGTCAAGCCGGCGGGCAGACTGTGGGCACACGAGAACAGGAGGAACGCGGCATGACGACGCTTCGCAATTCGGCCCGCGAGAAGCTGGCCGCGGGGGAGATGGCGATCGGCTTCTCGGTCCGTCTGCTGCGCACCGTGGAGGTCGCACCCGCCGCCAAGGCAGCCGGCTATGACTGGCTGTGGCTGGACTGCGAGCACGGCACGCTGTCGCTCGATCAGGCGGCGCAGATTGCGGTCGCCGCGCTGGAAAGCGGCATCGCTCCGATCGTGCGGGTACCCAACGGGGAATATTCGCTGGCGACCCGCATCCTGGACAACGGCGCTCTGGGCATCGTGATCCCGCACGTGGATACCGCCGAGGAGGCGCGGGAAGTCGTGCAGAAGCTGAAATATCCACCGATCGGACACCGTTCGATCGGCGGCACCGGTCCGCATTACGCGTTGCGTTCCCTGAAGGTCGGGGACGCTGCCAAGGCGATGAACGACGCTAACCTGACCATCGTGATGCTGGAAACGCCGAAAGCCATCGAGAACGTGGAGGCAATCGCCGCCGTGCCCGGCGTCGATGTGCTGCTGATCGGCAGCAACGATCTGTGCGCCGAGATGGGCATTCCCGGCGAGTACACGCATGAACGCGTGGGGGACGCCTATGGCAAGATGATCGCCGCCTGCCGCAAGCACGCCAAGTATCCCGGGATGGCGGGCATCTACACGGAAAGTATCATGCAGCGTTATATCGGCATGGGCGCGCGGTTCGTGCTCGGCGGCGGCGATGCGGCGCTGCTGATGGGTGCGGCCACGTCGCGGGCGACCAATCTGCGGAAGATGGTTTCCGCCTGATCACGCTTTGCCGGGTTGGGGCTGGGACGGGGTGCGTGGATGGCCGGGACAAGCCTGGACAAGCCCGGCCATGACGGGGGGGCCGGCCATGACGGGGTGGCCGGCATGACGGGGGTGGCCGGCATGGCGGAGTTGGCCGGCCGTGACGGGGTGGCAAGTTACCGTACTCGGCCGTTGGTGTCAGTTTGTGGGCGTGGCAGACGGATGCTTTCGTACATGATCATCCGGTAGCCTCGCTGAACGAATGTTTCTCGCTCCAACATGCCGATGCCACCGAGCACGGTGCGCGAGGCGATGTTGTCCTCCCGCGCGACGGCGACGACCCGGGACAGACCGGCCTGTTCGTGCCCGAACTGCAACGCGGCACCCGCCGCCTCCCGCGCGAGGCCGCGCCCGCGCGCCGCCGGCCACAGCGCGAAACGCAGCGCCACGCCGCGCCCATCCGGCCGCTCCATAAACCCGGTCATGCCCTGGAACGTGCCGCCGCCGGCGTCGCGGATCGTCCACGTGCCACATCCATGCGCGGCCCAGAAGGCGATGTCCTGCGCCAGTTCCTCGGCGACCTGAAGCGGCGAGCGGACGCCGCCGAGCATGATCGCAAATACCGCAGGATCGGACTTGATCGCCAGCAGGTCCGGCAGATCCGTCCAGTTCACCGGGGTCAGGACCAGCCGCGCGGTACGGATGGTCCAGGCAGGGCTCACGCCTCGCTCAGGTAGCCGGCCGTCGTCGCAATGCCTGCGGGTCGTCCGGTCCAGTCTGGCTTGATCTGTCTATCATGCCACCACACCCGCTCCTTTCCTCGGCGGAAATCCGTGCCTGACTATCGCGGCCGGGGCCTATCTTGCCAGGGGCCGGTATTTGATCCGGTGCGGCTCGGTCGCATCGGCGCCCAGCCGCCGCCGCTTGTCCTCTTCGTAGGCCTGGAAGTTGCCCTCGAACCACTCGACATGGCTGTCGCCCTCGAAGGCCAGGATATGCGTCGCCAGCCGGTCCAGGAACCAGCGATCATGGCTGATGATCACCGCGCAGCCGGCAAATTCGGCCAGCGCATCCTCCAGCGCCCGCAGCGTGTCGACATCCAGGTCGTTGGTCGGCTCGTCGAGCAGGATGACGTTGTGTTCGGTCTTCAGCATCTTCGCCAGATGCACCCGGTTGCGCTCGCCGCCCGACAGGATGCCGACCTTCTTCTGCTGATCCGGACCCTTGAAGTTGAAAGCGCCCACATAGGCGCGCGACTGCACCGGGCGCTTGCCGAGATAGATGATCTCCTCGCCGCCGCTGATTTCCTGCCAGACGGTCTTGTCGGCGTTCAGGCTGTCGCGTGACTGATCGACGTAGCCCAGCTTCACCGTCTCGCCGATGCGCAACGAGCCGGCATCCGGCTTGTCCTGGCCGATGATCATGCGGAACAGCGTGGTCTTTCCGGCGCCATTGGGCCCGATCACGCCGACGATGCCGCCGGGCGGCAGCTTGAAGTCGAGCCCGTCGATCAGCAGGTTGTTGCCGAAACCTTTGCGCAACTGTTCCGCCTCGATCACCACATTGCCGAGCCGGGGGCCGGGTGGGATGGCGATTTCCGCCGTACCGACGACCCGCTCCTGCGAGGCGGCGAGCATGTCCTCGTAGCGCTGGATGCGGGCGCGGTTCTTCGCCTGCCGCGCGCGCGGGGAGGCGGCGATCCATTCCTGCTCGGCGGCCAGGGCGCGCTGGCGGGCGCTTTCCTCTTTTTCCTCCTGGCTGAGGCGCTTGCGCTTCTGCTCCAGCCAGGCCGAGTAGTTGCCTTCGTAGGGATAGCCGCGGCCGCGCTCGATCTCCAGGATCCAGCCGGTGACGTTATCCAGAAAATACCGGTCGTGGGTGACCAGCATGACGGTACCGGCGAAATCGTGCAGCGTGCGTTCCAGCCAGGCGACGCTTTCGGCATCCAGGTGATTGGTGGGTTCGTCGAGCAGCAGCAGGTCGGGTTTTTCCAGCAGCAGCCGGCACAGCGCGACGCGGCGCCGCTCGCCACCGGAGAGCGTGGCGACCTTGGTTTCGGGCGGCGGGCAGCGCAGCGCGTCCAGCGCGATTTCGACGTGACGGTCGAGTTCCCAGCCGTCGCCGGCATCTATCTTGGCTTGCAGGTCGGCTTGCTCGGCCAGCAGGTCGTTCATCTCGTCGTCGGTCATCGGCTCGGCGAAGCGCATGGAGATGTCGTTGAAGCGGGCGAGCGCGGCCTTGAGGTCGGCGAAGGCTTCCTCGACATTCTCGCCCACGGTCTTGTCGGGATCGAGCTGCGGTTCCTGCTGCAGGTAGCCGACGCGGACGCCGTCGGCGGCCCAGGCCTCGCCGCCGTACTCCGTGTCCAGGCCGGCCATGATCTTGAGCAGCGTGGATTTGCCGGCGCCGTTGACACCGAGCACGCCGATCTTGACGCCGGGCAGGAAGGACAGGGTGATGCCCTTGAAGACCTCCCGCCCGCCGGGGAAGGCTTTGGTCAGGTCTTTCATCACGTAGACATACTGGTAGCTCGGCATCCGGCGGGGCTCTCCTGGCCATGAACGGGGATTTCGGGGAGGTTCTAAGCGGCGGGGCCGGGGCGGACAACCAAGCACCGGCGCGGCGGGCTGGGCGGGAGGTAGACATGGCGGGCGGGGAATTCAACCGGGGCGTGCTGGAGGCGGCGCTGCACGAAGTTGGGGCGGCGCGCCAGTGCCGAGGGGACGACGGTCGAGATCGCCATTTATGGCGGTTCGGCGCTGATGCTGACCTATCCCTGGCGCGCGGCGACGCGTGATGTCGATGCCGTGTTCGAGGCTGACCGGGCCACGGTCAGACGGCTGGCGAGTGACATCGCGGACGAGAAAGGATGGGATCGGAACTGGCTGAACGATGGCGTCAAGGGATTTCTCAGCGCCGCGGATTCCAGGTCCAAGCTTTTGTTTCGCACCTATCCGTCCGAGCAGGAGCCCGGATTGAGGGTGATGCTGGCCTGTCCACGCTATTTATTCGCAATGAAGTGCAGGGCCATGCGGTTGGGTGGCATCGAGGCCAACTCAGACCTCGATGATATTCGCCGGCTGGCGGCCGAGATCGGTATTGGCAGCGTGGAGGAGGCACTCGGGCTTGTGGCGCAATTCTACCCGAACCATCTGATCCAGCCGAAAACCCAGTTCGCGCTGGAGGAGATTTTCGACACGCCGCCCGGCTCCGGGAGATCCGAATCATGACTGCCGCATACAGGCGGCCCCGCACTCTGCATGAGGTCGCCACCCGCGTGGCGCGCGGCGAGCAGGACTTCGATCCGGCGCTGCGCGAGTTCCTCGATTCGTTCTACGCCAAACCGGAGACCCGCGCGGAGGCGATCAGGGATCACCCGCCGGCGCTCGATGAGCTGCGGGACGCCTATATCGCGGCGGTGGCGGAACATCTCGCCCGATCGTATGACATTCCGGTACCGGATTGGGCTGAGACGCAGGGGATGAATCTCAAGCAGCCATTCTTTGCCGGGGGATTGGAGTCGCTCAAGGCGATCCTGACGGTCGAAAGCCCCACCGCATTCCGCCGGCGCATGCTGTTCGTCAGCAAGGACGCGCTGTCGCGGCCGCACGGAACCGACACGTGAGCGTGCTGGAGGAGCGCTGCGGGAGCTCGGACGCCGCGGCAGCGTACGGCCCTCACCCGGCGCGCATAGCGCGCCGCCCCCCGAGCGGGAGAGGTGAAGGGAGGCAGACCTCTCCCGCGGAGCGGGAGAGGTGAAGGACGGTCAGTTGGGGGTGGTGGTGCCGTTGGCGCTGGGGTCGCCCTTGTAGCCATAATGGGCGCGGCGTTCGGCAAGGGTCATGTCTTCAAAGCGGCGGTAGGGGCGGGAGGGCGGCGCGTGCGGCGGGTCGGCGATGGGGGCGAGGTCGGGCGTGGCCGGCTGAGGCGTGGCGGGAACCAGCAGGCGCGGAGCTGAGGGATTGGGGCGAGACGCGCGGGAACGGGCGGCGGCAGGAAGTGCATCGGACGGGGCTTGTTGCTTCTGCAAGGCGCGGACGGTGGCCTGCATCATGCGCGCGACGCTGGCGGCGTTGGCGCGCAAGCGGGCGGCCATCGCCGGGGCGAGGTCGGGCTGCGCGGCACGTCGGAGATTGTCCATCACCGCATGATGGGCCGCCACCGCCTGGGCGGCGAGCATGGCCTGGAACGCGTCTTTCGGTTGCAGGGCGAGAAGGGCGAGGCGGGCGATTTCGCGGCGGGCGGCGCGGCGCTGGTCGGTGTCGTCCGGGGCGGCGGGGATGGCGGCGAGGATGGTGTCCAGAAGATGGTCGAGCAGGTCGGCGGGGAGAGCGTCGGTGCAGGGGTCGGTGGACATGATGGTTGCCTCGGGCCGCGATGGTTGGACAACCCAGAGTAGCATAGAGATAGGAAAAAAGTCAGGTACGGCGGAGTGGGGCGGTCGTGGGGTCAGTTTGGATGTTGGGTTTCGGCCCAAGCTGGCCGCTCAAATGACCACCGGACGTGGCTAACACGGCGGGTGGGCGGCATGAGTGGCTCCCTGGCGGTCGGCTTTACGACCGAGGGAAAAGGATACTGGGCATTTCCCTTGTGGCAAGTCCGGACCGAAGGCGCCGCGCAGTGGCAGGCAGATGGTCTACGTTGATCTGACGCTTCCCTGCATCTTGATTTCAGTAGCACCCAGTGCTATATCCGCATCATGGCCGACACCGAGGAAACCATGCGGACTTTCAAGACCGCCTGGTTCACCAAGGCGGCGCGCAAGGCTCGCATCAAAGATGACGAACTTTGCGAGGCGATTCAGGAAGTGATGAAGGGCCAAGCCGACGACTTGGGCGGCGGGGTCTTCAAGAAACGCCTGAACAAGAACATGCACCGGAGCATCATTCTCGCAAAGGGCGGTCGATACTGGGTTTACGAATACCTGTTCGCGAAGAAGGATCGGGCGAATATCGAGGATGATGAACTAGAGGACTTCCGCACCCTCGCAAAGAGCTATGCAATGCTGAATAAGGAACAGATTGCCAAGCTCCTGGAGGACAAAGGCCTGAGGGAGATATGTTATGGCGACGAAAAGTAGGTTCAAAAGCGATATTTCGGAGGCGATTCACTCGTCTGCTGCCATGCTCCACAAGGTCGGAGCGCTCGATAAGGCGACGATGCGCGACTTCGACGCCCGCCACCTGGCCGTCCCGACCGAGATCGCGCCGGCGCAGATCAAGCAACTCCGCGAGGCCAACAATGTCAGTCAGCCCGTGTTCGCCCGCTACCTCAACACAAGCGAAAGTACGGTCGAGAAGTGGGAGACCGGCGCCAAGCGGCCAAGCGGAATGGCGCTGAAGCTGCTCGCGGTCGTCCAGAAGCACGGCCTACAGGTTCTCGCGTAGCGCGAGCTGTCCGCTATGCTCCTGGTGCGTAGACTGGCTCGTTCGGAATGAGATTCAAGTCAAACTCTTAGCAACAAATGCTTCATCCGCCGGCGCATGCTGTTCGGTCGGCAAGGACGCGCTGTCACGTCCGCATGGATCCGACACGTGAACGTGCTGGAGGAGCTGGGACGCCGGCCAGTGTTAGGTTGACTCGTCAGGCAACCCCAGAAGCGGACATTCGGTGCCACACGGCGGGAGCCTCATTCCATTGGCATCGACCGCCGCTTCTGGCCGATGCGCTTCGTGACAAAGCTGATTTGCGTGGCAGTGTTCCCCCACACGAACTTATGAGACTGTCGCGCAACGATATCGTTCAGCTTCTCGCCCATACGTAGGTCCTCACGCTTACACACAGCATCCAACTGGCGCATTGTGTCCATACTCCGTGCCGCCACAAATATTGAGGTGGGTGATATGGGAATTACTAGATGGCCGGCCGGTGCGTCCAGACCATTGGTCATCACATAAGGACGGTCGGACGTTAGAAGCGGATATCGCAGGCTGTTAAACGTCAACACACCCCATACCATGCTGTTCAGCAATCGCCCCACGGGCTCGCTGTCCATGATTCTACGCAAGAGCATCAGGGTGCCCTGCTGCACATCGCGCCGCGGCATCGCCGCGGCGTACTCCTCGAACGTGACTGGATCACCCTCCCGACGTGCCGTTTCCCAGGCGGCTTTCAGTTCACTGAGTTCCCGAGGGCAGGCCTGTTGCGATCTTTGTCCGCAGGCGTTGAATTGCTTCGGGATTGCGATAGAGAAGTGTCATGATGAAGCGGGACCACGCGCTCCGAAGCTCGACGCTAAGGTTAGGATCGTGCATTAGAAGACGTTGCAGTGCGACACTCGCTCCGTCATCTGCCCTAAGAAGAAACACATCCTCGAGAAAGTTTCGAGATTCGCCGTTGAGTTCATCGAAGGTATAAAGGCCGTGGACATATCCAGTACCCGCTGGATGCGTTGGCCGCGCTTCAACTCCTCGGTATCGCCTGCAATACTCGTACAATTGGCCATCCCTGCTGAGGTCGCTCCACTGCTTCAGATAAAACTCAGGGATGTAGTGGTGTCTCTGTCCCTTGCTCACGCTGCATCTTCTACACCGAAACGCCGTTAAACCCCCACTGCGGGCGTAACCGAAGGTTGCGATCCCCCTTCCGGCCTGCTCCCGCTAGCTTACGGGGCGAATGTCCTGTTATGAACATTTCTGCCCGAAAGCGGCCCGTTGCAAAGCCACCCAACCCGAAGTACCAGAAGGGAGCCACGTCGCCGGTACCGGCGGCCCGGTCAAGACCGCCGCAGCATGAAGTCGCGTCCCACCAGCCGGTAGCCGGCCAGCACGATCAGGATCGTCACCCCGAGCAGCAGGAAACCGAGCGCGGCCAGCGTCTCGAAGCTGCCGTTCTCGCTCAGATCCAGCATCATGACGGAGATCACCCGCGTCTGGGCGCCGACCAGGAAGATGGCGGTGCTCAGTTCCCGCGTGGCGGGGATGAACACCAGCAGCCAGGAGCCGACCAGGTTGGTCTTGAGCAGCGGCACCACGACACGCAGGATGGCGCGCAAGCGGCTGCCGCCGAGGATACGGACGGCTTCCTCCATTTCCGGGTTCAACGAACGGATGCCGGCCATGCAGTTGACGTAGGCGATCGGCAGGAAGCGCGTGGTGTAGCCGATCACCAGGATCGTCGCGGTGCCATACAGGGCGATCGGCGGCGGCGCGTAGGTGGCGTAAAACGCAACGCCGAGCACGATGCCCGGAATGACCAGCGGTGCCATGCAGAGCAGCGTCAGCAGGCCACCACCGCGTACCAGCCGCCGACTGACGACGTAGGCCACGATCAGCGCCAGAACCACAGCAACGCATGCCGCCGCCGCCGAATAGGTGAAGCTGTGAATGATGGTCGCCCGGGAATTGGCCTCCAGCAGCACGGCGCGGAAATTGCCGAGCGTCAGGTTCGCCCAAGAGAGCCCCAGCCCCCACGCCTTGCTGAACGCCGCCTGCGCCAGAGCCGCATAGGGCAGGATCACCGCCAGTGAAACAATTAGCAGCGAGTAGGCCAGCATCAGCCAGCGAAACGCGCCCAGCGGCATCATCGCGCGGCTGCCGCCTTTGCCGGTCAGCGCCACGTAGCCCCGGCGACTCAGGATCAGGCGCTGCACCGAAAACATCGCCACCGTGATCAGGATCAGCGGCACCGCGTAGGCAGCCGCCGCCTCGGCGCGCACCGGAAATTCAAAGAACTGCCACAGCACCAGCGTCATCAGGCGAATCCGCGCCGGCAAGGCGATGATGGCCGGCGTGCCGAACAGCGCAACGGTGTCAAGGAAAACGATGATTGCGCCGCCAATGATTGCTGGTGCTACCAGCGGCAGGGTAATGCGAAACGTGGTGCGCATCCGTCCCGCCCCCAGGATGTTCGCCGCTTCCTCCATTTCGGACGAAACGAGATCCAGACCGGCGGCGGTGAAGACGAAGATGTACGGGCAGGAATAGAGCGCGGTGACGAACACCAGGCCGCCGAAGCTGAACACGTTGAACAGACCGCTGCCGCTGCCGGTTACCGCCATCCAGGCATGGTTCAGCCATCCCGCGTTCGGCCCGGCCAGCAGGATCCAGCCGATCGCCCCGAGATAGGGCGGCGTGATGAAAGCGCCCAGGATCAGCGCCCGGATCAATCCCTTGGCCGGCATGTCGGTGCGCGACACTGCCCAGGCGATCGGCACCACCAGCACGATCGACAGCAGCATGACCTCGACCGCGTAGCGCAGCGAATTGCCGAGCGCGATCAGGTCACGCGCATGACCATAAGCGGTGACGTAGTTCTCCAACGTGAAGGCGCCGGTGTCGGTCGATTGGAAGCTGGAGACCAGCAGCCGCGCAAGCGGCGCGACGACCAGACAGAGCAGCACCGCGATCGCCGCGAACCAGAGCAGTGTTACCGGCTCAAAGCGACGGCGAACGGCCCGTGCATCCTTCAGGTGCGGGGCGGCCGCCGACACAGCCGTCGCGCGGCTCATTCCGGCGGCGATACCGGTCGGACGCTCAGGAGAACGTGTCGCGCCATTTGCTCTTCAGCGCCGGCAGTTCCTTCTCGACGTGCTCCACCGTCGGCTGGAACAACGTGAGTTCAGAGAGCGACTTCGCGCCCTTCGGCGGGGGCACGTCGGTACGCAACGGTTGCTCGAAATTCGCCGCCAGGATCTGGGAATATTCCGGACCGGCCATGAAATCCACCAGCAGCTTCGCCGCATTCGGACTCTTCGATCCCTTCAGAATCGCCACCGGCGAAAAATCCACCAGCGAGAACGACTTGGCATAGTTTACCACCAGCGGATTGCCGGCCGCCGCACTGCGCAGCGGTGTCGCGGCGCTGCAAATCGCCACCTGACGCTCGCCGGCGTTCAGCATGGCGACGGCGTCGTCGATCGAACGGCCGATCAGTGGGTTGAGCTTGTTGAGCTTCTCGAAATAGTCCCAGCCGTATTTCTCGGTCATGCCGACGACCCAGGTGGCCACCAGGCCGCTGTAGTTCGGACTGCCGAAGGCGATCTTGTCCTTCCATTTCAGGTCGGTCAGATCGGGCCAGTCCTTCGGCGACTCTTCGGCGGTGACTTTGCTCTTGTTGTACATGATCGCGACCAGCCCGACCCAGCCGGGCCGATAATAGCCGCCGCCATTGAAGTCGCGCAGCGCCGGTACCAGGCCCGCCGCATTGGGCGGGGTGTATTTCACCAGCCTGTCCTTGCCGATCAGGTACGACATGTGGCTGGCATCGGTGCTGCTGAACACGTCGGCCTGCACGGAGCCGCCGTTGATGTCCTGCATCACGCGCTGGAACGCCACTTCGGAGGTGGTCTTGATCGAGTTATAGCGGATCCCCGGGTATTTCTTGGTGAATGCCGCCCCGATGCTGTCGCAGATCGGCTGGTTGAGGTAGCCGGAGTACCAGGTCACCTGGCCCTCTTTCTTGGCCGCCTCGTAAAGCTGCTGTGTATCGTCGTCGGCGATCGCCTTGCTGGGCAACTGGCCCAGTGCGGCTGCACCCAGCCCCGCCATCCCGATCAGCGCAGTCCGTCTATTCAGGTTCATTCGTCCCGCCCCCCAGCAACCCATTCGTCGCCCGACCGGTGAAGACCGGACCGCCAATTGTTGACGCAAGGCTATCGGGTCGGGCGGGCAAGTCAACGCTGCCCCAAGTCAACACTGCATGGATGGTTTTGTGGTTCACGCGTGATGTGCCGAAGATCAAGGTGAGGAAGACGCCCATGAGCCTGGATTCGTTGACAGCGTGGAATTCGACTTCTACCAATCACGTATCGGCGCTACGGCGGCCGGGACCGGATTCCTGCCGCGGCATTGATGGAACGAGCGAGGCGCGCAAACGCGCGAACAGGTAGCAATGTCAGATACGACAACCGCTCCGGGCAGCCTCTCTGTACCGATACCCTGGCGTGAAATCCTTCCCTGGGCTGTATTCGGGGCTTTGGCGCTGCTGGCGATCTACTTCGTCGGCGCCGAGGAAGGTGCCACCTCGCTCATTCCCGGCATGTATGTGCATGAGTTCGTGCACGATGGTCGTCACCTGCTCGGGTTTCCGTGCCACTGACCAGGAGAGTTCGTATTGGTCCGCATCCTTCTCATCCGCGGGATGCTTGTGGGGCTTCTTGCCGGACTGCTGGTTTTCGGTTTCGGCAAATTCTTCGGTGAGCCGCCGGTCGACCGGGCGATCAGCTTCGAGACTGCGCTCGACCAGGCCAGGGCGAAAGCCGAAGCAGCCAAGGGCCTTCCGGTGGTGGAAGAGCCGGAACTGGTAAGTCGCCGCGTGCAGGCCGGATGGGGCCTGTTTACCGGCGTCATGGTTTACGCCACCGCCTTTGGGGGATTATTCGCGTTGGTGTTCGCCGCCGCCCATGGGCGGGCCGTGCAACTTGGCCCGCGTGCGACCGCGGCGATGCTGGCGGCGGCCGGGTTCGTTTCGGTTTATGTGATACCAAACCTGAAATACCCCGCCAATCCACCGTCGGTGGGACAACCGGAGACGATCGGCTACCGTACCGCGCTTTATTTCGCGATGCTCGCACTCTCGGTCGGCGCCATGGTGCTCGCGTCCGTGCTGCGAAAACGGCTTGCCGTCCGGCATGACGGATGGACGTCGGTGCTGGCGGCGATCGGATTTTATCTGGTCGCGATGATCGTGGTCGGCAGCATTCTGCCATCGATCAACGAGGTCCCGTCAGCGTTTCCAGCGGTGGTTCTCTGGCAATTTCGCGTCGCGTCGCTCGGCATGCAGCTCGTCATGTGGACGACGCTCGGCCTGGTGTTCGGGGCTTTGACGGAGCGGGCCTGGGCGCGAGACCGCATCCAGGGCCGCCCGGGCGCGCCCTGGATCACCGCCTAACCCTGCGATCGCTGCTCTAAATCGCGGTAGGGACGCGCATTACTGCGCGCCCCCCGCACAGAACCGTACGAGCGGCATTCCCGCATACGGCTCCCACCTTGGGTGTTTGACGGCGAAGCGTTGCTGAGGCCAGGGATGAAGGACGCGCGGCTTCGGCAGGTAATCGTCTGCCAGCCGCTTCATCCGCTCCCAGGTGGTCTTGTCGCGCTGGCCGCGTCGCCTTAGCGAGCGCAGCCAGAGCCGGACCACGCAGTCGCGGAAGTTCCGGAGAGAGCGGGTGTTGGTCGGCACCGCGTGGTAGTTGAACCACCCCGAGACCACCCCCCGCAGCCACTCCCCCTGTCGGGGGATCGGCTGATTTCTGCCCCCGCCTTCGCAGGGGCAGGCTCTGGGCAGCTACTCACAAGAAGGCTAGCTACTTGCAGGCGCCGCTCCAGCGACTGCGTCACCGGCGCGGGCCCAAGAAGGCGATCTGCGCTGTCGCCGCCTCGATCCTGACTGCCGCCTACCACATGCTGCGCGACGGCACGTTCTATCAGGACCTCGGCGCCGACCACTTCAACCGCGCCTCGCCCGACGATCGGGCCAAGCGCCTCGCGCGCCAGATCGCCAAGCTGGGCTTCAACTGCGTTCTCACTCGGACGACGGGGGCAGTTTCTGTTTAGACCGACTTTGCGCCCTTTTCGGTCTATGCTGTTGATAAATTGTAGCTTAGCGAACTGGCGCGGTCATGTGGTTGGTTGATTTGGCTCGACACGACGCAAATCGGCCTAATTCGGTGCGCGCATGTATGTTGCGGTCATACCCAATCGCGGGTCACCCCCAGCGATCCTGCTGCGGGAGAGCTACCGCGAGAACGGTAAGACCAAGAACCGCACGCTTGCCAACCTGTCCGGCTGGGCGGGCGAGCGCATCGAGTTGCTGCGTGCCGTCCTGCGCGGCGAGCATCTGCTGCCTGCCGCCGCGGCGGTGCAGATCGTCCGGGCTCTGCCGCACGGTCACGTGCTGGGTGCCCTGACGACGGCACGGCGGATCGAACTTGATGCCCTGTTGCCGCGTCGGGCGCCACCCCGCAGGCGCGATCTGGCACTCGCGCTGATCATCGCCCGGTTGCTCGATCCGGCGGCCAAATTGGCGACGGCTCGCATGCTCGATCCGGCCACCGCAAGTCACTCACTGGGCGAGGTGCTGGGATTGGGCCGCGTCTCCGCCGGCGAGGTCTACGCCACGCTCGACTGGTTGGGCCGCGAGCAGAGCTTCATCGAGGCGAGCCTGGCCCGACGCCACCTGAAGAGCGGCACACTGCTGCTCTATGATGTCACCTCGACCTACCTGGAAGGACGCTGCTGCGAACTGGCGCGCTACGGCTACAGTCGCGACCATCGGCGCGACCGCCCGCAATTGGTGATCGGCCTGCTGTGTGCCGCGGATGGCTGCCCGGTGGCGGTGGAGGTGTTTGCCGGCAACACCGCTGATCCGGCCACGCTGAGCGCGCAGATCGCCAAGCTGAAGCAACGCTTCAACCTGCATCGCGTGGTCATGATCGGCGACCGTGGTTTGCTGACCGAGGCGCGGATCAGAGAGACGCTGCGCCCGGCCGGGCTGGATTGGATCACGGCGCTGCGGGCGCCCGCAATCAAGGCCTTGGCCACTGACGATGGGCCGTTGCAGCTATCGCTGTTCGATGACCGCGACATGGCGGAGATCACCAGTCCCGACTATCCCGGCGAGCGCCTGGTGGTCTGCCGCAACCCGCTGCTGGCTGCCGAGCGTGCCCGCAAGCGCGACGAACTGTTGGCCGCGACCGAGACCGAGTTGGCGCGCATCCAGGCCCGCGTGCAGCGGGCACGCAACCCGTTGCGCGGAGCCGGCGCGATCGGCCAGGCGCTCGGCGCCATCTTCGGTCGGCGCAAGGTGGCCAAGCACTTCGACACCACCATCACCGATGACAGCTTCAGCTTCATCAGGAACCACAGCGCCATCGCTGCCGAAGCTGCGTTGGACGGCATCTACGTGCTGCGCACCAATCTACCGGCCGCCCAAACTGATGCCGCCGCTACCGTGCGCGCCTACAAGAGCCTCGCCAGCGTCGAGCGTGCGTTCCGAAAAAAAAAAAGTTACCAAAATGAAAGTTCTGTTATGGCTCCGGCAGAAACACTCGAACGGAACGTCAAATAGCGCCAGCAATTCCGGCGAGATGGTGAAGCCGCCAGTATCATCCGTAATTGCCTTCCCATGCAGCGAGGCATGAGCCGCAATCGCGGCGCGCTTGACGCCAAGCTGCCCTGCAAGTTCACGGAGATGCCGACGCAGTTCCCCGACCTTCGACGAATCGTTCACTTGGTCCAAAGTCGTGTAAGCACCCCGTCGGGACCGGCCACCGGATCACAGGCCGGCATCGCCACCTCGGCGATATTGCACAGCACCTCATCATGTTCGCTTGGATCGCCTCGACGGGTGTCGAGCCCAGTCCGCATCCCCTGTGGATATGCACCGACAATGAGCAGATCCGGCGATTGCTCCTGGCGGCAGTGGCCGACGCCAGCCGGCAGCACCACGACATCGCCTGCCCGCACCTCCAACACCCGGCCTGATGATCCTCCGAACATCACCCGTGCATAACCGCGTGCCACACCCAGCGCCTCATGCGCGGTGCTGTGGAAGTGATGAAATGGATGCACCCCGTCGCGCCATGCCGGCGGCCAGGAGTTCGCGGCAAAGATGCGTTCGATCTCAGCCGGGTCAGCCGGCACTGCCTGTCGGTAGACCAGCATTGGCAGGCACGAATTGGGAATGGCGCCATCATCTGCGAAGCAGAAGGTCTCTGGTTGGTTCATCACCTGTCTCCATTGTTGACGCGGCCCGTACCGCCCTGTGCCCGATCGGACCGCCCGGGGCAGGTCGGCTTCGAGTCAGCCGCCCTCCTTCTCACTCTCCTCATCGTATCCCACCAATCGTAGCGCCCGCCCGCTGACACCGCGCCCCGCCATGGCATGAATTAACGCCTCTTCCCGCCCGTGCGTCACCCAAACCTCGGGAGCGCCAACCTCATCGATGGTGGCGTTCAGTTCATCCCAATCAGCATGGTCGGAGATCACGAGCGGTAACTCCACTCCTTGCGACCTTGCCCGCTGGCGCACCCGCATCCAGCCGGATGCCAGGGCCACCACCGGATCAGCCAGGCGACGCGCCCAACGGTCCGCAATTGCGCCCGGTGGCGCAAGCACGATCGCCCCCGCGAGATCGGCCTTGGCAGCACCGGTTGCCGGTCGAAGCATCCCTAGACCCACGCCTCGCGCCTCATAGACTTCGCAGAGCGGAATGAGTGCGCCATGCAGCCAGATCGGCCGGTCCCAGCCGGCTGCTCGAAGCAATGCGATCAGCCGCTGGCATTTGCCGAGCGCATAACACCCGACCAGATGAGTTCGGTCGGGGAACAACGCGACGCTGGAGAGCAATCGGCCGATCTCCCGTTCGGGCGGCGGATGGCGAAATACCGGCAGGGCGAAGGTCGCCTCGGTGACAAATAGATCGCAACGCACCGGCACGAAGCCAGTGCAGGTGGGATCGGGCTGGCGCTTGTAGTCGCCGCTGGCGACGACGCGCGTTCCCTGGAACTCCATTACGACCTGCGCACTGCCGAGAACGTGTCCAGCCGGCTCCAGCCAGAGCTGGACGCCGTTGATTGTGATCGGCTCGCCCCATCCCAACGCTTGCTGCGTCGCCCCGGCGTCTTCACCGAGACGCGCGCGCATCAGTGCCAGCGTATCCGCGGTCGCCAGAACGTGCCGGTGGCCAGGACGAGCGTGATCGGAGTGGGCATGCGTGATCACGGCGCGGTCCACGGCTCGGGTCGGATCGACCAGGAAATCCCCCGGCTCGCAATAGAGGCCGTGAGCGAGCGGCCGAAGCCAGCGGGATGGGTGCTGCATGGTTGAAAATCCACTCCGGCCCTGGACTCCGGTCCCACAATCCTCTACACGCCCGCGCTTCATCCGGAACGCGGGAGACGCAGCACTTCCCAGCCGAGGGCTGGGAGCGTCGCATGCACCGCGGTCCTTTGGCAAAGGCGCGGAGGCCAGGGGTCATGGCAAAAAAGATCGTCGGTTATATTAAGCTACAGATACCCGCGGGCAAGGCAAACCCGTCTCCCCCGGTCGGCCCAGCGCTCGGCCAGCGCGGTCTCAACATCATGCAGTTCGTCAAGGACTTCAACGCGCAAACCGCCAACATGGAACCCGGCATGCCGGTCCCCGTGGTGATCACCGCGTTCGCCGATCGCACCTACAGCTTCATCACCAAGACGCCGCCAAACAGTCATTTCCTCAAGAAAGCCGCCGGTATCGAGAAAGGATCAACCGCGGCGGGCAAGGGCGCCGCCGTCGGCAGCGTGACCATGACCCAGTTGCGGGAAATCGCCGCACAGAAAATGAAGGACATGAACGCCGGTGACGTGGAGGCAGCGGTTCGCATGCTGGCCGGCTCCGCCCGTTCCATGGGCCTGACCGTGGTGGAGGGCTGACCGATGCCGCACGACAAGCGCCTGCAGGCCGCCTATGCCGAATTTGATCGCGCCAAATCCTACCCGCTACCCGACGCCGTGCGGCTGATCAAGCAGAACGCCAAGGCGAAGTTCGACGAAACCATCGAGATGTCGATGAATCTCGGCATCGACCCCCGTCACGCGGACCAGATGGTGCGTGGCCTGATCAGTTTGCCCAATGGCACCGGGAAAAGCGTCCGCGTCGGGGTGTTCGCACGCGGTCCGAAAGCCGAGGAAGCACAGGCGGCCGGGGCCGATGTGGTCGGCGCTGAGGACCTGGCGGAGAAAGTGCAAGCCGGCGAAATCAATTTCGATCGCTGCATCGCCACGCCAGACATGATGGGCGTCGTCGGCCGGCTTGGTAAGATTCTCGGCCCACGCGGGCTGATGCCGAACCCCCGCCTCGGCACCGTCACCATGGATGTCCGTGGCGCCGTAAGTGCGGCAAAGGGCGGCCAGGTCGAGTTTCGCGCCGAGAAGGCCGGCATCATCCATGCCGGGATCGGCAAGGCCAGCTTCGACGAAACCAAGCTGGTAGAGAATGCGCGTGCGCTGGCGGACGCGATCCAGAAGGCAAAGCCGACCGGGGCAAAGGGCACGTACGTAAAGCGTGCCTCGCTCAGCTCCACCATGGGGCCGGGCATCCAGCTCGACATCGCCAGCTTGGCCGGATGAACAAGATACGCCGTCGCGGCCTATCGGTTCGCGGCGGCGGGCAGGGTGCGTGAAAACACCCGAACCTGTCCGAGACCGCACGTATCCACTGTGGATGCAATGGGCTTCGGCCCGCGCGCGGGAGACGGGGTGGCCCGGGGTTCCTGACGGAGCTTCCTGGCGGTTCCGACTGAAGGGCAGGCGAACCGGGCCGTCGTTACGCGACGGCCCAATGAGCAACCGGCTGGGCGCCGTCCAAACGCGCGCAGCCCGAGAGACGGAGTGAGAATGGACCGCGCACAGAAGCGGGAATTCGTTGCCGGGCTCGCTCAGGTGTTCGCCGAGACGTCGATGGTTGTGGTCACCCGTAACCGGGGATTGACCGTGACCGAGGCGACGGATCTGCGCCGCCGCATGCGCGCCGTGGGGGCCACGTTCAAAGTGGCGAAAAACCGACTTACCACCCGCGCCCTGGAGGGCACGGCTTTCGCCGGAATTCAGCACTTGTTGAAGGGACCCATCGCATTGGCCTGGTCGTCTGACCCGGTCGCGGTGGCCAAGGCGGCGATCGATTACAGCCGCGGCAACGAGAAGCTGGTGGTGGTGGGCGGCTCGCTGGGTTCCCGGACACTCGACCCCGACGGGGTCAAGGCCTTGGCCGAGCTTCCCAGCCTGGAAACGCTGCGAGCTGGCCTGATCGGCATGATCGCGACCCCAGCCACCCGGGTTGCCGGCGTGCTGCAAGGCTCGGCCGGGCAGCTCGCACGGGTCTTTGGCGCCTTTGCCCGCAAGGAAGAGCAGGCGGCGGCAAGCTGAGCCGCAGACCTGTGTTGAAAATGATACAGGCCAGCAAATCCGGCTTGAATGGAACCGAACAGGGTCTAGATTAAGGAACCTACGCAAATGGCAGATTTACAGAAGCTGGTTGACGAGTTGTCCGGCCTCACCGTGCTTGAGGCAGCAGAACTCTCGAAGCTGCTGGAGGACAAGTGGGGCGTGTCCGCCGCCGCCCCCGCAGCAGTGGCCGCCGTACCCGCTGGTGGCGCCGCGGCTCCCGCCGCTCCGGCCGAGGAACAGACGGAGTTCACCGTCATCCTGGCGAAGGTGGGAGAGAAGAAGATTAATGTGATCAAGGAAATCCGCACCATAACCGGCCTCGGCCTGAAAGAAGCCAAAGACTTGGTCGAAGGGGCTCCCAAAACGGTGAAGGAAGGGGTCGGGAAGGACGAGGCGGCAAAGATTCGCAAGATGCTCGAAGACCAGGGCGCTGCCGTCGAGGTCAAATAACCAAGAGGACTCGAACTGCATCAGTTATTGCCGCCCTGTCGGGGCGCACGGCTGCAATCTGGGGTGAGGCCGCAAGGCCGGCACGGGCGGGAATCGATGTGTTCCCGCCCGCTTAGCTGTTTCCGCGGAAACCCGCCCATCAAAATCGGAAGCCTCAGGCGGTCAGGGGCAAGTCGAGGAAGGACCGCAGAATGATGCCTCTCGGCATATTGGGCAAGTAGGACGGTCGATGAACGCAATTTCCAGGTCGGTCACGAGGTACAATCGCATCCGTCGCAGCTTTGGGCGCATTCCCGAAGTGGCACCGATGCCCAACCTGATAGACGTGCAGCGGTCCAGCTACGAGGCGTTCCTGCAAATGAACGTCCGCCCGGATAGTCGCACCAATAGTGGCCTTCAGGAGGTTTTCCGTTCGGTTTTCCCGATCGACGACTTTGCCGGGCGCGGCCGGCTGGAGTTCGTGTACTACGAGCTTGAGGAACCAAAATACGACGTCGAGGAATGCATCCAGCGCGGCATGACCTATGCCGCGCCGCTCAAAGTCATCCTCCGGCTGATCGTCTGGGATGTCGATGAGGATACCGGCGCCCGCTCCATCCGCGATATCAAGGAGCAGCCGGTCTATATGGGCGACATGCCGCTGATGACCGACAACGGCACGTTCATCATCAATGGCACCGAGCGCGTCATCGTATCTCAAATGCATCGTTCGCCTGGTGTGTTCTTCGATCACGACAAGGGCAAGACGCACAGCAGCGGAAAATACCTCTTCGCTGCCCGCGTAATACCGTATCGCGGCTCATGGCTGGATTTTGAGTTCGACTCGAAAGACCTCGTCTATGTGCGAATCGACCGCAAGCGGAAGCTGCCGGTCACGACCCTGCTCTACGCGCTTGAGGGCACGGCGACCGAGCAGCTTCGCGCCGCCCGCGACGCGAAGGGCGAACCTGTCGAGCTCGGCGAGATCCGCGGCATGGATGCCGACGAGATCCTGACTTATTTCTACGGCCAGGTGATATTCGACCGCACACAGAAAGGCTGGGCGCGGCCCTTCGATCCCGACGCGTTCCGTGGTGTCAAGCTTTTGGAGCCGCTGATCGATGCCGCCACTGGCGAGGTAGTAGCCGACGCGGAAGCCAAGCTTACCGCTCGGCAGGCACGCAAGATTGCCGAGACAACGAAGGAAGTGCTGGTTGGCCGCGCCGACCTGCTCGGCCGGTTCGTTGCGGAGGATCTGGTCAATCTTCAGACCGGCGAAATCTACGCGGAAGCCGGCGAGGAACTGGCAGAAGCGCGGCTCGCTGCTTTGGAAGAGGCGGGAATCATCCGCCTCCCGACACTTGCCGTGGATCAGGCGAACGGCCCATGGATCCGTAACACCTTGGCGGTCGACAAGAACAGCAATCGCGACGATGCACTGATCGACATTTATCGCGTCATGCGCCCCGGTGAGCCGCCCACACCGGAAACTGCCGAGGCGCTGTTCCGAGGTCTGTTCTTCGATCCCGACCGATACGACCTTTCTGCGGTCGGCCGGGTAAAGATGAATATGCGGCTCGGCTTCAATGCGGACACTGCACCTGACACGCTACGCACCCTGCGCAAGGAAGACCTGCTGCACACGGTGAAAACCCTGTGCGAGCTGAAGGACGGCCGCGGCCAGATCGATGACATCGATAATCTTGGCAACCGTCGCGTCCGTTCGGTGGGCGAGCTGATGGAGAACCAGTACCGCGTCGGTCTGCTGCGCATGGAGCGGGCCATCCGCGAGCGCATGGGCAGTGTCGATATCGACACGGTGATGCCGCACGACCTGATCAACGCCAAGCCCGCGGCCGCAGCCGTGCGTGAATTCTTCGGCTCCTCGCAGCTCTCGCAGTTCATGGACCAGACCAATCCTTTGAGCGAGGTCACCCATAAGCGCCGCCTGTCGGCACTCGGCCCGGGCGGCCTGACACGCGAGCGTGCAGGGTTTGAGGTGCGCGACGTACATCCGACCCATTATGGGCGGATCTGCCCGATCGAAACGCCGGAAGGCCCGAATATCGGCCTGATCAATTCGCTCGCCACTTACGCCAAGGTGAACAAGTACGGCTTCATCGAGACGCCGTACCTGTTGGTGAAGGATGGCCAGGTGCAGCGCGGTCCGCGCTACCTGTCCGCAATGGAGGAAGAGCGACTGGTGGTCGCCCAGGCGGACGCACCGATGGACGGGCAAGGCCGCTTCACCCAGGAGCTGGTCTCGGTCCGCAAGCAGGGCGACTTCCGTCTCGCCCGCCCGGAAGACGTCACCGCGATTGACGTCTCGCCGAAGCAGCTCGTCTCGGTCGCCGCGGCGCTGATCCCGTTCCTGGAGAATGACGACGCCAACCGTGCGCTGATGGGCAGCAACATGCAGCGTCAGGCGGTGCCGCTGATCCAGGCCGACGCGCCGCTGGTCGGCACCGGCATGGAAGAGGCGGTGGCGCGCGACTCCGGCGCCACCATCGTGGCGCGTCGCGCCGGGGTGGTCGATCAGATCGACGGCGCCCGCATCGTGGTCCGCGCCACCAACGAGGACGGCACGACGAAGGGCGTGGATATCTACCGGCTGCGCAAGTTCATGCGCTCCAACCAGTCCACCTGCATCAACCAGCGCCCGCTGGTGAAGGTAGGCGACCGGGTGATCGACGGCGAGATCATCGCCGACGGCCCGTCCACCGAGTTCGGCGAGCTGGCGCTCGGCCGCAACGTGCTGTGTGCCTTCATGCCGTGGAACGGCTACAATTTCGAGGACTCGATCCTGATCTCCGAGCGCATCGCGCGCGACGACGTGTTTACCTCGATCCACATCGAGGAATTCGAGCTGATGGCCCGGGACACCAAGCTCGGCCAGGAGGAGATCACCCGGGATATCCCGAATGTCGGCGAAGAGGCGCTCAAGAACCTGGATGAAGCCGGGATCGTCTATATCGGTGCCGAGGTGAACCCGGGCGATATCCTGGTGGGTAAGGTCACGCCCAAGGGCGAAAGCCCGATGACGCCGGAAGAAAAGCTGCTGCGGGCGATCTTCGGCGAGAAAGCGTCCGACGTGCGCGATACGTCGCTGAAGCTGCCGCCTGGGGTGACCGGCACGGTGGTGGATGTTCGCGTCTTCTCCCGTCGCGGAGTCGATAAGGACGAGCGCGCCATGGCGATCGAGCGCGCCGAGATCGAGCGGCTGGCCAAGGACCGCGACGACGAGAAGGCGATCCAGGAGCGCAGCTTCTTGAACCGGCTGCGTGAGAAACTTCTCAGCCGCAAGGCGGCCGGCGGCTTCAAGGGCATCAAGGCGGGGACGCTAATCACCGATGAAATGCTGGCCGAGCATCCGCGCGGTGCCTGGCGCCATATCGCGGTGCAGGACGACGCGGTGATGGCCGAGATCGAAACCCTGAAACGGGAGTTCGATGCCGCCGTCGGCCGACTGCAGGAGCGCTTCGAACTCGAAGGTGGACAAGCTGCAACGCGGTGATGAACTGCCGCCCGGCGTGATGAAGATGGTCAAGGTGTTCATCGCGGTGAAGCGCAAGTTGCAGCCCGGCGACAAGATGGCTGGCCGCCACGGCAATAAAGGCGTGGTCTCTCGCGTGGTACCGGTTGAAGACATGCCATTCCTCGAGGATGGCACACCGATTGATCTCGTGTTGAACCCGCTGGGCGTGCCGAGCCGGATGAACGTCGGGCAAATACTCGAGACCCATCTGGGCTGGGCCTGCGCCACACTTGGCCGCCAGATCAGTGAACTGGTGGAGACCTACCGCCGTACCGGTGCAGCCCGACAGGAACTGCTCGATATGCTCCGGCGCGCCTATGGCGACGACATATTCCGTGACGAGATCGCGACCTTGGATAACGACCAGCTCACGGAACTTGCGGAAAACCTGCGCAAAGGGGTTCCAATCGCCACTCCGGTGTTCGACGGCGCCCGCATGTCGGACATCGAGGAGATGCTGGTGAAGGCTGGGCTCGATACCTCCGGGCAGGTCACGCTGGTGGATGGACGTACCGGCGAACCGTTCGAGCGGAACGTGACTGTCGGCTACATCTATATGCTGAAGCTGCACCACCTCGTGGATGACAAGATCCACGCACGCTCCATAGGCCCGTACAGCCTGGTGACCCAGCAGCCGTTGGGCGGCAAAGCGCAGTTCGGCGGACAGCGGTTTGGTGAAATGGAGGTCTGGGCATTGGAGGCATACGGCGCCGCCTACACGTTGCAGGAGATGCTGACGGTGAAATCGGACGATGTCTCCGGACGCACCAAAGTCTATGAGGCGATCGTACGCGAGCAGGACAATTTCGAGGCCGGCATCCCGGAAAGCTTCAACGTGCTGGTAAAAGAACTGAAATCGCTGGGGCTGAACGTCGAACTCGACAGCCGCGCAGCATGATGTTCCCGATCAAGTCACGGAGACCCTGGGCCTGATCATGCCCAGTGTCTTGCTGCTGACCTTTTTTGACCCGTTCAAAGGGTGACAGACGCATGAACGAACTGATGAAGATCCTCGGCCAGACCGGTCAGGCGATGACTTTCGATCAAATAAAGATCCAGATCGCCTCCCCGGAGCAGATTCGAAGCTGGTCATACGGCGAGATCAAGAAGCCGGAGACTATCAACTACCGTACAGTTCAAACCGGAACGTGACGGGCTGTTCTGTGCGCGCATCTTCGGTCCGATCAAGGATTACGAGTGCCTGTGCGGCAAATACAAACGGATGAAGTTCCGTGGCATCATCTGTGAGAAATGCGGCGTCGAAGTTACGCTGGCCAAGGTCCGGCGCGAGCGGATGGGCCATATCGAACTTGCCAGCCCGGTCGCGCACATCTGGTTTCTGAAGTCCCTTCCCAGTCGAATCGGGCTCATGGTGGACATGACCCTGAAGGAGCTGGAGAAGATCCTCTATTTCGAAAGCTACGTCGTGCTGGAGCCAGGCACGACTGACCTGAAGCTCCATCAGTTGCTCACCGAAGACCAGTTGATGGCCAAGCAGGACGAGTTTGGTGACGACCAGTTCGAGGTCGGCATCGGCGCCGAGGCGATCAAGAAGGTTCTCTCTCGCATCGACCTCGATGCCGAGAAGGTTCGGTTGCGTCAGGACCTCAAGGAAACGTCGAGCGAAGCCAAACGGAAAAAGCTGGTCAAGCGCCTGAAGTTGATCGAAGCGTTCGCCGACAGCGGAGCCAAGCCGGTACTGGATGATCCTGGACGTGGTGCCGGTTATTCCGCCGGAACTGCGCCCACTCGTGCCGCTGGACGGTGGCCGGTTCGCCACCTCCGATCTGAACGACCTGTACCGTCGCGTTATCAACCGGAATAACCGGCTCAAGCGGCTGATCGAACTGCGCGCGCCCGACATCATCGTACGCAACGAAAAGCGCATGCTGCAGGAAAGCGTCGATGCGCTGTTCGACAACGGGCGGCGTGGCCGGGCGATCACCGGAGCCAACAAGCGCCCGTTGAAGTCGTTGTCCGACATGCTGAAGGGCAAGCAGGGTCGGTTTCGCCAGAACCTGCTTGGCAAACGCGTCGATTACTCCGGCCGCTCGGTGATCGTGGTCGGTCCGGAGCTGAAGCTGCACCAGTGCGGGCTGCCGAAGAAGATGGCACTCGAGCTGTTCAAGCCTTTCATCTACGCCAAGCTGGAGAAGTACGGCCACGCCACCACCATCAAGGCAGCCAAACGCATGGTGGAAAAGGAGCGGCCGGAGGTGTGGGACATCCTGGAAGAGGTGATCCGGGAACATCCGGTGATGCTGAACAGGGCGCCCACGCTGCACCGGCTCGGCATCCAGGCGTTCGAGCCGGTGCTGATCGAAGGCAAGGCGATCCAGCTCCATCCGCTCGTTTGCACCGCCTTCAACGCCGACTTTGACGGCGACCAGATGGCCGTCCATGTGCCGCTGTCTCTGGAAGCGCAGCTCGAAGGCCGCGTGCTGATGATGTCGACCAACAACATCCTCAGTCCCGCTAACGGCAAGCCGATCATCGTGCCGAGCCAGGACATCGTGCTTGGTCTCTATTACCTGTCGCTGGAAACGCCCGAATTTCGCGCGGTCGCGGACCAGGATGCCCCTGCCCAGGGCACCATGGGGGAGATTGAATATGGTTTGTTCTCTAGGGCGATCAGCTTGCATGACAAGATCAAGGCGCGCTGGGAATCGATCGACGATAAGGGCAATCTGATCCGGGAAACGGTCGTCACCACGCCCGGCCGGATGATGATCGCGCAAATCCTGCCGAAACATCCCAATGTTCCATTCTCCTTGATCAACAAGCAGTTGACCAAGAAAAACATCTCGGACGTGATCGATGCCGTGTATCGCCATTGCGGCCAGAAAGAATGCGTGATCTTTGCCGACCGGCTGATGGGTTTGGGCTTCGGCCAGGCCTGCAAAGCCGGTATCTCGTTCGGCAAGAACGACCTCATCATCCCGGTGGAGAAGCCCGACCTGATCCGCCACACGCAAGCCGAGGTGAAGGAATTCGAGCAGCAATACCAGGAAGGCCTGATCACCGCTGGGGAGCGCTACAACAAGGTCGTGGATGCCTGGTCGCGCTGCACGGACGAAGTCGCCAGCGCAATGATGAAGGAAATCAGCAAGCAGGAAGCAGGCAAACCGACCAATTCGGTTTGGATGATGAGCCATTCCGGCGCGCGCGGCTCGCCTGCCCAGATGCGCCAGCTTGCCGGCATGCGTGGACTGATGGCCAAGCCATCGGGCGAGATCATCGAGCAGCCCATCATCGCCAACTTCAAGGAAGGCCTGTCAGTCCTGGAGTATTTCAACTCC
The DNA here is from genome assembly GCA_963777625.1 of uncultured Pseudomonadota bacterium. GTDB lineage: Bacteria > Pseudomonadota > Alphaproteobacteria > Acetobacterales > Acetobacteraceae > DATDIC01. The sequence continues at coordinate 282,011 of CAVZRO010000003.1, read as the reverse complement.
ACCCACGGCGCGCGTAAGGGACTGGCCGACACAGCGCTGAAAACCGCGAACTCCGGGTACCTGACTCGCCGCCTGGTGGACGTGGCGCAGGACTGCATCATCGTGGAGGATGACTGCGAAACCGACCGTGGCCTGACCGTCCGCGCTGTCATGGATGGCGGCGAGGTGGTTTCTAGCTTGTCGGAGCGCATTCTGGGCCGCACTTCGGCCGAAGACGTGCTCGATCCCACGACCAGCCAGGTAATCATCGCAGGTAACACCCTGATCGAGGAAGAGACGGCTGATCGGATCGAACGGGCCGGTGTCGAAGCGGTAAAGATCCGCTCCGTGCTGACCTGCGACAGTCGCGTGGGTGTGTGTGGGCACTGTTACGGCCGCGATCTGGCCCGTGGGACGCCAGTGAATATTGGTGAGGCGGTTGGCGTCATTGCCGCGCAGTCGATCGGGGAGCCTGGAACACAATTGACCATGCGCACCTTCCACATCGGTGGTGCGGCCCAGCGTGGTGCCGAGCAGTCGGCTGTCGAAGCAAGTCACGAGGGTAACGTCTCGGTGAAGAACCGCAACGTCGTGATGAACAGTCAGGGCGTACCGGTGGTCATGAGCCGCAATTGCGAAATCGTGCTGCTCGACGACAAGCAGCGCGAACGCGCGCGGTTCCGTGTGCCTTATGGGGCGCGCTTGCTGGTCGATGACGGGCAGCTTGTCGCGCGCGGCCAGAAATTGGCGGAGTGGGATCCTTACACCCTGCCGATTATCACCGAGCGTGCTGGTAAGGTCGAGTATCTGGATCTGATAGAAGGCATCACGCTGGTCGAGCGCATGGATGAGGTCACCGGCCTGACATCCAAGGTGGTCGTCGATTACAAGCAGGGCAGCAAGAGCGTCGATCTTCGGCCGCGCCTGCAGCTCAAGGACGAGCGCGGCGACGTGATTCGGCTCTCAAACGGTGCGGACGCCCGCTACTTCCTGGCGCCCGAACTCGATCCTGAGCGTCGAAAACGGCGCCCAGGTCGCGGCAGGCGACGTGTTGGCGCGTATTCCACGCGAGGGCAGCAAGACGCGCGACATCACCGGCGGTTTGCCGCGGGTCGCCGAGTTGTTCGAAGCACGTCGTCCGAAGGACCATGCTGTGATCGCGGAGACCGATGGGCGGGTAGAGTTCGGAAAGGACTACAAGGCGAAGCGGCGCATCATCGTCAAAAACGACGAGACCGGCGAAGAAACCGAATACCTCATCCCGAAGGGCAAACACGTCTCCGTGCAGGAGGGTGACTTCGTCCGCAGAGGCGATCCGCTGGTGGATGGCCCGCGCGTGCCGCATGACATTCTCAAAGTGCTAGGGGTTGAGGCACTCTCCGATTACCTAGTGAACGAAATCCAGGATGTATATCGGCTTCAAGGGGTGAAGATCAACGATAAGCACATTGAGGTCATCGTCCGCCAGATGCTGCAGAAAGTGGAAATACTGGATCCCGGCGACACTACCTACCTGACTGGCGAACAAGTGGACCGCATCGAGTTCGACTCTATTAATGCAAGGTTGGGTAAAGACGAACGGCCGGCGGCTGCCATGCCTGTCTTGCAGGGCATCACGAAGGCCAGCCTGCAGACTAACAGCTTCATCAGCGCCGCTTCCTTCCAGGAAACGACGCGCGTGCTGACCGAAGCGGCGACAAATGGCAGAGTCGATAACCTGATGGGTCTGAAGGAAAACGTGATCGTCGGGCGGCTGATCCCGGCAGGCACGGGATCCGTGATGAACCGGCTCCGTGCCGTAGCTGCCGGTCGGGACCAGCGCGTGCTGCCGCCACCGCAGCCGGTCGAGACGAACGCCGCCGAGTAAACTGTCTTGCTCAGTTCCCCCTCTCGTTGCGAGAGGGGGAACCCGATCCTTAAGCGAGTGGCTTCAACGGGGCGCTTTCGCCTTCTGGCAGCGGCACCTTTGCCACATTCAGCACAAGAGAAACCATACTGTAATAGCCTACCGCGCCGACCAGGTCGATCACGCCACGTTCGTGGAATCGCGCCAGCGTGCTCTGATATGTTGCGTCCGAGACCTGCCCCGTGTTCAAGAGCTCGGTCGCGAAATCATATACAATGGTTTCGTCGGCATCCATCGCGGCCGGTCGCCGGCCCTCGGCAATCGAGTCGGCAATCTCTGCTTTTAACCCAGCCTGCAACGCCAGGCGCCGATGTGCATAGAACTGGTACTGCGCCGTCCAGCGTCGCCCGGCAATGATGATCGCCAGCTCGTTTAAGCGCGGCGGGATCGAGCTTTTGAATCGCACATATTCTCCGACCTTTTGCACCGCATCCGCCAGATCTGGGCTACGCAGCAATGCGTTGAAGGGCCCCCGCAGCCCGGCGCCGCGTGGCCCCGCCTGGATCGCATCGGCCACCCGACGCTGCTCCGGCGTCATGGTCTCAGAAGTGAGCTCTTGCAACCGTCCTTGTCCCATCATCTCCTCCGGTTCCGTATGTCAGGGCGACGCCAGAATCAGGCCTCCATCAACCACGATCTCAGTCCCAGTGATGTAATTCGCTTCGTCGGAAGCCAGGAAAAGCACAGCATGGGCCACGTCCCATGCGGTTCCCATCCGCCCCATCGGCGTCCGCGCATTGCGGCTGGCAATCAGCGCAGCCGCGTCGCCATGCGCGACCGTTTTCGCCAATCGCTGCTCCACCAATGGGGTATGCATCAGCCCTGGCACGACAGTGTTGCAGCGGATTCCCTGCTTCACGAAGGCGCCCGCGGTCGCTCGGCTGAACTGGATCACGGCCGCCTTGCTCGCGCTGTACGCGACATGTTGGCGCCCTCCATGTCCGTCGTTTCGCAGGCCCGCAACGGATGAAATATTCACGATGGCGCCGCGGCCCTGCGCGACCATGACCGGCAACACGTACTTGCAGCCCAAGAAGGCAGTCTTCAAGTTGAACTCGATCTGCCGGTCCCATACCTCTTCCGGCATGGTCACTGGGTCGCCCGGTGCGGAGCCGCCGACATTGTTCACCAGCACATCGATGCGTCCAAACCGCTCCTGGCAGGTTTTAACCATCTTCTCCACCGAACTCGCGTCTGTCATGTCGCACTGATGTGTCGCGCAGTTGTTCCCTTCTGACTTGATGATGCCCTGGGTCTCGCCCGCCGCGGCTTCATCAATATCCACCAGAAACACCCCCGCGCCCTGGCGCGCCAACAACGTAGCGGTGGCCTTTCCGTTTCCCCATCCGGGCCCCACCGATCCGGCGCCGGTCACGATCGCCACCTTTCCGTTCATATCAAGCATGCACCAACCCTCCGATCTACGCGGCTGCCAACTCCGCCTGCACAACTCCAAGCAACCGTGCCTGCAGCGCTGTGTCCGCTTCCAGGGCGCGTGCACTACCCTCGAACGCTATGCCGCCGTTTACCAGCACGTAGGCACGTTCAACGATCGGAAGCACGGATTCCGCATGATGCTCAACGATGATCATGCTGACCCGACCGCGTAGCGTGACCAGGGCTCGCATTACCTCTTGTACGATCCCAGGTGCCAGGCCCTCGAACGGCTCATCCAGCAGCACCAGCTTGCTTGGAACCATCAGTGCGCGAGCGATGGCGACCATCTGTCGCTCACCTCCTGACAGGCTTTCCGCCCGCGCGCCTTGCAACTGCCGTAGCTTGGGGAATAAATCGAATATGTCGTCCAGCGACGCGCCACCGGAACGAGCGGCGAGTTGCAAATTCTCCAGCAACGTCAGATTCGGAAATAACCGGCGCCCCTCCGGCACCAGCGATATCCCCAGGCGATTAATCTCGTACGATCGACTGTTCGTAATCTCCTTTCCATCAAAAGTGATATGTCCGGCCGACTTGCCCACTGTGCCGGTGATCGCCCGCAGTGTCGTGGTCTTGCCCACGCCGTTGCGGCCGAGCAAGGCGACCGCTTCCCCGGGATGCACAACCAAATTAACATCGTTCAGCACCAGACTGCCGGAATAACCTGCGCGCACCGCCTCAAGGCGCAGCAGTGGTGCGGACACGAGGTGACGCGGCATAGCGTCAGCCAAAACGGTCATCTCCGCCTTTTCCGTTTCGCGCGCCGCGCCCAGATACGCCGTAACTACCTCTGGATTAGTCACGACGTCCGCCGGTATTCCATCCGCGATCAGCCTGCCTTGATGCAGTACAGAGATCCGGTCCGACAGAGCAAGCACCCGGTCGATATCATGTTCTATCAGCAACACTGCGTGTCTCTCGGACAGGCCGCGGATCAGCCGCCCCACCAGTTCCCGATCCGCCTCCGCCAGGCCCGCCAGAGGTTCATCCAGTAACAGCAGCTTCGCGTCGGTTGCCAGGGTAATAGCGATCTCCAGCAACCGCTGCTCGCCATGTGACAGGTTTTCGCACTGGTCGGCTGCCCTGTCGGCCAGCCCCACAGCGTCCAAAAGCGACCAGGTGCGCGCATTGACCTCCGTCAGTCCATAAGCCTCCCTCCATAGGCTGCCCGAATGCCGACTATGCCTCTGCACCGCGATCCGCACATTCTCGAAAGCAGTCAGTGTGCGGAACACGCTAAGAATTTGAAATGATCTTCCAAGCCCCAGCCGGACACGTTGATCCACGGGCAGCCGAGTAATGTCACGCTCTTCAAACCACAACTCGCCGGAATCGGCTCGCAAAAGCCCGGTCAGCATGTTGAAGAACGTCGTTTTGCCCGCGCCATTCGGGCCGATAACGCTATGCAACCGGAACGGGTGAACGTCCAGATCCAGATCCTGCGCCGTCACCAATGAGCCAAATCGCTTGTTCAGCTTTCGAATCGTCAAAATCGGCTTGCCTGGATCCGCCGCCATATGCCGGCTCGTCCAAGGCACGACCACCATTGGCCTGGGTGGAATGCCACGCCGCGTCAAGGTCCAGTACCGGCGTCCGCACAAACGCTGCGCCAACCCTTGAATCCCCTCTGGTGAGCCAAGGGCGAACACCAGGATGATCGGGGCAAAGATCAGCCACCAGTTCTCCGTATAAGTGGACAGCTTGTCTTGCAGCACCACGAAGGCGATCGCACCCCACAACGGACCAAGGAAATGGTGTACGCCGCCCAGGACTGTCATCAGCAAAGCGTCGCCGGCATGTTGCCAGCCGAGATTGTCGGCATAGGCCCCACGCAACATGAACGCCAGCAACGCACCGGAGTAGCCAAGCACTGCTGCCATCGCCATGAACGCGGTCAGTTTCAGCCGGAACGGGTTGTAGCCCAGGCTTAGTACGCGCTGCTCGTTATCCCGCAATGCCTGCAACGTACGGCCGAACGGCGCATGTGCAACGCGCCATAGCAGCCACATCCCCAGCACCACGCTGATAAGCACAAAACCATGGAACACCGCAGAGTCATTTAGCAATGGCCGCGGCACCCCCTGGAGTCCATTCTCGCCACCGGTGAGATCAGTCCATTTGTATGATATCTCGAACGCAATCTGCGAAAATGCCAGCGTAAGCAGTGAAAAATACAATCCCCGACGCCGCAGAATGATAAAGCCGATCGCCCCTCCCAGTACAATGCATACCGCGACGCTGAAGAAAATCGCCTCGATCTCATTCGAGAAAACGCGCTTCATTGAAATCGCGGCCGCATAAGTCGCGCAGCCAAAAAACACCGACGCTCCGAAGGGGACAAGGCCGGTATAGCCGACCAGCAGGTTCACGCCCGCGCCGTACAGCGTGTAGATCGCAATCTCGGTGATCAGGCTCTCCGGTGCCCCCAGGGCAGCCCAAAGCGCGGTAAGCGCACCGAGCACGGCCGCCACCCACACAATCGGATGGTTGGCCAGCGCGCGTCCATCGAACGGAACCTGCGCGGTCCCTAGTCTCATTCGAACCGCTCCCAGCGTTCCCCCAGCAGGCCCCGCGGTCGCAGCAGCAGCACCACCGCCATGAATACATACATGACCGCATTGGCTGCCGCAGGTTCGAACTGGATGGTCATGGTCGTAACCACACCCACCAGCAAACCGGCAATCACTGCACCGGCAAACGACCCGAGTCCGCCGATAGTGACGACAACGAACGCGGGCATGATCGCGCCTTCCTGCATGGCCGGATACACCGTCCACAGCGGCGCCGCCAACACCCCGGCAATTCCCGCCAGGCAACAACCCAGTCCAAATACCGCCGTCAGTACCCTGGGCAGAGGAATTCCAAGCAACCCGACCATCTCTGGGTCACGTGAGCCTGCGCGTAGGATGCGGCCATAAGGCGTAAACTGCATGAACGCCCACAAGCCCAGCAGCAGCAATACGGTCGTGGCAAAGACGGCAAAACGATACCGCGTGATCAGCACCGGCCCCCAAAGAAAGATACCGGACAACCACTCCGGTTGCTCGAACGGTTGGCCTAAGCCGCCCCAGATCACCCGTGTCAGCGCCTCGATCAGCAGCGCCAACGCGAAAGTTACGATCAGGCTGATCAGCGGATCCTTGTCGTATAGGTGCCGGATCAGCAGACGCTCGACCACCATTCCAAACACGCCAACCAACAGTGGTGCCAGAACCACCGCGGGCCAGCCGAACTGGTTATAGAGCGTCAGTCCAAAATACGCGCCCAGGGCGAAGAATGCCCCGTGCGCGAAATTCACGATCCCCAGCAGGCCGAAGATGATGGAAAGCCCGATCGCGATCAGGACATAGAGCCCTCCCAGCACGAGCCCATTGGCCAATTGGGAAACCAACAAGGACGTCATGCCGCAATCCCGCAGCCGGGAAAGGCCGTAACCGAACCCTGAGGCACGATCGAGCTGCTGCGCAACCGACTAGGTGGCCGTCATGTGACAACCGCTCTCACCAAAGACCTTATCGAGATCGGCGGAGTTGTTCGGAACGGTCCCCTTCACGTCGAAATAGTCCCACTGGTCGGTAATCTTCGGCTTAACTTCCACCACCAGGTTTTTCAGCATCATTTGGTGGTCGGACTTGCGATAACTGTACGGGTTCTCCGGCGTACCGCCCTTCCAGTTCTCCAGCGCCTCGATAATGGCCATGGGATCCGTGGATTTTGCCGCTTCGATCGACTCGAACAGCGACTTCGCTGTGATCCAACCCATCCAGGCTTTATCGGCGGCTGGTTTGTTATATTTCTTCAGGAAATCGGCAGCGAATTTCTGTTCGTCGGCCGAGTTGGCAGGGTTCTTGTACCACCAGAGGGAAGTATAGATCCCGGTCGCCGCCTGCGGTCCCACCGCCCAGATGTCGGTATCGCCGATGGCGATTTCGGCAATCGGGATTTTTCCCTTCATGCCCATTTCATTCCATTGCTTCAGGAATGTCGAAAGATCACCAGCCGGAATGCCTCCCAGGATCAGGTCCGGGTTTGCCGCCCGGATTTTCAGTGCGAACGAGCTGTAGTCGGGCGTATTGAGCGGCACCTCATCATTGCCGACCACCGTGCCACCGGCCTGAGCCAGCAGTTCATGAAACGACTTGTTGATGTCCTGCCCAAACGCATAGGAAGCGGTCAGAAAATACCACCGCTTGCCGTAACCGGTGATGAATGGCGCAAACATCCGCGCCTGTACAGCGACCGGTGTGTTAAGCCGGAACGTGTAGCGGTTGCAGTTCTTTCCGGTGATCTCCGTCGCTGCGGCATTGTTGATCAACATTGGCACCTTCACGCTGGGCGCCGTTGCCTCCTCCGCAAGTGCGTTGGAGCTTAGCGATCCGCCCAGGATGGCCGCGACCTTCTCTTCCGCGACCAGCTTCTGCATGTTCTGCTGGGCGCCTTGCGGGGTCGGCTCGTCGTACCACACCAACTCGGCCGGCTGGCCCATGATCTGTTTGCCGCGCTCCTCGAGCGCGAGATAGCTGCCCTTGGCCAGGTAATCGGTCTGCGCCGCGATATCGCCGGTCTTGGCGAGCAGCAGGCCGATGCGGATCGGCCCGGCGGCCCGGGCTCGGCCGATAAAGGGCAGCGGCAGCGACGTGGCGCCAAGTACGCCGACGCCGGCCAGCGTCTGGCGACGAGTGAGTCCGGTCTTGATCGACAACATGAATCCCCCCTGTTCCGGCCAATCCATTATGGCGGCTGGTATGTTCGGCTATGTTAGACAGAACCCCACGCCCAAGACAAAATTACCGAAAGGGAGGTGACATGAACGGGGAATGGCTGGGCCTGAGTGGCCGGGTCTGCGTCGTGACAGGAGCGGGCGGCGGCCTCGGCCGCGCGATTGCCACCAGCCTCAATGCCTTGGGCTGCCGGCTCGTTCTGCTCGATCGGGATCCGGCAACCTGCGAAGAAACCGCACGCCAAATTGGCGGCGCGGCCATCTGGATGAAGTGCGACGTCACTCTTCCTGATGATGTCGCCGCCGCCGCAGACCGAACAGCGCACGAGCTGGGGGGCTGCGACGTACTGGTGAACAATGCCGGTCTGCTGCAACCTGGGCCGATAGCCACCTTGCCTTTAGCGGATTGGAACCGGCTGATCTCCGTCAATCTCACCGGTTATTTCCTTTGCGCGAAAGCGTTCGGCCGGCACATGCTGGAACGCCGCCGCGGCAGCATCGTGCATGTCGCCTCGATCGCCGGACGTCACCCACAACCTTGGAGCGGATCATATTCCGTCAGCAAGGCCGGCGTGGTCATGCTGTCACAGCAGCTCGCCGTGGAGTGGGGTCCTTCGGGTGTCCGCAGTAATGTGGTCAGCCCGGGATTGGTGCGGACGCCGATGAGCGAGCCGTTTTACCGCATCCCCGAGGTGGCGGAGCGGCGCGCCGGTATCGTACCAATGCGCCGCGTGGCCGTGCCGCAAGACATCGCTGACGTCGTCATCTTCCTGGCCAGCGACCGCGCCGGGTACGTGAACGGAGAAGACGTGTGCACGGACGGCGGCTTCGGTCGGGTGTTGATGGCTCTCGTCCCCCGTCCGGGTTTCGAGGCGCGCGGCCCGGCCGAATCCTAGCGGGAGATCCCTAACTGGATGACGTCAGCTCCCGCATTGCGGCCTGGTAGATGGCGAGCGCTGCGATCGCCAGCAGCATAATCCGTGCTGCATCATCGCCGGTCACGGGATTCGGCTTGAACTTGCTGCACCCAGGCAGCGGCTCAACCCTCAGGTGGAGCAGCGGCGATGGGAATTTCGCGTGATTGCGGCTGCTCACCACTGCCCGCCGCCACGGCGTCCGGCTCGTCAGTTTCGTTGAGAAGCGGCTGACCGCCATCTTCACCGTTGTACGGGCGCCGTGGCTGATTCTGTCCGGTCTGTGGAGCGAACTGATTCTGCTGCTGGGCTGCCTGGTTCATGGCGTTCAGGATGCGGAAGTAATGCTCTGCATGCTGGAAATAGCTCTCGGCCATCACGCGGTCTCCGCCGCCGGTCGCATCCCGGCCAAGCTGCAGGTACTTCTCGAAAAGCTGCTGCGCCGTGCCGCGGATTCGCAAATCGGGTCCGCTGCTGTCAAACACATGGTTTCTATTGAGTGGAATCCCGCCACCATGATGGCGCAACCCACCGCCGCCGCCACCGCCGCCGCCGGTGCCTCCGCCATTTCGATGACCCCGGCCACGCATGCGTTTCATGTTCATTTCAGTTGCTGTCTCGCCTTCTTTGCTCTTCACGGGGAGGATGCCAACCGGTAAGCCACCCCCAGAGGGATTGCCGATGCGCGTGGACCTTCCACTGCACCGCAACCTCGCTCCGCGGCCGGTCTCGACCCTTCGACCTTAGGTTCGCTTGCACTTTCCTGCCGGCCTGTCGCCTGTGAGCGACCACCGACTGGACCCTGTGCGGGAAACCACCACCCGTGCGGCGGTTCCCTGTCACAGCGCCGAAGCTAGACCGCCCTTCTCGCGCTGCCAAACGGTTTTTTCATGGCCGAGCGTTCCGCACGAGCAACGCCCGCTCAATTCCGGCCAGATCGCTCCGCGCATACGTAGTGAGGCCGGCTGAGTTTGCCAACGCCGTCACCGGTTCCACCTGGCCGCTCCCAAGTTCCAGTATGCCACATCCGCGCCCGGTCAGCAGGGCTGGAAGGGCCGGCATGATCGCGCGATAGGCGTCCAGCCCGTCCAATCCGCCATCCAGTGCGCTCCTTGGCTCGAACCGGGATACTTCTGGCATCAAACCGTCGATATCCGATGTGGCGACGTACGGTGGATTCGCTAACACAAGGTCGAAACGTCCCCTGACCGCCGCCCCCCAGTCGCCGACCAAGAACGCCGCACGGTCATTCAGCCCCAGCATGGCTGCGTTTCGCTGGGCAAGGGCTACGGCCGCGGGCGAGCGGTCGATTCCGATCCCGTGTGCTCCCAGAAATTCATGAAGCGCCGCCAGAAGCAGGCAGCCGGTTCCGGTCCCGAAATCCAGGATCGATTTCGGCGGCCCCGCCGCGAACGCCTCTACCGCTGCCTCGATCAACGTCTCGGACTCGGGTCGGGGGATCAATGTCGCGCCCGAGACGGCAAACTCCAGGCTCCAGAATTCGCGCCGCCCCAGCAGCAGTGCCAATGGTTCGCGTGCGGCCCGCCGTTCCAGCAACCGCTGATATTGGTCCACGTCCGCCGCGGCCTCGGGGCTGCACAGCACAGCCTCGACGGAAAGCCCCAGGACTCCGGCCAGAAGCAGGCGCGCCTCCAGACGTGGCTTGGCGATGCCTGCCCGACGCAGCCGCTCGGCGCCTTTCTCCAATGCCTCCCGCCGGGTCACCGCCGCCGCCTCGCTATCTCGTCAACCCCACGGCAGACGGACCACGAACCGTGCCCCCAGCACCCGGCCTGTGCTGCTTCGACGGTTCTCGGCGATCAATTGGCCACGCAATGCCTCGACGATTTGTCGGCTGATCGACAGCCCTAATCCGGAATGCTGCCCGAACCGCTCCTCTGACGGCCGTTCGGAGTAGAATTGGTCGAAAATCTGTTCAAGCTTCCCATCCGGGATACCGGGACCGTCGTCATCGACCACGACTTCCACGAATTCGCCTCTCCGCCCCGCCCAGTATCCCGATCCGCCCGCGCGGCGGGCTGAACGATTCGGCATTGCTGATAAGGTTCCGAAATACCTGGACAAGGCGATCTTCCACCCCGCGCAGGACGAGCCCTGTCTCCGGAGCCTCAAGATCGATCCATGGATCGCCGTCGGCGCGCGTGGCGTCGTGCAGTTCTTTCAAGGTCCGCAGAATCGGAGCGATATCCACGCGCTCGGTCATGACCCGGGATAATTCAGCATCCACCCGAGACGCGTCCGACACATCGCTGATCAGTCGATCGAGTTCGGGTCACATCATCAGTAATGATTGCCAGAAGCTGCTTCTGCCGGGTTGGATCCTCAATTCGGCGAAGCGTCTCAATGGCGCTGCGGATAGACGACAGCGGGTTCTTGATCTCGTGCGCAACATCCGCGGCGAACCGCTCGATCGCGTCCATCCGGTGCCACAGCGCGGCGGCCGCATCCGCCAGCGCCACCGCCAGCGCGCCGACTTCGTCACGCCGCACCAGCAAGGCCCGAGGCACGCTGCCAGTCCGTCCTTGCCCTTCGCGCATCTCCGCCGCCGCCGCCGCGAGCCGAAGAACTGGCCGGGCAATCGTCCGCGATAGGTACCAGGACAGTAGCACCGTCAACGCCAGAGCCAAGCTGAACAGCGCCAGGATCGACATTCGCACGGCGAACAGGCTGGCGTCCACCTCGCGCGCCTCACGGGTCAGCAAAATGATGCCAACCGTGTGATGGTCCCGCTCAATCGGCTCGGCCACGGTCACCAGCAGACGATTGTCGCGGGTTCGTCTGATGTAGGGCGGCATCTCGCGGCTCTGGTCGGAACTGGACAGGCGTAACTGGTCTTTCACGTCCGGTTGCCATTCCGGGCCGGCGCCGCCCGGCGTCAGGTCAACCGCGGTCGGTGCCGGATGCGGCAGCGAGGACAGCATCTTGTCATACACCCAGCCGATCGCTCCCAGAACGACACCATGATTCACCGCCGGCGGAAGCGGCTCGTTGCTGATCTGGCCATTGGCGGTCTGTCGGACACTCGAGTCGGCGATGACCGTGCCATCGGGTGCGTACACCTTGGCCTGGGCGTTCGGACTGGGTTCGGTAACTCGATACAGGAGCGGACGAGCGATCTCCGGCACCAGCTTCGGATCGGCGGGGTTGGTCGCATTCACGGCGCTTTCGGCAAGCGCGCCGGCATAAATCCGCGCCTGCTCGCGTAACGCCAATACCTCGGCCTCCAGCAATCCGTTCTGATATTGATCGAGGTAGAGCAAAGCCGCCAACAAAAGCGCCAGCGGCAGCAAATTCACCAACAAGATACGCCGTAACGTCGGCGACACAAACCTCGAACCCGCACCGGAACGTACACGACGACCGTCCGTGACCGAGAGTTTATCAGTCGTACTGCGGCCGCGAACCGGAAGCTGGAGCAAATCAGTGCTCCTTATAGCGGTACCCGATACCGTACAGCGTCTCGATATGGTTGAAGCTGTCGTCAACGTTACGAAACTTCTTCCGGATGCGTTTTACATGGCTATCGATGGTGCGGTCGTCCACATAGATGTTCTCGCCGTAGGCGGCATCGATCAGTTGGTCGCGGCTTTTAACCATACCCGGCCGCGCCGCAAGCGCCTTGACCAGCAGGAACTCGGTCACCGTGAGCTGGATGTCCTCGCCCGTCCAGGTGCATTGGTGCTTGGTCTCGTCCAGCACCAGTTCGCCGCGCACCATCACGCCCCCCGGAGCAGCCCCCGAGCCCTCGGCACGCGAAGTCTCGTTGCGGCGCAGCAGAGCCCGGATCCGCTCGATCAGCAGGCGCTGGCTGAACGGTTTGGTGATATAATCGTCCGCCCCCAGACGGAGACCCATAAGTTCATCCACCTCCTCGTCCTTGGAGGTCAGAAAAATCACCGGTATCGTGCTGCGTTGCCGCAGCCGCTGCAGCAACTCCATCCCGTCCATGCGCGGCATCTTGATATCAAGTACCGCCAGATCTACCGGCCGGGCGGTAAGTCCCTGCAAGGCACTCTCGCCATCCGTGTATGTGCGGACCTGGAAGCCCTCCTGTTCGAGCGTCATCGACACGCTGGTGAGGATGTTGCGATCATCATCGACCAGAGCAATGGTCTGCTTCATGGGGTGATCCTCGGGACCTAGGGAACGGGACGGGCTCGCAACGCGTAACACGCCCTGCTTTCACGCAAATTATGGCACATTGTAGACCGTAGGTGAACACACGATGGCGACCCCGGAATTGAACGATCGCGACCTCGTCCGGTGGGCTGTCCGCCGGCTGATCCGTGCGGCCCGGTCAGCGAGCCTGGCAACCATCACGTCAGGCGATTGTGGGGGCAGCCCGTTCGCCTCTCTCGTCACGCCCGCAACTGCCCCGGATTTGTCTCTGCTGCTATTGCTCTCGGATCTCGCAGAACATACCCGCTACCTTCGCCACGATCCTCGCTGCTCGGTGCTGATCACAGCACCGAAAGAAGCGAATAACCCACAGACGACCGCCCGTGTCACGGTGAACGGCCTCGCCGGTTTGGTCACCGAGCCATCGTTCAAGGCCCGCTATCTCGCCCGCCATCCCTATGCAGCCTTCTATGCGGATTTCGGCGATTTCAACGTCTGGCGGATCAACATCACCACCGCCTCGTTCGTCGGCGGCTTCGCCAGAGCCGCACGGCTGCGAGCGGACGAACTCATCCCCGATGCCAGCGCGGTCGCCGCCATCGCGACAGCCGAATCTTCGATCCTCGAACGCTGCAATCGGGACCATGCTGACGCGCTCGCCCGTATAGCCGGAAGCGCGGGTGACTGGCGCATGGTGGCGCTGGACGTCGATGGCTGCGACCTCTCCCAAGGCGATTGGGTAATACGCATTGCCTGGTCCTCCCCGCTGGCCAGCCCGAGCGAAATCCACGAGGAGCTGTTGCACCTGGCAGGGCAGCGGCCGTAATGGCCCCCTCGGTTGAGCCGTTGTCGGCTCGGCAGTAGCCTAGCCGTGCTCACCCAGGAGACAGGCAGTGCTCAAGCTCGGATACAAGGCTTCGGCGGAACAGTTCGATCCACGCGCTCTCCTGGATTTCGCGGTCCTTGCAGAGCAAACCGGGTTCGACTCAGTCTTCGTGAGCGACCATTTCCAACCCTGGAAACACACCGACGGCCACGCCCCCTCGGCCCTTGCCTGGTTGGGCGCCCTCGGTGCCAGTACGCGCCGGGTTGCCATCGGCACCAGCGTGCTGACGCCGACGTTCCGCTATCATCCTTCAACGATCGCACAGGTGTTCGGAACTTTAGGCGCCATGTTCCCCGGGCGGGTCATCCTGGGAGTGGGTACCGGCAAGTCGCTCAACGAGGTGCCCTCGACCGGCATGCAATGGCCAGAGTTCAAGGAACGGTTTGCCCGGCTGCGCGAGGCGATCACCCTGATCCGCCGCCTGTGGACCGAGCAGCATGTCAGCTTCGACGGGCAGTATTATCGCACCCGCGATGCCACCATTTATGACCGGCCGGACCAGCCGGTGCCGATCTATGTCGCCGCCGCGGGCGCCCTGGTGGCAAAATACGCCGGGCGTAACGGTGACGGCTTCATCTGCACCAGCGGCAAGGATCCCGCGCTTTATACCGAGACCCTGCTGCCCAACGTCGCCGAGGGACTGAAGGTATCGACGCAGCCGGACCGCGATTACGATCGGATGATTGAAATGAAGGTCTCGTTTGACACCGATCATCGCCGCGCCATGGAGGACACGAGACACTGGGCTGCGCTGGCGCTGACCCCACAGGAGAAAGTATCGGTCGAAGACCCGCGCGAGATGGAGCGGCTGGCGGCCGCCTTGCCGATCGAACGCACGGCCAGTCGCTGGATCGTCTCCAGCGATCCGGACGAGCATATCGAGAAGATCCGACCCTATATCGAGCTCGGCTTCCGACACCTGGTCTTCCACGCGCCAGGGCCCGACCAGGGGCGTTTCCTGCGCCTGTACAGTGCCCAGGTCCTGCCGAAGCTGCGGCAGCGTTTCGGTTGAGATCAAAACAGCCGCGATAAATCCCGCACTGCAATGCGTCCCCACCTGGAAACATCCGAAGCTGCGGCGCAACGTCCAGCCGCCGCGCTCAATCTGTTTGCCCTTCCGTCCCTCCCCATGGTGCAGTCCGGCGACGATCTCGCTGAGCTCATCATCGCAGGGACCCGGCGCGCCGGCCAATCACTCGTCCCGGGCGACGTCGTCGTGATCGCCCAGAAGATCGTCTCCAAAGCCGAAGGGCGACTTGTCGATCTCGAGCGAATCACGCCCTCAGCACAGGCAATCGAACTCGCGGCCGAGGTTGGCAAGGACCCGCGTCTCGTGCAGGTCATCCTCTCCGAATCCGTCCGCGTCGTACGCAAGCGCCCGAACCTGCTCATCATGGAGCACCGGCTGGGCTTCATCATGGCCAACGCGGGCGTCGATCATTCCAACGTGGCGGCCGGCCACTCGGAGCACGTGCTGCTGTTGCCGCTCGACCCGGATGGATCGGCCGCCCGGCTGCGCGGTGCACTGAAGCAGCGAGCCGGAGCGGAACTCGGCGTCATCATCAATGACAGCTTCGGCCGCCCTTGGCGCCGCGGCACCTGTGGCGTCGCGATCGGCGCCGCTGGCCTGCCGTCGATGATCGACCTGCGCGGCCGTCCCGACCTGTTCGGCCGCACCCTGGAGGTCAGCATCCTCGGCTTCGCTGACGAGATCGCCGCTGCCGCCTCGTTGCTGCAAGGTCAGGCCGACGAGGCGCAACCCGTGGTCGTGGCACGCGGCTTGCGCTGGGCCGCCCCCGAGTGTCCCGCCGTCACCCTGGTCCGACCGCCGGAAGAAGACCTGTTCCGATGATCGTTGCGCTCTCCGGCGGTATCGGCGGAGCCAAGCTGGCGCTTGGCCTCAGCCACATTCTTCCGGCAACCGATCTGACGGTGGTTGCCAATATCGGTGACGATTTCGAACATCTGGGCCTGTCGATCAGCCCCGATCTGGACACGCTGACCTACACGCTTGCCGGGCTGGACAATCCCGTCCTCGGCTGGGGACGGCGCGACGAAACCTGGTCGTTCATGGAGACGCTGGAATCGCTCGGCGGAGAGACTTGGTTCCGCCTGGGGGATCGCGACCTTGCCCTGCATCTCGAACGCACGCGTCGCTTGCACGCCGGGGAAACCCTGTCCGAGATTACTGACGATATTTGCAATCGGCTCGGGGTCGGCCCGAAGCTTCTGCCGGCCAGCAACGACCAGGTACGAACGCAGGTCCTGACAGACCACGGCTGGATCGGCTTTCAGGACTATTTTGTGCGCCAACGTGCAGCACCGCGGGTGCGCGCACTCGAATTCGCCGGGGCAGATGTCGCGCGGGCTCACCCTGATGTGATCGGCGCGATCGCGCAGGCCGATGCCGTCGTGATCTGCCCATCCAACCCATTCATCAGCATCGACCCGATCCTCGCGGTTTCCGGCATTCGCGATGCGCTACGCGAAACCGCGGCGCCGGTGATCGCCGTCTCTCCCATCATTGGCGGGCGTGCAGTCAAAGGTCCCACCGCCAAGATCATGGATGAACTCGGCCTTTCGCCTGGCGCCAGTGCCGTTGCCGAGCATTACGGCGATCTGCTCGATGCTTATGTTGCCGATCGCGCCGACGCCGACGCGCTCCACGGCGTGCGGGTGCGCGTCATCTTGGCGGATACCTTGATGACGAGCGTCGCTGAAAAAAGGGCGCTCGCACAGGTCGTGCTGGAAGCTTCGGCGACGCTCCGGTGAAATCCGTTTCTCCGATGAAATCCGTCTCTCCTATGAAATCCGTCTGGGCGGCAATTCCGGTGAAATCGTTTCGCGATGCTAAACAGCGTCTGGCCGGCGTGCTGTCTCCGGCTCAACGCCAGGCGCTGAGCGAGGCCATGCTGGTGGATGTGCTCACCGCCCTTTCGGCCGCTCGATTGGCCGGAATCATGGTTAATACCGCCGATCCCGCGGTCGCCACCCTGGTTCGGCGCTTCGACGCGCATGTTATCAGCGAGCGGGCGGCGGAAGGGCATACGACCGCGGTCGCGATGATGGCGCAGCGGCTGGAGCAGGACGGCGTTTACGCGATGCTGACAATGCCAGGGGACATCCCGCGCGTGACCGCCGCCGAGATCGAAGCGATCAGCGCCGGACCAAGCCCGATCCGATCCTTCACGATCGTACCGTCACATGACGAGCACGGCTCCAACGCCGTGCTGCTGGCCCCGCCCACCGCAGTGCCGTTGCGTTTTGGTGACGATAGCTTCTTCCCGCATCTGGCGGCAGCCCGCGAAAACGGAATCGAGCCACGGATTATCCCTCTGCCAGGAATCGGCCTCGATATCGACCAGCCAAGCGACCTGAGGACATTGGCACGGGCAACACCCCTTCTGGGCACCCGTACTGAGCACCTGCTTCAGGCATTCGGGTTAAGCCCGCATTAGCTCATCGGCTGCATCATCCGGTCCGTCGTAAGAACCGACCGGCCAAATGCCCCCTTCGCCAACGATCTCACTCTCTCCCGAACTGCCGCCAACCCTTGAATTTACCGGTGAGTTCGGCGCCGAGGTGAATTCGTTTCTTCCTTTCGTACACTGGCTCCATCTCGCCGGACTGATGCAAGGCCGCCATATTCTGACCTACGCGGGAATGGTCCCCTTCTATTTTTTCCTTGATCCCGACCAGGTAAAGGAGAAATCGGAGCCTCGTCGTTTCGTCTGGCCGGCCAACCGGCCAGCGTGGCTTCCTACGCGCGACGACCACGGCCATCGCGCCCGCGCCTTCGAGAGCTTTCCCGACTATCGGCACCGCTACAGGGACAATAGCTTCGAGTCGGCCAAGCCACTACTTATCCTCCACAACAAATACAGCATCGAATGGGGGCGGGGGCCGGTGAATTATCTCCCGCTCGACCTGCTGGAACAGCTCTTTAGCGAACTCGGCGATCGCTACCAGATCGTCTATCTCAGACCCGGTATCCTCGGCCTGCCCGCCGGCTATTCGCCGGACCATCAGCCCGACCTGGAATTCGGGGATCTTGCGCTGGTTCGCCGCTTTCCTGACATTTGGCTGTTCGATGAGCTGGCCGCCGAAATTCGCCCGCGCGCCAGTTACAACGAACTGAAACTGCGGCTTTACGCGAGTGCCTGGTGCCATATCACCGTCCAAGGTGGCAACGCACATCTCGCCGCGCTGTTCTCGGGCACGTTGCTGACCATTTTCCACCGACTCGGCCAGGAAATACGACAGTCATACCGTGACGGGCATTTTGCCTATGCTGCGCAACCGCCGCCCATCTGTCTGATCTGTCGCACCCCCGGGCAGGTCGCCGAAACCATTCCGATCTTTCGGGATGCTCTGCTGCGCGGCGAACGCCTGCTGGTATCTCCGGACCACGCTTCCCGCGTGGCAACCCTGTTGCCCCAGGCACAATGCGGTCCCGACCGCATGATGCCCCCGCCGCAGGTACCGCACACCCGCACCGCGGCATAACTGATGCAGGCACATGCAGCCGGCGTTGGTGACCTGATCGCTGCCTGCGACCTTATCGTCGTCGGTGCTGGATTCTTTGGACTTACCATCGCGGAGCGGGCTGCCGCCGAACGCGGCCTCCGCGTGCTCGTAATCGAGCGGCGGTCCCATATCGGCGGCAATGCCTGGAGCGAGACCCATCGCGATACCGGGATCGAAATACACACTTACGGGTCGCACCTGTTCCACTGCAGTGACGAGCCTATCTGGCAATACGTCAACCGCTTCGCCTCCTTCACCGACTACCGGCACCATGTTTACGCAGCCGCCGGTGGCCAGGTATTCACCATGCCCATCAACCTGGGCACGATCTGTAGCTTTTTCCGCCGCGCTTTCACGCCCGATCAGGCACGAAAATTTCTCGCCGAGCAGGCCGGCGAGCTCGGCTCCCGCGATCCCATCAATCTGGAAGAAAAGGCGATCAGCCTTATAGGACGGCCGCTGTATGAGGCTTTCATTCGGGGCTACACCGCGAAACAATGGCAGACCGATCCGCGCGAGCTGCCGGCGAGCATCATCACGCGACTTCCTGTCCGCTTCGACTTCAACGCTCGCTATTTCAGCGACCGGTTCGAAGGCTTGCCGCGTGACGGCTATGCCGCGCTGTTCGGCCAGATGACCGCAAACCGCTGTATCAAGATCGTCACCGGCGTCGATTACACCTCCGTCCGCAAGCTGATCCCGTCCAACCTGCCGGTGGTGTTCACCGGCGCGATCGACCGCTATTTCCACTATAGCGACGGCCGCCTCAACTGGCGCACGCTCGAGTTCGAAGAACTTGTGCTGGATTGCCGTGATCACCAGGGCTGCGCAGTGATGAACTACTCGGATGCGGCAGTCCCTTATACCCGCGTGCATGAGTTCCGACACCTTCACCCCGAACGTCACTATGGAAACCGGACTGTTGTGTTCCGCGAGTACAGTCACGCGGCTGGCAGTAATGATGAGCCCTATTATCCGGTCGGCACGCCGGAGGACCGGCAGCGCTATCATCGCTATGCCGCGCGCGCGGCCCAGGAGGTCAACATGTTTTTTGGCGGCCGTCTCGGCTCGTACAAGTATCTCGATATGCACCAGGCGATCGGGGCGGCATTGAAGCTGTGGCAGGGTCAGCTCGCCCCGCTGTTTACCGGCCGCGCAAGTGTTTCGGGAACGGAGAAACAGCAACTGCTGGAAGCGTAGTCCGCTTCCAGGACGATCCACGTCCAGCCAGCTTCCCGCCAGGAGGTCCACTCGCCCGACAAGGCAGCCGCACCGTGGAGCGATCCATGATCCTCCGACAGAAAGGCGCGAGCGACGATGCGCTCCGATGCTGCGCGCCCGAACATTGAGCCAACGGCGGGGCGGGGTGCATGTCTGGCGCCCACCTGCCTGGGTTCCGTGTTGAGGCGCCCTGGTGTAAGGCCGCCCGGTATGACCGCCTCCTATGCCGCCTCCGCCCTGGAGCCGCAATTGAATGGCCCGCTGGTGCTCGCGCTGCCGAAAGGACGCATTCTAGCAGAATGCGGTGCGCTGCTGGGTCGCGCCGGCGTCATTCCCGCGGCTGACTACTCCGACGAAGACAGTCGCCGGCTCAGGTTTCCGACCGACCGGCCGGATCTGGACGTGGTGCGCGTGCGGCCCTTCGACGTCGCCACGTTCGTCGCCTTCGGCGCCGCCCAGCTCGGCATCTGCGGGGCCGACGTGCTGATGGAGTTCGACTACCCGGAGATCTACGCGCCCCTGGATCTCGGCATCGGCCGCTGCCGCGTTTCGGTGGCCGAGCCGCGGGAAACCGCCGCAATGGACGACCCTTCCCGCTGGTCCCGCGTGCGCGTGGCGACAAAATACCCGAATATCGCCCGCCGCCATTTCGCCGGCCGCGGCGTTCATGCCGAGGTTGTGGTGCTGAGCGGCTCAATGGAGTTGGCACCCGGCCTTGGACTGGCACGACTGATCGTGGACCTCGTCCAGACCGGTACCACTCTTAAGGCGAACGGATTGCTCGAAACCGAAGTGATCGCTCCTGTCACAAGTCGCTTGATCGTCAATCGCACGGCGCTGAAAACCCAGCCTGAGGCAATCGGCCAATGGATCGCTCGGTTCCGCAACGCGCTTGGGCAGACATGACGTGAGGCGCCTGAGTACGGCTGATCCCGGGTTCGAGGCTGATTTCCGAGCATTTCTGGCCGCGCCTCGCGAGCGGACGCAGGAAGTTCATACCGAGGTAGCCGCCATCATCAGCGATGTTCGAAGACGCGGTGATGCGGCCCTGATCGACTACACGGCCCGGTTCGACAATCTGGCACTGACCCCCGAACGGTTTCGGATCACCGACACCGAGATCCAGGCCGCGATCGCCGGTACCCCGACGCAATTACTGGACGCCCTGGACGTCGCGGCAACCCGGATCGAGGCATTCCATCGCGCCCAGATGCCGACTGATTTGCGCATGGATGATGCGGCCGGGCTCACGCTAGGCATGCGCTGGACTGCGCTGGATGCGGTCGGGATCTATGTGCCAGGGGGAAAGGCAGCCTACCCGTCCTCAGTCCTCATGGGCGCGATCCCGGCGCAGATCGCCGAGGTGGAGCGCATTGTCATGTGCGTGCCAAGCCCGCGTGGCGCGCTTAACCCGCTCGTGCTGGCAGCGGCGCGCCGGGCGGGAGTCACTGAAATCTACCGCCTTGGGGGCGCCCAGGCCATTGCGGCGCTCGCGTACGGCACGAGCAGCATCCCACCGGTCGATCGTGTCGTCGGACCCGGAAACGCTTATGTAGCCGAAGCAAAGCGCCAGGTCTTCGGGCAGGTCGGCATCGACTCGATTGCCGGCCCGTCCGAGGTTGTGGTGTTGGCGGATGCAACTCAGAACCCGCGCTGCATTGCCATCGATCTGCTGGCCCAGGCCGAGCATGACGAGTTGGCCCAGGCCATCTTCATCACTGATAACAATGGGCTTGCCGAGGCAGTCCTGGCCGCCGTCGCGGGAGAGTTGCGCACGCTTCCCAGGGCTGCAATTGCCGGCGAAAGCTGGGCGTCGCATGGCGCGATCATGCTTGTGCGAAGCTGGGACGAGGCCGCCGGCCTGGTGAACCGCATCGCCCCTGAGCATTTGCAGTTGATGCTAGCCGACCCAGAACCCGTGTTCGCGCGCATACGTCACGCCGGAGCAGTGTTCCTGGGCGCATTTTGTCCAGAGGCTCTCGGCGACTATGCCGCTGGCCCCAATCACGTTCTGCCCACCGGTCGCACCGCGCGCTTTGCGTCCGGTCTTTCGGTTTTTGATTTCCTCAAACGCACCACGTGGATTTCGGGTGATCGGACCGCGCTGGAGAAGCTGGGACCGACAGTGGTCGCGTTAGCGGAAGCTGAGGGGCTCCACGCGCACGCGCGCAGTATCACCTGTCGGCTGAAGCAGAACTGAGTTCCGCCGCCCTCGCGCTTGACCAGCGCCGCTCCAGACCTCATGTTCCGCCCCGAAATCAAACTATCCAAAGAGGTCTGATGTCGAAAGAAGACATGATCGAATTCAGCGGCACGGTGACGGAGCTTCTGCCCAACGCCATGTTCCGTGTGAAGCTTGACAACGAACACACGATCCTGGCCCACACCAGCGGCAAAATGCGAAAGAACCGTATTCGCGTTCTCGCCGGCGATCGTGTCAATGTCGAAATGACGCCTTACGATCTTACCAAAGGGCGGATTACATTCCGCTTCAAGTGAGCCGGTAATTTTGATTTGCGGGCCGGCCCTTATTCTCGTCTCCGCCAGCGCTCGTCGGCTTCAATTGCTGGCCCAGATTGGTGTGATCCCCGATCGCATTTTGGCCCCTGAAATAAATGAGACGCCTTTGTCAGGTGAGCTTCCGCGCGAGTGTGCAAGACGACTCGCCCGTGCCAAGGCCGCCACCGTTCCCGAATCCGAATGCCTCGTGCTCGCAGCCGACACTATAGTGGCCGTGGGTCGACGAATCCTGCCAAAAGCCGAGACACCCGAACAGGCCCAAGCCTGCCTGCTGCTGCTCTCTGGACGCCGCCATCGCGTCATCACCGCGGTAACCCTGCGACACCCCCGCAAGCATCGGGCCGAGCGCCTGGTCAGCAGCGTCGTAAGCTTCGGCCATCTGAGCGAGACACGGATCCGCGCTTATGTCGAAACGGGCGAATGGCGTGGCAAAGCTGGAGGCTACGCGATCCAAGGTCGCGCCGCCGGTTTTATCAAGTTCCTGTCGGGAAGCTATTCCAACGTGGTCGGCCTGCCACTGTTCGAGACCGCCCAGCTTCTGCGTGGCGCCGGGTGGCCCCTGCCCTGAACCGCCGCATTCTCGCCGCGGCCAGTCCGGGGGAAGTCCGTACAGCGGTGGTCGAGCAAGACAGGCTGCTGGACTACGCCATCTGGCGTCCAGGTGCACCCGATGGCGTGGGAGATCTGTATCGCGGCCGCGTGATTGCTCGCGTAGCGTCCATGGCGGGCACATTTGTCGCGGTAAGCGGGAGCACGGGCTTCTTGCCCGACAGCGAAACTGAGACACCCCTGACCGAGGGTACGCTCCTCGCGGTCCGTATCACCCGTGCGGCACAGGCCGATAAGGGCCCACGTCTAACCGCCCGTCTGTCCGCCGAGGAACTCGCATTGGGCGGCTCTGGCGCGCAACGCCTGATACGGCGCGGGCCGGGCGCCGTCGAGCGGCTCGCCATGCTCCATCCGGACGCTTCCGTCATGATTGATGACCCGGGACTTGCGGCGGCTTTGCAGCCAGCCCTTTCCTGCCGGATAGAACCCGTGCCCCAGGCCTTCGACGATGACACGGAATTGCAGATCGAAGCCTTGGAACGGTCCAGCGTCGTGCTTCCAGGAGGAGGCCGTCTGTCCGTGCACCCGACACCGGCGCTCGTGGCGATCGATCTGGATTCCGGTCAGGCCACCGCCGATGGATTTGGTAAGGCTGCAGCTCAGCTCGCCTTCAATCGCGCCGCGCTGCCGGAACTGGCCCGCGAGATACGCCTGCGCAATCTTTCCGGTGCCATTATGGTAGACTTGGCAGGTCTACCCGCACGTCGCCGCAGTCTTCTGGCTCCTGCATTCGCTACCGCCCTCGCCAGTGATCCGTTGGCTCCCCGCTTGCTTGGCTTCACCAAACTGGGCCTTGCCGAAATCGTTCGCCGAAGAATTCATCCGCCCCTTCACGAATTGATTTCTGGCCCTCACGCAGCCGGCCTGCTTGCACTGCGCCGCATTGCCGCCGAACTCGCCCGGCCCCCCCACCGGCTTCCCGTGCTCGTAGCCGCCCCGGCGATAGTGGCGGCTTTGCAGGCCGATCCGGTTGCCCTGCCCGACCTTGCAAAGCGTGCTGGCCGGCCCCTGATTTTCCGGTCGGATCCCGCGTTGTCCTCCTGGCGCCTGGAAATCTCCGATGGCTGAACGAGTTCGTCCCCCCGCTGCCCCGTCTGTGGCAAAATTGCCGAGCCGACATACGCGCCGTTCTGTTGCCGGCGCTGCGCCGATATCGATCTCGGTCGGTGGCTGACAGGCATATATCGGCTGCCGGATTCAGACACTGAACAAGACGCCAGCGCGCCAGCCACCCCTCCTGAACCGGCTTGATCAGCCGTGGTGCTTGCGGTATGGCGCGGTGCCGTCTTTGATGCCCAGGTAGCTCAGTTGGTAGAGCATGCGACTGAAAATCGCAGTGTCGGTGGTTCGATTCCGCCCCTGGGCACCACGCCTCCGTCAGATTCGGGCACACAAGATGAATTCTTCGGCTGCAGCAGATTGCCTGCGACCAACGCCTATGTGACCGTTTGGCGCCGCTGCCGGGACCAGCTATGTGCCTCCGGCTAGGGTCCCCTCACACCGCCCCTGCAATCGCCGCCCGCGTCTCCGCCACGCCCAGCCCCGACCGGCTGCTGGTCACCAGCACGACCGGATATGCCGCGGCGTGCGCCCGCGCGAGCGCCGTCGCCTCCCGCTGCCGAGCCTTCAGCCCCGCCGGTTTCATGTCGTCCGCCTTGGTCAGCACGATCTGGAACGTCACCGCGGCGCGGTCCAGCAGTTCCATCACCGCCTCATCCGACGGTTTCGTTTCAATCCGCGCGTCCAGCAGCAGCATCACCCGTCGCAGCGTCGGGCGCCCGCGCAAGTAATCGAACATCAGTCCCTGCCAATCCGCTTTCACCTGCTTCGACGCTTCTGCGTAGCCATACCCTGGCAGGTCCACCAACATCATGCGCCCACCCAGCTCGAAGAAGTTCAACTGCCGCGTCCGCCCCGGCGTCACCGAGGTCCGCGCCAGCCGACGCCGCCCGGTCAGCGCGTTCAGCAGCGACGATTTGCCCACATTGGACCGTCCGGCAAACGCAATCTCCGGTTCTGCCGGCGGCGGCACCTGGTCCAACCTCTGCGCCGCGTGCACGAACCGGCATTCCGCCGCGAACAGCCGGCGCCCCGCCTCCAGCGCCTCCTCATCGCCTGAAGGCTCAGATGGCAACAGCGGCAACAAACCTCATGCCTCCGGTACGTTCGCGTCCAGCTCCGCCAGCCACGCGTTCGCATTGCCGTCGGATGGCGCCCGCCAATCCCCCCGCGGCGACAGAGACCCCCCGGCCGTCACCTTCGGACCGTTCGGCAGCGCCGAGCGCTTGAACTGGCTGGTGACGAAAAATCGCCGCAGGAATTCCGCCAGCCAATACCGGATCTCCGCCAGCGAATATGCCTGCCGACGCGCCTCCGGAAAGCCCGGAGGCCAGTCGCCGCGCCCGGCATCCGCCCACGCCCGGCTAGCCAGGAACGCGATCTTCGATGGCCGGAACCCATATCGTAACGTATAGAAAAGGTTGAAATCCTGTAGTGCGTACGGCCCAACCTTGGCTTCCGTGCTCTGCGGCGCCTCTCCCGCCGCCACCGGCACCAGTTCCGGCGAAATCTCCGTGGTCAGAATGGCCTCCAATGTCGTCAGCACCTCTTGCTCGAACTGCGCCGACGCGATTACCCACCGCATCAGATGCTGGATCAGCGTCTTCGGCACCCCGGCATTGACGTTGTAGTGCGACATCTGGTCGCCCACGCCGTAGGTGCACCACCCCAGCGCCAACTCCGACAGATCACCGGTCCCAATCACGATCCCGTCATGCTGGTTGGCCAGCCGGAACAGGTAATCGGTGCGCAGGCCCGCCTGCACATTCTCGAACGTGATGTCGTACACCGGCTCGCCGCGGGCGAACGGATGCCCGATATCCTCAAGCATGCGTGTCGCCGCCGGCCTGATGTCCAGCTCCCGGTGCGTCACCCCCAGCGCGCGCATCAGCGACAATGCGTTGCTCTTCGTCTCAGCCCCGGTCCCGAAGCCCGGCATGGTGAACGCCATAATGTCGGTGCGCGGGCGCTCCAGCCGGTCGAATGCCTGCGCCGTGACAATCAGCGCCTGCGTCGAATCCAGCCCGCCCGACACGCCAATCACCGCCCGCTTGATATGCGCGGCCCGCAACCGCTGCATCAGCCCCGACACCTGGATATTGTAGCCTTCGTAACAATCCCGCTCCAGCCGCGCCGGATCGGCGGGCACGAACGGAAAACGCTCCACCACCCGCTCGAACCCGATATCGCCCGCCGGCGGATCGACCCGGAACGGAACCCGCCGATACTCTCCCACCGCCATCGCGCGGCGATTGTCGTCGAATGTCGCCATCCGCATCCGTTCCTGCCGCAACAGATCGAGATCGACATCCGCCACCGCGATACGATCGCCGGACGGGAACCGATCGGTCTCCGCCAGCTTCACGCCATTCTCAAAGATCGTGGCCTGCCCATCCCACGACACGTCGGTGGTGGATTCGCCTTCACCCGCAGCGGCATAAAGATACGCGGCCAGGCACCGCACCGACTGCGACTGGCACAATAGGCGCCGTGTATCTGCCTTGCCGATCGTGATCGGGCTGCCCGATAGATTCAGCAGCACAGTGGCACCGGCCAGCGCCGCCAACGAACTGGGCGGTACCGGAACCCAGAAATCCTCGCAGACCTCGATATGCACCACCAGGTCCGCAAAATCCTCCGCCGCGAACAGCAGATCCATCCCGAACGGTGCCGCGCTGACCAGCCACCGACGCCGTCGCACCACGCCAGCCCGCGCCGGCGGCAAACTGGCGTGGCTCGTAGAATTCGCGATAGTTGGGCAGATACGCTTTCGGCACCACGCCCAACAGCCGGCCGCGATGGATCGCCAGCGCGACATTGTACACCCGCCCGTGATGCCGCACCGGCGCACCCACCACCAGCAGCGGCAGCAGCTCGGCCGAGGCCTCGATCAGCACCGAAGCCGCCTGCTCCACCGCGTCCAGCAAGGCATCCTGCAACCGCAGATCATCAATGGAATAGGCCGACAGCGCCAGTTCCGGGAACACCGCCACCGCCACCCCGCGCGCATCGCACTCCCTTGCCACGCGTAGAATGGATCGCGCGTTCGCCGCCGGATCCGCCAGCGCGCTCGGGATCGTGCAGGCCGCGACGCGGGCGAACCCGTGCCGGTACAACGAGTCAAAATTCACCTGGCTCGGCCGCTCATCATGCCCCGGATAAAATCGCCACCGACCTCCATGGCGCGCCGCCCGGCCTTCAGTTCCGGATGATAGAAATGCCAGACATGGATCATCTCGGGCCAGATCTGCAGATCGACCGGAACATCCGCCGCACCGGCAACGCGCGCCAGGCGCAGCGCATCATCCAGCAGCGTCTCGACCGAGCCCACCTGGATCAGCAGCGGTGCCAACCCGTGCAGATCGGCATAGAGCGGCGAAGCGAGCGGAGAGCGCGGATCGGCACCGTTCAGATATGCACGCGCCATATCCAGCAGCGGCTCCTTCTGCACGGTGGGATCGGTCGCCGCGCGGTCCACCATGCTGTCGCCGCTCACCTCCATGTCCACCCAGGGCGAAATGCACCAGCCGCAGGCCGGTTGCGGTAAGCCCGCATCGCGAATCGCGACCAGTGCAGACACCACGAGCCCACCGCCGGCGCTATCTCCCGCCAGCGCGATCCTGCCCGGCTGAAACCCCTCCGCGATCAGGAACCGGTATCCGCTAACAGCATCCTCCACGGCGGCGGGGAACGGCGCTTCCGGAGCCAGCCGGTAATGCAGTGCCAGCGTGCGCGCATGTGCCGCGCGCCCGATCTCGCACACCATGTGCCGGTGGCTGACCAGCGAGCCGATCACGAACCCCCCGCCATGTAGATACAGAACCACCCGGTCGGACGCCGCGTCGGGCGTGGAGGTCCATTCGGCCGGCACGCCGCCCGCATTCACCGACTTCAACACCACATCCGCGCTAACCGGATATTCCTGGCTACACGCATCGAAGTCCTTGCGGCGTTGGCCAATCTCGTCCGCTCGCGCGCGCTGCGCGAGCTTCGCCCTCAGCGCGACGATCTCGGGATCTGCCATGACATTTACCTCCGCGTTGCTTATGCCGCGAGCAGCGTATCGGCCCCGGTATAGGCGAAGCCCAGATCATGGGCGACCGCTTCGTGCGTAATCTTGCCGTCGTGCACGTTCAGCCCCTGGCGCAGGTGTGGATCTTCGGCCAGCGCCCGCCGCCAGCCCTTATCCGCCAGCGCCAACACGAACGGAATGGTCGCGTTGTTCAGCGCGAAGGTAGAGGTACGCGCGACCGCACCGGGCATGTTGGTGACGCAGTAATGCACCACGCCTTCCTCCACATAGGTCGGCGCGGAATGCGTGGTGGGACGGCTGGTTTCGAAGCAGCCACCCTGGTCGATGGCGATATCGACCAGCACCGAGCCCGGGCGCATCGCCCGCACCATCTGCCGTGTAACCAGCTTGGGAGCAGCCGCGCCCGGAACCAGCACCGCACCGATCACCAGGTCGGCGGCCAGAACAGCAGTTTCGATAGCATCGACGGTGGCAAACAACGTCGTTGCACGTGGCCCGAATTGTAGGTCCAGCTCTTTCAGCCGCGGAAGCGACTTGTCGATGATGGTCACGCTCGACTCCAGGCCCACAGCCATGCGCGCGGCATTGGTGCCGGACACGCCGCCGCCCAGCACCACCACTTTCGCCGGCGGCACACCCGGCACCCCGCCCAGCAGAATCCCCGCGCCGCCCTGTTCCTTTTCCAGGCAATGCGCGCCCACCTGCACGGACATGCGTCCAGCCACCTCGCTCATCGGCGCGAGCAGCGGCAGGGTGCCACGTGGATCGGTGACCGTCTCATACGCGATGCAGGTGGCGCCGGAGCGCACCAGCCCCTCGGTCTGGACTTTGTCCGCCGCCAGGTGAAGATAGGTGAACAACACCTGCCCGGGCCGCAGCAGAGCAATTTCCTTTGACTGCGGCTCCTTCACTTTCACGATCATGTCGGTACCGGCGAATACCTCCGCCGCGCTATCGACCACCTTGGCACCTGCCGCCCTGTAAGCATCGTCCGGAATGCCAATGCCCGCCGCCGCGCCACGTTCCACCACCACCTGGTGCGCGTGGGCGATCAGTTCACGCACGCCGGCCGGAGTCAGCCCGAACTGGGTACTCGTGGGTTTTGACTTCCTTGGGTATTCCAATCTTCACACTCAGCTCCTTACGGGTTCGGCAGCGGAAACTGCTGCAAACAGGTCTCATAGTCGCTTTCCACGTCGATCTTCAGCGTCTCCAGGACGCGAACCACCGCGTTGTAGAACGCGATCGTCACGGTCAGATCCACCAGGCATTCAGTGTCGAACAGTCGGCCCAGCGCCGCGAACGTCTCGTCCGACGCCTCCCCTTGCAGCGTTATCTCGCGGGCCGCACGCAGCACGGTGCGAACCCGGTCATCCAGCGTGCAGGAGCGTCCTTCAGTATCAGCGATCATGCCGTTGACGTCGTCGTCGGTCACCCCGAAGTCGCGGCCGATCTTAATGTGATGCGACCATTCGTACGGCGACCGTGCAAGATAGCCCACCTGCAGGATGGCCAACTCCCGCACACGAGGATCCAACCTGCTGCCGTGCCGTATATACTGCCCCAGCGCGGAAAACGCCCGCAGCGCGCCCGGCGAGTTCACCAGCGCCTTGTGCAGCGCGATCGGACGCGCCAGCAGGTCCTGCTGCTCGGGCGGCAGATCGGCTTTCTCACGGTACGGAACACGGGCCATGGGCAGGTTTCCTTTCCGCCATCTATAGCGCACCCGGGCCGGAGAGGGAGGGGGACCCACATTGCCGGCCCATTTGCCAGGCTAGGACCACGCGATGACGTGATTGCACCCGGTCCATCGCCGACCCAACATTCCGGCACGAAACACAGGAGAGGGCGATGCGCGGAGTATGTTTCGTCGCGTTGATGACGCTGCTGGCCTGCGGTTCCGTTTCGGCCCAGCCGGCGACCGGACAGAACACGACTGGTCAAACCTGGCACTCGACCGGAAAGCCGATCGACCACGGCCCGTTCACGCCCGAGGCGAACCGTGCGTTCCAGGGCGGCGGGGTCATCCTGCAAGGCGCACCCGGCGCGCCGGCTCCGCGGCCGGAGCCGACGCCGCCCGGACAAACGCCGCGTAACATGGTGCCGCCAGGCTAAGCGACACACACGCCTTCATTTGTAAGCCTCCGGCACGGCGCGACGGATCGCCTCCAAGGTCTGAGGTGAGTTGAACATCGCCGTGGCGTCATGGCCGACGCCCGGCACCTCCGCCAATCGCCAGCCTAACCGCCAGCCGTGGCTGCTCGCCACGTCTTGCGCCATGCGGACCACGTGAAGACCGCGGGCATGGCGATTCGGCCCCTGCGCCATCGCCGACGGGCTGATAGCCAGCTCCCTCGTGCCCGTGTCCGCGGTGCCCAGCAGCACCGTAATCGGCTGGGCCAAATACGCTCGCACCGCGCCGTCGGTGTCAAACGCGGTCCCGCCGAAACCGTAAGGGGCCGCAATGCTGGTACTGGGCAGCACCCAGGTGGATGGATTGGCAACGATGATGCCCGCCGCTCCGGTGGCCACGAAGGCAGCCACACGGTCCAGAAACTGCGCTCCAGCGGAATGGCCGAGCAACACGAACGGCAAGGCGCCTCCGCCGGCCGCCGCGCGCGCCCAGGCCGCCAGCGGCGGCACCAGGTCGATCGTTCGCTGGCCGGGAGCCTCCAGCGCCGTACCGCCATATTGATACAACGCGCGTGGGAATCGTTCGCGATCGAATTCCGGGGCGACGACGACTGCACAGGCTCGATCGGCAAGCTGTTTCGCATGATCGCGATATGCCGCCGCCCGGCGCCCGGTGCCGTGAAACACGAGCAGCAGCAGGCGGGGTGCGCATCCCACCGGGCGATAGGTGAACATGCGCAAACTGCTACCCGCGATCGATGCCACAAGCTGACCGTTGCCAGCCGGCATGCTGCCGGACTGCGCCTGCCCTGTGCCAGCGTGGACCAGCGGATGCAGCGTCAGCACCGTCAGGCAAAGCGCAATCGCACACGGTGTATTATAGAGGCGCATGCATCCGGCGCAGCCGTGGCAGAACCTCCGCACCGGCCATCTCAAGGCATTCCTCGAACTGCGCAAGCGGGTGCGGAAATCGAACACGAAAATGTTCGACCCCAATCTCGTGGAACCAGCTGAATATTCTCCACGATCACGTCCGCCGGGCCGGCAATCGCCGCACCGTCCAGATCCTCAACAGTGCGAAACGCGCCAGAAGGCGGCACGGAACGACTTCGTCATCGCCGCACAAAGCTCCGGCATGTTGAAATGCCGCGCACCTTCCTCAATCGATCCGCCCGGGGCTCATATACGGGATCGCGCCCACAATCGGGCGGTCCCGACCTGCCTCGCCCGCCAGACGCTGCATGCGCCCGATCCGCTCCTGCACATCCCGACGCGGCATCCGTGAGGCAGATCCATCCGTCACAGAACTCCACCGCCCGGCGTGCAGCGGCCTTGCTGGCCCCACCCATACCAGATCGGAATGCCGCCGGGCGTGTCCGGCACAGGGCAAATCGCCACGCCGCCGAACCGATAGAACTCACCGGCAAAATCAATCTTCCCGCCAGCTCCATAGCTGGCGGATCACATCGATTTGCTCGCGCAGCAGCTTCCTGCGATCCAGCCCGCCCATCCCGATCGATCTCAAAATCAACGTCGTGGCCGCCGAGTCCCCACCCCGCAATCACCCGTCCTGGTCCCGGCGAAATGCTGCAGCGAGCCAAGCAGCAGCGCGGCATAGATCGGGTGCCGATGCGGAATAAGCGTCGCCGTGCCTAGCACCAGCTTCTTCGTCACCCCGGCAAGCGCCGACAACACCACGAACGGCTCGATATGGGTGATATCGGGATCATCGTAGGGTCGCGGCTCATAAACCAGATGGTCGCGAACCCACACCGCGTCGAAACCCAGTTCCTCGATCCGCTTCGCCGCACGTATCAGCAGGTCGGCGCTGGCGTGCGGCCCGAAATGCGGCAGCACGACGCCATAGCTTCTAGTTCCTCGCGTAATCAATGCGGCTCTCCCAATCGTGTCAGATTTCACGATGCGGTTCCACTTGATCGACAAGGCCCGCGAAATTGGAAAACACCGTCTTCCAGTCGGGCACTGACAGGGCAGAGAGATGGCCCGTGGGAACTTTCTTGGCCAGATCGGGATAGTCCTGCAGCACCACCTGCAGGCTGCGGTTCACCGGGCCATAGGGAAAGTACAGCAGCGCAATCTGATACAGCGGGTCCAGCGCGTAGTTGATGTAAAGCTGGGCCTCACGCGGATATTTCGTGCCGGCAACCACGTCGATGGTGGATGTGTGCAGGAATCCGCCTTCCTTCGGATAAATGAAACGGCCCGGAAAACCTTCGTCGATCATGTTCCAGGAGCGGCCATTGTTCCATGGAGCGATCCATACATCCCCAGAGAGAAGCTTGGTGCGGATGTCGTTGGACGACGAGTAGTACGATTGCACCTTCAATTGAGCGATCTTCTTGAGTCCAGGCAGCAGTCCTTCTCGTTGCCGCCGGCGAGCTGGGCCGCTTTCAGCACGAAATCGACACCGCCCGGTCCGGTGATATCGGCGATCGACACCTTTCCGGCGAGCCTCGGATCCCACAGATCGGCCCACGAGGTCGGGTCTGGAATCCCATGATCCTGGAATGCCTTCTGGTTGTACATCAGCCCCCATGACCAGAACAGAACGGCCGGCCCGTAACCGTCGGGCTGCTTGGCGCGATCATACAGAAATGCAAGATTGGTAACGATCTTCGGATCGATCTTGGCCAGTGTGCCGGCGGCGATCGCCTCTGGTTGCGTCTTGTCGTCGAGCCCCGCCACGTCGAACGGCACCGGCCGACCGCGACTGGCAATAAGTTTCTGCACCTGAGTCCGGTGGATTGGCAGCAATCCGGATCCAGCTGGATGCCGGTCTCCGCCGTGAAACGGTCAGTCAGGTAGCGGGTCTCGAATTGCTCGTAATCACCGCCATTCGTAGCGATGCTCAGCGTCACCGGTTCAGCGCCGGCGCGCGAGGCAGCAGCGATGCCAGCAGCGGCCACCATTCCGCCAAGCCCGCGGCGAGTGATGCGAAGCTGTGACATGGTTTGATTCCTCCGATTATTCGCGCCGATTGTAGCGTCAGCCTGCGGATGGCCACGCAGGAAGCGCTCGAGGCCGAAGAAGTGCTCAAGCGCGATCACCATAGCCATGGAAGCCAAAATGATGAGGGTCGATACCGCCATGATATCGGGCTTCAGGCTGTACTCAAGCGATGACAGGACCTGTAGCGGGAAGGTGGTCGAGTGCTCGCCGCCGCCCATGAACAGCGCGACCGGTACGTCGTCGAATGAGGCGAGAAACGCCAGGAAGGCGCCCGACACCAGGCCGGGGCGAATGTGCCGGCAGAGTGACTTCCCACAATGCACGCCAGGCCGATGCCCCCAGCGAAAGGGCGGCTTCCTCGATCTGTGCTTCGACGTGCGCGTGACCGGCGAGCGTGCCCCTGACGACATAAGGCATGGCGATGACGCATTGACCGAGGACCAGACCCCAGAAGGTGCCGGCGATCTCCAGGCCGGAGAAATCCCATGAGATTAGCGCTGTCTGATAGAGCGCGATGCCGATTGCCAGATGCGGCACTGAGAGTGGCGCAATCGACACGGCTCTCAGCACGCCAGGCATGGCGCCTCGGCCGCGCGCGATCGCGAACGCGATCCATATGCCGAACGCGGTACAGATCGCGGTGGTCGCTGTCGCTGCCTTGAGGCTTACCCAGAGGGAAGCGACGAGTTCGGGCGAAATGTCGTGGTACCAGCGCAATGACAGGTCGTGTGGCGGGAATGACAGCATCGCGGCGTTGCCGACGGAGGAGATGGCGACGAACGTCAGCGGTGCCATCAGGAACAGGTAGATCGCCGCGATCAGCAGATGGAACAGCGCCTTCATCGGCTAGGCGTTCGGAGCGCTCGAGCCATTTCGACGACAGCATCGACAGCCCCAGCGCCACCATGAACAGCACGATCGTCAATGCGGAACCGAAAGCATAGCGCAGCACGCTCTGGATCTGCTGCGCGATGAATGTCGCCATCACCAGCACACGACCGCCGCCGAGGATGGTGGGCGTGGTGTAGGAGCTCACGGCGATCGAGAAGACCAGCGCGCATCCGGCCGCAAGGCCGCGCAGGCTTAGCGGAAACACGACCTCCCAGAATGAGCGCCAGCGCGTTGGCGCCAAGCATTCTGGCGGCTTCTTCGAGCTCCGGGCGGATCGCCTGGATCACCGTCATCAGCATCAGCGTCATGAACGGCAGCAGCGCGTGGACCAGGGCGATCACGACACCGGTCAGATTGTTCATCAGCTGTAGTGGGCGATCGATCAGCCCGCATGGCGAGCAGGGCCACGTTCACCGCGCCATTGTCGCCCAGGATCGGGATCCAACCGATGTTGCGGATCACACTGCTGACCATCAACGGCGTGACCATCAGGAACATCAGCGAACCGCGCCAGCGGGAATGCGAGTCGCACCAGGAAATAGGCCAGCGGATAGGCAAGGCACGCACAGATCACGGTGACCGCGACGCCGAGCAGGACGGTGTTGCCGAGCACGCGCGAGATAAAGCGGAATCGGTCACTATGGCGATGTAGTTGGCGAATGTGACGGGGCAGTTTGACCTCGCCCGTTGGCGCCATCGTGCAGCACGCTATACCCGGCGAGCAGAAGCAAGGGGATCGAGGAAGCCGACTCGCCAGCAGCGCCATGCCCGGGAACCGCCAGGACGGTTCCAGCGGACGCGGATGCATCCAGCGTGTCACGGGTCGACTCGTCCGGCGCATCGGCCGTGCGGCTTCAATCGACTCCCTTGCCGGTGGGCGAGACGGCAACCCGTTCGAGCGATGCAGCTTGTGGCCCTCGAAGGCCACCGACAGTTCGTAGAACGGCAGCAGATCGCGCATGCCGACGCAGCAGGAAGGCGTAATAGCACCATCATCGTCCGCGTCGAGCCGCAGCAATCCGTCGCCGTCGAGCTCGGGCGCACAGATTGCGCGGCGTCCTCCTGCAGGGCGGCGGTGTCGTGCAGCGCATATCGCGTGCGCAATGTCGCCGACGGGGCGGCGAAACTGTTCCGAGGCAACCGTCCCAAGCCAAGCTTCGCGCGGATAATTTCTCCGCCAGGCTGGGCGATGAAAGCCGACGCCGTCGCGCACGGTGCTGGCCTGCTGGAAGGCGAACATCGGTCGGTGGTGAAAGATTGGCCCATGGCGCCCAGAAGCTTGCTGACGCGCGCGAACATCTTCGGCTTCGCCACTTATGAAGCGTGCATCGTCGCGGCATCGATTTGCGCGATCAACTGCATCGAGCGTTTGCTTCTGCCTGCGACATGTCACGCGCTCCTTCCGGCGTAGTTCCATGCGGATTCCCGGCTCCTTGCCAGGAGCGGCGGGCGATCTCCTGGATGCGCTGCGAGATTGGTCGACGATGCGGCCAAAGACGTTGCCTGGGCTGATGACGCGCAATGCGCCGTAATAGATGCAGATCGCCGGCCCGCTGCACGAAATAGCCGAGGTCGCCGGGTTCGATTGTCGTAGAGCTGGTTTTCTCTTTCCCACATCAGACCGAAGGTGGGACAGGAAACTTCCTCGCCAGAGAAGTTCGCGTGGTTGATGGTCTCGCTAATCGGCAACGCATCCCAGACCGCGGCGCAGGTCTTTGGTGCGAGATCGTCGAACATGTCGGCGATCCCCTCGACCCCGCCGAGGGTGACGATGATCTGCCGCGATGGCATCCATTCTGCTCCCTTCACCATCCCCACTAAGGATTAGGCTGCTGTCGCGATCATACGGCACGGATAATGCGGCAGGAATCCGCGTGCCAGGCGATCGTCACCGGTCTCGCCGTGAACTGCGGGATATGATCCGCGCTGGTCCGCATCTGCCTCGCTGCTCCGCTGCATGACGTGCAGACGTGATCGCAGGATCGATGCGGACCCGCGACGGCGATGTGCAGCACCGAGATATGTCGTCGCTTCGACAATGCCGGCAGAAGCGGTTGGCGTATCGGTCGGCTCGGGGATCATCTGCGCCTGAAGATGCGCACGTTTTCCGGCCGCACCGTCGACCACCGCCGCCGCCCCGGCGCGGACAATTCGGCATCGGCGGTCGCGGCCAGCACTGCGCCGGCGCCGGATCAGGAAACGCGCCTGGCCGGCCTGTGAATGCCTCGAGGCTGCCGGACAGGATGTTGGCCTCACCGATGAAGTCCGGGCCACGAACAACGTCCGCGGAAATCGGTAAATCTCTGATGGCTGGCCGATCTGTTCGACGCGACCGTGATTCATCACGACGATACGATCGGAGATCGTCAGCGCCTCTTCCTGGTCATGCGTGACGAAGATCGTCGTGATGCCGAGCTTGCCGCTGCAACTGCCGTATCTCCGTGCGCATATCGCGACGGAGCTTGGCGTCCAGATTGCTCAGCGGCTCGTCCAGCAGCAGCACACGGGGGTGGATCACGATGGCGCGGGCAAGCGCGACGCGCTGCTGCTGACCACCACTCATCTGGTGCGGGATAGCGGTCCGCGAGTTCCCGTAGGCTGGACGAGATCGAGCGCCTCGTCCACGCGTCGCCGCCGTTCGCTGCCGGGGAATGTGCCGCATCCTCAGGCCGAACGCCACGTTGTCGGCCGCCGTGAGATGCGGGAACAGGGCGTAGCTCTGGAACAGCATGCCGATATCCCGTTTATTCGGGGGACAGATCGGTGATGTCCGTGTTGCTTCATCAACACACAGACCGGAATCTGGATCGACAAACCCGGCGATGATGCGCAGGGTCGTCGTCTTGCCGCAGCCGGACGGCCCGAGAAATGACACCAGTTCGCCGGGTGCAATTGCCAGCGACAGGCCGGCCACGGCTGGCGCATCTCCGCCGAAGCTTTTCACGATCTCGCGCAGCTCGACATCGGCGCCTGACTCGGCGGACTGGGGCGAGATAACCGCCGTTACGGGCTGCATCGGCTTATGCAGGACGGTCGGCGGCGATCAGCAGGAAAGGCGGGCGCGGCGTTCGCCTTCCTGGGCCGCCATGCGTCAGGAGCCTTCCTCTGCCGGCGACGGCTTGACCGCGATAATGTCTACCTCCACCAGCCATTCGGGGCGGGCGAGGGCAACAACGACAAGGCCGGTGAAGACCGGGAACACGCCTTTCATCCAGCGGCCGAGAACGCGATAGACCGGTTCGCGGTAGCGGATGTCGGTCAGGTACACGGTGGCCTTGGTGATGTGGTCGAGCGCGGACCCGCATTCGCGCAGCAAAGTGTCGATGTTGCGCATCACCTGCTCCGCCTGGCCCGCGGGGTCGCCGATGCCGACACTAATGCCGGTGTCCAGATCCTGCGGGCACTGACCACGCAGATAAATCGTATCCCCGGCAATCACACCCTGGCAGAGATCGTTGTCGAGCTTCTGCTCCGGGTAGGTGTCGCGCGTGTTGAACTTGCGGATGCGGGTATGGGTCATGCCCTCGGTTTGGACTGTCCTGCGGAATTTGGGAAGCCGGCTTGCAGGGCGGCGGCCACGCGACGCATGGGCGCCGTCCAATCGCTCAACGTCTCCTGGCGGAAGATGCGCACCGTCGGGTACCAGGGGCTATCCTCCCGGTCGCTGAGCCAGCGCCAGCAATTGTCGTATCGATCCAGCAGGAACACCGGCTTGCCCAGCGCCCCGGCGAGATGCACCACCGACGTATCGACGCTGATCACAAGATCCAGATTGCCGATGATGGCGGCGGTATCAGCGAAGTCGGCGATATCGGGGGTCGGATCATGAAGGCGCATGCCGGCGGGTGGCGTACTCGCCTCGGCAGCGGCTGGTCCCTTCTGGAGGCTGATGAATTGCACCTCCGGAACAGCGGCAGCCAGCGCGGCAAACTGCGCCAAACTGGCGCTGCGACGGGAATCGAGTGTGGCGAACCCGGTCAGCCAAGGGCGTGCCTGCCCGGCCCAGACCAGGCCGATGCGGCGGGCAGTCGCAGGCGGAAGCCGCCGCGACCACGCCGCGACCAGCTCGGGGTCGGGACGAAGGTAGGGGATGGTCGCCGGGAATCGTCGCAAGTGTGGTGGCGAAGGCACGCGGAAGGCTGAAGACGGGGCAGTGATAATCGAACGACGCCTCCTGACCCCCAACGCCATCTGCGGCCGTTCCGGAACACGTCGGGGTCAGGCTCCCTCCCCCAGGTCGGGGAGACGAAGCGGCCGCGTGAAGCTCGATAGCGCCGTCCAGAGTGGACAGAAGCCGGATGAGCGGCGGCGGCACCTCCAGGATCACACGTGCTCCCCTGGCGACGAGCAGGGGGACGTAGCGGATAAATTGCAATGTGTCGCCGTAGCCTTCCTCGTGCGTCACCAGGATCGTGCGGTTGGTAATGTCCAGACCGGTGATGTCGGGAAGTAGCGAGTCCAGCGGAAGCGTCGTGTGGCCGGGTTGGCGCAGGCGATATTCGTAATCCCGCCACGCCTCTGTCATCCGGCCGGCGTGCAACAGGGCGACGGCGCGGTTGACCCGGATCTGCGGGTTCTCCGGAGCACGGGCGACGGCTTCGTCGTGGGCGGCGATCGCTCGCTCGAAACGGCGCTCGATTTTCAGCAGCATGCCGAGATTGGACCAGCCCATCGCCGGACCAGGGTCGAGGGTAACAGCGCGCTCAAAATGATAAATCGCATCCGCAATGTGCCCAACCTCAGCGCACAGCAGCCCGAGCGCATGGTGGGCGGCAGCATCGCCCGGCGCCCGGGCCAGCCAGGCCTGATAATGCGGGATGGCCTCGGCCGGGCGACCGACAGCCGCCAGCAGTTCGCCAAGATCACGGCACGGGTGGGCGTGATCGGGACGCGACTCTGCCGCGCAGTCCAGCAGCGGCATCGCCCGCGCCATCTCGCCCTGAGCACCGAGAGCAAGGCCGAGAACCAGCTCGGCCTGCGCGTCACGACCGATGGCGAGCAGCAGGCGGGATGTTTGCTCGGCAGCCGCAAAGCGCCCCTGCTGCAAGTTGGCAACAGCGCCGCGAAGCAGTTGGATACGATCGGGCAATAGGCGCATGGGTCCGCCGGGACGGGTCATCTCCGGCCGGCAAAGATGGAGGCCGGCGGTTAAGTCGCGGTGAAGGAAGACGCAACCCGGCGTCGCTTTACGCCGACATGCTCGGTCTCATTGTGCGTCTGTCGCCAAGCCAATCCGGGCAAGGCAGGAAATTTTCAGGCATAATCCTCGGCGGTGGTCACGTCGCGGTGGCGGTCAGAGATGACCGGGTTGAACAACAGCGACAGCACCACCGTGACGATCAGGTTCACGATCAGCGACGAGAGCGCGATATAACAAGGGATCGTGGTGCCGAACAGCGTGATCGGGAATACCGGCGCGAAATTCACCGACGCAGCCATCCATGTGCCCAGGATCATGCCCGCGGCCCAGCCGACCAGCAGCGCCCAGCCGTTCAGCATGCGGGTATAAAGCGCCAGCAGCACCGACGGCAGGGTCTGGATGATCCACACGCCACCGAGCAGTTGCAGCCACAGCGCATATTGCAGTGGCAGCGCGAAGACGAACACCAGCGCCCCGGCTTTCACCAGCAATGACACGAGCTTGGCAACTGAACTCTCCTGCGCATCGGTGCAGACCGGGTTGATGAACTCGCGATAGATGTTGCGCGTAAAAATATTCGCGGTGGCAATGGACATGATCGCGGCCGGCACCAGCGCGCCGATGGCGATGGCGGCAAACGCGAGCCCGACGAACCAGTCGGGAAACGCGGACAGGATCAGCGCCGGCACCGCGAAGCTGTTGCCGTAAATCTTGAACCCGCCGGCAAACGCGGGATGTGCGGCAAGGCCCGCGGCAACCGCCATGAACCCGAGCAGCGCAAGGAAGCCCAGCATCAGCGAATAGGCCGGCAGCAGCGCCGCGTTGCGGCGGATCACCCGCCCGCTGGAAGCACCAAGGATACCGGTGATGGAGTGCGGATACAGGAACAGCGCCAGTGCCGAGCCGAGCGCCAGCGTCGCATAAGTGCCGAAACTACCCCAGGAGCCCGCCGGCGGATGGGCCAGCAGCAGCTTGGGCGTGGGAATGGCCGCGAAAATCTTGCCATACCCGCCGAGCTGGATCGGCACCACGATGACGGCGACGATGACGGTGATGTAGATCAGCAGGTCCTTCACCACCGCGATCATGGCCGGCGCGCGCAGGCCGGAGGTGTAGGTGAACGCTGCCAGGATCACGAATGCGATGATCAGCGGCAGATCGCCCGTAAGTCCGACAGTCTGAAAGCCCAGCCCCCCGATCACCACCTGCATGCCGACGAGCTGCAACGCGATATACGGCATGGTGGCGAGGATGCCGGTAACCCCGATGGCCAACGCCAGCCAGCGGTTGCCGAACCGGCCGCGCACGAAATCCGCCGAAGTGATATAGCCGTGCCGGTGGCACACCCTCCACAGGCGGGGGAACACCAAATACAGAATCGGATAGATCATGACCGTGTACGGCACGGCGAAAAAGCCGATCGCGCCGGCGCCATACAGCAATGCCGGGACGGCGATGAACGTATATGCGGTGTAAAGATCACCGCCGAGCAGAAACCAGGTGATGAAGGTGCCGAACCGGCGCCCCCCCAGGCCCCATTCATGCAGCAGGTCGAGATCGCCCTTGCGCCAGCGCGCGGCAACGAAGCCCAGCCATGTGATCAGGACGAACAGCAGTACGAAGACAAGAACGGCAGTCGCGTGCATCGGGCTACGGCTCCCCCCCGGTGTTCGACCAGGTATGCTCGACCAGGTAGACCAGGCCGATCACCACGGCGCTGATCAGGATCCAGACGAGCTGGTACCAGTAGAAGAACGGAAACGACCATAGCGTCGGTTCGGTGCGGTTGTAGAACGGCACCCAGAGCATGGCGACGAAGGGGATGATCAGCAGGACGCGAATCCAGTGCCGGGGCTGCAATGCCGTGGTTCCCTGAACAACTTCCTCGACGGTTCGATCGCGATCCGGGTCCGAGCCGCGACTCCGACTCCCTTATCTTACGCAACGGCTTCACGGACATCCATAGCGGCGATGGCGGGTGCTGCCCGGGTACCATTTTCGGCTATCCTGAGCAGCCACGGATTGCGCGAGGGGCGGAGCATGCATCACGTAGTCGTTCGGGCGAACGGTGCCCTGATCCATACGGTCCAGGCGGGAAGCGGGGCGCCGCTTTTGCTGCTGCATGGCTGGCCGGAGTTCTGGTTGACTTGGGAACCGGTGATGGTTCGCCTGGCCGAGCGGTTCCGGCTGATCGCCCCTGACCTGCGCGGCTTCGGCGATAGCGACAAGCCGAACGGCCCGTGGGGTGCGGAGGGGCATGCCGCCGATATGCTGGCGTTGCTCGACGCGCTTGGCGTTGACCGCGTTGGCATCGTCGGTCACGACGTCGGTGGCGCGGTGATGCAGGTGATGGCGCGCGCGGCAGCGGCACGCGTGGCCGGATTGTTCTTCTTCGACTTCGTATATCCGGGGATCGGGTCGCGCCTGGGCACGCCGGACCGGCTGATCGAGATATGGTATCAATCATTCCATCAGATGGAGATGGCGCCGGCGCTGGTAGGGGCATCGGCGGAGAGCTGCCGAACCTACATTTCGCACTTCCTGCGCCACTGGGCCTATCGGCAAGATGCGTTCGACGACGTGCTTTCCGCCTTCACTGACAATTTCATGAAGCCAGGAAACCTTGCCGGCGGTTTCGCCTATTATCGCGCGAGCCACGCCGGACGGACGGCGATGATGAAGGGAGAAACAAGCGCATTGCCGCCAATCACGGCTCCCACTTGTGTGCGGTGGGCGGAGCGGGATCCGCTATTCCCCTCTGAATGGACCGATCGTCTTGGCGAGACGTTTGCCGACCTTGACCTGGCGCTGTTGCCCGAGGTGGGACATTTCCCGCATCGCGAGGATCCGGATCGCGCCGCGGCCGAGATAACCGGTTTTTTTGAGCGCATCGGGTGGCGCTGAGCAGCAACGGCCCTTTGTCGCGATCGTTTCGCTGTAGTGTGAGCGACGAAGCAGGTCAGTGCCCGGCGGCCACGGCCTGGCGGGCGAGGCGACGGCCCCGCCAGTGCAACACGCGCCACATCAGCTTCGCGGTCAGGTCCGACAGGCGGCCGCGCGGCGGCAGGCCGACCGACTTGAAGATCATGCCCATGCCGCGCTCCACATGGCGGAAGCGGTAAAAGCCAATGGCCGGAGCCATGTAGGCGGCGATGCACCGGCGGCGGTCATAGGCCGTGCCGGCCGGCTCGTTGCCGCAGTGCCAGGCATAGGCGAGCTCGTCATCCTCGCTTTCGGTAATCCGGCCCGCAGCGATCATTAGACGGCGTGGCAGACCGATGCGCTCGCGGCCGAGATAGCGGCGCATATGGTCGTAGAACAGCTTGAAATGGCGGAACTCGTCGGCCGCAATGTGGCGGCAGATCTGCTCCAGCACCGGTTCCTGCGTCGCGTCAGCCAGGGCGGTGTAGTAGCTGGAGGTACCCGTCTCGACCATGCAGCGGGCGATCAGCTCCCCGGTACGTGAGCCGCGGACCGACGCCGCGGCATCCAGCGGCAGGCTGTAGCCCGCCTTGTAACGGGCGAAGGCGGCCGGGTAGTCCCAGCCGGGGTCGGCGAGCATCGCCCATTTGCCCAGCGCCTCGCCGTGCTGGACTTCTTCCTCGGCCCAGTAGTCGGCGGCGGCGCTGAAGGCGGGATCGTCGTGGAACACGCGGTTGAGGTAGATGGCATAGTCGGTGCCGTTGCGTTCCACCATCGCGGCGGCCTTGACCAGCGGGATGGTCGCCGGATCGACCTTCGTCGGGTCGAACCGATCCCAGGCGATATGTTCGAGTTGCCAATGCTTCATCGTGGGTGAGTATAGAGCGGGGGTTGCAGGGGATGGCAATTCCGACCCTTCGCGACCCGGCTTATTCCGATTGGCGGGCGCCCATGGCTGGTCGGCATAAGGGCACTCTCGCGATGGCGTCTGCGGCCTGCAATACAGCCAAGCCAGCCGAACTAGCGGCCCGGGGAAGACGCCATTAAGTTGCGCTCGCGCACACGTGGCACCGGCCAACGCCGACTTTGCACATATATCAAAACCCGGCCCCGACCAACCCAGCGCGCCGATCCGCAACGCGCAGCATGATGTCGTGCAGCAGATAGGCGAGGCGGGAGCGGCACCAGGCCTGGCCGGAGTTGGGATCATAGTCGCCGGGCATCGTCATCCCGGCTGCCGCCCACGCGTCGAAGCCGGCGCGCCGCGCCGTCGCCACCGCGCGAAACAGATGGTCGGCGAACGCAACCACCCCGACCAGCCCGACCGTTGAAGGGTCGCCGATCCGGGCGGCGATCTCGGCAACGACAGCGGCGGTGCCGACATAGACCGGCTCGCCGCGCGCGTCGCGGCTAGGGAAGATCGGCGTCAGAGCGTCCGGGGAAATGCGGCCGTGCAGCGCCTCCGCGACCTCCCACTGCGCGAACACCGGCGCGCCGGAGACGCGGTGCAGCTCCAACGCGCAGTCGGCGAGTGCTTCGTTCACCGGTCCGGGCTCGCGATTGCCGTTCGGCAGTATCCGATTGCCGAATGTAAAAGCTAGGATCACGCGAACCCGCTCCGGTGCCGCCTCGGGAGGTCGCCAGGACAGCGCGTCTTGCATCAGGATCGACGCCAGTTCGCGCGCCATCGCGGCGTCATGCAGTTGCGATGCGAGACGAGCGGCAAGCCGATCGTTCAGCGGATCATCTTGGGTCACGATGTCTCCTTGCGGCACCGGTGGGTTCACTTGTCAGTTGCGGTGTCATCACCCAAGCTTGGCACGACACGATCGAACCGGGGGAGACCACCACGACATGAGTTCACTTTCAGCCGCCGATGCGCCGCCGCGATCTGCTGGCCGGCGCTGCTGCCGGCGCGGGCGTGCTGGCGCTGCCGGCGAAGGCGTCGGCGCAAGGCGCGAAGAAGTTCGACGGGTTGACGCTGCATGTCGCCTGCTGGAGCACCTCCTATTCGGAGTTCCTGAAAACCTACATCCCGGAATTCGAGCAGGCCACCGGCGCCAAGGTGGTGTACGAAACCCCAGCGTTCCCGATCTACAATCAGCGCATGGATATCGAGCTGTCCACCAAGGCAGCGGCCCACGACGTGATCAATGTCACGTTCATCTACTCGGGGCGCTGGGTGGGCGCCGGCTGGACGACGCCGCTGGAGGATTTCATCCACGATCCCGCCAAGACACCGGCGGATTTCGATGTCGGCGACTTTATTCCCGGGACCACCACGGCGTTCAAGGATCGGCAGGGGCGGCTGCACGCGATTCCATGGATCGCGGATGTGCACATGGCCGGCTGTTCCCGGTACGATCTGTTTCAGCAGGCCGGACTTAAGCAGCCGGACACGTTCGATGAAATGGCAACCACGTTGAAGGCACTGAAGGCCAAAGGCGGCCCCGTGCCGTTCGTTGCGGAAAACCACTACGGCTGGACTTTCATCCCCTATCTGCAAGGGTTCGGCGGGCATGTGTTCGCGCACCCGCCGGATGATCTGCACCCAATGCTGGATTCGCCGGAAGCGGTGCAGGCGGCGGAGTTCTTTTCCGACATGCTGCGCGAGTACGGGCCCGACGGGGTGCTTTCCTACACGTACGACCAGGTGTTGCAGGCGCAGAAGGACGGCACGGTCAATTATTCCACCAGCAATGAGACGTTCCTGGTGCAGATGGCGAGCAAGGACAGCAAAGTGGCGAAGACCTGCTCGCTGTCGTTGATGCCGGGCGGGCCGGCCGGCCGATTTCCCGACGTGGCGGCGCATGGGTGGGGGATTCCGATCGGATCGCGCAACAAGGACGCGGC
This sequence comes from uncultured Pseudomonadota bacterium, assembly GCA_963777625.1. Lineage (GTDB taxonomy): Bacteria > Pseudomonadota > Alphaproteobacteria > Acetobacterales > Acetobacteraceae > DATDIC01. The sequence goes on along the minus strand of CAVZRO010000003.1, from coordinate 237,151 downwards.
ATGGGCGTTCATCGTCTGGGCGATGTCCAAGCCGTTGCTGCTGCGGATGTTCCACGACCACGGGTACAGCTCGGTGACCCGCGCCTCCATGATCGAGCTACCGGAATTCCGGGAGCGTTCGATGATCAACGGCGTGGATGTGGCGCAGCTTTATCTCGACACGCTGAAGATCGGCGGGAAGGGGTACACGGTGTATCGGACGGTGCCGCCTTATCCGCTGGTGGACCGCGAGATCGACATCGCGATCCAGACCATCGTTTCGAAGCAGATGGGTGCGAAGGAAGCGATGCAGCGGGCGCAGCAGAACTCGTTGAAGGCACTGGCGCGGGCCGGCGTGAAATTGTGACGGCTGACGGCAGCGCCGGCGGGCTGCTGTCGTTGGGACGTCCCGCTTCGCTGTCAGGTGGCACCTGGGTTGGTGAGCAGCGGCGGGCGTTTGCCGGCGGGCTGATCCCGGCGCTGCTGGTGCTGGCCGTCGTCACCCTGGGGCCGGCGATATGGCTGGTGATCACCAGCCTGACCCCATGGACACCAACCCAGCCTGGTTCGTTCGAGTTTTCCGCGCCGTGGCAGAACTACCAGCAAGCGTTCGAAGCGCCGGAGTTCGTGCGCTCCGTATGGGTGCAGGTGGAACTGTCGCTTGTGACGGTGGCGCTGCAACTGCTGGTGGGGCTGGGACTCGCGCTGCTGCTTGACCGGCCATCGAAACTGCTGGAGGCGATCCGCACCGGGTTCCTTATCCCCATGGTGTTGCCGCCTATCGTGGTGGCGATCATTTGGAAGGTGCTCTACACGCCCGATATCAGTCCGTTGCACCGGCTGGCGGCAAGTCTGGGCATGCCCTTCCATTCGCTGATAACGGACGCCTCCACTGCCATCTGGGCGATCGCTGCCGCCGACACCTGGGAATGGTTCCCGTTCACCATGCTGATGGTCCTGGCGTCCTTGCAGATGGTACCGAAAGAACCGCAGGAAGCGGCGCTGATCGATGGCGCCGGACCGGTACAATTATTTTGGCACGTGCGGCTGCCCTACATCCGCGGCACGCTGATGGTAGCCGCGCTGTTCCGCTTGATCGACAGCATCAAGGCGTTCCCGCTGATCTATGTGTTGACCGATGGTGGCCCGGGCGGGGCGACCGAGGTAACCAACTATTATGCCTTCGTGCAGACGTTCAATTTCGCCTATTGGGGATACGGCAGCGCAATCGCGGTACTGCTGGTGGCCGGGGTGTTCGTGCTGAGCCTGTTCGTCAGTCGCGCCGGCGGAGGCGCGGTCGATGAATAGCCGGACCCTGCGCGCGTGGTTGCGGCTGTTCTTCGCGGCGGCGCTGCTGATCCTGGTCCTGCTGCCGGCGTTCTGGCTCCTGCAGATGTCGTTTCGCCACAATGCCGAGATCATGAGCACCAACCTGGTGTTCCGCCCGACGCTAGAGAACTATGCGGCACTGTGGGCGGGGGATTTTCCCGCCTCGTTCGAACATAGTTTGCTCGCCAGCATTTCCGCCACCTTGTTCTCGCTCGCCATCGGTGTGCCAGCAGCTTACGTGCTGGCGCGCTGGCGCTTCCGCGGCCGGCAGCGAATGATGTTATGGATCCTCGTCACCCGCATGGCACCGCCGATCGCGTTCACCATCCCGTTCTTCCTGGTGTTCTCGTACAGCGGGCTGATCGATACCATCCTCGGCCTGGCGATCATCTACGTCACGTTCAATCTGGCGCTGGTGATCTGGACCATGAAAGGCTTCTTCGACGCTGTGCCCCGGTCGCTGGAGGAAGCGGCCTGGATCGATGGGTGCGGCGTGTGGAGCAGCTTCTTGCGGGTGGCGCTGCCGCTATCGGCGCCGGGTCTGGCAGCAACCGGCATTCTGTGTTTCATCCTGTCCTGGAACGACTTTTTCTTTGCCCTGATACTCACCCGGACCGATGCAATGACCGCACCGGTGGCGATCGTCAACTTCATGCAATATGCAGGGTGGGAGTGGGGCAAGATCGCCGCCGCCGGCGTGCTGGTGATGCTGCCCGTGCTGGTGTTTACATTCTTCGTGCGGACCTATCTGGTGCGAGGACTGATGGCGGGCGGCGTAAAGGAGTAGGGCCGGGAACAACCGCAGCGGCCCGGTGGCGCATCCCGACCGATATGCCACCGCTCACCCCACGGAGGTAAACGATGAAGGACGTGCGCATTCTGGCGGAAGGATTTCGGGTTCGCGGAAGGCCCGGTGGCCATGCCGGACGGGTCGGTGGTGCTCACCGATATCAGGCAGAGTTGCGTCTGGCGGGTGATGCCGGACGGCACCAAAAGCATGCTGTCGCAGACCGGGGGCGGCCCGAATGGGCTCGCTCTGGGGCCGGATGGTGCTCTCTATTGCTGCAACAACGGCGGCGGGTTGTATCGACCTGGTAGTTTCATGGCGACCGGACCGGCCCCCGACTACGCTGGTGGATCCATCCAGCGCATCGACACACACAGCGGCGAGACACACACGCTGTACACCGAATGCGGCGGCCACCGGTTGTCCGCCCCGAACGACCTGGTGTTCGACAAGAACGGCGGGTTCTGGTTCACCGATCTAGGCAAGCGGTATGCGCGCACCCGCGACCATGGCGGCCTGTTCTACGCATTGCCGGATGGCTCGAAAATCATCGAGGCAGCTTACCCGATCCTCAGCGCCAACGGCGTCGGCCTGTCCCCGGACGAAACGGTGGTCTACGTGGCAGACACGGAACCGGCGCGCCTGTGGGCCTTCGATATCGAAGCGCCCGGCAGGCTTCGCAAGCATCCGTTCCCCTCGCCCCATGGCGGGCGCCTGGTTGCCGGATTGCCGGGATTTCAGCGGTTCGACAGCCTCGCGGTGCAGGCAAACGGAGATATCTGCGTAGCCACGCTGGTGAACGGATCCATCACAGTGATCTCCCCGAACGGGCGCGTGGTGCGGCAGGTCGCCATGCCGGATACCCATCCCACAAATATCTGCTTCGGTGGCGCAGACCTGCGCACGGCGTACATCACCCTCTCGGAAACCGGCCGGCTGGGCGTCATGGAGTGGCCAGAGCCGGGATTGCGGCTGAATTTCTGAACCCGGGGAAACCCGGTCACAAATTCTTCAGACTGCGTCGCGCGCCTCTCCGTGCTGATATCCTGCCGGCGATCGGCAGCAAGAAAGAGAGATCGCAGATGAAGCTGCTTGCGGTCCATCCCGGCCCGCTGATGTACACCAAGGTGTTCCTGCGGCTGGAACCACTCGGGCTGGAGCTGGTGGCCGCCGCCGCTCTGCGCGACGGACATCAGGTCCGGATCCTTGACTTGCAGGTGGAAGCGCCACCCGCCTATCTGCGCACTGTGCAGCAGTGGCGGCCGGATGTTGTCGCCTTCTCCTGCAACTATCTCGCCAACGTGCCGGAGATCATCGATCTGGCGAAGCGTACCAGGCGGATGCACCCGCACTGCCTGGTCGTGGTCGGCGGGCACAGCGTATCGTTTACCGCCCGCGCGATGCTGGATCACGCAGACGGCGCGATCGACTGCGTGCTGCGCGGCGAAGGCGAGGCTGTGCTGCCGCCGCTGCTGGCGGCGATCGCGGCGGGGCAGCCGATGGACGCGGTCCCGGGCGCCGTGACCGCCAACGGAGACGGACCGGCGCCGGTTTTCGTGGATGATCTCGATGCGCTCCAGCCGGCCCGGCATTTGCTCCGGTACCGGCGAAAATATTTCATCGGTACTCTGGATCCGGCGGCGTCGATCGAGTTTTCGCGCGGGTGCCCCTGGGATTGTTCGTTTTGCAGCGCGTGGACGTTCTACGGCCGGACCTATCGGTTGAAGTCACCCGAGCGAATCGTTGACGATCTGGCGGCAATTCCCGAACCCGGCGTGTTTATCGTGGATGACGTGGCGTTTGTGCGTGCCGAGCACGGCATGGCGATCGCCGAGGCGATCGCGCGTCGCGGCATCCGCAAGGAATACTATCTGGAAACGCGCGGCGACGTGCTGCTGCGCCACCGCGAGGTATTTCGCGAATGGCGACGGCTGGGGCTGAAAATGATGTTCCTGGGGCTGGAGGCAATCGACGAAGAGGGGCTGAAGAAATTCCGCAAACGGGTAAATCTGTCGTGCAACTTCGAGGCGCTGGACTATGCCCGCTCCCTCGGCATCAACGTCGCCATCAACCTGATCGCCGACCCGGATTGGGACCATGCGCGGTTCGAGACGACGCGCCAATGGTGCATGGAGATCCCTGACGTCGTGAATATCAGCGTCAACACACCCTATCCGGGGACCGAAACCTGGGTCACCGAGTCACGCAAGCTGCAGACGCGGGATTACCGGCTGTTCGACATCCAGCATTGCGTGCTTCCCACGAAACTGCCGCTCGATGAATTTTATCAGGAGCTGACGAAAACCCAGCAGGTGCTGAACCGCAAGCATCTGGGGTGGCGGACCCTGTGGCAGGCGAGCGGCGTGTTCGCCCGGCTGGCGTTGCGCGGTCAGACCAATTTCCTGCGCAACATGTTTCACTTCAACAGCGTGTATGACGCGCAGGCATTGCTGGCCGATCACCGGCGACCGGTGGCATACGAGCTGCCGCTTCCACCGCAAGCGCCGGCAAAACTGGACCGAGCGACCCTGTACGTGCACGGCAACCGGCCGCATGCTTCGCGGTCATCCGGTTTGCTGCCCGAACCTGTCTCTCACGCACGCGGGCATGGTTGATAATAAGAAGAAGGCTTCAGGGGCGTCCCCCTGAAGCCTTCCGCATTGTCTGCAGTCGTTGGCTGCCAGACGCCGGATTAGACAGCCAGCTCCAAGCGAATGGAGATCCAGGCCGCGGCGACAGGCGCCGACCGAGAGCAATGAGACACTGGATCACCTCCTTTCAGTTGTTGACGACTCGACGGACTTTGCCCGTACTGCCCACCGATTGCAAGTGCCCCTCCCTACTCTGCCCCACGAATGAGTGCGGCCACCGGAAAGCCACCCAGCACATCGCCGACCTGTATCACCCCGTTACATGGGCAGCCGGCCGACTGGTCGAACACATCCTTGAACATGCCGGAAACTCCGTCCGGTAGCTGCACAATCGTGCCATCCCATGCCGCCGGCGGAATCAGGAGTCCCGCACCGGACTCCAGCAACGTGCACGGCAGGCGCGGAACAACCACGAGCAGCGCGGCATCCGCGAAGCGGCGGACGAAACCCATCGCATGTGATGCACGCGGTCCGGTGATTTCCAGCGGACAGTAATCGCCGCGTGCAAACAGGTCTGGCTGACGTCGGCGGCAGTCCAGCACCCGCGCGATCAGCGCCTGCTTTACCAATCCGTCGCGCCAATGCGACGCCAGCCGCGAAATCCTGTGCGACCCGTCCAGCGCCCGCATGCGAACCTCAAAATCGACCGGCCGCCGGTTGTCCGGATCAACCAGGCTCTGGTCCCAGAACTCAGTGCCCTGATAGAAATCCGGCACGCCCGGAACCGTCAGCTTCAGAAGCGTTTGCGCCAGTCCATTCACCGCGCCCGCCGGCCCGATGCGGTCCGCCATTCCCACCAGCTCATCAACGAAATCGCCGTGCAACACCGCGCCAAGAAACGCGCGTGCCGCCGATTCATACGCCTCGTTGGGCAAGGTCCAGCTTGTCCGCAGCTTCGCCTCGCGCAGCGCCTTTTCCTGCCAGCCGGCCACGCGTTCTTCAAATGCCGCAATACCGACCCGGTCGTCACGGCCGAGCGTCAGCGGCCACGCACCAAGCAGCGTCTGGTACAGCATCACCTCATCGCCCGGTGACGGCGCCGGCCGCCCGTCCACCATCCGGCGATGCGGCGCGTTCATCTCCAGCCACCGCCGCAGAGTGACACCCCACTCCCGCGGGACCTCGCTCAGCACCGCCAACCGGGCGCGGACATCCTCCCCGCGCTTATGGTCGTGCGTGGCGGTCGCCAGCAGCGCGTCGGGGAAATGCTCGCGCCGGGCTGCGCACAGCGCGTGGAATTCGCCCGGTTCGATACCGAGCCGCGCAGCATCGAACCCGACATCGTTGCGCGACAGCAGGCGCCCATAGCGATAAAAAGCAGTATCCTCCACGGCCTTGGCGGCGACAGGTGCACTGAGCTGCTGAAAGCGCAATGCCGCAACACGCTTCGCCGGCGTATCAGGATCGCTTAGCCACTGGACGATCAGCGCGATCAGCGACGGCTCGGCAAACCCGGGCGCGCAGCAGGCTTTCGCCTGCGCCTCGGCAAAGGCCTGCTCGTCTCCGGCGGCCGTGCCGGTGCCGTTGGCGTAGCTGCGATATACCGGAAAATGCGCCAGCAGCGCGATCAGCGCGCGCCGCAATGCCACGCGGGCCGCATCCTGCGTGCGGGTGTCCTGCAACGCCACTTGGTGCAGTGCGCCGGCAGTCGCTTCGACCTGGGCGGTAAAGCTGCGGTCCAGTATCTCCAGCCGCGCCGGAACCTCTTCCTCCTCGAACGCCCCAGGGCGGCCCGACAACTCTGCCCACAGGCACTCCAGTTCCGGCTGCACGGAACTGGCGTGCTGCACTGCGCTAACCGTGTCCATGAAATCGTATCCGGTGGTACCGGCAATGCACCAATCTTCGGCCAGGCTTTCGTGGCGCCCGAGTATCTTCTCCACCAGCACGTACGGCGTCCGCCCAGGCGCGAGCTCCGCCAACCGTGCATACAATCGTCGGCAGTACTCAGCGGGGTCGGCAAGGCCATCGACATGATCAACGCGCATCCCGTCGATCAAACCTTCCGCGTAGAGGCGAAACAGCAGGGCATGGGTAGCGTCGAACACCTCGGGTAGCTCCACCCGCATGCCGACAAGTTCGTTGATCTCGAAGAAGCGGCGCCAGTTGATCTCGTCGCCGGCGGTGCGCCACCAGGCCAGGCGGTAATGTTGCCGTTGCAACAGCCGGTGCAGGCGGGCGCGTGACCCCGGCTCTGGCCGGTTATAGGAATCAGCGCCAAGCGAGGCAATCTCGTTGTCGTCGGCCGGAGCAATGGGAAACGCCGCCTCGAAATAACGAATCTCCCAGCCGCGTTCCCCCTGGTGCAGGGTGATTTCGCCGGCCTCCAGGACCTCGCCGTATTGCCGGCCGAGCACGGGCAGCAGCACCTTGCCGTCCAGCAGCTTGTTGTCGGCATGCCAGTCGATGTCGAAAAACTGCGCATACCGGCTGGCCTGGCCGTGCCGCAGCACCTCCTGCCACCAGGGGTTGGCCCCGCCCACGGCCATGTGGTTGGGAACGATATCAACTATCAGCCCCAGCTCTGCCCGGCTCAGCGCGTCGGTCATCCGGCGGAACGCCAGCTCGCCGCCAAGTTCCGGGTTGATGCGCGTGGGATCGACCACGTCGTAACCGTGCATCGAACCGGCGCGCGCAGTCAGAATGGGTGAGCAATAGAGATGGCTGATACCCAGCCGTGCCATGTAAGGCACGACGCGCGACGCATCGTCGAAGGTGAACCCCTTGTGAAGCTGCAGCCGCATGGTGGCGCGCGGAGGAATCATCGGCGCGGCCTTCCAACGCTCAGGGCGGCGATACGGCGCGCCACGACCGGCTCGTTCAGCAGTTCGGCGGCCGGCTGCGGGGTGCGCCGGCGCCAGTTCGGGTGCTGATCCGTCGTGCCTGGCAGGTTCGGTTGCTCCGCCGTCCCGATCAGATCCTCCAGCGGCAGCAGCGCCATCGGACACGCGGCAAGGCCAACGAACTGCACCGCCGCGTCCACGAACCGGCTCGTCTCATCTACAGGCGGTGGCGTTGCATCGGCAACGCCGGCATCGTGGAGCGCCGCCCACAGCGCTTGCCGGTCCTCCTCACGCTCCGCTTCCAGGGCTTCGGGGCGCTGCTGCGGTCCCAGTACCCCATGCTCCGCGCGCAGCCGGATATCAGCGCCCATCCACCAGGATGCAGCCGTCGGCAAATCGTGCGTAGAGGTCATCGCGATCGCGCTGCGGTCCCATTGCTCGGGGGCGGTGAACCCGTCCTCACCCCGCTCGAACCACAGCACGCGCATGCCGTACAGCCCGTGCACCTCCAGCTTTTCGCGAAAGCCCTCCGGGACGGTGCCGAGATCCTCGCCCACCAGAACCGCCTGGTGCCGGTGCGATTCAAGCGCCAGCAGGCGCAGCATGTCTGTCAGCGGATAACGCAGATAGGCGCCATCGGCGGCGGAAGCACCCTCGGGAACCAGCCACAGCCGTTGCAGCCCCATCGCGTGGTCGATCCGCGCGCCGCCACAATTGCGCATCGCCGTGCGCAGGGTCGCCAGAAACGCCGCGAAACCGCTCTGCTTCAGCGCGTGCGGGGAAAACGTTGTGATGCCCCATTGCTGGCCATTGGGATTGAGCAGGTCGGGCGGTGCGCCGATTGCCATGCCGCCGAGAATCTCCTGCTGCCGGCTCCAGGCATGGCTGCCGGCCGGGTCCATGCCCACCGCGAGATCCGCGATCAGCCCGATGCGCATACCGGCATCGCGGGCCCGCTGCTGAGCGGCGGCAAGTGACCGGTCGGCCAGCCATTGCAGGAACGAATGGAACTGAATCTCCGGCCGGCGCGCGGCGGCAAACGCCGCGACCGCCGGGCTGTCGGGATCGCGCAGGTCGATCGGCCAGCGGCGCCAGTCTGTATAGTCCGCTGCCACGGCAATCTGCTCGTGCTGCAATGCCTCGAAACAGGCATGCTGTGTCAGCAGCGCCCCGCCATCGGCGGCAAACTCCGCGAAATCGGCTCGTAGCCCATCGGGGATCCCGCCTTCACTCGTGAAAGCAGCGAACAGCTCCCGCAGCATTCGTACCCGGGCGGCGGTGGCGCGTGGCCAGTCGATCAGCTCCAGCGACTCCAGCGCGGCAAGCTCAATCGTCAGCTTCGCGCGATCGATCGCCTGCGCCACCGGCTGAACCCCCAGCACCAGCTCCGGCGCCGCGTGCAGCGGGTTCAGGAACAGCCGGCTGGACGGCGAATACGGCCCGTACCGCGATGGTTGCGACAGGAACAAGGCATGCATCGGGCTCAGCGCGACGGCGTCCGCGCCGTGGCGGGCAGCGGCTTCGGCGAAGGCGGCCACGCAAGCCGTGTCACCGATGCCGCCGTCGCCGGACCGGCGCAGGCCATAAACTTGTGCCGCCACCCCCCACCCGCGGCCGGCGATCCTCGCGCCGCCTTCAGGCGCAATGGCCAGCACGATCTCCCGGTCGCCGATCAGCAGCCGGTGATAGCCCGGCTCGGCGACCGCCGGCAGGTCGATGCCGTTGTGCGCCTCATGCGGCGTCAGGTCGCGTCTGGCCCCGGATTCCAGCAGCAGGCGCGCACGGCGCGGCGGGTCACCGTCCAGTGCCACTCGCGTCGGGCGGCCGACGGTCCCGGTAAGCAACGGCGGCAGAGCGTCAATTGTTTCAGGCGGCGCTAGCCGATCCAGGCCGGCGCGAATATCGTCGCCGCTGCGGCACGGATAGCCGAGCGCCTCCAGCAACAGACATAGGGTATCATCCGATACCGATCGCGCATCCCCGGCGAAATTCTGCCATTCAAGGACGATACCCGCGCGCCGCGCGAGCGTGTGCAGCGCACCGTCGTCACTCATCGGCTTCTGTCCAGGAACGCTACCGTGGCGTGCCCGGGCAGTTCGCCAGCCTCGGCGCGCCCCCCGGCGGCCTCCGGCAAACCGAACAGCAGCAGCCCGGCGGGCGGCACAATCGGCACCGGCACGGCGCCAAGATTGACCGCCAGTGTCAGCACTCCGTGTTCACCAAGGCGCCAGCGTGCAATCACCGCGGCGCTGCCAATTGGTTGTGCGTCCAGGCTGCGCGTATGGTCCAGGTGCGGCACGATCTCGTCCATGCGGATGGCGATCAAGCGGTGATACAGGGCGCGGCGCGCCTCGGCGTGCGCCGGATCGGGGCGGGGAATGGACGCCTTGAACGTGGCAGGCGTGTTTGGGTCGGGAATCTGCTCGCGTTTCGCCGGATCGGAGAATTCCGGGAAATGCGCAAACTCCTTGCGGCGCCCCTCGCGCACGGTCCGACCCAGCTCCGGCGTATGGTCGGTAAAGAACAGAAACGGCGTCCGCGACGCGGTTTCCTCGCCCATGAACAGCATGGGAATCTGCGGGCACAGCATCTGCGCGGCGATCGCGGCTTCCAGCGCGGCCGGATCCACAAGCTGCGTCAGGCGCTCGCCGAACGCACGGTTGCCGATCTGGTCGTGGTTTTGCAGGAACAACACGAAGGCGGTCATCGGCAGGTCGCGGCTCGGCGTGCCGCGCGGCCTCCCACGATGCGACGAATGTTGCCCCTGGAAGAAGAATCCCTCAGCCATCACCCGCGCCAGCCCGGCCGCACCAGCCTGTGCGTAGTCCCGGTAATAGCCACGGTGTTCCCCGGTCAGCAGTACGTGGAAGGCGTGATGCCCGTCATCGTTCCATTGCGCGTCGATATCGCGCTTCAGGTGGCTGGCTTCGTTGCGTTCGTTCTCCAGCACCAAGTGCACGTCCCGGTCGGGGCCGATGGTACGGCGTACCTCGTCGGCCATCTCGTCCAGCCAGTCCGGCTCGTTGATCTCGTGCACCGCGTCCAGGCGCAGCCCGTCGAACCGGTAGTCCACCAGCCAATACAACGCGTTCTCGATGAAGAAGCGCCGTACCTCTCGGCGGCGGAAATCGATGGCGCCGCCCCACGGCGTGTGGATGTCCGCGCGGAACATCTGCGGCGCATATAGGTTCAGGTAGTTTCCGTCCGGACCGAAATGGTTATAGACGACATCCAGCAGCACCATCAGGCCCAGCCCGTGCGCGGTGTCGATCAACGACATCAGTTGTGTCGGCGTGCCATAAGCCGAATCCGGGGCAAACGGCAGCACACCGTCATAGCCCCAGTTGTGCTGCCCGGGGAAATCGGCGATCGGCATCAGCTCGACCGCGGTAACCCCCAGTTGCGCGAGCCGCGGCAGTTCCCGCGCGATCCCCGCAAAGCCGCCGCAGCAGCCGGCATGCAGTTCATAGATCACCGCCTCTCGCCACGGGCGCCCGCGCCAATCGGGGTGCTGCCATTTGTACCCGCTCGGATCGACCAGCTCGCTCGGTCCATGCACGTCCTCGGGCTGGAACCTCGAAGCCGGGTCGGGCACCAGCGTGCCGTCATCCAGACGAAACCGGTACCGCGTGCCCACACCGGCCGGCACGGTGGCCTCGAACCACTCGCCCCGCTGCTGCATCGGCGCCGGGGCGGCGCCCTCGATCGCCAGCGCCACTTCTCGTTGCGCCGGAGCCCACAGCCGGAAGCGCGCCCTGCCGTCACCGGTCAGTAAAGGTCCGAACTCAGTCACAGCACGCCGCATGCAATACCAGACCGCATTAGGGATGACCCACATTCGTCATTCCCGCGAAAGCGGGAATCCGGCCAACCCTCGGAATTTCGCGGGCTCTCGCCTCGATGCCCGCTTTCACGGGCATGCCGGAGCCGGAGTCTTCGTCCGCGCGGGTTGGTATAACCTGGTGCATACGCGCTTCCTGCCCGCTCCGGGCCGCAGGGACCAGCCGCTTTCGCCGGGATCGCGGGGTTGTGCGCAGGCCGACGGGCCTGCCACCGGCGCCGCCTTCCCGTAACGCCGAGCGACCGCTATAGCATTGGATCAAACCTGCCGTGGGAGACCAGAAACATGCTCACCCGCCGATCGCTGCTCGCCTCCGGCGCCGCCATCGGAGCCGGTTCCGCCGCCCTTCGCGCCCCCGGCGCTTATGCCGCCACCCCACCCGGCGTGGTGGTGATGGCCAAGCAGATCGACGACATCATCAGCTTCGATCCGGCCGAGTCATATGAATTCACCGACAACGAGGTGGACGGCAACTGCTACCGCAAGTTGATCGTGCCCGACGCCCAGCAGGGCACCAAGATCGACGGCGATCTCGCCGAGAAGTGGGAAATCAGCGAAGATGGAACCCTATTCACCTTCCATCTGCGCAAGGATGCCCGCTTCAATTCAGGCAAGCCGGTCACCGCCGCCGATGCGGAATACTCGCTGCACCGCGTGGTGATGCTGAACAAGACCCCCGGCTTCATCATCACCCAGTTCGGCTTCACCCCGGACAACGTGCAGAAGCTGATCCGGGCCACCGACCCGCAGACGCTGGTCATGCAGCTTCCCTCGCCGCAGGCGCCCAGCTTCGTGCTGTACTGCCTATCGGCCAACGTAGGCTGCGTGGTGGAAAAGGCGGTTGCAGAAAGCAACGCCCAGAACAACGACATGGGCAACGGTTACCTCAAGACCCATACCGCCGGCGCCGGCAGCTTCAAGCTGACCTCCTGGCAGGCGTCCGACCATGTCATCGTCGATGCCAACCCGCACGCGACGGTGAAGCCCGGGGTGAAGCGCATCGTGCTGCAACATGTGAAGGACCCGGCGGAGCAGTTGCTGCTGTTGCAGAAAGGCGGCATCGATATCGCTCGCGACCTTCAGGCCGACCAGCTCAAGGTGATCGCGCATAACGCCGACATCCACACGGAATCAGCCGGCCAGGGCACCTCGCTCTACATTGCAATGAATCAATCGATGCCGGAGCTGGCCAAACCGGAGGTGCATCAGGCCATCAAATGGGCGATCGACTACGAAGCGATCGCCAAGAACATCACCCCGATGACCTGGACGGTGCAGCAATCCTTCCTGCCGCGTGGGCTGCCCGGCGCGCTTGCCGAGCAACCCTTCGCGCAGGACCTCGGCAAGGCACGCACGCTGATGGCGCAGGCGGGGCTGCCGAACGGCTTCAGCGTGACGATGGATTTCCAGTCGGCCGCGCCCTACGACGAGATCGCCCAGGCGGTGCAGGCCGATCTCGGCAAGATCGGGATCAAGGTGCAGCTCCTTCCTGGCGAGATGAAGCAGGTCATCACCAAGACCCGCGCGCGCACCCATCAGCTCGCCATGCTCGTATGGGGTACGGACTATTTCGATCCGAACTCCAATGCGCAGGCATTCTGCGCCGATCCGGACGATTCCGACACCAGCAAGCTGAAGATCCTCGCCTGGCGCAGCCATTTCCAAAACAAGCAGCTCACCGGCGAAGTCGAGGACGCCGCCAAGGAAGTGAACGCCGCCAAGCGCATCGCCCTCTACAAGACCATGCAGGAACAGTTCTGGGACGTGGCTCCCTTCGCCATGTTGCTGCAAAAGAACGAGGTCGCCGCCATGCGCAAGGTGATCTCCGGCCTGCGTCTTGGACCGATGCCGGACTACACCCGCTATTCGGCGATCCGGAAAGCGTAGCTTGCCGCCTCGCCGCCCATGCCTCTCCCGCAGCCTCTCCCGCTATGCGGGAGAGGTCGGATCGCGCAGCGATCCGGGTGAGGGCACAGCCCGATCATGACCAGCCGCTCTCGCTGGCGCGACATTGCCGGCACCAGCGCCAGCGTACCAGTGACGCTGTTCGGACTGATCCTGGTCACCTTCCTGATCGGCCGGGTCATGCCGATCGATCCGACAATCGCCATCGTCGGCGACCACGCGCCACCCGACGTGGTCGCGCGCGTGCAACTCCAGCTAGGCCTCGATCGTCCGCTGATCGTGCAGTTCGGCATCTATCTTGAACGGCTGCTGCACGGCAACCTGGGCAACAGCGTCATGACGACGCATCCAGTCACCCAGGATATCGCGACCTATTTCCCCGCCACGTTCGAGCTGGCGACCGCTGCGATCACCCTGGCGATCGTCCTCGGCATTCCACTCGGGGTGATCGCGGCTGCGCGGCAGGGCTCGCGCTTCGATCACGTGGTGCGCGTGGTCAGCCTGGCCGGGCAATCCATCCCGGTCTTCGTGCTCGGGCTGCTGTTCCTGCTGTTGTTCTACGTCAAGCTGGGGATCGCCCCCGGAACCGGGCAGGTCGACGTCGTCTACGACGGGATGGTAAACCGCATCACCGGCATGCTGGTGGTCAATTCGGCGATCGAGGGCCAGTGGGACGTGTTCTGGGATGCGCTCGGCCACCTGGTCATGCCGGCAATCATCCTGGCCTATTTCAGCCTGGCCTACATCACGCGAATGACGCGCGCCTTCATGCTGGATGCGCTGGCCGGCGAATATATCGTCACCGCGCGGGCCAAGGGGCTCTCGCCCACGCGCATCCTGTGGCGGCACGCGTTCGGCAACATCGCGGTGCCGCTGGTGACGGTCATCGCACTTGCCTATGCGGGGCTTCTGGAAGGCGCGGTGCTCACAGAAACCGTGTTCTCCTGGCCGGGGCTGGGGCTTTACCTGACGGTCTCGCTACTCAACGCCGACATGAACGCGGTGCTGGGCGCTACCCTGGTGATTGGGGCCGTGTACGTCGCGCTGAACCTTCTGGCCGACATCGCGTACCGCGTGCTGGACCCCAGGGTACGGTAGGCAGCGAGATGGGCGCCTTGAAATGAGCGACACCACGCTGCGCGCGTGGCTGCTGACTGAAACGCCGCAATCACGGCGGCAGGCCGCATGGGGCCGTACCTATCGCGGCTGGCTGCTGTTCCGGCGCAACCATCTGGCGATGATCGGACTGGTCACCGTCATCGTCCTGGTGGTCGGCTCTCTGGCGGCGCCACTGATTACCCGATACGACCCGACGGCGCAGGAACTGAGCAACAGGCTGGCCGCACCCTCCTGGGCCCACTGGTTCGGCACCGATGAACTCGGACGCGATCTCTATACACGCGTGGTCTACGGCGGACGGATCACGCTGGGAATGGTCGTCGCCGTCGTCGTGCTCGTGGCTCCGGTCGGACTGCTGGTGGGCAGCATGGCCGGCTACCTGGGCGGGTTCGTCGATCGCGCGCTGATGCGCGTCACCGACGTGTTCCTGGCATTTCCACGGCTGATCCTGGCGCTGGCCTTCGTCGCGGCGCTGCGGCCGGGGATCACCTCCGCCGTGTTCGCCATCGCGCTGACCTCCTGGCCCGCCTACGCGCGACAGGCACGCGCCGACACGATGACCATCCGCAACACCGATTTCATCGCCGCCATCCGGCTCACCGGCGCCTGGCGCGGGCGGATCATCCTGCGCCACGTGATCCCGCTCTGTCTCTCTTCGGTGATCGTGCGCGTCACGCTGGACATGAGCGGCATTATCCTGACCGCGGCGGGGCTGGGCTTCCTCGGCATGGGCGCACAACCACCGGTGCCGGAATGGGGCACCATGATCGCCGCCACCCGTGGTTACATCTTGCAGCAATGGTGGGTGCCTACCATGCCGGGTATCGCCATCCTGGTGGCGTCGCTGGCCTTCAACCTGTTGGGTGACGGCATGCGCGACGTGCTGGACCCGAAGCAGCGCTGATGCTGGTCGAGGTGGACAATCTGCGCATCAGCTTCGCCACGCCGGGCGGCATGGAACATGCGTTGCGCGGCGTGTCGCTGACGCTGGGGCAGGAAAAGCTGGGCATCGTGGGCGAGAGCGGGTCCGGCAAATCGCTGACCGCGCGGGCCATCTTGCGGCTGCTGCCGTCCGCTGCGCACGTCACGGCGGACCGTCTGATGTTCGACGGGATCGACATCTTCAGTGCGCCGGAGCGGGTGATGCGCAGCGTGCGCGGAAAACGGGCCGGCCTGATCCTGCAAGACCCGAAATACTCCCTGAACCCGGTGATGACGATCGGTCAGCAGATCGCCGAGGCGTGGCGTGTCCACAAAGGCGGGTCACGTCGCATCGCCGCGCAGGCGGCAGTCGATCTGCTGCACCAGGTGCGCATCCGCGATCCGGGACGGGTCGCGGAGCTTTATCCGCACGAGCTGTCCGGCGGCATGGGCCAGCGGGCGATGATCGCGATGATGCTGGCGCCCGATCCGGAACTGCTGATCGCCGATGAGCCGACCAGTGCGCTCGACGCGACGGTGCAGGCGGAGATATTGCGGCTGATCGACGACCTCGTGTCGCGGCGTGGCATGGGACTTATCCTGATCAGCCATGATCTGCCGCTGGTTTCGCATTTCTGCGACCGTGTGATGGTGATGTATGCCGGCCGGGTGCTCGAGCGGCTCCCGGCCGCGCAGCTCGCCCGCGCCCGGCACCCATACACGCGCGGGCTGCTGGACTGTTTGCCCTCGTTGATGAAGCCACGGCGGCAACTGGCGACGCTGGCGCGCGATCCGGGATGGCTCACGTCATGACGTCGCCGATGATCGAGGTCGAACAGCTCCGCGTCCGGTTCGGCGAGACCGAAGCGGTAAAGGGCGTTTCCTTCGTGGTGCCGCAGGGGGACAGTTTCGGCATCGTCGGCGAAAGCGGGTCGGGTAAATCCACCGTGCTGCGGGCACTATCCGGACTCAATCCGGACTGGACCGGGCGGATGTCCGTCGACGGGATGGCACTCGGCCCGACACGCGACAAGCGGTTCTTTCGCCGTGTGCAGATGGTGTTCCAGGATCCGTACGGATCGTTGCATCCGCGTCAGACAGTCGACCGCGCCCTCTCGGAACCATTGCTGGTCCACGGGATCGGCGATGTGGAGAGCCACATCCTGCAGGGGTTGGCCGAGGTGGCGCTGTCCGAACTCCGTGCGCTTCCGTTATCCGCATCAGCTATCCGGCGGGCAGCGCCAGCGCGTCGCGATCGCGCGCGCGCTGATGGCCGAACCCGAGGTGCTGTTGCTGGATGAGCCGACCAGCGCGCTCGATGTTTCGGTACAGGCGGAAGTGTTGAACCTGCTCGCCGATCTGCAGCGTCGGCGCTCGCTCACCTATGTCCTGGTGTCGCACAACCTCGCCGTCGTCGCACATCTCTGCCCGATCGTCGGCGTGATGCAGGGCGGCGAAATGGTGGAGCAGATTACCTCCGAGGACCTGCGCGCCGGCCGCACCCACCACCCCCACACCGCCGAGCTGCGCGCGCTCAGCGTGGAACTGGAAGATCCCGAAGAGGTAGTCGGCCGCGTCGGTTAGCGATTACCCCCGAGCCCGTCGAACTCGATGCGGTCCGCGTGCCTGAAATAGCCGAACCAGCCCCGCAGCGTCGGGTTCAGATCGGCGACGATGCGCGCGAGGCTATCCCCGCGCGCATCGTCCCGTCTTCGCCCGGATCGTGTCACGAAGCCGATCGAGGCTCTTCCTGCGCACGAAGCGCCGCCCCGTCTCGAACCGGTAACCGAGGAACTCGAACCCCTGGCCCGCTTGGCGACAGTTCCCGACATGGATCTTGCCGCGATGCAGGGCACCCGTAGTAGTTGATCCAACCTCGGATACTTGCGTTGAACATCCGAGCCAGATCGTCCAGCGTTTTGTCACTGCGCTCGTGAAGCGTCCAGCTTCGAACGGTCTGGCGGATCGCCTAGAGAGCCTTGTCGCTGGCCGCCGGACTGAACGAGACCCCAAACGTACCCCGCCTCCGCCGCGACAGCCTCGGCCGGAATGTGTAGCCGAGAAAGTCGAACTTCTGCTCGGGGTACATCTCGCGGCGGTCATCATCCTTGCAGTAGACAATCTTTGTCTTCCCAGGATGAAGTGTCAGTCTACATTCAACGAACCGCTCTTCGAGCGATACGCACAACGCCGCGGCCTCGGCCTGTTGCAATGACAAATCGCATCGTCGGCATAGCGCTCGAACCGGATGGCGGGATGCTTCCGCGTCATCCAGATGTCGAAGGCATAATGCAGGAACAAATTCGCCAGGATCGGGCTGATCACCCCACTCTTGTGGCGTTCCTGTTTCCCTGACGGTGAGGCCAGTCGCCTCAGCGCCAACGGTTATTCCAGGCCTCGCCACACATGAGCAGGCTCGCCACAAGACCCCGCCGAAACAGGTTCGTCATCCCCCGCCTTCGCCGGGGCAGGCTCCACGGACCGCCGGTTCACCTCCGGTTGCTCTCCACCCCGCGTCACCGCGACGCAGTTTCCTTCAATTTCTGGACCTGCGACCAACCCAGGCACGGACTTGCACCGTGCAGACAAAGCATCCTTGCAGGCGCACTCATGGCCGGCGAAGGCCGGCCATCCAGGCGAAAGCCACTACGCCGGCCTGCATGACCCCGGGTTGGTCCTCGGTACTGCCGGCGCCGGAAGGGCCTGGCGCGCGGCGCCCAGATATTCCTCCAGCGTCGCGTCCAGTCTCTCGTAAAACAGCCGGTCGAATGCCTCCGCGCCGCGCCCCGCCTGCGCCGATTGCAACGCCTCGATGTAGGCCGCACGGTCGTCCGGCCCCACCGCGACCGGCGGATAGCCACCGCGCAGGAGAATCAGGTTCATCAACAGACGCGCGGTGCGCCCGTTGCCATCGTTGAACGGATGAATGTCCACCAACCGACGATGCGCGGCAAAAGCGGTTGCCGGCGTCGCTGCGGCGGCGCCCAGCCAGCGTGTAAAATCCCCCATGAGAGAGGGCACCTCGGCCGGCGACGGGAAACCACGCCGTCCCTGCGTCGTCAGCACGTAACGGCCTTGATCGGCATACCGACCGGCAATCTCGGGGCCGGAGCGCAGCATCACCAGCCGGTGCAGGTTGCGCACGTCCATTTCCGCGAATGGCGCCGCCTGTCGAGCCAATTCACGCACGTAGTGCAGCGCCTCGAAGTGGTCGACCGCTTCCAGGTGATCCTTCAGCGGCTTGCCGCCGATCGTGATGCCCTTCTCGACGACCAGCGTCGTCTCCACGGCGGTAAGCGTATTCCCCTCAATGGCGTTCGACGCGTAGGTGAGTTCCAGGTCCTGCGTGTGCTCGAAATTGGCCAGTCCGCCGGGCGAGCGCACGCGGAGCCGATCCAGCTCCGCCTTTTTCACCGCAATACTTGCCAGCAATTGGTCCACGCGGCCCTCCGGTCCTGCGGCTAGATCCCATAGCTCCTACGCTGGACTGGAACTCAGTTGATAACCCGGCAGATTTGCTCGATCCGCTCGGCCAGCCGCCGTCCATCCATGTGGCCATGCATCCGCAGCGCCGTGGTGATCGCCAGGGCGTCGGCGCGGGTCGGCTGATCCACGCGGCGCATGTTCCACAGCGCCTCGGACCCGAAGTCACGGAACGCCCGCCGGTAGAGCGCCCGAATCTCTGTAATGTCGTCGTCGGCCATGTCCGGTCGCCCTCCGCCGCCAGTATACCTCATATCAACGCGCGACAAACGTGCCGGATAGCTTGAACCCCCGCCATGGTTGTATACCGGGTCAGCAACTTCCGCGACCGCTTCACCCGATCAGCGTGATCAGCGCGTCCGCAACCGTCAGGCCGGAGCCGTCCGCGTGCAGGATCACCGGGTTGAGCTCGATCTCCGCGATCCTGTCCCGCCCCGACAGCGCCAGCGACGATAGCTGCGCCACCAGCTCCGCCAACGGCCCCACATCCATCCCGGCCCCGCCACGGAAGCCGCGCAGCAGCGGCGCCGCGCGCAGGCTCTCGATCATGCGGATCGCTTCGGCGCGATCGACCGGAGCCGGCCGGTGCACGACATCCCCCATCAGCTCCACCATCACGCCGCCCCAGCCCAGCATGACGATCGGCCCGAACGTCACATCGTTGACCATCCCAACGACCAGCTCGTGCCCGGCAGGTGCCATCCGCTCCACCAGCACGCCGTCGATCCGCGCCTCCGGCCGGTAGCGCCGGCCGGCAGCCACCACCGCCTCATAAGCCTCGGTAACCGCACGGCGATCGCCTAACCCGAGCCGGACGCCACCGGCCTCCGTCTTGTGCGGAATGTCAGGAGACTGGATTTTCAGCGCAACGGGAAACCCGATCGCGGCGGCGGCCTCGGCCGCCTGCTCAGCCGTTCCCGCCAGCCGCGCTGGCGCCACGGGCAAGCCAAGCTGCGCCAGCACTATCTTCGCCCGGTACTCGGTCAGCACCGGCGGCAGATCGTCCGGCAACTCCACCACCGGCGCCGAAGCTGCCAGCCCCGGCACCCCCCGCGCCCGCATCTCCGCATGCCGCGCCAGCGCCCCCATCGCCACGCCGCAGCCGCTCAGGTCCACGTGCAGGAACAGCCCGCTCTCGGCCGTTCGCGCCCGCCCGAACGCCGAGGGCGGTGTGTACGTCCACAGCGTCACCGGCTTGCCCCAGCGATCCGCCAACGCCCGCAGCTTTCCCGGATCCAGCATGATGCGGTGCTCGCTGGCGAGCGAGGTGAGAAACACCAGCATGTCGATCTCGTCTGACCCCAGCAGCAGCTCCGCCGCGCCGATCATGGCCGCCCCGCTCTGAGCGCCCTGGGCGGTAACATCGACCGGGTTCTGCGCCGCGCCGTAGGCCGGCATGAGCCCGCGCAGCGCCTGTTGCAGGGGCGGCGAAAGGGCCGGCACCACCAGACCGTGGGCCGACAGCGTGTCCGCCATCCAGGCACCCCCGCCGCCTGACACGGTAATCACCCCCACGCGGCGGCCGCGCGGCAGCGGGCAGGTGGTCAGCGTACCGGCGATCGCGACCGCATCGTCGGGATCATCGGCCTCGATCACGCCATACCGCTCGAACACCGCCCGATAGGCCGCATGGGAGCCGCTGATCGCCGCGGTGTGGGAAGCGCTGGCCCGCTGCCCCGCATCGGAACGCCCGATCTTGATGGCGATCACCGGCTTCCCCACCCGGCTCGCCGCATCCAGCGCCGCAACGAAGCGTGGCCCGTCCCGCACCGTCTCACAGAACAGCATCACCGCATCGGTGCGCGCGTCCCGCACCATGTAGTCCAGGAAATCGGCCGCTGTCAGGTCGGCCTCGTTGCCGGTAGAAACCACGTAGCTGAACGCCAGCCCGGCCGCACGACCACGCGCGAACAGCGCGAAGCCGATGCCGCCGCTCTGCGCGATCACCCCGATCCGCCGGGTTGTCACCGGAACGGGTTCGCCGGCCGGGTCGCGGGGCTCGGCAGTGGGACTGAAGGTAGCGGCCACATGACCGGGGATATTGAAGAACCCCTCGCAGTTGGGGCCGGTCAGCCGCATGCCCGATTGCCGGGCGGTGGCAACGAGAAGCTGCTGCAATTGCCCGGCTGCCCCGCCTTCCTCCGCGAAGCCGGAGCTGATGATGACCAGGTGCTTGACCCCGGCCGCGGCGCATTGCTCGGTGGCCGCGGCGACCCGCTCGGCGGGGATCGCCATCAGCACCAACTCGGCCCCGCCGGCGGCTTGCAGGTCGGGATAGCAGGGCAGGCCGTTGATTTCGGTGTAGCTTGGGTTGATCGGCAGAATCCGGCCGGGGAAACCGTTCCCGGCAACATTCACCAGCAGCCGTCCGCGCACCCGATGCGGGTCGGGCGAGGCGCCGAGCACTGCGATCGTGCGCGGCCAGAAGAAGCTCTCCAGTGGATGGGTCATGACCGGCGGGGCACCGCCAACGCAGCTATTTCCTGGTCGCGCGGTATTTCGCCATCACGTCATCGGTGGGCGGATAGAGGCCCGATAGCGGTGCACCCCGCTCGATCTGGGCCTTGATCCAGACCTCGACTTCCTCATGCTCCACGCCATGCTTGGCGACCTCGTCGACAAGATGGCGCGGGATGACGGCAACGCCGTTGGCGTCGGCCACCACGATATCGTTCGGTTCCACCATCACGCCGCCGCAGCCGATGATTTCCTGCGTGCCGACCGCCAGCAACGAACGCGGGCTGGGCGGCGGAGCCGCGGCCTTGCACCAGACCGGCAGCTTCATGCCGGCAATCACGCTGACGTCGCGCATACCGCCATCGGCCACCACGCCAGCCACGCCGAGCGCCACGAAACGCGCGGCGATCACGTCACCGATCGCACCGGAGGTTTCGTCGCCGCCCATGTCCAGCATCACCACGCTGCCGGCGGGGATCTGATCGAGCTTGCCATGCAGCCGGCTGCCGGGGCTGACCGGGCTGGCGCGGTCGGTGAAATCCTCGCGGATGGGGACATAGCGGACCGTGAAAGCCGGGCCGATGAACCGGCAACGCTCCGGATTCAACGGGCGCACGTTGCGAACGGCCCGCGTCCGCATGCCGCCGATCTTCATCAGCAGCCCGGTGATCGTATCAGTGCTGACGTGCTGCAGCCGTTCCAGTGTTTCCGGGGCAAGCTCGATCGATGTGCTCATGGGCCGCTTCCTCCTGGATCGGCCCTTTGCATGCCACGACGGGCAGTACCGGACCAGGGGCCGCGTGATCTCACGCAACCGCATCGGCGCGGGCACCGCCGACCAGGGCCGGGGGCAGCCTTCATGCCTCCCGCAGGATCATTTCGGCGCCCTTCTCGGCGATCATGATCGTTGCCGCATTGGTATTGCCGGAGATCACCGTCGGCATCACCGAGGCATCGATCACGCGCAGCCTCTCCACCCCATGTACCTTCAGGGTCGGATCGACCACGGTCTTCGGGTGCGTCCCCATCGTGCAGGAGCTGGTCTGGTGATAGGTGGTGCCGCCGGTGTCGCGGACATGATCCACCCATTGCTCGTCGGTCTGCACGTCAGGGCCGGGCATGAACTCCTCGGTAACCAGTTTCTGCATCGCCTTGGTCTGGAACACCCGGCGCAGCACGCGCATGCCGGCGGCGATCGTATCGCGGTCGCCCTGGGTCGCGAGGTAGTTGGGCTGCATCGCCGGCGGGTCCATCGGATTCGCCGAGCGGATACGAAGCCAGCCGCGACTTTCCGGCCGACAGGGGATGGTGACGGCCATGCAGCCGGGCCAAGCGTGCATCGGTTCGCCGGCCTTGTCGAAACTGCCGGCCAGGAACTGGTACTGGATGTCGGGAGATTCGAGTTCCGGGCGGGTTTTCACGAACAGGCCGATCGGCCCGGCGCCGGTCATCAGCGGGCCGCCACGAGCAAGCAGATACTGGATGCCCGCCTGCGCCTTCAGGTGCCAGGCCCGGGAGATCTCGTTGTAGGTATTGCGGTTGCGCGCCTTGTACATGATTTTGCCGCCGATATGATCCTGCAGGTTCTCGCCCACGCCCGGAAGTTCATGCACCACCTCGATGCCGTGCGATTGCAGCAGCTCACCGGGACCGACGCCCGATAACTGGAGAAGCTGCGGCGAGTTGATCGAGCCGCCGGACAGGATCACCTCGCGGCCCGCGCGCATACGGCGAATGCCGCCATGCTGGGAAAACTCCACCCCGACCGCGCGCTTGCCCTCGAACATCACGCGATGCGCCAGGGCGTGGGTTTCCACCTTCAGGTTGGGCCGGCGCATGACGGGACGCAGATAGCCGCGCGCGGCGCTGCAGCGGCGCATGCCGCGCACCGTGATCTGCAACGGCCCGACGCCTTCCTGCTCGGCGCCGTTGAAATCCGGATTGTACGGATACCCCGCCTCCTGCGAGCCGGCGACGAACGCGTCGTTCAGCTCGTGCTTCGAGCGCAGGTCGGACACGGCCAGCGGGCCACCCTTGCCGTGGTACTCGTTGGCGCCGCGTTCCTGGTCCTCGGCCTTGATGAAATAGGGCAGCACGTCGTCATAGGACCAGCCGGTGCAGCCGAGCTGGCGCCACAGGTCGAAATCCTGCTTCTGGCCGCGGATGTAGATCAGACCGTTGATCGAGCTGGACCCGCCCAGCACCTTTCCGCGCGGCCAGGGGACGCTGCGATCATGAAGCTGGGGCACCGGCTCGGTCTGCCACTGCCAGGTGATTTTCGGGTGGTAGATGTTGCGGAAGAAGCCGGCCGGGATGTGGATCCACATGTTGGTGTCGTTGCCGCCGGCCTCCAGCAGCAGGACGCGGTTCCGCGGGTCGGCCGAGAGCCGGTTGGCGAGCACGCAGCCGGCTGAGCCGGCACCGACGATGATGAAGTCGAATTCGGGGTCGGTTGGCATTGACGGCATTTCCTCCCGGGGGCGTTCGCTGGATGATAACCCGACGGGGGCCGGGGAAAAGCACGCGGCGGTTCAACCGTGAGGCACGAAGAACGCGATCGGCCCGCTCCGGATTGATCGCCGAGCGCAAATCCTTAACCTGAAGCGATTATGCTCCCTTCGCGGGAATGGCGAAGACGGTATTGAAGCAGTAGAAGCAGCAAGCCGAACAGCGGAATGACAATATCCATGTAAAAAATGACGCCCGCGTTCCCCGGCGCGAAGTTGTGCGCTGCTATCATCTGGTAGACGTGGCCGGCCGCGGCACCGAGCGTGAATACAGCGGGCCCGACGATTGCCGCGAGGCGCAGATCGAAACTCCGGAAGGCGGCAAGAAAGCCGACGACGGCAAAGCCGAGACTGGCCGTCGCGACCTCGAACTGGAATGGGCTATCGGCCCAGCCGATGAAGCGGGCGGACATGGCGCCGAAGAACCCGTGCATCACGAAGTTATACAGATAGCTGACGCCGATCACCCAGAATACGTGCCAGGCCAGCAGCTTCTCGACGACGATGCCTGACGTGAGCGGCTTCGGCGCCCGCACCATGGCGATGCAGGAAAAAATCAGCCCGATGACGAGAAACGTTAACGGAAAGTTCGCCAGAACGAAGATAATCGTTGCCCGTATGATGGCCGCCATCGGAGTTCTCCGGTTGATGAGATATTAGTACCAACCCGCGTTGATGCTGACCCTTTCCGTCATGGCCGGGCTTGTCCTGGCTTGTCCCGGCCATCCATGACTTTGTCGCCAACCGCGCCGCTCGTTCGCTTCACGTTGCTCCGGGCAACACCGGCAGGATGGGTCATCCTCAATGCGGTCCGGTATAACGGGGCGCTCAGCCGTCTGTCGGCTCGGTAGGGTTATCGCGCACGTCGGGGATGCGCCCGGGACCCAGCTTTTGGAAATACGCCTCGATCCCGTCAGCAACTTCCTTCGCCAACTGGCTCTTGTAGGATGCGCTGCGGAGCATGCGGGTTTCCTGCGGATTGGAAAGAAAGCCCAGTTCGATCAGCACGCTGGGAATGTCGGGGGCCTTGAGTACGACGAACCTCGCATGACGAGCCGGGTCCGGGACCAGCGTCGTGCCAGTGCCCAGGCCTTCCAACAGGGATGATTGCAGCATGGCGGAATGCAGATAGGTTTCGCGGCGCATCAGGCTGGCAAGAATGTGCGCGACGCGCGGTGAAAGTCCGTCGATACCTGATCCGGGCAAGCCGGCTGCATTCTCTCGTAATGCCAGCAGGGCCGAATCGCGATCGGATGCGCCATAGGTAAATCGGTAGATCGCAGCCCCGCGCGCCTTGCGGTGCGGCGAGAAATTTGCGTGCAACGAGACGAACAGCGCGGCGTGACGCACCTCGGCGAACGCGACGCGCTGGTTCAAGGGAACGAACACGTCGGTCTCGCGCGTCATCGCAACCCGGAAATGTCGGGTGGCCTGAAGCCGACGCCGGACCTGCAGGGCCGTTGCAAGGACGACCTGCTTTTCCTGTGTCCCGTCCGGGCTGACGCATCCGGGATCGATTCCGCCATGGCCGGGATCCAGCACGACGATCGGGCGATGCCCGGATTTCGCCGGCCCCCGTGTGACATGGGTCTTGTGCGGTGCATGAGGCCGCGCCAGCGCATCGCCCGGCACGACCAGGACCAATGCGGTGGCTAAGCACACCGTGTATCTTGCGATCCGCCATCGCCGAGTCATGGAGGCGTCAGTTTAGGAAAAATCCTCCGCTGAAGCCAGCATGCCTCCCACCAACGTTCGGAAGCCCTACAGTCCGAGGCGGGCCTTGGCCGCCGCCACTTCCGCTTCATCCCAATACCCGATCAGGATTCCATTGCGAAGCTGCGCGCGGCCGGCGTAAGGGGCGATCCGCTCATCCGGCGTGGTGATCCGGTTGTGGTCCCGCAACGCCCAGTCCAGCAGCGCCGTTTTCAGGCGTTCGCGTTCCAGCGTGAAGCGGGGATCAGCGCCGAGATCATGAAATTCCTGCGGGTCGCTGTGCAGGTCGTACAGCATCGGCCGGAACCCGGTCGCGTGGATGTATTTCCAGCGTCCGTCGAACACCATGAACAGCCGGCAGTCGGCGATCGGCTGCCGCAACATCAGCCGCGCCTCCTGCATGGAATAGTCGTATTCCGAGAACACGCATTCCCGCCAGTTCGTCGGAGGGTCGCCGCGGAGCAGCGGCAGAAGTGAACGTCCCTCCAGGATGTTCGCCGGAGCTGCGGCCCCGAACCGATCGAGAAAGGTCGGCGCCAGATCGATCGATTCCACCAGCGCATCGCAGGTCGTGCCGCGTGTCGCATCGGCGTCCGCCGACGGGTCCGCAATGATCAACGGGATCTTAACGGATACCTCGTGGAACAGGTCTTTTTCGCCCATCCAGTGATCGCCGAGATAATCGCCGTGGTCGGAGGTAAAGACGATCATGGTATCGCGCGTGAGGTCGCGCTCGTCGAGGAACCGGAACAGGCGTCCCAACTGGTCGTCGATCTGTCTTATCAGGCCCATGTAGGTCGGGATCACGCGCTCCCGCACCTCGTCGCGGGCAAAGTTGCGCGACGCGCGCATCGCCATGAAGGCACCATAGACCGGGTGCGGGTCCTGACGCTCCACGTCGGAGCGGATCGGCGGGATGATCGCGTCGCGGCTGTACATCGCGTGATAGGGCGCCGGCGCGATATAGGGCCAGTGCGGCTTGATATACGACAGATGCAGGCACCAGGGCCGGCTGTCACGCGCCGCTCCGTCGATGAATTCCATCGCGCGACGGGTCATGTACGGGGTTTCGGAATGCTCCTCGGGAATGCGCGCGGGCTTGTCGGCGTGGACCAGAAGCCAGCCACTGAGAATCTCGCCGTTCGGACCCGCGGCGGCATTGGCCCAGTCGTGCCACGGATTGGCACCGCCGAACCCGTGCCCGCGCAGGTAGTCGTTATAGGTGGGGCTGTCGCCGGCGGCTCCGGGATGCAGCCCGTCATCGCGCTCGTAGGGTTCGAACCCGCACTGGGCCAGGCGCACGCCGATATCGCTGGACGGGTCGATGCCGAGCCGCGCCATGCCCGCCTCGTCGGCGCGCATGTGGGTCTTGCCGACCAGCACGTTGCGCACCCCGATCGCATTCAGGTGGTCGCCCAAGGTGGGCTCGCCGACCCGCAGCGGGAACTGGTTCCAGTTGGAGCCGTGCGAGCGCATGTAGCGGCCGGTATAGAAGCTCATTCGCGCCGGCCCGCAGACCGGGGATTGCACATAGGCGCGGGTGAAACGCACGCCGCGCGCGGCCAGCGCGTCGATGTTCGGCGTGTGCAGGAAAGGATGTCCGGCGCAGCCCAGGTAATCGAACCGGAGCTGGTCGCACATGATCCATAGGATGTTCACGATGGCGGTCCTGCCGGCGAAGGGATTATCTATCTTTAGCCCGGTCCTCCGGCGAGACCCGACATGGCTGCAGAGCCAAACTCATCGACGGCACGCATGATGGCATCCGCCAGCGTGCCCAACCGATCGTCTGCCAGCATCAATTCGTGTCCGCCGGCGACGACCACAATCCGGATGTTGCGACAATGGGCAAACCATCCGAGATCCTCGGGCAGTCCGATGCGGCTCTCGGCGCGAAACAGGACGGCTGGCAGATCGCGTCGCTCCGCGGTCCGCGACCAACTTGCATGCCATCGGCGGATTATATCCGCGTGCAGCGCCTCACTCACATAGCGGTGCAACCAGTAGCGCAGGTGAACGGGGACCGGGAGGCGCCGGAGCATGGCCAAGCCATGCAGAGCGTATCTCCGGGATGCTCTTCGCACCAGGCGCCCCGCGGCAACCGAACCGAATGTTTCCGCGGAACGACCGGTCCCAAAAGCGGCACTAATTTTGGACGCATCCCAATAGGCCGCCTGCAACCAGCCAGCACGTGGATCGCTTCGCAGCACAGGCGGGTCGGTGGCACAGTCGAGCAGGCCCAGGAAGCCGATCTCGCGTCCGCGGTCGGTCAGCAGGCGTGCGATCTCCCAGGCGACAAGCCCGCCGAGGGAGTAGCCGAGAAGCCGGATCACGCCCGATGGCGCCAGTGATTCGATACGCGTGGCGAAGGCTTCCGCAAGCTGAGCCATATCGTAGCCGGGTGGAACAAGCCCCGGCCAATCGGGATATTCGACCAGCACCATGTCGATCCGACCCCGGCAAGCGAGGCGCAGTTTGGCGAGCGCTGGGGCATCGCCGCCCATCCCTGGAATGAGAAACAGGGGCGTTTCGGCGCCCGCGGCACGCGACTGATTGGTCGTGGCCCATGCGGCGGCGATCCCCGCCGGGGTCCTACGCTCGAACAACAGCGGGAGCGATAGCGCGCGCCCATGCTGACGGGCCTCGGTAACGAGCAGCATCGCTCCGAGCGAATCGCCCCCGAGCTCGAAGAAGTCGTCTTCGGCGCCCACCCGCGCAACCTGGCAAACCTGGGCAAACAGGCTGCACAGTAGCGCCTCCTCGGGGTTGCCGGGTGGCCGCGAGACGAGCGTCGTCGCTGCCGGCGGGATGCCCCGCAAAGCGGCGCGATCCAGCTTTCCGGCGGCGTTACGCGGCAACCTGCCGAGGTTCACGCACGCTCCTGGCAGCATCCAAACAGGCAGGCGGTCCGCAAGTGCCCGACGCAGCGCCCCGCGGTCGAGCGGCGCAACGCCTGGCGCGGCGACGACGTACGCCGTCAGCACCGACCGTTCATGTTCGTCGCGCAGGATCACCGCAGCGTCTTCGATTCCGGGAATCAGGCGGATCGCATGCTCGATTTCATCTGGTTCGATGCGGTGGCCACTGATCTTGAGCTGACTATCGGCGCGGCCGAGTATCTCGATCAACCCGTCCTCCCGCCAGCGGGCGAGGTCGCCGGTACGGTACATGCGGCCTTCAGCAAACGGGCAGGGAATGAAGCGTTGGGCGGTGAGGTCCGCGTCCCCGAGATACCCGTCTGCCAGCGTCGAACCGCCGATGTGCAATTCGCCGGGAAATCCGGGGGGAACCGGAATGCCTTCGCGGTCGAGGATCCACGTCAAGCAACCGGGTAGCGGGCGGCCGACGGGCATTATCCCGTCGCGTGCATCGCCGGTACAGGACCCGATGGGCGGTCGCCCAGATCGTCGTCTCGGTGGGGCCGTAAACGTTTATGATGTCGCGAATTGCCGTAAGTCGCGGCAGCAGGTCGACCGGGAACGCTTCGCCGCCAATCACCGCGCACAGGCCGGGCGGAAGCTCTTGCAGCGGAAGCGTGCGCCAATAGCTGGGTGTCGCCTGCATCACGGAAACTCGGAACTGCCGCAACGCGCCGCAGACTGCGACCGGATCGCGCAACACCGCGTCTGTGAGCAGGACCAGGACGCCGCCTTGCAGCAACGGCAGGAACACGTCGGCGAGTGCGACATCGAAAGCGATCGTCGTGACGGACAGCAGCGACTGGCCGGCCTGCATGGGGATTGCGCCGGCAAGCGCTCGCAGCACCTGGCAGATGCTGGCGTGCGGGATCGCGACCGGTTTCGGCAAGCCGGTGGACCCCGAGGTGAACATGACATAAGCGAGCATGTCCGGTCGCAGCGGCGCCGTTCGGTCCGCGTCGGCGATCGGCGCCGGCGAGCAGCGGGCGACTGCCAACTCTGTTGCATCGGTGTCGAGGCGCAAAACAGGGACCGTCGTTGCCATGGCTCGGGTGGCGGCGCCGGCGGTGAGCAGCAGGTCGGACTTGCTGGCATCGAGCATGTGGGCGAGGCGCGCGGGCGGGTGCTCGGGATCGAGCGGACAGAATGCGGCCCCGGAGCGGCATATCGCGAGCAAGGCGACGACCAGCGTCTGGGTTCGCGGTAGAGCGAGCGCCACCAGCTTGCCGGGACCGATGCCGAGGCTGATCAGACGGCGCGCCATCCGGTTCGCGGCAGCGTCGAGCATTGCGTAGGAAAGCCGGGCGTCGCCGGCGATCAGCGCTGGCGCGGCCTGATCATGCGGATGGCGCAGCGTAACGAGTTCCGGCAACGACGTTGCGTCGCCGGGGGCCTGCTCGCAGCTCGCCAGGGCGAGCATGCGCTGCTGCTCCTCGGGGCGGGAAATCGCCAGTCGCGACACCGGCGCCGCGCCGTCGGTCCGAACCACATCATTGAGCAGCAGGATCAGGCGGTCGGCCAAATGACCGACCTCCTCGACCGAGTAGCACCGCAGGTTTGCGTCGAGGTCGAGGCGAACCGAGCCATCCGCGCAAGGCTCGACCCCGAGCGTGAGTTCCCTGACCGGACCATGTGCGAGGTTTCGTGTAGCGATCGCGGCTCCCGGAAGGGTCGCAGCAACTGCCGGTGGCGCATAGTTGAACCCGATCGCCAAAGGATCCGGCGCAATCGGGCTCAAGCCGAGGGCAGCGCGCGTGCGCTCGTGAGGATGGCGTTGGTGCCGCAAGGCCAGGCGCACCTGGCGGCCGGTTTCGATAAGCGTACTGGTCGAAGCTGGCCGTCTTCGGTATGCGGAGGCGCAGGGGCAAGACGTTCGTGAGGGTGGCGATACTCTCACGTGTCGCGGCGGACCGGCCGGTGACCTGCAAGCCAATCAATATCTCATCGTTGCCCGAGATCCGAGTCAGGAAGGCGGCCCAGGCAGCGCAGAGAAGTTGCGGCAGCGTGGTACCCAGGCGTCGCACCGACCCATCCAACGCCTTCATCACGTCTCGCTCGATCGCCCTGCTCGCACGATGGAAGCCGACATCGGAGCTCGCCACCGCCCGCCTCGACGGGCTCGGCACCGAAGGTGGGTCGTCGAGCTGTGACAGGCACCAGGCGAGGTCGTCGGCGGATTGCCTGGACGCGAGATAGGCGTTCTCGCGAGCCACCAGGCTGGCGAAATCCGGCGCCGAGGGTCGCGCGGGCGGGTCGGAGCCTGTCGCGAGGGACGTGTAGATGCTGGCCAGTCGCGCGACCAGAAGGTTGCGGCCGGTCGAGTCGATGGCGACGTGATGATAGCTCTGGCTCCAAATCGTCCTGCCGGACCCAAGCCGCAGGAGCGCCCAGGCGAACGGCGGTTCCCGTGCAGGGTCGATAGGATCCGCGTGGGCCGCGTTCATCCACGTCTCGGCCGCCGCGTTCGGGTCGAGCTCAGCGGAAAAGTCCAGGATTGGCAGGCGGATTCCCCCCGATGGCGGCAGGATGCCCTGTGTCAGACCGTCCGCACCTTCATGGATACGAAGCCGAAGGCACTCCGTTTCCGCCACAAGCTGCGTGGCCGCTCGGGCGAAAATGTTGGAGTCGAATTCCCCAAGAAAATTGGTTGCCTGGGCATTGACGAACCGTCCCGGAAACGGGTTCGCGCGATCTGCTAACCAGATCCCGCGCTGGCCCGCGAGCAAAGGCAGCCGTTTATCAGAGACCATCGATCGGTCGCATTATTGTCGGAACGTCTGCGCAGTGGCTTACGGTCCGAGTAATAAGCCGTCAATAATTTTGTGCCCGCTGGGTCTGCGGCTTTACTGCCAGGCTATGGCCGCCGTCGCAGGAGTTGTTCCTATGACAGCCCCACGCTACGCCAACGATTAGCTAGCGATGGTCGAGACTGGACGGCGGACCGGCGCAGGCGATGTTGAAGCGCCAGGAGAAGGACAAAAACGATCGTTGCCGTGATGGCTGACATCCAACTCTCTTGGACATATTTCACTCATCCGGCCAGCCCGAAACGCGCCGCCAGCCACAGCTTCTGCCATTTCGGCAGGCTGACCCGCTCCTGGGTGGTCCAGCCGCGCCGCTCCAGGCGCGACAGGATGGCCGCGTACGTCGCCCCCATCATCCGCGCCGGTTTCATCGCCCGCGGATCGCACAGCCGCATCGCCTGCTCGGCCGCGATGAAATGCTGATGCGCCAGCGCCGCCAGCCGGTGGCAGACATCCGGCAACCCGGGCGACAGCAGCGCCGCGTCCGCATCATGCGGCACCCCGGCCTCGTCCAGCCACTCGCGCGGCAGATAGAGCCGCCCGCGCGCCGCATCCTCGGCCACGTCACGCAGGATATTGGTCAACTGCAACGCACGCCCCAACGAAAAAGCCACCCGGTCGGCGGCCGGCGACGCATCCCCGAACACGCGCACCGACAACCGCCCCACCGCCGAGGCAACGCGATCGCAATAAAGATCAAGCGTATCCAGGTCGGGCGCGACGATCACCGTCTCGGCGTCCATCTGCATCCCGTCGATCACCGCCAGGAAATCCACCTGCCGCAGATCGAAACGCCGCACCGCCGCGAGCAGCACGCGGTCCACCGGCCCGTCCGCCTCCCCGCGATACAGCCCGGCGATGCGGTCCCGCCACGCCGTCAGCCGCGCCAGCTTCCCGCTCAGCGTGCCCTCGTCGTCGGCGATGTCATCGACCATGCGGCAGAACGCGTAGATCGCGTACATCGCCTGCCGACGCTCCGGCGGCAGCACGCGCATGCCGCGATAAAAGGATGTGCCGGCGCCACGCACGATCGTTTCCACCGCGTCGAGATCGGCCCGGGCGGCGAGATCGCTCATGCCAGGAACCGCAATGCGCCCAGCACGCTGGTCGCCGCATCGCCCTTGGTGAGCCGCACACGCCGGGCGAGCGGATCATGGCGCAGCCGCTGCGCCAGCCGCCGCGCCAGCCCCACGATCACCGCGGTTTCCATGCGTAGTCCGCGACTGCGGGTGCGGCGCGGCAGGTCGGCGGCCAGCCGGTTCAGCCCGCGCACCTGGTCCAGCAGGGCGTCGAACACATGGCGCAGGCCCGGGGTCTCCGCCGGCCGCCGCAAATCCTCGATCGAGGCGCCGTGCAGCTCCAGCAGGTCGGCGGGCAGATAGCAGCGGTCCAGCGCCGCCAGGTCCTTCGCGCAATCCTGCATGATGGTTCAGCACCTGCAGCGACGTACACAGCGCGTCGGACGGTTCCCAGGTCCGCCGGTCCTCCCCATGCAGGTCCAGCACGTGGCGGCCGACCGGCATCGCCGAGTAGCGGCAGTACTCGTACAATTCGTCCCAGCTCGCGTAGCGCAGCTTGGTGGCATCCCGCCGGAACGCGATCAGCAGATCGGTCGAATGCCGCGCGGTGACGCCCGTCTCCGCCAGGCTTTGCCGCAGGCGCGCGGCGCTGGGTGAGTCCGCGTCGCCGTGCCCGAGCAAAACCGCTTCCATCGTGTCCAGGCGCGCAATCTTGTCCTCCGGCGGCCAGCACGGCGCTGTCGGCGATGTCGTCGGCGTTGCGGGCGAAGGCGTAGAACGCGTGCACGTGGCGGCGCAAATCCTTGCGGATCAGCAGCGAGCCGACCGGAAAATTCTCGTCGCCGCGGTCCTTGCCGGACCAGGATTCTACAGTCGCACCGCTCACCCGGGAATGTCCTGGTAGGCGCGTCCCTTCCATGCCACGCCGCGCCCGGCACAGTGATTGACAGCGGAGCCGAGCGTGGCCGCCATGTAGAAGGCGGCGACCGCCGGCAGCAGCGGCGCCCACAGGGACGAACGGCGAAACCGTCGCAACGTTGGCAGGTAGCACCAGCTCATTGCCGCCCAGGCAAGCAGGCCAAGTGCCCGCGCGGCACCGTGCCCGGCCAGAGTGGCGACCGGCGGCACAATGAACACCAGCGCCATGCCGAGCAGGCACAACACCAGCAGCAACGGCGAGAAGCGAAGTTGGACGTAGGCGGTGCGCGCTACCATACGCCACATATCCGGCACGCCGGCATACGGCCGGATTGACCGCGCCAGCGCGCTGTGACCGAGCCAGATCCGCCCTCCCCGCTTCACCGCCCGCGCCAGCGCCACGTCGTCGATCAGGGCGCCGCGGATCGCAGCGATGCCGCCGATCCGTTCCAGCGCTCGCCGGCGGATCAGCACGGTGCCACCGGCCGCCGCCGCGGTGGATCGCAGCGGGTCGTTCACCCACTCGAACGGGTAGAGCAGCGAGAAGAACAGCACGAACGCCGGGACCAGCGCCTGTTCCCCCCGGCTGTCGCAGGACAGCTCCACCATCTCCGACACCAGGTCGAGTCCGTCCCGCTCGGCCTTGGCAACCAGCGCGGCGAGATGCCGCGGTTCGTGGACAATATCGGCGTCGGTCAGCAGGACGAACTCGGCGTCATCCACCGCGGCAATTCCCTGGGCCAAAGCCCACAGCTTGCCGCTCCACCCCGCTGGTCGGGCGGTGCCGGCTATCACCGTCAGGCGGGGGTCTTGCAAATCCCGGGCAATCTGGCCGGTGCCGTCGGTGCTGGAATCGTCCACCAGGATGACCCGGAACAGGCCCGGACAGATTTGGCCCAGCAGCGAGGTCACGGTGCGGGCAATCAAGGGCGCCTCGTTGCGCGCGGGCACTACGATCGCGACGGGCGATGGTTCCGCCGTATCGTCAGGTACCAGCACCGGGCCGGTCTGCCAGAATCGCCCGTGCGCACTCAGCAGATAGACCCACACGGCCAGCGACAGCGCGGCGAGCAGCGTCATGCCCGCAGCATGCCATTGGCGCGGAACCAGGCGACGGCGTCCTGAATGCCCCGCCGCACCGGACGTGGAGCATAGGACAACTCGTGCATCGCCTTCGCCGAGGTGAAGAACATCTTTTTGCGGGCCATCCGCAGATAGTCGCGGGTCACACGGGGCTCGAACGGGGTGATGCGGGCCAGCATTTCCATGCCCCAGGCGGCCGGCCAGACCACCTCCAGCGGCAGTCGCAGCGAAGGCGGCCGTCGCCCGACCACGTCGGCGATCAGGGTCAGCAGTTCCAGCAGAGTCAGGTTTTCGCCGCCCAGGATGTAGCGCTCGCCGATCCGGCCCTGCTCCAGCGCCAGCACGTGGCCTTCGGCCACGTCATCGACATGGACCACGTTCAGGCCGGTATCGACATAGGCTGGCGTCCGTCCGGCCGCCGCATCCAGCACCATCCGCCCGGTCGGGGTCGGCTTGATGTCGCGCGGCCCGACGGGCGCGGCCGGATTGACGATCACCACCGGCATGCCCTGGCGGGCCAGATCGAGCACCGCCTGCTCGGCCTGATACTTGGATCGCTTATAGGCGCTGACGATGGCGGCCGGATCGACCGGGGTGGTTTCATCGGCCGGGGTGCCGTCCTTGGTCTGGCCCAGCGCGGCGACCGAGCTGCAATAGACGATCCGCTCCGCGCCGGCGGCCTGCGCCGCCTGCAGCATCGCCACCGTGCCATCGACATTGGCTCGCAGCATGGCCGCCGGATTCGGCACCCAGATCCGATAATCGGCCGCGACATGAAACACGTAGCGGCAGCCCTCGGCAGCGCGAGCCAGCGAGGCAGCGTCGGTGAGGTCACCGACGACCGGCTCAGCGTCCAGGCCGGCAAGGTTGCGCCGATCGCTGGTCGGACGCACCAGGACGCGCAGCCGGTGGCCTTTCGCGGCAAGGGCACGGGCGACGGCGGAGCCGACGAATCCGGTCGCGCCGGTGATGAGGCTCAATGGTTGGGGTGCGGTTTGCTGCATCTGCCGGTCCGTCTATAGCGCAGCGCGGCGGAGCCGGTGTAGAGGCGGCCCGTCGCGGCGCAGGGGAATCAGGTTGAAGCGAGGAAAGCCCCGGGGCTCCGCCCCGAACCCCGCCAGAGGGCTCCGCCCTCTGGACTCCCGCCAAGGGCATTGCCCTTGGAACCCGCTACTTGGGTTGGGTGTGGGGGTGGGCGCCAACCTCGCTGCTGGTAACGGCGGAGTAGGCGCCCACCCCCACACCCAACCAAAACAGATGGATTGCAAAGGCACAGCCTTTGCCGGGGTCCAGGGGCAGAGCCCCTGGCGGGGGCCGGGGCGGAGCCCCGGGCCTTCCTTGCTTCACCCGGCTGCCCCGGTTTGAAGAAGCTCTCGATCGCGCTGGCTTTGGCCGGCCTGCTGCTTGGCACCCTGCTGGTCGGCAGTTTCGGATTTGGCCGCGTGGTGCGGACTGTGCTGTCGGTGGGCTGGGGCGGGTTTGGGATCATCTGTGCCTGGCAGATGCTGGTGTTTTTGCCGCTCGGGCTGGCCTGGGACGCGATTGCGCGGGGCCGCGGGATACGGCGCACGGGCCTGTTCATCTGGGGCCGGATGGTGCGAGATTCCTCGATTAACCTGCTGCCGTTCTCGCAGCTTGGGGGGTTCGTGTTCGGCGCCCGGGCGGTGATGCTGCACGGGCTGGGCTGGCCGGTTGCCACGGCGTCCACGGTGGTCGATCTGACGGCGGAATTCCTGGCCGAAGTGGTGTTTGCCGGCATGGGGCTGACCATCACGCTGGTACGCGACCCGCAGACCGATCTGCGCCTGCCGCTCGAGCTTGGGCTGGGCGGAGCGGCTTTGGGAGCTGCCGTGTTCATTTGGATGCAGCGCGGTGCGTCCTCGGTGTTCGCGCGGATCAGCAGCCGCATCGCGGCACGGCGGATCGGCGGGGCGCGCCAGTTGGTGGAGCGGCTGCATGTGGAGATGGACGCCATCTACCGGAATACTGGCCGGTTGGCGGTGGCGTTCCTGCTGCATCTGGTCGGCTGGATCGGGACCGGCGTGGGCGGGTGGATCGCCTATCGCATTTTGGGGTCAGGCATCGATCTGGGCGCCGGGATCGCGATCGAGTCGCTGGTTGCGGCGCTCTCGGCGGCAACTTTCCTGGTGCCGGTGAATGTCGGAATCCAGGAAGCGGGATATGCCGGGCTGGGCGCCATATTCGGTGTACCAGTCGAGCTATCCTTGGCGGTTTCGCTGGTTCGCCGGGCACGCGACCTGGTGATCGGGATTCCCATCCTGCTGATCTGGCAGGGGCTGGAGTTGCGGCGCTTGCGGACGGCCACGGGATGAGCTTCCCCTGATCCATGTCCCGTTTGCCCCGCCTGGCGCCCGTGAAAGCGGGCCTTGATCCAAACAGACTTGCCGATGCGGTCCAGTTCGCGACCGCGCACGAGACCCCCTGGCCACACGATCTGCGCGCCCATCTGGAAGCAGGCCATTTCGAGCCGCCGCCAGACAACCGGCTGCTCGGTCCGATTCGCCCGCGTGGAGCGCCGAACGGCGTCGTGTTGCGCCAGGGCTCGGTGATCGCCGAATGGGGCGATCCGCTGCAGGTCGATTTCACGTTCAGCGTGGCGAAGAGCTATCTGAGCCTGTTGGCCGGCGTCGCCTGGAACGACGGGCTGATCCCGGATCTCGACAAGCCGGTGGCGTGCCGGGTGCATGATGGCGGGTTCGAGGGGGCGCACAACAGCCTGATCATGTGGCGGCATTTGTTGCAGCAGACGTCTGAATGGGAAGGCGAGCTGTTCGGCAAGTCCGACGTGATCGACCGCTACCGCACCCTTGCCAGCGAAGGACGCGGGGCGCGGAAGGGACAGCAGCGCCCGCTGCAACCGCCGGGCAGCTTCTGGGAATACAACGATGTCCGCGTGAACCGGCTGAGCCTTGCGCTGTTGCGGCTGTTCCGCCGCCCGCTGCCCGAGCTGTTCGCCGAACGCATCATGCGCCCGATCGGGGGATCATCGGATTGGGCGTGGCACGGCTATGCGACCTCGATGGTGGAGATCGAGGGCCAGATGATCGAATCGGTGGCCGGCGGCACGCATTGGGGCGGCGGGATAGAGATGCACGCCGAGGACCAGGCCCGCATCGGCCAGTTGATGCTGAACCGGGGGCGCTGGGGCGATGCGCAGATCCTGCCGGATCGGTGGATCAGCGAATCGCTGGCGCCTTGCCCGCTCCATCGCGGCTACGGCTTGCTGTGGTGGTTGAACAGGGACGGGAGCCGGCCGTCGGCCTCGGCCGAGAGTTTCTTCGCGGTGGGCGCCGGCGGGAATCAGACCTGGATCGATCCGTCCAGCGGCATCGTCGCGGTCATGCGGTGGATCGATCCGGGTGCCGTGGACGGGTTCATTGCGCGCGTGATGGCCGCGCTGCAACCGGCCTGAGCCGGCTGCCGGACTGGAGTGCACGTCATGATGCAGGACTATGCAACGCTTCGCGTCGAACAGATGCAGCCGCACATTTTGCTGGTGACGCTCAACCGGCCCGATTTCGCCAATGCGATGAACACGCAGATGGGGCGCGACCTGCATGCCTGCTTCGACGCGATCAGCGCGGCGCCCGCGGCGCAGCGCTGCGTCGTGCTCACCGGGGCCGGGCCTCGCGCGTTCTGCGCCGGGGGCGACCTGAAAGAGCGCAACGGGATGACCGATCAGCAGTGGCAGGACCAGCACCTGATCTTCGAGCGGGCGATCCGCGCCGTCATCGGCTGCCCGGTGCCGATCATCGCCGCGGTCAACGGGGCGGCATTCGCCGGCGGGCTCGAGATCGCGCTGGGATGCGACTTCATTTATGCCGCCGAGCATGCGCGCTTCGCGCTGACCGAGGTGACGCTGGGCATCATGCCGGGGGCCGGCGGCACGCAGACGCTGCCGCGCGCGGTGGGAGCGCGGCGGGCGAAGGAGATCATGCTGACGGGCCGGCCGTTCTCGGTGCAGGAGGCGCATGCGTGGGGCATGGTGAACCGGGTCTGCACGGCCGAGGAGTTGATGCCGGCGGCACTGGAGACGGCTGCGGTCATTGCCGCCAATGCGCCGATCTCGACGCGGCAGGTGAAGCAGGCGGTGAATTACGGGCTGAACATGGACCTGGCCAGCGGTATGATGTTCGAGGTCGAGGCGTACAACCGGATGGTGCCGACCGAGGATCGCCGCGAGGGCATTCGGGCATTCAACGAGAAGCGGAAGCCGGTTTTCCGGGGGTGTTAGCCTAGCTAGACCACGGGTTGAGCAGTTGCACGCCGGTTGACGCGAAGTCGGCCAGGTTGCGAGTGGCAACGGTCATGCCATGCACCAGCGCGGTTGCCGCGATGAAAGCATCATTGATCGGCTGCGGATCAGGAACGTGCAGCCTGGAGGCGCGTCTGGCGACAGCGGTATCAACGGGCAGAATGCGTCCATCAAAGGCGGATAGAACGAGGGTTTCCAGCCATTCCCTGAATACCGCCCCTTGTGGCGGATGGCGCCGTTCGGCCAGCAAGACCCCGATTTCAAGCTCGTGAATGGTGATGGTGGAGATAAACAGGTCGGCTGTGTCGAGGGTCTCGGCCCACCTGGCCACATTCGGGTCGGCCTTGCCGAGCCGGACTTTACGAAGCTCGGAAACGACATTCGTGTCGAGCAGAAGCATCAAGACAGGTCCACCGGCTTTGCCCGTTCCGTGCGAGGCGGGATTTCCAGCTCGATATCCGGAGGATCGGGCATAGCGAGCAGATCGGCGATGTTCCTGGGCTTCCCGGTGAGCCTTTGGTATTCCCCGATGCTGAGCAGGACATGGGCGGGCTTGCCCCGGTCGGTGATGAACACGGGACCCTTCGAGGCAGCCTTCTTGGCCCGGCTGGTGTCCTGGTTGAACTCGCGGCTGGAGAGCGTGGTGATGGTCATGACGGTACTCCTGCCTGCGGCGGCCAACCCATTTTGTAGAGATGTTACTACAATGTCGGTTTAGCGTCAATGCCGCCCGTTTCCGGGCC
Source organism: uncultured Pseudomonadota bacterium (assembly GCA_963777625.1). GTDB lineage: Bacteria > Pseudomonadota > Alphaproteobacteria > Acetobacterales > Acetobacteraceae > DATDIC01. Next base: position 197,915 of record CAVZRO010000003.1, on the reverse strand, counting down.
GCCGTAACTGCGCCCGCAGATCGTCCACGCCAGGTTCAGTTTCCTGGTTTTCGACTTCGAGAGCGTCCAGGCGCAGCCTGTTGCCGCTGCTTCAGTACGGCGTGCCGTCCTTGCGCGTAAAGACGAAGCGGCCGTCCGGACCCAGTCGTCCATTCATATCGACATCAGGGTAGATGACTTCGTCCCCGCCGCTACGATCGCCGGCGACGAGAAGCAGCACATCGGTGGTGGAACGGTTGACGAAGCGATGCGCGTTGCCGGTGCCGGCCGGAAAACCGGCGCACATGCCGGCATGCAGCACCTCGATCCCGGCATTGGTTTCCAGCTCTACTTCGCCTTGCAACACGTAGATGAATTCGTCCTGGCGCGAATGCGCGTGCCGACAGGACGACTGCCCGCCCGGTTCGATCCGGGTGATGTTGACGCCGAAATTCTTCAGCCCCGCATGAACCGCGAGCCGCCGGTTCCAGCGTTGCTGATTTGCGGTGCGGTATGGCTCGGGATAGCCGCTCGAATTGCTCTCCGGCAGCGTCATGGGATCGAAGCCGGATTTATCGGCCATGGCGGATCTCCGTTATTGTCAGCGCGATGCGCTCGACGGAGCGCATCCAGTCGTCCTTTTCGCGATCGTCCGGTTCCACCAGCAGGTGCTGCACCCCGGCCGCCGCGTAAGCCGCGAACCGGTCCCTGTTCTCGGCTTCGTCCTTGCTGTTCCAGCGGCAACGGATCGACACGGTGAACCCGGGGTCCGGCTTTCGCGCGCGCAGCCGCGCCACGATCCGCGCGGCCTGATCGGGGCTGATCCGGCTGCCATGCCAGCCCTCGTGCCGCGTCGCCCGCTCCAGCGCGGCATCCGAGCTGCCGCCGATCCACACCGGGATCGGCGCGCCGGGCAGCGGCTGCATCCGCATGTCCTGAATTTCGGCTGGGATCCAGCGCGAGCGGAAGGTGACCGGATCCTCGGTCCACACCGCGTGCATCATCGCCAGCCCCTCGTCCATGCGCCGCCCGCGTTCGCGGAAAGGCACGCCCAGCGCCGCGAATTCGGCCTCCATCCATCCCACGCCGGCGCCCAGGATCAGCCGGCCACGCGACAGGTTCTGCAAGGTGGCGAGCTCTTTCGCCAAGGGCAGCGGATGGCGCATCGGCAGTACCAGAACCGACGTGCCGAGCCGCACGCGCTGCGTGAAAGCCGCCGCCCAGGTCAAGGTCAGCACCGGATCGTGGAACGAGGGTGACGGCGGGTAGGAGGCACCGCGCGGAACGATGATGTGCTCGCTCACCCAGACATCGTCGAACCCGAGTTGCTCCGCCTGCATCGCGGCTTCGCGGATCGAATCCGGCCCCGCCTTGCGGCCGATATGCGGAAGATGAATGCCGAACTGCATGGTCGTCCTCCTTCCGGTTGGGCCTGCTCAGCGCTTCAGCAGCCGCCGTTCGTACCATTGTGCCAGCATCGTACTCGGGAACAGCAGCGCGAAATAGATCAGCGCGACGACGGTGTAGACTTCCAGCGGCTGGTACGTGGTCTCGGTGATGATCGTGCCCTGGTACAGCAAGTCGGGCACCGCGATGGTGGATACCAGAGAGGTGTTCTTGAGCTGGGTGATCGACTGGTTGACGAACGGCGGCACCATGCGCCGGACCGCCTGCGGCAGGATGACGAGCCGCATCAGCTTCCAGCCATGCAGCCCAAGCGCCCGCGCTGCGTCCCATTGCCCCTGTTCGATGGAGACGATGCCGCCGCGGAATATCTCGGCGTAGAAGACGCCGGTGTAGAGCGAAAGCACTGCCACCGCGGCGGCGATTGCCGGGATCTGAATATGCAGCAGCACGGGCAGCGCGTAATAGAACCAGACGATCTGCACCAGCAGCGGCGTGCAGCGGAACGCCTCGGTCAGGGCGATCAGGGGGGCGTTCACGAGCTTCGAGCGACTGAGGCGGCCAAGCCCCACCAACAGCCCGAGCAACAGGCCGAGCAGGATCGTGCCGGCGGTGAAGGCGAGCGTCACCAGCGTGCCCCACCAGAGCAGCGGAATGTACTGCTCCAGGAAGGTGAAATCCCAGTGGTACTGCACCTGCGTCCCGGCGAGTCGGCGGATTCAGAAGGTCAACGTGGAGGGGATCTGCTCTCGTGTGACGCCCATCTTGCCCAGCCCATTGATCAGCCATTCGCGCAACTGGCCGATGCCGCGGTTGAAATCCAGCCAGGCGTTCAGGACGGTGGCAAATCGCGTGTCGGTTTCCTGCGGAATACCGAGGCAGCTCGGCAGCGCCACCAACGGGTCGTTCAGCAGATGGTACGGACCAAGCGCGGGGTTTTTGCCAACCGCGGCAAGGCCCAGCAATGCCGCTAGAATATCAACATCGACGCGCCCTGATTGCAGCGCCAGGATGCATTGGTCACGTGCCGCGAAACCGACATGCTGCGCATTCGGCGCGAAGCGTTTCGCGCAGGTCTCGTGCAGAGAGCCGATATCGAAGGCGACGCGGATATCGGGCTTGTTGATGTCGTTCCAGGTGGTCGGGTTGAAACCCTGTTTTGCCAGGCAGCCGAACGGATGCACGATCATCGGATGGGTAAAGCCGATAGACAGCGCCCGCTCCGGCGTCGGGTTCAGCGCGAAGGCGAGATCGACCTTGCCGGTCTGCAAATCCAGCACCGACGTGCCGTAGGTGGCTTCCACATATTCCAGGTTGGCGTTGAAGACTTTGGCGATGCTGGTGGCCATGTCGATGCAGGCACCGCTCCAGGCGCCGGTGGTGATGTCCTTCTGGAAATAGGGCAACTCGCCTGGCAGCGCAGCGATGCGCAGGGTCTTGGTGCGCTGGAGGCGATCGAACGTGCTTTCGTTCGCCGGCTGCGCTTGGGCGGAACGGATCATCACGACGGCCGGCAGCGCCGCGGCTCCGGCGGCGATGCCGCGCCGGCTGATGCGGTTCGTCATTGGCTTGCCTCCCTCCTTGTTTGGTCTCCCGAACGAGCCAGCGTAGCAGGCGCCTAGTCCGGCTGCGAGGTCTTGTGCGCCAGCAGCGCCATCAGCCGCCGGTCGCGCCATTCCTGCCGCACGGCGTGCAGGTTGGCAGGCAGCTCTTCCCGGCGCGCGGCGTGCATTGAATCCACCAGCGCTGCCGACCATTCGCGCGGAGTCATCTGCTGCTGCATCTCGGCATAGAGCCCTCCGTAGCGAGCGCAGTAATCGGCGAGGCCGCCCGGCGCATTCAGGTCGATGGTTTCCAGTGGACCCATGAATGACCAGCGCAGCCCAAGTCCGTGCTTGACGGTGGCGTCGAGATCGGAAGGTGAAATCACGCCATCGGCGATCAGGCGGAAGGCCTCGGCCAGCAACGCGCCTTGCAGGCGGTTCAGCGCGAAACCGGTGACTTCCTTTTTCACCACCACCGGTGCCTGGCCGGCGCGGAGCATCAGGTCGCGGGTGCGGCTGACGACCGCTGGATCGGTCCAGGGCGCCGGGCACAGCTCCACCAGCGGGATCAGATAGGGCGGGTTGACCGGGTGCGCGACCAGACAGCGGGCGCGTCCAGGAAGCGTCCTGGTGAACTTGCTGGCGGGGATGCCGGAGGTGGAGCTGGCGAGCGTGGCCTCCGGCGGTGCCGCTTTGTCCAGCGCGGCGAACAGCTTCTTTTTGTCGGCCAGCTTTTCCGGTGCGTTCTCCTGCACGTGCGTGGCGTCGCGCACCGCGTCTTCCAGCGTCGCGGCCGGCTGGATGCGGGCTAGCACCGAGGCCGGGTCATGGCCGAGCAAACCGGCTTCCTGCAGCTCCGGCAGGCGGTCGCGAATGAAGCCGCGCGCGGCGTCGACGGCGGCAGCGACCGGGTCCCAGAGGGCGACATCGAAACCGGCGCGGGCGAACACGATGCTCCATGCGCGTCCGATGAAGCCCGCCCCGATCACTGCTACCTGTGTCATCCGCCATGTGTCTCCGTTGCGATTCGTGATCGTATGATCAGTCGTTGCCTGGCGGACTGCTCAGAAAGTTGTGAGTCGGCTCGCTTCTGAAAGCCGCCATCCGGAATTGCGCTGTATCACACGTCACCAGCGTATTGGTGCGCCCGTTGAATTCAAGACGATCATGCCCCAGCCGCGCGTTCAGCTCAATGCGTTGACGAGACATGGAAATCCCGCCAACCTGCGCGGAGGTCGATGCTCTCGTCGAGCACTGCGAAGCTCGCTTGGGCGATGCGCTTCGGGAAGAAAGTGCCGCTGCTTCGAAAGCTTCGAGTCTTTGCCCGGCTCGGGAGGAAGCAAATGCTCCCGACACGGTGGTCGGGATATCGCCATGTAGAACTCGCGATCGCCTGTGGGGCCAAGCTGTTTAGCCAAGGAGAACGGGATGTCGAACAGCGTGGTGCGTCTGCACCGGGATTTCACAATCGGCCGAACGGACCGCAGGCTGTTCGGTGCTTTCATCGAACACCTTGGCCGTTGCGTATATGGCGGGATCTTCGAGCCCGGACATCCCTCGGCGGATGCGAACGGATTTCGCCGCGACGTGCTGGAACTGGTTCGCGAACTCGGCCCCACGATCATGCGCTATCCGGGTGGGAACTTCGTATCGGGCTATAACTGGGAGGATGGTGTAGGACCTGCCGCGCATCGTCCCCGCCGGCTCGACTATGCCTGGTTCTCAACGGAACCCAACAGCTTTGGCACGAACGAATTCATCGACTGGTGCCGCGCCGCGAACGTGGAGCCGATGCTGGCCGTCAATCTCGGCACTCGCGGGCCGGCGGAAGCAGGACAATTCATTGAATATTGCAATCATCCCGGCGGTACCGCCCTGTCCGACCTGCGCCGCGGCCATGGCTGGGAGACGCCGCATGGCGTGAAGTTCTGGTGCCTGGGCAATGAGATGGACGGCCCCTGGCAGACCGGCGCCAAAACCGCCGCGGAATATGGGCGTATCGCGGCGGAGACCGCGAAGGTGATGCGCTGGGTCGATCCCTCGATCGAATTGGCCGCATGCGGTTCTTCCGGTCGGACCATGCCGACCTATGGCGATTGGGAACGGATTGTCCTGGAGCATTGCTTCGATGAGGTGGAATGGATCTCTCTTCATACGTACCTGAACAACTACAGTGACGATACCGAGGCCTTGCTCGCCAGTCCTGATCTGATGGACAGCTTCATCGAGGAAGTGATCGCCATCGCCGACAGCGTGGCTGCGCGGCGCCGGTCGTCCAAGCGGATCATGCTGAGCTTCGACGAATGGAACGTTTGGTACCGCACCCGCCGGCCGCGTGAGAACCGGATCAAGCCGGGCTGGCCGGTGGCGCCGCCGATCCTTGAAGAGATCTATACAATGCAGGATGCGCTCGCCTTTGCGGGCGCCTGCATCTCGTTGCTCAACCACGCGGATCGGGTGCGTTCCGCGTGTCTGGCGCAGCTTGTGAACGTGATCGCACCAATCATGACAGAGACCGGTGGAGGAGCGTGGCGGCAGACGATCTTCTTCCCGTTTGCGCATATGAGCCGGTTTGGCCGCGGCGAGGTGTTGCGCGCTATTGTGGAGTCAGACACCTACGAGGCCACCTACAATGATCCCCGTGGCGCGGAGGATCATCGCATCCACATGCCGCGCGTGCCCTATCTCAAGCTCGCCGCCGTAGCCGATGACGGCGGCGGCGTTTCCTTGTTCGCGGTGAACCGCGACCTCGCGCGGCCGACAACGATGGAGGTCAGGCTGGATGGCTTCCCCGAGCTCGCGATCGAGCAGGCATCGACATTGTATGATCGGGACCTGAGCGCGACGAACACGCGGGCCGAGCCGGCGCGCGTCAAGCCGGTGGAACTGGACAGGCCGTCGATTCGGGGGAACCGGTTCACTGCGGAGCTACCCCCGGCCTCGTGGACCGTGTTGCGCTTGCAGGCGGTTGGCAATCTGACACGCTGAGCGAGCATATCACGCCGTAAGCCGAACACAGGAGGAACGTAATGCGGGAACGAACGGGCGTCTTTGCGGCGCTGGTGGCAGCCATCTGGATCGGTATCGTGGGGCTGGCGCAAGCGCAGCCGGTGACGATTTCCTACTGGAATTTTTTCACCGGCGGTGACGGTGGCAGAATGACCGAACTGGTCAACGATTTCAACAAGAGCCAGGACAAGGTCAAGGTGGAGGCGGCAACATTGCAGTGGGGTGTGCCGTTTTATACCAAGACACGCGCCGCGATCCTGTCGGGCAATGCCCCCGAGGTATTTTCGTTTCATCTCTCGCGAATGCCGGATTGGGGATCGTCGGACCTGCTCCGCCCGATTACGGCGCAGGAGCTGGAGAGCGTGGGCCTGAACGGGAGCGATTTCGCACCGCATGCCTGGGATCAGGCGCATGTCAACGGCAAGCTGTATGCCGTGCCGCTCGATACCCACACGCTGGTGCTCTACGTGAACCTGAGCCTGGCCAAGCAGGCCGGCTTGGTGGATTCGAACGGCAAGCTCAAGCCGATCAGCAGCATGGATGATTTCGTAGCCGACATGCGAGCCATCCACGGCAAGACGGGCGCCAATGGAGTTGAGTTCGCCGGCGATACAACGGCCGCGGATGTCTGGCGCGTGTGGTACACCCTGGTAAAGCAGCAGAACGCTGATGTCGTTTCGTCGGACGGAAAAGCGGCGTTCGGGGAGGCCGGAAAGACTGCCTTGTCGGCAATGGCCGGCTGGGTGAAGGACGGACTTATGATCGGCAAGCTTGATCCGCCAACCGCGCCGGCCCTGTTCGTAAGCGGCCGGTCCGGTTTTCTTTTGGGTGGGGATTGGAACCGTCCGACGCTCGCCGATGCCCAGGCCAAGCATCAACTGACCTTCGATTACGAGATCATCCCGGTACCGAAGCTGTTCCAGACGGCGCGATCCTGGGCTGACAGCCACAGCTTTGCGATGCCGGGGAAATCCAATCAGCTTTCACCCCAGAAGCTCGCCGCGGTGCTGCAATTCATCGCCTATGTCGAGAAACATGCCCTGACCTGGGCGGAGGGTGGTCACATTCCGTCCTATCTGCCGGTGACCAATTCGCCGGCCTACAAGGACCTGACTCCGAATAACGAATATGCGGGGGCAGCGGATGAAGTTGCGTATGATCCCGATATATGGTTCGCCGGGGTGGCTGGGCCGCTCTATCAGCTTGCGGCGCGGTACCTCAATGCGGGCATGAACGGGCAGATGCCGGTAGATCAGGCGGTATCGGAGTTCGCACAGTCGATCAATCAGATCCAGCGCTAGGTGGTCGGGATTGCCCTGACCATGTCGGCAAATGACGCGCGCGGCATGGATCGGCCGCGCGCACCCGTTGTGGTGCCGCTGCTTCGCCGGGAAGCAGCCAGCAAAGGGTTCGGCGCTGTCTGGTTCATTGGGCCGTTTGCCACGGTATATGCCTTGTTTTTCCTTTATCCCCTGATCCAGCTCGTTCACTTGAGCCTGACCCATACGGGGCTGGGTAATCCGACGGGACCGTTTGTCGGAGGCGCAAATTATGTGCGGCTGGTTCACGATCCGGCTTTCTGGGGTGCGTTTCTGCACACACTCTACTTCGTCGCTCTTACCGTTGTCCCTCTGGTGCTTCTGGGGCTCGGCTTGGCGCTGCTGGTGCTACGCGCCGGAAAGCTGGCGCTATTCGTTCAAGCGGCATTCTTTCTGCCGTATATTCTGCCAGTCAGCGTCGTTACCTTGATCGCCGCCTGGGTATTCAACGCGAACTACGGAATAATCAATCATCTGCTTGGGTTATCGATCGCGTGGTTCGATGACGAGACGCTGGCTATGCCGGCGCTGTCGCTGGTGACGATCTGGTGGACCGTCGGCTTCAATATGTTGCTGTTCATCGCCGGCCTGCAGACAGTGCCGAAGGAGATCAAGGAAGCTGCGTCGCTGGATGGCGCCCGTTCATGGCAGGTATTCCGGCACGTGATCTGGCCGCTGCTGTGGCCCACCACATCCCTTGCGCTGGTGTTGCAGGTTATCGCTTCGCTGAAGATCTTTTCTCAGGTCTATTTGCTGACCGCCGGCGGCCCTGGAACGTCAACGCGGGTACTGCTCGAATACATGTTCGATACCGGTTTTACCAATCTCGACTCAGGCTACGCGTCCGCTATTGCGATTGCGATCTTCCTGGTGATTGTCACCATCTCTGCCGCGCAAGGTAAACTTCTTTCGGTATTGAGGGTGCGCTAGGATGTTCCGGCGTTTCCGCGCGGCGGAGCTTATCGGCCTGGTGATTACCGTGGCGATGGCTCTGATCTGGTTGTACCCGCTGCTTTGGGCGATCGATACATCGCTGAAGCAGGAATTTCAGACCATCGAGCCGGTACCGACCTGGATTCTCAGGCCGCCCACCATTGAAGCCTATGTGAAAGTCCTGCTCAGCGGGGGGCTGGTTCGCTGGTACGGAAACAGCATATTGGTATCGGGCGTTGTTACCCTCGCCTCAATCACACTTTCCGCGCTGGCAGCGTATGCGTTTTCTCAGCTCCGGTTCCGCGGGCGCATGGTGCTGTTTGGACTGTTCATCGCCAGCATCATGGTGCCGTTCGAGTCTCTGGTTATCCCGCTTTACCAGCAGATGAACCTGCTTGGCTTGATCAATACCTATCCAGGCATAATCCTGCCGCAGCTCACGACGCCGCTTGCTATTTTCATTTTCAAGCGCTTTTTCGATCAAATTCCCCATGAGTTCCGCGAAGCTGCGGTGCTCGACGGCGCGCGTGAAATCCAGATCCTGTTACATGTTTATCTGCCGATCAGCACCGGGATCGTGTTTGCGGTCGGCATCGTAATATTCATCGCTTCGTGGAATAACTTCTTGTGGCCGCTGATGGTGATCAGCTCTCCCAGGATGATGACGATACCTGTGGGTCTGACGCAGGTGCAGTCGGAGTTCGGGATCCACAACGCTTCCAATATGGCGTTGGCAGTGCTCGGAGGACTCCCGGTCGCGATACTCTATTTGATATTCCAGCGGCGCGTTTCAGAAGGCTTCCTCGCGGCAACCGGCCTCAAAGGTTAGCGCAGCAAGCGTATCCGGCTGCTTGCTTCACCTCCCGCATCGTTCCACGCTGTCCGCGGCGGAGAGGGAGTTAAGGATGACCAAGGTAGCGGTGCTGGATGACTGGCAGGGCGTTGCGCAACATTTCGGCGACTGGCCCAAACTGAAGGCGCGGGCGGAGATCGTGTTCTTTGAGCGGGCGTTCGAGAACGAGGATGATGCGGCACGAAAACTGGCCGATTTCGACATCGTGCTGTCGATGCGCGAGCGCACCCCGCTTCCCGCGTCGCTGATCAACCGGCTGCCGAAGCTGCGCATGCTGGGAATGACGGGCGCGCGCAACGCGTCACTCGACACCGATGCCTGTACCGCGCGGGGGATCGTGGTCTGCCACACAGTCGGCGGCGGCGCGAGCGAGGCGGCGACGGCGGAGCTGGCGCTGGGGCTGCTGATCGCAGCAGCACGCGCCATTCCGCCCGGCGATGCCGCGATCCGCGCCGGCCGGTTCCAGCAGGGTGTGCCGGTCGGCATCGGGCTGGCTGGCAAGACGCTCGGTGTGATCGGGCTGGGACGGCTCGGCTCTCATATGGCGCGGTATGGGCGGGCGCTGAACATGACGGTGCTGGCGTGGAGCCAGAACCTGACCGCCGAAAAGGCGCAGGCGGCCGGGGCGGAGATGGTATCGAAGGCCGATCTGCTGTCGCGCTCGGATGCGGTCAGCATTCACCTGGTGCTGTCGCCACGCTCGCGCGGGCTGATCGGGTCGGCGGATCTGGCGCAAATGAAACCGGGCGCAATCCTGATCAACACGTCGCGCGGGCCGATCGTGGACGAGGCGGCGCTGATCGAGGCGGTGCAGGCCGGGCGGATCATTGCCGCACTGGACGTGTACGACCGCGAGCCGCTGCCGGCGGACCACCCGCTACGACGCGCGCCGAACACGATCCTGACGCCGCATCTGGGATATGGCGTGAAAGAAACGTGGGAGGTGTTCTACCCGCAGAGCATCGAAAACGCGCTGGCATTCATGGACGGCAAGCCGGTGCGGGTGATGAATCCGGAGGCGGTGAAGAAGACCGGATAGAGAGCCTTTAAGGTCTGGCGATCGTGCCGCCAGTCATGGGCGCAGGTACCCCGGTGGTCGTCGGGAAACTAAGCGGCAGGCCGGCGGCGACTCGGGCGGCGAGAAAGCCGAAACACTGAGCCTCCAGAGCATCACCGTCCCAGTTGACGGATTCCACTGGCTCTATGGGGACGGGCAGTCGCGCGCGAAGGGCTGCCATGATTGCCGGATTGTGGCGGCCGCCGCCGCAGACCAGCCAGCGACGGGCGGGAGCGGGCAAAGGCGCGGCGGCGATCGCGGCGACGGTGAAAGCGACCAGGGTGGTGGCCCCGTCGGCGGGTGAAAGCGCGTCCAGGCCGCTGACCGCGAGTGTTTGCGCGAAGGAGAGACGGTCGAGCGACTTGGGGGCGGGCAGCGCGAAATACGGGTGCGCGAGCAGACGGGCGAGGATGGTTTCATCGGCACGGCCGGTGCGCGCAAGCGTTCCGTCGCGATCGAAGCGGTCTGCGGTGTGGCGGCTGATCCAGTCGTCGAGCGGGCCGTTGCCGGGGCCGGTATCGAAGGCAACCAGTTCGCCGTCGAAGCCGATCCAGGTGACGTTGGCGACACCGCCGATGTTCAGCACGGCAAGCGGGCGGGGAAGGTCGCCGGCCAGAGCGGCGTGGAAGATGGGGGCGAACGGTGCGCCCTGACCACCGGCGGCGACGTCGGCGGAGCGGAAATCGTGGGCGACCGGCACGCCGGTAAGGCGGGCGAGCAGCGCGGCGTCACCAATCTGCCAGGTGCGTCGATTGGCGGGATCGTGGAGGATGGTCTGGCCGTGGAAGCCGATGAGGTCCGGGGCGGCTTCGAGTGCGAGCGCGGCGCGGGCGTGGTACTCGGTCAGGCGGCGGATGGTGGCGGCGAGGTGGGGATTGTCGGGGCGAAGCGTGGGCGCGTGGTCGAGGACGGCGCGAAGATCGGCGCGCAGGGCGTCGTCATAGGGAATGGTTAGGGCGGGGCCGAATGCGGCGATGGTGATGCCGTCGGTTTCGACTAGCGCGGCGTCGACGCCGTCGAGTGACGTGCCGCTCATCAGGCCGATGGTGCGAAGCATTTTCCCTCGTCGGGCTACGTGGTAGAGCCCCGGGCGGACCCCTCACCCGGTTCGCTGCGCGAACCGACCTCTCCCGCGGAGCGGGCGAGGTGAAGGGGTAGGCGCTGCAAGCCTTGTGCACCAGCTACGGAACCGAGTCATGCCGAAAAGCACGTTCCTTGCGGAAGCCATCGAGCGGGGCTTCGTGTTCCAGTGCACCGATCTGGAGGCGCTGGACGCGGCGATGCTGGCTGGGCCGATTGCTGCTTATATCGGGTTCGATTGCACGGCCGACAGCCTGCATGTCGGCAGTCTGGTGCAGATCATGATCCTGCGGCTGCTGCAAAAGCACGGGCACACGCCGGTGGTGCTGATGGGCGGCGGGACGACGCGGATCGGGGATCCTTCGGGGAAGGACGAATCACGCCAGTTGCTGAGCGACGCGCAGATCGCCGCCAACATGGCGGGGATCCGGCGCTGCTTCGAGCCGTTTCTGCGATTTGGCGAGGCGCCGTCGGACGCGATGGTGGCCGATAACGGGGCGTGGTTGAACGCGCTGGGATATATTCCCCTGCTGCGGGATGTCGGCACGCATTTCACGATAAACCGGATGCTGGGGTTCGATTCCGTGCGGCTGCGGCTGGAGCGCGAGCAGCCGCTGACGTTCCTGGAATTCAACTACATGATCTTGCAGAGCTACGACTTCCGGGAGCTGGCGCGGCGGCACAACGTGGTGTTGCAGATCGGCGGGTCCGATCAGTGGGGCAATATCGTTGCCGGCATGGAGCTGACGCGGCGGACCGATGGCAAGCAGGTGTACGGGCTGACGACGCCGCTGATCACGACGGCGTCCGGCGCGAAGATGGGGAAGACCGCACAGGGCGCCGTGTGGCTGACCGCCGACCGGTTGTCGCCCTACGAGTACTGGCAGTTCTGGCGCAATACGGAAGACGCGGACGTAGGGCGCTTCCTGCGGCTGTTCACCGATCTGCCGCTGCCGGCCATCGAGCGGCTGGAACGGTTGGGCGGAGCCGAGGTGAACGAGGCGAAGAAGATTTTGGCGACCGCGGCGACTCGGCTGGCACACGGCGACGAGGCGGCAGAGCTTGCCGAGGAAACCGCGCGGCTGGCGTTCGAGGAAGGTGAGGCGGCGGAAACGTTGCCGGGAATCGAGGTTCCGCTGGCTGAGCTGCAAGCGGGTATTCCGGCGTTCCGGCTGTTCGTTCTGGCCGGCCTGTCCTCCAGCAACGGCGAAGCACGGCGTTTGATACGTGGCGGCGGAGGGCGGATGAACGACATGCCGCTGGTGGATGAAAGCAGGGTCATTTCGCCAGCGGATTTGCAGGATGGGGTGGTCAAGTTGTCGGCCGGACGCAAGCAGCACCGGCTGGTACGGGCACACTGATATTCTCGAAAGGAGCGGACTGGATGGACCAGGGACGGATCGGGCAGGCTGCGGAACTGCTGGTCGGCGCGCGGCGGGGGAACGGGTTGCTGGGAGAGATTCCACAGGCCTGTCGTCCGAATTCGGTGGCCGAGGCGCACGCGGTACAGGATGCGGTGACGAAACTGCTGGGGGAGTCGGTGGGAGCGTTCAAAGCGGCGGCACCACCGAATGACGAACCCTGGCGCGGCGTGATCTACGAGGGGACGATATGGGCTTCGCCGGCGCGGGTGCCGGTGGCGCAGGTGCCGAATTGCGGCGTGGAAGCGGAGGTGGCGTTCCGATTCCGCCAGGACCTGCCAGCGCGGGCAACGGCCTATACGCGTGACGAAGTTGCGGCGGCCGTGGATGCTTGTGCCGCAATCGAGGTGATCACCAGCCGATTCCAGGATCAGTCGGCGCGCGGCACGCTGGAGAAGCTGGCGGATTGCGTGAGCAACGGCGGATTCGCGTATGCAGCGCCGACGGCGGACTGGCGGCAGCTCGATTTCGCGATGATTCACGTGACACTGTCGGTGAATGGACGGGTGCAGCTCGATCAGGATGGCGGGCACCCGACGCGTGATCCGCTGGGGACGGCGGTGGCGCTGGTCAACATGATGCGCGACAGCGGCGGCGTCCGGGCGGGGCAGTTCGTGACCTGCGGCAGCTACACCGGCATGCGATTCCTGAAGCCCGGCGACCGGTGCACCGCACGGTTCGAGGGACTCGGAGAGACTGAGGTCACGTTTGTGGCGTGATTACGGGTGGCGCCGGGACCCGTGGCTCATGGGCGGGCTTGTCCCGGCGACATATGTCTTTGATGTTGCGTAAGAAAGGCGTGGATGGCCGGCATTCGCCGGCCATGACGGGCACGCAGCAGTTCAGCGCAGGATGATCTCGACCCGGCGGTTCTGAGGTTCGCGCACGCCGGGGCCGGTGGGCACCAGCAGATGCGTCTCGCCGAAGCCCTGGATGGATATCTCGTTGCGGGGGACACCGTCGCGCACCAGTTCGGCGGCGACTGCGTTGGCCCGGCGCAGCGAAAGACCCATGTTGTATTGCGGCGTACCGGACGTGTCGGTGTAGCCGTTGACCTCGACCCTTGTGGTCTGGACGTGGGTCGAGTTCTGCGCCGCTTCGCGGACGATCTGGCGGGCACGATCGGTGAGCGTTGCCTTGTCCCAGTCAAAAAATACCAGATAGGACCGGGCGGGGGTGGGGGCCGGGGCCGCCACGGGCGCAGCCCCCGGCGTGGGGGGCGGCGGGGCGTAGAAGGCGTAGCGCACGCCGAGCAGGAAGCTGTGATCATACTGCGCACCGAGCTTGATCCGTCCGGTGGTGGTGCCGGCGGCAGTGGTCTCGGTGCCGGAGAATTTCGCCCCAGCGGTGATGTCGGTGAAGCGATAATCGGCCGTAATCGACAGGCCCGGCATGTGCGGGATCGGGAACGACAGGCCGAGGATGCCCTGCACGGCGAAGCGACCCTCGGTGTCGTCGGTGCTGAACAGGAATGGGCCGCCGGGCTGGGTGAAGCTGCCGTTCAGTCGGGTCCACATATAACCCGGCCGGCGCCCAGATAAGGAAAGACGTAAGGGCTGCCGATATCGAGGTCGAACAGCGCGTTGGCCATGACGCCATAGCGGTTGGCATGGCCACTGGCAGCGGTGGGGAACGGCGTGCGTGCAAGCTCAGCCATCTTGTTGCGGAAGAAATCGCCCTCCAGTTCCAGGCGCAGGCCGTTGCCGAACCCGTAGCCGATGCTGCCGAGCCCATTGATGCCACCATCTTTCTCCAGACGCAGGTGCGCGGCACCAAACCCGTTCGTTAGCGGTGTGATCTTGGTGTTCTGCGGCAGATCGTAACCGGCGGCGGCACCGATATAGACGCCCTGGATCGGCTGCGCATGCGCGACCAGCGGGGCGGCGAACGGTGCCGCCAGGAAGGTGGTTGCCAGAAAGGCCATGCGGGTACGCATACTCGAACGCCTCCTGCGTGCTCATGCCAGATTGGTCCTGGCAGTCGGCGGCGGAAATGAACAGGGCGCCTCTCGGCGCCCTGTTGCAGACCGTGGATCTGCGATCCGATTAGCGGATGATGATCTCGACGCGGCGGTTCTGCGGCTCGCGCACGCCAGGGCCGGTGGGCACCAGCAGATGCGTTTGGCCGAAGCCGTGGATGGAGATTGCGTTCTTAGGCACGCCATCGCGCACCAGTTCGGCGGCGACCGCGTTGGCGCGGCGGATCGACAGGCCCATGTTGTATTGCGGCGTGCCCGACGTATCGGTGAAGCCGTTGACCTCGATCTGCGTGAACTGGACGTGGGTCGAGTTTTCCGCCGCTTCGCGGATGATCTGGCGGGCGCGATCGGTAAGCGTCGCCTTGTCCCAGTCAAAGAACACGAGATAGGAGCGTGCCGGTGCAGGCGCCGGTGCAGCGATCGGTGCCGGCGTCGGAGCGGGCGGCGGGGCTACACCGAAATTGTAGCGGAAGCCGATCAGGAAGGCGTTGTTGTAATCCTGCCCGAGCTGAATCTTGCCTGTGCCGCTCACGGTTTCGTTCGGGCCCGTGATGGTGCCGACGGCACTGTAGCTCCGTGTTCCGGCCAGACCCATGAAGCGGTACTCCGCGGTCAGGGTCAGGCCCGGCATCGCGGAAATCGGAATGCCGACACCGGCGATGGCCTGGTAGGCAAAGCTGCCTTCGGTGCTGTTAGAATGGATGCTGCCAGCGCCGAAATTGGTCCCATACATGCGGAAATTCTGCAGGTTTGCCCACTGATAGCCCACGCCCGCACCGATGTAGGGCACAACCCACGGGGTCAGGCCGTAGAAGTCATACGCCACGTTGACCATCGGGCCATACAGTTGCTCGCGCCCGCCGGCCGCGGCCGAAATACCGGTCGGCTGCTTATTCAACTTGTTGAAGTTATTGTTCCGGTAGTCGCCTTCGAGCTCGACGCGAAGGCCGTTACCGAAACCCCAACCTATGGCGCCCAACGCCACCGGCCCGAGTCCGGACCCGAGACTCAGATCGGGTGTGCTGACCCCGCCCGTGAGCGTATTCTTTTGCTGAAGGTTTTTGACGTCTACGTCCGACTTCAGGTTTACCCCGACGCCGGCGCCAATGTAGAGGCCGGTGACCGGCTGAGCCTGCGCGGCGAACGGTACGGCCAGCACGGTGGCAGCCAGGAGCGTGCTCCGAAACCTCATTCGTTCTCTCCTCGTTGTCTTCCGCGCCGACGGCGCAGTTTCAGCTGGGGTTCGTCAGGGCCGGTTCCGTCCCCAACGCTCTTGCGATGAGCAAACCATAAACGAGCGGATGACATAAAACGAGGGGCTTCCGCCAATTCAACCGGCACTGTGGCCGTAGCGCAACAGGGGGCCGGGCAAGCCGGCAACAGGCTGTAACAATGGCGGAAGAGAGCGGGAGTTGAACCCACCCGGGACCGCTCGGCGGCCCCAACCGGCTTTGAAGGCCAGCCGATCCACCGGGACCGCTTCTCTTCCGTGTCGATTATCCGACGTTCTAGGTGCTGTCACAACCGGTGTCCGTCAGCATCGCTATCAGCTCGCGTTCCGCATCCGCTTCCAGGCAACGACAGTCGAGCCAAAGGAGATCGGCCGCAATGCGGCCGAGAACCGGGCGTTTATAGCCGCGCAGCGCGGCCGCCAGGCGGGCGGGCGCTGCTCCGCCAATTGTGACCGCGAACGAGGGCAGAAGGTCGATTGGCTGGGCGCCGGAGCCGACCTGGCTGCGACACGGTTGTACGCTGACCGGGCGATCCGGCCAGCGGCTCTGGGCGGCGGCGGCCAGGCGTTCGGCGGTCGCATGGATTTCGGCCGGCGTGCGGGTCAGCAGGCACAGGGCTGGTAGGGCTCGGGCAACCGGTCGGGATCGAGATAGAGGCGCAGCACATGTTCCAGCGTGGCGAGGCGCGTCTTGTCCGGGCGCAGGGCGCGCTTCATCGGATTAGCATTGAGCCGGGTGATCAGCGCACGGCGGCCGACGATCAGCCCGGCCTGCGGGCTGCCGAGCGGCTTATCGCCGGAGAAGGTGACGAGGTCGGTACCGGCGGCAAACGCCTCCTGCGGCGTCGGCTCGTGCGGCAGTCCCCAGCGGCCGAGATCGACCAGGCTGCCGCTGCCGAGATCCTCGATGAGCGGCAGACCGGCTTCGTGTGCGATGGCGGCAAGTTCGGCGCGCGACACCGCGGCGATGAACCCAGAGATGGCGTAGTTCGCCTGGTGAACACGCATCAGCAGGGCGACATTCGGCGCCAGCGCGTCACGATAATCGCGCGGGTGGGCGGTTGGTGGTGCCGACCT
Organism: uncultured Pseudomonadota bacterium; assembly: GCA_963777625.1. Classification (GTDB taxonomy): domain Bacteria; phylum Pseudomonadota; class Alphaproteobacteria; order Acetobacterales; family Acetobacteraceae; genus DATDIC01. The sequence goes on along the minus strand of CAVZRO010000003.1, from coordinate 181,030 downwards.
CGCGCAGGATCGCGCCCGAGCGGGCCATGATGTCGGGGATGCGAAAGGAGCCGCCGATCTCGATCAGCTCGCCGCGGGAGACTAGCACGCCGCGGCCACAGGCGAGCGTGTTCAGCGCCAGCAGCACCGCCGCGGCATTGTTGTTGACAACGGTAGCGTCCTCGGCGCTGGTGAGTTCGGTCAGCAGCGCACGGACGTGGTCGTCACGCTCGCCGCGACGCCCGGTGGCAAGATCGAATTCCAGGGTGGTCGGTTCGCGCAAGGCGATTGCGGCGGCCTCGGGCAGCAGGGGCGCGCGGCCGAGATTGGTATGCAGGACCGTGCCGGTCAGGTTGAACACCGGCCGTTGCGACGCCGTGAAGCGCCGCCGCGGCACGTCGGCGGCGGCGTTCAGGATGGCGATATCAGGGGCATTGAAGATGCTGGTGGCGCGGCGGGTGGCGAGCCCCAACCGCAATGCGGCGAGCGTGGCGGCCCGGCCAAAGCGGGCGATCGACGCCGCGGCCGCCGGGCTACGCAAGAGCGCGTCGATTGAGGGAAGCGGGCTCGGATGGCGACCAGTCATTGCAGCGGACCATAGCCGGTAAGCAGATGGAGTGGCCAAGGCGACGCCGACGCGGCAAAGTCCAGCGGCGGGAGGGATGCGATGATGGCAAGGCTGCCGGAGTACCAGCTATTCGCGATCCGCTACGCGACGCGCGACGGCAGGCGGGCGGATCATTTCATCGGCGGCGACCCGCACGATGCACCGATGCCGATGGATTATTTCGTGTGGGTTGCGGTGAACGACGGCGATGCCGTGGTGGTCGATACGGGCTTCACCGAGGAGGTGGCACGCAAGAGGCAGCGGCGGTTCCTGCGCTGCCCGGTCGATTCACTCGGGCTGCTTGGGGTGCATGCGGATGCGGTGGCGACCGTGGTGCTGACCCACCTGCATTACGACCATGTGGGCAATTTCCACCGGTTCCCGCGAGCGGAATTTCATCTGCAAGAGCCTGAGCTGCACTACGCCGTCGGGCGTTACATGCGATATCATCGGCTGGCGCACTCGTTCGAGGTGGAGGACGTGGTGGGCATCGTGCGGCTGAACTACGCGCGGCGGGTGCGGCTGCATAACGGGCTCTTCGACCTGGCGCCCGGGATCACGCTGCATCCGGCGCCGGGGCATTCGGCCGGGCTGCAGTTCGTGCGGGTGCATACGCGGCGCGGCTGGGTGGTGCTGGCGTCCGACGTGACGCATTTTTATGAAAACATGGAGACCGAGCGGCCGTTCACCACGGCGCTGCATATCGGCGGCATGCTGGACGGGTACGAGCTGTTGCGAGCGGCCGCGCCGTCGGCCGACCATATCGTTCCCGGGCACGATCCGGCGGTGATGCGGCGGTATCGTCCGCCGCGCGCGGAGCTGGAGGGAATCGTGGTGCGGCTGGACGAAGCACCGGTGTCGAGCCGTTGAAACATGAAAAACGCGCCGGCGGGCGTTGCCGCCGCTCTGACGAATCGCCATAAGGCGGCAGATGCGAGCTGATACGCTTCGGATGGTATTTGCCCCGCCCCATCGGGCCGGCATGCCGTTTATCCTCGGCGGCATTGTCGCACTGGTGGTGGGAGCGCTGTTCGCCCACTGGCTGGCCTGGATCGGCGGAATGTTCACGCTTTTCTGCCTGTATTTCTTTCGCGATCCGGAGCGGGTTCCGCCCGGCCGCCCCGGCGTGCTGCTGGCTCCGGCCGACGGCAGGGTGGTCACGATCGAGCCCGCGGCGCCGCCGATCGAACTCGGGCTTGGTCCGACACCGCGCTGGCGGGTCGGCATCTTCCTTTCTATTCTCGATGTGCACGTGAACCGGCTTCCGGCGGACGGCACAGTGAGCCGCATCGCCTATCGGCATGGCGCGTTCCTGAACGCCAGCCTGGACAAGGCGGGTGACGACAATGAGCGCAACGCCATCGCCATCCGCCTGCACGATGGGCGCGAGATCGCGGTGGTACAGATTGCCGGATTGATCGCGCGGCGGATCGTCTGCGATCTGCGGGAAGGCGACGCGGTGCGCGCCGGGGCGCGCTTCGGGATTATCCGCTTCGGCAGCCGGACGGACCTTTATCTGCCGGAAGGCGTGCGGCCGCTGGTCGCGATCGGACAGATGATGATTGGCGGCGAAACCGTCGTCGCGGATGCGTCGATATGAGCGGCACGCAACGCGACTGGCGGGACGGCCGGGTATCGCCGATCCGGCGGCTTCGCCGGCTGCGGCCACGGGCGCGGCCACGGTACAAGGGGCCGTCGTTCAATCGGCTGATCCCCAACATACTGACGCTGATCGGCCTGTGCGCCGGGCTGACCGCGATGCGGTTTGCGCTGGATGAGCATTTCGGGCCGGCGGCGGTGGCTATCGTGGTGGCCGGCTGCATCGACGGCCTGGATGGGCGCATCGCGCGGCTGCTGAAGGTGACATCGCGCTTCGGCGCCGAGTTCGACAGCCTGAGTGATTTCCTGTGTTTCGGCGTGGCACCCGCGTTCACGATCTATCTGTGGTCGTTGCGATGGTTGGGTGGCGTCGGGTTCATCCCGTGCCTGATGTTCGCCGTCTGCGTGGCGCTGCGGCTGGCGCGGTTCAACGCGGCGCTGGAGGGGGCGCCTGCTCCCGCTTACGCGTATAATTTCTTCACCGGCGTTCCGGCCCCGGCGGGTGCCGGGCTGGCGCTGTTCCCGTTGTTCGTCGGGCTGGAAGGACGGGCGCTGGATTGGGGATGGCTGGTCGCGGTGGCGGAAAACCCGCTGTTCTGCGCGCTGGTGCTGGTGGGAACGGCGTTGCTGTGCGTCAGCGCGCTGCCGGTCTGGAGTTTCAAGAATTTCAAGGTGCCGGCGGAGTATGTGCTGCCGGTATTGCTGGGGATCGGTTTCTACGCCGCGGTTCTGGTGGCCGAACCTTGGGCGGCGCTGGCCGTGGGTGGGGTGATCTATCTGGGCATGCTGCCTTTCAGCATCCGCAGCTTCCGCCGCCTGCGGCGCGAGGCGGAGGAGGAGCCGGACGGCGGTTGAGCACGGTCGGACGATCGGCCATCAGGCTCGGCGGAGCGGCCCGTCTCAACTGGTATTATACCGTACGTTCGTCATTCCCGCGAAAAGCGGGCATCCAGCCAAACCCTCGGAATTCAGCGCTTTTCGGCTGGATTCCCATTGCACATCTTATTTCTGCCTCGATCCGATCAGCCCCCCTATGTCTGATAAACCGCTCCAATCCGCCCGCATATCTCCGGCGTTTGCCGTAGCAGTCCAGCATCCGAGCGGCGATAACCAGCTTCCCGCCAGCGTCCCGGCGATGGGATTCTTCTGCTTCTCGTGTTGCCCTCCAGCTCGCACCAACGCCTCGATGGTCTCGATCTCCGGCGCGCTGAACACCGTGCCGGCGGCAGCTTGTGGCGGCCGTCGCGCTCCTGGGTGAGTTGGATGTCGATGCAGGCCGCCTTGACCGCGATGGCGGTGAGCTTGCGCAGTCCCTCGGCGGTGGCGAGTTGGCTGTCCTCCAGCCGCAGACCCTGCGATTTCATCACCCGGAACAATTGCTCGATGACCCAGCGGGCGCGATACCAGTCGACGATGCGCCACGCCTGCTCGGCATCATCGATCGTGTGGGTGGTAAGCAGCCGCCAATGGATCGGCTCGTCGCCCCGCTTCGCCGCGGCGCCCGGGTCCGGCTCGACGACTTCGATCAAGCGCAGCCGGACGCTTGCCGGCAGCGTGCGGTCGCGCTCCTGCTCCGGACGGCGGATTTCGACCTCCCCGTAACGCAGTTCGACGACGACGTCGCGCCTGGGCTTGCCGGGATCGCGCGCCGGCAGGGCGAAGCGCCGCGCGCCGGCGGGTGCGAACGCGGCGGCGGCGGCATACAGCCGGCCGCCATCGGCCAGCGCGCGGTCGCGGGTCGCGCGGATCAGCAAATGGCGGTTGTCGGCCGCCCCTCGCGCCCACAGCGCATACATGTCCGCCTCGCGGTCGGCGACGACGGTTACCATCGCCGCCTGTGCCAACACCACGCCGGCCTGGTGCGCGCCGTCCAGCCAGTGCAGCAATTCGCGGTCGTCCAGCGCCCGCTGCTTGTTGGAGACCGGATTGACGCCGGGACGGTTCCACACCGTGCCGCCGACCAGGCCAAGACAGGCATGACTGTCGGCATCGACCGCCAGCACCGCGTGCACCATCAGCCCGTGGACATTGCCCTGTTTCACCGGGCCGAGGCCGCGACGCCGCGCCGTCGTGGTCGGAAACCGGATATGGCTGGCATCCTCGATCGCCAGCACATGACGCCCGGCGCAGGCCGCCGCGGTGCGCTGCGGCCAACTGGCAACGATCTGCTCCGCCGTCACCTTCGGGTTGGCGAGAAACCGGCCGGCCCCCAGTTGCGTGCCCCGACGCTCACCCAGCCGACGCAGGCAGAGCGTCTTGCGCATCACCACTCGTTCGAGCAGTTCGCCCCCTTTTATCGAGACGAACATCCCCGAAGGTCCCCAGAGACCATGTCATCGTCGACCCCGTGCTTATTCAGGTCGAACACAGCGAATCGTAACCGCTCCGCGTCGCGCAACAACAAATCCATCACCCGCACGTTACAAAGTAGATATTACTTGTGCGCTTGCCCTAGCGCTTTCGCGGGCATGACGTATCTGCGGGCATGACGGATCCGAGAGTTGTCGCCCGCACGGGTTGGTATTTCATGATATCATACGGTCGCCGGTGGGTTCGTCCGATACCATCGGGCAAATCGCCTAAGAACGTGGCGTCGGTTCGCAACGTCGCCAACGGGCTTCAATCGTAGTAATCTGCGTGGCGGGCGGCTGCCCTCGTTGTGGCGTTTCCAAACGACCACGTTTTGGCACATCGATGCCGGGAGCGGGGGCCGTCCACCCCATCGAGCAATATCCGACTATCTCAAGTACGGCTCCAATGATGATGAGTTCTGATCCGACGAGTTGGGTGGCGCGCGGTCCATGGCCGAAGTCAGGGCACGCATGGAGAGGCAAATGGAAACCAAGATCGACGAAATCGCCAGCGGCATCTACAGACTTTCGACCTTCGTGGGGGAGATCGCGCCGCCGGCCGGCTTCACTTTCAACCAATTCCTTGTCCTTGGCGACGAGCCGCTGCTGTTCCACACCGGTCTCCGGCGAATGTTCCCGCTCGTTCGGTCGGCAGTCGGCCGCCTCATCGCGGTCGAGCGGCTGCGCTGGATCACCTTCGGCCACTATGAGGCCGACGAGTGCGGCGCGATGAACGAGTGGCTGGCGGTCGCGCCGCGGGCTGAAGTGGCGCATGGAACCACCGGATGCCTGGTATCGTTGAACGACATGGCCGACCGCGCACCGCGCGTCCTGCAAGACGGCGAGACGATCGATCTCGGCGAAGGCAAGCGGGTTCGCTATCTGGACACGCCGCATATTCCGCATGGTTGGGAGGCGGGCATCCTTTACGAAGAGACCACCGGGACGCTGCTGTGCGGCGACCTGTTCACCCAACTCGGCAATGGCCCAGCGTTGACCGAGAGCGATATTGTCGGACCCGCTATCGTCGCCGAGGACCTGTTCAATTATTCCAGCTTGAACCCCGGCATGGGCGCGACGATCCGAAAGCTCGCGGAACTCTCACCGCGCACCTTGGCGCTCATGCATGGCCCGTCATTTTCTGGCGATGTCGATGCCACGCTTTGCTCGTTGGCTGACTACTACGACCGTCGCATATTTGATCGGTTCTCCGCCGTGCGGCAGATCGCGGCATCAGCAGCGATCCCGCGGACCTGAAACCATTGCTCGGTGAGACAATCTGCGTAGTGGACGGCTCCTATCATCGTGGCGCTACCCGACGGCCACGTTATGGCGCGTCAATGCCGGGAGCAGGCCGCCCCCCATCAATACATACGCAACGGTGCTCTCGACCCCGATCAGCCCACTGGCCAAATAAGACCGATCTCCGGGTTGGACGTGTGAACTCCTTCGGCGACGTTCTCCATCGCCTCCATGCCCAGCGCTGTGAAGTTCAGCTCCCCGTCCGAGTCAGCCCAGACCGGCGGCGGCGCAGATAGGGCCGGCGCGGTGGCCGGCCGCCCTCTTGTGTCTCAGGCTGCGCGGCGACGGATGGCGCCGAAAAGGACGATTCCAGCCCCGAGCAGAGCCAGCGAGCCAGGCTCCGGAACCTTCACGCCGCCACCGACGTAATTGAGCGACGTCGCCGAGGTCGCGACGGCTATACCGTAATCGACGCCGCTGCCGGAATTGCCATTACTCCAGAAGTCCACGACCCGGCCGCCACCGATATCGAAGAGCAGCCCGTAGATGTCCAGGAACCCGCCGCCGATCGGGTAGTCGGTGGCTGTCGGCGGTGACCCGCCGGGCCAGAAGAGGTTGTCGTAGGTCAGAAAGCCATTGTTATCAGCCGGCAGACCGGACGCTACCGCGAACCGGCTGAAGCTGTTCGGCGCCAGGAGGTTGCCCGGCTCCGGGGTCGCGAAGTTGCGCGGCTCGAGCATGCCGATCGGCGCCTTATCGATGCCGATGTTGGAGTCCGAGATGGTGCCGCTGATCCCAGTGACCACGAAGGCGTTCGAATAAGTCGCATCCGTGGCCGCGCCATAGGTCAGGTTGATCACCCCACTGACGCCCGGACCGTAAAAGCTGAAATCGTAGGTGCTGGCGTGTGCGCCCGAGCCCAACGATACGGCCGCGATAACCGTCACCGCGGCCAGCAATCCCTTATGCATGCTCCCACTCCCTTATTCCCAGTATTTATGACGCCGGGATAAGCCGGATGTTAAGGTGTGTCCAGGCCGTCGCGTGATGCCGAGGCATTCGGCAGAATGGCGCGGGCGCGCCGGGGTGCGCCGGCCCCGCTGCCGTCCATGGGGTCATGCTGTCCGCGCCACGGGTGCATGCCGAGCTCGGGGCGGCAGGAGAGAAGCCCGCCAAGGCGGCCTGACGGCCCAGCGCGCGGCCGCCGCTCTCGGTCAGCCGCAAGTCGGCCGCTAGATACGACGCCATGCTGCAAGATCGTCAGCCTGGCATCGTGAAAACGGGGTCCGCCGCGGCTGGCGAAGGTGTCAGCGTGTCTCGGTCCAGCTTTCGGAGAACGCCAGGGCAGAGGTGCTGAATGGCCTGCCCTCGCGCTGGGTCGGAAACGGGCGGCCCTTTGCCTGAACCCCATTGACCGTCAGGCGTGCCCCGAGCGCCGGGATCAGCACCGTGCAGACACCGTATTTGCGTGTCGGAGGAGGGCTTGGCTGCGTGTGGATCAGCAGCGGCTCGCCGATATCATACCAGGTCAGCGTGATCTCCTCATCGTGCGATACCGCTTGCTCGGTCCAGAAATCGCGCGCATCGCCTTCCTTGTCGAACACTGCACCGGTCACCGGGATCGAGGTGTCCGAGAGCTCGCCGTTGAGCATGCCCTGCACCGTGTTCTGCAGCCAGCGCGCCATGGCGATATTGTCGGAATAGATCTTCCACCGGTCCTGGGTCAGCTCGCTCTTCAGGGTACAGCACATGGCCAGCGCCGGCGGGTGAGATCAGGATGCGCCAGAAGCTGGCGTTGGTGGTGGTGGCGCCTGCGTCGGTCTCGCTCAGGCGGATAAAAGGGTTTTCGCCGGTCAGGATCAGTCGGTTGGGATCGAGGGACATCGGATTTTCCTAGCAAAAGGATGGCGTGAAGGGAGACTACCGGCGCACCCGCGGCGCACGCAATCGGGATGGCGGGCGAATGCCGATCCCGACAATAGCCGGAGGAATGCAAGCGGGCGCTTTTTCCGGTGGGTACGCCGCAACAAAGCGGACGCGGGCCGACTGTCACCCGCGACAGCGTCTCACATAATTTCGGTATTTTCGGATGGTAGCGGCGGGCGGATTTGAACCACCGACCAAGGGATTATGATTCCCCGGATAATGACGCAATTCTGCCGCTTTGCAGCCCGCTTGTCGCGTCTATGTCGCAGGCCGGCCCATCAGCGCCAGCTCACCCGACGCGAATTTGGCGTGATCATCCTCCAGGCTGGGGAATAGGTGACCGTATCGATCGAACGTCATTTGGATCGACGCATGGCCGAGCAGGGCCTGTAGCTTCTTGGGCGAGAACCCTTGTTCGATTGCCCAGGACGCGAAGAAGTGCCGCAGGGCGTGGAGGCCGTATTTCGCCGTCGGTACCGGCTGTCCATCCTCCCCGCGCTTCGTCGGGTGGGGCTCTGCTACACCAGCCGCTACCTGGATCGGATCGAATCCCCGGTTGACGATGTTGGCGTGGCTCTCCGGCTTGCCGGCGCCGTTTGGGAACACCAGCCATATGCGGCCAAGCCCCTCCCCCGCCCCGACGCAGGGGCACGACAGCCGCCATTCCCGGAGCGCGTCATTCACGGCCGGCGACATCGGTACCGCCCGGTGCCCGGCCTCAGATTTCGGCGAGCCGATGGCACCCCATTGGTCCGCGCGCTGCCGGACGTGGATCAGCCGCGCGTCGAAATCGACATCATCCCATGCAAGGCCGCGCAGTTCCGACGCCCTCATGCCCGTAAAGACCGCGGTCACCAGCAACGGGCGCCACCGTCCGGTCGCCGCCTCAAGGATTGCCATCACCTCCGCCTTGGTTGGGATGTCGTGGCCGACCGCGAGCTTGCGCTCGTCGCGACCCCGCCCCTTGATCCTGACTGCGCTGGCGACGTTCTGCGCCACAAGCCCGCGCCGCTGCGCCTCCGCCAGAATGGCTTTGAAGCTGGCGAGCACCTTCGCCGCCATTGGGCGTGACAACCGGTCAACCAAGTCGTCCCGGAACTGCTCAACCGCCGGTGCCGACAGGCGGGCGAGCTTCAGCGCGCCGATCGCGGGATTGACGTGCAGGGTGACGTGGCTCCTGTACTTGTCGAGGGTGGACCGTTCGAGTCGCTCGCGTTCTCCACGCTGAATCCACAGCTCGGCAGCCTCGGCAACAGTTGCACTGGCGGCCTCCGGGGTGTGGATACCCGCCGCTACCTCATGCCGGGCTGCCACCAGCCACCGGTCCGCGGCCTTCTTGGTGGGGAAGGTCTTGAGATGCCGCCGGCCAGCTTGGTCCACGTAATCGGCCACCCAGGCCGTTTTTCCGTTTCCCCAGGACCGTTTCCGAACTGTCGCCACGACTGGCAGCATGTCGCATAAATTTCCCCACGTCAACAGGTGTTGACAAGAGACATTCTATGTCCTATCTTCCCTCGCATGGATGAGCAAATCCTCGCCCTGGACGAACTGGCCAAGGCCGTAGCTGCCGACCTGAAGCATAAATCAGTCGTGCAACGGCGGATTCGCCATTGGACCCTCGCGAACGCCCTACCTACGGTCGGCGGTACCTACACCGGGACCGGCAAGCACCGCCGCTACGCCAAGGGCACAATATACCTGGCGGCCGTGTTGAACCGGCTGGCGGATTGGGGCTGCCCCATCAAACTTATCAGCGCCGTCGCCGACGATATTGCGACAATGCTCCCGAAAGACGCCCGAAGGTGGGAACAGGCCATAGCCGGCGGGGAATCGATCTACTTGGATATATTTGGAGGCGTGGGGTCCGATGACCCGGACTCCGCCATTGCCTTTATCTCCCTCAAGACCGCCGCGGAACTGGCCCATGACCTGGAAAAGGGGCTGCGCAACTCGATGCTGATCAACCTGACAACCCTCTTTCGCGAAGTCCGGGCTTAAACCCACAACCATCAAAGACAAGGAGAGTCCTATGTCAGATACGTTATCGAATGATCTGCTGGAAGGCGTGATGGCAATCGCCGCGTTCTTCGGAAAGACCGAGCGCCAGACGCATCACCTGCTGGAGAAGAAGCGCCTCCCGGCATTCAAGCTGGCCGGAAAATGGCACATGCGCCGTTCAACCGGGTTGGCGTTCATTGAGCGTTTGGAAGCCGGCGTGCCGTGAGTACCGATGACGACGCTGAAGGCGAACCTCCGATCGGTCAGAACGCCGCACTGGCCGCTGCCAAGCTGCTGAACACCCGGCGTATCGCCCCCAAGCCGACCGACGCCGAGCTGGCGGCAATTGCCCAGCACGCGATCACCCGCTGCCCGGCCACCGCCGCCGCCACGCCACCGCCACCCGCGAAGCCCCGCGCACCCGGTACTCGATGCCGCGGCGCAGTGGCTTGCCGCGCACCCGGTCAAACCGAAGCGCGGTCGGCCGAAGCATCACGACGCCGACCGCGCGGAGTCCGGCGAGAAAAGCCGGTCCCGTCGCCAGCAGCTCGCCGACCAGCTCGCCACGCCCGTTGCGGTATGGCGGGCGCGTGCGCTGGATGGCGTGGGGGATGTGCTGAATCCCGACGCCGGACACGTGGTCGGCCTGCTGCACCGCGCCGGGCATATCACCGACCCACAACTGGATGCCGCATGCGCGCTTGCGACAGCGTGGCGTGAGATCGCCGAAGGCAACGGGACCGGGTTACCCGCAACGTCGGCGACATACGTGCTGGCGGAGATACGTCGCCGGGGCACGCGAGTCGACTGCGGCACGGGTGCTCGCGGTATGCGAATCGATCCCGACTATGATGACGACGCGCCCGACGGTGCGGCGGATACCGCTGCACCGCTCGATCGTGCCCAGGATAACGAGACGCCCCTCGAACGCATGCTCCGGCGTTTCCCCGACACAGGCATGTCGGCGGAGTTCAGCATCGCCTTGGCGCGCTGGATGGTTGATGACTCGGAACCCCCGACGCGGACATGCGGCCCGGCGGGATGGAACGGCCGGACCGCTTGGGCACTCCTGGACGCCGTCTGCCTGACCGGCGGGCCGATACCGCCAGGTGCGACGCTGGAGACGTTGCGGCACGCCCTGGACCTTGCCGCGGTGGCGTTCGACGAGTCCACTTGGGGGGTCGTGTCGGCCGCCGTTAACGGCCGCTGTTCTTATCCCGGAACGACTGCGCGGTTTAATACCATTAATTATAGGGGCCGCGTTCGGGCAGCCGAGTTCAACCCCGCCACACCCACGACAGCAGCAGTCCGGCACATGCCGGTGCGCTGACGTTTCTCACTCCCGTTCAACCCAAGGAGACGCAAATGCGCGTGCCCTATTCGATGGTCGAGACCGCAGCTTTATCCGGCTGCTCGGTGCCGACACTCTATCGCAGGCTCCATCGCGGAGAAGGTCCGCGGACGATCCGCCAGGGCAAGCTTCGCCTGGTGCTGCCCGACGATCTCGATGCGTGGCTGAACACGCTGCGCGTCGCAGCCTGATCATCAACCTGAGAGGAATACCGCATTGAGTGAAACCACTTTCGACGACGGCCACGCGACGACGTTCGCGGGCAATTTCACCACCGGCCCCGGCTCACCCACCCCGAAGAAAACGTTGCAACTGCTGCCTTCGGTCCCGGACGTCCGCACGTTTTTCGATTGGATTGCGGCCATCGGGCCAAGCAGGTCGGCGCCGGTTCTGGCGGTTGCCGCGGCGTTGGGCGCTGCCGCGGCTCTGGCCGGCCAGGCCGGCGCGCTGCCGCCGCTTCAGCCGGATGAAACCGCCGACGAAATGAACTCCGGCGGCGTCATCGCCGGCATCGAGAGCGCTGGAATCTAAACCGCAACCAACGTCAGCGCGTACGCGGCCGCCTGGCGTCATCATCAACCGCCGCATAATAGGAACAACCGAAATGACTGATTCCACTTACAACGACTTGATCGACCACGCCGTCATCGCCCGCTCGCGCACGATGCACAACGAAGCGATCACGCGCCTCAACGTGGCCGAGGCCGGCGTCACCGCCGCCCAAGCCGCACACGCCGCCGCCGACGCTGCTGCAAACCGCGCAGCCGCTGGCGACGGCGACCTGTCGGCACTCGACGCCGAACACACGCTCGCCGATGCCGCCGTGGTACTGGCGTCTGCAACGCGCGTGCGCGATGCAGCACTGGCGAGGCACGCGCGGACGCACAAAAATCTCGGCGCCAGTGAGGCGATGGCGTGGCGTCCAGTTGCCGTCGCCGCCGGTAGGGCGCGGCTTGCCGCATGTGAGAAATTCACCCGCGGCCGGCTGCTGCAAGAAGAAGCCGCGGTCGAATTTAACGCCGCCGACAAGCACTCGCAACATGTTCGCGCGCGCGGCGTGCCGCAGGCTGAATCTGCCGGACAGGTACGTGAGCTGGCCCAGGAACAGGCGCGATGGAACGCCATCAAGCACGCGCTCGATGTTGACGCCGGCACATTCGGCGGCCTGCCGAATGGCTTCATCACCCAATCTTAACGGAGAAAACTACCATGTCAGATACCTACGCCGACCGCGCCGCGGCTGCCTCCGCGGTGCTGCGCAAACTCGACGCCAGCGATCACGCGGACCGACTCGAACAGCGAGAGCAGCGGGAAGAACTTGCGCGCTCGATCGCGCAAGAAATCGTCGCCGCACAGCGCAGCGCCGCGCGGGCCGATGCTGCTGCGGCAACTGCGCCGATCCGCCGGAGCGATTTCGACCGACTATCCCCTGCGGCGGCAATGGCCGCGATCAAGTCAGGCCGTCGCATCGTGGACTGACCGGACAAGAAAACCCCCACCGTGCGGCAAGCGCGGTGGGGGCGAAGTCTGAACACGTCAACGTTCACAGGATGCGTCTTATATATGCCGCCATGCGGCTCGGCGCAAGAGGAAATTTCAAGTGTTCATCAATAAAATTATCACGTCCACGACATTGCCACGACTGCGCCAGGCTGTCGCCGACGCCGGCCGCCACATGGCGGCACGCGACGATACCGAACAGTATTCGCCGGCCTGGATAACGGCGAACCGCGCGTATGATGATGCCGTCTGGGGCGCCAAGGAAGCCATCGCCGCGGAGCTGTTGCCCGCGCTGATCGGCGGCACATGGCGCATTCCCACCGGGCGGGCCTGGCCCCGGAATCCGCAACTCCGCAACAGCGTTCGGGCGCTGCTTGATCATCCGCAGACGTTCCGCTTGACCGGCTGCACCGGCGTACCCTGTTGGGGGAATACCGTGTTGAGCGCGCAACCTTATTTGCATCCGCGCGGCGATCTCAATTGCGAAGGCGTGCAGCTCGCGCAGCAGTTCGCCGAGCACCAAGCTGGTGTGTGGCATAACCCGGAACTTAGCAGTTGGTATCCATCGAAAACAACGTTGGTCGTGATCGCCCGCGGCATCGATGCCGCCGCGTCGGCATCGCTTGGCTTCGTCAAACTGGCCTGACCTCAACCCTAAATCCAAGGAACTACCAAGATGCGTGACATCGACTGCCGAATCAGAATGACTTTTCTCCGTCGCGCCGGGCGGGGTTGCGACAGACCTGTTGTTAATGTCCTCCCGTCCGTAACGCAGCCGGCGTCGGCGGTATTGACAATCCGGATCGCGCCGGATTCCGATTTGCCGACAGAGCAGCAGTGGTTCGTGATCGAGGATGGGCTCAAGCGCGGCGTGACGGTATCGCTCGGCTGCACCGACCTGGATCACGCGCTGGACGTGATTCGCGCCGTTGCGATTGAAACCGGCCGTGTCACCGACCCGGAAATATTGCGCGCGGAGGGCGCGGTATGAACGCGACCACAGAGACCATCACCGTTTCCCTGTTCGGTTCCTCAACGCACGGCGCCGGCGATGAACGGACGATGCCCTGGAGCACCTTTGCAGCGCGGCTGATGGAGCATCGCGAAGGCGAAAAGGACGGCACCAATTTCGTCCCGGCTAGGTTCCGGCCGGAGACCACTGGTCAGGGTGGTGGCGTCCGGCGGCTGAAGGCTCGGCTTGCCGCCCGGACTCTGAGTTGCCCTCGATATCGAAGCGAACAAGCAGACCGGCGAGATACCGCCGGCGTTCGCGGAAGCTGTCTCGCGCATCCGGGCGAAGGGCTGGACGGGTGTGGCATATACTTCATTCAGCCACACGACGGAGCTGCCCCGATATCGCGTCGTGCTGCCGCTGTCGCATGAGATCGACCCGACGCTGCCGGTTGTCGAGATCGTCGCCGAGCAGGTCGGGTTGCAGGGTATCCTCGATAACAGCAAGATCGGCGCGGCAAGCCTGTTCTATTTGCCGCGTCATGCGCCCGGCGAGCACGACAAGCACCAGGGCGAAGCTATCGACGGCACGCCGCTGGATGCAGACTTGCTTGCCGAGCAAGGGCGGGTGCTGAAGGCAGAACGTGACGCCGCAGCGGAGGCACTACGCCGCGACCGGCAAGAGACAGCCCGCGCCCGACGTGAAGCGCGGATCGCGGCGGGGATTGATCCCGCGTGGTCGTTGATAGACCAGGTGCGCGCGCATCTCGACCTGGAAGAAACCTTGATCGAACACGGCTACATACCGGCGGACAACGGCCGCTATCTGTTTCCAGAGTCAACAAGCGGCGTGGCGGGCGTGCAGATTCTCGACGGTGACGACGGGGTGCAGCGCGCGTTCAGTCATCACGGCGACGACCCGCTGGCGCCGGCGAACCTGCCGGCCGGGATGACATCACGCGCACCCGACGTGCTGGACGTGATCGCGATTCTCGATCACGGCGGCGATCAGCGGAAGGCGCTGTCATCGCTCGCCAGCCGGTTCGGTATCGAGACGCCGCGGCCGTCAGCACAGGACGAATTCGGGGCACTGGAGCCGTTGCCCGTGAACAAGAAACCGCGGCTGCTGTCGATCAACGATATCGAAGCACTCCCGGACCCGAAATGGTTAATAAACGGTCTGCTGCCGGAGCAATCCCTGGCAATCACTTATGGACCGCCGAAGCACGGTAAGACGTTCATCGCCCTGTCTATGGCGCTGCACGTCGCCGCGGGTCGGGATTGGTTCGGCCGAACAGTGCAACAGGGCGGTGTTGTCTATATCGCCGGGGAAGGCGCCGGTGGTCTGAAGCTGCGGGTCCGAGCGGCACGTGTCCATTACGGAATACCGTCCGGTATCCCGTTCTGGGCGCTCCCGCGCGCGGTGAACTTCAGCGACATGAAAGCAGTGCATGAGTTGGCAGGGCTGATTCGGGAAGCCGCCGGCAATACGACCGTCGGGCTGGTGGTCATTGATACCCTTGCCCGCGCCATGCCCGGTGTGGACGAGAACTCCGCGGGCGATGTTGGCCGCGTGATCGCCGCGTGCGACTGGCTGAAGGACCAGCTCGGCTGCACCGTCATGCCGGTCCACCACCAGGGTAAAGACGGCGACAAGGGGTTGCGAGGATCCAGCGCATTAGGAGGTGCCGTGGACACGCTGCTGCACGCCACGCGCCAGAACAGCGAAGCTGCGGACATAGTGACCCTAGCGATCGAGTATCAGAAAGAGGCCGAAGAAGGCGCACCAATCCTGTTCGATCTGGTAGTGGCCGATGCCACTCCGGGCAGGACTTCCTTGGTTCCGGTGCTGCGCGTCGGCGCCGCACCCAAGCCCGACAACCTGACCGGTCAGCAGAAGGCCGCCCTGGGCATCCTGCAAGAGCTGCTACCATCCGGGCAGGTGCAACCAGACGGGCGGAGGATAGTGCTCGAAAGCGAATGGCGCAAGGTCTGCAACGAAGGGGTGCGCGTCTCCACCGCCGAGGGACGTAACAGCCGGGAAAAGGCTTTCCGCCGAGCGTTTAGGGAGCTGCTCGATCAGAGGCGCGTGGGCGCGGCGGAGGGCTGGGTGTGGCTGCCGGACGGGATGGAATTCCCGCCAGTCGTTGGGGATACGAAAAGGGGGACAGACAGGACATTGGGAGGACATGTCCTCTTTTGTCCCCCGGCAAACCCCGGCGAGACAGGGGACAGACAGGACACCCCCCTTAAGGGGTGTCCCATGTCCCCCTCGCGGATGCCCAAACTCAACCCCTCTGTTCGGCAAACACCCGGGGTGGATTTCGATCTCGCCGGCTGGTCCGCGGATGACGCCGCCGAGCTCGCGCGGCTTCTTCAGTAACCCGAGCGCGCCCGGTGTCGGCGCGCATCAACCCAAATCCTGATTGGAGTCCAAATGGCTGACGTGTTCATCCCGGCTGCCGCCGGTGCCTACGTCATTGAGCTGCATCTCGAGTCCGGCGCACTGATCCCTCTCCCTGGCGATATGTGGACAGAGCGAGCCGCGGTCATCGCTTGGCGGGTTAACCCCGACAATTCCGCCGACCCCGTGACCTGCGGGGGCAAAAGCCAGAGTCTGCTAATGCGGATTCTGCCTGAGGGTGACGGTAGTTACCGCGAGCTGGGAGCCGGCCGGCACAAACACCTGAAGGAAGCGAAGCGAGCTGCGTTGCATCGCGCCCGGACGGCCTGGATCAAGACGCGAACCTCGGACAATTCTGAGGGGGGTGGCCTACGCCAGATCAAGGCAGCCTGGGATCAGCGCCTCGCCCTTGCCGGGGGCGATCTGCATCGCTTCCGTGCGGCATGAACAACACCGTAGAATCCCGTCTGATCGCCAGCCTGGATCGCCGACGATCCCGACCCCGCCCCGCGGATGAACTGCGCCGGGCCGAACCGAGATACGAACCCCGCATGCCGCTGTCTGCCCGCGATGCTGCTGAACGCGCATGGCGTGCGATCACCAGCCCGACCACCAATCAGGAGATCAAGCCATGACCACAGTCACAATCGACACCGCCTTCAGCGCATTCGACCAAGCCGAGGCCGACATCTTCGACGCAATCCGCGCCGCGAACATCGCGGTCGGCCGCCGCCTCCCGGCCGAGCCGTACCAACGGGCCCTTGCTAAAGCACGCGCTCGCATGGATGCCGCGGTTCGGATGATCGAGGCGTCCGGCAGACCCGCACCGATGCCGTTCGGGGGCATGCCCGGGTACGGCTACACGAAAGCCCGGCCTGGAGGGGCTGTTGATCGTGGCAGACCGGCAAATGCGGTCAAGGAGGGCCGGTACCAACTTCCCGTTGGCTGACCGGCCCGACGGTAGGATCACGCCACGCTGTGCTCCAAAACCGGCCGATCTGGTTAAAATATTCTCCGGATCGGCCAGTATGGAGAAATATATTCTCTCCCGGCAGGCTGGGCCGGATGCCGCCCGGATATCCGGGATTCCGGCCCGCCAGGCGCCTCGCGCGCGCGAGCCACCACGACACCGCCCCGACCAGCGACCCGCCTGTAGCGCCACCATACGCCAGCCCTGTGGCTGTCCGGAAGCCGTCCGGCAGACCACCCCGACCCACCCGGATTCCGCCTGTCCACTGACTACATATCAGCCGGCCGACACCCGGGAATCGGCAGACGCATGCCGCTTACAGCGCCGATCCTATTTCCTGTGTCCGTCTGGTGTCCGCAAACCGGTCCAGAATCCGCCCATCCGACCACCGTGCCGACCCGTTCCGTGCGAAACTACCACCCCTGCACGACCACCCCGGCCGGACCAGATTCCAGCTTAGACGTGTGGGCTGGATTGTGGGCTGGACTCCAACACCCCGCCACGCATGGCGGTATTCCGGCATAGTTAGGCGGAGGGCATCTCCGCCGTGGGGCGGATTTCGGGGGTCTGAGGAACCAAAGATTCCGGGGCAAAACGCCCCTAATCATAGCCCGGTTGAGGCTATAACTAAGGATTTCCCCGACAGCGGTTCGGGCTGTTCAAACGATGCTGACTACGCCTATGAGTTAATCTATTGAAAAGGAGCAACGTTTATGCGAGTTGATATGAGCGATGAAGCCCGTGCCGCGCGTGCGATTGAAGCCGACAGGATCCGTGCGGAGCGGTTCCGGAGTCCAGCACCGGATAAGCCGGCGCCCGTGGCCGTGAAGCCGGCCAGGATATCTCGCCCCGGCCGTAGCGGTGCGAGACCCGGCGCCGGCAGGCCCCGTGGCAGTCGCGACGACATGTCACCTGACGCCGTTGCTGCCCGGGCTGCCCGCCGCGCAAAGTTGGGCAAGCCGCCTGGCCCGGGGCGTGGTGGTGCCAGGCCGGGTGCTGGACGCAAGCCGGGACCGACACCAGCCACCCTGGAGAAGCGCGCACGGCAGGCTGCGTTGCTCGATGCAATGGCGCTGGCGTTGCTCGATGACGCCCGCCGGAAGTTCCAGCGCGCGACCGAGCTGCGGGCCAGCACGTATCAGCCCATGCCCCCAGATGCACCAACCGCGCCACAGCGGGGCACAGTCACCGGCGCGACGGCTACAGGCTGACGATGACACCCCCGATGCAGGCAAGCTGCCGTAGGGCCGGCAGATGGGCCGCTCGCCATACGTCACCGCGGCGCACCACCTGGCATTCTCACCCATGCCCGTCCTGCCCGTCTGCGCGAGCGTGAGCGGCGCAGCGGTGTCCGGCTGAGCATCGGCACCCGGAACCAGCACTGCCGCACGGCCTCGCCGCATGGGCTATGTGACCGTGTTGCACAGCGACATGTCAGCCGGCGGGTGTGCATCTAACCGTGACCCCTCACGATACCGGGCAACCTCCCGTCACGACACCCCGTCAGGACCAGTCCCGCCCGATGGTTCCATCTGCCGATGGTGATGTCGTCATACGTAACTATATGTCGTAACATAGTGAACCACTCCCCTTTAACCTACAGCAGCGCCCCGCCAACGTGCGCAGTAACTCATGGCCGTGGGCGATTTCCCCCACACGCCAGCCGCCGACCTGCAAAAAATTTGCAGGCCGTATTTCGATTAATCCGCCACTACAACAAAGGACCCCACCATGCGACAGCTCTCCACCGAAGCCCCCTGGCGCAATTCGCTGTCGTCGTGGTGCGCACGTCGCATGCACTTCCCGCCGCCGTCACCGTGCAACGCCCCCAATGACTTGCGGGCGGAACACGAAGTTCCCCGCATAGTCTGCCTCTCCTACGCGCCGGCCAAGCTCATCATGCGCATCGTCGCACTGATGGACGCGCGGATCAAAGCGTTCCCCTGGCACGAGCTGATCCCCCCAAAGGAACCACCCATCATAGCCCAGCTCGGTCATGACCTGAATCACGCTCCGCGCAGCGTCGGGCCGGTGCCAATCCGCCGCCTCGACCAGCACGTTTGGCCTGGAATTGGCCAGCGTCTCGCGGGCGCCATGTAGCACTGCCAGTTCATGCCCCTCCACATCGATCTTGATGAACCCGATCAGGCCAAGTTGCATGTCATCAAGGCGGCTCAGGCTCACCAGGACCTGCTTGGTCGGCAGCCCGGACAGCGCGTTCTCCGGTTCCATTGTGGCGAGTCCGGTAACGATCTTGCCGTTGTGCACAGGGATCCGCAGCCATGTGATTCCGCTCCGATCGGACAGCGCTTCCCGGTGCACCGTCACGCGGCGGTCGAAGCGAAACGCGATCTCCAATGCATCGGCCAGATCGCCGTTCGGCTCAAACGCGTGCACCCGGCTGGCGAGTTGCCGCAGGTTAGCGGTGAACACGCCGATATTCGACCCAACGTCCACAGCGACGCAGCCGCGCGGACACAGCTCCGACAGTAGCGTTATATCGGGGGCCCCCGCCTGTTGGGCCGCAGCCAATGCCATTGCCGATCGGGCTTGGTAAAACCGCATTACCGATGGGGGAACAAGCGCCTTCAGGATGGGCTTGGCCGCGGGCAGCATAATAGGATCGCTCCATGATCTGATTGTTGCCCGGACTGATCGTAGCGTTTCAGGATTTTAACGCGCGGTCAATACGGTTTTAGATACGGAACGTTACTTGCCAAATGGCAAGCCTGGGTGCTGCTCTGTATCCCGCCGGGATACAGTTTAACTTCCTGACCGACCAAGTAACTAAAGAGTATCTGTATACCGGCGGATACGCTATACTGTGTCAAGTTCCGCGTATCCCGGCGGGATACATGATGCCGGCGGGAAGGTGGCCGCCTCGATAAAGATTTTCTCGCTAGGGATCGGTTTTCTAGTTGTAAATGGCTGAGGCGTATGTCACATTCCAGTCACCCCGCGGTTCGCGGGTGGTCAGGGGCCGGCTGCAACCGAACCCCTGACCTTCACCTCCAGCAAGGGAGACACCCCTATGCCAAGGCTCGCCCACAAGCCTAGCACGTCGGTCGAAATTGCAACCGCCTTCTTCAAGGTCCAGGAGGCGCTATCGGCATTGCCGATAGACACCCCCGACGCCGATGCCGACGCGTTGTTCGAGACTTTACAGTACCCTTGATGTGCTCCAGGAAAAGACCCCCGCCAAGACGCGTAACGATTTCACGGCGAAAATCCTTCAGCGGCGCGCCGCGACGCGCGACGATACCGGTTTCGTGGATTTATCCGACGAGGCCAATGTGAAATACGCATGGGCGGCTGCCCCCGCCGAGCTGCGCGAGCTGTTTCACCGGATGGAATTGCTGGATGTTCTGGCGGAAGCGGGCGTGCGGCGGCAGCACTCCGTCGGAATGTCCACCCCCAGGATCCGTCGTGAGCTGGAGAAGCTGCGCCGCGCGGCGCGCCGTCGGGTCAGCCGGTGCCGCGGACTGGGCCGGGGGGAGATTCAGACCATCAGCATCCGGCCGGTTAACCGCTTCGACGTGGCAACCCCAGCGGAAGCCGCGTAGCAGGGTCGCGGGAGGCGCGCGTTTGTAAGTTCCGCACGGGCCGGCGTCGTGCGGGGCTTTCCCCTTGACCCTTGCAGTGGGCCGCCTTTGGAGAGTGCAAGCAAATTAGCTGCGACAATGATCGTGTTCTTCTGGTGGGATCAAGGCGGCCATGAACACTCCGATGATGTTTGAGGCCCTTCCTCTCGTCATCGGGCTTGTTCAGGCTGTTATTTTATGGGGGCAGCATCGAATCATGAAGGGGCAACTTGATGTTTCGATAGTCACGCAAAGGGCTCGCGTTGTATCAAAGGGCATCATCGCTTACCCAACCAGTGACAGCGATGGAGGAACGGTTTGGATAGCCCTGCACGAATGGGAGAACGCTGGGAACGTTTCGCCAGATGGTATGCGAGCGTGGGGAAGTTGGGCCCTTGAACTCGGACAAATGGGCTAGCCCCATGCCGCAGGATTTCCACTTTCCTGATCAAGGTGAGGATGGGAACCCGATAACCGCGGAGATCGACAAGCCAATCCAGATGAGTCCAAGAAGCGCCACGCGTGGCAGGCCCGCCCGACTTTCCCCTGAATATCTCAGAAGAGTCCAAAATAGGGATCGTTTCTTCTACATGTGGGGGTGGGCCACCTATCGAGATGGATTTGCGGGAACCCCTAAGCGCATAACCAGATATTGTTATCAACTGACCGACGTTATTGGGGACCCTCACTCTAACCGGCCTGGAGAAGTCTTGCTGATCTTCAACACTACCAGGAAACATAACTGTGTGGACGACGAATGCCGTCGGCAAGATAAGGAGGCGTGTGGTCAGGTGCCGTAAACTCATGGCAGATTCGCCGCACCGCGGGCTCAGACACACCGGACTGTCAATTATCCACCTGTCCGCGCCTGTCAGCCCCCGTCACCCGCCGCAGCAGCTCACGCCACAGCCGATCGGCGGCATCGGCATTGCGGTGATCCGCCGGCCCGGCGGGTGGCGGGCGTGCCTTCGGTGTCGTGACGATCTGGGCCGGTGCAGCCTTGCGTTTGATCTTGTTTGGCGGCTTGGCGTGGACGATGCGCGTCGGCATGCCTTGCAGATATAGGTAGGAACGGGGCGCTACCAGCCGGCCGCTGCGGTTGCCAGCCGCCGCCTATTTGCTACGATCCCGGTATGTGCGGCCGATACGCCAGTTTCCTGCCCGCTGAAGCCCTGTCGCGCATCTTCGGCACACGCAACCCGCTGCCGAACATCACACCGTCCTGGAATTTGGCGCCGACGCAACCGGCGCCAGTGGTGCGGCGGCACCCCGAGACGGGTGAGCGTCACCTTGATCTGCTGACGTGGGGTTTCCAGGCCCATTGGGTGCTGCCGGAAAACACGGCTCCGCGGCCGATCAACGCCCGGGCCGAGACAGTCTCCACGTCGGGCAAGTTCCGCGATGCGTTCGCCCGGCGCCGGTGCATCGTGCCGGCTGACGCGTTCTATGAGTGGATGGTGATCGAGGGCGGCAAGCAGCCCTACGCCATCGCCCGCCAGGACGGCCAGCCAATGGCGTTCGCCGGCATCTGGGCGGCTTATTATGACGTCGCCGACACGGTGACGCGGACCTTCGCC
This sequence comes from uncultured Pseudomonadota bacterium, assembly GCA_963777625.1. Classification (GTDB taxonomy): domain Bacteria; phylum Pseudomonadota; class Alphaproteobacteria; order Acetobacterales; family Acetobacteraceae; genus DATDIC01. The sequence goes on along the minus strand of CAVZRO010000003.1, from coordinate 158,994 downwards.
ATCATCACGACGAATGCCGGTACGGACGTGGCGGCGCTGCACAATAGGATGCCGGTGATCCTGGAGCCGGCGGACTGGCCGGCGTGGCTTGGTGAGGTGGAGGGGATCCCCCCACGCTGTTGCGCCCGTCGCCAGAAGGGACGCTGCGGGTCTGGCCGGTGGCTCGGAAGGTTGGCAACCCGCGGAACAACGGGCCGGAACTGATCGAGCCGGTGGAGTTGACGGCGTGAACTCAGTGCCCTCCGGGCCCCTGTTGCCACGCTTGTTTGCCGACTCCGATCAGAAGAAGAATATACCAGACGTTCTGATCGTCGGAGCGTGGCTTGGAACAGGATTACTATTCGTTGACCGCATCGTGGACGCTCTCAGGTACGGTCTACGCCGCGGGCACAGGGGCCGGTTCGTTATCCGCCGAGCAGTGGCGCATAGCCAATGAGGTGCGCGAGAGCTTCCGACGCGACATAGAAAATCAGGTCGAACCGTTGCGCAGCGCTTCGATGGCGAGTGATCGCGGGGCAATTGACCTCGCGGAGCTGATCATCAAAAACGCGACGCTCTTGAACGGGGGAGCTATCATTGCAATCCCTGCCATAGTTGGCCTCCTTGGGATTGATTTACGATCCGACAAATGGAAGTTCATTCTAATCGCAAGCATATTCGCTAGCGGCCTTGTGTCTGCTTGGCTGGCCAACGTTTTCGGGTTCTTTGCCCTGGGGTTTCGATCAGACGCACTCACGCTTCGCGCGGCGTCTCTCCACGCACGGATAACGCGTCAATGGTATCCGCAGCACCCAGATGCGCCAGATTGGCACAAGCAGGACTGCACGGATGGGGAAAAAGCCGATCGAACGTTTCGACAGTCTGGGTGGCTGCGGTGTGCAGGGATATGCCTGTGCTTCGTCAGTATAGCCGCATTCCTATCTGGCGGCATGTACGGCGGCAAAGTCGTATTGGCGTCGGCCGGGACGTGGCCGACGCCCACCACCACGGATCGCAGATGACGCCGACCGCGTGTGGTTCCTACAGCGGCCCCTCGCCAGGTATCCCGTGCGGGGCCAGTGGCGGCTTCTTCATCACCACGAACCCTGACTGCTCCAGGTGCTTGACCAGGTGCTCGGCGGCGATGCGCGCCATGGAGTTGTCCGCGTAGGGGACGCGCTTCCGGCCGCGAAAGCGAAGCCCGAAGGCGATTGAATCCGCGAGTTCATCCGGGGTGGTCGGCAGCAGCCGTTCGGGTACGTCTGTCATGGCCCGCAGGGTATCGGGACACGAAGAACGAAGCAAGAACCGATGGCATGGCCGATGCGGCTCCATGTCGCAGTCTTGTCGCACGGACTCGCCGGGGGTGCCTGGAAACCGGCGGAATTGCTTGTGATTTGTTGCGACACGCTGCAACAAGAAAACGGGCCATTGCTGGCCCGCCGATTTCCGATAAGTACCTGAATTTCCTATCGGTTCGGATGGTAGCGGCGGGCGGATTTGAACCACCGACCAAGGGATTATGATTCCCCTGCTCTACCGCTGAGCTACGCCGCCATCCAACCCGGGAGAGGCGGGAGATAGTGCCGCCCGGTCCGTCCCGTCAACCACCGGCGCGGTGATGAAGCCGCCCCCGAGAACGCGATCCCCGTCGTAGCAGTACGCAAGCCTGGCCCGGAGCGGGCAGTGCCGGCTTGTCCAAATACACCGTCATGCCAACCGCCGTCAGGCACGGCGCGGGCGGGTTGCGGCGTCTCGCGGGCGCGCAGCCGGGCGGTGCAGCGGGTCGCCCGCAGCGGCTGGTGCGCGAGCCAGTTCACCTCCCGCAATGCGACGATCCGGGTGCCCTCGGCACGAGGACCGACGATGACGCGCCGCCGCCCGGCATCCAGCGCCTGAACCACCATGCCGCCGGAAGAGGCCTGTCCCAGGCGTCGCGCCTGTCCGACGGTATAGTTGGCAATTCCGGCGTGCCGCCCGAGTACCCGACCCGTCGCGATCCACGATCTCGCCGGACGCCAGAGCGTCGGGACGGAGCTGGCGCACAAGGTTCGTATAATGGCCGGACGGTACGAAACAGATATCCTGGCTGTCGGGCTTCGCGGCCACCGGCAGACCGAGCCGCACGGCTTCCTGTCGCACGGCGGATTTGTTCGCCATGTCGCCGAGCGGAAACAGGCAGAACGCGAGCTGTGCGCGGGTGGTCGCGAACAGGAACCAGCTCTGGTCGCGGGCAACGTCGCGGGCGCGGTGCAGCTCCGGCCCGTCCGAGGTGTCGATGCGACGGACGTAGTGGCCGGTCGCCAGCCGTTCGGCCCCAAGTCCGCGCGCCAGCGCTGTAAGGTCGGCGAATTTCACGGTCTGATTGCAGCGTATGCACGGGACCGGCGTCTCGCCCGCCGCGTAGCTGGCGGCGAAATCGTCGATGACGGCGCGGGCGAAACGGGCTTCGGCGTCGATTACGTAGTGCGGGATGCCAAGATGATCGGCGACCCGTCTTGCGTCGTGGATGTCCTGGCCGGCGCAGCAGGCCCCTTTACGCCCCGACGCGGCCCCGTGATCGTAAAGCTGCAGGGTGACCCCGATCACCTCGTGGCCCGCTGCGTGCAGCAGGCCGGCAACCACCGAGCTGTCCACGCCGCCCGACATCGCGACGACGATACGCATCGCCCTACTCGTTCAGCAGATTGCGGCTGCCCGGCGGCAGCTTGACCACGAGCCCGTCCAGCTTCTCCGTCATAACGATCTGGCAGCCGAGGCGCGATGTTTCAGTCAGGCCGAAGGCCAGATCGAGCATATCTTCCTCATCTTCGGTTGGATCGGCGAGACGCTTGAACCAGGCCGATTCCACAATGACGTGGCAGGTCGAGCAGGCGAGCGAGCCTTCACACGCGCCCTCGATATCGATCCCGTACTTGTGGGCGATCTCCAGTACCGAAAGGCCGAGCGGAGCGTCGACCTCGCGGCGTGTCCCGTCGCGCTCGATGAAGGTCATTTTGGGCATAGCAGTTCCGTTCAGGCCGGAGCCGCCGCCCCGGCATGCGCCGCTGCGAGGGCAGCGGCGGCGTAATCAATGTCGGCGGGCGAGGTAAAGCGTCCGATCCCGATGCGCAAGCTGCGGGCCGCGGCTGCGTCGCTCAATCCCAGGGCGCGCAGCACATAGGATGGCTCCACCTCGGCCGAGGAGCAGGCCGAGCCGGTGGAGACGCAGAGCATCGGTATCCGGGCCATCAGCTCGGCCGCCTCCGCAATCGGGAACGTCAGATTGAGGTTGCCGGGGATGCGCGCGGCAGCGCTGCCGTTCAGCCGCAGCCCGGGAATGGCCTGGCTCAGCCGCGCCAGCAGGCGGTCACGCAAACCGCCGATGCGGGCTGCCTCGGCCTCCATTTCCACCGCGGCCAGACGGCAGGCCTCCCCAAATCCGACGATCAGCGGGGCCGGAAGGCTTCCGGATCGTAGTCCGCGTTCCTGCCCGCCGCCGGAGAACAACGGCGTCAGCCGCACGCGCGGCCGTCGGCGGACGTAAAGCGCGCCCACGCCCTTGGGACCGTACAGCTTGTGTCCGCTGACGGAGAGAAGATCTATCCGCGACGCGGTCACATCCAGCGGCACCTTGCCAACCGCCTGCGCGGCGTCGGTATGGAACAGCGCGCCAGCTTCCTTCGTGACCGCCGCCAGCGCGGGGATGTCCTGAATGACGCCGGTCTCGTTGTTCACCGTCATGATGCTGACCAGCAGCGTCGGGGTGGACAAGGCGTCCCGCAGGACATCCGGATCGACCAGACCGTCCGGCTGGACCGGCAGGAACACTGGCTCGAACCCCTCCGCGGTCAGGTCGGCGACGGACTCCAGGACGCATTTGTGCTCGGTCGCGACGGTAATGATGCGCCGACGGGGGTCGCCAGTACGGGTCGCGTAACGGGCCGCCCCCTTGATCGCGATGTTGTTGCTTTCGGTCGCGCCCGAGGTGAACACGATCTCCCGTGGCTCCGCACCGATCAGCGTTGCAACCTGGGCGCGTGCGGTTTCCACCGTGGTTTCCGCCGCGGTGCCCATGATGTGCTCGACGCTATGGGGATTGCCGTACTGCTCGGAAAACAACGGCAGCATGGCCGCGACGACGCGGGGGTCGCAGCGGGTGGTCGCCTGGTTGTCCAGGTAGACCGGGCGATTGGGGGACGGAGGAGGATCGGCGACCGGCATGATGACCGGATGTGGGATCACGCGACCGGCACCGCTACCGGGGCGAGCAATGCGTCGCGCAGGCGGGTGGCCATACCTCCGTATGCATGCACGAAGGCATCGATGGCCGCCTCCGTCACGTTCCACGGCAGCGAGACGCGGATCGCCTGGCCGGCGAGTTCGCCGAGCCCCATCGCCGCCAGTACATGGCTCGTGGTGACCTTGCCGGAGCTGCAGGCGGCGCCGGCGCTGACCGCGATGCCGTCCAGATCGAGCGCGATCACTTGCGCGTCGGCGCGAATGCCGGGCAGCGCCAGGCAGGTCGTGTTGGCAAGCCGCGGCGCACCGGCGCCGCAGATGACGGCGCCCTGGCGAATCGCCGCGCGTTCTATCGCGTCCCGCAACACGCGGAGCGGAGTTGCTTCCCGCGCCGCCTCGGCCGCCGCCGCGAATCCGGCGATGGCCGGGAGCCCCGGTGTGCCGCCCCGCCAGCCTCTTTCCTGGCCGCCGCCGGCAATCAGCGCTCGATCAGCCGCAATGGCCGGTGCGTCCGGTGCGACCGGGCGTCCGGCGCGAGCAGGAGAGCGCCGGCGCCCTGCGGGCCGCCAACCTTGTGCGATGACAACGCCAGGCTATGAGCGCCGAGCGCCAGCCAGATCGACCGGGATACGTCCGGCCGCCTGCACCGCATCGACGTGGAGTCGCGCGCCGTACCGCCTGCATAGGCGAGCCGCATCGGCCACCGGCTGCAACGTTCCGGTCTCGTTATTCGCCATCATGAGCGCGACCAGCGCCGGTGCGTCTGCCAGCATCGCCTCGAGCGTGGCGATGTCGACGACGCCATGCTGATCGACCGGCAGAAGCTGCGCGTCCAGCGCATTGGCGCGAATCGAATCGTGCTCGGTGGCGCCGATGATAAGCGTGCGGGTGCCGCGCAAGGCATGCAGGGCGAGGGCATTGGCCTCGGTGGCGCCGGATGTGAACACGACATGCTCGGGTCGGGCGCCATAGCAGCGCGCGATCCGCTCCCGCGCATGTTCCAGAATGCGGCGGGCAGCGCGCCCCTCCCGATGGACCGAGGCAGGATTGCCGGTGGCTGCCAGTGCGGCGAGCATCGCGTCACGCGCGGCCGGCCGCAAGGGTTCGGTGGCGTTGGCATCGAGATAATGGCGCATTGGCCGTAGAACCCGAGTTGTGGCGCCGTCAGTCGGCGGCCGCCGGACGCGGCTGGGCCACGGCCGATCCGCTGGTGCGGGCGACCCTGGCTTCCAACTCCGCAAGTTCGGTCCGCAGCCCCTCGAGATCGCGCAGCAGCGGATCCAGACTGTCGTCGCACGGCATTCCGTACGGATCGAACATAGGCTGACGCCGCGTGAGACGGCGGTCCACGGGGCGCGCCGGGATGCCGACGACGGTGGTGTCGTTGGGGACGGAATCAACCACGACGGCGTTGGAACCGATACGTGCATTATCGCCCACGCTGATGGGCCCGAGTACTTTTGCGCCCGCCCCGATGATCACGTTGTTGCCGATGCTCGGATGGCGCTTGCCGCCCATGGCGCGGGCGACGCCGAGAGTTACCTGATGATAAAAATAGCAATCATCACCGACCTCAGCGGTTTCACCGATCACGACACCCATGCCATGATCGATCACAAAACGGCGACCAAGCTTTGCAGCAGGGTGGATTTCGATACCGGTGAGCCAGCGCGCCAAATGCGACGAAAACCGCGCCAGCAGGTAGAATCTTTGGTTCCACAGCCCATGAGAAAGTGTGTGCCACACGACGGCATGCAATCCGGGGTAGCACAGCACAACTTCGAGAGACGACCTTGCTGCGGGATCACGTTCCCGATAGCTCCGAACCAGTTCACGTAAGAACATGAAAGCCATGCGCAAATCCGTTATGCTTGTGACGCGGACGGCCCTATAGTCTCTGGGTCCGGGAAGCAATTGGGTCTCACTCCCGCCTGCGTGAAGGGGTGAGATCGGGATCGCAAAGAGGAGAATTTAGGGGGAAAACATTTCCAGCCGCCAACGCGCATCAGGCTATGGTTCGTGTTCAATCGGGTCAAGAATAGCTGCTCGCGGCATGGAATTCGGGGCACACCAGCCCTACTTGAGGGTATTCCATTGGGACTGTCCGAACGACGGCATTGCGGCGCGTACCGCAAGGCAGTTATGCGGACTTCGGATAGTCGGGCCATTGGGTCGTGGTGACCCCGAGGTTCGGCTGGACAAACAATAAAGAAGCGGATTCGGGACGCCATGCCTGAGGTTATGTTTGCCGGTCCTGACGGACGGCTTGAAGGACGCTATCACCATTCGAAAGAACGCGGGGCACCGGTTGCTCTGGTTCTTCATCCGCACCCGCTGCATGGCGGGACGATGAATAATCGGGTAACGTTTGCCATGTATCAAGCGTTCCAGCGGATCGGCTGTTCGGTGATGCGATTTAATTTCCGCGGGGTCGGGCGCAGCCAGGGCCGCTACGACGGCGGCATCGGCGAAATCGGCGACGCTGCCGCGGCGCTCGATTGGATGCAGGCGGTCAATCCCAATTCGGGTGGTCTGTGGATCGCCGGATATTCGTTCGGTGCGTTCGTAGGCATGCAGGTGTTGATGCGCCGGCCGGAAATCTCCGGCTGGATCAGTATTGCTCCACCGGCAAGTCATTACGATTTCGGCTTCCTGGCCCCCTGCCCCTGCGGCGGCCTGATGATCCACGGTGACGCGGACGAGTTGGTGCCGGAGCCCTCAGTCCGAAAGCTCGTCGACAAGCTCAACACCCAGAAGGGCGTGCATGTCGATTATCGGGTTTATCCGGGGGCTGACCACGTTTTCGCCAGCCACGCGGACCAGGTCGGCGAGGCGGTCGAGGATTATGCGGGGAAGGTGATTGCCCGTCGGCAGATGGCCCTGGCGGCCGACTGATACACCATCGACTGGCGCACCATCAGGTGCTGGCGGTCTGCGGCTCCGGTTGGAGCCGTGGCGTCGTTCCGCCTGAGGTATCGCTCCAGAAACGGGCCAGTGAGGTCTGAGCTACAATGTCGAGGATCGACCGCTGGTCGGTTTCAGGCAGCTCCGTACGCCAGCGCTCCGCCGAATCAACCGCATTCCGGAACACGCTGTAATACTTTTCTGGTCCGGCGTAGGTCGTGCTTTGGCCGACGAAAGCCTCGGTCTGCCGGTTCCAGTCCAGGCCGCCGAAAGCCAGCAGTTCGCGGGCCCGGCCGATGGGGTCGCGGCAGATATCTTCATAGCACGCGATGGAGGCATTGGCGCGGTTGTGCATCGCGCCAGCCGCAAGCTCGTTCATGGTCGCCCAATGCCAGGCGAGCTGCTCCACCTGTGAGGCCGCGTTCAGTCGCTTTTCAGTGAGGCCGTAGGTGTCGGCGCCGGGCGTGGACAGCACGTCCTTCACGAACACCCCGGTATCGAACCTGCCCTGTCGCAGACCGCGCAGGGTCGAGGCGACCTGACCGCACGGATGGCGCAGCAGCAGGATGGCCGTCATGCCGGGCAACGCTTCAAGGAACACGCGCGCTCGTCCGCGCGCGCTTATGGATTTCAGCACGATCCGGACGCGCGGATCGCGCATGGCATCGGTCAAATCGGGGACCCGATAGGCGCGCATCCGGCGCGATCGGGTGGCCCCCTCCAGCCAGCGGAGAGTGCGGATGAGCCCGGTATGAAGTGCCCGCTTTCCGGGTGAATAATAGCTCTTTGGAAAGGTCGGCAACTGACCGGCGGATTTGAGCGTGGGCGTGCTGATGAGCCGCGTCACATAATCCGCGGCGATCGCGGTATAATTAGCGACTTCGTGCTCCGGGATCAGAAACGGAAGCCGACGTTCCCATAACGCCAGATCGGGCTCATGCCGATACAGCACGTCCGGATGGCTGTCGAATATTTTGCCGAGCCAGCTTGTTCCAGAACGGGGCGCTCCCAGCACCATGACCAGGCGGTCAAACGTCATAGGCGCCAGAACTCCTGCCGGTTGATCGCCGGGCAGTTCATAAGCGGGATGCTGGCGGCGGGTAAAGTGATTTCGGCTGCGTGGGACAGGCGAAGCGCTGGCTGCGTAGCGACGGACGAGCGAATGGCGGCATAGTCGCGTACCTGGAGCCAGCATTCCGACAATATTCTATTGAGTTCCGACCAAGCCATGTTATCTCGTGCGGCCATTGCTTGCGGACCCTGCTCATCGATAGATCGGCTGACACTGCAGGATTATGACGGTTCCTGAATTTCCGGCTAACGAGCAGCCTCTGACAGCGATCGAGGGGGCCGCCACGCCCTCGCGGCTCGGCCGACGGACTGTGCTTTCCTCCATTTACATGGTCGGCGCACGGTTGGGCATGCGTCTGATCGGCGTGGTCAGCACACTGGTGCTGGTGCGGATTCTTTCACCGGCCGATTTCGGCATCGTGGCGCTGGCGCAGGCGATCTATCCGATTTTCGATCTGCTGACCGCGACAGGTTTCAATCTGGCGATCATCCGGATGCGTTCGCCGGAAACGGCGCACTACGACACAGCGTGGACCCTGGGTGTGCTGCGCGGCGCCTTCATTGCTGCATGTCTCGTCGCTACCGCCCGCTGGCAGGCGGACTTCATGCACGAGCCGAAAATTCAACCGCTGATGTATGTGATCGCCGCAACCGCATTCCTCAACTCGTTGCAGAATGTGCGTTTGATCGATTACCAGCGCAACATGCGGTTCGAGATGCTCACTGTGTTCATGCTGTGGGGGAAGATCCAGGCGCTTATCATAGTGCTCGTGCTGGCTATCTTCATGCAGAATTACTGGATTCTGATACTGGGAAACCTGTTCAACAAACTCCTCACGGTGCCGGCAAGCTATGTTGTCGCGCGTCACCGGCCGCGCTTCTCGCTGGCTGGTTGGCGCGATCTGCTGCACTTCTCCAAATGGCTGTTCCTCGGGAACATCTGCCTGCTGACCGACCTGCAATTAATGAATTTCGTCGTCGGGCATTATCTTGGCATGGCAGATGTTGGTCTGTACCAGGTGGGCAGGCAGATCGCCTCATTGCCGATCACCGAGATTGCGGCGCCGATCCGCGGCCCGGTCTATTCGGCATTCTCTAAAATCTATCACGATATCGACGAGCTGCGTCGGATCGCCATCAACGGCATGGCGGTCCAATCCCTGATCATTCTACCGCTGACAGCCGGATTGGTGGCGACGGCCCCCGAGGTCACCGAGATCTTCCTCGGCTCGAAATGGAGCGCGGTGATCCCGCTTATGCCGATCATCGCGCTGTACCAGCTTTTCGATGCAATCGGTCACTACACGCACACCGTGATGATGGCGCTCAATCGACAGCGCGCGTACACTTTCACCTACTACATCAGCATCGCGATCCGGGTCCCGGTGACGATCTGGTGGCTGATGGAGGATGGGCTGCGGGGCGCGATGCTGGCCATGCTGGCAACCGCGGTGGTGAACGCGGTGCTGTGGAACTTTCAGCTCCGATCGATGCTGAACTTTCGCTGGCGAACGGTCCTGCCCACGCTATGGCGCCCGCCGGTCGCCGCGGCGCTGATGTGCGGCCTGGTTCTGCTGGTCGGCGAGCAGTTGCGCGCGCCACCCCAGATGGTCGGCATCACGGTGCGTTTCCTGCTCGAGGTTGGCGTCGGTACCATCAGCTATTGCGGGCTGATCGTGCTGTTCTGGCTGATTTCGGGCGGCCCGGAAGAATCACCGGAGGCGCAGATAATACGTTCCGCCCGCGCAGCGGTCGGGCGAGTCGAGACTCTCGTACAGTTCGCCCGGCGGCGGCTCGCCGGCTAGCTCATATTTCGCGCGCAGCCGCCACACCAACCCTGCGCGCATACCAGTCGGCCCTTCGGGCCGCTGGTATCAGTCAGGCGCGATCTGCTCTGGGTTTGCCGGCCGCGAAGCGCACGGCTTCCTCGGCGGCGCGGAACAGCGCGCGCGCTTTCTGCCGACATTCTTCGTGCTCCGCCGCCGGGTTGGAATCGGCAACGATGCCGGCGCCCGCCTGCACGTACATGCGACCGTCCTTCACCAGGGCGGTACGCAAGGCGATGCAGGTATCCATCGTGCCGTTCGCGGCAAAATAGCCGATGCATCCGGCATAGATGCCGCGGCGCGTCGTTTCCAATTCGTCGATGATTTCCATCGCCCGAACTTTCGGCGCGCCGGACAACGTGCCGGCAGGAAACGACGCAATCAGCGCGTCCAGCGCATCAAGGTCACCGCGCAAGCGACCTTCCACATTCGAGCTGATATGCATCACGTGGCTGAATCGCTCGATGACGAAGCTCTCGGTCACCCGCACGCTGCCCAGCTCGGCGACGCGTCCGACATCGTTGCGGCCGAGGTCGAGCAGCATCAGATGCTCGGCCCGTTCCTTGGGGTCGGCGAGCAGCTCCGCCTCCAGGGCCAGGTCTTCCTCGTGGTCCGCACCGCGGCGGCGGGTACCGGCGAGGGGTCGTAGCGTCACCGTGCCGTCGCGCAGGCGCACGAGAATTTCCGGGCTCGATCCCACCACGGCGAAACCACCGAAATCCAGAAAGAACAGGAACGGCGCCGGGTTGATCCGACGCAGCGCGCGGTACAATGCGAAGGGCGGCAGGGCGAACGGGGTGGAGAAGCACTGGCTGAGCACAACCTGAAACGCGTCGCCGGCCATGATGTAGTCCTTGGCGCGGTCAACGACGGCCAGGAACGCAGCCTCCGATACGTTGGAGTCCGGCGGCGGCAGGGCCGGCAACGCGACCGGCGGTGCCGGGTGCGGCAGCGGCCGGTCGAGCGCGGCCTGCGCTTCGGCCAGCCGAGCCTCCGCCGCTTCCCACGCGGCTTCGGCTGAGATGTCCGGATTCGGATAGACCGGCGCCACCAGGGTCAGCTCATCGTTCACGTTATCGAAGATGGCGAACAGGGTGGGTCGGATCAGCAGCGCGTCGGGGACGCCGAATGGGTCGGGGTTCTGCTCCGGCAAGCGCTCCATGAGGCGGACCATGTCGTAGCCCAGATAGCCGACGAGGCCGCCCGACATCGGCGGCAGGGTGTCCGGTACATCAAGCCTCGTTTCCGCGATCAGCGCGCGCAGGCTCTCCAGGGCCGGCGTTTCCTCGCGGAGGAATGCATGCGGGGCGGAGCGGGCGTTCCGGTTCAACTCCGCCTGTCCCGCCCGGCAGCGCCAGATCAGGTCCGGCTCCATGCCGATGATCGAATAGCGCCCGCGGGCAGCGCCGCCCTCCACGCTTTCGAGCAGGAAGCTGTACGGCCGTCCGTGCGCCAGCTTCAGGAACGCGGCCACCGGAGTTTCGAGGTCGGCCACGCCATGCCACCAGACCAGCGTCCCGCGTCCAGCTTCATATCTGGCACGGAAGCCGGCAAAACCGGGGGGCAGGGCGATGTTCATGGGTCTCCTCGATCGCGTGAGTGCGGGTTACTGGCTGTTGACGAAGCCTTCGAACACGGTCTGATTTATCCGCGGGTGGGCACGGGCGCGCAGGGCCTGGTCGAATGTCACGGCCAGGTCGGTGGCGATACTCCGGGTCAATGAACCGGTGACATCGTCGTAGGCGGCCTTGTCGGCGGTCGGGTCCGGCTGAACGATCTTGTCCGGCACCGCCACCACGAACCCGTCCGCCGTCTGCACCATCGTCGGCTCCTTGGGCTCCAGGCTAAACAAGACACGTTGCAACGTCGGCGGCATGTCCGGCGCCTCGGCTGTCCGCGTCACCAGCGGTGAGTCACGCACGGTCAGCCCGGCAACGGTGGCCGCGTCGGCCAGCGACTGCCCGCCTTTGACGGCGGCCACCACGGCAGCGGCCGACTGTTCCGCCTCCCGCTCGCGGGCCGCCTCGGTCCAGTCCGACGCGACGGTCGGCTTTGCCTCATCGAACGGCCGCTCCGACGGCGGCGTAATCGATTCGACGGTCAGCGCGAAATAGGAGGACGGACCATTCTCGGCGGTGACTTCGATGAGCTGCGCGGGCGGCTGCCCCTCGCGGGGTTTTGAACGCGGCCTCGATCAGCGCCTTGCGCAGCTCGGGCGAGCCGGGGATCGGCGCCGGCGTGCCGGCGGGCGTGTTCCCGCTGGCATCAAGCGTCCCCTCCAAGCCGGACGCGCCAAGGCCACTCGGAATTTTGTCGAGGCCAGCGCCCGTGCCGAGCACGTCGTCGAGCTTGTTCGCCGAGTCGTAAATCTGGGACGCCGCCTTATCGGCGAGGATGTGGGCACGGATGGCGTCCTTGGCCTGATCAAGGGTTGCTTCCGAGCCAGCGGTGGCCTTGGTGACCTTCAGCACGTCCCAGCCAAGCGCGGTCTTCACCGGCTGCGATACGCTGTCGGTCGGAGCGGCGAAGGCGGCCTTGGCGAGGTCCGGGTCGGGGACACCAGTTTCCGTGGTATCGTCGAGCTCGATTGCGCTGCCGCCTGCTTCCTTGGTGGCCTGCTGGATTGCGGCCCAGTCCGCCCCAGCCTGCCATTTCGCCGCCAGGGCTTTCGCCTGCGCCTCATCGTGCAGTACCAGCACCTGAATCGAGCGTTTTCCGGCGACCACGTATTGCGCGCGATTGCTATCGTAGTAGGCCTGTAGCTCCTGGTCGGTCACGGTGAGGGTCTTTTCCAAAGTCTCTGGCGTGAGCAGCACCGCTTTCACGCGCCGGTACTCGGGAATTGCATAGAGCCAGGGGTGGTTGTCGTACCAGCGGTGGAGCTGCGCATCCGTGGGTGTCGGCGGGGCCGGCGCAGCGGCGAACGGCAGCTCGACCATCTGGGCCGAACGCTTCTCATATTCGAAGTCGAAAATCCGCCGGCTCAGCAATGCCGGGGCGGCCGCGCCGGAGCTGACAGCGCTGATCAGTTGCTGGGCGGCCACCTGCGATCGGACCATCCCGAGGAACTCGGGTTCAGACACGTTATTGTTGCGCAGCGCGGCGTCGAGCGCCGCACGGTCGAACTGGCCGTTGGCACCACGGAAAGCCGGCATGCTGACCACTGCCTGCCGGAGGGCCGGATCAGGCACTACGATGCGCAGCCGGGCCAATTCGTTGTCCATCGCGACCTGGCCGAAAAGCTGCTGCAGCGCCTGGTTGGCGACCTGTCGGCGGAGCGCGGGAGTGACGTCCTGGCCTTGCGGAAGTCGGCGCTCCGCTTGCGCCATGGCGCGCTGGAACTGCTCCTGGAACCGCTGTGGCCCGATCGTCTCGCCACCGGCCTTCGCGACCCAGGTTTGGAAGCCGATCTGACGCACCACGTCGCCCACGCCCCAAATGACGAAGGAGACCACCATGATCCCGAAGAACACGCGGACGGGCCAAGTTTCCAGATAGCGGCGCAAAGCGGTCAGCATCAGGCGATTTCCAGTGGGCGGGCGGACCATAGGGGCGGACAAGGCGTTTTGCCAACGTCCCACTTTGCGTTCGTGCTCGGAGTTGGGCTGAATGGCGATGCGAGGGGGAGGGAATGCGATGCGTTCATTGATTGCCGGGAACTGGAAGATGCACCTGGTTCGCGCGGAGGCCGCCGCCCTGGCGCGTGCGGTGGCCGAAGGTGCCGGCGGGATCGCCTGCGACCTGCTTGTCTGCCCCCCTGCCCTGCACCTTGAATCAGTGGCGCGGCTGGTGAGCAGTTCGCCTGTCGCGGCGGGCGGACAGGATTGCCACCAGGATCCCGCCGGCGCCCACACCGGCGATATCTCGGCGCCGATGTTGCGGGATGCCGGGGCGAGCTGGGTGATTCTGGGCCACTCGGAACGCCGACGGGACCACGGGGAGACCGATGAACTGGTGCGGGAGAAGGTCCTCGCAGCGGTGGCCGCCGGCCTGGCACCGATCGTGTGCGTGGGCGAGACTCAGGATCAGCGGCAAAACGGGCAAGAGACCGAGGTCGTGGGATGGCAGCTTGCCGGCAGCCTGCCGAAAGGATTTGCCGGCGTGGTCGCCTACGAGCCGGTCTGGGCGATCGGATCCGGGACAACCCCGTCCGAGCAGGAGGTGGCGGCGATGCACGACTTCATCCGCGAGGAACTGGTACGGCAGTTCGGCACCTCCGGGCGGGACATCCGAATCCTGTACGGCGGGTCGGTGAAGCCGGCGAACGCGGCGGCGCTGCTGTCGATCAATGACGTCAATGGTGCGCTGATCGGGGGCGCCAGCCTGAACGCCAGCGATTTCCTGGCGATTGCCCGAGCGGCCCGGGAGGGGTAAAGCCTCGCGCTCCCGGAACGCGAATTCAGGTTTTTCACGCCGATGATGGCCATTCTGATGGTGATCCATGTTTTCGTCACGATCGCGCTGATCGGGGTGGTCCTGATCCAGCGCAGCGAAGGCGGCGGCCTGGGGATCGGCAGCTCACAGGGTATGGGCTCGTTCATGTCCGGCCGGGGAACGGCGAATCTGCTGACCCGGACGACGGCCGTGCTGGCGGCAGTGTTCCTCGGCCTGTCGCTGAGCATGGCGGTGCTGAACCGCGGGACGTCCGGGGCGGGCAATTCGATTCTCGCCATGCCACAGACAGTGCCGACACCGCCTCCCGCGGCGCCGGCTGGTTCGCCGGCAACACCGGCAACACCGGCGCCGGCCGCGCCGGCTGGGGGCTCGGTCCCGCACTGATGACCTCCGCCGGTTCCTGATCCGCCGGTTCCTGATCCGCTGCGGGCGCATGCCGCCCGCCCGACGTTGGGGCTTCCCGCCCCCGAGTCGGGTTTCTATAGTGGCCGCCCATGACGCGGTTCGTTTTCATCACCGGCGGCGTGGTCTCCTCTCTTGGCAAGGGAATCGCTGCGGCGGCGCTGGGTGCACTGTTGCAGGCGCGCGGGTTTTCCGTGCGGCTGCGCAAGCTCGATCCTTATCTGAACGTCGATCCGGGTACCATGAGCCCGTATCAGCACGGCGAGGTGTTCGTCACCGACGACGGCGCCGAGACCGACCTGGATCTGGGACACTATGAACGCTTTACCGGCGTGCACGCGACCAGGGCCGACAATGCCACCACCGGGCGCATTTATTCGGATGTGATCGCCAAGGAGCGGCGCGGCGACTATCTGGGCGCCACGGTGCAGGTGATCCCGCACATCACCGACGCGATCAAGGAGATGATCCTGCGGGGGACCGGTTCGTTCGATTTCGTGCTGGTGGAGATCGGCGGCACCGTCGGCGATATCGAGAGTCTGCCGTTCCTGGAAGCGATCCGCCAGCTCAGCAACGAGCTGGGGCCGGAGCGGGCGATGTTCGTGCACCTGACGCTGGTGCCCTACATCTCGTCCGCGGGCGAGCTGAAGACCAAGCCGACGCAGCATTCGGTGAAGGAACTGCTGAATGTGGGCATCCAGCCGCAGATGCTGCTGTGCCGCTGCGACCGCCCCATCCCGGACAGCGAGCGGCGCAAGATTGCGCTGTTCTGCAATGTACGCCCGCAGGCGGTGATCCCGGCACTGGACGTGGATACAATCTACGCGGTGCCGCTGCGCTATCATTCCGAGGGAATGGACCGCGAGGTGCTGCGGCATTTCGGCCTGGCGCAGGAGGGCACGCCCGACCTGTCGCGGTGGGAGAGGATTGTCGATACGGTGCGCTCGCCGGAGGGCGACGTACGGATCGCGATCGTCGGCAAATACACCAACCTGCTGGACAGCTATAAGTCGCTCGCCGAGGCGCTGGCCCATGGCGGCATCGCCAACCGCGTGAAGGTGCGGCTGGAGTGGTTGGACAGCGAGATTTTCGAACAACCGGACGCGGTGCAGCGGTTGGAGGGCGTGGACGGCATCCTGGTGCCGGGTGGATTCGGTGAACGCGGAACGCCGGGCAAGATCGAGGCGGTACGCTTCGCGCGCGAGCGGAAGGTGCCGTTCTTCGGCATCTGCTTCGGCATGCAGATGGCGGTCATCGAGGCGGCGCGGAACCTGGCGGGGCTGTGCGACGCGTCGTCCACCGAGTTTGGTCCGTGCGCGACTCCGGTGGTCGGATTGCTGACGGAATGGGCGCGCGGCAATGAGATCGAGCGGCGCATGGAAGGCGGCAACCTGGGCGGCACGATGCGGCTGGGGGTATATCCGGCCGTATTGCGCCCTGGCAGCCTGGTGCGTGAGATCTATGGCAACGCGCCGGTCATCGAGGAACGCCATCGTCACCGCTATGAGGTGAACGTGCATTACCGGGAGGAGCTGGAAGCGGCCGGCATGCGCTTTTCCGGCATGTCACCGGACGGAGTGCTGCCGGAGACGATCGAGTTGCCCGAGCATCCCTGGTTCATCGGCGTGCAGTTCCATCCGGAACTGAAGTCCAAGCCGTTCGAGCCGCATCCGCTGTTCGCCGGGTTTATCGAGGCGGCGGTGCGGCAGGCGCGGTTCGTCTGACATCCCTTGCAAGCACCCAGGTGTCGGACATCGGTCGCCAGTTGCTGGTGGTGCTGGGATTTGTCGGCGTGGCGCTGATCATCGCGGCGTATTTCGCCAACCAGCAGCGATGGCTCTCGTCGCAGGACTGGCGCTTTCCGGCCGCCAACCTGCTGGGGTCGGCGCTGATCTTCCTGTCGTTCTTTGTGCAATGGAACCTGCCGTCGGTGGTGATCGAGGCATTCTGGATGGCAATCAGCCTGTACGGCCTGGTGAGGAGCAGATGGACATGACCGAGCAGCGCGTGGTGACGGTGGGCGGCATCGAGATCGGCAACGAGCTTCCGTTCGTGCTGATTGCCGGACCGTGCCAGATCGAAGTCGCAGGCGCACGCGCTGGAGGTGGCGGCAGCGCTGCGGGAGATGTCGGGCAGGTCGGGCGTGCGGGTGATCTACAAGTCGAGCTTCGATAAGGCGAACCGCACCAGCGCCGCCGCCGCGCGCGGTGTGGGAATGTCGGCGGGGCTGGAGATCTTGGCGCAGGTGCGGGAGCGGACGGGGCTGCCGGTGCTGACCGACGTGCATGACGCGGAGCAGTGCGCGCCGGCGGCGGAGGCGGTGGATGTGCTGCAGATCCCCGCTTTTTTGTGCCGCCAGACCGACCTGCTGATAGCGGCCGGGCGAACCGGCAAGCCGATCAATGTGAAGAAAGGCCAGTTCCTGGCGCCGTGGGACATGGCGAATGTCGCGGCGAAGATTGCCGCAACGGGCAATCAGAACATCCTGTTGTGCGAGCGGGGGGTGAGCTTCGGTTACAACATGCTGGTGACGGATTTTCGCGCCCTGCCGATCATGGCGCGAACCGGCTATCCGGTGGTGTTCGATGCCACCCATTCGGTGCAGCTTCCGGGCGGACAAGGCGGATCGTCGGGCGGTGAGCGGGAGTTCGCGCCCGTGCTGGCGCGGGCTGCGCTGGCCGTGGGTGTCGCGGCGGTGTTTATCGAGACCCATCCGGACCCGGATCGGGCGCCATCGGATGGGCCGAATATGATCGCGCTGCGGGATATGCCGGGATTGATCGAGCGATTGAAGGCATTCGACGGGATTGCCAAGGCCGGCAAGCGTGTTTGACCGGCAGTTCCACCGTTAAGGGCCTGGACGAAAAAAGCGCGAGGAGGACTGAGGTCCGACAACGGCCGGTATTATTGGTTCAGTAAGCTTCGCGTCGCAGCCTTCCGGTTCCGGAAGGCGAGTGGTGATGGCGGGGGTGCAGAGCGGGGACGGCGCGCGCTCGACGGTACTGGATGCGGTGCGCGGCGTGGCGATCCTGCAAGTGCTGGTCTGGCACTACTGGGTTCCGGGTTTTTTGCGCAGCAAGGTGGCAGCAGCGCAGTTGCCTGCCTTCCTGCTCAACATGAGCTGGACCGGCGTCGATCTGTTTTTTGTGCTGTCCGGGTTCCTGATCGGCGGTATTCTTATGGACCACCGGGACGAGCATAACCTGCTGCCGGTGTTCTATCTGCGCCGCGTGCTGCGGATCGTCCCGCTCTATGCGGTCGTGCTGCTGCCGTTCCTGCTCGGCGGGGGCGGCAACAAGCTGGCATATGCCGGTTTCATGCAGAACCTTGTGTGGGCGAGAGAGGGACATTGGGGGCCGGAGTGGATCGGCGTAACCTGGTCGTTGGCAGTAGAAGAACAGTTTTATATGATACTTCCGGCTATGATACGCCTCGTCCCGTCGGCGCGGCTGCCGGTGCTGCTGCTGGTGCTGATTGCACTGGCGCCGGCGGCGCGGGTACTGGCGTGGCTTGGGTTCGGCAACGCCTATGCCTGCTACATGCTGATGCCGTGCCGCATGGACGCGCTGTTTGCCGGGGTGCTGGTGGCGTGGGCGGTACGTGATCCGCGCTGGCGGCGACGTTTCGGCTGGTCACGAGCTTTGCTTGGCCTCAGCGGAATCGGGTTCGTGCTGCTGCTCGGCTGCGATGCGGACCAGTTATCGCTGCTGTTTTGCACAGTGGGCTACAGCGCGGTTGCCGTGTTCTACGCGGCAGTCGTGCTGGAACTGACGCTGCATCCGCCGGGATCGGGCCGGACGGTGCGCCTGCTCGGCTGGTTCGGCCTGCACGCGTATGGGATTTACCTGCTGCATCGGCCGATCGAACTGATCGTGGCCAAGCTGATCGCCACCGGCCTGCTGGGGCTTATCATCGCCACAATCCTGACGATTCTCGGCGCCGCGGTAAGTTGGCGGATGATCGAGCAACCTTGCATCCGCCTGGGTCATCGGAGATTCCGGTATGGGGCTCGGCCGGCAGTCGCCTCGGTTGCGGCGTGATATAGCGTACTTGAGGCGGCGGGAGCGGCGACGCACACTCCCTGCATGGCGATTGTTCCGATCCATGGCCTGTTTGAAGCGCATCTGACGGTCAGCGATCTGGATCGTTCGATCGCGTTCTATCGCGACCGGCTCGGGCTTACCCTGGCACATGTTATTCCGGCGCGGCGGGTCGCGTTCTTCTGGATCGGCGCGCCGGGACAGGCAATGCTGGGCCTTTGGTCGATCGGCACGGCACCGCTGTTCATGCGGCTGCACATCGCGTTCGAAACGCCGCTCGACCAGGTGATCGCATCGGTGGCCCGGTTGCGCGACGCCGGGCTGACGCCGCGCTCCGGGTCCGGTCAGCCGGTCGCGGAGCCGGTGGTGTTGAGCTGGATGCCGGCCGCCAGCGTCTATTTCGACGATCCGGACGGACACTCGCTGGAATTCATCACCATGCTGCCGGACGGTCCGCGCCCGGAGCTGGGCATGATCCCGCTCTCGAAATGGAGGAGCTTGCTGTGACCGACACGATCCTGGTCGAACGGCGGGACGGCTGGCGAAAAATTACGCTCAACCGACCCGACAAGCTGAATGCGCTGAATGCGCAGGTGCTCGGCGAACTGACAACGGCGCTGGACGAGCTCGACGCTGACCGATCCTGTCGGGCGCTGCTGCTGACCGGCGCAGGACGAGGCTTTTGCTCGGGGCAGGAACTTGGTCCGTCCATCATGCCGGGGCCCTCGGGACCGCCGGACCTGGCGCCGATCGCGGCGGCATATCATCGGGGCCTGGTGCGGCGGCTGCGGGAGCTGCCGCTACCGGTTGTTTGCGCGGTGAACGGCATCGCCGCGGGAGCGGGCGCCAACCTGGCGCTGGCCGCCGATATCGTGCTGGCGGCCCGCGGTGCGAGCTTCGTGCAGGCCTTCGTCCGCATCGGATTGGTCCCGGATTGCGGCGGCAGCTTCTTTCTGCCGCGACTGATCGGGGATGCGCGGGCGCGGGCGCTGGCGATGCTGGGCGATCCGGTCGCGGCCGAGCAGGCCGAAGCCTGGGGCATGATATGGAAGACGGTCGATGATGCGGCCCTGGTGGAGCAGTCCGAGGCGCTGACCAGCCGGCTGGCCGCAGGACCGACCGAGGCGATCGCACTGATGAAACGCGCGTTTGCCGCGTCAGCCGTGAACGGGCTGGAGGCGCAACTGGAGCTGGAAGCGCAATTGCAGGGGTTGGCGGGGCGGACGGCGGACTACGCCGCGGGCGTGCAGGCCTTCGCGGCCAAGTGCAAGCCGGTATTCATTGGCGGACGGTGAAAATGCACGATCTGGATATGCGGATGCGGGGCGTGGTGCGGGGCGCCGCCGGCCAGGGGCATGCCCGCATGCGGGGCACGACAGGCGACGCGACGATGGCGCCGATTCGTGGCGTCGGTGGGGTCGTCATCAGCCTGTTTTTGCTCACCGGCCGCAGTGGGGGAGACTGCCGCGACGCGCTGTGAAGACTGACGCTGTGAAGGCCGGCGCCCCCGGTACCGGCGGCCCCCGCTGCCCCCCGATGGGCCAGGGCGCCGGTCCTGGGGCCGAGACCAAGAATGAATGCCGCGAGCGCCCCGGCAAGCAAGCCGCGCGGAAGGGTACCGATCGGCCCAGGATGGTTCAGCGTCTGCATATCGGACCTCTCGCCGCCAAGCATAGCGCTTTCGTTGGCTACGACGGAAGCCATGTTACATGACCGATGATCCAGATGTGCTCGCCCGCGCCTGCGCCCACGCGATGTGGGCCGAGGATCGCGCGAGCAGCGGGCTCGGCATGCAGCTCGAGGCGGTCGGTGCCGGGCATGCGGTGCTCGGCATGCGCATCACCGAGGTGATGGTGAACGGGCATGGCATATGCCATGGCGGGTTCATCTTCACACTGGCGGATTTCGGCATTCGCGTTCGCCTGCAACAGCTATGGCGAACGTGTCGTCGCGCAGCAGGCGCAGATCACGTTCCTGCGGCCCGGCCGGCTTGGCGAGCAGTTGCGCGCGGAAGCAACCGAGCGGGCGCGCGGCGGGCGATCCGCCATTTACGACGTCCGCGTCGTCGGCGATGACGGTACGGTGGTGGCGGAGTTCCGCGGCCATTCGCGGACCACGGGGCGATTCTTCGCGACGGAGGGATAGATGCCTGTCGCCGGACTCGATGCGATCGAAACGGCATCGCGCGACGAGATCACGGCATTGCAGCGCGAGCGTATTGCCTGGTCGCTGCGCCATGCCTGGACCAACGTGCCACATTATCGCACGGCTTTCGCGGCTGCCGGCGTGCATCCGGACGATTTCCGCGACCTGCCGGATCTGGCGAGGTTCCCGCTCACCACCAAGCACGATCTGCGGGCCAATTATCCGTTCGGCATGTTTGCCGTGCCGCCGGATCGTATCGCGCGGATCCATGCGTCGTCCGGCACGACGGGCAAACCCACCGTGGTCGGCTACACGGCGGGTGACCTTGATACCTGGGCCGCTGTGGTGGCGCGTTCCATCTACGCGGCCGGAGGACGGCCCGGCATGCGGCTGCATAATGCCTATGGCTACGGGCTGTTCACCGGCGGGCTCGGGCTGCATGCGGGCGCCGAGCGCCTGGGTTGCACCGTGGTGCCGGTGTCCGGCGGCATGACCGAGCGGCAGGTGCAGCTCATTGCCGATTTCCGGCCCGATATCATCAGCGTGACGCCGAGCTACATGCTGGCGATCCTGGATGAATTCCGCCGCCAGGGCGCGGAGCCACGCGCGTGTTCATTGCGGATCGGCATTTTCGGGGCGGAACCCTGGAGCAACCCGATGCGGCGGGAAATCGAGCAGGGCTTCGATATGGATGCCGTTGACATCTATGGGTTGTCTGAGGTGATCGGTCCCGGTGTGGCCAACGAATGCATCGAAACCAAGGACGGCCCGACGATCTGGGAAGACCATTTCTATCCGGAGATCATCGACCCAGCCACCGGTGCCGTGCTGCCGGACGGCGAGCCCGGCGAATTGGTGTTCACCACCCTCACCAAGGAGGCCATGCCGGTCATCCGCTACCGCACACGCGACCTGACTCGGCTGCTGCCGGGCACCGCCCGCAGCATGCGGCGGATGGAAAAAGTCACCGGCCGCAGCGACGACATGCTGATCGTGCGGGGGGTCAATCTGTTCCCGACCCAGATCGAGGAGCAACTGCTACAAAGCCAGTTGCTGAGCGGGCATTACCGTATCGTTCTGACTCGCGAGGGGCGGATGGACGAGGTGACGATCGAGGTCGAGCCGCGTGTGCCAGCAGGCGATAAAGACGTGATGGAAACCGAGGCGCGGGCGGTGGTGGCACGGATCAAGCAGACAATCGGCATCACGATGCGGATCGCTGTTCAGCCACCTGGCACGATCGAACGCTCGATGGGAAAGGCGCGGCGCGTGTTGGACCGGCGGCCAAGCGGATAACGCCGCCTCGCCCGCTCTGACCGACGCTGACGCCTATCGTGGCGTCAGCACCATCACCATCTGGCGGTTTTCCATCCGAGGCATCTGCTCAACCTTGGAGAGAAGATCCATCTCCGAGCGGATGCGCTCCAGCACGCGGACACCGATTTCCTGGTGGGCCATTTCGCGGCCGCGGAAGCGCAGCGTCACCTTGACCTTGTCGCCTTCCTCGATAAACGACTTCATGGCGCGCATTTTCACCTGATAGTCGTTCTCATCGATGTTCGGGCGAACCTTGATCTCCTTGATCTCGATGACTTTTTGCTTCTTCCTGGCTTCGTTCTTCTTTTTCTGCTGTTCGTATTTGAACTTGCCGAAATCGAGGATCTTCACCACCGGCGGGTCCGCGTTGGGGCTGATCTCCAGCAGGTCCAGTCCGACGGCATAAGCCTTTTGCTGGGCCTCGCGGGCGCTCATGACACCCTGCATCTCGCCGTCCTGATCTATCAGCCGCACCTGCTGCGCGCGGATCTCCTCGTTTACGCGGGGGCCGTCGCGTGTCGGCGGGGCGGCCATTGGTCCTCTTGCTATGGTATTCTCCTGTTGCTGTTTGGTCCGTTACGGCCGGCTATAGTTTGGCCGATCGGGGTCGGTCGGATCAAGAGGTGTCGCGCCCGACAAGCTCAATCCCTTTGGATTGATCCCGTTGGCCCGAATGCCTGAGATCGGGAGGGGTTGCCTCGATCGCAAGATCGGCGACGGCTTGGTCCAGCGACAGGACCTGCTGGCCATCCGCGCCAAGCCGGCGCAGCGCGAGGGTGCGGTTTTCCGCCTCCCGGCGGCCGACGACGGCCAGCACCGGGACATGCGCCAGCGAGTGCTCGCGGACCTTGGCGTTGATCTTCTGGTTCGACAGGTCGAGCACAACCTCCAGCCCGGCACGCCGGAACGCATCGGCCGCCTCGCGCGCGTAGTCGTCGGCATCCGAGACGATCGTGGCCACCACCACCTGCACCGGCGCGAGCCAGAGCGGGAAACGGCCGGCGTAATGCTCGATGAGCACGCCGAGAAACCGTTCGAAGCTGCCCAGGATGGCGCGATGCAGCATGACGGGGCGGTGGCGGGCGCCGTCCTCGCCCACATATTCGGCGTCCAGCCGTTCGGGAAGCACGAAATCCACCTGGAGCGTGCCGCACTGCCAGTCGCGGCCGATCGCGTCACGCAGGTGGAAGTCCAGCTTGGGGCCGTAGAAGGCGCCGTCGCCGGGATTGAGCTCGTAATCCACGCCGGCGGTGGCGCAGGCTTCCCGCAACGCGCCCTCCGCCCGGTCCCATACCGCGTCTTCCCCGGCGCGTACGGGGGGGCGGTCGGAGAAGCGGATATGCACCTCCGGAAAGCCGAAATCGGCGTAGATCGAGCGCAGCAGCTCCACGAACCGAGCGGTTTCCCCGGCGATCTGCGCCTCGGTGCAGAAGATGTGGGCGTCATCCTGGGTGAAGGCGCGCACCCGCATCAGCCCGTGCAGGGCGCCGGACGGTTCATAACGGTGGCAAGAGCCGAACTCCGCCAGCCGCAGCGGCAGCTCCCGGTAGGAGCGGATGCCCTGGCGGAAGACCTGCACATGGCAGGGGCAGTTCATCGGCTTCAGGGCAAGGGTTTTCTCCTCGTCCTCGACGCGGGCGATGAACATGTGCTCACGGTATTTTTCCCAGTGGCCGGAAGCCTCCCACAGGGCGCGATCGACGAGCTGCGGGGTGCGGATCTCCTGGTAGCCGGCAGCGTCCAGTCGTCGGCGCATGTAGGATTCGGCACGGCGATAAAGCCGCCAGCCCTTCGGGTGCCAGAACACGCTGCCGGCGGCTTCCTCCTGGAAATGGAACAGATCCATCTCCTTGCCGATGCGGCGGTGGTCGCGGCGCTCGGCCTCTTCCAGCATGTGCAGGTAGGCGTCCAGCTCCTTCTGGTCGCGCCAGGCGGTGCCATAGATGCGCGACAGCATGGCGTTGCGGTGATCGCCGCGCCAATAGGCACCGGCCACCTTCATCAACTTGAAGGCAGGGCCGACATCGGCGGTGCTGCGCATGTGGGGGCCGCGGCAGAGGTCGATCCAGTCGCCCTGGGAATAAAGGCTGATAATTTCGTGACGAGGCAGGTCCTGGATGATCTCGGCCTTGTATTTCTCGCCCTTGTCGCGAAAGAACTCGATGGCCGCTTCACGCTCCATCACGCTGCGGCGAAACGGGGCGCCGCGGGCAATGATCTCGCGCATACGGGCTTCGATGGCTGGGAAGTCTTCCGGGGTGAAGGGCTGGTTGCGGGCGAAATCGTAGTAAAAGCCGTTCTCGATCGGCGGCCCGATGGTGACCTGGGTGCCGGGGTAGAGCGACTGCACCGCCTCCGCGAGCACATGGGCGGTGTCGTGGCGGATCAGTTCCAGCGCTTCCGGGTCGCGGCGGGTGACGAACACCACGGCGGCGTCGCGGTCTATCTCGGTGGCGAGATCGACCAGCTTGCCGTCCAGCTTCATCGCCAGTGCGGCACGGGCGAGGCCGGGGCCGATCGCCTCGGCCACTGCCGTGCCCGTCACCGGGCCGTCGAAGCGGCGCACGGATTTGTCGGGCAGAGTGATGGCGGGCATTGCGTGGCTCCGGCTGCGAAAGCGCCGTCTATGGGGTTATGTGCTGACGCCTGCAAGTCCGACCAGCAGCTCACGATAGACACTCAGGGTTGCGTCCTGCATCGCCGCGGTGGTGCAGCGGGCCAGAACGGCGGCGCGGGCGGCGAGGCCGATGGCGGTGCGATCGGCGGCCGGCATGGCGAGCACTTGCGTGATCGCGTCGGCCAGGGCGCGCGGATTGCCGGGCGGAATACGCCAGCCGGTGACGCCCTGCTGCACGGTCTCGACCGGGCCGCCGAGATCGGACGCAATGACCGGGCGGCCCATCGCCTGCGCCTCGATCACCACGCGGCCGAACGCCTCGGGTTCCGTGGAGGCATGCACGACAATGTCGGCGAGCAGCAGCGCGGCAGGCATGTCGTCGCAGTTGCCGGGCAAACGGACGCGGTCGGCCAGGCCGAGACGGCTGGCCTGGTCGCGCAAGCCGGCCGCGTAGGCGGCGCGGCCCTGGTCGGACCCGGCCAGCACCGCGATCACGTCCTGCCGCGGCAGCAGGGCCAGCGCGTCCAGTAGCACGCGCTGGCCCTTCCAACCGGTGAGGCGCGCGGGCAGCAGGACTACCGGCGCCGGCTCGGGCAAAGTCCAGGCTGCATGGAGCCGCGCGGTTCGCTCGGGCGGGACTGCGGCGGGATCGAACGTGGCGGGGTCGATGCCGCGGGGGATGAGACGAACGCGCTGTGGATCAGTCCCGTGCCGGGCCGAGATGAGATCGGCGATGTAGCGGCTGGCGGCGATGACGATCTCGCCCTTGGCCATGACCGCGTTGTAGCGGCGCTTGAACGGGAGGTCCTCGTTGTAGGCGCCGTGATAGGTGGTGACGAAGCGTGTGCCGGTCCGGCGTGTCGCGAGCCACCCCGACCAGGCAGGGGCACGCGAGCGGGCGTGCACGAGATCGACGTGCTCCGCGCGGATCAGGCCGGCAAGGCGGCCGGCATTGCGAAGGATGGCGAGCGGGTTGCGTGCATCGAGGGGGAGCTGGATATGCCGGCCACCGGCGCGTTCAATCTGTGTGACCAGCGGGCCGCCAGCGCTGGCCACCAGAGCGGTCCAGCCAGCGCGGGCGATGGCTTCGGTAATTTCGACGGTGCCGCGCTCCACGCCGCCGGTGACGAGAGAGGGGAGGATCTGCAGGATGATCGGGCGGCGGGTCGCATCAGGGGCGAGGTGCGGCTTGGGACGGATCATCCGCCGGTGTGAAGGCGGACGGGCTTGGTGGGGACGGGAAGGGCGGCTGCCGACTTGCGGCAACCTGGGCCCTGTGTGATTCTCCCCGGGTGCAAAAACACGGGCTCTTTCATGCGTGTCCCATTATATGACCCCAATGCGCGCCGCAAGACCGTCAGCGTCACGTTGAACTCCGATCTGGCCGCCAAGGCCGTTGCTATCGGGATCAACCTGTCGCGGACGGCGGAGGAGGCGATCGCAAAGGAGTTCGTTGCACGGGAACGCATGCGGATTCGCGCAGAGCTGCGTGAGGCTGCGGAATTCACGGCGGACTATGTGGCCCGGCATGGCCACCCGTTCGCCGACTGGGCGTCCAATTTTATCCCGGACAGCGATGCCGATGACGCAGCATGACGTGTTCGCAAATCCGAACCGGCGCATGCGGGGCGCGTTTCCATTTCTGGTCGTGCTGCAGTCGGATTTCGTGGAGGGCCGTAACTGTATCCTGGCGCCGTTGGTGCCACCGCCACGCGATGCATCGCTTCCCAGCGGCCTGCCGATCGTCGAACATGAAGGGCAACATTACGTGCTGATGCTGACCTTGCTGGGAACGATGCCGGCAACGCTGTTTCGCGCCGCGGTTGGATCGCTTCGCACCTACCGCGATGACATCGGTCGGGGTCTGGACTGGCTGTTTTTCGGCGTGTGAGGCGGGGTCTTATGGATCAGTCAGGCCGGTTGGATCGCGGCGATGGCGTTGAGCTGGCCTGGGCAAAGGCTGCGGGCCGCGCACCCACGGTCGTGTTTCTTCCTGGGTTCCGCAGCGACATGGGCGGCGAGAAGGCCACTCACGTGGCCAGGTTCTGCGCGGATCGCGACCAGGCGGTGCTGCGACTCGACTACTCGGGTCACGGGGCCAGCTCCGGCCGGTTTGAAGACGGCACCATCGGGGCCTGGGCGAACGATGTGCTTACGGTCATCGACCGGCTGACGAGCGGGCCGGTGGTGCTGGTGGGATCTTCCATGGGCGGCTGGATTGCTCTTCTTGCCGCTGTGGCCAGGCCCGACAGGGTTGCCGGACTGATCGGGATCGCCGCGGCTCCGGATTTCACCGAGACGCTGATGTGGAACGCCATGACCCCGGCGGAACGCGATCAGGTGGTTCGGGAGGGGGTCCTTCTGGTTCCAAGCGAGTATGGCGGATCCTACCCGATCACGCGCGGATTGATCGAAGACGGCCGCAATCATCTGCTGCTGAGCGCGGAGATTTCGATCGACTGCCCGGTTCGGCTGTTGCATGGACAACGCGACCCGGACGTTCCCTGGGAAACCAGCCTGCGCATCGCGGAGCGGATCACCGGGGGTGATGTACGGATCAACCTGGTGAAGGATGGCGATCATCGCCTGTCCCGGCCGGCGGACCTCGATCTTTTGACCGAGGTCCTGGACGGGATGCTGAGAGCTATTCAGCAGCCATAGGCCTCGTCTTCTCGTCATCCGGATTGACCGGGCCAGGGGGAAAGCCGCCACTCGGCTTCGGATCGTTGACGTATCGGAACTTCGGTTCTTGGTTCCAGGGGCCACGCTTGTCCTCGCCCTTGGACATGTTGAACACCAAGTCCACGGTGTCGTCGGGCTGGATGGTGCCAAAGAACGGGTCGTCCAGTTTCCCCATCTTCGACAGGGCTTCCATGAACATCTGGGCATGGGTGATTTCGCGGGTCAGCAGGTGAACGAGCGCCTTCTTGCTTCCCTCGTCGGTGCATGCCTTGATCAAGGACTCGTAGGTCTGCCGCGCGCCCGCCTCGGCGGCGATGTCGGCACGCAGGTCGCGGACCACATTGCCGCCCTCGTTGATATAGGCGGCGGTCCAGGCGGAGCCCTGGCTATCGACGAAATGCGGGCCCATGCCGCGGATGCGGAACAAGGGCGTTGCATAGACGTCGGTCTGGTCGAGCTTCTTGGTGTGCTGCTCGATCAGCTTGCCGACCACTTCGAGGTGACTGAACTCCTCGATGGCGATGTCCTGCAACATGTCCCTGATGCCGGGATCGGTGACGTGGAAGGACTGCACCCAATATTGCAAGGCGGCGGTCAATTCGCCGGTGGCGCCGCCGAACTGCTCGAGCAGGAATTTACCGAATTTCGGGTCGGACGATTTGACCTCGACCGGGATGATGGTTTCTTTCCGATGGAAGAACATGCGGGCCTCCTCTGTTGCGAGTCGGCCTGCAACGCCAAAACCGGCCTGCTGGTTCGTTTCATTTGCGCCGGCACACCGCCGTGGCGACCGAAAGGGCGATCACCGGCGGAGTGTGGCATCAATCACAAGCCCGACACCGAGCCGGCCACGCAACAACCCCTTTCCGTCGGAGGCTGCGATGGTGAAGGGCGGGTGCCGCAGGAGACCCGCCTTCGGCGACGCGTGCGGTTACTGATCGACCACCGACCCGTCCACGTGCGGGCGCATCCGGATCGGCCGGGGGCGCTGCGGGAAACGGCGCTCCGCGTCGGCGACCAGCTCCACACCGATGCCGGGGGCGGAGGGAATGGCGATGAAGCCGCCGTCCTGGTCCGCAAGGCCGGTGATCAGGGCGCTCCCCAGCAGGTCGGCACTGCCATCCAGGTCGGGCGTTCGGGACGGATATTCCTGGATGGCAAAGTTCGGGATGCAGGCGGCGATTTGCAGGCAGGCGGCGGTGCTGACCGGCGACAGCGGGTTGTGCGGCACCACCCAGGCATCATGAGCCTCGGCCAGGGCGGCAATTTTCTTGGCGCCGGTGATCCCGCCGCACAAGCAGACGTCCGGGCGGAGATATTGGACACCGTTACGGGTCAACAGCGTCTGGAACTGGTACAGGCTGTGGAAGCGCTCGCCGGTGGCGATCGGGATGGAGATGTGATCGGCAACCCAGGCCATCGCATCGAAGCTGTTGGGGCGCAGCGGATCCTCGAAGAACATGGGCGTGTATTTCTCGATCCCGCGGCCCAGCGCGATGGCCTCCGGCGGGGTCAGGCGGCGATGGATTTCGATGCATAGGTCCACGCTGGGTCCGACCGCTTCGCGCAGCCGGCGGACATTGTCGATGGCTTCTTCGATCTTGGCGGCGTGCGGCTTGTAGTAGGGCTGCGTTTCCTCCTCATCGAGCAGCGGGTTGAGATGACCGAGGGCGGAGAAACCGTCAGCTTTCAGCCGCTTCGCTTCTTCCACCAGCTTCTCGATCGTGCGGCCCTTCACATGGCCATAGAGCCGGGCCTTGTGGCGCATCATGCCGCCGAGCAGTTCATAAACCGGGACGTTGAAGTGCTTGCCCTTGATATCCCACAGCGCGATGTCGATCGCCGAGACGGCACCGGTGATCGCACCGCCGGTGAAGTGGTTGGCGCGCAGCATGACGTTCCAGTGATGCTCGATCGGCATCGGGTCCTTGCCGACGAGATACTCGCCGTACTTTGTGATGGCGGCGGCGGAGGCTTCGAGCTGGCCCCAGGTACCGGATTCGCCGAGGCCGGTGATGCCGGCGTCTGTGCTGATACGGACGAACAGGAAGCGATCGAGCAGCAGAGGCTCGACCTTCGTGATCTTCATGGCAATCCCCATATGGTTTCTGGTGATACAATGATTTCGGGACGTGGGTTGCGCATCTATCCGGACACCCGCTCCAGCTTGCCGACGACAAAAATGTAGGAGAAGACGCCAAGCAGGGCGACGCAGGCGATGAAGGTCAGCGGCCGGGTGAAGTCGCCGCCACGCAGCAGCAGGCCGATGACGATCGGCGCGGTGATGCCGGCCAGTCCGCCGACGCCGTTGAATACCCCGCTGGTGAGGCCGATCAGCCGTTCGGGCGCGGCGGCGGAGACCAGCGACCAGTGGATCGAGGCAAGCCCGTTGGCGAAGAAGGCGAGCGAGAGGAACATGATGATCAGCGCCGGACGATCCACGAAATTCGCGCCGACGATGCTGGTGGAGAGTGCGAGACCGCCGATGATCGGCGTCTTGCGGGCGACACTCAGGCTGAAGCCGCGGCGGTACATCCAGTCGGATAAGGTGCCGGAGCAGAGCACGCCGATGAAGGCGCCGAGGAACGGCAGCGACGCATAGAAGCCGGCCTTGATGAAGTCGAGATGGCGGTAGGTGACGAGGTAGGTTGGAAACCACGTCAGGAAGAACGTCGATGTGGTGCCCCAGGCGAAGTGCCCGAAATAGATACCCCACAGCTTGCGTCGTCCGAACACCACGGCGAGGTCGCGCAGCACCGATCCCTGGCGTGTCGCGTGCCTGGTGGTGATGCGTTGCGAGAGGTCGGGGATGCCGCCGGTGGAGCGGATCAGGTCGATCTCGGCCTGGTTCACGCCGGGGAACTCCGCCGGGTCGCGATAGAGGCGACGGAAGGCAAATGACCAGATGAGGCCAAGAATGCCGGTGAAGACGAACACCGCCGGCCAGCCGAAGGATACTTTCAGCCAGGCTAGCAAGGGGGTCAGGAACGCGAGGCCGACGAACTCCGCGGAGGTGTAGACGGCGATGCAGGTGGCACGCTCGCGCTCGCCGAACCAGGTGGTGGCGATGCGGTTGTTGATCAGGAAGCTCGGGACCTCGAACAGCCCGACGGCCATGCGGAGGAAGATCAGCATGGTCAGCCCGGTGGACAGGCCAAGGCTGAGTGTGGCGATCGACCAGAAAAAGATGGTCAGCGGATACAGCACGCGCGGATGCACGCGATCCACCAGCCATCCGCCAGGGATCTGCAACGGCGTATAGGTCCAGCCGAAGGCGGAGAA
Source organism: uncultured Pseudomonadota bacterium (assembly GCA_963777625.1). Classification (GTDB taxonomy): domain Bacteria; phylum Pseudomonadota; class Alphaproteobacteria; order Acetobacterales; family Acetobacteraceae; genus DATDIC01. The sequence goes on along the minus strand of CAVZRO010000003.1, from coordinate 128,113 downwards.
CACGATGCCGAGCTGGACCGGATGCAGCCCGAACTCGCTGGCGATGCCGGGGGCGGCGATGGAGAGGTTGCTGCGGTCGAGGTAGTTGATAACGACCGTAACGAACAGCAGACCCATGATCACAAAACGCCGGCTGGACGCGGTCAGCGCCGCAGCGCGGGCGGGCATGGCTGGTTGTTGGGCCAAGGACATGAGGGTACCGGCAACGTTTCCGCCCGGAAGCGTACTCCGTCGCGCGCCGCTGGTGCAAATACTGGTGGTCGGTGCATGATGGTGGCACAGGTGCGGAGTTTGCGTGATGAAGCTCGGGCTGTTCCTCAATACGCAGTTTCAGCCGGGGGAGAACGTGACCGCCCGCGTTCCGGACCTGGTGCAGCAAGTGCGTGCTGCGCGGCAGAGCGGCTTTGCCTCGGTCTGGTTCCCGCACCATTACCTGACGGCGCCGTTGCAGATGCTGCAACTGACCCCAGTGATGTCGTACCTGCTGCCCGAGGCGAAAGGCATGATGGTGGGACCCGGCATCCTGATCCTGCCGCTGCTGAACCCGGTGCATGTGGCGGAAGAAACCGCGACGCTGGATGCGCTAAGCGACGGCAATTATGTGCTGGGCGTGGGGCTTGGCTATCGCGAAGCCGAGTTCAGCGCATTCAACATGCAGCTATCGGAACGGGTGGCACGGTTCAACGAGAGCCTGGCGCTGATTCGCCGTCTTTGGACGGAGGAGCGCGTGACGCATGCGGGCCGTTATTATGCAGTGCAGGAGCAAGGGATCAGCTTGCGGCCGGCCGGCGCGCTGCCGATCTGGGTCGCGGCACAGGCGGACGCGGCGATCCGTCGCGCCGCGCGCATCGGGGATGCGTGGCTGATCGTGCCGTCCTCTACGCTGATGCAGGTGGCCGAGCAGATGCGCGTCTACCGGGCGGCGCTGGCGGAGGCTGGGCGGCATCCACATTGTTTTCCGATCGAGCGCGAGTGCTATGTGGGCGCCAGTCACCGGACGGCGTTCGATGAATGCCGCGGGCCGCTGGAATATAAATACGCGGCGTACGCGGCATGGGGACTGCCCGGCAGCACGCAGATGCCGTTTGAGGATTTCGTGCGCGATCGGTTCATTATCGGCGATGCGGCGTTCGTGAAGGAGGACGTGACGCGGTATCGGGAGGCGCTCGGCGTCGATCACATGATCATGCGGGTGCAGTGGCCGGGGCTGGAGCAGGAGAAGGCGATGGCCTCGATCCGGCGGCTGGGGGAGATGTTCAGTTGACGTGATTACAGTAAGTCGAACCCGCGATTACCGGCCGACCCGAAGCTGGGTTACGTGGTCCCGCATCCGGGAGACGTTGGGTTCGATGCCGGTAAACAGGCGGAACTGTTCTATTGCCTGAAATAACATCATGCCGGTTCCGTTAGTGGTCCGTGCTCCTGTTGCTCGTGCTGCGCGCAACAGCTCTGTCTCGTCGGGCGAATAAATGACATCGACGACCCAGAGATCGGAGCGCAGCAGGGTCAGGGGCAATGGGGTGCCCGGATGAGCGGTCATGCCGATAGGGGTGGCATTGACGACCCCGTCGGCGGCGGCCACTTCATGGGCAAGATTGCCAACGACACTCACGCGATCCCGGCCATGTCGTGCAGCACAAGCTTCGGCAACCGATTGTGCCCTTTCACGATCCAGATCGAGAATGGCGAGGTTCATTACGCCACTCGACAGCAGAGCATGCGCAACGGCTTTGCCGGCGCCCCCCGCACCGAGCTGAACCACCCTGTTGGTCTTGCTTCCCGACATGTCGCGCCGGAAGGATTCGGCAAATCCGACCCAATCGGTGTTGTGCCCGACGCGACGGCCTGCCTTGAACAGTATCGTGTTGACGGCGCCGACGCGCCGGGCGTCGTCGGATAGTTCCGCGAGATATGGGATCACCGCTTCCTTGCAAGGATGGGTTATTGCGAGGCCGTCGAAACCGGTCCGCTCCGCGGCATCGAGAAGACCTGGCACGGCATCGATGCCAAGCCCCAGGCGGGTAAGGTCGATCAAGCGGTAGATATATCGTAGCCCGCTGCATTCACCCTCGCGCATGTGCAGCTCAGGCGCCAGGGATTGCTGGATTCCCGTGCCGATAAGGCCGATCAGGACGGCACGTTTTGCGTCTGTCACCTGTTTCTCCCGCCGCTGCGAGATCGGAAGCGAAGGAATGGTCGCGGGCGATTACTCCGCCGCCTGTTTCCGACCCGCAGCGCGACGCCGCTGCGGCGTGCCCTTGGCTTTTGCTTTCGCCTTCGCCGGCTGCTTCGCCGGAGCCTTCCGTCCGGTGGCGCCCCTGCCCGCCGCAGCCGCAGTCCCCGCGGCCTCACCACTCGCCCGCTTGCCGCGGGCCTGCTTTCGCCCTGCCGCGCCACGCGGCTTCAGTGTCTTGCCCTTCTCCGCCAGCAGGCTCAGCGCCTCCTGTAGCGTAACGTCGTCCATCGCCGTCCCACGCGGGACGTTGGCCACCTGGTTGCCGTGCTGCACGAACGGCCCGAACCGCCCTTTGCGCACCGCCACGGGCTGCTGGTCGGTCGGGTGCATTCCCAGCGTGCGGATGCTGGCCATCTTCCGGGCTACCAGATCCACCGCCCGGTTGATTCCAATAGAAAGCACATCGTCGTCGCGGTCCAGCGACCCGTAGATCGCGCCCATGCGCACGAACGGCCCGAACCGCCCGATCCCGGCCTGGATGGTTTCCTTCGTCTCCGGATGCACGCCGATCACCCGCGGCAGATTCAGCAGAGCGATCGCCTGCTCCAGCGTGATCTGCTCGCCGTCCAACCCGCGCGGCAACGATGTGCGCCGTGGCTTAGGCGCCTTCTTGTCCTCGCTCGCCTCGCCCTGCTGCACGTACAGCCCGTATGGCCCGCGCCGCACGGTGATGGCCTCGCCGGTCTCGGGGTGCGGGCCCAGCACCCGCATACCCTCTTTCAGCGTCTCACCCTGATCGCCGCCGGTCTCGATCGCCAGCCGGCGGGTATACTGGCACGCCGGATAGTTCGAGCAGCCGATAAAACTACCGTAGCGCCCCAGCTTCAGCCCGAGCCGTCCATTGCCGCAGGCGGGACACACGCGCGGGTCCGAGCCATCCTCGCGCGGGGGGAAGAAATGCGGCCCCAACTCCTCGTCCAGCGCGTTGATCACGTCGCTGATCTTCAGATCCCTGGTCTGCTCGACAGCCTTGGAGAACTCATCCCAGAAGGCGTGCATCACCGCCCGCCAGCTCGCTTGCCCCCCGGCGATATCGTCGAGCTTCTCCTCCATCTGCGCGGTGAAGCCGGTCTCCACATAGTGTTCGAAGAAGCTGACCAGAAACGCGGTCACCAGGCGGCCGCGATCTTCCGGGATGAAGCGCCGCTTCTCCAGCCGCACATACTTGCGGTCTTGCAGCACCGACAGGATGGAGGCGTAGGTCGACGGCCGGCCGATCCCCAGCTCTTCCATCTTCTTGACCAGGCTCGCCTCGGAATAGCGGGGCGGCGGCTGGGTGAAGTGCTGCAGCGGGTTCACCGGCCCGCGATCCAGCGGATCGCGTGCCACCATCGGCGGCAGCATGCGGCCCTCTTCTTCTTCCGCGATGTCGTCCTGATCTTCGCGGTACAGCTTCAGGAACCCGTCGAACGCCACGATCGAACCGGTGGCGCGCAGCCGCTGCCCCTTCCCGTCGGTCACATCCACGGTCACCTGGTCCAGCTCGGCCGACTGCATCTGCGACGCCACGGCCCGCTTCCACACCAGCTCATAGAGCCGCCGCTGATCGGGGTTCAGGAATCGCGCCACGCTGTCCGGCGTGCGGTCCACGTCGGTGGGGCGGATCGCCTCGTGCGCCTCCTGCGCGTTCTTCGCCTTGCTGGTGTACTCGCGCGGCGCGGCCGGCAGATAATCCGGCCCGTTGACTGCCTTCACATGGTCGCGGATGGCGAACACCGCCTCGCGCGCCATCTGCACGCCATCGGTCCGCATATAGGTGATCAGGCCGACGCTCTCGCCCTCCAGGTCGATGCCCTCATAGAGCTGCTGCGCCAGCCGCATGGTCTGCTGGGCGCCGAACCCCAGCTTGCGCGATGCCTCCTGCTGCAAGGTGGAGGTGGTGAAGGGTGGCGGTGGGTTGCGCCGGACCCGCTTGCGCTCCACGGATTCGACGTGGAACTGCCCGGCCTCCAGCCGCTGCGTCGCCCGCAGCGCAGCCGCCTCGTTCGGCAGATCGAACTGGTCGAGCTTCTTCCCATCCAGCCAGGTCAGCCGCGCGGTGAACGTCGCACCCCCCGGGGTGGTGAACTCGACCTCCACGGTCCAGGTACCTCGCGCGGGCGGAAGACCTCGATCTCGGCTTCGCGCTCGCAGATCAGGCGCAGCGCGACCGACTGCACCCGCCCGGCGCTGCGGCTGCCCGGCAGCTTGCGCCACAGCACGGGGGACAGCGTGAAGCCCACCAGGTAGTCCAATGCCCGGCGGGCGAGGTAGGCCTCGATCAGCGGCTGGTCGAGGTCGCGCGGGGCGGCGATGGCAGCGCGTATGGCGCTGCGGGTGATCTCGTTGAAGGTAATCCGCCGGACATCGACGCCCTTCAGCGCGTGCTTCTCGTCCAGCATGTTGCGCACATGCCACGAGATCGCCTCCCCCTCGCGGTCCGGGTCGGTGGCGAGATATAAGGTCCGGGCGCCCTTCAGCGCCTTGGCGATGGCGCCGACCTGGCGTTCGCCGCGCGCGTCCGACTCCCAGTCCATGGCGAAGTCCTGCTCCGGCCGCACTGAGCCATCCTTGGGCGGCAGGTCGCGCACGTGCCCGAAGCTCGCCAGCACGGTGAACCGGTCACCGAGATAGCGATTGATGGTTTTCGCCTTGGCGGGGGATTCGACGACGACGACGTCCGGCATTGTGTCCTAAATTATCGGCTCGGCGGATTTATGCCAGCAACGCAACGCGGTGTCCCGGCAGGGTTTCGATCCGTCCGGCAAGTTCAAGCTCCAGCAGTGCGGCCATCACGGCAGCCGGTGACAACTGGCAGCGCCGTACCAGATCGTCAACCGCCGTGGGCGACGGCGCCAGCAAATCGACGACGGTCCGGCGCGCCGCGACCAGTTCCCCCGGCGGCACGGAAGCGTCCTGGACCGGTTCGTCCGGTTCGATCTCCGCCGGCTCCTCCCGGGCGAACATCGGGTCCCGCTGCAAGCCTCGCCGGAACGGATGGTCCGGCAGGTTCGCCAGCACGTCGGCGGCCGTCTCGGTCAGGTGCGCGCCCTGGCGGATCAGGTCGTTGGAGCCTCGGGCGCGAGGATCGAGCGGCGAGCCGGGCACCGCGAACAGCTCCCGCCCGGCTTCCTGCGCCAGCCGGGCGGTGATCAGGCTGCCGGAGCGCAGCGCCGCCTCGATCACCACCACCCCAAGCGCCAGCCCGGCAATGATCCGGTTTCGTCGGGGGAAGTGCCGCGCCTGCGGCGCGGTGCCCAGCGGTGCCTCAGCCACCACGGCGCCCTGCTCGATGATCCGGCGCTGGAGATCGGCATGCTCCGGCGGGTAGGGCATATCGAGGCCGCCCGCCACCGCTGCCACCGTGCGGCCGGCCCGCAATGCGCCCTCATGGGCCGCGGCGTCGATCCCACGCGCCATGCCGGAGATCACCGCCAGCCCGGCGGCCGCCGCTTCCTCCGCCAGGGCCGCGGCCACGCGCTGGCCGTTTGCCGAGGCGTTGCGTCCGCCGACCACCGCAATGCCGCGCCGCGCCAGCGCTGTCACGTCCCCGAGCACCGCCAGGACCGGCGGCGCGTCGTCCAGCAGCGCCAGCAGGGGCGGATAGCCGGGCTGCCCGATCACCAGCAGCCGTGCACCGATTTTCGCCAGCCGATCCAGCTCCGCTTCCGCTTCGCTCTCGGTCGGTACGGCAGGTGCGGCGGCGCGCCCACCGGCCCGGGCCAGTTCCGGTAACGCCCGGATCGCTTCAGCCGGACCATCGTAGCGGGCCAGCAGCCGTCGATAGGCAACCGGTCCCACGCCCTCGGTGCGCGACAGGCGCAGATGATCCCGTAGCTCCGGGTCTCGCGGCCACTGGTGCCGGCGCATAATACCCTTCCGAACCGAACTCAGGCCTGCTGACCGATCCGCGGTTCCGTACCGGCGAGCAGGCGCCGGATGTTGGCGTGGTGGCGAGCGTAGATCAGCACGGCAATCACCAAGGACAGCTTAACGAGCCCGGCATCCCCCAGCGCCCAGGCGGCCAACGGCGCCGCGGCGAAGCTGGCCAGCGACGCCGCCGAGGATCGCCGGGCACCGCCGGCCATGGCGAGCCAGACCGCGCAGGCAATCGCACCCACCCGCCAGTCGGCGGCCAGCAGCACTCCCAGCCCCGTCGCCACGCCCTTCCCGCCACGGAACCCGAGCCAGACTGGAAACAGGTGCCCGAGCACGGCCCCACCCCCCGCCCACAACCCGGCCGGCGAGCCGGCCAGCCAGTTCGCCAGCAGCAACGGTATTGCGCCTTTCGCCCCGTCCAGCAGCAGCGTCGCCGCGGCGAGCCCCTTCCGGCCGGTCCGCAGGACATTGGTGGCACCGATATTTCCCGAGCCAATGCCGCGAATATCGCCCAGCCCGGCAAGCCGGGTCAGCAGTAGACCAAACGGAACCGAGCCGAATGCATAACCGAGCAGAATGAACCATGCCCCCGACATTCTGCCCCAAACTCTCCCGGCTCAGGCCAGCGCCGTGGTGCGGTACGCGGAAGCCAGCGGCTGCTCGAAGCCGATGGTCTGGAGGTGGATCATATCCCCACCGCCGATCACATCCGGCGACGCCGGCCAGTTCCCATCCGGCCCGCGACGCAGGAGTTCCGCGCGAATTTCGGTGCTGGAGATGACAAGGATTTCGGTCACGGTCGGGATCGTTGCGTAGGCCCAGACATTCGCCCAGGTCTGCTCGGCATTGGACGGCGAAAGGATTTCCACCAGCAGGACCGGATCGCTCATCAGCCGCTCGCGGCCAGGGGGCGCACAGGTGACAGCAAGATCAGGGATGCGGGCGTTCTCCGCCGACCGCATCCGCGGCACCACCCCGGCATCAACGATCACCCGGCATTGCGGTCTGGCCTGAAGCAGATGGTTACCGATCAGCCGGCCAAGCTCGCCCTGGATGGCCCCATGCGCCTCTGTCGTGGGGGCCATCGCTTCCGGCACCCCGTCGCGAAGCTGCCACAGCCGACCCGAATTGTCGCCGCTGTCCCAGGCCAGGAACTCATCCACCGTCATCCGCGCGAGACGCGGTTTGCGCAGCGCAACCATGTGCGGATGATACGCCCGACGGGCCGGAACCTCCAGCCTGTCCTATGCTGGCGCGTTCACAACGGCTCCGTGTCCAGCGCGTATCCCGCCGAGCGGACGGTGCGGACGATATCGACCTCGTCCCTGACGTTGATCGCCTTGCGCAGACGCCGGATATGCACGTCGACCGTGCGCGGCTCCACATGGATGTCACTGCCCCAGACCGCGTCCAGCAGCTCCTGGCGGGAAAACACGCGGCGCGGATGCTGCAGCAGGAATTCGAGCAAGCGGAACTCGGTTGGGCCAAGATGCACCGGCCGGCCGTTGCGGCTGACACGATGCATCACCAGGTCCAGCGTGATGTCGTGGAAGGCAAGCTGCCCCTTCGCCGGTACCGGACTCGCGCGGCGAAGCAGCGCGCGGATGCGTGCGAGCAGTGCTTCCATGCTGAACGGCTTGGTGATGTAGTCATCGGCGCCGGTGTTCAACCCGCGCACCGCATCCTGGTCCTCGGTGCGCGCCGTCACCATGATGACCGGCAGCTCGCGTGTTCCCGGACGCCGGCGGATCTGGCGGCATACTTCCAGCCCCGACATGGCCGGCAACATCCAGTCGAGCAATACCAGATCGGGCGCGGCCTCCGCGATCCGGTTCAGCGCCTCGGGCCCGTCCGCCGCTTCCTCCACGCGGAAGCCTTGCTTTTCCAGATTGTAGCGGAGCATCGTTGCCAGCGCGGCTTCGTCCTCCACCACCAGGACCAGGGGTTTCAGCATGCCGGGTTCCTATTCGCGCGGACGCACGATGGCGTAGGCAGAGGAATCACCCTTCGGGCGCTGGTCCGGCAATGAGTCGCCTCGCACAGCGTAATAGATGGTCTCCGCGATATTGGTCGCATGGTCGCCGATACGCTCCAGATTCTTGGCAATGAACAGCAGGTGCGTGCATGGCGTGATGTTGCGGGGGTCTTCCATCATGTAGGTGATCAGCTCGCGGAAAATCACCGTGTACAGATCATCGATCATCAGGTCCGATTTCCAGACCTGCATCGCCTTGTCCGCGTCGCTCTCGCCGACCGCATCGACCGTCAGTTTCAGGTTCTCCTGCACCAGCCGCGCCATGTGTGCCAGACCGGCCAGGCTGTACGGCAGGGCGAACTGCGCGAGGACGATGCTGCGCTTGGCGATGTTCGCGGCATAATCGCCGATGCGTTCCAGGTCACCCGTCATCTTCAGCGCCGCCACGACCTGACGCAGGTCACCGGCTACGGGTTGGCGCAGAGCCAGCATGCGGATCACAAATTGCTCGACCTCACGCTCGAGCGCATCGACCGCGGGATCGGACTCGACCGCCTTTGTCGCCGCGTCCGGGTCGCGGTCGATCACCGCGGCGACCGCGAGCGCCATCTGGTTTTCGACCCTGCCGCCCATGTCGGTCATCATGTCGCGCAGGTGTTTCAGTTCCTGATCGAAGCTGCGGACAAAGTGCTGCGACGCGTCTGCCATGGAATCTCCCGTCACGTCAGCCGAACCGGCCGGTCAGGTAATCCTGCGTGCGGCGCTCACGCGGTGCAGTGAACATCTGCGCCGCGGTCGAAATCTCCACCAGCTCGCCCAGATAAAAGAACGCCACCTGGTCAGCGCAGCGCGCCGCCTGCTGCATATTGTGCGTCACCAGCACGATGGTGAAGTCTTGCTTCAGGTCATCGATCAGCTCCTCGACACGCAGCGTGCTGATCGGGTCCAGCGCACTGGTCGGTTCGTCCAGCAGGATCACCTCAGGGCGCACCGCAATCGTCCGCGCGATGCACAAACGCTGCTGCTGTCCGCCGGAAAGCCCGAGCGCCGAGCTGTTCAGCCGGTCCTTCACCTCGTTCCACAGTGCCGCGCGGGTCAGCGACCATTCCACCCGTTCGTTCATCGCCGCGCGCGGGAGGCGTTCGTGCAGGCGGACGCCGAAGCCGATATTCTCGGCAATCGACATCGGAAACGGCGTCGGCTTCTGAAACACCATGCCGATGCGGGAGCGCAGGTCGTTCACATCCACGTCGGGCGCGATGATGTTCAGGCCGTCCATCAGGACGTCGCCGGTGGCGTGCTGGCCGGGATAGAGGTCGTACATGCGGTTCAGCACGCGCAGCAGCGTGGACTTGCCGCAGCCCGACGGGCCGATCAGGCCGGTGACCTGGCGGTCCGGAATGTCGAGCGTGATTGATTTCAGCGCGCGGTTGGCGCCGTAGAAGAAATCGAGGTTGCGTACGCTGATGCGCGTCTCGTTCAGCCGGCTTTCAGCCTGGGTGGCGATGCCGAGGAGGCTTGCGGCGTGGCCCGATGTCTTATCCGCCGCTGTCTTATCCGCCGTGGTGCTCATTGCCGCTCCCTAGCCGCGACCGCGCAATGCCGAGCGCGCGATGATGTTGGTAGCCAACACACCCACCGTGATCAGCAAAGCACCAGTCCAGGCAAGCTGGACCCAGTCGGAAAATGCCGAACCGGCATATTGGTAGATGGTCACCGGCAGGCTGGCCATCGGTCGCGCCAGGCTCAGCGACCAGTTCAGGTTGCCCAGACTGGTGAACAGCAGCGGCGCCGTTTCTCCGGCGATCCGCGCCACTGCCAGCAATATCCCGGTGACGATCCCGTCGCGCGCCGCGCGATAGCAGACGAAGGTGATCACCTTCCATTTCGGCGCCCCGAGTCCCACCGCCGCCTCCCGCAACGAAGTCGGGATCAGCCGCAGCATGTCCTCGGTGGTGCGCACCACGATCGGGATGACGATCACCGCCAGCGCGAGGCTCCCGGCAATGCCGGAGAAACCACCCATCGGACTGACGATCAACTGATAAATGAACAGGCCGATCAGGATCGACGGCGCCGACAGCAGGACATCCGAAACATAGCGGACCACCCCGGCGAATACCGAATTGCCGCCGTATTCGGCCAGATAAGTGCCCACCATCATGCCGATGGGCGTACCGATCACGGTACCGATGACGGTCTGGATCAACGTGCCGATGATCGCGTTGAGCAGACCACCATGCGATCCTGGCGGCCGTGTCACGCTCGTGAACACCGTGGCCGACAACCCGCCCCCTCCCAGCCAGACCAGCGTGATCAGGATCGACGCCAGCAACACCAGCCCAAGCACGGTTGCAGCGATGCACAATCCCGCCACGATGAGGTTGCGCCGCTTGCGCCGCCGGGCGAGCCGACGGGCGATTCCCTCATCGCGTCGCGGGCCACGCGCGATTGAACCAGCCGTGCTCGCGCTCATGGCCTCAGGCTCGTCCGCAGCAGCAGCCGAGAGATCGCCAGCACAATGAACGAAATTACGAACAGGATGAAACCAAGCGCCAGCAGCGAGGCGAGTTTCAGGCTGCCGGCGGGACTCTCCGGAAACTCCAGCGCCACGATCGAGGCGATGGTGTTGCCCGGACCGAACAGGCTGCTGCTGATCCGGTCAGTGTTGCCGATGACGAAAGTGACTGCCATGGTTTCACCGAGCGCGCGCCCTAGTCCCAGCATCACGCCGCCCATCACCGAGACACGCGTATAGGGCAGCACGATGGAGCGCATCACTTCCCAGGTCGTGCAGCCGAGTCCATAAGCCGACTCCTTGTAGACCGGCGGCACGGTCTCGAACACGTCACGCATCGTGGCGGCAATGAACGGAATCACCATTATCGACAGGATCAGCGCCGCGGTGAAAATCCCGGTCCCGAACGGCGGCCCCTGGAACAGCACGCCCAGCACCGGAATGTCGCCGAACGTATCGATCACCCATGGCTCGATGATCTGACCCATCAGCGGCACGATGACAAAGAAACCCCCACATGCCGTAGATGATGGAGGGAATCGCCGCCAGCAACTCGACCGCCGTTCCCACTGGCCGGCGCAACCATGCCGGCGCCAGCTCGGTCAGGTAGAAGGCGATGCCGAAGGCCAGCGGTATCGCCAGGATCAGCGCCAGCACGGAGGTGACCAGCGTGCCATAGATCGACACGCCGGCACCGAATATCTGCTTGACCGGATCCCAGTCGGTGCTGGTGATGAAGCCGACGCCGAACCGGCGAAACGCCGGCAATCCGCCGATGAACAACGATACGATTATGCCGCCCAGCAGCACCAGCACGAGCCCGCCGGATGCGCGCGCGGCAGCGGCGAACACTGCATCGCCCACGTCGCCCCGCGTACGGCTTCGAACTCGTGGCGGGGCGCCGATGGCGATCGCTTGCTGCATGCCGGTCAGCGCGCCGCCGTCTTCACCTGCGACGCCCAGGCGGCGCGGATGTCGGCCTTCACCGCATCCGGCAGCGGTATATACAGAAGCTGTGTCGCGATCTCGTTTCCATTGGCAAACCCCCAGCCAAAGAACTTGAGCACCGCGGCGGTCTGAGCCGGATTCTTCGCGTCCCTGGGCACCAGCACGAAGGTCGCCGATTCGATCGGCCACGACGCGGCACCCGGCTGATTGTTTAGGTCGATCGCGAAATTCTGCACCTTGCTCCAGTCGGCTGATCCCGCCGCCGCGGCAAACGCGGCGGGAGTGGGCGCAACGAACTGGCCCGCCTTGTTACGCAGCAATGCGGTGGTGAGATGGTTCTGCGCCGCGTAAGCACTTTCGTCGTAGCCGATGCCACCGCGTATGTTGCGCACCGTGCCGGCAACCCCGTCGCTGCCCTTGGCACCCGATCCGGCCGGCCATTTCACGCTGGTGGATGCGCCGACCTGACCCTTCCAGTCCGGGCTGAGCATCGACAGATAATCAGTGAACACGAACGTAGTTCCCGAACCGTCGGCGCGATACACCGGCGCGATCGCCAGGTTCGGCAGCTTGAGCCCGTCGTTCACTTCGGCCAGCCGGGGATCGTTCCACTTTGTGATCTTGCCCAAATAGATATCGGCCAGGAGTTCCCCGGTCAGCTTGAGCTGATTCGCCTGTATGCCCGGGAGATTGACGATGATGTCCACTCCACCGATCGCCGAGGGAAACTGCATCAGATTATGAGCGCCGAGCTGATCACCCGAGACCGGCATATCGGAGGCGCCGAAATCGACTGTCCGGTTGTTGATCTGGTTGATGCCGGCACCCGAGCCGATCGCCTGGTAATTCAGGGTTACCCCGGTCGTCGAGGCTGCAGCTTCGCCCCATTTGGCATAGAGCGGCGCCGCGAATGTGGACCCGGCCCCGGTGATTTGCGTCTGGGCATGCACAGCGCCCCACGGTGCAGCCAGGATAATGGCCAGTGCAGTAGCTTTCAGCTTCATCCAATCCCCCTTTGGCCTCTCCCGTCAGGGAGAACAGCGGGCCGCGTTCTACGACCGGCCGGTGGCGGGATGATTGCAGATTTGTGAAGCTTCGATGACGGTCATCACCCCTCCGGATGCCGGGACCGCGAAACCAGGGCCGCACAACAGCAACTTCCATCTCTCCCACCAGCGCAGCTTCATGTTAACCATCTGGCGCAATGGCGAAGCTTGCGTCCCCTCCCCCAGAACGCGTGCATGCATGAATTATCGACACGCTTTTCATGCTGGGAATTTCGCGGATTGTTTCAAGCATGCGCTGCTGGTCTGGCTGCTGCACGCGCTGCGCCAGAAGCCGGCCGGGTTTTTCGTGCTCGATACGCATGCCGGGGCTGGGCACACGGAGCTGACGTCGGGACCGGCCGCGCGAACCGGCGAATGGCAGCGCGGGATCGCGCGTCTGCTGGACCATCCGCCCGGGCCGCTGATGGATTACGTCGCGCTGGTGCGGCGGCTGGGACCCTATCCGGGCTCACCGTCGCTTGCTGCCGCGCTGCTGCGCCCGGATGACCGGTTGGCTTGCTGCGAGCTGCACCCCGAGGATCATGCCGCCCTGCGGCGAATGTTCCGGGACGATCCTCGGGTGGCCGTGCATCGCCGGGATGGGTGGGAGGCGCTCGGGGGGTTGCTGCCGCCCTTACAGCGGCGCGGACTGGTGCTGATGGATCCACCGTACGAGGAGATCGATGAATTTTCCCAGTTGGCGGCCGGATTGCGAACCGGGCACAGACGATTCGGCGCGGGCATATTCGCAGCCTGGTACCCGATTAAACATCGGGCGCCCGTCCGTGCGTTCCATAACACTATGAAACACAGCGGCATCCGCGACATCGTCGCGGCTGAGCTTTGGCTGCGCGAGCCGCTCGATCCGGCGAGGCTGAACGGATGCGGTATGCTGGTGATCAATCCGCCCTATCGGTTCGAGGATGAGCTGACGCCCATTCTGATGGCTCTGATGGCGCGCCTCGGCGACGGTGAGCTGGGCGCCGGGACGGCGCTGACGCGGCTGGCCGATGAGTAGCGTGGCGGTCATCGGCGCGGGCGCATGGGGGACTGCGCTGGCGATCCAGGCGGCGCGAGCCGGAGCCGACGTCACGCTCTGGGTGCGTGACACGGACCGCGCGGCGGCGATGGCGATGCATCGGGAAACTCCCCGGCTTGCCGGGATGAAACTACCGGACGGGGTGGCCGTGACGGCGGAATTGCCCTCCGTCGCTGATCTGTTCGTGTTGGCGGTGCCGGTCCAGTATCTGCGGGCCGTAGCCGCGCGAGTGGGCGGGGTTGCGCCGTTGATCTGTTGCGCCAAGGGCGTCGAAGCCGGCACGCTGCGTCTGCCGCTGGAAATTCTCGCGGAACTGCATCCGGGTCGAGCGGCCGGCATCCTGACCGGACCGAACTTTGCCGCCGAAATCGCCGCCGGCCAGCCCGCTGCAACAGTGGTGGCTGCCGCGGATGCAGGGTTGCGCGCGCAGGTCGCCCGGCTGCTGGGGACGCCAGGATTTCGCGTCTACGGCAACAGCGATCCCATCGGGGCGCAGGTGGGTGGCGCCGCCAAGAACGTCATCGCAATCGCCGCGGGTGCCGTGATCGGGGCAGGGCTGGGTGAAAACGCGCGGGCGGCCCTGATCACCCGCGGACTGGCGGAGCTGTCGCGGCTGGCCATTGCGCTCGGGGGCCAGGTGGAGACGGTCATGGGCCTGTCCGGCCTGGGTGACCTGCTGCTGACCTGCACCAGCCCGGCCAGCCGTAATTACAGCCTCGGCCTGGCGCTTGGCCGTGGGGACGCGCTATCCGCGATTCTTGCGAGTCGGAGCACGGTCACCGAGGGCGTTGCCACTGCCGCCGCGCTGGCAGCTCGGGCGGGGCAGCTCGAATTGCCGATCTGTCAGTCTGTCGCAGCCCTGCTTGCCGGACGGATCGCGCTCGATCAGGCCGTTGTTGCACTGCTCGCGCGTCCGCGGCGGGACGAGTGATGACAAAACGGCCGAATTGCCCGACATCTAGTCATATGCCATAGATGGGACTGCGTCATCTTTGTCGTCGTGGTAGATTGCCTCATGGGACATGAACAGATTCTCGTCCGGGTCGCGGAAAATGGCAGGATGAGCATTCCGGCACGGCATAGAAAGCTGCTCGGACTGGAGTCGGGAGGTTTACTCATCGCAGACATCGAAGACGGCGTGCTGCATCTGCGACCGGTCCGCGACGTGCTCGCCGCGTTGCAGGCCAAGGTCCGCCAGTACATTCCACCGGGGAAGAATCTGGCAGACGAATTGATTGCCGAGCGGCGGGAGGAGGTGGCACGCGACGAATGGAACAATGATACTTGATGCTTCGGCCTTGTTGGCATTCCTGAATGGCGAACCTGGCAGCAATCTCGTTGCCGACGCAATTGCCGCTGGCGCCGGCGCATGCACCGTGAACCTCGCAGAAACGGCCCACAAGCTGGTGCGTGGCGGAATGCCGTTCGGTGAGGTCGTGGCTCTCATCGAGCGACTGCCGGTGACGATCCATCCTGCGGATCTCTCGCTGGCACTGTCAGCCGCCCGGTTGCAGCCTCATACGAAACGGTTCGGATTGTCGCTGGCGGACTGTTTCTGCCTTGCACTGGGCGAGCGGGAGAACCGCCCCGTCCTGACTGCCGACCGCATCTGGCGCGAGGTCGGACCCTTGATCGGGGTGACCGTGCGGCTGGTTCGCTGACCCATGCTGCGCGGCATCGTCACCGTCGGCGGCTGGACCATGCTGAGCCGCATCCTCGGCTTCGCCCGCGACATGCTCATTGCGGCAATGCTCGGCGCGGGCCCAGTCGCGGACGCGTTCTTCGTCGCGCTTAAACTGCCCAACCTGTTCCGCCGCCTGTTCGGCGAGGGTGCGTTCAATGCGGCATTCGTGCCGGCCTTCGCCGGCCTGCTGGCCGCGGAGGGCCGGCCGGCGGCGCATCAGTTCGCGGAAGAAGCGTTTGCGGTGATGACCTTCTGGCTTGGTCTGCTGACCATCGTCGGAGAGGTGTTCATGCCGCAGATGATGCTGGTGCTGGCCCCTGGCTTCGCGGCGATCCCGGCCAAGTTCGCGCTGGCGGTCGCGTTGTCGCGGATCACCTTCCCCTATTTGATCCTGATCTGCCTGGCGGCGCTCGTTTCGGGCGTGCTGAACGGGCTCGACCGGTTCACCGCGGCCTCGGCGTCGTACGTGCTGTTCAACATGATCTCGATCGCCTTCATGATCTGGCTCACGCCATATGTTCCAACGGTGGGACACGCGCTGGCCTGGGGCGTCACGGCCTCCGGCGTGGCGCAACTTGCCGTGCTGCTGGTGGCGGTTCGACGCGCCGGGATGGCGATGCGGGTGCCCTGGCCGCGCATGACACCGCGGATGCGGATGCTGCTGCGGCGCATGGCGCCGGGGCTGGTGGGCGCCGGAGTGACCCAGCTCAATCTGGCGGTTGATGTGATCATCGCCAGCCTGCTGCCGGCGGGAACGGTTTCGGTCCTGTATTACGCGGATCGCGTGCAGCAGCTTCCGTTGGGGGTGATCGGCACCGCGGTTGGCACGGCGATGCTGCCGCTGCTGTCCCGGCAGGTGCGGGCCGGCGAGGGCACCGCGGCGCTGAATACGCAGAACCGGGCAATCGAGTATGCGCTGCTGCTGACATTGCCGGCCGCGCTGGCCCTGATCGTCAGCGCGTGGCCGATAATCTGGGTGCTGTTCGGACATGGTGCGTTCAGCGCCGAAAGCGCCCGGCTGGCGGCGCGGGCGTTGGCGGCGTACGCGGTGGGACTGCCGGCGTTCGTGCTGGTGAAGGTGCTGGCGCCGGGGTTCTTTGCCCGCGGCGATACCTCCACCCCGGTGAAGATCGGGCTGGCCGCCGTGGCGCTGAATTTGGCGTTGAACCTCGCCTTCATGCGGCCATTGCAATCGATGGGACCGGCGCTGGCGACCAGCCTGGCGGCAATGTTCAACGTGGCGTGCCTGGGAGTGGCGCTGCTTCGCCGCGGCCAGATGCGGCTGGATGCCGGGGTTCGGCACCGGGTACTTCGGATGCTGGCCGCCGCGATCGGCATGTGCGCGGTGGTGGCGGCGTTGCAGCACGTGCTGTTCCGTGTGCCGATGGGCGGTGTGGCCCGGCTGCTGGCCCTGGCGGTGTTGATCGGTGCCGGGGCGCTGGTATACGGGGCCGCATTGCAGGCACTGGGTGCCTATGACGTGCGGCAGGCGCGGCAGATGCTGCGTCGCCGCCGCTTGCGCGCGATGGGGGGATCGGCCATCACTCCGCCCTCGCCGCCAAATTGAGACCTCGACCGCATGTCACGTATATTTTCCGGCATACAGCCTTCGGGCATTCCGACTCTAGGCAACTATCTCGGTGCGATCCGCAACTGGGTGGCGCTGCAGTCGGAGTATGAATGCCTGTGGTGCATTGTCGATCTGCATGCGATCACGCAGTGGCAGGAGCCGGCGGCACTCATGCGCCAGACGCGAGAGATGGCGGCGGTGCTGTTGGCATGCGGCATCGATCCGCGTCGTCATGTCATGTTCGTGCAATCGCACGTGCGTGCACACGCGCAGCTCGCCTGGATCCTGAATTGCGTCGCGCGGATGGGTTGGCTGAACCGGATGACGCAGTTCAAGGAGAAGGCCGGGAAGGACCGGGAGAATGCCTCGGTCGGGCTGTACGCCTATCCGGTGCTGATGACGGCGGATATCCTGGCGTATCACGCGACGCATGTGCCGGTGGGGGACGATCAGCGCCAGCACCTGGAGCTTGCCAACGATGTCGTGCAGAAATTCAATCACGACTATGACGTGGACTTCTTTCCGGCGATTCAGCCGCTGATCCTGGGGCCGGCCGCGCGGGTAATGAGCCTGCGCGACGGCACCAAGAAGATGTCGAAGACCGATCCGTCGGACCAGAGCCGGATCAATCTGAACGATGATGCTGACACGATCGCGCTGAAAATACGGCGAGCGAAAACCGATCCCGAGCCGCTGCCGAGCGAAATGCAGGGTTTGGAGCGGCGGCCTGAGGCGCGGAACCTGGTCGGCATTTACGCGGCGCTGGCGGGGATCGATCAGGCCGCGGTGCTGCGCGAGCATGGCGGCAAAGGGTTCGGTGTATTCAAGGAAGCGCTGTCGGCGCTGATGGTGGACACCCTGGCGCCGATCGCGCGGGAAACCGAGCGGCTGCTGGCCGACCCGACGCAGATCGACGCGGTGCTATGGGACGGGGCGGAGCGGGCGGCGGCGATAGCCAACCCGATCGTGGCGGAGACGGAGCGGCTGGTGGGGTTTTTGCCGCGCCGTTAGGCCGCGATGTGGCCCTGCCCTGCTTCCTCGGCCCTTCACAACAGCCCGGCAGACGGTCAGCGATTCCTCATCCGCCCGGCCGCTGCGGCACGGCAGTCCCTGCAATCCGTCGCACGCGACGCGTCCGTGGGTCCAATGCGTCGCGCACCCAGTCCCCGATCAGGTTCTCCGCCAGCACCAGCACGACCAGCGCAATTCCCGGCAGCACCGAAGGCCACCAGGCTCCGCTGAACAAATACTGATATCCCTGGCTCACCCGCAGTCCCAATGAGGGCGTGGTCACCGCCACCCCCAGTCCCAGGAACGACAGCGACGCCTCCAGCTCCACCGCCCGCGGGATATCGACCGAGATCTGCACCAGCAGCGGCCCCAGCACATTCGGCAGCAGGTGCCGGAACACGATCCGCGTCCCCGACGCCCCCGCCAGCATCGCCGCAATCACATAGTCCTGCTGCCGCTCCGCCAGCACGCTCGCCCGCACCAGCCGCGCATATTGCGCCCAACCCACCACGCCGATCACCGCAATGACTTTCCACAGCCCACGCCCGGTGATCGCCAGCACCGCCAGCGCGATCAGCACCGCCGGCAGCGCGAGCTGGATATCCACCAGCCGCATTGCCACCGTGTCGAACCAGCCGCGACGGTATCCCGCCACCAGTCCGGCCACTGCGCCAATCGCGACGCTGATCGCCACCGCGACGAAGCCGGTCAACAGGCTGATCCGCAACCCGAACAGAATGTTGGACAGCACGTCCCGTCCCAGCCCATCGCTGCCCAGCGGATAACTCCAGTCGCCGCCCTGCACCCAGGCGGGCGGGTCGAGCCGCGACAGCAAACTCTGCTCTTCCGGGTCGTGGGGCGCGATCCACGGCGCGAGCACCGCGGCTGCGATCAGAGCCGCCAGAATCAGCAGCGAGGCCCACGGCAGTTCCCGCCACCTAACCCGCACGCGCCACCCGTCGGGTCCAGAACGCCGTACAGCAGATCGATTGCCAGATTGATGGCGGCGAACATCGCCGCCACCACGATGACGTACGACAGCACGACTGGGTAATCGAGCCGGTAAAGCGATTCCAGTGCCAGCCGGTTCATCCCCGGCAGGGCGAAGATCGTCTCGGTGATCACCGCGCCGGCAAACAACTGCCCGAACTGCAGACCGAACACGGTGACCAGCGGCAGCATCGCCGTGCGCAGCGCGTGCTTGATGACCACCACCGGCTCCGACAAGCCTTTCGCCCGCGCCGTGCGCACATAGTTCAGCGACAGCGTTTCCAGCAGGCTCGTGCGCGTCAATCGCGTGAACAACGCGATGCGGAAGAACGCCAGCGTGAACGCCGGCATGACGAAATGATCCAGACTGCCCGCCCCGGAGGCCGGCAGCACGTTCAGTTCCACGCTGAAGGCGAAGATCAGTAAGATGCCGAGAAAGAACGTCGGCACCGAGGAACCCAGCACCGATACGCTGCGCAGCACCCGGTCGGTGACCCCTCCGGGCCAGATCGCCGAGAAGATCCCGAACGGCAGCCCGAAAACAGTCGCGATGGCGATCGCCAGCACAACCAGCTCCGCGGTCACCGGCACGCGTTCCAGAATCAGATGCATCGCCGGCTGGCCGCTGTAGTAGGAGAGGCCGAGGTCGCCGTGCAGCACGCCCGCCAGATAGCGCGCGTACTGCACCAGGAACGGCCGATCCAGTCCCAGGTTGGCGGCAAGCTGCGCGCGATCGGCGACACTCATTGTCTCCGGCGCCAGCACGGCGATCGGGTTGCCGCTGATGTGGATCAGCACGAAGACCAGCGTCACCACCACCCAGACCGTGAACACCGCTTGCAGGATACGCTTGCCAATGAAGCGCGCCACCGCGCTATTTTCGTTTCATCTGCCAGGCAAATATCTGCTCGTCCTCGCGCGAGGTGTAGTCGATCGAGTTCGCGACCCCGGCAATCACGTCTTCATAATACAGCGGCAGATAGGCGAATTTGACATGATCGGCGTCATGATATGCTGCGGCGATCTGTTTTGCCCGCGTATCCGAGTCGAAATTGCTGCCCGCCTGCTGCATCTGCGCGTCGGCTTCCGGGTCGCAGAAATGCTCGCGATTGACCACGCCGAAACCGGCCTTGTCATCGCGGCAGTGATACACCGCGCCCCATGTCGTTATCGCGCTGTTGCTCCCCCACCCGGCGAAATACATGGTGAAATCGCCCTTATCCACCTGCGGGAAGAAGATCGCCTTGGGCACAGAATTCACCGACACCTTGATGCCCGCCTGCGACAGCAAACCGCCGATCGCCTGTTCCACCAGGCTGTCTTCCAGATAGCGGTCGTTCGGGCCATCCAGCCGCACTGAAAATCCGTCTGGATAACCGGCCTCCGCCAGCAGCTTCTTCGCCCCCGCCACGCTGTACGCGGGCGCCTTCAGTGACGGATCGAATCCTTCCACGCCGTGCGCCGTAAACTGCGCCGCGATCTCGGCCGCACCGTCGAAAATCTTGTTCTTGATTGCCGGTACGTTCACGGCCATCCATACCGCTTCACGCACACGCGGGTCCATGAACGGATTTTTCTGCCCCGCCGGCATGCCGGGCGATCCCGTCTCGCGCCAGTAATCCATGGCCAGATACATTGTGCGCTGACCCGGCGTCAGCGAGACATACGCCTTGCCGCTGTTCTTCACTCGCTGGAAGTCCGCGGGGTCGATCTTCTCGGCCACCTGGACCTGTCCGGACAGCAGAGATGCCAGCCGCGTTGCCCCGTTCGGGATGCTTTCCAGATGCACGTAGCTGAACGCCGGCTTGTCGCCCCAGAACCCATCCCACGCCGCCAGATCCAGATGGTCGTCGGCAAGCCAGCCAACGAACTTGTATGGCCCGGTGCCGATCGGGTGATTCGCGAACGCCTCCCTGCCTTCTTTCTTGATCAGCGCCTCCGGCATCACCGGGATACCCTCCAGGTGCACCGGGAACACCGGGTCCGGCCGGCTGAACGTCACATCGATCGTATCCGGTGATACCACCTTGTAGCCGGTGACTGAATTGGCCAGTTCGCGGAACTGCGATTTCGGGTTGCGTCCTGTGTCGAGGATCGACTCGCCCACATCCTCCGCCGTCATCGGCGTGCCATCCTGGAACTTTACGCCCTGCCGCAAGGTCAGGCGCCAGGTGGCCGGATCGACGCTCTGCCATTTCACCGCGATGCGTGGCTCCAGGTCGCCGTGGGTGCCCTCGATCGTAACGGTGTCGAAGATGTGCTGTTGCCAGGCCGTGGTCGTGCTCTCCGCCCGGGTGATCGGGTCCAGCGTGACAGCACCGCCGTTGAACGCGATCACCAGCGGCTGGCTGGCGCTGTCGCCGACCGCCGCCAGCGCCGATTGGCCGCCCAGCACCGCCAGGCCCGCGGCGAATGCCATTCCGCTGATAAACCGCATCGGTGCTTCTCCCTGGGCTGAGCCCTGGGTGAAGCCTATTGCGCGCCGGCTCACGCGGCAAACCGCGCGGGCGGAGGCTTGCCGCCCGCCTCCGGCTGCGCCACTTGCCGTTGTCTGGCCAGCAACGAGGGGTTCATGGGCGATGTGGATGTCGTGGTGATCGGCGCGGGGGCAGCCGGGCTCGGCGCCGCGACCGCATTGCGGGAGAGTGGACGCAGCGCGCTGGTCCTGGAAGCCTCCGATCGCGTCGGCGGCCGTGCCTGGACTGTGCATCCGCCCGAACTGGGCGGCGCGTGGTTCGACATGGGCGCTATCTGGCTGCACGCCGCCGAGCACAACCCGCTGGTCCCGATCGCCCAGTCCGCCGGCCACCAATTGCTCCGCGCCGACGAACTGCGCCGCCAGCAGAGCTTCATCGGCTCACGCCCGCTCACGCCAGCCGAGCAGGCCCGCTACGACGACGCGTGGAATCGTTTCGATCGGGCGGCGGATGTGCTGCTTCGCCCCGGCCTGCCGGATGTCGTCCTTGGCCGCCGTGGCGCGCAGCATCCCGGACGACGAATGGGCGCCGATGATCGAGGCCTGGGAAGGGTCGGTGATCTGCGCCGTCGATGCCGAGCTGTTCAGCCTGCGAGATTGGAAGGCCAACGTGCTGTCCGGCAGCAATCTGGTCCCGGCTGGCGGCATCGGTGCCTTCGTGGCCACCCTGGGGGACGGGCTGGATGTCCGCCTGAACACCCCGGTCCGCCGCGTCCGCTGGGGCCGCCGGGTCGAGGTGGAGACCGATCGCGGCTCCATCACCGCCGGGTCTTGCATCGTGACCGTCTCGACCGGCGTGCTGGCGGCCGGGGTCATCGCGTTCGATCCGAAGCTGCCGCCGCATGTGGAGGAATCCATCAATGCCTTGCCCATGGGTCTGGCGATGAAAGTCGCACTGCGAGCCACCGGACCGGACCGGCTCGACCTGCCGATGCATTGCTCGGTGGACCGCCGGGTCGAACGGAGCGGCGATCCGCTGATGCCGTTCCAGTGCTGGCCGCACGGGCGGGATTACGTGCGAGGCTGGATCGGGGGATCGACAGCCTGGCACCTTTCGGAGTCAGGAGGACAGGCCGCTGTGGACTTCGCACTGAACGAACTGCGCACTATCTTCGGCGGCCGGGTTGACCGGTTGTTTTCCGGCGGTGCCACGCTGGTCACGCATTGGGACGCCGATCCGTGGATCCGCGGCGCCTATGCCTACGCCGTGCCCGGATCAGCCGATGCCCGCACGCATTTGGGCGAGCCGTTGGCGGACGGGCACCTGCTGTTCGCCGGCGAAGCTTGCAACACGCCCTATGCCGGCACGCTCGGCGGCGCCTGGCTCAGCGGGCAGGCTGCGGCGAAGGCAGCCGCCTGATGGCCCGCCTGCTGTTCTGGCGCAAGCCGCGCATCAATGTGGTCGAGCTGCATGGGCTGATCGCGCCGCGCGAGGGATTGCTGAACCTGCGCAGCGCCGGGCCGCTGATCGAGCGTGCGTTCTCCACCGCGCGTGGCCGGCCGGTGATCCTGCACATCGATAGTCCGGGCGGCTCGCCGGTACAGTCCGATCTGATCGCCACGCTGATTCGCCGGCGAGCGGAGAAGGCGAAGGTGGAGGTGCATGCGGTGATCGGAGATACCGGGGCATCCGGTGGATACTGGATCGCCTGCGCTGCCGACCGCATCCATGCCAACCCGATGAGCATCGTGGGCTCCATCGGCGTGCGCGGAGGGGGGTTCGGTTTCGCCGAGCTGCTCGACCGCATGGGCGTGGAGCGGCGGCTGTACACTGCCGGCACGCACAAAGCGCGGCTTGATCCGTTCCTGCCGGAGCAGCCCGAGGATGTGGCGTTCGTGCAGAACCTGCTGGACGACCTGCATGAGCGCTTCAAGTCCTGGGTACGGGATCGCCGAAAAGAGCGGCTGAAGACGGAGGAAGGGGCGTTGTTCGACGGCAGCTTCATGCTGGGCGAGCGCGCGCTGTCGCTGGGGCTGATCGATGGGTTCGCCGACGTGGATGGCCTGGTCCGCGAGCTGGGCGGCGATCGTGCACGGCCGCATGTGCTGCGCCCGCGTCGCCGCAGACTGCTCCGCATGATTCCACGCATGGCAATCGAGGCCGCGCTCGACACCATCGAGGACCGTCACGCACGCATGAATCTGCTGCCATAGGGATGCGGGTCGAAGCCTTTTGCACCGTGCCAACCGGGGCCGGAGCTGTAGCTCTTGTCATGTAGCCGCCTGGGCTATCAATTGCCGCTGACCCACGAGGATGGCGCACATGAGCCTGATTGAAACCGCACTGACCCGTCTGCTGAACATCGAGCATCCGATCCTGCTCGCGCCAATGGGGTCGGCCGCCGGCGGCCGGCTGGCCGCTGCCGTCACCAATGCCGGCGGTCTCGGGATGGTCGGCTCGGGCTATGCCGATGCCGACATCGTCCGCAAGGAACTTGCCGCGGCGGGAAACGCACGCGTCGGCGTCGGTTTCATCCTGTGGGCGCTGGAAAAGCAGCCATCCGCATTGGACATTGCCCTTGAGGCCCGGCCTGCGGCGGTGATGCTGTCGTTCGGCGATCCGACGCCGTTCATCGCTCGGATCAAGGATGCCGAGTGCAAGATCATCTGTCAGGTGCAAACGCTCGCGCAAGCCAAGGAAGCCGCTGCCGCGGGTGCCGACGTCATCATCGCGCAAGGACGCGACGCGGGTGGCCATTCGGGAACGACCCGCGGCACGATAGGTCTGGTTCCCGCCGTGGTCGACGCGGTCGCGCCAATCCCGGTGGTCGCTGCCGGCGGTATTGCCGATGGGCGTGGCCTGGCCGCCGCACTCGCCTTGGGCGCGGCCGGAGTTTTGATGGGCACACGCTTCACGGCCTCGCGTGAGTCGCTGTGGGATCAGGCTATGAAGTCCGTGACGCTGGCAGCGGGCGGCGATCAGACCGAGCAGACACGCGTGTTCGATGTCGTGCGCGGCGCAGCCTGGCCGGCGATGCACCCTGGCCGGGCGCTGCGGAACGAATTCTCCGCTCGCTGGAACGGCCACGAGGAGGCCTTGGCAGCCGATCGGCAGGTGCAGGAAAGCACCTATCTGGGAACAGCGACCGATGATTTCGCGACGCGGGTCGTGTGGATGGGAGAGGGCGTGGATCTGATCAAGGACATCCCATCCGCATCCGAGATAATCGAGCGGATCATGGCGCAAGCGGTGACGACCCTGGTGCAAGGGTCGCAACTGGTGCGGAAGACCGGGGTACCCCGCAGCTGACCGGCTGCCTAAACAGAAAGCGTCGCAATACTGGGAATCGGCGATCCACATGGGACGGCTTTCATCACCGGCGGGTCGGACGTTCCGGTGGAAAACTTATACCGAACCGCATTGAGGATGACCCATCCTCCCGGTGTTGCCCGGAGCAACGTGAAGCGAACGAGCGGCGCGGTGGGCGCCAAAGTCATGGATGGCCGGCCTTTGCAGCCTTCGCCGGCCATGACGGGAAGGGTCAGCATCAACGCGGGCTGGTATTACGTCGGGGGCTGGGCAACCGTCGCCAGTTCGTCCAGGTTCGCCCACGCCATCGGCCGCCGACCGTCTTCGATCTCATGGATCATCGCGATCAGTCGGGCGGTGATCGGCGCATCGCCTCCTTGGCCGCGCGCAGTCGTCACGATCGGTCCCAACTGCGGGTCAGCCTCCGTCTTCCGATGGCGCACCGCGATATCGCGCCAGATGCCGCTGTGTGATTTCGCCGACCGGCGGTTATGGTCCTCCAGCGCGTCGAGCGACCGCTGCGCTCCCTCGTCCGAGCCGTACGTGGACGGATCGAACCCGTCGAACGGCTCCGGCTTGATGCCGGCGCGCCCGGCCACGCCGAGTATTTCCCGCGCCAGCGCCGTAAACAGCGGCCGGTGCGCGCGAGAGGCGAAGCAGTCGGCCATCGACTCATTGGTCAGCGCAGTGGCAAACAGCATGGCCCCGTACGCCAGCTTGGCCCACAGATAGCCCCAGATATTCGTCGTCAGCACCGCGCGGTCATCGAACCGCCGCAGCATCTCATGCAGCTTCTCGGCGCGCGGGGTGATCCGGCCATCGGTTTCCCCCACCACCACGGCGCCACGCCCGCCATACATGACGACGCCGGGCTCCATGTAGTCCGCGCCGAAATTCACGAACGCGCCGACCGTGCGCGCGACGCCGACAACCTCGGCGATTACCAGCTCATTCAGTCCGTTCTGCACCGAGACGATGCAGCCATCGTCGGCCAGATGCGGTGCGATCGCGCGCGCTGCCTCATCGGTGTCCTGCGCCTTGACGCATAACAGGACAGTCTCGAACCTGCCCTGGACAGCCTGCGGCATTGCCGCCTTCACCGGCACGGTGAATTCGCGAACCGGGCCAACGATACGCAGCCCAGCCTCGTTGATGCGCGCCACATGATCCGCGGCGCGGTCAACAAACAGCACGTCCAGCCCCGCGCGCGCCAGATGCGCGCCGACGGTGCCGCCGATCGCGCCGGCGCCCCAGACCAGGATCGTGCTCATCGCCACCCCTCCGCTATCAAAGCCCGCGTTTCCTCCACCGCCACGGTCCAGATCGCCAGCATGTCCTCATCCGGACGCTGATAGCGCCCGCCGTAATTGCCGTCGCCGATCAGCGCGCGCATTCGCGCCGGATCAAGCATCCGCGCGCGGCCCATATCGATCATCGGCTTGGCCTGGTCCGGCATCGCAACGCCGGGCAGACGCGTCCACGGAAAATTCTCCACCCAGGAGGCATGGCTGGCGACGGGATCGATCTGCTGCACCTTGGCCCAGGTGCGCGGCGCGTTCCACCAGTTGTGGAAGCGTATCGTCACCTCGGGATGCCCCACCATCCATTCGCTCGCGAAGGACTGGGCCGGCGAGTTCCCGCCATGCCCATTGACCAGCAGAATACGGCGAAACCCGTGCCGTGCCAGGCTGTCCAGCACATCGCCGACCAAGGCGAGATAGGTGGCGATGCGCAGCGACACGGTGCCGGGAAAGCCAGTGAAATGCGGCGTGATCCCGTACGGCAGGGCCGGAAATACGGGCACGCCAAGCGGCTCCGCGGCCTCCACCGCTACGCGCTCCGACAGGATGCTGTCCACCGAAAGGCTCAGATGCGCGTGCTGCTCGGTGCTGCCGAGCGGCACCACCGCCCGATCATCTTGCCGCAGCCATGCTTCCATCTGGTGCCAGTTCATCGTGGAAACGCGCATCGCTATTCCCTTTCAGCCGTGCCGGTCGCCAGACGGTTTCATGCGCGTGACACTTCTACCGCCTCACTGCCCAGGTAGTTCCCGTGCGATATAAGGCGGCAGATTGAATGCCCCGACATGAATTTCCGGCGTCCAGTACAGGGTTGTGCCGAGAATGCCGGCCGCCTGCGCGCGATCCCGTATCTGCTCCACCGAAACCCGGGTCAGAGCCGCATCCTTCGCCGCCCAGCCCAGGGTCATGAACCCACCGACGTAGGTCGGCACCGCTGCCACATACGCGGTTACACGCGGAAAGAACTTCGCCCGCCGCGCGCTGGTGTCGCGCAACTCGGAGGCCTGCATGAACGGCACGCCGCACTGATTCACCACCAGGCCGCGCGCGGTCAGCGCACGCGCACAATTCGCGTAAAATTCGTCGGTGAACAGCACTTCGCCCACGCCGATCGGATCGGTCGAATCCACGATGATCACGTCGAATGCGCTATCTGGTGCATGCCGCACGTAATCGATTCCGTCGCCGACGATGACCTCGGCGCGGGCGTCGCTCCAGGCCTCCCCGGCAATATCCGGAAGAAACGCCCTGGCAAGCCGGATCACCTCGCCGTCGATCTCCACCATGACCGCGCGCTGGACCCCACGATGCGCCAGTACGCGCCGCAGAACTCCGCCGTCACCCGCGCCGATGATCAGCACCTGCGTCGCCGCGCCATGCGCCAGCAAAGGCACATGCGCCAGCATCTCCTGATAGACGAACTCGTCCGCCTCGGTGATCTGGATCACCCCGTCCAGCACCATCACCCGGCCGTGCGACGTGCTTTCAAAGATCATGATATCCTGGAACGCGCTTTGCACACGCGCCAGTTCGCGTTTCACCAGAAAGCGTTGGCCCCAATCCTGATACAGCGTCTCGTTCAACCAGCTATCGGTGGTCATGCAGGGCGCCACAGCTCGCCGTCGCGGACGACCTTTCCTTCGGCGCCCAGCTTGAGCAGATGCGCCAGCACGTTCCGCTCGGCCGCGCGCAGCAATCGCGGATGGGTCTGCGAATAGAGTGCATCGCGCAGCGCCAGCGTGCTGGCTGGCGCTTTCATCAGCCGCGCCAGGATGCCGCGCTCGCGCTCCCTCCGATGAAACAGCAGCGCCCGCGTCAGCCTGCGGGGCTCGGGCAGAGCCGGCCCATGGCCAGGCAGGAACACGTCATCCGACCGGTCGAGCACCCGTTTCAGGCTGCTGAAATAGCCGCGCATATCGCCATCAGGTGGGCTGACGACAGTGGAGTTCCAGGACATGACGTGATCGCCGCTGAACAGCACCGCGGTGCCGTCCATCGCCGCCATCTCGAAGCACAGATGGTCGGACGCGTGACCGGGCGTATGCACGGCCCGCATGCCGGCAATCGTTTCGTCGTCTGCGATTCGCCGGTCGGGGACGAACTGCTCGATCCGCGTGTCCTGGAATGCCGCCACCGGCGCGCCCGTCGCCTGCTTCAAGGCCGGCGTCGCCTCCACATGGTCATGATGGAAATGTGTCAGCAGGATCAGGTCCACTTTGCCGCCGGTTGCCCGCAGGATGGCATCAACATGTGCCGGTTCGTCCGGGCCTGGATCCAGCACCACCAACCCGTCCGGTGTCTCGAGCAGGTACGTGTTGGTCCCGTAATAGGTCATCGGCCCGGAATTCGCGGCGACGATGCGGTTGATGCCGGGCAGCACCGGCAGCACCGCGCCGCGTTCCGGCTCGGGTTCGGTCAGAAACGCCATTTCCGTCCTCGTTGCCACTTGAGGTAAATGGAGGAAAGGGCTCGCATTGGCAACGCCCCCGATTTCCCTTTGGAGGAAAAGGTTTTAGCCTTCTCCGCATCATGTCGGGCATCCAGGGCACCACAATCTTCACCGGGGAGTATTCACAGCGAGGCTACCGCTTGAACCGGATGGCCATGTCGCTGACCGAGCCGGCAAACCGCGAGCGTTTCCGCGCCGATGAAGCAGGCTATATGCGAGCAATGAAGCTGACGGAGCCGGAGATCGACATGGTCCTTCGCCGGGACTGGCCGGCGACGATCGAGGCCGGCGGCAGCATTTACCTGATGATCAAGATCGCCGGTACGGTCGGGCAAAATTTGCTGCAGGTGGGGGCGAAGATGCGCGGACAAACGGTGGAACAGTTCATGGCGACCCGTCCGGGCGCAAACGAGCGCTGAGCCATGGCACGCATCATCGGCGGAGTCGGCAGTTCGCACGCACCATCGATCGCTCAGGCCTGGGACAAGGGTCAGCAGTCAGACCCGCTCTGGGCACCGTTATTCCGTGGATATCAGCCAGTGCAGCAATGGCTGGAGCGCTGCCGGCCGGACCTGCTGGTTGTGCTCTACAACGATCACATGAACCGATTCTTTTTCGATGCCTATCCCACCTTCGCCGTCGGCATCGCCGAGAGTTTCACGCAGGCTGATGAGGGCTGGGGCAAACGCGATCTGCCGGACCTGCCCGGCAATTCCGCGTTCGGCTGGCATCTGGCGCGGTCGCTGGTCGAGGACGAGTTCGATCCCACCATCTGCCAGGAGATGGCGATCGATCACGGTATCTTCTCCGTGCTGCCCTTGCTGACTGATGCGCGCTGGCCGGCGCCGGTGGTACCGATCGCGGTGAACGTCATTCAGCATCCGCTGCCCACGGCGCGGCGCCTGTTCAAGTTGGGCCGGGCGATCCGGCGTGCAGTGGAGACGTACCCACCTGATTTGCGGGTCGTGGTGATCGGAACCGGCGGCCTGTCGCACCAGTTGCATGGCGAACGGTTCGGGCTCGTCAACCCGGAGTGGGACAACCGTTTCCTCGATCTGCTGGAAAGCGACCCGGAGCCGCTCGTCGCCCTGTCGCATCATGAATACATGGAACGCGGCGGCGCGGAGTTGGTCGAGATGATCATCTGGCTGGCGATGCGAGCCGCACTTGGCGGCACCGTCAGACGCGTTCATCGCAACTATCACGCGCCGCTGATCACCGGTTATGGCTTGCTGGCACTGGAAGCCTGAGGAGCGGTCATGGGTATTCGCACCGGCGCCACCTATCTCGCATCGCTGCGTGATGACCGGCAAGTCTGGATCGACGGCGAGCGGGTGCGCGATGTCACGATCGATCGCCGCTTTGCCAGCGCCGCCCACAGCGTTGCCGCGCTGTATGACATGCAGCATGACCCGGCACTGAGCGAGCGTATGACCTTTCAGTCGCCTGATAGCGGCCACCCGGTCGGCCTGTCGTTCATCCAGCCCGCTTCGATCGATGACCTTATTCGCCGGCGAGAGATGGGGAAGCTGTGGGCGGATGCGACGTGCGGCATGCTCGGCCGCAGCCCGGACTACATGAACATCATGCTGACCGGATTTGCGTCTGCCCATCGCAGCTTCGGTGAGAAGGAGCCGCGCTTCGCCGATCACGTCCGCAACTACTACGTCCATGTGCGTGAGCATGACCTGACACTGACCCACACGCTGCTCAACCCGCAGGTGGACCGGTCACGCCCCGTGGAGCAGCAGGCAAAGGACCTGGCCGCCAAGATTGTAAAGGAAACCGACGCCGGCATCGTGATCAATGGCGCGCGGATGGTCTCGACCCTGGCCGCTTTTTCCAACGAGATCATGGTGATGCCGTCCACCTATCTCGCGAACAGCCCGGAGGCGGCGCCCTACGCGTTCGGGTTTGCCATTCCGGTCTCCAGCCCCGGCCTTCGGTTTATCCACCGACCGTCGGTGGCGCATCTGGAGGCCGCGTCGCCGATGGATTTCCCCTTGTCGCTACGGTTCGACGAGGCGGACGCGATGGCGATCTTCGACAATGTGCTGGTCCCATGGGAACGGGTGTTCATCCATCGTGATGCGGCCATGTGCAACGGCCTGTACGACCGCACCGGCGCGATGCCACAGGTGATGCACCAGTTCAGCACCAAGAACCTGGCAAAGTCCGAGTTCATGATGGGGCTGGGATTCGCCATCGCGAAATCGACCAATATCGACCAGCATCTGCATGTGCAGGGCATGCTGGCGGAGCTGATCCAGTTCACCGAGTTCTGCCGCGCCTGCCTGCGCGCATCCGAGGCCGACGCACAGCCGAACCAGGAAGGCATATTCACGCCAGCCGCGATGCCGCTATGGACAGTGCGGATGATGTTCGCGCCGATGTTCCGGCGGATGTGCGATATCATCCAGACATTGGGCGCGGGCGGTCTGGTTGCGGTGCCATCCTACGCGGAAACGCAAAGCGCCGTCTGGCCGGACGTGGAAACCTATTTTCAGGCAGCCAATACGGATTCCAAAACCCGCATCAAGCTGTTCCGGCTGGCATTCGATGCAGCCGTATCATCATTCTCCGGCCGGCAGCAGCTCTATGAACGATATTATTCAGGCGACCCGGTCCGGCTGGCCGGTTCATTGTACAACATGTACGACCGAGAGACGGCGCTGCACCGCATTTTCCGCCTGCTCGACGATTTCGAGGCCGCTCCGCCATTACCCACCTCCCCCTGACGGACGGCGCTTCGCAGCCAGTCCGCCGCAGGGGAAGCGGAAACGGATCAGTCGCTCTCCTGGATATGCGCTTCCAGAAACCACAGCGCCTTGTCCAGGTCGCGCGAAGCCGCCGTGAAGATATCGGCAGTATCGGCATCGCCGGTGTCATCGGCCTCGTCGATTGCCTTGCGTACGGCGTTGGCGACGGTGGCATAGCGGTCGATCAGCGCATGCAAATGGTCGTCGATGGCGTAGATATTGGTCGGGTATTCCCCCACTTTGCTCTGCTTCGCCACCACCTGCGTCGTGCCAAGGGCAGTTCCGCCGAGTTGGACCGCCCGTTCGGCGATGGTGTCCACGTGACTGTCGAGCTGGGCGCGGAACCCGTCGAGCATTTCGTGGATAGCGATGAACCGCGGTCCCTTCAGGTTCCAATGCGCCTGCTTGGTGATCAGCGCGAGATCAATGGCGTCCGCAAGGCGCGCGTTCAGCAGCTCGATGGACGCCTTCTTGGCGTTTGACTTCAGGTCGTTCTTTGTTTCGTGCATGCGCATTTGTCACTCTCCTGCCTCGGTGCGGCTCGCATATGGGGTGAGGCCTAAAAGGCCAAGAAGCGCGATCACGACTTATTGAGCGCATGCCGCCAGGAGCGCGGCGCCGGGTCCACGGCCAGGTAACGCGAGGCCACCAGCGGTGCCCCGTCGCGCTGGAACGCCGCCGCGCGCGCCAGCACCGCCCGGTCGTCCGGCGAAAGGCGGATGGCTTCGCGCAGATGATCGGTCCAGCTCTCCATGGACCAGATTTCAAGCCATCCCTCCGGATGCGCTACGTCCTCATAGAGTTGCCATAGACGCGCCCCAGCGCGCCCGCGCACCAGGCGCACTTGGGACATTATTTCCAGGAATTCGGCACGGCGTCCGGGATCCACGCAATAGCGCAGGGTTTCCAGTACCCGTCCATGCGACAGCATCGGCAGGAAATCTGCGGCGGGAGCGTCCGGAATCGGCTCCGACGGCGGCACTCCCGTCAGGCGAGCGAGCGTGTAATCGAGGCTGAAGCCGCGGACTGCGAACGCCAGCAGGGTGCCGGAGCCCGCAGCCGCAATCAACGTCCAGGACAGGCCGATCAGATTACCCAGCCAGCCCCAGCCGAACGCCCCAAGCGTCAGCGCTCCGTTGTAGGAAAGCTGGTAGATCGCCAGCGAGCGTGCCCGGACCCAGGGTGGTGCGATCAACTGTGCGCTCGCCTGAATGACCGAGAACGCCGCCACCCAACCGGTACCGAACAGCGCCATGCCGGCCGCCGCGACCGCCCAGTGCCGGGCGACACCGAGCAGCGCAATCCCGGCGCAGGAGGCAAGGGTCGCCGCGAAGACCGTCCATCCACGGTTCAGCCGGGTGGTGACCGCGGGCAGCAGCATCCCGGAGGTCACGCCACCCACGCCCATAAGCCCGAGGATGAAACCATACATCCCGGCGCCGAGCCCCAACTGCTCGCGCACCACCAGGGGCAGCAGCGCCCACGGGGCGGCGGCCGGCAGCGAGTAGCAGAAGGCGCGCACCATCGCCGCGCGCATCGCCGGGGTGTTGCGGACGAAGCGGGTGCCGGCGCGCATGGCGGAGAGCAGATGCTCGCGTGGCAAGGCGCTGCGCTGGTCGCGGCGGCGCTTGCGCCAGATCGCCAGCGCCCAGATCACGGCCCCGATCGAGACCGCGTACAGCGCGAACGTGAACCCGGCACCCCCCAGCAGGACCAAAAAGCCTGCCAGTGCCGGCCCGAGCGCACGGGCCAGGTTGAAGCCGATCCCATTCAGCGCGATCGCCGGTACCAGATCGCCGCGCGGCACCAGTTCCGGGACGATGGCGCTCCAGGCCGGGGCGGTCAGAGCCGAACCGATGCCGATGCCGAACGTGAGCGCCAGCAGCCCCCAGGCGCCGGTCTGGTGCGCAAGGGTCAACCCCGCCAACAGCGCGGCGACCAGCATCGTCCATCCCTGGGTGCCGATCAGAAAGCGTCTGCGATCGACGATATCCGCCAGCGCGCCGCCGGGAAGTGCGAGCAGAAAGGCCGGCAGGATGGTTGCCGCCTGGACCATGGCGACCAGCAGCGGCGCCGGGTCCAGGGAGGTCATCAACCAACCCGCTCCCGTGTTCTGCAGCCAGGTGCCCAGCGAGGTGACCACGTAGGCGAGCCACAGCCTGCGATAGACGGTATGGCGCAAGGGCAGCAGGGCGGCGGGCAGACGCATGAGGCTCTCGCGAGTGGCGGCCAACATTACATGGACCCGCCCGAACGCTTCAGGTCAATTCCGCCGTTCGTACGAAGGGCCAGCCGCGGGGAATGGAAATGGTCGGCGGACGGTTGGAACTCCCCCCTTTTCGCAATGAATCCGTTTCATCCTAGGTGTAAGCAGACTGATCCTACAACCGTTCGTGACCGCTTGGTTGTAGTCTGAGAGGCTTCATGCGGAGATTTCGTTGGAGCAAGCATTCGTCGCTTGCATCCCGACTGAAACCACGTGATATTGCGTTATGGCAATCGTAATGCATGATCTTGCCGGGGCGGATCCGGCCTTGCGGTTCAGCCCGTATTGCTGGCGCAGCCGCATGGCTCTAGCCCACAAGGATCTGGCGGTGCGGACGATTCCGTGGCGCTTCACGGATAAGCAGGCGCTGGCATTTTCCGGCCAGGGCCGAGTGCCGGTCATCAAGGACGGCAATAAGGTCGTCGCCGACAGTTGGGCGATCGCGACCTATCTGGAAGAACGATACGATGATCGGCCAAGCCTGTTCGGGTGCGAAACCGGCCAGGCCCACGCTCGTTTCATCAATGTCTGGGCGGATACGGTGATGGTGCCCGGGATTGCCCCGATGATCGTGCGCGACGTGTTCGACATCCTCGATCCGAAGGACCGCAGCTATTATCGCAAATCGCGGGAAGAGCGGTTCGGCATGAAGCTGGAACAGGTGCAAGCGGAGCGGGAGCAGCGTCTGCCGGCGCTGCGCGCGTCATGGGAGCCGGTGCGGCTGGTGCTGCAGGCTCAGGAATGGCTCGGCGGCGATGACGGGCCGACCTATGCCGACTACATCATCTTCAGCGGCCTGCAATGGGCACGCTGCGTCAGCCGTTTCGAGCTGCTGGCTCCGGACGACCCGATCGTCGGATGGATGAACCGGATGCTGGACCTGTTCGGCGGCCTTGCCCGATCGGCGAAGATAGCCGCCTAACCGGCGCTCCAGGACAGCCGGGCGGACGCACCCGCCGTCAAATGAGCGATCCGGCCGGCGGCGATCGTCGCGACCGGACGCGAAGATTTGCGATCGACAACAACCAGGTCCGCTCGCTTGCCTTCGGCGATGCTGCCACGATCGAGCAGCCCGGTTGCTCGTGCCGGATTGGCGGACACCAGGGCCCAGGCGCGCGCCAGGTCCAGCACGCCTCGGTCGGCCAAAATCAGTGCTGCCCGCAACATTGCCGGATAGAAATAGTCCGATGACAGCACGGTGCAGATGCCGGCTTCGGCCATTTCGGCGGCCGAGGCCCAGCCGATATGGGACCGGCCGCGCACGACATTGGGGCTGCCCATCACCACGAAATCATTGGCGCGCTGTGCCGCCCGCGCGACCGGCTCGGTCATTGGGAATTCGCAGATGCGCGCACCGCGTGCCCGGAACGCGTCGCGCACGGCCACGCTGGAATCGTCGTGACTGGCCAGCGAAATGCCGCCAGCGCGGGCCGCCGCACTGATGCGGTCCAGGGCCGCCGGTATCTCTGTCGCGCGGCGGCCTACATTGACTGCAAGCGCGCGAAACTCGTCCAATGCCATGCCGGCGCGTTCGCTGTATTTGGCGGCGGCGACGGGATCCTCGATCTTTCGCAGAATCGACGGCGTATGATCGTTGAAAGCCACCAGATGCACCCGCCCGGCATCGATATCGGCCAGAGCAGTGTCGAGCGCGTCAAGGTTATACGCTTCCCATCGCAAATGGGCACGCATGTCACAGGCCCATCGCCGTGCGGCCAGGGCGGCAAGAACCTCTCGCCAGGCGGTCAGGCTGCGCAGCCCAGGCTCCCACGACAGGGTCACGCCGTGAAAGGCGGTGGTGATACCGTTCGCCAGCAACTGCAACTCGGTGTCTGCCAGCGCGATGTCGGCCGGGAAATCCACCCCAGGCCGCGGCTGGAGCTGACGTTCGAATGCGTCGCCGTGGATATCGACGATACCGGGCAGCACCAGCAATCCGGTGGCGTCAAACCGGATGCCGGGCTCCACGCGATCGACCGCACGGACCAATCCAGCCCCGATCGTCATCGCGACCGGCTGCAGCCCGGCTTCGTCGAGCAGGACGCGGCCGCCGGTAATCGAAAGAGTTTGCATGGATTGCTCTCACGGCTCGAAGACGATCTGCACGCGCGGCGTGGGATAGCGTGCTATCCCGAATTCCACCACCGTGCCGGCATGATCGACGTTGATATTCTCGGTTATCAGCAGCGGGCGATTGCGTGGGGTACGCAGCAACTCGGCTTCTTCGGCGGTCGGCAGACGGGCCGTGACGCGGGTCGTCTGCCGCATATAGTCGGGGACACCCACGGCTCTGAGTGCCGCCGTTATGGTCGGCTCGCGCCTCAGCGCGTCCATCAGGCCGCGGAACCGATTGGCTGGGAAATGATGCGCGGCCAGGCTGACCGGCCGGTCGTCGGCAAATCCGAGTCGCTCCATCATGATCACGTGCCCCCCGGTTCGCAGGTTCAGGTGCTTCGCTAGCTGCGCATCGGCGGCAATCTCGGTCAGGCGCAGGATGCGTCCGGACGGTTCCCGGTTTTGCCGGCGGACCCATTCCGAAAACCGGGTTCGTGGCTCCACGGTGTATTCGATGACGTCCTCGGCAACGAACGAGCCACGTCCCTGCTCGACCCGCACCAGGCCGCCGCGGGACAGTTCCTCCAACGCGCGACGGACTGTGTGACGGTTGACACCGAAATGGCGTGACAGCATCTGCTCGGTCGGCAATTGACCGCCGGGCGGATAGCGGCCGGACGCGATGCTCTGCTGTAGACGCGTGGTAATCTGCCGCCACAGCGCGACGCCCTGCTGACGCTCGAGCATCTCGTCGGCAACGGAACGTGCAACGGAGCGCAATGTCATTGGAACTTCATAGGCCGGCTCGTGCAACTCGGTTGGATGGCGCTTGACGCTACACGGCTCGAGGGCTACCTGTCTAGACATCTAAACGTGGACCCCGACCCGCGATGCCCGACCCCACTCCCACGTTCGATGTGAGCGATCGTCAGCGTTGGATGGCGGTACCTGCGCGAGCTCCGGCGGACGATCTTTCGGCCCGGCTGCAAGCTTGCGGTGCGTTGCCAGGCTGGCGGCGGCTGCGCGGCCCGGATACGGGCCTGGTGATGGTGCGTGGGCGCATCGGCGGCGGTGGCGCGCCGTTCAACCTCGGCGAAATGACAGTGACCCGCTGCACGGTGCGCAGCGAGTGCGGGTTTACCGGGCACGCCTACGTTGCCGGACGGGACGATCGGCGCGCCGAGCTGGCCGCCGCCGCGGATGCGATGTTGCAGGATCCCGAGCTGCGCCCGTTGCTTGAAAGCAACGTGATCACCCCGCTTGGCGCCCAGCAGAACGAGCGTCGGTCGGCACTGGCCGCGCGCGCAGCGGCGACGCGCGTGCAGTTCTTCGCCATGCAGAAGATGCGATGATGACCGGACTCGAACAGCCCGGATTTGCCGATCCGGTTACCGATGCGCAGCGGTGCTTCCGCGCCATGCTGGACGCGATGGCGCGACCCGGATCGGTGCGTGAGGCAGGCATCGGCCTTCTCGCACCGCCCCCGCTGGATCCGGCCACAGCTTCGGTGCTGCTGACGTTGGTGGATGGGGACGTGTCGCTGTGGCTCGACGCGGCATTTGCCAGCGCCGATGAGTGGCTGACATTCCATTGCGGCGTGCGTCCGATAGCCGATCCGGCGCGCGCAGCGTTCCTCGCCGGCCGTGCGCTGGTCGAGATAGGCGGGCTGGAAATGGGATCGCACGAGGAACCCGAGACAGGAGTGACCTTCGTCCTGCAGGTCGCTTCACTGGAGACTGGGCACCGGTACCGGCTGCGCGGCCCCGGTCTGCGCGAAGCAAGAGAGATTGCGGTCACCGGCCTTCCGGACAACTTCGGGGCGATCTGGCACGCCAATCATGCCAGCTTCCCACGCGGAATCGACCTGATCCTGTGTGCCGGCACGCGATTGATGGCCTTGCCGCGCAGTGTCGCTGTCGAGGAGGCATAGATGGCATATGTGGCAGTCAAGGGCGGCGAGCGCGCGATCGACAACGCGCACGCCTGGCTCGCGGAGACACGGCGCGGCGACCAGGCCGTTCCGGCGCTGCGGCTCGACCAGATCGGGCAGCAATTGGGCCGCGCGGTTGACCGCGTGATGGGCGAGGGATCTTTGTACGATCGCGAACTGGCGGCGCTCGCGGTCAAGCAGGCACAGGGCGATCTGATCGAGGCGGCATTCCTGCTGCGCGCCTTTCGCACCACGCTGCCGCGCTTTGCCGTGTCGCGCCCCGTGGATACCGGTGCGATGACGGTACAACGCCGCGTGTCCGCAATCTTCAAGGACCTGCCGGGGGGGCAAGTGCTCGGCCCGACATACGACTACACGCACCGATTGCTGGATTTCGCGTTGGCCGAGAGCAGCGCACCCGAACCGGCCCCAGTCGGGCCGCCCGAGGATGATCCACCGCCATATGTGCACGAAATTCTGGGCCATGAGGGGCTGATCGAACCCGACGGATCCGCCGAGCGTGAACCCGGCGATCTGACACGCGAACCGCTGAGCTTTCCCGCCGCCCGCGATGTGCGGCTTCAGGCATTGGCGCGGGGTGATGAAGGGTTCCTGCTCGGCCTCGGCTATTCGACCCAGCGCGGCTATGGCGGCTCCCACCCTTTCGCCGGCGAGATCCGCATGGGTGAAGTAGCGGTGGAGATCGAGCCGCCGGAGCTTGGATTCGCCATCGATATCGGCGACCTGACACTGACGGAATGCCAGATGGTGAACCAGTTCAAAGGCTCGAAAATCGTGCCGCCACAGTTCACCCGCGGCTACGGGCTGGTGTTCGGCCACGCGGAGCGGAAAGCCATGGCGATGGCGCTGGTTGATCGTGCAATGCGTGCGGAAGAGCTCGGTGAAGACGCAACAGCCCCGGCGCAGAACGTCGAATTTGTTGTGTATCACTGCGACAATATCGAGGCGACAGGATTTGTCGAACATCTGAAACTGCCACATTACGTTGATTTTCAGAGCGAGCTCGAAGCGGTGCGTCGGATGCGCGCCGCCGCTGCTCGGGTTCCCGAGGCGGCGGAATGAAGGGCTATAATTTCGCCTACCTGGACGAGCAGACGAAGCGGATGATCCGCCGCGCGCTGCTGAAGGCGGTGGCCATCCCCGGCCATCAGGTTCCGTTCGGCTCGCGCGAGATGCCATTGCCGTACGGCTGGGGTACCGGCGGGATCCAGGTGACCGCCTCCGTCCTTGGCGCGGACGACGTGCTGAAGGTGATCGACCAGGGTGCGGACGACACCACCAACGCGGTGTCGATCCGGCGGTTTTTCGCCAGGACGGCCGGCGTTCGCACAACCACCGTCACCGGCGACGCCACACTGATCCAGACCCGCCATCGGATACCGGAGGCGAAGCTGCGCGAAGACCAGATCATCGTCTATCAGGTGCCGCAGCCCGAGCCGCTCTACCGGCTGGAAGCATCACGGGCGGAGACACGTCGCATGCACGCGCTGGCCGATTACGGCGTGATGCACGTGAAGCTGTACGAGGACATCGCCCGGCTCGGCCAGGTGGCAATCAGCTACGATTATCCGGTGATGGTGAACGGACGCTACCTGACGGCGCCCAGCCCAATCCCGGCGTTCGACAATCCGAAGCTGCACATGATGCCGGCCTTGCAGCTTTTCGGTGCCGGTCGCGAGAAGCGCATCTACGCCATTCCGCCTTATACCAACGTGCGCTCGCTGGATTTCGACGATCACCCGTTCCGCGCCGGGCGTGCACCGCACGCCTGCAGCCTGTGCGGGGCCGAGGAGTCCTATCTGGACGAGGTCGTGGTGGATAATCGTGGTGGGCGGATCTTCGTCTGCTCCGACACCGATTACTGTGCCCGGCGGCAAACCGCCGGCCATGTGGGTGCCCAGGGTCTACCGAAGGCAGCCGAATGACCACGGACGCCACCTTGCTGTCGGCACGCGGCCTGTCCCTGTCCTTCGGCGACATACCGGCGCTGGCCGATGTCGATATCGATCTCTGGCCGGGCGAGATGCTGGCAGTGGTCGGTGAATCCGGGTCGGGCAAGACGACGCTGCTCAACGTCCTGTCCGGACGCATGACACAGGCTGGCGGCACCGTATGGTACCGCGATCCCGCGGGCCGGCTGCATGACGTTCAGACAATGCCGGCACCTGAGCTGCGTCGTCTGCACCGTTCCGAATGGGGGTTCGTGCACCAGGACCCACGGGCCAACCTGCGCATGAGCGTCACCGCCGGCGGCAACGTGGGTGAACGGCTGATGGCGCACGGGGCCCGGCATTACGGCCAGATCCGCGAGGCTGCACTTGAATGGTTGCGGCAGGTAGAAATCGATACCGACCGTATCGACGACCTGCCGCGAACATTCTCCGGCGGCATGCTGCAAAGGTTGCAGATCGCCCGCACGCTGGTGACCAATCCGCGACTCGTATTCATGGATGAGCCGACCGGTGGACTGGACGTGTCGGTACAAGCGCGGCTGCTCGACCTGATTCGCTCACTAGTTTCGCGCTTCGGGATCGCCGCGGTGCTGGTGACGCATGACATTGCGGTGGCACGATTGCTGGCACACCGTATCGCCGTCATGCAGCGCGGGCGGGTGGTGGAGACGGGTCTGACCGATCAGGTGCTGGACGATCCGCAGCACCCGTACACGCAGCTTCTGGTCAGCTCGGTATTGCAGGCATGACCGTGATGCTGCGCACCGAGGCGCTGGTGAAAGGATTCACGCTTCACCTGCGCGGCGGCCTGCGTATTCCCGTTCTTGCCGGCATCGAGCTGGAGGTGCGGCGCGGCGAGTGCGTCGCACTGGCCGGACCATCGGGTGCCGGCAAGACCACGCTGATGCGCAGCCTGTATGGGAATTACCGCGCAGATGGCGGCCGGATCCTGGTACGTCATCGCGGCACCATGCTGGACCTCGCCGCCGCCGACCCGCGCACTGTCCTGGCGGTTCGTCACGAGACGCTAGGCTATGTCAGCCAGTTCCTGCGCGTCGTGCCACGCGTTCCGGCGCTGGAGCTGGTTGCGGAAGTCGCGATCGCGCGGGGTACGGCACCGGACCGCGCGCGCGCAGATGCGGATTCGCTGCTGTTGCGGCTGAACATTCCAGCCCGGCTGCATGCTCTGCCACCGGCCACGTTTTCCGGTGGAGAACAGCAGCGCGTCAATCTGGCTCGCGGTTTCATCGGTGGCCAACCGATCCTGCTGCTGGATGAGCCGACCGCGTCGCTCGATGACGAGAACCGGGCGGTTGTGGTGGATATGATCCGGCAGGCGAAGGCCAGCGGTACTGCGATTGTCACCATCATGCACGATACCGCGGCACGGGACTCGGTGGCCGACCGGCTGTTCCGGCTGACACCGTTACAGGAAGCTGCATGACGCCAGAAACCGTCCTGACCAACGCCATCCTTGTCCTCCCTGATGAGGTGATGCACGGCACCGTGGTGATCCGTGGGTCGACGATTGCCGAGGTGCAGCCGGGCCGCTCGCATCTTCCCGCAGCCCACGATCTTGCCAACGATCTACTGATCCCCGGCGCGGTCGACCTGCACACCGACAATCTGGAGCGCCAGGTATATCCCCGCAGCAATGCGCGCTGGCCGTCCCGCTCCGCGGTGATCGCGCATGACACGCAATGCGCGGCGGCCGGTGTCACTACCGTGCTCGACGCGTTCTGCCTCGGTGATCTCGGGTTCGACAAGGACCGCGTGCGCACGTTCCGCGAGGGCGTGGTTGACCTGGACGTGCTCGGCGAGGCGGGATTGCTCCGGGCCGAACATTTCCTGCACCTCCGTTGCGAGGTGCCCGCGGCCGATATGCTCGACCTGTTCGATTCGGTTTCCGACCATCCCCGCCTGCGCATGATCAGCCTGATGGACCATACGCCCGGTGTCGGGCAGTACGCCGATCTCGACCGCTATCGCGCATTGCGGCGCCAGGGCGGCTTCCCGGACCATGAGATCGAACGCCGCATCATCCACCTGCAATCGACCCGCGCACGTTTGCGCGAGCCCAACCGCCGCGCGCTGCTCGATCGCGTGGCCGACCGACGGATCGCGCTTGCCAGCCACGATGACCGGACCGAGGCGGAAATTGCCGAGAATGCCGCGGCCGGAATCGGCGTGAGCGAGTTCCCGGTCACCATCATTGCCGCCCGGGCGGCCCGCGCTGCCGGTATGCGCGTGATTGCCGGCGCACCGAACCTTGTGCGCGGCGGATCGCACGCGGGCAACGTCGCCGTCGCCGACCTGCTGGACCATGAGTTGGTCGACGGCTTCGCGTCGGACTATGTGCCATCCAGCATGATCGAGGGTGCGTTCCACGCCGCCCGCCATACCGCGCTTGCCT
Source organism: uncultured Pseudomonadota bacterium (assembly GCA_963777625.1). GTDB lineage: Bacteria > Pseudomonadota > Alphaproteobacteria > Acetobacterales > Acetobacteraceae > DATDIC01. Next base: position 86,366 of record CAVZRO010000003.1, on the reverse strand, counting down.
CCGCCATCGCGATGATCACCGATCGGCCGGCGCGGATTGCCGGACTGCATGATCGTGGCCGCATCGCTCATGGCCTGCGAGCCGACCTTGTCCGCCTGCACGTCCACCATGATCTGCCCATCGTGCGCCAGGTCTGGCGCGGCGGCGAGCGGGTCGCCTGATGCCGCCGGATCCGGTTCGGGTGGCGGTCTATTATGCGCCGCGGCCGGACGACCCATTGTTCGCTGAATTCGACGACTTGGCTAGGCCGCGATCCGGAGAGCGGGGCACCCGCGCCACAACCCGACATCAAAGGCATTGCGGACGTAACTGCCGAGCCGCGCCAGTACGGATTTCATGCCACCCTGAAACCACCGATGTGGTTGCAGCGCGGTACGAGGTGGAACGACCTTCGCAATGCCGCCGACGAACTTGCGGCGGGTATTGCAGCTTTCAATCTGCCGCCGCTGACCGTGGCCGACGTGCATGGGTTCCTCGCCCTGCGCGAGACTGAACCGTCCCCACAACTGCAAGCGCTCGCCGATCTGTGCGTTGCCTGGCTGGATGGGTTCCGCGCCGCACCAAGCGAAGCAGAGTTGGCACGCCGGCGACGCGCCGGGCTGTCAGCGGCCCAGGACGCCATGCTGCGGCGTTGGGGCTATCCCTATGTCTTCGGCGCCTGGTTCTTCCACATGACACTGACGCGGCGGCTGAACGCGGATGAACGAGCGCTCTACCAACCGGCCGCGGAACATCATTTTACCCGCGCCTTGCTTGAAGTGCGGCGGGTGACCGAGATCTGCCTGTTCACTCAGACGGACGCAGAGGGACCGTTTCGTCTTGCTGAACGGCTGAAGCTGCGCGGCTGAGCGCATCAAGGAAGCGCCGCACGCCCTCATGCAGCGTCCCGTCGTTCCGGACCCGCTCGATCGGCACCCAATCCGGCAACTGCACCTCACGCGCAAGCCGTACGGCAATTTCCGTGGCGTCCTCGCGCCGGCGGTCCATCAGGCGCGGGGCCAGCAAGCCGGGCGGGGCGTGTACCTCTATGACGCGAATGGGGAACAACCGCGCTGCATCCGCGACGATATTGCGTGACACATTCGCCACCACAACGCGGCCGGCGGCAATGTCGTCGGCGATGTCGGTCGGGATTCCGTAGCTAAGTCCATGCGCCTGCCAGTTCAGCGCAAAGGCGCGGGTTTCGAATTCGGCCTCGGTCACTGCTTCATGTGCTTCGCCGCCGGCGTCGGCAGGACGCGTGATCGCCCGGCGGACGAAGCGGAACCGCGGATCGGACGCCAGCACATCGCGTGCCGCGTTCAGCAGGGTGTCCTTTCCGACCCCACTCGGGCCGACCACGAGGACGAGAATGCCCTGCACGCTTCCGACTCAGTCCCCCGGCCCCGCCGAGATCAGCACGTCTCGCAGGGAGTTGAGCAAGCGCGGGTCCTCGATCGGCAGCAATGGCGGACGCGGCCAGCCACCGGGCTGGCCCAGCATGTTCATCGCCGCCTTGATCTGTGCCGGCGGCGATCCGAATACGCCACTCCAGTCTGGCCGGATCAGTTGGCGCATCAGCGCGCCATATTTGTCGGCCGCCGTCGTTGCGCCGGCGACATCGCCGCGCCAGAGACTCTCATAGAACGCAACCGCGAAGCGCGCGCCAAGTGCACCGCCATCGATGTTCCCATCGCCGCCAAGTCCGCGTAGCAGAGCGAGTCCGGGGCGATTGATGAACCCTCCGAACATCCGCACCTTGTCGTGCAGCCTTTCCAGCGTGGCGACCGCCTGGGCAAAGTTCGCCGTGCTGTCCTTGATAGCCACTACGTGCTCGATGCGTGCAAGTTCGATCGCGACCTCCCAGGTGATCTCGATACTGACGCCACGGGCCCAGTTGTACACCATCAGCGGCAGATCGACGGCGTCCGAGACGGCCGCGAAGAAAGCGATAATTTCACGCGGAGTTGGACACGCGTAAGGCGGCGCGGTGGACAGAATGCCGTCAACGCCGATCTGTTGTGCATGCTGCCCGAGCGCAATCGTGCCGGCGGGGGTAAAAGTGGTGCACCCGATCACCACGGGGATGCGACCATTCAATTCCTCGACGGCGATCTCGGCGACGCGCCGGCGCTCCGCTTCGGTCTGCGAAAACCACTCGCCGGTACTGCCATTCACCAGCACGCCGTGGATGCCAAGCGCGAGATAAAGCCGCAGAAGAGCACGCCAAGCCGGCTCATCGATCGAGCCCGCCTGCGTGAAGGGCGTAGGAGCGGCGGCCCAGTAGCCGCGCCACGCGACGGAATTGCGATCCATCGCCTTCAGCCTTCCCTTTTCTTCGTCAGCAGCAGGTCACGTATATCCCGCAGATGCTCGTTGCCCCAGAACAGCTCGTCATCGAGCAGGAAACTGGGCGTGCCGAAGACGCCCTTGTCCTCGGCGCCCCGCTGGATCGCCGCCAGTTCGCCACGTCCCGGTCCGGCGACATAATCGCCAAACCCCTGCGTGGCCCCGGATTCGACCAGCACGGCCGACAGCGCAGCCGGGTCTTCGATGTCCAGCTCATGCTTCCAGAACCGCTCAAAGACCTTGTCATGGTAACGACGAAACACCACGGTACCTTGCCGTCTGGCGAACAGCATCCCGATCGCGGCCAGTGACGAGTCCCAGATCTTGCGAGGCCCCCGGATGACCAGACCGCGACGACGAGCCTGCCGTCGGCAATCCATATAGAGATAGCGGACCCGCCGCCACTGGTGAGGATTGCGTTCGGATTGAACGACCTGACGGTTTTCATCCACCTCGGCTCTGCCCAGGAAACTCGGGATATCCAGCACGAGTGGCAACCATTCGAGGCGGACGAGACCCTCGTTCTCCAGCGCGTAAGCCGGGTCCTTCGCCAGATAGGCATACGGGCTTTTGTAGTCGGTATAGACCGTCAGGGTTCTCGGGCGCTGAACCTCGATCATAGCCATTCGTCCGCGGAGAAATCCTCCTCACGAAACTCGGCCCCGCGCATATCTTCCTGTGCCCGACGCAGCTCCGCCTGGCGCAGCTCCACGCGCCGGATCTTGCCGGAAATCGTCTTTGGCAGTTCGGCAAACTCGATCCGCCGCACCCGTTTGTAGGGCGCTGCCCGCGTGCGGACATGGCGGAAGATTGCCAGCGCGGTGCCCCGGTCCGCCGCCCATCCGGCTGCCAGCATGACGTACGCTTTCGGCACCGACGTGCGCACCGGGTCCGGTGCCGGCACCACCGCCGCTTCCGCCACCGAGTTCATGCTCGATCAGCAGGCTTTCCAGCTCGAACGGGCTGATCCGGTAGTCCGATGCTTTGAAGACGTCGTCGGCCCGTCCGACATAAGTGTAATACCCGTCGGCATCACGCGTCGCCACGTCGCCGGTACGGTATACCGTATCGTGCATCGGCGGAACGGTTCCATCGTCTCCCTGGTAACCAACCATCAGCCCGGTCGGCTTCGGGTCCAACGCAATGCACACCTCGCCCTCATCTGCATCCTGTCCGTCGGCATCCAGCAGGCGGATGCAGTATCCCGGCATCGGCTTGCCCATCGACCCGGGTTTCACCACCAATCCCGGCGGATTGCCGATCTGAGTCGTGGTCTCTGTCTGGCCGTAGAAGTCGCGCACTGTCAGTCCCCAGGCGCTGCGCACAGTCTCGATCACCTCGGGGTTCAGCGGCTCGCCGGCCGAGCAGACTTCGCGCAACCGGGTTTTCCAGTGCGTTAGCTCCTCCTGCACGAACATGCGCCACACCGTCGGGGGTGCGCACAGCGTGGTTACCCCCCCCGCGGCGATCGCGTCCAGCATGCCCCACGCATTGAATTGAGGCTGATTCGCGATAAACACCGTCGCCCCGGCATTCCACGGTGCGAACACGCAGCTATAGGCATGCTTCGCCCAACCCGGTGACGAGATGTTCAGATGCGTATCACCCGGTTGCAGCCCGAGCACGTACATCGTCGTCAGATGCCCGACCGGATAGCTGACCTGGCTGTGCTGCACCAGCTTCGGTTTGGCGGTGGTCCCCGACGTGAAATACAGCAACAGCGGATCGCTCGCGCGCGTGCCCGCGTCAGGCGCAAACGTCGCCGGATGATGGCGCAAATCTTCGTAAGCATACCATCCGGGAAATACGCCGCCGACACAGATCAGTGTCAGCCCTTTTGCAATCCCCTCGAACTTCGGCGCTTCCCCCGGTCCGGCGATTACGTGCCGCACGCGCCCACGCTCGAACCGGTCCAACAGGTCCGCCGGCGTCAGCAGCGTGCTGGCGGGAATCACCACCGCGCCAAGCTTCATCGCCGCCAGCATGGTTTCCCACAGCGGCACGACGTTGCCGAGCATCAGCAGGATCCGATCCCCGCGATGCACGCCCAGCGCCCGCAACCCGTTCGCCACCCGGTTGGACTGCTCGGCCAGTTCAGCGAAGGTCCGCTCCGCCGCCCCATCGCCGACGATCTTCAGTGCCAGCCTGTCCGCGGTTACACCCCGTGCCAGTTCGGCATCGAACCAGTCCAGCGCCCAGTTGAAACGATCCAGCGCGGGCCAGGCGAACTGGCGATAAGCGGCTTCGTGGTCCGACCGAAGTCGCAGAAGCAGGTCGCGCGCTGCCTTGAACGCCTCCGCCGGCATGATCGTTCCCCCCGATGTTCTTTCAGGTGAGCTTATCCCGCTCCTGCGCGGCCAGCCAGCGGAAGATCGCGGAAAAGTCCCGCTGGCCCTCGCCTGCCGCCACGAGCTTTTCGTACAGCGTCGCGGCATGTGCCCCCAGCGGCGTCGGCGTGCCGGTGGCGGACGCCGCCGCCTGCGACAGTTTCACGTCCTTCAGCATCAGCGCCGCCATGAAACCCGGCGCGTAGTCCTTGTTGGACGGCGCCGCCGGCACCGGACCGGGGGCGGGACAATAGCTGGTCAGGGCCCAGGACTGGCCGGAGGAGGCGGCCGCGATCCGGTGCAGCCGGTCCCAGTCCAGCCCGAGATTCTGCGCCAGCAGAAATCCCTCGCACACGCCGATCATGTTGATCGCCAGCATCATGTTGTTGCAGATTTTCGCTGCCTGCCCGGCCCCCGGACCGCCAGCGTGCACGATGTTCTTTCCCATTACCTGCAGCAGCGGCTCGCCGCGAGCAAATGCCCCCTCCGATCCGCCCACCATGAAGGTCAGCGTTCCCGCCGCGGCTCCTGTCGTTCCACCCGACACCGGCGCATCCAGCATCTCGAACCCTGCCGCGCGCGCCGCCTGCTCCACCACCCGCGCGCTTTCAACATCAATGGTGGAACAATCGATCAGCAACGGCCGTTCGCCACTGGCCCGGATCACCTCGATCAGCCCGCCCTGGTGCAGCCACACCTCGCGCACATGCTCACCCGCCGGCAGCATAGTGATGACAAAGGCCGCGCCGCGTACCGCTTCGGCGGCACTGCCGGCTGTGCGGCCGCCGTTCGCCGCCAAGGCCTCGACGGCACGCCGATTGGTATCGAAGCCAACCACCTGATGTCCTGCCTTCACCAGGTTGGCGGCCATTGGCGCGCCCATGTTGCCCAGCCCGATGAACCCGATGACCGCCATGGCTACAGGACCCTCGAACACGTCGTACACCGGTCCTTCCGGCCGTCGGTCACCAGTGCCGACCGCGATCACCCGGTTGAGCCAGTCATATTTCGCCGCCGCCGTCTCGAACGCTACCGCAATGCGGAAATAGTAACTGGCCGGATCGACCGGCTCGCCGCGATTGAGCCGTTCCATCACCGCCGCCGGACCGTGGCGCATGCCTCGATAGGTCATTCCGACCGCGGTGCCATCATCGGTCTGCAGGTACCAACCGCACATCCAGCGTGGTCGCCTTGTCCGGCCGGTCCATCAGCCAGTCGGCGCCCCCCGGCAGCACCGTGCCGTGCAGCCGCTTTCCCTGGAACGAGCCCCCGGCCACCAGGCCGATACGCCGGTTGCCGCCCGGCGTTGCACCGATCGGCTGCATTCCCGCCACCTGCAGCGTCAGCGTGAACAGATGCGTCGTGCGGATCTCCGCCATCACCGCTTCCCCTTTTTGCATTCTCGTCCGATCAGAGACCGAGCGGCCGGTTCGTGGCAAGCGTGGCGCGGCGTACAATCCACCCAGGGGATCGTTCCACGTGCAGCGATGGACACCGGTCGAATCCGCCGGCCGGGCGCGACGTTACTTCCCTCCCAGCATCATCACTCCTGGCGCGAGGAAGTAATAGATCAGTCCGATCAGGATCAGATAGGCGAGCAGAATCAGCGTCCATCCCATGTTATGGCGGATGATCTGGCCCTCGTCGCGCACGAACCGGCTGGTCGAGACTCCAACACTCGCCGTCTGCGGAGCGATCGGCTTGCCGATCTCGGCACCCACCGAATTGAGCGACGGCAGCAGCAGCGGCGGAAAGCCGAGCAGCTTGCCTACCGCCATCTGGAACGCGCCGAACATCGCGTTGGTCGAGGTGTTGCTGCCCGACAGCGCGACACCGATCCAGCCGAGGATCGGCGCAACCACGATGAACCACGGCCCGATTCTGGAGAAGCCGTTCGCCAGCGAGGCAGCCATGCCCGAATAGTTGAACACGTAAGCAAGCCCGAAGATGAACACGCCGACCAGCAGTGCGCCCCACATCTGGTGGAAGGTGCGCGCGAACACCTCCCGAAGCTGCGCGCCGGTCAGCCGCAGCAGCAACGCCACAATGATCCAGGAGACGCAGATCGCGCTGCCGCCAATGAAGGGGCCGAAGTTGAAGGTCGCGCGCACGATCGCCCCAGGCGTCAGAGCGGAATGCGCAGCAACCGACAGGCTGAACAGGCTGATCCGCGGCAGCACCGACCACGGGCCCGTCCACAGCACGACCACGACGATCAGCACGATGAACGGCAGCCAGGCGCGGAACACCTCGCGGGCCGGCAGCAGTCGCCCAGCCTGAGTGGCCGCCGCCTCGGCCGCGGCGGACACCGGCACGCCGCCATAGCCCAGGACCTGCTTGGGCTGCCAGAACTTGAGCAGCACCAGCAGAGCGACGAAGCAGACGATCGAGCCGGTGATGTCCGGCAAGTAGGGGCCTAGATACACAGCCACCGGAAACTGTCCGGCGATGTACCCAAGTGAGCCGACGATCGCCAGCGGCCAGCCTTCGCGGAAACCTGCTCGCCCGCACACCAGATAAATCAGCACCCAAGGCGGCAGCAGCGCCAGGATCGCCACGATATGGCCGATCGAGGCGGAAAGCTGCAGCAGCGGCAGCCCGGTCACAGCCGCCAAAGCCACGATCGGCACTCCGAGCGCGCCGTAGGAGACAGGTGCGTTATTGGCGATCGCGGCAACTCGGATCGCGTCGAGGTCGGGAATGCCGACAGCGATCAGTATGGGGGCTACGACGGCCCAGGGATAACCGAACCCAACCAGACCCTCCAACAGAGCGCCGAACGCCCAGGCGAACAGCAACGTCTGCACCCGCACATCGGCAGTACCCTGCGTGGTCAGCCAGGCTCGGAAGCTTTCGAACGTGCCGGTCAGCACCAGCGTATTGAACAGCACCACCCCCCAGAAGGTGATCCAGTCCACCGCCCAGATGCCGGTCAGCGAACCGAAGATATAGGATTGCACCCCAAGCCCGACGGGCATGCCCCACACGATGATCCCAAGCACGAGGGTCACCAGCGAGCCGATCAGCGTCGCGAGCCACGCGGTCATGCGCAGCACAGCGAGCAGGAACAGCAGCACCACCACCGGGATCAGCGCCACTAACCAAACCGCAAAAACACTCCCGAAAGGGTTCAGTACCTGGTCGAACATGGTTTCCTCCCACGCCGCGTCACCGCGCGGCTTATCGGTCCCCAGCTTCGTGCGATGCATCGGGAACCGATGTATTCTGCCGCGATGCCTCTGCGCGGTCCATGCCCAACATCATGGGCAACTCCACTGCCCGAGTTGCAGTGCGGGGATGATAGTGGACGACAAAGCGCACAATCGGCATGGTGCGTTGCGACCTGAACGGTTTCGAGCCACGGAGTGCACGGCGATGCCAACCGATTTTCCTTTGTCCGAAAGCAACCCCGAGGCGCTGGGCCTGGCACCGAAACCGCTGGATACGCTGGACCGGCTGATCCACGCCCATATCAACGAAGGCCGTTATTCTGGTGCCCAGATCGCCGTCGCGCGGCACGGCAAGCTTGCCCTGTTCCGCACCTACGGCGATGCTCGCACCGACCCCACTCGTGTCCCCGCTACCAACGACACGCTGTTCCTGCTGTTCTCGCAGACCAAGGTGCTGACCAGCGCGGCGATCTGGAGCCTGGTGGAACAGGGCCAGCTCTCGTTCATGGACCGCGTCGCCGACCACCTGCCGGAGTTCGCCGCGCGCGGCAAGGCAGACATCACGCTGCACCAGGTGATGACGCATCAGGGCGGCTTCCCGAACGGCGACATTTCCCGCGCCACCTGGACGGACCATGCGCGCATGCGTGCCGAGGTCTGCGACTTCTCGCTGGAATGGACGCCCGGTACGCGCGTGCAATATCATGGCCGAGCCGCGCACCTGGTGCAGGCGATGATAATCGAATCCGTTACCGGCCAGGACTATCGCGACGTAATCCGCCAACGTGTCGTCGAGCCGCTTGGCCTCGGCAACGAGATCATGGTCGGCGTCCCGGCCGCGCAGCAATCCCGCTGTGCCGATACCTACGCCCCCGAACCACGCGACAACTCCGCCGAATTCCGTGCCGCGGGCCTGCCCAGCGGCGGCGGTTTCGCGACTGCGCGCGGCATGGCGGCGTTCTATCAGATGCTGCTCGGCGGTGGTCGCCTCGGTTCGGTCCGGCTGCTCTCACCCCGCCTGGTCGCCTACGTCTCCCGCAACCACACCGGCGAAACGCCCGACGCGCAGATGAGCGGCATCCCCATGCATCGCGGCCTGGGTCCGCACGTGCGCGGCGAAAGCGACCGCATCCGCGGGCTGGGCACCATCGGCGCACCATCCACCTTCGGCCATGGCGGCGTGGGGTCCAGCTATTCCTGGGCCGATCCCACCAGCGGCGTATCATTCACGTACGTTACCAACTATGTGCAGCCCGATCCGTGGCACTCGGCTCGGCTGGACCGCGTCAGCAACCTGGTGCACACGGCAATCGACTGAACGCGCGCGAACGCGGAAACTCAGTGGTCCGCGTTCGCGCCCGCCGAAGCCGTCGGCACCGGGCTCCAGTTCGCACCGCAGCACGTGTTGGATCCCCAAGACGTGCCGATGGTGCCTCCCTGCGCTCCCATGAACTGCACCGACACGCAGCCGCTCAGCGCCAGCAGGCACAGCAAGGCAGCGATCTTTCGCACGACGGCTATCCTCAGCTTTCCAGCTCGCTGTCCCAGGTACAGGAAATCGCGCCAGCTCTGGTGCAGGTAGTTGGGCGGGAAAGCGCGGCCGTTATCCTGCAGCTCCCAGGTCGTCGGCTGCCGCGGACGCGAGCGGGGAAACATCGTGCACTCCTTAGGTAGACGCGAGCCTTTCCACAGGTTGCACTCGCCGCACGCGGTGACGACGTTTTCCCAGGTCGTGCGTCCACCGCGGCTGCGCGGGACCACGTGATCGAACGTCAGCTCGGTAGCCGGGAACCGGCCGCCACAATACTGGCACTGGAAACCATCGCGCAGGAACACGTTGAACCGGGTGAACGCCGGCCGCCGCGCCGAGGGGATATAGTCCTTCAGCGCGATCACGCTCGGCAGCCGCATCGTCAGCGATGGCGAGCGCACTTCGGTATCGTACTCCGACAGCACCGACACACGATCGAGGAACACGGCCTTCACCGCATCCTGCCATGCCCAAACCGACAATGGGAAATAGGATAGCGGCCGGAAATCGGCGTTCAACACCAGCGCAGGAAAGAATTGACCACCATCGGGCACGCACCGCTCTCCTTCGTCCTGAGCGCGCGGCCGCCGGAAGCATCTCGCCGACTCGCCATCTCTTGTGCGCCGCCGAAGACAACGGCTCCTATATCTCAGGGCCGCCCGGCCCCGCAAGCCGACCACCGGGCAATGTCATCGTGCTGTCAAACGGTTGCGGCCTCATGTTCCGCCAAAGACACGTTGCAGGAACAGGGCGCCGATAGAAATACCGGTATCGTCGATCCCATGCCCCAACCCGGGGACGAACACCGACTCCACCGGCACGCCCGCCCGTGCCAACACCTGCTCGGCGTCGCGCGAGCGCTGCACCGGCACCACATCATCAGTCTCGCCATGCACGAGCAGTACCGGCGGACGATGCGTCAGCTCGGCTGCCAGTTGCTCGGGCACCAGCAGCGCCCCGGAAAACCCCAGGATGCCACGCGGCGCAATCCGCCTGCGAAACCCGGTGAACAGCACCATCATGGCGCCCTGGCTGAACCCCGCCAGCGCATAGGCATCCTCCGCCAGCCCCAGCCGTCGCAGCTCCGCGTCGATAAACCGGTCGAGATAGGGCGCCGCCGTCCGTACCCCAGCCGCCATCACCAACGGCGTGCGGTCAGCGACGCTCCACCATTGCCGCCCCAACCCGGAATCGTGCTGGAATGGCGCATCCGGCGCGATGAACACCGCGTCCGGCAGCGCATGCCCCCAGGAGGGTGCCAGGTCGATCAGGTCGTGCCCGTCCGCCCCCAGCCCATGGCAGATCACCACCAGTTGCCGGGCGGTGCCCTTGGAAGCCGGCCCCCAGCGCGGTCCCTCCAGTTCGGCCATCGACGCCTCCTTGATCCTGCCGCCCGGTAGCCGCTTCTTCCCCCTCATGTCCATGGTGACGCGCTTCGCCCCCAGCCCGACCGGCTTTCTGCATCTCGGCCATGCCCATGCGGCACTGCTGGCCTGGCGGCGCGCCCGCCAGGCCGACGGCCGCTTCCTGCTGCGCATCGAGGATATCGACGCGGCGCGCTGCCGCCCTGCCTACACGGCGGCGATCCTGGAGGACCTGGACTGGCTGGGCCTGGACTGGGACGGGCTCCGTATTCAATCGGAGCATCTGTCCGAGTACCACACCACCCTCGATCAGCTTGCCGCCCGGTCGCTGCTCTATCCATGCTTCTGCACCCGCGCCGAGATAGCGCAGGAGATCGCCCGCTCGTCCGAGGCGCCCCATACCCCGGACGGCAGCCCCCGCTACCCCGGCACGTGCCGACAAATTTCCGCAGATCAACGAGCCGCCCGCATTGCCGGCGACGCTCCGTACGCCCTCCGACTGGACATGGCCCGCGCCCTCGCAGCCCTCCCGGGGCCGCTGACCTATGAAGAAGAAGGCGAGGCCGTCGTCTGCCACCCCGAGCGCTTCGGGGATGCGGTCCTTGCCCGCAAGGACACGCCCGCCAGTTATCAGCTCTGCGTCACCCACGACGACGCCGCGCAAGGCGTCACGCTGGTGACCCGCGCCGACGACCTGAAACCCTCGACCGATCTGCAACGGCTGCTGCAGGCCCTCATGGGCTGGCCCGCGCCCCGCTACGCCCACCACCGGGTGCTGACGGATGCGACCGGCCGCCGCCTATCCAAGCGCGACGGTGCTCTCGCGCTTCGCTCATTGCGTGCCAACGGCCACTCCCCGGCCCAGGTACGCAAAATGGCCGGCGACCCGGCTGCGTGACCGACTCAGCGCAGGGCGATGGCCGCCAGCCCCGCCCCATAGGAGGCAACGGTCGCTGCCACCAGCACACCGAGCACTCCCCATAGATACGCCTTGCTTGGCTTGTCAGAGAGCCCCGGCTGCATCTCGGCACGCAGATTCAGGATCGCTCCACCCAACTCCATCTTCGTCGCGGCGAGATCTGTCGTCACGCTGCCAACGTCCGTCTTCACGCTATTCAGGTCTGCCTTCACACCGGTCAGGTCTGTTCCGCCCTGATCTCGCGCGACAACGCCATTGTCGCCGCCGCAAGCTCCGCCTTCGTCGCCAGACGCGGCAAGGTGCTGGTCGGCATCGATGCGGGTGAGCAAGGGCACGATCTGCCCCAATACACCCTTCACCTCTCGCATGGCCTCCTCCAACCGGCTGAGCCTTGGCTCGATACCAGGATCGTAAGGATCAGGGCTGCCGCGTTCAACCGGGGTGTCGGGCATCTTGTCCTCGCCAACCAGCCCCGCGATAGCGCGCAATCACAAAGAAACCGGTTTGGCACTGCAAACCGAAATCCCCACCCCCGCCCGGCGTTACACCTGCCGCAAAGGGAGCCACTCTCATTAAACCCGAACGCACCACTGCCTCGAATCCCCGCGACGAGGCCCCTCCTGATACCCGCGAGATCATCCGAGCGATCGGCGGCGCCTGACCGCGCTTGCCGGCGCCAGGTCGATCCCCCACAGTCGGTCAGGGAGATCGACCTGGAGATCAACCCTGGGGGATCGATATGACCGACGCATTTCGCCCGACCAACTCTGCGGTCGTGCCACGCTATGCCGGCATTGCCACCTTCATGCGCGCCGCCCGCGGCGAAATCGCGCCGCCGCTCGACATTGCCCTTGTCGGTCTCCCGCTCGACCTTGGCGCGACATATCGTTCAGGCGCCCGCCACGGCCCCGCCAGCGTGCGCGAGGCATCTCGACTGATCCGCCAGATCAACCCCACCACGGGAATCGCCCCATACCGCTTGTGCAACATCGCCGATGTCGGCGACGCACCGACGCATCCGCTGAGCGTCGAACGCAGCGTGGAGCTTGCGCAAACCTTCTTCGCCTCCATCCACGCAATCGGCGCGGCACCCGTGTGCATCGGCGGCGACCATGTCGTGCCATTGCCCATCCTGCGCGCCATCGCTGGAGATCGGCCACTCGGCATGCTGCAAATCGACTCCCATGCCGACACGTTCGACGAATTCATGGGCACGCGCATCAATCACGCTACCTTCGTCCGGCGCGCCATCGAGGAAAACCTGCTCGATCCCGCCCGCGTCGTGCAGGTCGGCCTACGCGGCACGCGCTACGGCGACGATGACCTCCGGTACGGCCGCGATGCCGGCCTGCGCATGATCAGCATGGACGAATACGAATCACTCGGCCGCGACGCCGCCATCGAAGAAATCCGGCGCGTGCTCGGCAGCGGCCCCACTTACGTCACGATCGACATCGACGGGCTCGATCCGAAAGAAGCGCCGGGCACCGGTGTCCCGGAGCCAGGCGGACTCTCGATGCGCGACGTGCAGATGATCCTGCGCTCGATCACCGGCCTGCACGTGGTCGGCGCCGACGTTTGCGAGGTTGTCCCCTCGCTCGATCCCACCGGTATCACCTGCATCAACGCGGCCAACCTGATGTTCGAGCTGACCTGCCTCGTCGCCGCCGCTCGACGCAAGAACCCCTAACCCGACCTCGCCCGCTCCGCGGGAGAGGTCGCCCGCGCAGCGGGCGGGTGAGGGTGCAACGCGACCTACGCAGCCTTCCGTGCCCCGGCCAGCAGCACCTCTCGCAGCCGCTGCGCGACCACCTGATCCTCCCCCTCCCGCAGCGAGTCCGGCGCAATCGCCACCACGGTCTTTCCCACCCGCCGCACGGAAATCGCCGGATTGCCGGTTTCGAGCTCGTGGAGCAACCGCTTCTGCACGTCCGGACGATGCAACTCGATCCACACCCGCGGGATCGGCACCGGATGCAGCTCGGGGTCCTCCGGCATGTCGAACACGCGCTCGGCGCGAATACCCGGAACGTCCCGCAGCGCATCGACCACGTTCTGCACCTGCTGCTCCCAGCGTTCGAGATCGGCGGCAAAATCGTGCTCCAGCACCCTCTCCAGCGCCACCACCAGCCCGGCGATTTCCTCCTTTCCCACCTTCATTGTACGACCGATCGCGTTCTGGTTCGGGAACGCATTCAGCGCGCAGGATTCGATCAGCTCGCGTTTCCCCAGGATGATTCCCGATGCCTGCGGCCCGCCAATCCCCTTGCCGCCGCTGAAGATCACCAGGTCCGCCCCCATCGCCACGAAGTGGCGCAGGTTGCTCACCGGTGGCAGCTCGGACGCTGCATCAACAATCACCGGCACCTGCCTACCGTGCGCGATTTCGATCACCTGTGGCAAAGCCAGGCTGTTCCGTCCTTCATGCGAAATGAAATACATCACCGCCGCGGTCTGGTCACTGATCGCCGCCTCCAGCTCCCACGGGAACGTGTCGCGCGACGAGCCGATTTCCACCAGTTGGACACCCGCCGCACGCACGCAGCAATCGTAATGGTTGCGCTGGTGACGATGCACCACCACCTGATTTTTCATGCCGCGCGTATCCGGCAGGCGGTAGATTTTGTCGGGCGCCCGTCCGGTCACGCACGCCGCCGTCGTCACCGTCAGCCCAGCGGCCGCGCTATTGACGATCAGCGCCGCCTCTACCCCGATCAGTCCGGCGATATGTCCGCTCGCCCGACGCAAAAGCTCGGAGACTTCCACGAACGATCCGGCTGCCTCGGCCATCGCTCGCAGCACTTCCTCGTGCATCAATGAGCCGCCGATCTTGCTCGCCCGGGCCTGCGCATTGATGATCTTTCTGACCCCGAGCCGGTCATAGATATCGCGATTGCTGCGTGTGTGTTCCATGTGTCTTCCCCCGGTCATTCCAGCGGCAGTTCCGACGCCACATGCGCCAGCGCGATATTGTTGGCGCGCGCCCGCCGCCGGGCTACCAGATAGATCCAGATCGCGATGCATGCGGCGACGGCTCCCTGGAACAACGGCTGCAGGAACCACGGCGTCTTGGGCACGATCAGCCCGCCATAGAGCAAAACCACCGCGATCACGATCGACAAAATCGCCATCACCACCATCGTCCCGCCGGCGCTCACCGCCTCTGCCCACGCGATGCCACGGAAACGCGGGTTGAACCGCACGTTCAGCGTCCCGATCGCCAGGAACGCCAGCATCAGCAGCACCGTGAACGACCGGATCACGATTCCGATCGCCCATCCGCCGACTATGGATTGCAGCAGGAACAGCGTCGCCACGCCGGTGCTCAGCAGCAATGCGTGATCCGGTGCCTTCCCCTTCGACGTGTGCAGAAAGGTTGGCGGCATGACATGGTCCTGGGCAAACCCGAAGATCAGCCGGGAGCTAACCATCATTTGCGGCATCGCGGTCTTGCCGACGATGACGGCGACCGCAATGTTCAGGATCGTGCCGACCATCGGCGAGGCGACCACGCTGATCAACCCGGGAGCCGTCGCCAGGGCCGACGCCTTGCCGTTGATCAGCCCCAGCGTCGCCCACCACGGCACCGCATGGAACAGCGCGGCCGCGACGGCGGTGTAAAGGATCAGCGCCGAAAGCCAGCCGAGCCACAGGCCCCTCGGCACTGTCCTGGTCGCGTCGCGTGCTTCCCCACCCAGCGCCGGCGCGCCAGTCAGTCCGCCGTACGCCGCGATAAACAGAAAAGTCACTGCAATGAAGACCGCGACCGTCGGTGACTGCGGATTGGCCGGCGGCTGCAGATGCAGTCCTGTCTTCGTGGCGGCCAGTTGAATGAACGTATCGGGACTGGTCCCGAAACCATACAGCACGATCACGATCACCGCGGCGACAATCAGCGCGGCCAGGATTGTCACCAGCCGGCCGTAGATATGCACACCACGGACATGCGCCGCAAAGAACGACCACAACAGCGCCGCCCCAATCACCAGATGTCCGAGTGGCGTCAGCAGCACAGCCCCGGCCGGCACACCGGCGCCGATCATCGCCTGGCCGAGGAACGTGCCAAACACATAAGCGATAAATCCCATCGCCGCGGTCAGGCCGACCCAGTCCAGGAAGCAGAGCACGAAACTCATTGGCAGGCTCAGCGAGCGGCCCATCCACACGTAAATCGATCCGGCACGCGGCATCACGCTGGAAAACCTGGCGTACAGGAAAACCTTGGGAATTAACGCCACGCCCGCGGCGATCATCGCCCAGGGCACCAGTGCCTGAATCGCCGGATAGACGCCGAGGCTGTTGGTAGCCGCATAGTTGATAGTCGCGCCATATTCATGCGTCAGCGCCGACGCCGCGATTGCGACCACGCCGAGTCTCTTTGCCAGCCGGAACTGCTCGGTGCTTGCTGCGTCGCGCGCGACGCCGGTGGTTTCGCTGCTCACGCCCCGTCTCCTTGTGTTGACCGCACTCGCGGCATTGCGATGCTAGGGCCTGTCATCAATTGAGCCAAATCAGGCTGGCGACCAAGTGGATGGCGGCGAGGAAGTTGCGGGCGGTCTTGGCATGGCGGGTGGCGATGGCGCGAAACTGCTTGAGCTTGGCGAGAGCTGACCGCCTGGGAATCGAAGAACCGGCCGCACCGGAATCGGCAAATGTCTCACCCGGTCCGGATTGTCCCGCCGTGGGGCAATATGGACTCACCGCCAGGGTCACCCAAATTGATGGCACGCCCGAGGGCGGATTGGTTTCGTTCAAGGTGAAAAAGGAGACCGTCATGACTTCCTATCGAAGAGAAATGCTGAAGATAGTCGGCGCAGGACTCGCTTCGGCGACCGCGCTTTCGATGGCGGCGCCGGCCCGGGCCCAAGTGGCGGAGGAGGCGGGCACCGCTCCGCTCGAGATCATCCGCAAGGGCATCGACAAGAACCTCTATGTCATCAACGTCGACTTTCTGGAGGCCGCAGCAAAGACTCGATTGTCAGAGGG
Organism: uncultured Pseudomonadota bacterium; assembly: GCA_963777625.1. Lineage (GTDB taxonomy): Bacteria > Pseudomonadota > Alphaproteobacteria > Acetobacterales > Acetobacteraceae > DATDIC01. The sequence continues at coordinate 69,741 of CAVZRO010000003.1, read as the reverse complement.
CGTCTATGTCTTCATCGCCAACGGCGCGGGAGAGCAGTGGACCCTGCGCGAGAACCGGCGCGCGTTCGATGACACCGTATTCGCCCCGCACAGGATGCGCGGCATCGTCCAGGACAAGATCGACACCTCGATCACGATGCTAGGAGAGAAACTCCCCCATCCGGTCTTTGTCACCCCGATGGGCAGCCACGGGCTTGTCCACCCCGCGGCGGAGGTCGCAACCGCACAAGGAGCAGCCAGATCAGGCACGCTGTTGAGCGTATCGAGCGCGTCGACCGCCAGCATGGAAGACATCGCCAAGGCGTCCTCCGGCGTCAAATGGTTTCAGATGTATCTGAATGTCGATATGGGCTTGTCGAAAGAAGTGCTTCAGCGCGCGCGTGACGCCGGGTTTAAGGCCATCATCTTCACGGTCGACGCCATCGGCCAGGGTTCGTCGGACGAATATGTCCGCCTGGGCCGAAACAGGCCATGGCTCCCCTACGGAAACTTTCCGACCGGGAGCGCGAACGCCTTCAAGACCGATCTGTCCTGGTCCGATCTCGAGTTCATCCGGTCCACGACCGGCTTGCCCGTCGTGGTCAAAGGCATCACCCGGGCAGAGGACGCAGTTGCCGCCGTTAAAGCCGGCGCGTCGGCGATTCAGGTCTCCAACCACGGCGGCCGCGCGCTCGATGGCACACCGGCTGCTATCACTGTCCTTCCACAGATCGCTGACGCCCTGCAAGGCGATACGCCGATCATCATGGACAGCGGAATACGGCGGGGAATGGACGTCGCAAAGGCGCTCGCTCTTGGCGCCAACGCTGTCGCGGTCGGTCGACCGGTCTGGTGGGCGCTTACGGTTGGCGGCGCCGGCGGCGTTTCCGGACTGATGGACTATTTCAACCGGGAACTGATCAACACGATGCTGCATCTCGGCGTCGACAAGGTGGCCTCGCTGGGACCCGAATATGTGGTGCGCGTCAGCCGATAATCGGTATAGGCGCTTGCCGTCCACTTGGCTGGCTGCACATCGGCCGGCGACGGACATAGCCGACCCGCATCACCCCCGGATGAGCTGCAATTCCTGTCTGGATTGACTGAGTCCTGAACCGAACGAAGGAACAACGATGTTGCGTGAACGCCGGATCCCGCCGCCCGAGATCTTTCCTGCCGAGCCTTGGGCTGTTGCAGCGGTGCGCCTCGACCCAAGACTGTTCAAGGAATTCGCCGGGCAAGCCGAGACGATGTTTGCGCTGGCCAACGGCTATCTTGGCATCCGTGGCACGCCGGAAGAAGGCAGGCCGGTGCGCGAGCCCGGCGTGCTTCTCAACGGCTTCCACGAGTTCCGGCCGATCAGCTACGGTGAGCGCGCATACGGCTTCCCAGATGTCGGGCAAAGCATCTTGAACTGCCCGGATGGAACCATCATCAAGCTGTTCATCGATGGCGATCCATTCCTCCCCATGCGGGCCGATGTACTCTCATATCGCCGTGCCCTGGATCTTCGGACGGGTACGCTGGTCAGGGAAATTGTCTGGACCACGCCCGGCGGCAGACGAATGCGGCTGAGAACGCAGCGCCTGGTATCCTTCGACCATCGGCATCTGGCCGCGATACAGTACGAGCTGATCCCGGAAGAGGCAGATGCAGAGATCGTGATCTCCTCGGAGTTGGTGAACCGCCAGCCGCTGCCGGAGGACAGCTCCGATCCACAACTCGCGGCAGGCTTCGACGGGCGGGTGCTGCTACCGGTTGGGACGCGCCGGGAGGGGTTGCGCGCAATTCTCAGCTACATCACGCCTGGTTCCGGGCTGATCCTGGGCTGTGGCATGGATCATGTTCTGGACACCGCCTGCCAATTCACGCACGACAGCAGTTGCGAGGGCGATATCGCCGCCGTCGTCTTCAAGATTGAGGGCAAGCAAGGCAGGCCAATTCGCCTGTGGAAATATCTGGGCTACCACTACTCCGATGGCGATGATGTCGCGCAGGTTCAGTCACAAGTTGCCTGGACGCTCGATCGCGCGAAGCAGGAAGGTTTCCCAGCCATCCTGAGGCGGCACCAGGCTTTGATCGATCGCTTTTGGGCCCGCGCCGACGTCGAGGTGGAAGGTCCTGGACCGCGGCTGCAGCAGGTGCTTCGCTGGAATCTGTTTCAGCTCCTGCAGGCCACCGAACGCGCCGAAGGTCACGGTGTTGGTGCGCGCGGCCTCACCGGCCGCACCTATGAGGGGCACTATTTCTGGGACACCGAGATCTATGTCCTGCCCTTCCTTGTCTACACGCAGCCGAGGATCGCCAGGAACGTCCTGAAGTTTCGCTACGACACCCTGGATCGTGCTCGCGCACGGGCAAAGGAACTTGGCCACAAGGGCGCAACCTTTCCATGGCGAACCATCAACGGCGATGAGGCGTCGGCCTATTACGCCGCCGGCACGGCGCAGTATCACATCAACGCGGATATCGCCTATGCGGTCCGCAAATACGTGGAGGTCTCGGGGGACACGGAATTCCTATGCCGCTTCGGAGCGGAGCTTCTGGTCGAGACGGCGCGGTTCTGGTGTGACCTCGGCTTCTTTTCGGCGCGTCGTGGCGGAGGCTTCTGCATAAACGGCGTGACCGGCCCCGATGAGTACACCGCCGTCGTGGACAACAATCTTTTCACCAATCTGATGGCGCGTGAGAATTTGCGTTATGCCGCCGACACGATCGAGACGCTCGGGCGCGATCATCCCGACGCGCTCGCTGGCCTGATTCACCGCACCAGCCTTGAGGCCACCGAACCCGCGGGGTGGCGCGAGGCGGCGGAGCGCATGTACTTGCCTTGGGATGAACGATTACAAGTCCACCCGCAGGACGACAGCTTCCTCGACAAGGAGCGGTGGGACTTTGCGGGAACTCCCGAGAATCACTACCCATTGCTGCTGCACTATCATCCGCTGAACCTCTACCGGGCACAGGTCATCAAGCAGGCTGACGTCGTATTGGCAATGTTCCTGCTCGGAGAGCAGTTCACGCCTGAGCAAAAGAAGCGCAATTTCGACTACTATGACCCGTTGACGACGCACGACAGCTCATTGTCGGTTTGCATTCAGAGTATCGTCGCCAACGAGCTCGGCTACGCCAGCAAGGCGCGCGATTATTTCCGCTTCGCCGCGACGATGGATTTATCCGATATCGGCGGCAACATGATGCACGGTGCGCATATCGCCTCGATCGGCGGCACCTGGATGGCGCTGGTGTATGGCTTCGCGGGGATGCGCGATCATCGTGGCGGCATATCATTCCACCCGCGCCTGCCGGCCGAGTGGCGCCGCCTGAGCTTCCCCCTCACTATTCGAGACCAGCGGCTGCGCGTTGAGGCAGCCCACGATTTCACCACGTACCGCTTGATCGGGGGTGAAGCCCTGACCATTCGCCACAACGGCCATGCGATCACGCTGACAGCCGCCGCGCCGACGGCGACCCGCCCGACGCCGCCCCCCATCCCGGAGCCAAAGCCCGAATTCGCGCCCTCGCCGGCCAATCGTTGAATTTTCAGTCCGACACCACTGCCACTTCCGATAGGCCGTCGATCACGACATCCGCCCCGTGGCTGAGCAGCGCGGCGGCGTGGTCGCCGATGTCCACGCCAACCACTTGCCCGAACCCGCCGCGGCGTCCGGCCTCAACTCCAGCGATTGCATCCTCAAACAGGATGCCCCGGTGCGGCTCGACACCAAGGCGCCGCGCGGCCTCCTGGAACAAATCGGGAGCCGGTTTGCCCGGCAGGCCGAGCGTCACCGCGTCCATCCCGTCCACCCGAACGTCCACAAGCGGGGAGAGGCCAGTTGCCTCGAGTACCGCGGCGCAGTTCCGGCTGGAGGAGACGACGGCGGTCAGGATGCCAACGCGCCGCAACTTCTGCAGCAGCGGCTCTGCCCCGGGGAGCGGGTCGGCGCCCGCTTGCAAGGCACGCCCGAATACGTCGTCCTTACGGCGGCTGAGCGCCGCGACCGTATCCGATTCGTCAGGGCTTCTTTCCGAGCCTTCCGGTAGCAGGATACCGCGCGCGGCAAGAAACAGCCGCACGCCGTCCTCACGGGGGCGCCCATCCACATAGGCGAGGTAGTCGGCCCGCGTGTCGAAGGGCACGAATGCCTCACCCGAAGCAGCCGCTCGCCGGCGGAGGAAGTCGTTGAACAGTTGCTCCCATGCATTGATGTGCAGGCGCGCAGTGTCGGTCAGCACACCATCCATATCGAAGAACGCGGCGTCCCAGTCGCGCCGATGCAAGACGATCCCGGCCGATTTTGCCATCGATGGTTTCTCCGCTCCGCTTCCACCGCGTGATCCGTCTCGCGAAGCAGATCTCCGCTGGTCCCGCGCTCGCCCTGGATTCTGCGTCCACACGTGGAGCGGTGTGGATTCTAACGCGCGCCCATGCCTTCGGCGGGATGCGGCGCACTGCCCGCGCGCACCTTCTCCTCGATCCGCCGACCAACATCAGCATCGACATTGTTCCAGGTACCTGGAAGGCACGTGCGAGCACCTCACCGCGCACGTCGCCCAGCAGGCTGCCTGAAACCTGGTCAACCAGCTTCGTCCGCTGCGCGTCGTTGAACACGTTGCGCACCAGCGGGCCCGGCTGCGAGAAGATCGGTGTATTGTTGCCGACCAGGTCGTAGTTGCCTTCCTCCGTGTAGAATTTAAGTGAGAAGCTACGCACCTCGCGCCAAGTATCCGGGCTGCCGGCCTCGCCGGCCACCGCGGAGAAGCGGGCGAGCATGTCGGTGACCGCGCTCCTCCGGAACAGCGCCGCCTTGGTGAACGCGGAGACACCCTCGGTGGTTGCGAACACGCCGACCGCGCCCGCTCCCTTGGCGTGCGGCTGGCGTTCGGGCACCTTCCCGCGATTGAAATGCGCCATCTGCTCGAGAAAATGCACGTCGTACAGCAGGATCGGGCCATCAGGACCGATCGTCAGCGAGTTGCGGTCGCTCGATGCCGGCGCGCCGGTGCTCATCGTCGAACCATCGGCTCGCTTGTTGCGCGGTTCAGCCATGTGTGCCCTGCTGCCCGGCGATCTGTCGTCACTGTTGGTCAGATGTTCAGCGACCGTTACCGTGACAAGTTGCTGTCAGATTTCCGAGGTAGAGCATGCACGATTTTTCCACCCTGACCGGCCTCGCCTGCTCGCGAACCGGCCAGCACTATCCCGCGGATCGACTCTGGAATCTTAGCCCGGCCAATGCGCCGCTGCTGGCACTATATGACTTGGAGCGCGCCGCGCGAACGATGCGTCGCGACGCCATGGCAACCCGACCCAACACGATGTGGCGCTATCATGAGGTGCTGCCCGCACCCGCAGCTTCGGCCATCGTGACGCTGGACGAAGGAATGACCCCACTGCTTCCGGCGTCTCGTCTCGGTGCGCGGCTTGGCGTGCCGCGGCTGATGATCAAGGACGAAGGCATCAATCCGACCGGCAGCTTCAAGGCGCGGGGCCTGTCGGTCGCCGTGACAATGGCTGCTGCGCTCGGCGCCCGAAAGCTGGCCATCCCATCGGCAGGCAACGCGGCAGGCGCCATGGCCGCATACGCTGCGCGCGCCGACCTGGAGGCACACATTTTCATGCCCGCCGACGCACCTGCGTCCAACCGGGCCGAATGCCTCGCGGCGGGCGCGAACGTCACTTCGGTGCGTGGCTTTTTGAACGATTGCGCGGCGCTCGTGTCACGCCGCACAACCGACCATGGCTGGTTCGAGCTCACCACTTTCAAGGAGCCCTATCGCGTCGAGGGCAAAAAGACCATGGCCTATGAAATCGTCGAGCAACTGGCCGGCGAGCTTCCGGACGCTATAATCTATCCCACTGGCGGCGGCACCGGGCTGGTGGCGATGTGGAAAGCCTTCGCGGAAATGGAAACTCTCGGCTGGATCGGATCACGCCGTCCCCGCCTGATCAGCGTGCAAGCGGAAGGCTGTGCGCCCCTTGTCCGCGCATTCGAGGCCGGTGACGAGCACGCTTCTCCCTGGCTCCACCCCACCACGCAGGTGCCCGGATTGCGCGCGCCCCGCCTTCTCGCCGACACGCTCTGCTTGCGTGCGATCCGCGAAAGCCGTGGCACTGCGATTGCGATCCCCGATACGCCGATGTTTACCGCCCAACGCGAGGCGGGGGAGTCCGAAGGCATCCTTCTGTGCCCGGAATCCGGCGCCTGCATCGCCGCGATACCGCTGCTGCTGGAACGCCACGCAATCGACAAGGATGAACGCATCGTCGTCTTCAACACTGCATCTGGGCTTAAATACATCGACATGATGCCGTCCGAGGCGCCAGTCGTCGAAGCCGATGCCTAGCTCGACCAAAAAGGAGCATGACCGCGAACATGGCTGAAGTGAACATCAGAAATGTGTCGAAGGCGTTCTCTCACGGTCACGGAGCGAAAGAAATCCTCCACAACATCAGCCTGACGGTCAATGACGGCGAGTTCGTCTCCCTGGTGGGACGCTCAGGTTGTGGCAAAACCACTCTGCTGCAAATCGTCGGTGGCTTCGTGCGGACGGACACTGGCAGCGTCCTGGTCAACGACAACCTGGTGCGCGACCCAGGCCCCGACCGCGGCATGCTGTTCCAGCACCCGATGCTGTTTCCCTGGCTGACGGTGCTGGACAACACGCTGTTCGGACCACGGGCTGAGGGCAAATACACGACGCAGACGCGCGAACGTGCGATCGAGCTTCTGCGCCTTGTTGGCCTGGACGGTTTTGAGCTTTACTATCCTAAACAACTGTCCGGCGGAATGATGCATCGGGCGGCCTTCGCCCGGGTCATGATCACCAACCCGAAGATACTACTCATGGATGAGCCATTCGGCGCACTGGATGCACTAACCCGTGTCGGCATGCAGCAGTTCCTTCTCGACCTATGGGAGCGTCAGCGCTTCACAGTCATGCTGGTGACCCATGACGTGGAGGAGGCGGTGCTGCTCAGCGACCGTGTCACCATCATGGCGTCCGGACCGGGAGAGCTGGTGGAAACGGTGCCCATTCCGTTACCGCGTCCACGCACATACGACATGTGTGAGACGACGGAGTTCGTGGAGCTGAAGCGCCACGTCCGACAGGCCGTCGAACGAGCGCGCGGCGGCACGTCGATGGTCGGGACGCCCCGGGCGGTCCCGGCACTGTAGCACGCGGAGCGCGAAATCCAGGCAGGGGCAATGATGGATTCCACTGGCAGCAGTCTCAATCGGGCATCTCCGTTACGCCAGGTCGCGGCATCGCGCCCGGACGCAAAGGGATTCGGGATCTGGAATTCCCCGCTCCTGCGCAAGTTTGTCACGCTGGATTGGTCGCGTGTCGGCATGGGGTCGATCGGGGTCGCCGGAATCATTTTTATCTGGTGGGTGGCGGCACTGATCATCGCCGATAACGTGGTGCTCCCTTCGCCGGCCGATACCGCGCGGATGCTGCTGCACTACCTCGATCGCCCCTATCCTGCCCGCGGGGACACGCTGCTCGCCAATACCGCCGCGAGCCTGACCCGCATTCTCATCGGATTCGCCTGGGGCGCTGCCGCTGGAACGATGCTAGGCGCGGCGATGGCTGCGGTCAGGCCGCTCCAACTCATCATAGACCCGTTGATCGAACTCGGCCGTCCGCTCCCGCCGCTGGCATTCATTCCACTTCTGATCGTCTGGTTCGGCATCGGGGAGTTACCGAAGATACTTCTGATTGGACTGGGCGTGATACCGATCATGGTGGTATCCGTGGTGGCGGCGCTCGACGCCGTGCCCGAGGAATATATCGAGGCGGCGCGCTCGCTCGGCGCCTCCAGGCGCTACGCGCTTTTTCACGTTCGCATCCGGGCGGCGCTGCCAGGCGTGATAACTGGGCTGCGGCTGGCCATGGGCATTTCCTGGACCAGCATCGTGGCGGTGGAAATGATCGCGGCCACCAGCGGGCTCGGTTATGTCATACTGGAGGCGTCCAATTATCTGATCACGCCACTGATATTCTCTGGCATCGTCCTTATCGCTATTGTTGCCTTGATTCTCGACGGGCTGTTGCGGCTCGTGCAGCGCCTTGTGGCCCCTATGGGATAATGGCTATGCTAACCCGCAACGATCTTAAGCCGGCATTTCCGGATGTGGACGAAGGGATGGCGAACATGCGCAAGACCAAACTCTCGCGGCGTCTGGGATTGCTTCTCGGGCTCGGGTTGGCGATGGGTGGTTGGGGTGTTCGCGGTGCCGCATCTGCCCAGCAGGCGTCGCCGGATCCGACCATTTCCTGGGGATATTTCCAGGGCGCTGTCTCCAGCCCCGGCGCGATCATCGGGACGCAGAGTTCCTTGTCCGCGCTCATCCCGGCGCACATCAAGTTTGTGCAGATCAACAGCGGCGTGGCAGCGCTGGCGGCGATGCGCGCCGGGTCCTTCCAGGCGGTGGAGGGTGTCGGCAATCCGCCCGTGGTTGGCGCACTCGCGGCCCGCACGCCGCTCCTTGTCGTGTTCGCCGAAAGCTACGACGGCGCCGGCCTTTATGTGAACACGAACCGGATCCAGAAAACCAGCGATTTGGCTGGTCAGAGCATCGGCGATCTGGTCGGATCCTCCGAAGACTACGAGCTGAAAGGATATCTCCGCCAGAACGGGCTGATCGACAAGGTGCGTGTCGTTCCCTTCGCGTCCGATTCGGCGGCCGCGGCCGCTTACCTGACTGGTAACCTGAACGCGGTCTATGTGGATTTTGGCGCCGGGGTCCCATTGATGAGCCATCCTGGAACCAAAATATGGACGGACGCCGCAAAGATTGCCGAGCTGGGCTATCCGTCAATGAATGTGCTCGTCGTATCCCGGAAGCTTGCAACCGAAAACAAGCCTTTGGTGCAGAAGATTGTCTGCGCCGTGTCTCAGGCGAGCGACGCCATGGTCGGCCCCGACAAAGCCAAATACTTTGCGGATTCCGCGCCGTTGCTGGGCGAACCTCCCGACGTCGCGGTCAAAGGCTCCGAGATGTGGCCGGAACTGACATTGCAGCAGCAGGTGGAGTGGTTTGGTCAGCCGGGTACCGACATCGCGCAATCGAAGATCGTGCAGGACGCTTATATGAAAAGCGCTAGCTTCCTGATGGACAGCGGAGCGGTCACATCGGTGCCGTCGACAGCGGAAATCGCCGCCGCAGTCGACCCCGAATTCATCTATGCCGCGTTGAAAGGGGCATGCAAGTAGAACGGGCGACTCATGAAACAACGCACGGCATTTCCGGCCCACGGTCAGGCACCAACGGCCATCAGCGCGGCCCTTGAGCACATGCGCGAGGCCGACGCGGACTGGCGGAACGGGCGCGTGCCGCTCTATGTGTTCGGTTCGCTGCCTGAGGTCGCGGATGTCGGCCGGGACGCCTTCATGGCGTTCTTCTCCGAGAATGCGCTCGGGGCTCGGCGCGCCTTCAAAAGCATCGGGCAAATGGAGCAGGAGGTGATCGAGATGGCACTCGATCTCTTCCACGCCCCGGACGGCGCCACGGGGTCGATGACCTCGGGCGGCACCGAAAGCATTCTGCTCGCCGTGAAGGCGTGTCGCGATTTTACCCGCGCCCGTCGAGGTGAAGCGACGTTCCGCGGCAACCTGGTGCTGCCCGAAACCGCTCACCCGGCGTTCGATAAGGCCGCCCATTTGATGGACCTCACCGTTCGCCGCATTACGGTCGGCGCCGATTTCCGCGCCGACCCCACCGCGATGGCTGCTGCCGTTGATAGCGAAACGATTCTTCTCGTCGGCTCCGCACCCTGCTTCCCCTATGGGATTATCGATCCGATCGCCGACCTTGCGGAACTGGCGCTTGCCCGCGACCTTTGGTTTCATGTCGATGCCTGCGTCGGCGGCTATCTGGTGCCGTTTGTGCGCGATCTCGGCCATCCTGTTCCGGACTTCGATTTCGGTCTGCCTGGCGTCGTGTCGCTCTCGGCTGATCTGCACAAGTTCGGCTTCTGCCCGAAACCCGCCTCGACCATCCTGTTCCGCGACAGTGCCCACGCCGAGGCCGCCGGTTTTGATCTTGATGTCTGGCCATCAGGGCGCTTCCGGACAGGAACGCTGGTCGGTACCAGGCCAGGGGGCGGCGTGGCCGCGGCCTGGGCAGTCCTGAACTATCTTGGACGCGACGGGTATCGTGCGATTGCGGCTCGCCTGATCGCCATGCGGGATGCTTATATCAGTGGTATCGAAACAATACCGGGTCTGCGCGTCTTCGGCCGACCGGATTTGACGATCATGGCGTTCGGCGGCGAGACCATGGACATGGCGGCGGTGGCCCAGGCCATGGAAGCTCGCGGATGGGTCCCGGGACTCGTGCGCAAGCCGCCTGGATTGCACATCATGGCCTCGCTGCTGCATGAGGGCGTGCGAGACGAGTATTTGCGTGACCTCGCGGCTTCGGTGTCGTCTTCGGCTTCCCCGACGAAACCCGGCCCGCTATCGGCGGTTTATTGATTGCATGAGGGAGTGCGGGACGAGTATCTGCGCGACCTCGCAGCCTCGGTTTCTTCAGCTCCCCCGGTGAAATCCGCGCCACTGTCGGCGGTTTACTGATCGCCGCTCTCGAGATGTAGCTATACCCAATTCAGGCCCCTTGCTTGCTGATCGCCCAGCCGTCATTCTATCCGGCGGGCCACGACCGGCGATGATGAGCACTATGTCTACGCTATAGCCCTATGATTTCGCATCCCTCCGATGTCCGGACGCAGCCGGGAAAGAGGCGCGCAAAAAGGGACATCCGAATAGGTTGACCACCTGTGCTGTCCAGACATGCTCAACGAGAAGTGGGCGATGTCATCACATAACATATCCGTAGCTGTTCCGCCGTTAGACCGCTACCGACGAGGCCAAAACCAGGCTTGCAAAAGGCGGGCTGTATTTTGGCTTCGACTACTTTTCTAATCCTGCCGCACGCGTCAGGCGAAAAGCCAACGCAATATTCTGCCGGCGTTCGACCGCGTCCGTCATCCTTGTTGGCATCTTCGAGCCTAGTATCTTTGGCACCAGAACAGGCGAGAGCGGAAATTCTTCCTACCACAGAACGGGGCGGCGCGTCGAGTAGTGCGGACGGCATGTTGGTCACATCCTCATAGTGGCCCGCACAGTCGAAGACCAAATTCCTCAGTTTGCTCGGATCAAACATGGTGTTTGGGACGTATGTGTAAATAGTCGCAACTGCACCCCCAACGTTTGTACCGGCGACAGAGTTCATATCAATTTTGGTAACTTCACCATTGTCCGCTTCGATCCGCAACCAAACTTTCTGGAATAAGTCGTCGTTACAGCTTATAGCACCGCCTATCTGGCAACTCGGAATTAACGTTGTGAGCACTTCTCCAGGTTTTGGTCGATATACTTTCGGCAAATTCTTTCTATCGTAATCCAAGCAGATTTTTTGCTGTGCTGCTGGTAACCCGGTGCGATTCCAGTTGCAGTACGTTGATGGTAGATATACCTCACCTGGCCGGGCCCGCCATTCTTCATCGACCTGTGCCGGTGCTGGATTTTGGACGTTGTGCGAACCGCTAATCGTGACGTTTGCAGTCATCTCGATCGTCGGTCCACCGCCAGGAACCAGCTCGGCCTTCACATAAGGCCCCATGAGGTTTTCGCCGTGTGGGCCAATTATCGCTCTAACAGTCGCCGGCTCTAATTCGGCTATCGGCGTTGTTATTTCCAACGTGTAGACACCACGAGCTAGATTTAGCGGTCCAATTGCAAAGCGCCCCTTAGTCATGGTGAGATTTCCCTCCCATGCGTACCCACAGTTCGGGCGACACGTCGCAAGAGGTGGCTGAAGGGATGCCTGCATCTGGGTTCCATCCGGGAGATTGGTGTTCCCTTCAATCTTCCCGTCATTCAAGGTGGGCGCCAGCGTTATCGCCACAGCTAGCGGGGCGGACCCAGCGTTAGCTTGTTGCCCGCCGAACGCTACGGAAGCCAACAGTGACGTAATTGTTCCGACCAAAAGTGCTTTAGTGTTGGTCATCTAAGCGTTCCATTCGACTGTTTCCCTATGGATGGCTCATTCGCCATCTATCGCTCAATCAAATCCAATAACCACATACTTTGAGACGCAACGGCAACCATTTTCCTGCCCCGGCCAGGTCCATTTGCCGTCCAGAAACATTCCCTTGATGACTTTGAAGTTGGTCCCGTTGGCCAGCTTATGGGCGGCATCTTGGCGGATTTCTTCGGCTGTTGGCTTATGGGTGTTCGTCATGCAGGGGGCGCCAGAATACAGCCACACAGCGTCCTCTATACCAAATGACTTTTGGCGCTTCCTGTTCATGAGTGATGTGGCTCTATTGTTTATATGGCGGGCAATCTCTTCTGCTTTCCGTCTTGTAACGCCATCGGCACCAATTCGCATCAGAGCCTCATAAAGGACGTGCAAATCTCCGCCTGCCGAAACTGAGGGCAGGGCTGCGTCATAGATTTGATTATGGTGGCCTGCACCGATTTCTTCGATTTGTGCAATGCTTTCTCTGATTTCTGACTTTACGTCTTCGGTTACCCGCGAAGCATCAAATTTCACTGTCGGAATGCGATTTGGACCAACCTTTTCTTCCGGCTCCGATGACAACTTAGCCTTCTTGCGAATGAGCCAGTTCATATCCACCGCCCTCCCTCAAGCTACAATCTATCTTTTATGCGTGCTAATAGCGCTACCATCTACAATCAGGAGGCTCAATCGTGGGATGGCGCGGTGCACTCCGATCATTGGAATCCGCCGCCAGAACTGCGGATCGGGAGACCCAGCGACGGCGAAAAATAGCATTGAAGAACCAGGCCGTTGCTGCGTGGAAATAGTATATTGATAACCTCACGCGTGTTCGCACCGATGCGGTCCAAGCTATCGAACTCGGTACTGAAATGGCGGATGGGGTGTCCGCCGACGGTGACGGTTTTCTGCGGATTTCGTGGGGGTAGCCGGAAGATTTCCACAAACTGACCACGGTAGGGGCACTCGGGGACAGCCCGGAACGCTGGCCAACAGCCGCCCGTGGGGAAGAGGGCTGTGCCCGCCAACGGATTTGGTTCCTTATAAAGATTGTCATGGATCGGACGTCTGTAAGTAATGCAAGCTTGAACTCTGGCCGGGGTAGATGCAACTGTCGAAATCTGTCCGATCATCCCATCTCGGGAATGTTGGATTGCGGCGGTAGTCGGAGGAAAACACGATGCACGCCCAGAAATTGACGTTTGCAATACCGCTGTTACCGCTGCCCTCGCCTGCGGTTCCTCTCCGGCATCGGCAACCCCATTTCTTGGCTCGGCGCAAAGTTTCGCGGTGCTTGGCGCCTCAGAGGTGACCAATACCGGCTCGACCACCATCCAAGGAGATCTGGGTGTCTATCCCGGCACGTCGATCACCGGCTTGGGCAGCATTACCCTTATGGGGACGGTGCATCAGACCGATGCGGTCGCGCAGCAAGCCCAGAGCGATGCTCTAGGCGCGTATGATGTTCTGCAGGGCAAGTTGCCCACCGTTGACCTGACTGGCGAGGATCTCGGCGGACTCGTGCTCGCGCCAGGGATCTATAAGTTTGATTCTACGGCCCAATTGACCGGAACGCTCACCCTTAATGCCGAGAACGACCCCAACGCGCTCTTCGTCTTTCAGATCGGCAGCTCGCTGACGACGGCGAGCGCGTCGGCTGTAGATGTGATCAACGGCGGTCCGAATGACGGCGTCTTCTGGCAGGTAGGCAGCTCCGCGACACTCGGGACCAGTACCGTCTTCGCCGGAAATATTCTCGCTGACGAAAGCATTACCCTTAATACGACGGCCAGCATTCTGTGCGGCAGAGCCATCGCGCTGAACGGTGCAGTGACGATGGATACCAACACCATCTCCAACGATTGCACCGCCTACAATGGTGGCACCGGCCGCGCCGATTTCGGCAGCAAAGGCTTTAGCGGAGGTTTTGGCACTGCCGTTCCGGAGCCGGGAACCGCCACGCTGCTTGGTGTGGGTGCTTTCCTCAGCCTGCTCGCATATGGGCGGCAATCACGGAAGCGGAGGGGGTAGGGCAATATCTTCCGGAAATAGCCTCGGTTAGACCTTCGGGCGCGGCGGCCCCGTGTAGCAATCCACGAGTTGTCGCGACATATCTGACGACGACACGTCAAGATGCGAGATGTCGTGCATCGCTGCGCGGCAAGCGCCTCACAATAGTAATGGTGGGCGCTGGGGACGCGTATGATCCGCGAACGCATAAGGAGGCTGTCTCAAAACACGCCCGGTTGGCTGAAAATCGCACTCTTTACTGCGTCTACTGCGGCGGGCGGGGTTCTGGCTGTCCACGCTATGGTCTTCGGATGTCAGCTACTCGATTGGCTGCTGATTGTCGTCTGCACTGCGGGATTTGCGCTCGCCATGCTGCTCGCGCTGGCCGTGTGACGGTGGGTCTGGGCTTGCAATGAACGCCGTTTTGCAATTAGATGTTAATGGATCGTTAAAGCCGGAGATAACCCGTGAAGGACTTCATGGCGAAAGGTCCTGCCGAGGGCGAGCCGGTGCCGGCTACCGGGACCTACGAGCAGGTCAAACGCTATGACGCCTGGACCGGCGTTCAGCGGCACTTGGTCCAGGGGGGAACCACGCCTCGCCCGATGGAAGGGCACCGTTGGGTCTGGATCGAGCCGCTCGTATCGGATTGCCGCCGAGCGCGTTGAACAGGACTGCGTGGCCCGCTCACCCCGTCAACTTTACCCGCTTGATCAGCTCCGGCCCATTGTTCCGCGGGTCGCCAACGCGCCGAGCCACCGGCCACACCCGCAACGCCGATGCCGCCGACGAGTGCAGCAGCGTGGAGATCCCCTCCATCTCACCAAGCCAGGCCGGCCAGTCCGCCGGCTCCAGGATCACCGGCATCCGGTTGTGCAGCTCCGCCACGTCCGGGCCGGCCGCCGTGGTGATGATGGCGAAGGTCCGCGTCACGGTGCCGTCCGGGCATCGTCCACGCCAAGCCGCCAAACAAGATCAAACGCAAGGCTGCACCGGCCCAGATCGTCACGACACCGAAGACACGCCCGGCGCCGGTCGGCCCGGTGGATCACCGCAACGCCGATGCCGCCGAGCGGCTGTGGCGTGAGTTGGTGCGGCGGGTGACGGGGGAGGATCAGGATTGAGGGAGGCGTAACGCAAGGGGGGTGCCGGCCGGAGTGCGACGCACTATTATCCATGCCAGTCCGGGCCACTCACCCAATGACAGCTCGGGCGAGGCCGGGCCGGGGAATATACGCGCCCTGGCCCGGCCGCCTGCCCTGCTATGCCGTATCGCAGTCTGTATCACGTCTTGCGCCAGGACACTCCGGGACGCTGGCGGCCGGCCGCCGATCGGGTTTACGGCAACAGCACAGTGGTAAGGTCAACCCCGGCCAGGGCGGCGCGGAGCTCGTCGTCAGTCATGTGGCGCCGGCGCATAATGGCAGCCCAACTTGCCCCGCCGCGGCGCTGCCTGGATAGCTCCCCGAACGCCATCTCTAGGCTGATCCCGCGCATCAGCGCGTAGGCGGCCTGACTGAGTGCGTCGCATGCATCGAGGGTTTCCGTGTTGGCAGTCTGGGTCTCGCTCACGTGAATATCTTCGTCAGGTCAACCCCGACCAGGGCCGCGCGGATAGCGTCGTCAGTCATGTTGGGCAGCGTCTTGGCGTCGCCGACGGCGCCACGGGCCCATACTAAACCGCGCTGCTTGGATATCTCTCGGAACGCTGTCTCCAAACGCGGGCGTCCTAACGATTTCAACGTGATGGGCTCCTGGGGCTCGGGTGGGGCGATATGCCGGCGCAGGTTGGCGATCGCGAGCCTCAGGGCATAGGCGGCCGCACAGATAGCGTCGCAGGCAGCAACCGCCTGCGGGTTCGGTGTGTTATGGTCAACGGTGGTGCTGGACATATCTCTTCTCCCATGTCTGGCGCCGGGCCTGTCCAGGGGTTCCGTCCCTGGGCAGGCCGCCTCGGCGGAATTGCCGGGCGCCGGCGCACACGAAAGCGCGACCGCAGAGTAAAGGCAAATTAACTCTCCGTAATTAACAGCATTCCCCGCAGGCAGCCCACCACACGTCAAATACCTGTATCCCGCCGGGATACAACAGGCACAATACAGAGATACAGTAATACTTAATAGGCCGGGAAGTTAAACTGTATCCCGGCGGGATACGGAAAAAATATTACTTCGGCACGTCCATCTGCCGGGCCACTTTGATGCCTTGGGTAAGTCTTGGGACGAATTTGACAAAGCCAGGAAGAATCTCAAGGAGACGTTCGACGCGCACCTGAAAGGATTGGGATAAATACCAGGGCGCCCGATTGACATATATAGACGACATTGAAAGCGACAATTTAGGTCTTGACCCAAAAGACAAAGCCGAAAGTCGTAAGATAGTAGAGGCGAGAAAACCCCTACTTAAATACTTGATTGCGGGAGACGAATGGCACCAGGACAACTTCAATAAATTCAAGAAACTGAGCAGTCACGTCGCAACCATTGTGGACTTCGTCGAGCCTGACTAGACACAGACGCCGTGTCGCTTGGCGTTGCGGTGGGAAATCGAATACGGCCTGCAAATTTTTTGCAGGGTCGCCGTTTGGCGTGTGGGGGAAATCGGCCGGGAACTCATGTTGCTCCGCACGCGGGCGGGGCGCTGCTGTGGATTAAAGGGGGGTGGTTCACTATGTTACGACATATAGTTACGTATGACGACATCACCATCGGCAGATGGAACCATCGGGCTGGACCGGTCTGGGGGATCCGTCGCCGGGCGGCAGTGGCGCGGAGATTCCGCGCTACTCACCCGCCGGCTGACCCGCCGCCGTGCAGCAGTACCGCCGCACAGCCCAAATGGCGAGGCTGTGCGGCAGTGCTGGGTTCCGGGCGCCGATTGCTCAGTCCGTTGCCGTCGCACCTGTCACGCTCGCGCGCACGGGCCGGGCGGACGTGTGCGGCGACGTGTCGCCGTG
The DNA here is from genome assembly GCA_963777625.1 of uncultured Pseudomonadota bacterium. GTDB lineage: Bacteria > Pseudomonadota > Alphaproteobacteria > Acetobacterales > Acetobacteraceae > DATDIC01. The sequence goes on along the minus strand of CAVZRO010000003.1, from coordinate 52,761 downwards.
GCGCAGTTCCGCAGCACGGGTAAGCAGGCGTGTTGCCTCGGCCATCAGCCGCGTCGCCTTCGTCTCCAGCGCGCGCGGGCTCATCCAGGTGGGCTTGCGGCCGGACCCGGGGCGCGCTCCACCTCGGCCAGGTCCCGGCGGCTTGACGGGCTTGGTCATGCCACGTGCCGCGCGCTTGGCCATGCGGCGCGCCTTCGTGGCAGCGCGGCGGGCGACGGCTTCCGGTGATGCATCATTCTTGATCCCGCGGGGTCGACCAGCACCAGGGCGAACGCCACCACGGCCAGATCGCCGGGCAGCGGTAGGCATGTCGTTCTCCATAATCCGTTACTCCTTTTCAATAGATTAACTCTCAGGCAGGCACTACAACGATTGAACAGCCTGAACCGCTGGCTGGGAAATCCTTAGTTATAGCCTCAACCGGGCTATGATTAGGTCCCGGTTTAGGGCTGTTTTGGGCGATTCCTATCATTAGGCTGCCGGAGCCATCTCGCCCTTGATTTGCTGCACCGTGGACACGCCAACGCCCAGCTCGCGCGCCACCTTCAGGATGCCCACGCCAGCCATCAGCCGGGCCGCTACAGCGGCTTCCACGTCGGTACCGACCTTCGGCCTGCCGAGCTGCTTCCCTGCCGCCCTGGCCCTCGCCAGGCCAGCATTGACGCGTTCTCGAAGCATGCCCCGCTCCAGCTCCGCGAACACGGCAGCCATTTGCAGCATTGCCCTGCCGTGCGGGGTGGTGGCGTCCATGCCCTCCCGGTCCGCGTAGATCGCCACTCCGGCCGCTTGCAGTTCCTCCAGGGCCGCGGAAACGGCCGCTGTGGACCGGCCCAAGCGGTCATGGACCAGACCATCAGCAGATCGAAGCGCCGGCGGCCGGCATCCCGCAGCATCGTGTCGAACCCGGGTCGCTCATCCCGGCCCTTGGCCCCGGAAATACCGCAGTCGCTGTAGGTCTGGACGATCTCCCAGCCCCGCCGCTCGGCCACGGTTTGCAGGGCCAGGCGCTGGTTTTCGACCGTCTGCCCGTCCGTGCTGACCCGGATATACAGCCCCGCCCGCTTCGCCTTCATCGCGTTCGTCTCCGCTTCCGCCCGATCAGATAGACTTTCCCCATACGGGAATCAATAGTTTTCCGTATGGCTGTTCGTTGCGGAAGCGATGCACGTCAGCAGTAGGCGTTGCGAGTGATGTTTCCGGTAGGTTTTCGGTATGGGCCGGGCTGGGTATGGTGCCGGGCATCGTCCCGGGAGGCGGGGGGCGGGTCGCCAGCGGGTCGGGCTCGATTCCAGGGTCGGTCCTGGCCGTGCGGTGGAGAATATATTTCTCCATCCACGGCGATGCGGAGAATATTTTAATCAGATCGGCCGGTTTTTGAGCACAGCGTGGCGTGATCCTACCGTCGGGCCGCTCAGCCGACCGGCAGTCGATACCGGCCTTCTTTGACCGCGTTTGTCGGTCTGCCACGATCCCGCTGGAACGGTGCCGGCGCTTTGGAGCCCGTCGCTTCGATCAAGGTCACCGCGGCGGCCATGCGGGCGCGTGCTTTAGCAAGGGCCAGTTGGTACGGCTCGGCCGGGAGGCGGCGGCCGACCGCGATGTTCGCGGCGCGGATTGCGTCGAAGATGTCGGCCTCGGCTTGGTCAAATGCGCTGAAGGCGGTGTCGATTGTGACGGTGGTCATGGCTTGGTCTCCTGATTGGTGGTCGGGCTGGTGATCGCACGCCATGCGCGTTCAGCAGCATCGCGGGCAGACAGCGGGATGCTCGGTTCCATGCGGTCGGGTCGGCGCAGTTCATCGGCCGGCCGGGGGCGGGTTCGTCGGCGGTCTATTGCGGCGATCATGCGGGTTTCGGTGTGGTTCATCGCCTTGCGCCAGGCGGGGTGCTCATCGATGCCCACCATATAGCGATGAGAGCCCCGCACTCGCCGAGGATGCCGCGTGCCCAGTCTTTCGTGCCCAGATGCCACAGCGAGTTCTGCTGTGTCCGCAGGGTTGCCGGCATGCAGCTCCAGCGAATAGGACCCGGACGGATCATGTGCGACATCCGTCGCATCACACATGATCACCGGGCGCGGCGAACCGCGATAGGCATCGAGGATCGTGAGGTAGGCGTGAGGGCCTACGCGGCCCCCGCATTCTGAGCAGATCACACGCGGTCGGTTCCGCGGCTGGGTGCTGCTCGGGGCGCGCCAGACGAACGGCGCGGAAATTGTCGGCATCGTTGGGATTCCATCAGCTTGAGGTTGATGCGCGCCGACACCGGGCGCGCGTCGGAAGTCATCGGTCGCAGGGGTGGCCAGGAAAACTCACCCCCCTCACGGGTGGGGTGGGTATACCCGTGAGCGAAAACTCCCTGTTGTTATCTACAAACTCACGGGACTCACGGGACTCACAGGAGGAATAGAATATATAGAGAAAATCCGGCCATAGGAGGCCAACAAGCCGCACGTGCGACGGAACCGGGGGTGGAAAAATCTCCGGGCAATTTTTGTCGAATATCCCGCTTATCCCCCCCACACCCGTGAGTTTGTAGATAACAACAAGGGTTTTCGCTCACGGGTGGGGCAAATCCCCCACCCCCACCCGTGAGTCACCCAAGCTATAGAAGGTCAGTCAGCCTGGGGTCGTCGTCCTCCACCATTTCTGCGTTAGGGTCGTCGCCCCATTCGACTGACAGCCCGGTGATCCGTGCGAAGTCCTCCCGCGCCCCTGCCAACAGCCCAAGCCGGTAACCGTGTGCCCGCCTGGGCCCAAGCTGGACCTGCTTCCCTCCCATCCGGACCATGAATTTACCGAAGTCCTCCCGGGTCAGCGGGTGGCGGTCATGGCGCTTGTCGGCGAACAGTCCGTAGTCTGTGAACAATTCTCCGGTGGTAGCCTTCTCGCGCCAGGCTCCTTCCCGCGGGCCTACGTATCCCCGCAGCAGCACGTCCAGCCACCACGCTTCGGCAGTTGGCAGGCTCAACTTCTTCTGCTCCTGGAGCCCGGCAGTCACCGGGACGCTGCGGACGTTGAACCCGGTCAGGTCCATCGTCAGCAGATCATGCAGCATCGCGCCGTAGCCGCCGGCATCCATCTGCTCCCAGATCGCCCCGAAATACGCGTGGTCGCCGATTTTCGTGGTCGGCACGTCCAGCACGAAAAACCGCCGGGCTTCTACGGATGCCGGTACCACCCAGTTGTTGTTGCTTGCCATCATCACGTGAAGCATGTTCGGCGCCGGAGTTGCGTTGGCGAATTTGGCTTCGATCGTCAGATGCGGCTCGGTGATGATAGACTTCAGCACCCCGACGTGCTGCCGGTCGCCAGCGAAGAACGCTTCATCGGCGAACAGCAGAACGCAGTCCCGCAAGTGCCCGTTGAAGTTGCCGACCAAGTGCTTCGCGTTGGATACCGCAAGCCCGTGCTGCCCCAGCATCTTCATCAGCGCGCGCGGCAGGGTGCCCTTCCCACAACCCTCCAACCCTCGCATCACGACGGCAGTCTCACCCTGCTTGCCGGGCTGTTGCACCATGCGGGCAAGCCAGCCCAGGAGGTATTTGATGCGCACCGGGTCACCGTCGCAGATGATCTGCTCGATGTGCTCGCGCATCAGCGACCAGTCACCCGGCGCGGCCTCAACGGAGAATCCGCGCCAAAGGTTGAGCACTCCCGGTTCTGTTGTGCCGGACGGATCGAACTTAACGCCGTCGATGAATTGACGTCGCCGCGGGCTGCGCAGCCACACCTCCGCCGCCGGCTTGTAGGTCGCATTCCCGTCCGCATCCTTACCGACGCGAACGCTGCGGTTCATATACAGAGCCCGCAGGTCCGCCATCGCCAGGTGGTCGTTGTAGTGCCGGTTCAGCATGGGATCGAACTTGGGGGCGTAGATGATCGCCTTGCCAGCTTCGTTGACCACCATGTATCGGTCGTTGAAGTAGTCGATTACGTCGCGCTTGCTCTCGCCCTCCGGCGCGGCATCCGGCGGCAACGGCACCGCGGAAAACTCTGAACCCGGCTCCCCATCACTCGGTCGGCGGAATCCGGGAGACGCCTCCCTCGCGGCGTGGAACAGTGAGCCGGCGCCGATGGTGACAGGCGGTGATCCGGTGATCTCGTTCCAGCGCTTGCGTGTCACGTCCGGGTCATATGCGACGTTCTTTTCGGACCAGGCGTTGAACAGATCGAATCCATCTTCACTGCCACCGCTGGCGCGCCACACCGCCATGCCGATACGGGTCCAGCCATCCCAGTCGCAATCGTTCGGTACCACTTCCAGAGCGGCGGCTATATCCTCCAGCGGTGCCTCTGGGCCGTGCGCAGAAGGCTGGTGTTCGCCGCCGGTGGACTCCGACGCTGCGGCCTTCTCCGGCACGCCACCTGCGGCGATGATGATCTGCTCGCACTCCGCCCGGAACGTGCGCAGCGCATCCGCCGTCACCACCAGCAGGTCGGCAACCGGCGTGTTTGCCGGCGTAGCATCTGCCCATGTGTATGGGCGCCCGGTCCCGGGGTGGATACCGAACGCAACAAACTGCGTACCGTTGCCGGCCAGGATTTCCACCTGCGCCTTCTCGCCGTTGAGCACGAACTTGCGCGTTGCAGTTTTGCGCAGCGCGGAATCAGCGCATCGGAACAAGAGCAGTTTCTTCGGCGCCCGGCCGACACGTCGCAGATCAGACACGCCCAACCACAGCAGAGCCGTCAGCTCGATGGACTCGACAACGGCGGGATCCAGGATGTCGATGTCGATTGCGGCCAGTCCGTCGCACCTGATGCCGGTGTTGTCGTATCCCTCATGCGTCCGATGCAGTTGGTTGACTGCATCCGCAGTGCGAGCACGGTTTGGCCAGCCCTTCGGCAGTCCGCCCTTCCCGGTTGCCGGGAGCGGCATGTATCCGTTCGCCAGAAGCCGCTGCCGCAGGTCGAGTGCCGCTGTGGTCTCTGTGGTTGTCGCGCTCATGCCGCCGACTTCGCACGCACCAGGTCAGGGTCATCTACGCGACCGGTTTCAATGGCAACGGCGCGCAGGACATCCAGAGAGTGATCCAGGCCCTCGCATACGAGCGACACCATCACGCCGGCATCCAGGGAGGCCCGGATCAAGGCCCATTGCGGCTCTGTGGGCATGTCGGTGTCCGGCGCTATTTTGACGGGGGTCATCGGGCCGAAGCTTGGGCCGGAGGCCGATGGCATCACCAAGATGACCGGGCGGTCGCACCCGCGCCCGGAGCGGCGCACGAAAGTTAACCTTATTCTGCAATCGAGTTCACGCATAGCGGTGTTCCTTTTGTTGGAGCCAGGTTCAGGCCAGTTTCGTGAAGCCAAGCGATGCCGCAGCGTCGGCGTTGATGCCGCGCGCGATCAGAACCAACGATGTTTTCCCGGGATACCAACTGCTAAGTTCCGGGTTATGCCATACCGAGCAGCCACATTCCGCGAACAGCCTGGCGAGTGCCAGCCCTTCGCAATTCAACGCGCCGATCGGGTTGAGATAGGGTTCGCCGCACAGCGCGGACCCCGCCCAGCTTGCGCGGTGCGTCGCGCCAGGCCGCCGGTATAACCGGGGGTGGTCCAACAGTGCCCACTTGGTCTGTATTTTCGGCGTTCCGGCGGGCCATGCCTGTCCTGTTGGGCAGCGCCACGCGCCGCCGATCAACGCTGGCAGTAGTTCATCGCAGACGGCTTCCCGGGCCGCCCAGGTGGCGTCCAGATAGCCGTCGTTGGCATCGCGCCATGCGGCGGAATATTGCTCGGCATCGTCGCGTTCGGTCATAAAACGGCCGGCGTCGGCGACGGCCTGGCGCAGTCGTGGCAATGTAGTGGACGTGATAATTTTATTGATGAACACTGTAATTTTCCTCTTGCGCCGAGCCGCAGGGCGGCATATATTCGGCGCTCCTGTGAACGTTGACAGCTATCCTGAACTCCACCCCCGCCCCGGTTGCTGCCGCGGCGGGGGTTTTTCGTGGGGTCAGTCGACCACGCGGCGGCCCGAGCGGACCAGCGCCATCGCCGCTGCCGGACTAAGCTTGTCGAAATCCGTCCGCGTGATCGGCGCTGTTGCCGCAGCAGCATCGGCGGAAGCCGCTGCACGCTGTGCGGCAACGATTTCTTGCGCGATCGAGCGAGCCAATTCCTCACGTTGCTCACGGGATTTCGAGTCGGTCGGCTTCGGCACCGGCGGTGAGCGTCGTCGGCGTATATAATTGAGTCGCCATTTCGATGGTCTCCTGTGTTACTGGTTAAGCGATGTATCCGTTCGGCGGGCCGCCGAAGGTACCAGCGTCAACGTCAAACGCATGCCGGATCTGCTGCCACGCGAGCCTCTCATCCTTGAGTGCCCGCGCTTTGGACAAACCGTTATCGGCAAAGGCGCATCCGTTCGCGCGCGCCGCTTGCCCCTGCTTGTCGGCGGCCAAGTATTCCGCATGCGCTTCGTCGATCATGCGCTGGCCATCATCGAACTTCGCGCATGCGGCGAGCCTCGCCCGACCGGCGGCGACGGCAACTGGACGCCACGCCATCGCCTCACTGGCGTGTAAGTTTTTCTCGGTCCGCGCGTGCCGGGCCAATGCGGCGTCGCGCACACGAATTGCGGATGTCAGCGCGACGGATGTGCTGGCGAGCGCGTGTTCGGCGTCCAGCGCAGATACATCGCCTTCACCGGCGGCTGCGCGGTTTGCAGCAGCTTCAGCGGCGGCGTGTGCGGCGGTTACGGATTGCACGCCGCTTTCCGCTTGCTGCAAACGTGCTATGGAATTGCTGTGCATTTCGCGCGAACGGGCGATAAGCGCGGTGTCAACAAGATCAGCGTAAGGAGTGGTGGTCATCGGTGATTGGTTCCTGTGCGGCGGTTGATGATGACGCCAGGCGGCCGCGTACGCGCTGCGTCGTGTTGTGGTTGAGTTACGCGGTCAGATGCTGGCGCTTGCGATCCCGGCGATGACGCCGCCGGAGTTCATTTCGTCGGCGGTTTCATCCGGCTGGAGCGGCGGCAGCCCGCCGGCCAGGCCGGCCGCGACGCCCATTGCAGCCGCCATCGCCAACACGGGTGCCGCACGTGACGGGCCGATGCTGTCGAACCAGCTGAAGAATGTAGTTACATCCGAGACCGATGGTAACAGTTGCAGGGTTTTCTTCGGGGTGGGCGAGCCGGGGCCGGTGGTGAAATTGCCGACGAAGCTCGTCGCGTGGGCGGCGTCGAAAGTGGTTTCACTCATTCGGGTATTCCTCCCAGGTTGATTATCAGGCTGCGACGCGCAGCGTGTTCAGCCACGCATCGAGATCGTCGGGCAGCACCAGGCGAAGCTTGCCCTGGCGGATCGTCCGCGGACCTTCTCCGCGATGTAGCCTGCGATAGAGTGTCGGCACCGAGCAGCCGGATAAAGCTGCGGTCTCGACCATCGAATAGGGCACGCGCATTTGCGTCTCCTTGGGTTGAACGGGAGTGAGAAACGTCAGCGCGCCGGCATGCGCCGGACTGCTGCTGCCGTGGGTGTGGCGGGGCCAAACTGGGCTGACCGAACTGACCCCCTAATATTATGGTGAATAAACCGCGCACCCATTCCGGTATAACAACGGCCGTTGACGGCGGCCGAGATTATGGACACGACGCACTCGTTGAACGCCGCTGCGGCAAGGTCCAGGGCATGCCGCAGCGTCTCTAGCGTCGTGCCTGGCGGTACCGGCCCGCCGGTCAGGCAGACGGCGTCCAGCAGCGCCCAGGCTGTGCGGCCGTTCCACCCCGGGGGGTTGCGGGTCCGCGTCGGCGGTTCCGAATTGTCCACCATCCATCGGGCCAGTGCGAGGGAGAACTCCGCCGACATGCCGACATCCGGGAAGCGACGCAGCATGCGTTCGAGGGGCGTCTCGTTATCCTGGGCACGATCGAGCGGTGCAGCGGTATCCGCCGCACCGCCGGGCGCGTCATCATCATACTGAGGATGAACTTGCTGTCCCCCCGCACGACCGCCGCAGTCGACTCGCGTGCCCCGGCGTCGCAACTCGACCAACACCGCTGTCGCCGAAGTTGCTGGCAGACCCGTCCCGTTGCCCTCCGCGATCTCACGCCACGCTGTCGCAAGCGCGCATGCGGCATCCAGTTGTGCGTCGGCGATGTGCCCGGCCCGGTGCAGCAGCCCAACGATATGCCCGGCGTCCGCTTCCAATACGTCTGCCACGCCATCCAGCGCACGCGTCCGCCATGCCGCCGCCGGTGTCGCAAGCTGATCGGCTATCTGCTGGCGACGGCTGCGGCTTTTCTCGCCGGACAGGGTCCGGGCGGCGGTGTCGTGCTTCGGTCGGCCGCGCTTCGGTTTGACCGGGTGCGCGGCAAGCCACTGCGCCGCGGCATCGAGTACGGGTGCGCGGGGCTTTGCCGCGGCCGGCGTCGGGGCCTCCGCAGCAGCCGGGCATCTCCTGACCGGATGCTGGGCAATTGCCGCCAGCTCGGCGTCGGTCGGCTTGGGGGCGGTGCGCCGGGCGGTCAGTAGCCGGGCAGCGGTGGCGGCCGCATTGGGGCCAACCAGGTCAGGTTCGATGGGTTCCACTTCATGATGCTTCGCGGTAGGGCGGCCCCGAGGGGCCGGTTACGCTCTCGGGAAGGCCGCCCCGCGGCCAGCGGAACACCAGCCCCCGGCTGGTGGTAGACACGCTTGACAGGCCCCGCGGACGGCGCTATGGGAGCGTCACCCGGCGGGTATGATGGGAGTTCTGCGTCCTAAAAACGCACCACAACCATTCTAACACCCCCGGACCCCCGGATTTACACCCTCCCGGCTGCCCCGGCTGGAGCCCTAGAGCTTGGCCGGCATTATTTTTATGACATTCCGGTAACTTGCGGCGGCCTAAGGATAACCACGGTAGCTGTAGGGATGGAACGCTGTTCTGTGGACGTGATGGTTACAGCACGCCGGAACCTACCGGCCCCGTGCCCCAAGCGTCGGCGCGTTCGCAATCAGAGATTGCAGGCTGGAGTCCAGGATCACTGTCCGGCGGCCGAGCTTTTTGGCCTCCAAGACGCCTTCGCCGATCATCCGGTATAAGTCGAGTCCGGCCACATCCGATCAGCCGGCACGCGTCCAGAACCTGGTGCGCCAACGGGCGCACAGTTGCTACATTGCTCATGTTGTTTCCTCGATTATCGCCGGCGTTCGCGACCGGCCGCAGGCCATTTATAGTCGGCCAGGTGGGATATGCACAACCCTAAAGTGCAGTCTATGTCTCGTATTTTGGCCGGCTCTCCATAATACGCTTATCACCGTTGATCACGCGCAACGGAAATTCTGCCGGCGGTTGTAGGCGTCGCGGCCCGTAAGGAATCCTGTGCTCGTGGGGTTTCTGCATATCAGCCATGCGCAGAACAGAACTCTGCCCAGGCGTTCATCATGTCCCGCCGCTTGGCCAGCATGTCCGCGCGCTGATACGCAGCCTCGACCTTGCTCTCCAGTGTGTGCGCCAGGGCTTTCTCTGCCAGCTCGCGTGGGTACACCGTGGCCTCCGCAGTCCAGTCCCGGAACGTGGACCGAAAGCCATGCAGCGTGATGGCCAGCCCGGCGGCGAGCTTCACTATCTTCGATATCGCCACATCCGATAGCGGCTGTCTGGGCATCATCCCGGGGAACACGTGGGCGTCGCGGTCGCCGCGGGGGATCCGATGCAGCACGGCAACAGCAGCATCAGACAACGGCACGCGGTGCGCCTTCCCACCCTTCATTCGCGACGCCGGGATCGTCCACAGCTTGACGTCAAGATCAATCTCGCTCCATCGCGCCTCGCGCGCCTCGCCCGATCGCGCAGCGGTGAGGATGCAGAATTCAGCACCACGCGCCGCCACGCCTTCCCGCGCCCGCAGTGCCGCCATGAACTGCGGCATGCTCTGCCACGGTAGGGCCGCGTGGTGCACGACCGCCCGCACCTTGGCACGCGCCGGCAGCATAGTTTCAAGATGCCCGCGCCACTGCGCCGGGTTCATCCCGGATCGCCATTCGCGCGCCGACGCGTAAGACAGGATCGCCTCAATACGACCGCGGACTTGCGATGCAGTTTCCGGCTTCGTGTGCCACAGCGGTTCGATCACACGCATCACCGCGCCGGTATCGACAGCGGCGACGTTCATCTCGCCAAGCACCGGCAGAATGTAATCCGCAAGCGTCTGCTTCCACTGCGCACGATGCGTGTCATTGCGCCAGGAAGGCGCATGCGCCGCCAGATACATCTCCGCCACTCGGGAGAAGGTCATAGCGGCCGCTGCGCTGGTCTTTGTGGCATGCTTCTGCGCTACCAGGTCCACGCCGTCATGCACGTCCAGGCGGGCTTTCTTGGCACGTTTGCGGGCCTCCCCAAGGCCGACGGTGTGGACGGCGCCGAGGCCCATCTCGCGTGCCTTGCCGGCCAGCGTGTATCGGAACGACCAGGATGCAGCGCCGCTTGGGCTGATCTTCAAGCCGAGCCCGGCGCCGTCCGCATGGAGCCCCGGCTTCCCATCCTTGATCAGCTTTGCAACGTCCGCTGCTGATAATCGTTCGACCGCGCGCGCCATTTGTGGAAAGCCCTCCGCCTAACCCGGATCGGGCAATCTGGCTGTCCGCCGTAATCCTGGGCAGCCGGCTTACCCTCCGCCAATCCTACGCCAAATTCCACAATACGTTGGCGGATTGCGACGGTCAAGCACGAACAACGATTATGGAACGATCGGCCTTTCTCTAGCATCTGTGAACGGTGATGAACGGCGGCGGATGGTTCTGATCGGATGGGGTGGGATTCGAACCCACGAGAGACTTGCGCCTCTGGCGGTTTTCAAGACCGCTGCCTTCAACCACTCGGCCACCCATCCTTACGCGCCGCACGTCGGCTGTTATCACGTCACGGCCTGTAGCGCAGCCCGGCTGACCTCCCCGATGATCTGCTCGGCAAGATGGGCATCGGCTTGGCCTTCGCAGAACAGGCTGATGATCAACGGCCCGCGAGCCGTCATGATGAAGCCCACATCGTTGACGACACCCGGCAGACTTCCGGTCTTGGAACCCCATCGGGGTCCATCGACCCGCGGAAGATACCGCGCAATCCGCCTGTCATTCTGCTGTTTCTCCAGCAGCGCGATCATCTGCGCGCAGGCTTCGGCCGACGCCGCCCGATGGCTCAGCACAGCCGCGGTCGCGGCGGCGTAATCGTCAGGCGTCGCCCAGTTTTCCTCCTCCCCGGCCAGCCGCTCCCGTCCCCGCATCTTCCTGCCCAGCGTCGAATCGGCCATTCCCAGCCGGCGCATGGTTGCGTTGACCTGATCCATCCCCACGCGATCGATCAGAATGTTGGTTGCGGTGTTGTCGCTGATGCTGATCATCAGATACACAAGATCGCCGAGCGTGAACTCCATCCCCGCATGCATATCCTGCATGACGCCGCTGCCGGCCGATTGGTCTTCGGCCCGCAACCGATAGCTGTCGGAAAGCGAATGCTCACCAGCGTCGATCTGGCGGAACAACTCGATCATGATGGGAATCTTGACCGTGCTGGCGGCGACGAATCGGCGGTTTCCGTTGTGACTAAGCCGCTCGCCGGACGGCGCTATCACAGCAGCGCCGATAACACCGTTACTCTGTTCAGCACGGCCGATGATCTGACGCGGCGCAGTCCAATCGATTTCTGTTCCGTCCATGCATCAACTCCCTTTGCGGGTCACATGCCGGGACCGCCCCCGCGATGTCCGGACCTGACCGGCGCTCCGTTCCGCAACGCCCTGCATGAGCTGAAACGCCAGGCTGCCGGTCACCGGGTTGGCCTCCGCCAGCTTCACCTCCACCTCCTGGGCCAGCCGGAACACGAGGCCGGTCCGCCGGCCGGTCAGCGTCTGCGTGCGTTCATCATGATGCCAGAAGTCCTCCGGGAGTGCCGAGCGCGGCACGATGCCGCTGGCGCCATTTTCCGACAGCGTGACAAACAGCCCGAAACGCGTAACCCCAGACACGCGGGCAGAAAACAATGACCCGACCCGATCCGCCATGAAGGCAGCGAGATACCGGTCGACCGCCTCCCGCTCCGCCGCCTGCGCACGGCGTTCGGCGGCGGTGATGTGTTCCGCGATTGCCTCGAAGTGGCTCGCCTGCTCGGCCGGCAACGCCCCCTCGCCCAGTCCCCGCGCGCGGGTCAGCGCACGATGCACCAGTAAGTCGGCATAGCGGCGGATCGGGCTGGTGAAATGTGCGTAGCGCGGCAGCGCCAGCCCGAAATGCCCGATATTGTCGGGGCTGTACGCGGCCTGCGATTGGCTGCGCAGGATCACCTCGTTCAGCAGCGGCGCCTCCGGCGTACCCACAAACCGCTGCAGCAGGCGATCCAGGTCGCGCGGATGGATCTGGTCGCCGGCGGGCAGCGAGACATCCAGCCCCCGCAAAAAACCCCTTAGGTCCTCCAGCTTTTCCGGCGACGGTGGTGCGTGCACCCGGTACATGCAGGGCGCGTGACGCCGCTCCAGCTCCTCCGCCGCGGCGACATTGGCAGCAATCATGAACTCCTCGATCAGACGGTGACTGTCGAGACGCGGGCGCGGCGACACCGCGCTCACCCGGCCGGCGGCGTCGAGCACCACCCGCCGTTCCGGCAGATCCAGATCCAGCGTGCCCCGCGCCTGCCGCGCCGCCAGCAGCGCGCGGAAAGCAGCGTACAGCGAACCCAACGGCAATCCGAGTGTGTCACCACGATCCTGCGCCTGCTGCACCTGTTCATAGGTCAGGCGCGCGGCGCTGCGCATCAGCCCGCGGCCGAATCGGTGCCGCCGCTTGCGACCATCGCCGCCGATATGCATCTCCACGAACAGGCAGGCGCGGTCCTGCGCCGGGCGCAGGCTGCACCAGTCGTTGGACAGCGGCTCTGGCAGCATCGGCACGACGCGGTCCGGAAAATACACGCTGTTGCCGCGCTCCAGCGCCGTTGCATCCAGCGCAGTGCCCGGCCGCACGTAATGCGCCACGTCGGCGATCGCGACGACCAGCCGGAACCCGCTCCCGTCCGCCTCCGCGAACACCGCATCGTCGAAGTCCCGCGCATCCTCTCCGTCGATGGTAACCAACGGTATGTCTCGCAAATCCTCCCGCCCTGCCAACGTCGGAGGTCCGGCAACCTCAGCCTCCGCAACCGCCTGGTCCGGAAAGACGTGTGGAATATCGTGCGTGGCGATGGCGATCAGGCTGATGGAGCGGGCGTCGCCCATGCGACCCAGCCGCTCGATCACCCGCGCCGGCTTCAGCCCAAGCCGATGATGCGCGATCGGTTCGGCCAGCACGATCTCGTTCGCCTGCGCGCCGGCGTCCTGGCCGGGCGGCACGATCCACTCCGCCTTGGCACGCCGGTCGGTGGGAACGATACGGCCCTCCCTTGGCCCCGGCCGGAACACGCCCAGCACGCGCGCCGGCGCACCGGGCAGGCGCTTCAGCGTGCGGCCTTCGTAGCGGCCGGGACCAGCAGGGCGCAGCCGTGCCAATACCCGCTCCCCAGGCGCCAGTGCCGGCCGGCCGGCCGGTTCGGGCGCCATCAGCACCAGCGGCGGCGGCCCCTCGTCGTCCCATTGCACCGGCCGGGCGATCGCGTCGCCGTCCGGGTCGGTGCCGGTGATCAGTACCGACGGTGCTGTCAGGAAGCGGTCCGGCGGGGCGCCGGACGGAACGATTGCGGATCGGACGCTGGGGCGGCACGTGCGGGCTCAGTGCGGCGATGGCGGTGCGGCACCGCGCGATTGCATGCGTGCCAGTCGGGCAATTGCCGGTTCGTAGCCATCGGCAGCGGCCTGGGTGAGCCATCTGCTCCCCTCCGCGCGGTCGCGCGGCACGCCAACACCGTCCAGATACAGCAGCCCAAGATTGAACTTGGCCGGCGGGTTGCCCTGCTCGGCTGCCAGCCGGAACCAGACGCTGGCTTGGACCGGATCGCGGGGCACGCCGAGGCCGTGCAGATAAAACGCGCCTATGGCGTTCCGCGCCACTGCGTTCTGCCTGGCGGCGGCCTTGCGGAGCAGTTGCAGCGCCTGGACATAGTCGCGCGGCACGCCGTTCGCATGCTCATACATCAAGGCGAGCTGCACCTGCGCGGCCGCGTAATCATGTTTCGCGGCACGTTGATACCAGTCCGCCGCGGCCGCGGGATCCTTCGGCACATCCAGGCCGCGACGATAGATATTGCCGAGCGCGTTTTCCGCTTGCGGGTTGTCCTGGGCGGCGGCACGGAGCAGCCACTTGTTGCGCTCTGCCGGATCACGGGCGACGCCGATGCCGTTGCCGTAGAAGCGGGCCAGCGCGCTCTGCGCCGAGGCGTAGTTCTGCTCCGCCGCGCGGCGATACCAGTCGAACGCTGCCGGGTAGCTACGCGTCACGCCATAGCCGCGCTCGTGCATGACGCCGGCGTAGTATTGGCCACGCGCGTCACCTTGTGCCGCCGAACGCTCGAAAAGTTGCAGTGCCGCGGGATAGTCCTTCACTCCGCCAGCGCCTCGGACGAGCAGCAGGGCAAGGTCGGTTTCCGCCTCCGGCTGCCCCCGGTCGGCGAGTGCCCGCAGCGTCTGAACGGCATCCTGGGACGTGGCGTCGCGGCTCGCTTGCGGCGCTTGCGCCGGCGGGGCATCGAGCGTCGCCGCGGTAACGGTGGTTTCCGATGCCGTCTCGCCAGCAACGAAGAAAAAATCGCCATCGATCGGGGAGCTCGACACCCAGGGCTGCTGGGCGCCCTGCGTTTCACGCTTCACTGTCAGCCCGACCTGGTTGAACAGCCGGAAGATGTCCAACCCCGGCTGGCGCATTGCCGCGGCGAGTGCCACCGCATACGGCCCGTTCGGGCCGCTGCCGTCGGCCGCGACATTGCCGGGCTGGGTCGCGAACGAGATCAGCGTGCCTTCCGGCGCACGCATCTGCGCCAGCCCGCCGGTAACACCGCGTGTGCCAAGGTTGGCGAACGGGTTGTTGCGGCAGGCATCGAGGATAAGCAGGTTCAACCGCGTGCCGGCGCCGTCCATCTGCTTCAGCACGAGCCCGGCATCCACCATCTGAAAATCGATGTCCTGCAGCCGCGTGGGATTGGCATCGACCGGCAGCAGCCAGTTGTTGCCTTGCACCTGTACACCGTGACCAGCGTAATAGAACAACGCCACATCGGCGCCCTGGATCTGCCGGCCGAACTCCTGCACGAGCTGCTCGAAATGAGGCTTGTCGAGATCGCGCCGCGCGCCGCCACCAATCACGGTGAATCCCAGATGCTGCAACGTGTCCGCGATCAGCGTTGCGTCGTTGCCGGCATTGGCAAGCCGGTCGATATGGGCGTACGCCGCGTTGCCGATCACCAGCGCGACGCGACGTTCGGTGTCCGGAGCCTGCGCAAAGGCAATGTCGGTCGTGACGACCCAGCTCAGGACCAGCAAGATCCCACCGATGTGTCCGCCGAACCGGCGCATTGCGACACTCCTGGCCATGCTGAAGCGGCATGTTAGGGCCGAGCGCGCCATCGGAGCGAGATATAAACGCCAGCGGATCATGGCGGCCCACCTTATTCCCGGCCGACATAGACCGACAGCCGCCGCTCCATCATTCGGGTGGCCCCGCCGACCACGCTGGTCATGGCGTAGTACATCACCCCGATGGTCAAAAAAACCGCGAAGTTCTGGAATGTGGTACTGATCACCATCTGCGCGGACAGGAACAACTCCCGCACCGTCACCAACGATACCAGCGCGGAGTTCTTGGTCAGCGAGACGAACTCGTTGCCGAGCGGCGGCAGCATGCGCAGCAGCGCCTGCGGCAGCACGATCAGCCGCATTGTCTGGTAGCGTGAAAGGCCGAGCGCGCGTGCAGCCTCCGACTGGCCATGGTCGATCGACTGGATTGCGCCGCGGACGATTTCGGTCTGATAGGCACCGGAATAGATCCCGAGCGTGCCGACCGCGGCCAGCATTGCCGGAACTGGAATGCCGAGCTGCGGAATGCCGTAATAGATGAAGAAAAGCTGCACCACGAAGGGTGTGCCGCGGACCACCGACACATAGGTGCCGGCGGCGGCGCGCACCGCCCGGCTGCGCGCCAGCCGGCCCAGGCCCCCGGCCAGGCCGCAGACGATGCCGAGCACCAGCGCCATGACCACGACCTCTAGCGTGCGCAGTGCGCCGCCGAGCAAGAAAGGCAGCCATTGGACGACCGTCGCGACCGCGAGCGCGGTCATTCCTCAAGGGCCAGCCGAACCGCAATCAGCCGAACCATTTCGCTTCCAGCGATTTCAGCGTGCCGTCGGATTTGAACGCCTCGATCGCGGCGTTCACCGCGGCGAGCAGCGCGGAATCGGACTTGCGGACTGCCAGGCCGTACTGCTCGCCGGTCAGCAGGAACGCGGCCAGCTTCGCGCCGCCATGCGTCTTGATGTAGTATCTGGCTGCCGGATTACCGGTGACGACGACATCCGCCTGCCCGCTTTGAAGCGACTGAAACATCTGGTCGTTGGTCTGCACGATATGCAGGGTGGCACGCGGGAACGTCTGCCGCAGATAATCCACCGACTTGGTTCCCACCTGCACCGCGATCGTCTTGCCGTCCAGGTCCTGCGGCTTGTTAATGCTGTTGTCGTTGGGCTTCATCATGACCGAAAGCCCGCCGGAGAAATAGGGCATCGAGAAATCGATCACCTTCGCCCGCTCGGGCGTTATGTAGATGGCCGAAGCTGCCAGATCGATATGGTCGGCTTGCAGGCCGGGGATCAGTTGCCCGAACGGCACCTGCTGGAAATCGAGCTTCGGAATGCCCGCATGCCTGGCGATCGCCGTCACCAGGTCGATGTCGAATCCCGTCTTTTCACCGCTCGGCGAGGTCTGCTCGAAGGGTGGAAAGGTTGCATCGGTGCCCACGCGCAGCGGACTTTTGCCGGCCTTCAGGTCGGACAGCAGGTCCGCGGCTTTCAGGGCAGGCGCCCCGGCCAGCAGGCTGGCGGCGGCCAGCAGCACACCGCGTCGTTGCAAACTCATCCCGTGTTCCCCCCTGATTCGCGCGAGGCGCGGATGCTGCCGCGCGAACCGGGCGCGATCAAGCGCCAGTTGGACCGTTAACGGCCCGGTCATGCGGCCGGCATAAGCAAGACGCCCCCGCCCCCCGGGACTTGCATGAATTATGTGATCCCCGCGTTCACCGCCACCCCCGGTGCATCCATATTACAGACGCAGCGACCGGTGCTGTCGGTCGTCGTCCCCTGCCACAACGAGCAGGAGGCGCTGGCGGAGTTGCACGCGCGCCTGTCGGCGGTGCTGGATACGCTGGATCAGCCGGCGGAGATCATCTTCGTCAATGATGGCAGCAGCGACGCCACCCTGCCCATCCTGGAATTGCTGCGCGGGCGCGATGCACGGGTCGGGTTGGTCAACCTGTCGCGCAATTTCGGCAAGGAGATCGCCACCACCGCCGGGCTGGATCACGCGCAGGGGCAGGCAGTGGTGGTGATCGACGCCGACCTCCAGGACCCGCCGGAGCTTATTCCGGAGCTGGTGAAGGAATGGCGGAACGGGGCCGACGTGGTGCTGGCACGGCGCCGGGCACGCGCCGGAGAGCCGTGGCTGAAACGCGTCAGCGCGGCAGCGTTCTACCGCCTCATAGGGCGTGCCGGACAGGCGCCGATCCCGCGCGACGTCGGCGACTTCCGGCTGATGAGCCGGCGGGTGGTGGAGGCGCTGGGCGGGCTCCGTGAGCAGCACCGGTTCATGAAAGGTCTGTTTGCCTGGGTGGGGTTTCCCACAAGCGTGGTGGTGTACGACCGGGCGCCTCGGCACGCGGGCCGGAGCAAGTGGGGATATTGGAAGCTCTGGAACCTGGCGATCGAGGGGATCACCAGCCACACCGTGATGCCGTTGAAGATCGCAACCTATCTCGGCCTGCTGACAGCGATCGCGGCGGCGCTCTACCTGCTGGAGGTGGTGGCGCGCACCCTGGTGTGGGGCAACCCGGTCGCCGGATATCCCAGCCTGATGGCGGTGGTATTGTTTCTGGGCAGCGCTCAGCTCGTGACGCTCGGGGTGATCGGGGAGTACCTGGGGCGGGTTTTCAATGAAACGAAGGGCCGCCCGCTCTATCTGGTCGAACGGTTCCTGCCTTCGCGCGGAGAGATGCATTCAGACGATTTCATGGCGACACGAAACTGATAATACTACGCCCCTAACTCTGCGGCCAGATCCTCATGAAACCTGTTACCGCCTGTGGTCGGACGAATATGCCCCGCGCGGATGACATAGTCACCGAACCGCTCCCCCGCCGACCGGCGTTCCGCGTATTCGCGAAACAACGGCAGCAGCGACGCGACGATGGCATCGCCATCGGCATCTCTGCGATACAGCTTGTTCATACGCGCGCCATCGAACGCGCCGCCCAGGTATAGGTTGTAAACACCCGGGCTCCGACCAACCAGCCCGATCTCGGCCAGATAAGGACGCGCGCAACCGTTTGGGCAGCCGGTCATGCGGATGGTGATGTCGTCCTCCGCCAACCCCAGCCGCTCCAACTCGTCTTCCAGCCGTGTGACCAGCTCCGGCAGGTACCGCTCGCTCTCCGCCAGCGCCAGACCGCAGGTCGGCAGCGCCACGCAGGCCAGAGCGTTACGGCGCAGGCCGCGAACCGGCGCGTCCAGCCCGTGTGACCGCAGCAGCGCCTCCACCGCCGCTCTTCGCTCCGGCGGAATGTCGGCCAATACCAAATTCTGGTTCGGCGTGATGATGAAACGACCGACGCCAAGCTCCGCAACCGCGTGCAGGCCGCTCAGCAACCGCCGATCCGGGGCATCCCGCACCCGCCCGTTCTCCACGAACAGAGTGAAGTGCCAGGCGCCATTGTCGCCCTGCACCCACCCAAGCCGATCACGATTGTCGCCAAACGCGAACGCCCGCGCCGGCGCCAGTCCAAACCCAAGCCGCCGTTCCAGTTCCAGGCGGAACGCCTCCAAACCCATGCGCTCGATCGTGTATTTCAGTCGTGCATGCTTGCGATCCGAGCGGTCTCCGAAATCCCGCTGCACGGTAACCACCTTCTCCGCCACATCCACCGCCTGGTCCGGCGAGCAGAAGCCGAGCACGTCGCCGGTACGCGGAAATGTATCCAGCTCACCATGCGTCATCCCCATGCCGCCACCGGCCACCACGTTGTAGCCGACGATGCGCCCGTTCTGCTCGATCGCAATCAACCCCAGATCATGCGCGAACACGTCCACATCGTTGCTCGGCGGCAGCGCGATCGCGACCTTGAACTTGCGTGGCATGTAGGTGCGGCCATAGATCGGCTCGTCCTCCTCCTCGCCGCCGATCAGTTTTTCCCCGTCGATCCATATCTCGTGCCAGGCACGGCTTTTCGGCAGCAGATGCGCGCCGATAGCCGCCGCCAGTCCCGCCACCTCGGCGTGCGCACGACTCTGCCACGGGTTCACCCGCGCGATGACGTTGCGGTTCACGTCGCCGCAGGCCGCGATCGTGTCCAGCATCGCGTCACGGATGCCGCGGATCGCCGGCCGCAAGTTGCTTTTGATGATCCCGTGGAACTGGATAGTCTGCCGAGTGGTCAGCCGCAGCGTACCGTTGCCGCGGTCGCGCGCGATGGCCTCGGCCGCCAGCCATTGCGCCGGCGTCAGCACACCGCCCGGCACCCGCAGCCGCGCCATGAAGATGAATGCCTTTTCCATCTTCGTGCGGCCACGCTCCGCGCGCAGGTCCCGGTCGTCCTGCAGATAGATGCCGTGGAACTTGGTAAGCTGCTGGTCATTCTCCACCAGCGAGCCGGTTTCCACCCGTGTCAGCCCTTCGGCGATGGTCCCGCGCAGGAACCGGCTGTTCGCCTTGATGCCCTCGTTCGCGGACGGCGGACGCTGATCAATAGACATCGCGCAGATACCTTCCTTCGCGCCGCAGCGCGTCCAGCGCCGCGGCACCATCGCCGCCGCCCTGCTCCGCCAGGATGCGTTGCAGCGTCGTGTGCACATCCTTCGCCATCGCATTGGCGTCGCCGCACACATAGAGCACCGCGCCGTCCTGCACCCACGCGAACAGCTCCCGCCGCGCGTCCCACAGCGCATGCTGCACGTAGCGCTTCTCCGGCTGATCGCGCGAAAACGCCACGTCCAGCCGCGACAACACGCCCCGCTTCAGCAGATCCTGCCATTCGAGCTGGTACAGGAAATCGTGCGTGTAGTTGCGATGGCCGAACACCAGCCAGTTGCGCCCGCGCGCGCCAAGCGCATCGCGCTCCTGCATGAAGGCACGGAACGGCGCCACGCCGGTGCCTGGGCCGATCATGACGATCGGCCGCTCCGGATCTGCCGGCAAACGGAAATGCGGATTAGGCTTCAGGAACACCCGCAACCCGTCACCCGTCTTGCGCCGCTCGACCACGTCCACCGAGGCGACGCCGTTGCGCGCCCGCCCGAGCGCCTCGTAGCGCACCGCCGCAATCAGCAGATGCGCCTCGTCCGGCACGGATTTGCGGCTGGACGCGATCGAGTAGTACCGCGGCGCCAGCGGCCGCAGCAACGACAGTAACTGCTCCTCGCTCAGTCGGTGCGGCGCGGCCTCCAACAGATCGATTACCTGCCAGCCCTCCTGCCGCACCAGCCCGGCAGTACCCGTCAGGCGGACATACTGGTCGAACGCCGGCGCGGTCAGCGTCGTGATATCGAACTGCTCCGACAGTCTCCTGTGCAACTGCCTGTCACCCGCCAACCCCGCCGCCGCCAGCACCGACTCCACCAGCGCCGGATCATTCCCCGGCACGACACCGAGCGAATCCCCGGGCTCGTACTCGATGCCGGCGCCTTCCAGCGAAAGCTCCACGTGCCACGTATCGGCGCTGGATCGGCTGCCGCTCAATCGGACGTGCTCGGTAATCTCCGCCTCGAACGGTCGCGCTCGGCTGTAGCTGGCTGCTTCGGCCGGCGCGCGGGCGAAATCGACATGGATCACCGCGCCGGCGTCCGGTTCCCCCAGCTCGGCGCGCAACACGGTCAGGGCGCCGTCGATCCAGGTGTTGGCCGCCGCCTCATAATCCAGGTCGCACTCGATCCGCTCCGCCACGCGTAGGGCGCCGAGCGCCGCGAACCGTTCATCGAACAGCCGCCCGGTCTCGCAGAACTTCGCATAGGCGCGGTCGCCCAGCGCCAGCACGGCATAGCGCAGCCCCTCGAACCGCGGCGCGTCGTCGGACATCAGGGCGGCATGGAAATCGATGGCACGCTGCGGCGCATCGCCTTCGCCCCAGGTACTGGCGATCACCAGCAGGTTCTGCGCGCCGGCCACCTGCGCCGGCGTGACATCGGCCATATCCACCGCGCGGGCGGCAAACCCCAGCTTTCCCGCCGCTTTGCGCGCCACGTCAGCCAGCGCCTCGGCGTTGCCGGATTCGGTCGCGAACAGGATGGTCAGCGGCGCCCGCCGTGCCGGTGGTGCCGACGCGACCGGCTGCGGCGCGTTCGCAGCCTGAACGCCGGCCAGGAAGCCACTCAGCCAGCTACGCTGCTCGACGCTTGTTCCGGACATGATGCGGTTCAGCGCGAGTATCTGCTCGCTCGGAAACGGCGCGGTCTCGGGCAACAACGGCAGGCTCGGCATGCTGTTCTCCTTCAGGCGGTGGCGCGGCGAGTTGCGGGCATGACCACCATGGGTGCGGCGTCCTGCCATGGCCCGATCAACTCCCGCAGCGCCACGACAGGTCCCACCATGATCAGGGTCGGCGCGTGCGCCGGGATCGTCGCGGCGATCTGCTCGGCGTCCGCCAGTGTGGCCACCACGATGCGTTGCCGCGACGTGGTTGCATCGGTAATGAACGCGACCGGCTCCATCTCAGGCCGTCCGGCAGCGCGCAGGCGTGCGGCGATCGCGCCGATCGTCCGCAACCCCATGTACAGCACCAGCACGTCAGCGCCGCGCGCCAGCGCCTGCCAGTCCAGATCGGCGGGCAGGTCGCCGCCGGCATCGTGCCCGGTCACGAACGCCACGCTGCGCGCCAGCCCCCGATGCGTGATCGGAATGCCCGCCGCCGCCGTGCCGCCGATACCGGCGCTGATCCCGGGGACAATGCGGAAGCGCACGCCCGCGGCCGCGAGCGCCAGGGCCTCTTCGCCGCCACGCCCGAACACCAGCGGATCGCCGCCCTTCAGCCGCACCACGCGCCGCCCCTCGCGAGCCAGCCGGATCAGCCGTTCGTTGATACGAAGCTGCGGCGTGCGCTTTCCGCCAGCGCGCTTGCCCACCGGCTCCAGCCGCGCCCGCGGCGCCATCTCCAATATGTCCGCCGATACCAGCGCGTCATGCAGCACCACGTCCGCCTCGGCCAGCGCGTGCGCCGCGTGCAGCGTCAGCAGTCCCGGATCGCCCGGCCCGGCGCCGACCAGCCACACGGTTCCCGGCTCGAACGCCGGTGCAGCCGGCCGCGGCATCATCCCAACCATGCGTTCGCATGCAGCAGCGCGTCCGTCAGGGCGACGACGTCGTCTCCGTCTTGCCGCCAGCGCGTCCGGCACGCACGCAGCAATCGAACGCGCTCGGTCCACTCAGGCCCATATTGCGCCGCCAGCCGCGCCCGGATGCGGGCGGCGAGCCCGGGGCTCGCTCCCCCCGTGGAGACCGTCAGCAGCAGGTCGCCACGCCGCACTTCGGCGACGCTGTGGAAGTCACACAGGGCGGGCCGATCTTCGACATTTACCAGCACCCGCGCCGTGCGCGCCCGCGTGGCCAGCGCGGCAGCCTCGTCGTCCGGCAGGCCGACGATCCAGATGGCGCGCAACTCAGCCAGATCAGCGGGGCCGGGCAGGAAATGGCGCAACGCCCCGGCCGCGGCGCGCTCATGGTCCTGATCGTGCTGGTCGGAATACAGCAGCAATGCGCGCGCGCCGGCGGTCCGCAAGGACTGGAACCGGCGCAGTGCGGCCGGGCCTCGGCCGGCAACGGCCACCGGCAGCACGGCAGAGTTGAGTGCGACAGCAATCATCGTGGGTCCGCTACAAAGGGCAATCTGACCCAAAGCAGAGAATGATTTTTTCTAGAAGCGCAAGATCAGGCCTAAAAAAAGAAATTTCTTATCTGAACTCCGACGTAACCGAAAACGAACCCGCTTGCCGCACCCGAATGTGGCCATAACATCCTGCGTCGCGGAAGCACGCCGGCGCGGCCCCGGACTGACGGAACCTGGGCAGCGCGCCGCCGCGCCCCCCAACCTCCGTCGCCGGCGCGCCCTGCCGTCTCGGCTAGCTCTTCCGCACACCCCAAAACAGGATGTTGGCGCATTTGACGAACCCGCTCAGGTTGCTGCGGAACGCGGTCGGCTGGAAAATCTGTCCCAGCGGCATGAACGGTACCGTTTCAAATGCATGGAGTTGCATCTGCTCGCAGACCTTTTTCTGCGCGGCCAGATCGGCCGCGTTGAACCAATCCACCCGCAATTCCTCCATCTTCGGGTCGGTCGGCCAGCCGAACCAGCCCGTCTTGCGGCCGTTGCCACGCAGCGGATAGGAGCTGCCCGGATTGGACACCGCCAGCCCGCCCCATAACGTGCAGAAGCTATTCCAGCCGCCCTGGTCCGGCGGGTCCTGTTTGGCGCGCCGGCTGACCAGCGTCGCCCAGTCCATCGCCTGGTAATCGACATTCAGCCCGAGCTGCTGGAACAGGCTGCGCGTGACCTGCGCCATCTGTTGCAAGGCCGCCTGATCGGTCGGCGACATCAGCACGATCTTTTCGCCCTTGTAGCCGGACTCCTTCACCAGTTGCCGCGCCTTGGCGATATCGCGCGGGGCCGACAGCGCCTGCAAACCGGCCGTGCTCGCCATCGGCGAGCCCAGCGTGAAGAACCCGGCCGGATAGCGGCCGAGGTCCATCTGCTCACCCACCATCGACTGCACATATTCCTTCTGATCCACCGCCGGCAGCAGTGCCTGGAGCAGCTTCGGGTTGTCGAATGGCGGATACAGATGATTGAATGCCAGCACCCCCAGCCACCCCAGTGGATCGAAGGTGGCGACCTGCACGCCGGGCGACGTTTTCAGCATCGGCAGCAGGTCGATCAGCGGCAATTCGACCCAGTCCACCTCGCCCGTCTGCAACGCCGCGGCCGCCGTCGCCGGATCCTTCTGCACGATCCATTCAACGCGATCGACATGCACCACCTTGCCACCGGAAAAATATTGCGGCGGCTCCTGGCGCGGCACGTAGCCATCGAACTTCGCCCAGGCGGCACTCGAACCGGGCACCCATTCCTCGCGCAGGAAGCGGAACGGGCCGGAGCCGACATATTCCTTGATCTGCTCGGAAGCGGGCGTCTTCGCCATCCGCTCCGGCATCATGAAGCAGTTCTCCGCCCCCAGTGCATACAGCATCTGCCGGAATGGCTGTTTCAGGCGTATCTGCAGTCGCTTGTCGTCCAGCGGCTTCACCTCGTTGGTCAGCGATGCCAGGTACTGACCGAACGGATCCTTCATCCACCAGCGCGTCAGCGAGGTAGTGCAGTCGATCGCCCGCACCGGCTCGTTGTCGTGGAACTTCAAGCCGTCGCGCAGCGTGAAGGTCCAGGTCAGCTCATCGGACGAGACCTCCTGTCCGGCGCACATCTGCGGGCGCGACGTCAGTGAATCGTCGATCCCGTACAGCGTGTCGAAGATCATGTACCCGTTGTTGATGGCGACCGTCGCCGTGGTCCAGATCGGGTCTGGATTGGCCAGGTCGGCCTGCGGCACGAAGCGCAGCACGTTCGCCTTGCCCTGGCCGATTGCCGGACTGGCCAGGCCGGCGGTGGTGGCCAGAGCCGCGGTTGCCCCGGCGCCCTTCAGCACATCCCGGCGTCGCATGTGAAACTCCGTGATTGGTTATTCCGACGAGTGTGGCGCGACAGCGGCCTGGCCCTCAAGCCCGGCCGGTTTGGCGGACGACGGCATCGCCTCGACATGCGGGATCAGACGGTCCGCCAGTGTCTCCAGCAAACGCAGCGTCACGGCCGGGTGCTGGAAATATAATTCCCGCAGCCTTGCCGAGGTCAGCGTTCGCAGCACGCAGTCCGTGCGCGCCACCACGGTGGCAGTGCGTCGGTGAGTACGCGACAGCACGCCCATCTCACCGACGATCGCGCCTGCTTCCCGGATCTGGCCAAGTTCCTGGATGACAAGCTTGCCCTGCTCCAGCACGTACATTTCCCAGGCGGGGTCGCCGCGCCGGAACAGAATCTCCCCCGCGCGCAACGTGCGCGCCGGCATCACCGGACGTAAAGTTGAGAAATCGAAACCTTCTTGGGTGTGCCGCGTCGCACCGATCAGGCGAAAGACTTGCGTGATGCGCCAGAGATTAACCGGCAGCAGCGCGACGTGCAGGACCAGCACCGGATAGATGCCGCCGAGATAACCATAGGTTATGAACAGGATGTTGCTGACCAGCGCGGCGACACGCAACGGCACCATGGTGCTCATGCAGAAGCTCGCGAACACGCTCAGCGACGCGGCATAGCCGGCAACTTCGATAAGCTGCGGCCGGGTCAACAGGCTTGTCGGCCACATCGCCACCTCGGCGTGATGATATCGGTTTGCCGTCATTGGTAGGCGTAAGCCTCGCGTTCGGCAATTGCCTGGCCACGTCAGTGGTGTAGTTTCCGCCGGGTGCTGAACCGACTGCCCTGCGCTCGCTTCGGGTTGTTTGCGGCGCTGCTCGCGCTGACGGTCCAGCTTGGCCTGTCGGCGAGCGTGCCCGATCCGTGGCTGGCCCGCCATCGGCCTGTCCGCCGTGTGCCGGGTGCCGGACAAGCACCAGCCACCGTCACCGGCACATCAGGTACCGGCGCATCACGTACCGGACTGCGCCCTGTGTCCGCTCTGCATGGCCCTGGCGACGTCGGTCCCAATCCTGGGCCGCACCTTGCCGGTTCCGTCGCCCCGTGGCGTGGCGCTCGGCCCTGCCCCAATCCTGCCGGCGATCACCACACCGCCGGCCACACCGCAGTCTGCCGCGCAGCCGCGCGGCCCTCCCGCCCTGGTCTGAGTCACTGTCGACCGTCGGTTAGCGCACGACCGCGCGCCGCCACTCTGACCGCAGGAGCTATCGATGCCGAACCATTCTCGTCATGTCGCCCAGATGGGCACCGGCCGCCCATGACCACCCGTCCCGGAAGCCACGTGCCTTCCGCGTTTCCCTACGCCGTCGTCGGTGTGCTGCTGGCCCTGCTGATGTTCGGCGCGGCGGCATTCGTGTGGTTCGGTCACAATGCCGGCGTGGCGATCGGCGGCCCGTTCACGCTGCAGGACGGCTCGGGTCACACCGTCACCGACCGCACGTTCCGCGGCAAATACATGCTGGTCTATTTCGGCTACACGTTCTGCCCGGATGTCTGCCCGACCACGCTGCAATCAGTGGCGGACGCACTCGACGCGCTGGGACCGAAGGCCGACCGCGTGGCGCCGATCTTCATCACCGTCGATCCGGCGCGCGACACCCCGCCGGTGATGAAGCGCTACACGGCAGCCTTTTCCCCGCGGCTGATCGGGCTCACCGGCACACCGGAGGAAATCGCCCGCGTCACGAAAGAATACCATGTCTATGCCGCCAAGCACGTCACCGGCCCCGGTCCGGACGACTACTCCATGGATCACAGCTCGGTGCTGTATTTCATGGCGCCGGACGGCCGGTTCATCGCCCCGGTGGACGAGGCGAAAGCCGCAACAGATGGCCGCGGACATGGCCAAGCTGATGTCGTGAGCCCATCCCGCCGAGACAGTTTGATACTCAACCGTCCTTGCTGTACGGCGCGCCCGCGTCCGCGGCAGTGACCATGATGCTCGCATTGGCAACTGGCAGCATGCTGCGCTAGGGTCCGGATGGAGTTGACCCGATCAGGTCGTCCCGGATCGATCTCCATGGATCGATAAGCGGAGCGGAACTATGCCGGCATTGGTGCAGCCCGCATATTCGTACAGCGAATTCGATACGAACGACCTCGACATCGACCGGCGACAAGCGCTGTGGCAGGCAATCGCACCGCATGGAATGCAGAGCGAGCCGTTCCGCGCTCCCGGCACGTCGCTTCGCATCCGGCTGCGGCGGCTCAATGGGCCTTCCGTGCGGTTCGCCGACGTTGCCGCCAGCCCGATAAAGCTCGATCGACGGATCGGCCGCATTGGTTGCGATAGTCTCGATCTGCTCAGACTTTTGCTGGTGGTGCGGGGCGATCTGGGAATGCTGTGCGAGCACGCGGCGTCGGAAACGATCGCGCGATCCGGCCAGATCATGGTCAGGGATTTCACGCAGCCCGCCAGAGGGTGGTGGCCGACATCCGAGTTCCGTCGCGTACTGGTCCTGCAACTGCCGCACTCCGCGCTGCAGCGGGACCTCGGGGAGGGTATTTCCCGGCTGCACGGCGTCGAATTGTCCAATAATGGGCTCGCACCCTTGTTGAAGGCGCAGTTCACGACGCTGGCGGAAATCGCCGCGCGACTTGATCCCGCAGCGCAAACGGCGGCGCTGGAAGCGACGCGCGACCTGGCAATCAGCACGCTGCGCCTGGCGCTCGGAACCCATATCGAAGACGGACTGATTGATACCGGTCTGTTTGCCGCCGCGCGAGTCTATATCTCCCGGAATCTCGGCTCGACGCGTCTGAATCCGGAGTTGATCGCACGGCAGCTCGGCTGCTCGCGTGCGCATCTGTACCGAGTCTTCGCCCGGCACGGAGAAACCGTGGCCGATTATGTGCGCGGGGCGCGATTGCTGCGCGCCCGCGAACTGCTTGTTTCAGGGGCCGGGCGGCAGGAAACCATCGGCGATGTTGCGTTCCGTTGCGGATTTGCCGATCCGGCCCACTTCGCGCGGCTGTTCCGCGAGCGCTTCGGCATGACCCCAACGGCGGCAGTGCATGGTGATGAGCTGAGGCGCGACGCGGACTGAGACGGATCGACTGGTCCGCTGAGACGCATTTGCTACCACGCCTCACACGATCGGCAGCAGAGGCACCCGCATTCAACTCATCAGCGGAGAACAGCATCAATGCCGATTGCGGACGTGCAAGCCGTCCAGGTGCCGGCGCCAACAACGGCTGCGACAGCCGGCGGCGCGAAACGAGGTGTGCCGCGCGTGCCAGAGCGCGATGCGTGGATTCTGCACATCCTGAATGTGGACGTGCGGCAGCTTGCGGCCGAGGCGCGGCAGCGTTTCATGGTGGCTCCGCCGCCCGCCCGCGCCGTTCATGCGGCGGCACCGCCGAATCCCATGCCGCACACGCCAGTCCCGCAGCAGGACGGGGCTGCTCGGGTTGCGCAGTCGGGTGCAGCGGCGCCAGCCCGTCAGCCGGCCGCGCGGGCACCCGCGCCGGCGGCGCCAATTGTGGCGGCTCCAGTTGCGCAGTCGGGCGCAGCGGCGCCGGTTCGTCAGCCGGCCGCGCCTGCGGCGCCAATTGCGGCGGCTCGGGTTGCGCAGTCGGGTGCAGCGGCCCCAGCCCGTCAGCCGGCTGCGCCTGCGCCAGCGCCAGCCGCGCCAATTGCAGCGGCTCCGGTTGCGCAGTCGGGCGCAGCGGCGCCGGTCCGTCAGCCGGCCGCGCCTGCGCCAGCACCAGCGGCGCCAATTGCGGCGGCACCGGTTACGCAGTCGGGCGCAGTCGCACCGGTCCGTCAGCAGGCCGCGCCTGCAGCGCCAATTGCGGCGGCTCGGGTTGCGCAATCGGGTGTGGCGGCGCAGGTCCTTCAGCCGGCCATGCCTGCGCCTGCGCCTGCGGTGCCAATTGCGGCAGCTCCCGTTGCCCAGCCGGTCGCAGCGGCACCAGTTGCCCAGCCGGTCGCAGTGGCATCGGTCTACCACCCCCTCCGGGCGGGGGCACCCGCGGCAGCTCCACGCCAGCCGACGATGCCGGCACGAGCGGAAGCCGTCGACGCGGCGACTCCTCTGGACTCGTGTTCGGTTGCGGCCAGTTCAACTGAGGCGTACCGTAGCGAAGACGTTGGGTCCTACTATAAAGCCACCGGCAATCATCACGATGGTTCGGGGCAGGCTGGCCACAGCGAAGTCACGAATGCCCCGCTGGGCCGCATGGGGCAACGCGTGGCGACACCGGGGCAGCCCAGCCGGAACCAGCTTAAAGACCGCCGTGCGACCAGGACGTGATGGAGGCAACTTCCCGGCCGCACCACGTACCGTTGCCGATCGTGCCGGCGCGGCGACTGATCACGCAAAATGCCTTCTCGCCGGGTCGTATCATACAAACTTCATTATTCTTGACCCCCACCCTTGGTCTGCTCCGCGGCCCAGACCCACAAGGGCGGCGTTACGGGTCGGACCAGTAGAGTCGAGACTTTCGCCCGTTGGCTATAAGATCGGCGCATGGACAAGACCCAGGCGCCCGAGATTCATGCACCCGGCAACGGCAGCAACGGCACGGACACGCTGACCCTGCCGACCGCAGCGCCGACGCCAACCCCGCGCCCGCTCACCGTCGCCCCCCACAGCCCGGAGCGCTTCATCAACCGCGAGGTCTCCTGGCTCGACTTCAACCACCGCGTCGTCGAAGAAGCCGAAAATCCCCGCCACCCGCTGCTGGAGCGCGTGCGTTTCGTCTCCATCAGCGCCTCGAACCTGGACGAATTCTACTCCGTTCGCGTGGCCGGCCTGATCGGCCAGGCGAAGGCGGGGGTCACGGCGGTGTCGCCGGATGGGCGGACGGCGGCGCAGCAGCTTGGCGAGATCAAGAAGCGGGCAGAGGCGCTGCTGGCTGACCAGCAGCATGCGTGGCGCGACCTGCGCGGCCTGCTGCAGGCGGCGGGAATCGAAGTATGCGACACCGCTGCTCTCCCCGACGAAGACGTAGCCTGGCTGGAGGCGTGGTTCATGGAGCGGGTGTTTCCCGTCCTCACGCCGCTTGCCGTCGACCCGGCGCACCCGTTCCCGTTCATCCCGAACATGGGACTGGTGATCGCGCTGAAGCTGCTGCACCAGCCGGACGGGCACAATATGCGGGCGCTGATCCCGCTGCCCTCGCAGGTCGAGCGGTTTGTCCGGTTACCCGCAGCCGAGCACCGACCGATCCGCTTCGTCATGCTGGAAGACATGGTCGGGCGGTTCCTCGACCGGCTGTTCCCCGGCTTTCGCATCACCGGGCAGGGCATGTTCCGGCTGATCCGCGACACCGACGTGGAGTTCGAGGAAGAGGCGGAAGACCTCGTCCGCTCCTACGAGACGGCGCTGAAGCGGCGCCGGCGCGGCGTCGCGATCCATCTCAGTCTCAGCGCCGACATGCCGGAGGAGCTGCGCGAGCTGGTCGCGGATGAGCTCGATGCCACGCCGGACGAGATCTTCATTCAGGACGGTATCCTGGGCGTCGCCGACCTGCGGCAACTGATCGTGGATGACCGGCCAGACCTGCTGTTCCCGCCTTACACGCCGCGCTTCCCGGAGCGCATCCGCGATTTCGGCGGCGACTGCTTCGCGGCGATCCGCGCCAAGGACATCATCGTGCACCACCCGTTCGAGAGCTTCGACGTGGTGGTGCAGTTCCTGCGCCAGGCCGCACGTGACCCGAACGTCGTCGCGGTGAAGCAGACGCTGTACCGCACCAGCCGCGACAGCCCCATCGTGAAGGCGCTGATCGAGGCCGCGGAAGCCGGCAAATTCGTCACCGCGGTGGTGGAGCTGCGCGCCCGCTTCGACGAAGAAGCCAACATCGGCCTGGCGCGGTCGATGGAAGCTTCCGGCGTGCAGGTGGTGTATGGCTTCGCGGCGCTGAAGACGCACGCGAAACTGTCGCTCGTGGTGCGGCGGGAAGCCGGCGCGGTACGCTCCTATGCTCATTTCGGCACCGGCAACTACCATCCGATCACCGCGCGCATCTATACCGACCTATCCTTCTTCACGACCGACCCGGAGCTCACGCGCGACGCGGCGCGGCTGTTCAATTACCTCACCGGCTATGCGGAGCCGGAGATGATGGACGCGATCGCCTTCAGTCCGCTGACCTTGCGCAACGTGCTGCTGGAATTGATCGAAAAAGAAACCACCTTTGCACGCGCCGGCAAGCCGGGCGGCATCTGGCTCAAGATGAACAGCCTCGTGGACAACGAATTGATCGACGCGCTGTATCGCGCGTCGCAGGCCGGCGTGAAAATCCTCGGCGTGGTGCGCGGCATCTGCTGCCTGCGCCCTGGCGTTCCGGGCTTGTCGGACAATATCCGCATCAAGTCGATTGTCGGCCGGTTCCTGGAGCACAGCCGCATCTGCGTGTTCGGCAACGGCCACCAGCTCCCCAGCCGTCATGCGCGCGTCTATATCAGCAGCGCCGACTGGATGGTGCGCAACCTGGACTGGCGCGTGGAGACACTGGTGCCGATCTTCAATCCGACGGTCCATGCGCAGGTGCTCGATCAGATCATGGTGGTGAACCTGAAAGACACGATGCAATCGTGGGAGCTGCGCCCTGACGGCTTGTGGCGGCGCGTTCCGCCGGGCCGCAAGCCGGTCTCGGCTCACGATTACTTCATGACCAACCCGTCGCTGTCCGGGCGAGGCTCCGCCTTGCACGGACCAGTATTGCCGCCGTCATTGGCCGCGCACCGACGGCCGGATCGTGTGAACCAGGACTGACTCTGAATGCCCTTTCGTCCTTCACCTGAGGCGTCGCGCTGCGCGGTGGTCGATCTCGGATCCAATTCCGTCCGCCTGGTGGTGTACGAAGGCAACTGCCGCAATCCGGTTGCCATCTTCAACGAAAAAGCCGTGCTGCGCCTCGGCCGAGGATTGGAAGCGACCGGCCGGTTGAACGAGGACGGTGTCGATCAGGCGATCACCGTCATGCGCCGGTACCGCGCGGTCGCCACCGCGATGGGGGCCGACCCGCTGGAGGTGCTCGCTACCGCCGCGGTGCGCGACGCGGCAAACGGGCCGGATTTCGTGCGCACCTTGTCGTCCTACCTGCCCGGCGTGCCGATCCGCGTACTGTCCGGCGACGAGGAGGGTGAATATTCCGCACTCGGCGTGCTGTGCGGGATCCCGCAAGCGGACGGCGTGCTGGCCGGCATCGGTGGCGGATCGCTGGAGTTGGTGCGCATCGAGGGCGGCCGGACCCGGCAGACCCACACTGTCGGACTTGGCGTGATCCGTCTTGCCGAACGCGCCGGTGGTGATCCGGGGAAGGCGCGCGAGGTCGCCGAGCGCGATCTCGCGCCGATCGGCTGGCTGAAACAGGGCGAAGGACGCGAGCTGTATTTGGTCGGCGGCGCGTGGCGGGCCCTGGCGCGGGTCCATATGGCCCAGGTCGGCTATCCGCTGCACATGGTGCATCACTATACGATCGGCCGCGAAGAGGCGCGTGAGCTCGGCGGCATGATTGCCGGCGCCGGGCGGCGGGCGGTGGAGCGTCTGCCGGCCGTGCCTCGGCGCCGCGCCGACGATCTGCCCTACGCCGCCGTGGTGCTGCGCCGCGTACCTACGGGAAACCTCGGCGGCACGCGTGGTGTTCAGCGCGAACGGGCTGCGCGAGGGCTGGTTCATGCAACGCCTGCCCGAACAGATCCGCGCCGAGGACCCGCTGATCGCCGCCGGCCGCGACTACGCGCGTCAGCTTGGACGCGATCCGGCCCTGCCGCCACATCTGATCACCTGGACCGATCCGTTGTTTCCGCGCGAAGCCGCCGGGCAGCGCCGGCTGCGTGAAGCCGCGTGCTGGATGTCGGATGTGGGCAGCCGGGACCATCCGGAGTTCCGTGCCGAGCAGGCCTTCCTCCGTGTGCTGCGCCAGCCCGGGATTGGACTCGATCACCACGCGCGGGCCTTTCTGGCGTTAGCGATCGCACTGCGTTACGAAGCCGACCGAGACACCGGATATCTGCGCCCCGCACGATTGTTGCTGGATGTGTCCAGCGCGCACCGCGCCGTCGTGCTGGGGACTGCGCTGCGGCTGGCCTACACGCTGTCGGCCGGGACGCCGGACCTGCTGGCCGCCACCGCGCTTTCTGTGCAGGACAACCGGCTGGTGCTGCGGTTGGACGAATCGTGCGGCGTGTTCGCCGGTGAAAGCGTGCTTCGGCGGCTGGACGGACTGGCGCAGGAGGTCGGGCTGGAATCGGCGACCGCAATCATGCCGAAGGGTACAGTGCAGGCAGGCTGAACCAGTGTACGCGCAATCTGTCCCACTCGCGGAGAAGCGCTAACCCCAGCGAACCACCCTGGCCGCTTCTGGACGGAGCCGCGCAAATCCGGCACACCAGCACCCTGTCCTGTCGAAACGAGAGGCCATCATGCCTGATGATACCGCCGCCGTCTCCCGCGCCAACGACAATCCGTATCTGCGTCTGGGCGTGCGTCCTTTCATCAACTGCGCCTCGGTCCGCACCATCCACGGCGGAAGCCTGATCCGTCCGGAGGTCCGCGCCGCCATGACGCGCGCCGCCACCCAGTTCGTGAATATCTACGAGCTGATGGAAGCCGCCGGTCGGCGCATCGCCGAACTGACCGGGGCAGAGGCCGCCATCGTCACGCCGGGCAGCGCCGCGGCGGTTTGCCTGGGCACCGCCGGCGCGATTGCCGGCAATGATCCGGAACGGATCGCGCGCCTGCCGCAGACCGACGGAATGCGCAACAAGGTGCTGATGGCCACGGATCATCGCTTCATCTACGACCATGCGATCCGCATGGTCGGCGCCGAGATCGTGGAATATGCCTCCGCCGACCAGCTTGCACATCTGGTTCAGGATCCGGCGGTGGCGATGATCTGCGTCTATGGAAAGGTCGAGCAGGACGGGGCCGTACCGTTCGAAACCATCGTCGAGCTGGCGCATACGCGCGCAATTCCGGTGATGGTCGATGCCGCCAGCGAGCATATTGAGCGGCCATGCCCGTGGCTGACCCGCGGCGCCGACATGGTGGTCTATTCCGGTGGCAAATTCCTGCAGGGCCCGCAGGTGAGCGGCCTGCTGCTGGGAAAGCAGCGCTGCATCCGCGCCGCCTGGGCGAACGCATCGCCGCATCAGGGGATCGGCCGGCCGATGAAGGTTTCCAAGGAGGACATCATCGGCGTCGTCACCGCGCTGGAATACTGGTTCGCCGAGCGCGATCATGCCGCCGAAGGTGCCACCTGGCAGACCGACCTGGAAACGATCTCCCGGCGCCTGAGCGCGGTCGGCGGCGTGGAGACCAGCATCCGGCCGCCCGCCGGCGCCGTGAAAGTGCCATCGCTCGTGATCTCCTGGGATCGGGCAAGACGGCCTGTCAACGCGCTGGAATTGCGTGAGCGGCTGCTGAATAACGAGCCGCGCATCATGCTCGACGATTGCGACGTGACGGCCAGCTCGATCTCGATCGACCCGTTCAACCTGGAACCGGGCGAGGCGGCACTGATCGGCGACGCGGTGGCACGCGCCCTGGCAACTGATGCCGCGGCGTCGAAGGCGGCGCCTCCATCTGTCCAGATTGACGGAACCTGGGAGCTGACGCTCGATTTCGCCGACGGTCCCGCGGTGCACACACTGGTGCTCACCCAGGACGCTTCCGACGTGAAAGGACGCCACCAGTCCCGCTACTGGAACAACGCGGCGACCGGCCATGTCGCGGACGACCGATTGCAAGTGCAAGCAGTGCATCGGTACGAAGGCTGTCTACTGGCCTACACGTTCGACGGGATCGTAGCCGACGGCACGGTGACCGGCACCGTCACGCTCGGAACGGGTCGCGAGCCGCATCTGGGTCCGGTCAATTTCTCCCAGTACGGCACAGCATCGTTCGCCGGCCGACGCACCACAACCTCGACGTAATACCCGTCAACGCCGGGCCTGATACCCGCTATGGCCTGACGTTGCTAACCCGTCACGGCCTGACATTTCTAACCCGTCATGGCCGGGCTTGTCCTGGCTTGTCCCGGCCATCCACGCACCGGCCTCCTATCCCGCACCCACAATCTCCTCCGCCCGGTACCCTTGCGCGAACAGCAACGCGCGCAAGGTCCCATGATCCACCCGCGCCCGAGCCTCCGCCGCGACGATCGGCTTGGCGTGAAAGGCGATCCCAAGCCCAGCCGCCCGCAGCATGGCAAGATCGTTGGCGCCGTCGCCCACCGCCAGCGTATCCCCCATCTCGATGTGGTGTTCCTGCGATAATCGCCGCAACGTCGTCAGCTTGGCGTCACGGTCCAGGATCGGCTCCTGCACCGCTCCGGTCAGCGCCGAACCATCATGTATCAGCACGTTTGATACGTGCACATCGAACCCCACCAATGTCGCCACCCGCGCGGTGAAGTACGTAAACCCGCCCGATACAAGTGCCGTCACCGCCCCGTGCGCCCGCATGGTCGCCACCAACTCGCGCGCACCCGGGGTCAGCCGCACGCGCTCCCATGTCTTGTCCAGCGCGGCCACGGAAAGCCCACGCAACATCGCGACCCGTTCGCGCAACGCCTGGGCGAAATCGATCTCGCCGTTCATGCTGCGTCGCGTGATCGCCGCGATCGGCTCCTTCAGCCCGGCAAAATCGGCGAGTTCATCCAGCGTCTCCCCGGTGACGATGGTGCTGTCCATGTCGGCGATCAGCAGCCGTTTGCGCCGATTGGCCGACGTCACTGGAATGGCGTCGATCGCGGCGCCGCCCAGCGCGGCGCGTACAGCATCCATATCGGGCGGCATCGGCAAGGGGATGTCGGCTGCCTCCCCAGGCGCCAGCATCATCGGCTCACCGCCGCCGATCACAGCCCGTACGCGTGCGATCATCTGGTCGGTGAGTGTCGTGGCACGAAGATCAGCCACCAGTGTTAGCGTTTGCGGCATGCGACCGAAGCTGGCAGGCGCTTCAGCGAATGGCAATCCGCAACCGGTATTCGCCACCGCCCCAACTGGTGCCGATCACCAGCAGATACCTTCCGGTTGCCGGCAACCGGCCCGACCAGTGCGTCGCATCCGCACCATCAGCAGCCCCCGGAAGCGCTCGTCCGGTGACATCCAGGCCGTCTTCCCCATCACGCACGCGCCAGGGCGGACGATAAAGCTGGATAACAATGTTGGTATCGCCGCGGCCTGGTTGTGCGACCGACAGGTTCTGCCCCGCCCGTGCGTCGATGGTGAAGCAATCGCGCATTCCACGCGGTACGCCCCCGGCAATCTCGGCAAATGCGGCACCGCGCGCGAATCGAATCGGCGCGGGTTTGCTGCAAGACGCCATGGCATTGTTTGCAACCAGCCAGCAGACGGCGGCCAGTACAGTGCGGCCAATCACCCCGACGGATCCTGATCCGCCTCGAGCGCCTCCCATGTGGCCGGACCAACCACGCCGTCGGCGGGCAGCCCTTCGCTGGCCTGGAATTGCTTGACCGCTTCCACGGTCCCCGGTCCGAACGCACCATCCGCCGTCAACCCATAGCCGCGAGTGGCAAGCAGGTTTTGCATCCGCGCCACCGGAGCACCGCTCCCGCCGACGCGCAAGATCGGCATATCCGCGATCGCGATCCTGACACCCAGGACGAATTTCGCCGCTGTCAGATAGGCGCGCCGTGTGTCGAGCCCGTTCAGCCCGCCATTGATGCTGCGCGTGATGGCGATGATGTTATCGGCATCCGCCAACGGGTTCAGAAGGTGCTGTTGCCAGAACGTGCAGGCGATCCGCAACGAAATGACTGGATCGGCAGCCAGCTCCGGGTCTTGCACCAGATCGAGCTTCAGCAACTCGCCATATTGTTGATAGTTCGACCGGCCGGTTAGCTGAATCAGCCCGCGTCCTTTGAAGCGCGGTCCGTTGCCCGGCTGGGTATTGCCCAGATCGGTGCGACCGTTGTACGCGTCGCCGCTGGCATACTCCACCGTGGTACAGAACCCGTCGGACTCTGCAGCAGATCTGCGCTAGGAAATGCGCATCGCGCAGCCCCGTATCGATGGCGTACCCGTCGCACGTCGCCTGGATCACCGGCCCGATCGCATTGATGATCGCGGCCTGCCTGGCCGCGCGACTGCCGCTTTGGCGCGGCGCGATCTGACGCAGAATATCGGCACTGAGATCAACCATGGTCACTGGCCCCGCGTGCGCTGATTGTGTTCAGTGTCCCTTGATGGCGCAAGAAGATTCCCCGCCGTGACGAATGCACCGGCCGTGATCGTTGCCGGACCGACCGCCAGCGGCAAATCGGCGTTGGCGCTGGAACTGGCCCGTCGCCTCGACGGCACGATCATCAACGCCGATTCCATGCAGTTGTATCAGGAGCTGCGTATTCTCACCGCGCGGCCCACCCCGGCGGAAGAAGCGCAGGTGCCGCACCGCTTGTACGGCGTGCGTCCGGCCGGCGAGCCGGGCAGCGCCGCCTGGTGGAAGTGTGCCGCCCAGGGCGCGATGGACGCGGCCCGGGCGGAAGGCCGGCGGCCGATCCTGTGCGGCGGCACCGGTCTCTATTTTTCGGCACTGATCCACGGGCTGGCGGAAATTCCAGACGTCGCACCGCTCGCACGTGGGGAGGCGCGTGCCCTTCTGACCGAGCTCGGACCGGTTGGATTGCACGCCCGCCTGGTGACCGTCGATCCGCCGACCGCCGCGCGTCTGCGCCCCGGTGACAGCCAACGGATCGCGCGTGCCTGGGAGGTCTGGCGCAGCACCGGCCGCGGCCTCGCCGCATGGCAGACGGACCAGCCAGCCGTAAGCTGTGATACCCGGTTCGCGGCGATCCTGCTCGACCCGCCGCGCGCGGACCTGCGGGCAGCCATCGCCGCCCGCTTCGCCGGTATGATCGCCGCCGGCGCGGTGGACGAGGTTCGCCACCTGCTGGCGCTCGGCCTGGATCCCACCCTGCCAGCGATGCGCGCCCATGGAGTGCCGGAATTGATCGCCCATCTGCAGGGCCGTACGACGCTGGAAGAGGCCGCGCAGCGCGCGATCCTGGCGACCGGACGCTACACGCGGCGGCAGGCGACCTGGTTCCGGCATCACCCTCTGTCTGACCCAGCCCGGACGCATATGATCTATGCGCGCATCGAAGGTCTGGAGCAACTTTCGGAAAGAAATGCGTCGGAGATCATCAAGTTTATTCGCGAAGCAGGTTGACGCACCGCAACATACGGCCTAATCGTACGCCTCTGTAACGCGCCACCTGTACACGACCGCAGTTTTCGGGAGAGCCCAGCCAATGCCGGCCGAAACCAGCCAGTCCGGGGCCGAAATCCTGCTCCGCGCCCTGAAGGACCAGGGCGTGGAGGTGATCTTCGGCTACCCCGGCGGCGCCGTCCTGCCGATCTATGATGCGCTGTTCAACCAGAACGCCATCCGCCACATCCTCGTCCGCCACGAGCAGGGTGCGGTACACGCCGCCGAGGGTTATGCCCGCTCGACCGGAAAGGTCGGCGTCGTGCTGGTCACCTCTGGCCCTGGCGCGACCAATGCCGTCACCGGACTGGTCGATGCGCTGATGGACTCCATCCCGGTCGTCTGCCTCACTGGGCAGGTACCGACCCACCTGATTGGTAACGATGCTTTTCAGGAAGCCGACACCACCGGCATTACCCGTCCGGCGACCAAGCACAATTACCTGGTGAAGCGCCCCGAGGACCTGGCGCGAGTGGTGCACGAGGCGTTCTATGTGGCTCGCTCCGGCCGGCCCGGTCCGGTGGTGGTTGACCTGCCGAAGGACATCGTGATCGGCAAGGCCCCGTACACTACACCTGCCGCCGAGCATCCCAGCTACCGCCCGCAGACCGAACCCGATCCCACCCAGATCGCGCGCGCGGTCGCCCTGCTGAAACAGGCGAAACGGCCGATGATCTACGCCGGCGGCGGCGTCATCAACTCCGGCCCCGCCGCGTCCGAGGCACTGCGCGCCTTCGTCCGTGCCACCGGCTTTCCCTGCACCAACACGCTCATGGGGCTCGGTAGCTACCCGGCCGGCGACCCGCAGTTTCTCGGCATGCTCGGCATGCACGGCACCTACGAAGCCAATCTGGCGATGCACGGATGCGACGTGCTGCTGGCGATCGGCGCCCGGTTCGACGATCGGGTAACCGGACGCCTGAGCGCGTTCTGCCCCGGCGCACGGAAAATCCACGCCGATATCGACCCATCCAGCATCAACAAGAACGTGCCGGTCGACATTGCCATCGTCGGCGACGCCGGCCGGGTGCTGACCGCGCTGCTGGAGGGCTGGTCGCATGACGCGACGAAGCCCGATACGAAGGCACTGACGGAATGGTGGCGGCGCATCGACGCCTGGCGCGGCAAGCAGAGCCTGCGCTTCACACAGGACATGAACCCCGGCGCCGTCATCAAGCCGCAGCACGCGATCAGGCGCCTCTACGAGCTGACCCGGGCGGTGCGGAAGGACATCTTCATCACCACCGAAGTCGGCCAGCACCAAATGTGGGCCGCGCAACATTTCGGGTTCGAGCAACCGAACCACTGGATGACCTCCGGCGGTCTCGGAACGATGGGCTACGGATTGCCAGCCGCCATGGGCGTGCAGATCGCCCATCCCGATGCACTCGTCATCGACATTGCCGGCGAAGCCAGCGTGCTGATGAACATCCAGGAGATGGGCACGTTGGCGCAGTATCACCTGCCGGTGAAAGTTTTCATCCTCAACAACCAGTACATGGGCATGGTCCGCCAGTGGCAGGAACTGCTGCACGGCGGCCGCTATTCCGAAAGCTACTCCGCCGCCCTGCCCGATTTCGTCAAGCTTGCCGACAGTTTCCATGCCGTCGGGCTGCGAGCGGAAAGCGTTGATCAACTGGACGATGTGATCCGGGAGATGCTGGCGGTGGATCGCGCGGTGATCGCCGACATCGCGGTGGATCCCAAGGAGAATTGCTTCCCGATGATCCCCTCGGGCGCCGCCCACAACGAGATGATCCTCGGCCCCGAGCACGAGAACGAAGCAGCCGGTATCACCGACGAAGGCCTGGTGCTGGTGTGACCTTCGCCTGCACTTCACCTCTCCCGCGTGCGGGAGAGGTCGGCGCGCCGCAGCGCGTCGGGTGAGGGCCCGATGCCCGACACCACCAACCGCACCGCCACCATCTCGGTCCTGGTCGATAACGAAGCCGGCGTGCTGGCGCGCGTCATCGGCCTGTTTTCCGGCCGCGGCTACAACATCGACAGCCTCACCGTCGCATCGGTGGACGACATACGCGGCCGTTCACGGATCAACGTCGTCACCTCCGGAACCGACATGGTCATCGAGCAGATCAAGGCACAGCTCGACCGCCTGGTCCCGGTGCATCGGGTGGCCGACCTGACGCTGGAAGGCCCGCACATTGCCCGCGAAATGGCGTTGATCAAGGTGATCTCCCGCGGCGAACACCGGGCGGAGGCGCTTCGCCTCGCAGACGCGTTCCGCGCCCGGGTCGTGGACGCCACGACGGAAAGCTTCGTATTCGAAATGACGGGCGCGACGGAAAAGCTCGATGCATTCGTGGAACTGATGCGCCCGCTCGGGCTGGCCGAGGTCTCCCGCACCGGGGTCGCCGCCCTCGCGCGCGGCACGCGCACGATTTAGCGTCGCCGGGGGGCCTCGATCACGGCAAGCGTTCCGGCCGCCGACGGTCTGAGCAACTCGCCGGAGGCGCCGCTCCCGTCCAGCCACACCGCCCACTGCGCGCGCTCCAGGATGACCGGTTGCCGGTCATGGATCGGCGCGACATCCGGCCCGGCGTCGCAGGTCAGCAGCGTGAACGCATCCCCCTTGTCCCCACGGCCAATCAGCCCGGCGAAGCAGAACCATTCCTGCCCGATCCGGGTGAACCGCCAGCGCGTCTTCGGGCTCTTGGCGCCGGTGAATTCGTAATAGTGCGACGCCGGCACCAGACAGCGCCCACGCGTGAATGTCCGGCCTTCAGACCGCATGTTGATGACGACACGCGCCTTCGGTCGACTTGGTGCCAGGCCCCACGCTAGTTGCACCAGCTCTACGCCGCCCTCGGCCGGCCGGATGATTGGCGCGGCTTCTGTCGGCCAGATTTCGTCGCGCGCTTCCAGGTTGGGCGCCGCGTTTGGCTTCGGGAATACCAGCGGCAGCCGGAGATGGCTGAACTCCTCGACATATGCCCTATAGGGAACACGATTGCCGTAATCATTGCACATACCGGTTGGATTCCGAGCGCCAGGATGCGCGATCGCAACGTCCGATCGTGCCTTGCCATGTGATAGCTAATTATCCGAGCCTTACAAGAACGACGAATGAATACCGTCGCCTGTGAGCTTCCACTGCTCCGTGGTTCTTCCGACGCCCTTGCTTGCCACTCCCTGCCGCATGAGCTAGGAAAACCGTGCCTTTGCGCCTCGATGCTGCTGTAGCTCAGTGGTAGAGCACCCCCTTGGTAAGGGGGAGGCCGTCAGTTCAATCCTGACCAGCAGCACCAGTCATCATCAGCCATTCATTTCCATCTTTCGCGGCGATGACACCGCCGCCAGCAATTACTCGGCCTGTCTCAGGTATAGAGATTGTGAAACAATCAGGCGGCCATGTGAATATCGATTCCGAACTCGGCAGCGGCACCACCGTCAAGCTTGTCCTGGACGCGCCGTAACGGGCTAATCGCCCATTACCGGCCGCCGCCAAACAGCCGCCCCAACACCCCTCCGGATGCCGGACGTGCTCGCCGGGTCACGTGCGGCCGGCGTGCCGGCGGCCGAACCGCGCTGCTGATCAGATGCCGGCCGATATCACGCGCGGCGATCCGGGCGCGCTGGAAGGCGAGCACTGCCGCGGATGTCTCATCCAGGCCGCGATCACCCAACCGGTCCGCCGCCGCGCTCGCCGCCCCAAACTCCCCCGCCCGGCGCAGCACATCAATGCGGCGCAACGCGGTCTCCACCTCCGCCGGCTCGCCCCACAGGAACGCCGCTTCAGTTCTCCAGCGCGCGGCATGAATGCTGTCGGCCGCATCGTCCGCTGCCCACGCAGCCTGCAGCATCGCCTCCGCCGCGCCGCGCCGGTTCCCGCTCTCCCGCAGGATCATGGCCCAGCGCAGGAATGCCGCCGCATAGGCCGGTTCCGACGCAGCCACGGCCCGGTACGCCGCGCTTTCCACCACCGGTCGCGCCGACGCGGGCAACGCCGCCAGATCGGCCGCCGCTGCACCACACCCAGCGCAACTCTGCACCCAGTCCGACAGGGTCGAGCGCGTCGGCTCGCCCGGTCGGAGATCGAGGTCCGGCGCACCATCCGGCGGCGGTGCCCGAAACGGCAGCGGCGCCGGCACGCCACATACGCCGCAACGCGGATCGTCGCGGGTCATCGAGCCAGCTCCGCGCGCAGCCCGTCGCGCAACCGCCCCATGGCCCGGGCGATCACCGGCTCCGACTGCGCAAAACAAATTCGCAGGTATCCCTCGCCCGGCGCGCCGAAGGCGATGCCCGGGGCAACCGCCACCCGGTGGTTCACCACCAGCTTCTTCGCCAGATCCAGGCTGTCGGATACGCCATCCACGCCGACAAATGCATAGAATGCTCCGTCCGGCGAGGAGTAACGCACGCCGTTCAGCCCCGCCAGGGCGTCGCCGGCCAGCGCACGACCACGCGCGCAATGAGCCCGGAATGCGGCCACGCCGGCCTCATCACCCAGCGCCGCAAGCCCGGCATGCTGGATGAATGGCGCCACGCCGGAATGGGTCACCTCCACCACTTCCGAGACCCGGTCGCGGGTGCCGGCCGGAACCACCATCCAGCCCAGCCGCCAGCCGGTCATCACCCAGGCTTTGGAAAAGCTGTTGCACACGATCACCCGGTCATCCGGCTCCGCCACGTCCAGCAGCGACGGGGCCGCTTGCGCGCCATCATAGATCAGCCGGGAATAGACCTCGTCGGAGATCAGCCAGACCCCATGGCGCCGGCACAACGCCAGGATCGTCGCCAGTTCATCGGCGCTGGCGGTCCACCCGGT
This sequence comes from uncultured Pseudomonadota bacterium, assembly GCA_963777625.1. Classification (GTDB taxonomy): domain Bacteria; phylum Pseudomonadota; class Alphaproteobacteria; order Acetobacterales; family Acetobacteraceae; genus DATDIC01. The sequence continues at coordinate 9,948 of CAVZRO010000003.1, read as the reverse complement.
CGGGTTGTTCGGTGAATTCAGGATGAACGCGCGCGTGCCCGGCAGCAGGGTGGCCAATCGATCCAGATCGAGGCGGAATCCTCCGACGGCCCGCTGCTCGAGTGGCAGCTCGACCACCTCCGCGCCCCGCAGCCGAGCCGCGTTGGCCACGTTCGGCCACGCCGGGCTGTGCAGCAGCACCTGGTCCCCCGCCCGCACCGTGGCAGCCAAGGCAACCGCCACCGCCGTCATCCCAGAGGCCACCACCTGGATACGGGATTCGGCAACCGGCCGGGCGTGCAGTCGACTCAGATAATCCGACAGAGCCTGGCGCAGCTCCTGCAGGCCGCGTACATCGGGATAGCGCGTATGTCCGTTCGCCAGGGCCGCCACCGCCGCATCGTGCGCCGCCACCGGGCTCGGTTGGTCCAACTCACCAAAGCACACGAAATCCACGTCCGGCATGCCAAACGCCAAACGGCTGACTTCTATGATTCGGGAGCCGGGAAGTTCAATAATGTCCATCCGGCATCATCTAAGAGTGCGCCTCTGGGGATGCGAGACCCGCGACCGCAAAGCTGATCCGTGCGGCCTTCCACCACAGCCAGCGATACCTTCACCCGTCCCTGAATCCGATCCCGCTATCCGCGCCGTCCCGTTGGCACGTCCCGGAACGGCACGTCCTTGTCCACACGCACGTCCGGCGGCAGACCCAGCACTCGTTCGGCGATGATGTTGCGCATGATTTCGTCGGTTCCGCCGGCCAGCCGCAGCGCCGGCGAATAGAGCAGCGCCTCCCCGAACAACCCCTGCAACGTCGTGTGCGGCCCCATCTCGACCCCCGCCATCCCCAGCAGATCGAGCCCGAATGAAGCGATCTCCTGCGTCTTGCTCGCCGACACCAGCTTAACGATGGACGATTCCGGCCCCGGAGTCTGGCCGCGCGACAGCGACGTCATCGTGCGGTATTTCGTGAATCGCAGCCCCTGTGTTCGCACATACCACTCTGCCAGGCGCTCCTGCACCGACGCGTTATCGAGCGCCGGCCCGTCCTCCAGCTCCAGCCCGCGCGCCAGCTCGAACACCTCCGCGAAATCCGGGCCGGGCGCCTCTCGCATCATGTAGCGCTCGTTCATCAGCGTGGTCAGCGCCACCTTCCAGCCCTGACCAACTGCACCCACGCGAAGATGGTCCTGAATGCGCACATCCGTGAAGAACACCTCGTTGAAATGCGAGCTGCCCGACATCTGCCGGATCGGCCTGATCTCCACGCCCGGCGACTGCATATCGAGGACGAAAAACGTGAGCCCGGCATGCTTCGGCACCATCGGATCGCTACGCGCGACCAGGATGCCGAATTGGGAATAATGTGCGCCCGAATTCCAGATTTTCTGGCCGTTGATCAACCACCCATCGCCGTCCCGCTCGGCGCGCGTTCGCAGTGCCGCCAGATCGGACCCACCGGCCGGTTCGGAGAACAACTGGCACCAGATTTCCTCGCCACGCAGCGCCGGCCCGGCAAACCGCTCGACCTGCTCCAGCGTGCCGCAAGTCCCGATGGTGGGAATGGCCAGCCCCAGCCCGATGCTGAAGACGCCGCTTAGCACGTCGAACGCCGCTTCTTCCTGGTGGTAGATAATCTGCTGCATCGGCGTGCCGCCGCGCCCGCCCCATTCCTTCGGCCAGGCGATGCCGGCAAATCCCGCCGCCGCCTTCTTCGCCTGGAACGCCCGCGCTCGCTCCAGCGCGCCGGGCGCATCCTGACCGCGCCGGTACCCTTCTACGGCACCCGGCTTGCGTCGCTGCGCATTCGCTTCAAGAAACGCCCGCGCATCCGCGCGAAAGGCGGCTTCGTCCGGCGTATCGCTGAAATCCATCGCCCACCCCCAACGAGGCTTAATGGGCCTCCGCCCACGTCGCGCCATGACCGGTTTCCACCACCAGTGGAACCGCCAGTTCCGCCGCGGACTCCATGATCCGCCGCGCCAGCCCGGCCAAAGCCTCCATCTCGGCTTCCGGCGCTTCGAACAGCAGTTCGTCATGCACCTGTAGCAGCAGCCGGGCGCGCAGCCCCGCCTCCGCCAGCGCCTTCGGCAGCCGCACCATCGCCCGCTTGATGATATCCGCCGCCCCGCCCTGCAGCGGCGCATTGATCGCCTGGCGCTCGGCATAGGCCCGCCGCGCCGGATTCTTCTCCGCGATTCCCGGCACGAAGCAGCGCCGCCCGAACGGAGTAACGACGAAACCGTGTATCCGCGCCTCCTCCTTCGTGCGCTCCATGTACGCACGAATCCCCGGATAGCGCGCGAAGTAAGCGTCGATATAGCCGCGCGCCTCGGCGGGAGTGATGCCAAGCTGACGCGCCAGGCCGAACGCGCTGATCCCATAGATGATGCCGAAATTGATCGCCTTGGCGCGCCGCCGCGTCATGGCATCCATCCCTGCCATTGGCACGCCGAACACCTCGCTCGCGGTGCGCGCGTGGATGTCCTCGCCACCGGCGAAACTCTCGCGCAGGGCGGGAATATCCGCGACATGTGCCAACAGGCGCAGCTCGATCTGCGAATAATCGGCGCTGACCAGCACCCGCCCCGGCTCGGCAACAAAGGCGCGGCGGATGCGCGTGCCTTCCTCCGTGCGTATCGGAATATTTTGCAGGTTGGGATCGGTGGACGAAAGCCGCCCCGTGCTGGCAACCGCCATGGCGAAACAGGTATGCACGCGCCCGGTATCCGGGTTGATCTCCTCCACCAGCGCATCGGCATAGGTTGATTTCAGCTTCTGTAGCTGCCGCCATTCCAGGATGCGCGCGGGCAGTTCGTGCCCCTGCTCCGCCAGCCCTTGCAGCACGGATGCGTCGGTGCCCCAGGCGCCGGTTTTCATCCGCCTGCCGCCGCCCAGTTTCATTTCATCGAACAATACTTCACCGAGCTGCTTGGCGCTCCCCAGATTGAACTCCCGACCGGCAAACCGATGGATGTCGCGCTCCATCACCCCCATGCGCGCCTCGAAATCGATCGAGATCCGCCGCAGCTCCTCGGCATCCACCTTGATGCCGGCGCGCTCCATCTCCAGCAGCACCGGCAGCAGACGGCGTTCAAGCTGCTCATACAGCGCCAGTGCGCGTCCGAAGCGGAGCCGCGGCTTCAGCGCGCACCACAGGCGGAACGCCACGTCGGCATTCTCGGCCGCATAGGCGGTGGCGCGATCGATCGGCACCTGCGCAAACGGCAACCGGTTGCGGCCAGTGCCCGTGGCCTCGTCATAAGTGATCGGCGTATGACCAAGATGGAGCTGCGCCAGTTCGTCCAGCTCGTGGCCGTGCAGGCCGGCCTCCTGCGCATAGGAAATCAGCATGCTGTCGTCGAACGGCGCGGCGGAGGGGAAGCCGGCCCGCGCCATCACCAGCATATGGAATTTGGCGTTCTGATATATTTTCAGCACCGAGGGGTCGGTCAGCACTGGGCCGAGAAGCTCGATCGCCGCGGCAAGCGCGACCTGCTCGACAACCCCTTCATGGCGCATCGGCACGTAGCACGCGCGCCCTGCCGCGGTAGCCAGCGCGACCCCGACGAGCTTCGCCCGCATGGCGTCGGAACTGTCGGTTGCGGCATCCAGCGCCAGCGTCCCGCTGGCGCGGGCTTGCTCCACCCAGCGTGCGAGCGCCTCGGTCGTCGTGACGGTTTCGTATGGACCAAAACCGGAATCCGCCGCGGCCCGCACGACCGCCGGCTGCGTCACCAACCCCAGCTCGCCTTGCTGCGCCGGCGTTGCGGCGGCAGCCGCGCCGTCCAGCCCCATGCGCGACAGGATGCTGCGGAACCCCTGCGCCTTCAGCCAGGCGCCAAGCTTCGGCTGATCGATCGCACAGGCGCCCAGGCGGTCGAGCGGCAGTGGCAGCGGCACATCAGCGCGCAGCGTGACCAGTTCGCGCGACAGCCGGGCCGATGCGGCATTCTCGATCAGCGTGTCCCGCCGCTTGCCCGGCTTCATCGCCGGTACGGCCGCGAGCACGCCCTCCACGTCGCCATACTCGTTGATCAGCTCGGCTGCCCGCTTCGGACCGATCCCCGGAATCCCCGGTACGTTGTCGGTCGAATCGCCGATTAGCGCCTGCACGTCGATCATCTTCTCGGGCACGACCCCGAATTTCTCCATCACCTCCGCCGGTCCGATGGGTTTCTGCTTGATCGGATCGAGCATCTCGATGCCCGGTCGGATGAGCTGCATCAGGTCCTTGTCGGACGAAACGATCGTCACCTGACCGCCCGCCTGTTCCGCTTCCCGCGCGTATGATGCAATCAGGTCGTCCGCCTCGAAATCGGCAAGTTCGATTGCCGGCACGCAGAACGCATCGGTCGCCTCGCGCACCAGCGCGAATTGCGGGATCAGTTCGTCCGGCGGCGGTGGCCGGTGTGCCTTGTAATCGCCGTAGAGCCGGTTGCGGAACGTCGTCCGACCGGCATCGAAGATCACCGCGATATGCGTGCCGACATGCTCGCGCAGCAGCTTGGCCAGCATGTTGGTGAAGCCGAACACCGCGTTCACCGGCACCCCGTCGGGTCGGGTCATCGGCGGCAACGCGTGAAAGGCGCGGAAGATGAACCCCGAGCCGTCGATCAGCACCAGATGGAGCGGACGGCCTTCAGGCGCCGGCTCCGCCGCCTCGAGCACTACGGCATCAGTGTCCGTGGCCAGAACCAGCCCCCTCGTTCAGAATATACAGGCGCGAGCAGTAGGGACACATCACCTCGCGGTCCTCTATGCGCAGGAACACGCGCGGGTGGCCTAGCGCCCCCTCTCCGCCATCGCAAGCGACGACCGGGTCGTCGACATGGATCGTTTCGGTCGGGGTCGGTGCGGCGGCTCCGTCCGGCATGATGAGCTGTGTCCCTGCTGGTGATGAACTTGCCGTGATGATAGCAATGATGCCCGTGCTTTCAACTGCCGCCCTTGCCATGCGCCGACGCCTTTTTGCGGCCCTGCTGCTGAGCCTGCCTCTGCTGCTGGGCGCCTGCGTCGCCCATCTGGTGCCGGAAGGCCCGCTCGTCGAGGCGCCGACCGAGACCAGCCGTGCCTTCGTGATGCCGGACGGCACGTCGCTGAAATACCGGGTCTGGGAGCCCGCCGGGCAGCTTCGCGCCATCGTGCTGGCGTTGCACGGCATGAACGACAGCCGCGACGCGTGGGAATTTCCGGCCGACAGCTTCACCGCCGCCGGGATCGAGATCATCTCGCCGGACCAGCGCGGCTTCGGCTCGACACCGCAACGGGGCTATTGGGCCGGCACCGCGACCATGGTGGATGACGCACGCCGCATGGCGCTGCTGATCCATGCAGCCCATCCACATGTCCCGCTCATCCTGATGGGCGAAAGCATGGGTGGCGCGGTGCTGATGTGCCTTGCCGCTTCGGCGGACCCTCCGCCGGTCGCCGGCTACGTGCTGGTGTCTCCGGCGGTCTGGGGCCGATCGGAGATGAACGTGTTCGAGCGCGCCACGTTGTGGGTTGCCGTGCGTGCATTGCCCGGTTGGACCTTCACCGGCGAGATCGCTCATGTGAAGGCCAGCGACAACCGCGCCGCGATCGAGCGGCTGTCCACCGACCCATTGACCATCCACAGCACGCGCGTCGATGCGGTGAACGGGCTGGTGAACCTCATGGACGCGGCACAGGCGGCGGCGCCCTGGATGCGCGGCCCGGTGCTGCTCCTGTACGGTGGCAAGGACGAGCTGATCCCGAAGCGAGCAACCGTGGCAACCTGGCGCTCGCTGCCGCCGAACGTGCGGGAGGCCTATTATCCCGACGGCTATCACCTGATGCTGCGGGATTTGGGCCGGGCGATACCGATCCAGGACGTGATTGCGTGGATGTTCGATCATCGTGCCCCGTTGCCGTCAGGTGCCGACCGCCAGGCGGCGGCCTGGCTGGCACGCCAGGACTGACCGGCGCTGGTGCTGCAACGGCAAAAGTCGCCCGACGGATCGCAATCTGTGGCTACGCACGATTTGGTGATACGCAACCGGAGTTCTGCGCAGTGCCTGATCGACGGAGCCGCGATCCAGATGATGTATTGGCCTGGGATTAGCCCACGAGCCCTCCAGCCAGAAGCGTGGCGTTGACTTCGGCGGCTAATGCGCTTTCCGCTGTCAGTGCACTTGGCCGCCTCCCGTTTCACATCCGCCGAACCTTGCATCCGCCGACGCGTTATTCCAATTGCCCTGACGGCAGACCTATTCCCGTTCCCCCGTCATGCCCGTTCCCCCGTCACCGCGAAAAGCGGGAATCCAGCGACAGTCCATGCAACCGCGACCGCGTCATGCCCGCCTGCGCGAACATGACGAGGGAGAGTCAGCCTCCCGAACGCCTGAACCCGCTGCCGCTAAACGCTTGCGGGTTTGTTGATCTGATACCGGCGGCCCGCAGGGCCGACTGGTATGCGCGCAGGGGTTGGTGCGGCGGCTGCCCGCGAAATCAATAAGATGTCAGTGGCCGACGATCCCCGGATGAGCCAAAAACCTCGGACCGCTGGTATGAAACCAGGAATTCGGAAATTAGACCAAGCTATGTGGAGATGGATATGACCCTCTCGTCTCGTCGTGGCTTTCTCGGGCAGGCTCTTGCGGCGGGTCTTATTGGCCCAGCATTTGCATCTGAAATAGCCCTGTATGGTGATGGAACACACGACGATTGGCAGGGAATTACAAACGCACTCGCAAACCAGCGAACGGTTAATTTAGGTCCACGGATTTATAGGGTCACAAAACAGCTCATAGTCCCCGAGGGAGCGGCTCTCGTCGGCGTGCCTGGTAAAACCGTGATCCAGGGGGCGCGCGGCTTCAACATCGTGGTGCCTCGTTCCAATTCGAGGGTGGCGGGCATCATCATAGATGGTAACTTCGGGAATGATGACAAAACTGGCGCGAGCGCGGTTGTTCTGGTTAACGCAACTGGCGTCCGACTCGATCACGTATTGGTTCGGAATATATCATTCCAAGGAATTGCACTTCTTTCCTCGAGCAACAACACTATTACTGACTGCGCGGCCCAAAATTGCGGTCACAGAGGGATCAATATATCAGCCGGATCGAGTAACAATGCAGTGATCGGCTATCATGCCGAAAACTGCTGGCGTGCCGGATTACTCGTAGGCTATCGCTCCAATCATAACACTGTCAAAAATTTCTACGTGAGTGGCTTTCGTCAGTCGGTGGGCGGCGCTGGGCTTTGGGTGCATATGAACAGCGATGACAACACCTTCTCCAACTTCACTATTGGTCCAGACAAGCCCGAAGACGCCAGTTGTCCTTCGATCCTTCTGGGTGCGGGCTGTGTGGGAAATGTCTTCGAGCACGGTATAGTAACAGGCGCCCGCAATCGCGGCATCTATATCTGGAACGAAAATGTCGACCATGTGAACGATTTGCATACGAGCAACGCAGCAGTGGAGAACAATCATTTTACCGATATCACCGTGCAGGGCACCGGCACGCCCCACAGCTACGGCATCGGTTTCAAATCCGACAACGGCCAGTCGATAGGACCAAACGAGTTCGACAACATAAGGATATCCGGATTTGCGATTGGCGTCGACGACGTCGACGCGCACGCAACCAGCTTGCGGTTCCACGACATCCGTTTTGACAAGATCACCGCTCAGAAGATGCACCTGTTCAACTCGTCACGTTAATTGGAGAGCTAAACCACGTTGTTGCATCGATCGGTGGGCCGGCACCGGAGTTCTGGGCCGGATAGCAGGACGCCGTCTGGATCTCGCCGCGCCGGACCATTCAACGCTGAGCCGGCGAGCCGAAACACTGCCATGGCGCGACCGCCTTGGAGCAGCCAGCCCGCCCATCTGTAAACGCGCACGGAACCTGTTGTTCTGCCGGATGGCGATCCGCTGCTTACCCCGCCGCCCATGACGCGGCGTGAAGCCATGCTGGAGAGGGTGCGCGAAATGGTGCAGAGGCAGGGTGTGACGCTCCTGCGCGAGTTGCTTGCCCGCTATGTCGTGAGCTGCTTTCCCGACCTTCGGGGCGTCGTAATCGAGGTGACCTCCCAGTGCGGAGGTGCACCGTTCCACGGCCCCCAGATTGGTGTCATCTTACCTTTGACGACGATGCCGCTGGTCGGATACCAGAGCTTCCATTCGCGACGGAAACTCTGCGGTTCCCTTGCGAAGTAGGCGCCTGCCGACCCCAGCTGGTAGATTGTCGTGTCGACCTGCTGCCCGCCAATTACCAGGACGTCTTCGCCAAGACGTTTCCAAGTGTGTTGAGCTATCTGAGCCACCCCTGACGGAGGTGGAATATCAAACGTAACTTCGCTTTTCTGTCCGGAGAACAACTCTCCCATCGCCAGCCGCACTGACTTGTAACTCCTGCTAACCAAAGTCTCCGGATCATACCAATCGTATAGACGCCGGACGGTATGACCATCGGGATGGGTGATGAGGCACACGACAGGATCGCTGGGATCGGCACCCCGATAAATGCTGCGATAACGGCCTGTATTCAAGATCGTGCCCGCCTTTGGGCACGTGAAGCCCGTTTGGGCTCGCGCTTCCGCCGATATGAGGAGGAAGACAAGCACCGTTGCTATAATGCTGCTCCAGCTCAGCCGCGGTGCTTCCATCCTGCTTTTGCCTTTATCGGGCCAGGGTTTTATCACCCATTCGAGACGAACGTGAAGGCCAATCTGCCTTTGGCGGGCGGGTTATCCCGGGCCAGCCATGGGCACACAGGCCGGCGTCACCGCTTGTCCGAAGCCGGAGGTCGATACAACGCCCCTAAGCCCTCGGTTGACGGCGGCTTCTTCAGCACCACGAACCCCGACTGCTGCAGGTGCTTCACTAGGTGTTCCGCGGCGATGCGCGCAATGGAGTTGTCGGCACAGTGGACGCGCTTCCGGCCGCGGAAGCGCAGCGCAACGGCGATTGAATCCGCGAGTTCATCCGGGGTGGTCGGCAACAGCCGTTCGGGTTCGCCTGTCGTCGCCGGATGGTAGTCGGGCCACAGAACGAAGCAGGAACCAATATCCGGTTGGCTACCTTATCCGATTCGGTGTCGCAATCCAAAGCTACGTCGGCTATTTGTCGAGGCGATGGACCTTAACACTTGGATCAACGTGGTGGCGGTTATCCTAGTTGCCGCCACATTATATTATCAGCGGAGACAGACGCTCTTATCAGAACGCGCCACTCCGCGTCTGCCCTCGAATTATGGCTGGGGCGCGCGGTGGATTGGCGCTGCATCACTCAGCATCCTTGTGCTGCTTGCATGGGGGCCGACAATTTTGACGCTGGCTGGAGTCCTCCCGCTCGATGCGCCCTCATTACACGGTCACATTGACGGGTTATCGTACGGAGGCGAGTTGTCGTTTGACGGCCGAGAACCCGTGGCACCCGTGGTGCTCATTGCGGAGATAACTAATACCGGCCGGAGTTCAACGATAATCCGAAACTTCAAGTTAACAATGGATTTGGATGGCGCCAAATATCCAGCACAATGGGTGGCGATTACCGGGAAAATGGACTTGCTGTCGGACAATGAGAAAGTTACGATTTACCCCGACGACTCATTGGAAGATCGAGCAATAATACCCGTTCCCCAGGGTGGTATTGTCACTGGTGCTTTGGTATTTGTTTTTCCCGACATCCGGCCGACAGCCCTAAAAGGGAAGTTTCCGACCTTTGATCTTCATTTCGACGATGTAAGGGGAAGAACTTATTCGGCGAGCTTCGATGCCAGAAATCCACCCGACGTGCAGCTTCGCCATATTCCTGGAATCCACATGGATGTAGCACCCCGATAGCGCTCACACCGGATGGGCAACCGCGGTGGTGGCAATCGCGAATCCGCAGATCAAGGGCGTTGTCCGGGAAGCCGCGGGGCGATTTGCTGCTTCCGCTGCGCTTCCGACGATCCTTTCGCCGATTGATCCGCCGTCCGTACCGCTTGAAAATTC
>CAVZRO010000002.1:0-37941 GCA_963777625.1 uncultured Pseudomonadota bacterium | reverse complement strand
CCACGACATATTTCGTGCCCAGCCCAAGGAAGCCGCCGACCGACAACACCGCATACGGCGCCTTCTCGTTCGGCGTCACGATCAGGTCGTCAACCGATCCCACGGTTTCGTTCTCCTCGTTGACGACGGAGGAGCCGACGATCTTCGATGCGCGAAAGCCGGTCGCGACGGTTTGGGGGTCGACTTTCATGATTGCGACGGTTTGCGGGGCACCCTGCCCCATAGCCTGGCTGCCCAGTCCGGCGGCAATCACCGCCACAAATGCCGTGGATGCGATAATGCGCTTCAAGGTTGTTTCCTCCTGAACGGGCGACGCGAGGGCTGGCGCCCAGACGTATCGTAGCCAAGCGCACGCGCTACACAATCGCCCGCGTGCCGGAAATCGGCGTCGCTCTATACGGGTTCGCCGCCGCCCGGTGCTCGCGGTTTTTTTTGCGTCCGCCGGCTGTGCTGCGCGGCGCTGTCAATCTCTGCGAGCCTTTCGTAGCCCTCGGCAATGGTGACGCACGCGTCCCGCTCGCGCCCTTCCGGAAGGCTGGCAGCCCTATCCCGCCACTCCTTCGCCCGTTGCTCGTATCGTCCGGGATCCCAGCGGTTCGGCATCGATATCTCTGTTTCATGCATGATCCAGCCGTTACTCATTCCGGTCGCCGAGGATGTCGATCAAATCGCAACGTTACGCTGAACTGGAGCACGCGCCCCGGCGTTCCCGCACGATGGATGCGAGCGAATTGCGCCAGAAGGCGATGCATTACCGGCGGGTTGCCGGCCTGGTGAGCGACGATGGGGTGGCTGAGGCCTTGCTCGAGCTTGCGGCGGAATATGTTTCCCTGGCTGACAGAACGGAAGAAACCGAACCGACCCCTGGGGCTGCGCAGCTATCGCAGCAGTGTCCGCTCGATCGCTAGATAGGAGCAGATCGAGGCGGTTTCGAGGCAAAAAGTGTTCCCCAAAAACCGGCGGCGCGTTTTTCTTGCTTCGTGGGGCCGCACCATTGAATTCCCGGTCATGAAGCCGTCCCTTCCGGCATCAGCGCCGCGACCACGTCCACTGACGCGCTTCCTCAGTAGCCCCTGCGGCCTGTTCGCGGGTTAACGCGGTTTTGCCATCACCAGCCTCAGCTCGGGTGGCTGCCGCCTATCTTCGGAGAGCTGACCTTAATACAGTCATCATGTCTTTCACCGCGGCATCCTTGTCCTTCGAATCCACGGCAAACTCCATCCCGGCCTCGAGGTGGTCAGAAATGATGAGCAACTCCACTTCGCGCATCGCGGCCACAATGGCGTTGGCTTGCTGGATCTCATCCAGGCAATAGCGGCCCTCGTCGATCATCTTCCTGACCCCTCTGACCTGCCCTTCAATTTTCTTCAGCCGGTCAGTGATCCGCATCCGCTCCTGGCCGTTTCGGTGCACATATAGTTTTCCTTCCCGGAACTCGTGGTCCATTGCGCCGTTATACCCCTACCGAGTACCTGTTGGCCTTCTCACATAAATCTCGTGACGGCGCCATCCCGTACCCGGCAGTCGCCCTAGTTTCCAACTGATGATGAGGCCTGTCATGTTCCTACACCGGAAGGAGCTTATCCAACCCGTCAATGTCGGCACGCCCGATGCCGCGTTCGGCCAATTCCTCCTTGAACAGTTCGGCGGCGCCACCGGCGAACTGACCGCTGCTCTCCAATACTGGGTGCAGTCGTTCCACGTCGAAAATGCCGCGATCCGCGACATGCTCCAGGACATCGCGATCGAAGAGTTCAGCCACCTGGAAATGGTCGGAAAACTGATCGCTCAGCACACCAGCAAGATCGATCAGGAAGCTGCGTCGAAGGCTCCCCTCTTTAAGATCAAGGGCGGCGGCCCTCATTTCCTCGACAGCCAGGGCAGCTGCTGGACGGCCGCCTACATCAATGAGGGCGGCAATGTCGTGCGCGACTTGCGGGCAAACATTGCGGCCGAAGCCGGCGCGCGGCAGACCTATGAGGCCTTGATGAAGGCCTGCGATGACGAGGGAACGAAAAAAGTTCTTCATCACCTTCTTACCAGGGAGATCACGCACGCCGCGATGTTCATGAAGGCGCTGGATCAAATGGGAAAACTGGACGATCCTCTCTTTGGCAACGTTCCACCCGACGAGACCGTCAATCTCGTTTTCAATCTATCGCAAGGCGAGGATGCCCGCGGGCCGTGGAACGAGGCGCCGTTCGAATATATCGAGGAACCGCGGCCGATGGGAGGTTTTCCGCCACCGCCGATCAATCCGGATGACGAGAAACCTAACCAAAAGCGCGGCAAGCGGTAACAGGTGCTCGGAAGGGCTCAGCGCGTTCCGCTTCACTCTAAGTTTCCCTGGCTGTCGGAGCAACGGCTCTGCTGCAGCGGGGTCCGCACCACAAATGCGCCCCTCGAGGGGCGCCCCAAGGTCAGGAGGTTTATTTATGGAATCCGAAGTTCGCGAATTGCTCGGCGAAGAGCTGAAAGATGCGTACAGTGCCGAGAGGCAGGCCCTGCGATGCATGCAAAAGGCACTCAGGATGGCAAGCGAGCCAGCCCTGAAAGAAGGTATTCAGCTCCATATCGAGCAGACCCAAAGTCAAATCGAACGGGTCGAGCAGGCAATGGAGAAGCTGGAAATCCGCCGCGGCCGCAAGATCTGTGAGGCGATGCGGGGGCTGGTGGAGGAAGCGCAGCACGAAATCGAGGAACAGGACGAAAAAGGTCCGATCATGGACCTTGTCATCGTCGCCGGCATGCAGCGGATCGAACACTATGAAATAGCCGCCTATGGCACGGACATCGCTTTAGCCGGAGCCCTGGGCGAGCAGGAAATCGTTGAACTGCTTTCCACAATTCTCGACGAGGAAAAAGAGACCGATCTCAAACTTACCGAGGTAACCAAGCAGCACATCATGCCAGCGGCGATGCAAGAAGAGGAAGGGACTGAGCAAGGCGAAGAACCGTCCGATCGTAAACGGCAGGCACGCGCAAAGTCCTGACCGCCGTAACTGCCCGGCCGCGAGCGCGGCAAACCCGGCGATGCTGCCGGGCGCGAAAGCATCGGGCGCGATCGCGCCCGGTGCGTGTCGCGATAGCCTGTGGTTACGAGAGCCCGGCCGGAAAGAGATTGACGTGCAGAAAGCGGCCGGCGCCCTCCTCAAGGTCAAGGAGGGTGTTTTTTGCACCAATTTGCGCGATGCCCGCTGACCTGGTTTAGCGGCGGCGGATGCTGTTGCAGCCACTGCTCGATTGCGGCCGCATCCGACACCTACCGGAGATTGGAACCAGGTGCTGGGGCCTGCGTTGACGGCTCTCGTATAGGAGAGACGACAATGGCAGACGAAAAGACGATGCCGAAAGACGACAAGATGTCGTCTGAGGAGGCTGTCCCGCAGGCTGATAAGCAGGCCCACACCGAGATCGCCCAGCGCGAAGGTCAGCAGGGCGAGCAAGCCGCGGCGATCAACAAAAAAGAACCCGAGAAGAAGAGCGGATAGAGCAGAGCCAACGGCGGCAAAGCCGCCGTATCCCGCCGTTCGACCCATCGTATTCTCAGCGCCGTCCATTTGATGCACCTCGGCCCGCTCGCCGCGCGCGCGTCGCAGCGGGCGTTGGTATTAGACTAATTCGGGCCCGGCTCGAGCGGAGGCGGGGGCGGGGCCTCGGGATCAATCACGCTCTGCGGGTCGAGAATGCCGAGCACCGTTTTGTAAAGAGGGAACGGTGATGATCCGCCCCCCCCGGCGAGCGGGCCACTGCTGTTAAACGCCTCGACCACGACCATGTCGTCTCCCGGACGGCGGAACCATCCGACCCGGTTGCCATTCGTTTGACCCACGTAATTCCACAACGGTCCTCCCAAAAATGGGGCCCAAGATTCTTGTAGGCCAAGTGAAAATCCGTCGGGATCGGTTGGCGAGGGCGCCGCAATGGGCTGCCCCGAAGTTTTGGATACAAACGAGAACAGCTCGGCTTTCTGTTTAGGGGGTAGCAGCGTGTCACTGAACAGCGCCCGCACCCAACGGGTCACGTCCGGCAGGCTGGCGACGATCCCTCCTGCGGCGGCGCCTACAGACGAGAGATTGACAGTTTTCATGTCCTGTCCGAGCAAAGTATCCTGTGGGAACTGCGCACAAGGCGGCATCACGTTCAAACGGGTCGTGCACATCAACTCCGTAAGGTATCCGCTCGCCATGGCGTCGAGCACCCGCTTCGGCGGCACTTGGGGACGGTAAAAGGTCTCGCGCAACCGTAACGGCGCAAGCAACATTTTCTTAAGCGCGGCGGCATACGACATGCCGCTGGCCTCGGTGATAATCATCTCGGCCAGGATGTAATCGGTGTTGATGTAATCCCAGGGCTTCGGCGGTTGGCCCGTCCCAGGATAAACATAGCCGATCAGGTCCGCGGGCGTGAATGTCCGACTCAGGTCCGCGACCACGTCCGTCTGATAAGCGGTGTCGAATAAGTAGTCGTCGGTGATCGGCGCCGTCAGGTTCAGCAGTTGCTCGATCGTTATAGACGACCACGCCGGATACTGAGGCAACCACTTGCCAACCGTATCGTGGATATCCAGCACGCCCTCGGCTTCCAGCTTTAATATCAAGACGGAGGTGAAGCTCTTGGTGATGCTGCCAATCTGAAACAACGTTTCCGGACAGATTGGCTCCCCGTCCTGAAACGAAGTGCTGCCGCTGGCGACATCGAGCGCCGGTTCGGTGGCCGAGAAACTAACATGCAGACTGATGCCGGAGAAGCCTTCCGCCTTTTGCTGCTCGGCGACGAAGTCATCGAGAGCCTGCTGCAACGCCGGAGTGTGGGGGTCGGTCTGAGTTGCGGCAAGCTGGTCTTGCTGGTTCCGGCAGTCGCTATGCGCCGGCCTCACACTCGCGTAGGCAACGGCAAGGATCGACAATCCGGCGAGCGTGACGGACCGCAAGGGCAAAAATCCCATTCTGCGATACATCTTTTCCCCCCATTTTAATCAAGTAAAGCGTAGTCTTGGCGCAGCAGGCGCGTCAAATCGGGTGCTCTCCGACTTTAATTCTTTAAGAAGAATACCCAGGAGATACCCGGACAGGTTTCTTGGTCTGATAGTGCCGGCTATCCGTGAGCGTGACCCATCAGCGTCATCGGCTTCGCCGGCTACGCATGGAAGTCGAGCGCCCATGCACATACTTTATATCGCTACTTTATATTGCCAGCGCCCCGGGGGTGCATTTCTCGACTACAAGCCCGACGCCCGCACCAACCGCCCGTTCGCGCAGCTCACCATCTATGCCCTTGCGCTCACCAGGCTTGCCGGGCTGCGTCTCTTCGATATCAAATGCGCCTAGTTCAACG
Source organism: uncultured Pseudomonadota bacterium (assembly GCA_963777625.1). GTDB lineage: Bacteria > Pseudomonadota > Alphaproteobacteria > Acetobacterales > Acetobacteraceae > DATDIC01. The sequence goes on along the minus strand of CAVZRO010000002.1, from coordinate 32,604 downwards.
AGGGCCAACTGCGAATTCTTTCCGCGCACGGTGCTCGCGCATACGAACTGAAGAGCAGGCTGGTCGTCACGCGGGCTGGTCGCCTGAGAACGACGCCGAGAGGTCGCTGCTCTGCGCGAGCCGCCACCGCTCGTAGACCGTCAGGACCGTCGAGCCGGGAGTGACAACGTCCCGGGACAGCTCTATGCCAAGCCCTGGCTATACGGATGAATTGCGATAGTGTTCCCTGAGATAAGCTGGGCCTGGATCGAGACAGGGCGAGGCCCCTGCCAGCGCTCCCTGCGACGGGTTCTTCTCATCACCTGAGGCGGTTGACGCTGGATTGAGCGGGGAGCCTAGGCGCGCGGCATGCCAATCGAATGGGTCGGCGAATCGCAGGGACGGCAACTTTCTCAGGGGGTCATATGTCAGATGCGACGATGAACGGAAGCATCGCGGGCGTTCTATCGCCGCGCCCACATCTCGATGAAAAACCGCATATTCTTGGAAGTGTCATATTTCTGTTGGTGGTGGTGGGAGGCCTCGGTTACACCGCTTTCAGCATCTTCAGAGACATGAGCCAGGTGGGTGAGCATAATCTCGCCATCGGCGCGTTTGTCCTGCTGGGAATTGCTCTGCTGATTGCCTTGGGCTTCGAGTTCGTCAACGGCTTCCATGACACGGCCAATGCCGTTGCCACGGTCATCTACACCCACAGTCTTCCGCCGCTGGTTGCCGTCGTCTGGTCGGGGACCTTCAATTTCCTCGGGGTGCTCACGTCCAGTGGCGCGGTGGCCTATACCGTTGTCACCCTGTTGCCCGTAGAATTGATCCTGCAGGTAGGCAGTGGTGCGGGTTACGCGATGATCTTCGCGCTGCTGATTGCGGCAATCATCTGGAACCTCGGCACCTGGGCCATGGGATTGCCCAACAGTTCCTCGCACGCACTGATCGGTTCAATCATGGGCGTGGGCCTCGCCAACCAGTTTATGGCCCCGAGCTCATCGGCGACTTCGGGGGTGGATTGGGCGCAGGCCGTGGAGGTGCTGAAAGCCCTGCTGTTCAGCCCGGTCATTGGATTCGTGTTGGCAGCCCTGCTGCTTCTGCTGATGAAGGTCGTTGTTCGCAGCAAGTCGCTTTACGTCGCTCCGGAGGGCAAGATGCCCCCGCCTGGTCCGATCCGCGCCCTTCTCGTGCTGACGTGCACTGGCGTGTCGTTTTTCCACGGAAGCAATGACGGCCAGAAGGGCATGGGTCTCATCATGCTCATCCTGATCGGGGCGGCGCCGACCGCTTACGCGCTCAACCGTGCGATCCCAGAGAGCACGACCCCCATGTTCCTGCAGGCGACGCAGGACGCAGAGGCTGTTTTTCGAGGCCATGCGGGAACAAGCGAGGCGCCCAGCGATGCCGCCAAAGCCCGCGCCACGGTGGGCGACGCTCTCAAGACCAAGCAGGTAAACCGGCCAGAAGTTTACGCTGCCCTGGCCACGCTGACCGCCGATATCGCGCGGCAGGTGAAAAACTACGGTGCCATCAAGGCTGTGCCAGCGGCCGCTACGTCCAACGTCCGCAATGACATGTATCTCGCATCGGACGCCGTGCGCGTCATGGGCGCCAAGCCGCCTGGGTTCAGCGATGGGGATGTGGCGAAGCTCAAATCGCTACGGTCGTCGCTGGATAGCGGCACCAAGTTCATTCCGATCTGGGTGAAGATATCGGTGGCGCTCGCGCTTGGCCTCGGCACGATGGTCGGGTGGAAGCGTATCGTGATGACGGTGGGGGAGAAGATCGGCAAGACGCACCTCACCTATGCGCAGGGCGCGTCTGCCGAGATCGTCGCGATGGCAACCATTGGCCTGGCCGATGTGTATGGGCTGCCTGTGTCCACGACGCATGTGCTGTCGAGCGGTGTGGCCGGCACGATGGCGGCGAATGGATCGGGGCTGCAGTGGAGCACGATCAAGAACATGGCGCTAGCCTGGGTGCTGACGCTGCCTGCCGCCATGGTCATCGCCGGATCGCTTTATGTGATTTTACGTCAGATATTTTGAGGAGCCCGACATGCGCAAACGAACACGCAAATACTCCACTCCTCTTTCGGTGGGGATGACGATGGTGAGCCTGACGGCCGCTTCGTGGGAGACGATTTTTCGCCGCACCATGCTGATGGCTCAGGGCACCTGCTCTCCGGCCGAATATAGGCGCATGACAGCTGAGAAAGTCGCGGCGGTTCGGACATCGGTAGAAGCGTTGATGAAAGGAAGGAGCCAGGCGACGATACTGGCTCCGTTTGTCAGTCGCGCGCGGGCGAATGCGAAGCGGCTTCGTCGGAAGACCTAGTCGGGACCGCGCTGGTTTGTCGAAGCGGTTATGAAGCCAGGCAGACAGCACATCTCCTTGACGTGGGTTGCTAGCACCTAGTGGAGGACCATATCACGCGTGCACGGTCGCACCGTCCGGCCCGCGTGGCACACGATCATTCTGTCGCCTCGCTGGTTTGACAAGAAGCAAAAACTTCATTCGCGCCGTGGCATTGCAAACAAAGGGAAGATTATGGCCGAGCAAGAAAAGGCGATTGAGGATCGCGTGCGAGAACGGGCTTACGCGCTGTGGGAAGAGGATGGCCGACCCGACGGCCGGTCAGACGAATATTGGCAGCAGGCCCGATCCGAAGTGGAAGCCGAGGAAGCTGAACCTGGCAAGGAAAGTGCTTAAGGTCCCGACGCGACGCAGTGTAGTCCGCAGACGACCAATCGATGCGGCTGGCGCGCGCGCTTTATGTAGTTCCCCCACCCCCCCCCAACCCCGCCCACCCCCGGCGGGGGCTCAAGACGTTCAATGCGCCCGGCCTTCGAGCAGATTGACGAAGCGGCCGACAAAGCTAATCTCGGCGTCGCCGTGAAATCCAGCATGCCGTTTCATCGCATCTGCTCGCGCACCAGATCGAGCACGGTCTCGGTTATCTTTTGATGGTCGTCATCAGCCATGGCAGCTACAGTGTCCGGGGCGTTCAATCGCCCTCATTCAACTCCCGCAGCAGATCCTTCGTGCGCTTGAACCGCGGCAACTTGCCCGCGTAGGCTTCGCGCATGGCGGCGATTGTCTTCTCATCCGCCACCAGCAGATCGTAAGGCAGCGCTTTCTCGGCTGCGATCCGCTTCACCAGCAGCCGGAATGCATCGGACAGGGTCAGCCCCATCGCCGCCAGCACCGCGGCCGCTTCTTTCTTCGTGCGCGCATCGATACTGGCGCGCACCACTGAATTCCCGGTCATGGCTCGATCACGGAAATTCCCGAGACGGCTTCAAAGTCGCCGCGGTTGAAGGTGTAGATTCGCTCAATGCCGTTTGCCTGCATGGTCGCGACAATCTGCAGATCGAATACGTCGCCGCCGGATACGGGGTGACGCTGCAATAGCTGCATCAATCCTTGCGCCGCCGTCGCGGGGATTGGCAGCACATGCAGAAAAGTCAGCAGATCACCGAGCGCCTTCAGCGCATCGGCGGGAGCCTGCGGTTTCGCGACGCGCCGTGCATTGGTGACGATCGAATAGAATTCGCAAAGGATCTGTGACGTAACATAGAGAACCACCGATCCGTCGCGTGCCGCCTCACACAGGGAGCGCGCAACAGGATGTTGCGGAGCATCCGCATCGAGGGCGTAGATCAGGACATTCGTGTCGACCAGGCCCGGTTCAATGAACGTCATCGTAGATATCGCGCCGATGCATCGCGCCGGCACCGCCCAGATGCCAAAGCGGCAAACTCGGGCGTGCATGCGCGGCGCGCGTCACCGTCGCATGTTCGTCGATGAACCGCTTGAGCAGCGCATCGACAGAAATGCCCAGCCGTTCGGCCTCATTCGCGAGGCGCGCTTCGGTTTCTCTAGAAATCTCAATACTCATCCGCTTCAATCCTGGCCCTTCCGGGCCGGCCCATCATTTCCGGTTCGACGTCCCGATCACGTCCTGCAACGACACGCAACATAGCACATTTTGGATGCCGTGTCGCAATAACGGCATGAAACTGGAAAGTTCAAGGGCTTAGGCGAATCCAGTCCCTCTCTGGCGAATGTCAGGCGTCACAGATCGATGCCGTCGCGGCGGATCTCAAACATGAGAGGCGTGCGGTCGCGATAGGCTCCGACGTCATAGGCCATGGCGTTGATGACGCCGCCGCCGCTGTAGAGAACTTCCGTGCCGATATCGGCAAGCCGGTAAAGTTCCCGCACCGCGGTCGTTCATGTCGCGCAGGAACACGGCAACGTCGTAATCGGAATCCGGCCGCGCCTCGCCGCGCGCGCGCGAGCCATAGAGCACAATCCGCTCGATGCGGGCGCCATACACTTCGGCCAGCGCCGCGCGAAAGCGGGCCAGGGTCGGATCGTTCTTGATCAAGGTGTCAGCAGCCATGTCTCAATTATAGCACAAAACCAGCCCGGCTTTCAGTGCCTGAATTCAAGGGTTTAGGCGTGTCCCCGTCACTCGCCCCGGCGAGCGACGGGGCCGGGCTCTCAGCCCCCGCCTGCGCGGGGGCCGGAGCCGCTCCGCTGCGCCCGCGTCTCCGCCATGCGGTTTCCATCCCTCACGCGCCTCATGCCCGCCTACCGGCGGAAGCCTGGCGCGCGGCTGCCGCCGCCGAAGCTAAGGGACCAGCCCTCGCGCGCTGCAAGGATCTTCCGCCGTAAAAAGCAGACGCCGTTTCGCGTCTCACGCCGCGAACACGCCGTTGCTTTTGACGGTCTCCCGAGAAGTTCCTTTCCGCTTGCTACCCCGTTCTCGCCGAAGGGCAACGGTTGCAGCAGCAGCTGCAACCCAAAACCAAAGGCAACAGGAGGCCGTCATGAGCAACAAAAACCCGGAACAATTTTCGCCCGAAGTGATGCGGCAGTTTACCGGCAGCGAGCATTGGTATCGCGGCACGCACTCAATCGCAAAGTGGTTTTCACGGACGGGGCCAAGCATGTCGCTGATCAACGGCGGCGCTTACTGGCTCTTGGACGAAATCGCCCTCGCCCAGCTTCACGTCAAAGCCGTTGCCGCCGAAGAATTTCAGGTGTGGAAGCTCAAGGTCGATGTTGCCGCGTCACACCGGCATCGCTCACTTGCGAGGACGGCAACGGCAACAAGGTGTTCGAAAAGGCGCTCGAATTTACCGACTTCCCGCTTCCCGAAATCACGCTCTGGTTTGCCGACAACACCATCTTTCTGCCGAGCGAATACTGAAACGAAGGGAGCCGCGCGGGACGGCTCCCTTTGTCTTTTCCCTCCCGCTTTTTCAGCCAACAGGAGTTAAGCCATGACCATTCAATATCTGCCTCTATCGAAACTTGTTCCCTCGCCTGACAATGTGCGCAAGACCGACCGGTTGAGCGGCATCGAGCAACTCGCCGCCAGCATCGAAGCTCACGGCTTGCTGCAAAATCTGCAAGCGAAACCCACCAGCATAGGCGTTTTTGAAGTCGTCGCCGGTTCGCAGACGGCTTGCGGCGCTGAAGCTGCTTGCCAAGCGCAAGAAAATCGCGCCGGATTTTCTCGTGCCATGCAACGCGCTCGATGTGGAAAACCCGGCAGAGATCAGCCTTGCCGAAAACGAAATCCGCCAGGCCATGCATCCCGCCGACCAGTTCGACGCCTTCAAGGCGCTGGCCGATCAGAAGATGAGCGACGAAGATATCGCCGCGCGGTTCGGCGTGACGGTTCAGGTGGTGCGGCAGCGGCTCAAGCTGGCGCGTGTCAGTCCGAAGCTGATTGCGCTCTACCGCAAGGGCGAAATGCCGCTTGACTGCCTCATGGCCTTCGCCATCAGCGACGATCACAAGCAGCAGGAAAAAATCTGGAAAGACCTGCCCGAATGGTCGAAGGGCGATGCCGACAGCATCCGCGACACGCTCACCGAGGCGCATATCGATGCCCGCAGCAATCTGGCGCGTTTCGTCACCGTTGCGGCCTATGAAGCCGCTGGCGGTGCCGTGCTGCGCGACCTGTTCGATGCTGAGAGTGCCGGCTGGATCACCGACCCTGCCCTGCTCAACCGGCTCGCCGGCGAAAAGCTGGAACACGAAGCGGACAGCGTTCGCGCCCAAGGCTGGAAATGGGTCGAAATCGTGCCGGATGTTGCATGGGATACGCTGCGCTCCTTCGACCGCATCGAACCCACGCCGACCGAGAAGCAGCAAGATGCGCTCGATAAGCTGTATGCCGAGCGTGACAAGATCGACGATGAGGACAGCGAACAGGCCGAAAAGCTTTTCGCCAAGCTCGAGAAGCTCGAAAGCGAGATCGTTTTCAGCGCCGAGGACAAAGCAAAGAGTGGTGCCATCGTCAGCATCGATCAGCACGGCGAGCTTGAGATCATCGACGGACTTGTGCGGCAGGAAGATCGCGCCGCTGCCAAGAAGAAGAAAGCCGAGGCGAACGGAGAGGACGGCAACGCCCCCCGTGCTTCTCATCCAAGCTGGTCGAGGACTTGACCCCTCACCGCACCGCGGCGCTTACAGGCGATGCTGGCGGACAACCCGAAGGTGGCGCTTGCGGCGGTCGTGCACGCCATGGCGCTCGGCGTGTTCTATGACGAGAGAGACGCCAGCAGACTCCAAATCACGCCGCGCGTTGTCTATCTCGACCGCCATGCCGAAGGCATGGATGGGACGGAAGCGGCGAAGCAGCTTGCCGCCACGACCAAGGCCATGAGGAAGCGCTTGCCGAAACAAGCCAGCAAACTATGGGCGTGGCTGCAAAACCAGCAGCAGAAAACGCTGCTCGCCCTGCTCGCCGTCTGCGCCGGTCACACCGTCGATGCCGTGGCGAAGAACGGCGGCGACCATGCTTTTCTCCCCAGAGCTAGTCGATCGCCTTCGCGACATCCGCGTGGCGTGACATCGTCCGACGTACATCGCGCATCCAGCCGTCCAGATCGGTGACGAGGGGAGCGATCTTATCCTGCCGTGTAGCCTGCCGCTGTTCACGCGGTTGACCATTGATCGTGCGCTCGATGCGTCCGCCTGCAGGATCCCACGGAGGGTCAGGGACACGCCTCCGAGAGAGCCAGCCCGACGCGTTAGTAGAGTCCACCTTGGGGCGAGGCGTCAGTAGAGTCCCCTCGTCAGGCAATGCCGAGCCGCTTTGCCTCGGCCTTTGGGACTGTTGGCGCGGACGGATGGAGGGTGAGGCCCTGCTTGTCGGCATCAACATGGGCTTCCGGGTAAACCGCCAGAGCCATATTCAAAGCCTCGATGAAAGTCGGCTTGAGTTGGCGGGCTAGCCGGAAACCGGCTCCGAATTGTGCATGGACGGAGGCCCAGCTTACCGGTGTAGATTTGCTGAGGGAGTGCAGGCGGTACGCCAGCCAGATGTAGACATCAATTGCTAGGCTGCGCGTGCCGATCGCCCTGATGGCCTCCTCGCGCACGGGGACCGGATGCTCCTTGAGAGAGCGCCAGAAGCTCGGGTCGAGGCGCACGCGATCCTGCCATAGTGAAGGCTGATTATCGTCAATGACGCTGGCAAAGGTGATGGCGTCCTGCACGAATGCACCGTTGTGGCGTCTCTCTATTCCGTTTTCACGATCAGTGAAAAACGTTAGACGGCAGCTCGAAATCCGGCGGGCTTGCTCTGTTACAAGCTGATAGGTTTTGCCTCCGGTGGTTAGGTTCATGCGGATCATCCATGACTTCATGGATCGACCGAGCTCTACCTCTGGCGTGTTTGTTCGAACTGCTTCGGTTTGCAGGTAAAGCAGGATCAGGCGAGCTATTGAGCCGTAGGGAACTCCGACCAAAGCGCCGTTGCGATTTCTACCTGATTCCACCAGCAGAGTTGTGCGATGACCGTCCCGTTTCCAGACGGCTTCCTCAATGCGCTTGTGCGGCAGAGACGTCATCGCAAAGCCAGCATGCGTGATACCAAGGCGGCTATCTTCGTCAGCAAGCAAGCTGGCCGCCGCCTCGATGGCGCAGCGTTCCGCCTTGGTGCTTGCGAGGTTCCGCACACTTTCTAGGCCGTGCTGCAAAATCAGGAGATGGACATCACCCATATGATCCAATGATCGAACAATCCGCGTCGGTGCAAGGGGGACTTTACCGACGCAGGCTAATCGAAGGCTATTAGGTCTTAGCTATTAGCTTCGTCGGTAGAGTCCCCTGGATAACTGCGATTCGCGTCAGCAGAGTCCCCGAATCGCGTCAGTAGAGTCCCCCTGGATAACTTCTGGGCTGTGGATAACTCGGCCATCTTCATCGCATCAGTAGAGTCCCCTTCCCCATCCCGAATCGGCGTTGCCGGACGGTTAAAGATCGCCTGCACCCCTCTCCCACTTCCGTCATCTCCAAGCGACGTTGGCATAGTCGGCGGCGGTCTCGACGCCCCCGCGCAGGCTGGTATCTGTTTCTGGGAGGATTTCCCGCTGCTGGCCCGCTATCGGACGGCCGTCTGCTCAACAAGCTGAGCCCCTTTATTCATCCGGGTTTCTGTGTTTGCGGCGAATCGCCTTTCTGTGTAGTCGTGCTTCTGTAAACACAGAAAGGCGTGTTTCAGTGATCATAGCCGTCATCAACCAGAAGGGCGGGGCCGGCAAGACGACCATCGCGCTCAATCTCGCAGCGGCGCTCGCGGCCGAGGGCAAGCGCGTGTTGCTGATCGACGCGGACCCGCAGCAGACTGCTCAGGATTGGGCGGCCGTGCGCTCCTCCCCTCCCCCCTTCCAGGTGGTTGGCCTCGCAAGGCCGGTGCTGCACCGCGACCTTCCTCAGATTGCGGCCGATTATGACCACGTTGTCATCGATGGCGCACCGCGGAATTACGAGGTGGCCCGTTCCGCCATTGCTTCGGCGGACCTTGTGCTGATCCCGGTGCAGCCGTCCGGTGCAGACTTCTGGGCTAGCCGCGAAACCGTCGGCCTGGTAAAGGAAGCACACAGTTTCAAAGAAACACAGAAATCCGTGTTTGTGGTTTCACGGAAAATCGGCCGGACGGTGCTTAGCAGAGACATCACCGAAGCCCTGGCCGAATTTGAGATCCCGATCCTGCGCGCCGGTACGACACAGCGCGTCGCTTATGCCGAGGCCCTGACGGGCGGGACCACGGTCATTGAGCAGCAGCCAAGCGGACCGGCGGCGGAGGAAATCCGCGCTATCGTGGCCGAGCTGCAGGAGGCTGTCGCGGCATGAGCAAGACACCCTTCAGGATGCCGCAGAGAGCTGCGACGCCGACTGCCGAGCTGGACCAGTGGGTGAGCGGCGCGGAGGGGGGCGTAGCGGCCGAGAAGACGCCACGGCCCGAGCGCCCAGCGGGAAAGATAGCGCGGCTGACGATCGACCTGCCCGCTGAGCTGCATGCCAAGTTCAAGGCGGCCTGCGCCCTCAAAGGCACCCGCATGATCGATGAAGTCCGCCGGTTTATCGAGGAGTGGACACAGAAAAACAGTTAGACGTGTTTCCGTGTTTCTGTGAAACCGCCACGATAGGCGGAGCGGCTTCTGGCCGAGGCGCAGGAGATGCTGGCGCACGAGCGGATGGCCAGGGATGAAGCAATCCCCGGCCCGCCCGCCGACTTTTCTCAACGCTGAGGGGTGATCTGGTCAGTCCTTCCGGCCGTCCGCCCGAAACACCCCCTCGGTGACGTTGTTGCGCCACAGATCGGCGGGGCGGAGGTAGCTGAGGGCGACCTCGGTGGATTTGTGGCGGGTCTGGCGCATCAGCTCGGCCAGCCCCGCCCCCGCGTCGCCGGCGGCGGTGGCGAGCCCGGCGCGCAGGCTGTGTCCGGAGTAGCGCTCGGGATCGAGGCCGGCGTCCAGCGCAGCCTGCTTGACCAGGCGGGCGACCGCCTTGTCCGAGAGCGCCGCGCCAGAGAGCCGGCCGGTCTTGGTAACGGCGCAGAACAGCGGCCGTTCGGCGCGGGCGCTGGCGGAGGCAGTCCAGTCGAGGTCGGGTGCCGCGCGGCGATGCGCCAGCCAGGTCTCCAGGGCGGCGAGCGGGCAGACGCCGGGTTCGTCGGGGTTGGCCCAGACGGCGATGTCGTGCCCCTGGCCCTGCTGGTCGGTCTTCGAGCGGCGCACCAGGAGCTTGAGCCCGCGGCTGGGCACGGTCTCGACGTCGCCCAGGGTGAGGGAGACCAGCTCGGAGCGGCGCAGCGCGGCGCCGAAGCCCAGCAGCAGCATCGCCCGGTCCCTGGCGCCGAGCGGCATGTCGGGCGCGGGGCGGGCGGCCAGCATCAGGCGCAGGACGCCGGGCACCGCGGGGGCGGCCTGGCGGCGCGGCCGGACTCCCTTGGACCTGGTGATCCCCTCGACGACCATGGCCAGGCGGGGGTGGCGCTGGTCGAGCGCGCGGCCGGCCAGCAGATGGGCGGTGCGGATCGCCGCGAGATGGACGCGGATCGAGCTGACGGCGAACCCCTGATCGGCGCAGCGAACGACGTACATGGCGATGGTGTCGGGATCGGCGGCGAGCGGTTCGCGGCCGAGGCTGTGGCACCAGGCCTCGTACTGGCGCCAGGCCGAGCGGTAGGCGCGCCGCGTGCCGTCGCCGCGGGCGCGGGTGGCGTAGACCGCGGCGCGGCGGGACAGCTCCTCGAGCTCGGCCGCGTGGGCGGCGCCGTCGGGCACGGTGAGCGGGCCGAGCAGGGTGGTCTGCAGGATAAACGATCCTGGGGGTGGGTCGGAGGGGGTGGCGCGGCTGGCGGCCTCGGGGGTTGGCGGCGCAGCGGCCGGTGCGGGCAGGGGGCCGCCGCCTGGCCCCGGATGGGCGGCGGCGGGTGAGGTGGTCTCCGGCGGCGCTGGCGGTGGATCGGCGGCTTGGTGCGGGCCTGGCTCGTCCTGGCGGGTCATGCGGCCAGCTTAGAACGTCTGTTCTCCGTCCGCAAAGCAGGATTATCGGACGGAATACTTTTCCCGTGCCTCGCGGGTTCGTGAGCGCTCCGACGGCCGGCGCGCGAAAATGCCCGAAGTCACGAACCGATCTGGACCGAATCGGCGCGGATCGGCCATGCTGGCCCAAGCAAATCAACGGCTTGGGGAAACGCCGCCATGGCCGCGGACAGCGGTTTCACCGACCCGGACGACGATGACGCCCGGCTCCGGCCCGCCTGGGAGGACACCGAGGACGAAACCGACGCCGACCGCCTCGACATCGCGCGCGGGCGGCGCCCGTCCGCGACCACCGCAGCCGCCCGACGCCTGGCTCCCCGACGCCGATCTGCGCGCGCTGCTCGGCCCGCTCTGCGCTGCGACCGACGTGCTCGCCCGGCTCGACGCCCGGCTGCCGGCGGTCGCCTGACCGCCGTGCGGGAGGGGCTCATCGCCCGCATGGCCTTCGCCGAGGCCGCCGGCTGGCTCGCCCATGCCCATGCCTGGGTGCATCCGCTCGATCTCGCGCTGCGCGTGCTCGGGCTCACCGCGCCCACGGCGCTGGCCGCGGTCGGTGCCGGTCACCGCGCCCTGCCGCAGACCTTCGCCGGCCCCGCCGAGCATCCCGCGACTGGGCCGATCCGCCGTTCGAGGCGATGGCCGAGGGTGACCGCGCGGTCGCCGCGGCACTGGCACTCGCCCGGCTGCTGCGCCGCCAGCCGAAAAACACCGGCGGATCCACGTTCGCCGGCGCGACCGAAGCCGCCGAGACGCTCGCCTCGCTCGGCGCTGGCGGGCTGAACGAGGAACATTTTCGCGGCCTGGTGGTCGGCGCATGGGCCGAAGCCGGACGTCAGGCGCCGCCGATACGGCATGCGGGGAGGGGAGGGGGGCGATCCGCCCCTGCCGCCGCTGCTGCATGCGGCGCATGCGGCGCAAAGCTGGATGGAGGCCGGCATCACCGAGCACCCGGCGCCCGCCCAGGCGCTGTTCGCCGCGACCGGCCTGTTCGCCCGCGCCGGCGTCACCCGCGCGGTGTTCCTCCCCGTCTGGGCGGCCTATCCCGCCGCCGGCTTCGGCGATCGCGACCACCTGCCGACCCTGCGCAGCGATGCCGCCGATCGTCTGGTCGGCCGCGACCGGCCGGTCACCTGGCCGTTCGCCTTTCTGCACCTGGTCGCCGAGAGCGCGCGCGCCGCTCTGCGCGCGCTCGACCGGCTCGAGGCGGCCGCCGAGCAGGGCAGGGGGCTCGCTGCCGCCGTCGACAAGCGGTCGCGGCTGCCGGATGCGATCGAGGCGCTGCTGCGCACACCTGTGCTGACGCCGAAGGCGCTCGCCGGAACACTCGGGATCGCGCCGCAGACCGGGACGGCGCTGCTGCGGGCGCTGCAGGCGAAGCGGGTGGTGAGGGAGGTGACGGGCAGGGGAAGTTTTCGCGCGTTCGCGATCTGAGCCAGGGCCAAGGTCCTGCCATCGCGCTCCGATGCTGACGGCGGCTTCGACAATTTCTGGCTCATCTTCACTCCTTCGTCGTTACGATGGGCCAGAAATCCTCCCTTCCTCAATCCATCCTTGCTGTCTCACAGGCGCTGACGCCGGACATCGCATGCGTCGTGCAGGCGGATTTCCCACGCCAGCAAGGTTGCCGGAGCGTTGCTCCTCCGAGCAGGTGCGCGGTTCTCTCATTGCGACCACTGCGCAACCGTTCTGACACGCCTGCCGTGGCATAGCTCGGCGCGAACGAAGATGATGGCATGAGCTCGAGATGAACGAAGACGCCGTCGCGCCCGGTCTGCCGCGCGACATCTGGACTGTCATGGTCAGCCGGCGGCGTACATCGCGAGGCATGGCATCATTGAACGGCTCGCCGGTCGTCACATTCGAGACCGCCGCCCGCCGACGCCGGAATGCAAATATCGTGGCCAGCTTGTCTGCCGCCGGTATCGGCGGCCGCGGCCAGCCATGAGCGGCGCATTCGCTGCCGAGGCGCTGAATCTCCGTGCGCTAGGTCTGGCGCCGATCCCGTGCTCGGCCAACGATGACGATGATGGCAAGACGCCAGCCATAGCTATCAAGAGCTGGACACGCCGCCCAGGCGCGAAGCGGCTGCGCGAACTCGCGCTGCGCTTCCCCGAGGCGAACGTCGGGATCCTCACCGGTCTCAGCCGGATATTCGTGGTGGACATCGATCAGGCCCGACTGGTGGAAGACATGATCCGCCGCTTCGGTGCCACGCCGTTGATGGTCGAGACGCCCAGCGGTGGCATCCACCTCTACTACCGGGCCAGCGGCGAGCGTTGCGGTGATCTGCGCCGGACCGAACAACTGCCGGTGGACCTCAAGGGCATCGGCGGTTTCGTCGTGGTGCCGCCCAGCGTGCGGCCGTCAGGCGAACATGCCGGCAAGCTCTACAGGATCCTGGAAGGCACATGGGAGGACGTTGCCCGGCTGCCCACCATCAAGCCCGGCAGCCTGCCAGCGCCCGCCACGAGCCCAGCAAGGGCGGCCAGATCGCATACAGGACGGCGTCCGACACGATGAGCTCTTCCGCCACGGGCTGCGGGAGGTGAAGGCGTGCGATACCTTAGATGCCCTCGTGGACCGGCTGCGGTGGATCAATGAAAGAAGCTGCGATCCGCCACTGCCTGAAGCCGATGTGGTCAAGACAGCCCGCTCGGCATGGAATTACGAACAGGAAGGCCGAAACTACGTAGGCAGGGGAAAATTGCTGATCACGCCCGCTGCTACGTTCAAGGCCCTGATATCCGTCCCTGGCGGGTGTGAGGCCCTTGCTCTGCACATGCTGCTGCGCTCAACACACAAGACCGGCGCCCAGTTTGCTGTAGCGCCCAAGGCGATGGCACGCGATCAGACATTGCCCGGCTGGTCGCATGTCCGGGTCCGCAAGGCGAGGAACATCCTGGTCGATGGGGGCTTCCTGAAGGTGTCAGTCGGGGCGGCAGCGGCCCACGTGATCCGGCACAGTTCTGCTTCGCCGAAGACGCAACGGCCGGCCAATTTTCATTGCCACCCTAAGACTAAGGGTAAAGCTCCTTTACCCAATACTAACTGACACCCCCTCCGCTGAGGTGGAAAGCAAGCTAAAGTTCCCCGAAATCCGACGATTTTGTTTGCCGCGGCACTCGTCGGCGTCGGTTCGTCGGTGTTTCCCCCTGAATCATCGCGGGTGGCACGCATAGCCTCCGGCGGGCAGCAGGGGTCCGCCCAATCGCTGCAGCACGGGATCGGCCCCCACGGGACGCGCTGGCCGGTCTCTCACTGCGCGCCCCTGCCGGCCCCTCGGGGGTGTGTTGCTGCACCCCCGCCGGCACATGTGGTTTCCGACTCCTAGGAGCCGCCTACGCGGCGTCTGGGCAGCATTAGGTAGGGTGAGGATGCGGGCAATGCCGCGAAGCCCTGGAGGAGTCTCCAGAGTCGCGCACGGGGCATGTCCTGCACCTCCTCCACATGACCCACCTGATACGGCCCCGTCGGGCGACGTGTAGCTGTCCCGCTGAACCCGCCAAAGAGCTGTCGGGCCGCTCCGCACGCAGTCTGGGGGCTGGAGAGCCGGCCCGCCCAAAGTGCGCCCGGCACCGGGTGGAAGCCTTGGAACAGGAGGCGTGACGCGCGCCGGGAGCCAGGGGGCAATCTGGCCCCTTCTCTTTGTGGTAAGCTATTACTCAAACGTGGGCCCGTCTCAAAATTTTTCCTATGCGCCCTGATTCGATTTCTAAAATTGGGGGAGGGCATACCGCGGCTTGTTGTCCTGGTGTGGCTCGCCAGCGAACCCGGCCCCCGCCCCCCAAACTCGCCCTGACAGCGCTCGGGTCCGTGGTCGCGCGCGGGCGGCGCGCCACATGTTGCGTGCGCGTGCGCCACGTGGCCGCCACATGTTGTGCCCGCTGGTGCGCTGGTGCGCCATGGTCGCGCGCAATCCATGCATTGGTGACGCGTCGACGCTGCTGGTGTGGCGGATGGGGCTTCCGCCATACATGCAGGTCAACGCATTGATATCGCACGACATTGTCAGCGAGCTCGAAGGCCAGCCCCACAAATCAGCCCACAATGGCGAGCGAGGCAGGCTGGCGACCATTCAGGGTAAATTCATGGGTAATGCAGACTCGCCCTGTGCAATATCAATGGGTTAGCAGCGCCAGCGCCAGACACAGCTGGCTGTCGCCCGCCGCCGGAGCGCATCTTGTGAAAGCCTGCCGATCACATGGCGGATGTTGGCCCGCAGTATTATAGATTGCGCGCGGGCGCACGCGTGTGGAGCTCGGGCCGTGTCAGATGATTGCCAGACGCGCGCTCTCGGCGATGAGGTGCAGGCAGGCAACCGGCCAGGTCACCGTCCCGCCCCATCCGGCGAGGCGATCGGCGGCGTCGGATCGCAGCGTCGGCAGTGCATCGCGGTCGCCGAAGCCGATCGCCGGGTAGGCGCTCCAGACCGGCACGAACACGTGGCGCACCGGCGCCTGCCGGACCAGCCGGCCGAAAGCGGCGAGCAGCGCCTGCCCCGGGTCCGCCTGGTCGATGATGCCGCTCTCCATCCAGGCCTGGGCGGCAACCGCCCCGGCGAGCAGCGGCGGGCGTGGCGCCCTGCCCTCCCCGCGCCTGGCGCCGAACCGTCGCCTGGGCGGCGACGCTGGCGCGTGCGCGTCCCACCAGGCCGCCAGCCGACCTGGGTCGAGGTGGCGCGCCCCGAGCGCTGTCAGCGTCGCGGCGGTGGCCGCGGCGCTGCCGAACGGGTGCGGCCCGCCACCCGGAAGGCGGCGGAGCAGACGGGCCAGTGCCAGCGCATCGGCGACGCCCTGGTCGGCCGCCGGCAGGGTCTCGAACGGCGGATCCTCCCAGCCGAGGCGTCCGGCCGGCTGGGCGATGGTGTGCGGCAGCGCGCGCGCGCCGGCGCCGAGCGCGGCGAGTGCCGCCGGGGCGGTCAGGCCGGCGTCCCGGAGCGCCAGATCGAGCGGGTGCACCCAGACATGCGCTATGGGCGAGAAACCCGGCGGCCTCGGTCAGCGCGAGGCGCGCCAGCAGCCCGTCGCGGACCGCGTCGGCTGCGGTCGCGACGCGGGCGTCGAGCCGGGCCAGCGCGTCGCCGGCATCGGCCAGCGCCGTGAGCAGCACCGGCAGGTCGGCGCCGGCGCGCCAATCGCCGTCACCGGATGCGGGTGGGTGCCGACGCGAGGGGAGGCGATCGGCGTCGGTCTCGTCCGGGGTGTCCTCCCAGGGCGGACGGAGCCGCTCGTCCGCGGTGTCCTCATCGTCGAATGGCGTGTCGTCGGCCATGGCGGCATTTCCCCAAGTGATTGTTTTCTTTGGGCCATGATAGCCGGTCCGCGCCAATTCGGGCACGATCGGTTCGTCACTCGGGGGATTTCGCGCGGCGGCGTTCGGCGGGCCGGCAAATCGGGCGTGATAATCAAATTTATCACGCTTAATCGGCGCGGGCTGCTAGTGTCCCGCCGCCGCGGGCATTCCCCCGCCGCCGCCGAGAGAGGCCCTTGCCCATGGCCGCCGATCCTGCCGACGATCTGCCAGCCCCGCCGAAGGTGCCGGCCACCGCGCTCGCCACGCTGGATGCCGACAGGCTGGCCCCGGCCGAAATGGCGGCCACACTGCGTTTCGCCGCCGCCGCCAAGGCCCAGAACACCCGCCGCGCCTACGCCGCCGACTGGGCCGATTTTTGCCGCTGGGCGGCCGGCCGCGGGACAAGCTCCCTGCCCTGCCCGCCCGGCCTCGTGTGCAGCTACCTCGCCGCCCTGGCCGAGGGCGGCCGCCGCGCGTCGACCATCACGCGTCGCGCCGCCGCGATCGCGCACATGCACCGCGCCGCTGGATTCAACTCACCCAGCACCCATCCCGCGGTGCGCGAGGTGCTGCGCGGCATCCGCCACACGCTCGGCACGGCAGCCCAGAGCAAGACCCCGGCCACCGCCGAACTGATCGCCCGCATGCTCGCCGCCTGCCCCACCACGCTCATCGGCCTGCGTGACCGGGCGCTGCTCGCGGTCGGCTTCGCCGGCGCCCTCCGCCGCAGCGAGCTGTTCGCCCTCGCGGTCGCCGATCTGCTCGAGGTGCCGGATGGGCTGCGCGTCGTGATCCGCCGCTCCAAGACCGACCAGGCGGGTGAAGGCCAGGAGATCGCCATCCCGCGCGGCACCCATCTGCGCCCGGTCGAGACGCTGCAGACCTGGCTCGCCGCGGCGGCGATCAGCCACGGTCCCCTGTTCCGCCCGGTCAGCAAAGGCGGCCGCGTCGGCGCCACCCCCCTCGGCGGCGACGGCTTCGTCCGCGCCCTCAAGCGCCGCGCCGCCGCCGCCGGCCTCGATCCCGCCGCGTTCGCCGGGCACTCGCTGCGCGCCGGGTTCCTCACCTCTGCCGCCGAGGCCGGGGCGGATGTGCTGAAGATGGCGGAGGTGTCGCGTCACCGCTCCATGGACACGGTCCGCCGCTATGTGCGCCGCGGTAACCTGTTTAAGGGGCATGCCGGCGCAGGCTTCCTGTGACCTGACCATCGCGGCCGCGGCGCGTGGGCATCTTGCCAGATCGCCCACAGGACGGGGCGTTCATTGCCCCCGCCACGCCGCCTTGAGCCGCGCCACGAGGCCCAGCCGCTGCCGGGCGGCGGCTGTCTGCAAGACTTCGTCGGCCGTCTGTGCGGCCTGCAAGACCGCAGCCTCGGCGACCTCCCTGCCCTTCTCTGCCTCGGCCAACCGCTCCCGCAGCGTGTCGAGCTCGCGCCTCGTCAGGACTTCGACGTCCAAGAAATCCTGGCGCTCGTGGGCGGCCGCAGCCTCGGCCCGATCGGCCCGTTCCCGTTCAGCGTCCGCTCGCCGTTCGGCCGCCTCCAGTTGCTCGCGGGATGCCCAAACTCGATCATTGGCTGCCTTAGCATCCGCTTGGGCCGTTGCAAGCTTCGTCAGCAAGCCTTCTATCCGCTCCCGCAAGGTGTCGGCGCGGGCCTCGGCAGCGCGGCGATCGATGTCAGCGGCATCCGCTCTGGCCTCGGCGGCGCGCCGGTCGGTATCGGCCCATCGGCCCGCTTTTCAGCTCGATCCGCCCTTTGTTCGGCCTGTTCGGCCCTTGTTCGGCCAGTATCGCCCAGGCCTTCGG
Source organism: uncultured Pseudomonadota bacterium (assembly GCA_963777625.1). GTDB lineage: Bacteria > Pseudomonadota > Alphaproteobacteria > Acetobacterales > Acetobacteraceae > DATDIC01. Next base: position 14,662 of record CAVZRO010000002.1, on the reverse strand, counting down.
CTGCGCGATTTGCCCTCATCGGTGCATTTGTGCGGGCGAACGTTCACCCGTTGTGCCCCCGAACGTTCGACCGAACGTGCGCGCGGTTGCACGGCCGCATCTTCGGGCACCAGCACCAGTGTCCGCCCTCGTTACCGGGCTGCATCCGCCATCCAAGCCGGTGTGCGCGCATTCGGACGGCATCGGCGGACACGCCGAACCGTTCACCCGCCTGGGCGTACGTGAGCCATTCGCCCGCCATGGGTCAGACGCCTGTTCGGGTGATCTTCGGGTGAACGTGCGGGCGAACGTCCGGCTTTAAGCGCATGGCGTCCTCCGGGAGCAGCCGCCCTACAGGACGGAATCGAGTCGTGCCAAGCCAGAAATCGCCCGAAAAAAGTCGAAAAACGCGATCTGGGCCCAGTGGGCGCTGGATCAGCCGCGCAGGGCTTTGATGGACAGGGGCTCGCCCAAGCGGGCAGCCACACGGCTTGATAAGGGAGGCCCACGGTAGGCTGCACGGTCATCGGGGGAACTGAACCATGCCAAAGCTGGTGGAGATGTTCGCCGCGGCCGTCCTTGTGGTGATGATGCTCGCGATCATCGGGCTCGCGACGGGGTTTCTGCCCAGCCGCACGGGGTAGGGCGGGTCACCGCGATAGAGTGCCCAGGCAGCGAGGCGTAGGATGCCGGCCGGCGTTTGGTTTCCTCGGCGCCGGCTGGCTGCCGCCGGAAATCCGTCAGGTGTGCTTATGGTTGACCTGCCGCACCAGATCGGGCCCTGCCAGCTAGTCGAACTCGGCGCTTAGTGGCGATCCGCTGTCCGTCCGATCTTGACGGGATCCTGCGTAGGGCAGGGGCGACGCGGGAGCCTGGAAGTCGGCGATGGCTCCTGTCGCCCGCGCGTGCCGCCAAGGTGGTCCCGAAGCTCCGCCGCAGCACCGATACGCTGTTCAGGCGGGCCGGTCTCAATCTGGACCACGAGTAGGGCAGGGGAGTGGACACCCACAACGAGCGGCTCCGGTGGGCCCGATGGCCTACCCGGGTGCCATTGGGGGGGGCCGCTCCCTGCCCTAGTCCCAAGTGAGACCCGCTCGCCTGAACAGCCCTTCGGGACCACCTTGGCGGCACGCGCGGGCGACAGGAGCCATCGCCGACTTCAGGCTCCCGCGTCGCCCCTGCCCTACGCAGGATCCCCGTCGAGATCGGACGGACAGCGGATCGCCACCAGGGCGCCGAGTTCGACTGCACTGGCACGGCCCGATATAGGCGCGGAAGGGACAGCCATGAACATACTGAGGCTTTCCGGCGGCAGCCAGCCGGCGCGGGGAAAACCAAAACGCCGTCCAGCCCGCGGCGACTACCCCAAGGCGGCCCGGCCGCATCCTACGCCTCGCTACCTGGGCACTCTATCGCGGTTGCAATCCGCCTACCCCGTGCGGCTGGGCAGAAACCCCGTGCGATCGCGATGATGGCGAGCATCGTCACCACCAGGATGGCAGCGGCGAACATCTCGACCAGCTTTGGCATGGCTCAGTTTCCCCGATGACTGGCGCCCTGGTCAGTTGTGCACCCTACCGCAGGCACTGCCTCATCAAAGCCGTGTGGCTGGCGGCTTGATCGAGCCCGACTGCCCGACCGCTCCCGCTGCGCGGCTGAACCAGCCCAAAAGTAGCCGCAGACGCTGTTTTCCACGATGTTCGGGCGATTTCTAGCTTGGCATGGTCTCGGACCGTCCTGTAGACGGCAATTCTGCCCTCGGAGGACGCCATGCCGCTCTAAGCCGAACAATATCGCCCACACGTTCACCCGAAGATCGCCCCGAACGGCGTCTGACCCATGGCGGGCGAATGGTTAACATACGCGCAGGCTGGTGAACGGTTCGGCTTGTCCGCTGATGCCATTCGAATGCGCGCCACACCGGCTTGGATGGCGGACGCAGCCCGGTAACGATGGGCGGACACTGGTGCTGGTGCCTGAAGATGCGGCCGTGCAGCCGCGCGCAGTTAGGGACACGTTCGGGCGAACGTGCGCCGCGAAGGTTCGCCCGAACAAATTGACGACGGTGGCAGATCGGCCGCGGCCGAAGGCCGCGCGATGCTGGCCGAACAGAGGGCCGAACAGGCCGAACAAAGGGCGGATCAGGCTGAAAAACGGGCCGACAGCTGCCAGATTCTGACCGCCGTGCCGCCGAGGCCAGAGCGGATGCCGCTGACGCCGATCGTCGCGCTGCCGAGGCCCGCGCCGACACCTTGCGGGAGCGGATAGAAGGCTTGCTGACGAAACTTGCAACGGCCGAAGCGGATGCAAGGCAGCCAATGATCGAGCTTGGGCATCCGCGAGCAACTGGCGGCGGCCGAACGGCGAGCGGACGCCGAACGGGAACGGGCCGATCGAGGCCGAGGCTGCGGCCGCCCACGAGCGACAGGATTTCTTGGACGTCGAGGTCCTGACGAGGCGCGAGCTAGACACGCTTCGGGAGCGGTTGGCCGAGGCAGAGAAGGGCAGGGAGGTCGCCGAGGCTGCGGTCCTGCAGGCCGCACAGACGGCCGACGAAGTCTTGCAGACAGCCGCCGTCCGGCAGCGGCTGGGCCTCGTGGCGCGGCTCAGGGCGGCATGGCGGGGCCGATGAACGCCCCGTCCTGTGGGCGATCTGGCAAGATGCCCACGCGCCAGCCGGCGGCCGCGATGGTCAGGTCGCAGGAAGCCTTCGCCGGCTGCCCCTTAGAACAGGTTCCGCGGCTCCCGTAGCGGCGGACCGTGTCCATGGAGCGGTGACGCGACACCTCCGCCATCTTCAGCACATCCGCCCCGGAGGACTCGGCGGCGGCGGTGAGGAACCCGGCGCGCAGCGAGTGCCCGGCGAACCGGCGCGTCAAGAGCCGGCGGCGGCGGCGCGGCGCTTGAGGAGCAGCAGGACGAAGCCGTCGCCGCCGAGCGGGGCGGCGCTGACGCGGCCGCCTTTGCTGACCGGGCGGAACAGGGGACCGTGGCTGATCGCCGCCGCGCGGCGAGCCAGGCCTGCAGCCTCTCGACCGGGCGCAGGTAGTGCCCCGCGGAATGGCGATTTTCCTGGCCTTCACCGCTGGTCGGTCTTGGGAGCAGCAGACGCGCAGCCCATCCGGCACCTCAAGCAGATGGCGATGAGTGAGCAGCAGCTCGCTGCGCGGGAACGCGCCGGCGAAGCCGAACGCGATGAGCGCCCGGTCGCGCCCGGCCAATCAGCTGGTGGCCGGGCGGGGCGAAATCAGGTCGGCGGTGGCCGGGGTCTTGCTCTGGGCTGCCGTGCCGAGCGTGTGGCCGGAGGTGCCCGCGCAGCACCTCGCGCACCGCGATTGGTGCTGGGTGAGTCGAACCCAGCGGCGCGGTGCGTGTGCACAACCGCGCGGCACGGCGGCCAATGGTCGAGGCGCGGAGGCCGCCCTCGGCCGGCGGCGAGGTAGCTGCACACGAGCCAGGCAGCGCGGCCGGCCGCCCAGCGGCAAAAATCAGCCAGTCGGCGGCGTAGGCGCGGGCGTCTGGGCCTTGGCGGCGGCGGCAAAACGCAGCGTGGCCCCCTCCGCCTGTCCGGCGTCGCGACGCGGCGGTGGCCGGCACCCGCGGCGGGGCTGAGGAATCAGTCGGCAGGATCGGCGGCCATGGCGAGGTCCTCTCTCGGGCAGCGGCGGAGGGAATGTCCGCGGCTGGGACGCTAGCAGCCGGCGCCAATTCAGCGTGATCGTTCCTTATCACGCCTGATTTCCCGGGCCGCCCGCATAGCCCCGCGGTAAATGCGGAGTGGCGAACCGATCGTGTCCAAAATCGGCGCGACAACCGGCTATCATGGCTCAAAGAAAACGACACTTGGAAAATGCCGCGATGGCCGACGGGCGCGCATTTCCGATGACGAGGACACCGCGGACCGTCCGCCCTGGGAGGGACAGCCCCGACGAGACCGACCCGATTGTTTCCTCGCGTCGGCACCCATCCCCGGTGGCCGCGATTGGCGCGCGGGGCGCCGACCTGCGGGTGCTGCTCACGGCGCTCGACGATGCCAGCGACGCACTGGCCCGGCTGGACGCGCGCGCCGCCACGGCGAACGAGCGCAATCCGCGACGGGCTGCTGGCGCGCCTCGCGCTCACCGAGGCCGCCCGGCTTCTCGCCCACAGGCCACGTCTGGGTGCACCCGCTCGATCTGGCGCTCCGCGACGCCGGCCTGACCGCCCCGGCGGCACTCGCCGCGCTCGGCGCCGGCGCGCGCGCGCTGCCGCACACCATCGCCCAGCCCGCCGGAGCGTCTCGGCTGGGAGGAGCCGTCGCTGGAGGCCCTGCCGGCGGCCGACCTGGGCATCGCCGACGCGCTGGCACTGGCCCGCCTCCTGCGCCGCCTGCCCGGCGGCGGGCCGCGCCCCCCCCCCCTTCGCGCGTACACCCTCCTTTCGCCACTTTGCTCGGTGCACGCCACCTCGACCCGCGTGTAGACAACACAGTTTGGTGGGACGCGCACGCGCCAGCCCAGCCGCCCACCCCGGAGGCCCGCCGCCAGACGCGGGGAGGGCGGGGCACCACGCCCGCCGCTGCTCTTTCTCGCCAGTGCCGCCCCAGGCCTGGATGGAGAGCGGCACCATCGACGAGGCGGACCCGGGGCAGGCGCTGCTCGCCGCCTTGGTGCGCTGGTCCGGCAGGCGCCGGTGGAGCACGTGTTCGTGCCGGTCTGGAGCGCCTACCCGGCGGCCGGTTTCCAGCAACCGCGATGCCCCTTGCCGAAGCGCTGCGCTCCGACGCCGCCCATCGCCTGGCCGGCTGGGGTGGGACGGTGGCACTTGGCCGGTCGCCGGCCTGCACCTGATCGCTAGAGCGCGCGTCTGGTAATCATCTGACACGGCCCGACTTTATGCGCGTGCGCCCGTGCGCGAACTATAGTACTGCGGGCGAACCTCCGCCATGTGGTCGGCAGGCTTTCACAAGATGCGCTCCGGCGCGGCCGACGCGGGCATGTGCTGGCGCTGGCGCTGCTAAGCCATTGATATTGCACAGCTAGTCCGCTTTACCCATGAATTTACCCTGAATGGTCGCCAGCCTGCCTTGGCCTGTCGCCATTGTGGGCAGATTTGTGGGCAGGCGCTCGAGCTCGCTGACAATGGCGTGCGATATCAATGCGTTGACCTGCATGTATGGCGGAAGCGCCACTGCCAGCGTCGCAGCGTCGAGCGCGTCACCAATGGCATGGATTGCGCGCGACCATGGCGCACCAGCGCTCGACGTGGCACAACATGTAGCGTCGCGCCCATCGCGCACCACATCATGTGGCAGCGCCGCTGCCCGATCCGGTTCGGCCGGCTGTCAGGCGAGTTTGGGGGCGGGGGCCGGGTCGCTCGGCGAGCCACACCAGGACAACAAGCCGCGGTATGCCCTCCCCCAATTTTAGAAATCGAATCAGAGGCATAGGAAAAATTTTGAGACGGGCCCACGTTTGAGTAATAGCTTACCACAAAGAGAAGGGGCCAGATTGCCCCCTGGCCCCCGGCGCGCGTCACGCCTCCTGTTCCAAGGCTTCCACCCGGTGCCGGGCGCACTTTGGGCGGGCCGGCTCTCCAGCCCCCAGACTGCGTGCGGAGCGGCCCGACAGCTCTTTGGCGGGTTCAGCGGGACAGCTACACGTCGCCCGACGGGGCGTGTCAGGTGGGTCATATAGAGGAGGTGCCGGACATGCCCGTGCGCGACTCTGGAGACTCCTCCAGGGCTTCGCGGCATCGGCCGCACCCTCCCCTACCTAATGCCGCCCAGACGCCGCGTAGGCGGCTCCTAGGAGTCGGAAACCGCATGTGCCGGGGGGGTGCAGCTACTACACCTCCAGTGGCCAGCAGGGGCGCGCAGTGAGAGACCGGCGAGCGCGGCCCGTGGGGCCGATCCCGTGCTGCAACAGCGATTGGGCGAACCCCTGCCGCCCGCCGGAGGCCATGCGTGCCACCCGCGATGATTCAGGGTGAAACACCGACGAACCGACGCCGACGAGTGCCGCGGCAAACAAAATCGTCGGACTTCGGGGAACTTTAGCTTGCTTTCCACCTCAGCGGAGGGGGTGTCAGTTAGTATTGGGTAAAGGAGCTTTACCCTTAGTCTTAGGGTGGCAATGAAAATTGGCCGGCCGCTGCGTCTTCGGCGAAGCAGAACTGTGCCGGATCACCTGGGCCGCTGCCGCCCCGACTGACAACCTTCAGGAAGCCGCGATCGACCAGGGTGTTCTTCGCCTTGCGAACCCGGACATGCGACCAGCCGGGCAATGTCTGATCGCGTGCCATCGCCTTGGACGACACGGCAAACTGCGCACCGGCTTTGTGTGTTGAGCGCAGCAGCAAGTGCAGCGCAAGGGCATCAACCCCGCGGGGGAGGGATATCAGGGCCTTGAACATAGCATCGGGCGTGGTCAGCAATTTTCCCCTGCCTACGAAGTTTCGGCCTTCCTGTTCGTAATTCCATGCCGAGCAGGCTGTCTTGACCACATCGGCGTCAGGCAGTGGCGGATCGCAGCTTCTTTCATTGATCCACCGCAGCCGGTCCACGAGGGCATCGAAGGTATCGCACGCCTTTACCTCCCGCAGCCCGTGGCGGAAGAGCTCATTGTGTCGGACGCCGTCCTGTATGCGATCTGGCCGCCCTTGCTGGGCTGTGGCGGGCGCTGGCAGGCTGCCGGGCTTGATGGTGGGCAGCCGGGCAACGTCCTCCCATGTGCCTTCCAGGATCCTGTAGAGCTTGCCGGCATGTTCGCCTGACGGCCGCACGCTGGGCGGCACCACGACGAAACCGCCGATGCCCTTGAGGTCCACCGGCAGTTGTTCGGTCCGGCGCAGATCACCGCAACGCTCGCCGCTGGCCCGGTAGTAGAGGTGGATGCCACCGCTGGGCGTCTCGACCATCAACGGCGTGGCACCGAAGCGGCGGATCATGTCCTCCACCAGTCGGGCCTGATCGATGTCGACCACGAATATCCGGCTGAGACCGGTGAGGATCCCGACGTTCGCCTCGGGGAAGCGCAGCACGAGTTCGTGCAGCCGCTTCGCGCCTGGGCGGCGTGTCCAGTTCTTGATAGCTATGGCTGGCGTCTTGCCATCATCGTCATCGTTGGCCGAGCACGGGATCGGCGCCAGACCGAGCGCATGGAGATTCAGCGCCTCGGCAGCGAATGCGCCGCTCATGGCTGGCCGCGGCCGCCGATACCGGCGGCAGACAAGCTGGCCACGATATTTGCATTCCGGTGTCGGCGGGCGGCGGCCTCGAATGTGACGACCGGCGAGCCGTTCAATGATGCCATGCCTCGCGATGTACGCCGCCGGCTGACCATGACAGTCCAGATGTCGCGCGGCAGACCGGGCGCGACGGCGTCTTCGTTCATCTCGAGCTCATGCCATCATCTTCGTTCGCGCCGAGCTATGCCACGGCAGGCGTGTCAGAACGGTTGCGCAGTGGTCGCAATGAGAGAACCGCGCACCTGCTCGGAGGAGCAACGCTCCGGCAACCTTGCTGGCGTGGAAAATCCGCATGCACGACGGATGCGATGTCCGGCGTCAGCGCCTGTGAGACAGCAAGGATGGATTGAGGAAGGGAGGATTTCTGGCCCATCGTAACGACGAAGGAGTGAAGATGAGCCAGAAATTGTCGAAGCCGCCGTCAGCATCGGAGCGCGATGGCAGGACCTTGGCCCTGGCTCAGATCGCGAACGCGCGAAAACTCCCCCTGCCCGTCACCTCCCTCACCACCCCCTTCGCCTGCAGCTCGCGCAGCAGCGCCGTCCCGGTCTGCGGCGCGATCCCGAGTGTTCCGGCGAGCGCCTTCGGCGTCAGCACGGGTGTGCGCAGCAGCGCCTCGATCGCATCGGGCAGCCGCGAGCGCTTGTCGACCGCGGCAGCGAGCCCCCTGCCCTGCTCGGCGGCCGCCTCGAGCCGGTCGAGCGCGCGCAGAGCGGCGCGGGCGCTCTCGGCGACCAGGTGGAGAAAGGCGAGCGGCCAGGTGACCGGCCGGTCGCGGCCGACCAGACGATCGGCGGCATCGCTGCGCAGGGTCGGCAGGTGGTCGCGATCGCCGAAGCCGGCGGCGGGATAGGCCGCCCAGACGGGGAGGAACACGGCGCGGGTGACGCCCGCGCGGGCGAACAGGCCGGTCGCAGCGAACAGCGCGTGGGCGGGCGCCGGGTGCTCGGTGATGCCGGCCTCCATCCAGCTTTGCGCCGCATGCGCCGCATGCAGCAGCGGCGGCAGGGGCGGATCACCCCCCTCCCCTCCCCGCATGCCGTATCGGCGGCGCCTGACGCCCGGCTTCGGCGCGTGCGCCGACCACCATGCGGCAACATTTCTCCTCGTCCAGCCCGCCGGCGCCGAGCGACGCGAGCGTCTCGGCGGCTTCGGTCGCGCCGGCGAACGTGTATCCGCCGGTGTTGCCCGGCAGGCGGCGCAGCAGCCGGGCGAGTGCCAGGGCCTCGGCGACCGCGCGGTCACCCTCGGCCAGCGCCTCGAACGGCGGATCGGCCCAGTCGCGAGGCTCGGCGGGGCCGGCGAAGGTCTGCGGCAGGGCGCGGTGACCGGCTCCGACCGCGGCCAGCGCCGTGGGCGCGGTCAGCCCGAGCACGCGCAGCGCGAGATCGAGCGGATGCACCCAGGCATGGGCGTGGGCGAGCCAGCCGGCCGCCTCGGCGAAGGCCATGCGGGCGATGAGCCCCTCCCGCACGGCGTCAGCGACCCCGGCAGCCCGGGCGTCGAGCCGGGCGAGCGCGTCGGTGGCAGCGCAGAGCGGGCCGAGCAGCGCGCGCAGCTCTGCGTCGGGGAGCCAGGCGTCGGGGCTGCTGCGGTGGTCGCGGACGGGCGCCGCCCGCGCGCGATGCCGCGGCGGTCGGCGTCGGTCTCGTCCTCGGTGTCCTCCCAGGCGGGCCGGAGCTGCGCTGTCCTTCGTCGTCCGGGTCGGCGAAACCGCTGTCCGCGGCCATGGCGGCGTTTCCCCAAGCCATTGATTTGCTTGGGCAGCATGGCCGATCCGCGCCGATTCGGTCCACATCGGTTCGTGACTTAGGGCATTTTCGCGCGCCGGCCGTCGGAGCGCTCACGAACCCGCGAGGCACGGGCAAAAGAATTCCGTCCGATAATCCTGCTTTGCGGACGGAGAACAGACGTTCTAAGCTCGCCGCATGACCCGCCAGGACGAGCCAGGCCCGCACCAAGCCGCCGATCCACCGCCAGCGCCGCCGGAGACCACCTCACCCGCCGCCGCCCTCCGGGGCCAGGCGGCGGCCCCCTGCCCGCCCCGGCCGCTGCGCCGCCACCCCCCGAGGCCGCCAGCCGCGCCACCCCCTCCGACCCACCCCCAGGATCGTTTATCCTGCAGACCACCCTGCTCGGCCCGCTCACCGTGCCCGACGGCGCCGCCCACGCGGCCGAGCTCGAGGAGCTGTCCCGCCGCGCCGCGGTCTACGCCACCCGCGCCCGCGGCGACGGCACGCGGCGCGCCTACCGCTCGGCCTGGCGCCAGTACGAGGCCTGGTGCCACAGCCTCGGCCGCGAACCGCTCGCCGCCGATCCCGACACCATCGCCATGTACGTCGTTCGCTGCGCCGATCAGGGGTTCGCCGTCAGCTCGATCCGCGTCCATCTCGCGGCGATCCGCACCGCCCATCTGCTGGCCGGCCGCGCGCTCGACCAGCGCCACCCCCGCCTGGCCATGGTCGTCGAGGGGATCACCAGGTCCAAGGGAGTCCGGCCGCGCCGCCAGGCCGCCCCCGCGGTGCCCGGCGTGCTGCGCCTGATGCTGGCCGCCCGCCCCGCGCCCGACATGCCGCTCGGCGCCAGGGACCGGGCGATGCTGCTGCTGGGCTTCGGCGCCGCGCTGCGCCGCTCCGAGCTGGTCTCCCTCACCCTGGGCGACGTCGAGACCGTGCCCAGCCGCGGGCTCAAGCTCCTGGTGCGCCGCTCGAAGACCGACCAGCAGGGCCAGGGGCACGACATCGCCGTCTGGGCCAACCCCGACGAACCCGGCGTCTGCCCGCTCGCCGCCCTGGAGACCTGGCTGGCGCATCGCCGCGCGGCACCCGACCTCGACTGGACTGCCTCCGCCAGCGCCCGCGCCGAACGGCCGCTGTTCTGCGCCGTTACCAAGACCGGCCGGCTCTCCGGCGCGGCGCTCTCGGACAAGGCGGTCGCCCGCCTGGTCAAGCAGGCTGCGCTGGACGCCGGCCTCGATCCCGAGCGCTACTCCGGACACAGCCTGCGCGCCGGGCTCGCCACCGCCGCCGGCGACGCGGGGGCGGGGCTGGCCGAGCTGATGCGCCAGACCCGCCACAAATCCACCGAGGTCGCCCTCAGCTACCTCCGCCCCGCCGATCTGTGGCGCAACAACGTCACCGAGGGGGTGTTTCGGGCGGACGGCCGGAAGGACTGACCAGATCACCCCTCAGCGTTGAGAAAAGTCGGCGGGCGGGCCGGGGATTGCTTCATCCCTGGCCATCCGCTCGTGCGCCAGCATCTCCTGCGCCTCGGCCAGAAGCCGCTCCGCCTATCGTGGCGGTTTCACAGAAACACGGAAACACGTCTAACTGTTTTTCTGTGTCCACTCCTCGATAAACCGGCGGACTTCATCGATCATGCGGGTGCCTTTGAGGGCGCAGGCCGCCTTGAACTTGGCATGCAGCTCAGCGGGCAGGTCGATCGTCAGCCGCGCTATCTTTCCCGCTGGGCGCTCGGGCCGTGGCGTCTTCTCGGCCGCTACGCCCCCCTCCGCGCCGCTCACCCACTGGTCCAGCTCGGCAGTCGGCGTCGCAGCTCTCTGCGGCATCCTGAAGGGTGTCTTGCTCATGCCGCGACAGCCTCCTGCAGCTCGGCCACGATAGCGCGGATTTCCTCCGCCGCCGGTCCGCTTGGCTGCTGCTCAATGACCGTGGTCCCGCCCGTCAGGGCCTCGGCATAAGCGACGCGCTGTGTCGTACCGGCGCGCAGGATCGGGATCTCAAATTCGGCCAGGGCTTCGGTGATGTCTCTGCTAAGCACCGTCCGGCCGATTTTCCGTGAAACCACAAACACGGATTTCTGTGTTTCTTTGAAACTGTGTGCTTCCTTTACCAGGCCGACGGTTTCGCGGCTAGCCCAGAAGTCTGCACCGGACGGCTGCACCGGGATCAGCACAAGGTCCGCCGAAGCAATGGCGGAACGGGCCACCTCGTAATTCCGCGGTGCGCCATCGATGACAACGTGGTCATAATCGGCCGCCATCTGAGGAAGGTCGCGGTGCAGCACCGGCCTTGCGAGGCCAACCACCTGGAAGGGGGGAGGGGAGGAGCGCACGGCCGCCCAATCCTGAGCAGTCTGCTGCGGGTCCGCGTCGATCAGCAACACGCGCTTGCCCTCGGCCGCGAGCGCCGCTGCGAGATTGAGCGCGATGGTCGTCTTGCCGGCCCCGCCCTTCTGGTTGATGACGGCTATGATCACTGAAACACGCCTTTCTGTGTTTACAGAAGCACGACTACACAGAAAGGCGATTCGCCGCAAACACAGAAACCCGGATGAATAAAGGGGCTCAGCTTGTTGAGCAGACGGCCGTCCGATAGCGGGCCAGCAGCGGGAAATCCTCCCAGAAACAGATACCAGCCTGCGCGGGGGCGTCGAGACCGCCGCCGACTATGCCAACGTCGCTTGGAGATGACGGAAGTGGGAGAGGGGTGCAGGCGATCTTTAACCGTCCGGCAACGCCGATTCGGGATGGGGAAGGGGACTCTACTGATGCGATGAAGATGGCCGAGTTATCCACAGCCCAGAAGTTATCCAGGGGACTCTACTGACGCGATTCGGGGACTCTGCTGACGCGAATCGCAGTTATCCAGGGGACTTTACCGACGAAGCTAATAGCTAAGACCTAATAGCCTTCGATTAGCCTGCGTCGGTAGAGTCCCCCTTGCACCGACGCGGATTGTTCGATCATTGGATCATATGGGTGATGTCCATCTCCTGATTTTGCAGCACGGCCTAGAAAGTGTGCGGAACCTCGCAAGCACCAAGGCGGAACGCTGCGCCATCGAGGCGGCGGCCAGCTTGCTTGCTGACGAAGATAGCCGCCTTGGTATCACGCATGCTGGCTTTGCGATGACGTCTCTGCCGCACAAGCGCATTGAGGAAGCCGTCTGGAAACGGGACGGTCATCGCACAACTCTGCTGGTGGAATCAGGTAGAAATCGCAACGGCGCTTTGGTCGGAGTTCCCTACGGCTCAATAGCTCGCCTGATCCTGCTTTACCTGCAAACCGAAGCAGTTCGAACAAACACGCCAGAGGTAGAGCTCGGTCGATCCATGAAGTCATGGATGATCCGCATGAACCTAACCACCGGAGGCAAAACCTATCAGCTTGTAACAGAGCAAGCCCGCCGGATTTCGAGCTGCCGTCTAACGTTTTTCACTGATCGTGAAAACGGAATAGAGAGACGCCACAACGGTGCATTCGTGCAGGACGCCATCACCTTTGCCAGCGTCATTGACGATAATCAGCCTTCACTATGGCAGGATCGCGTGCGCCTCGACCCGAGCTTCTGGCGCTCTCTCAAGGAGCATCCGGTCCCCGTGCGCGAGGAGGCCATCAGGGCGATCGGCACGCGCAGCCTAGCAATTGATGTCTACATCTGGCTGGCGTACCGCCTGCACTCCCTCAGCAAATCTACACCGGTAAGCTGGGCCTCCGTCCATGCACAATTCGGAGCCGGTTTCCGGCTAGCCCGCCAACTCAAGCCGACTTTCATCGAGGCTTTGAATATGGCTCTGGCGGTTTACCCGGAAGCCCATGTTGATGCCGACAAGCAGGGCCTCATCCTCCATCCGTCCGCGCCAACAGTCCCAAAGGCCGAGGCAAAGCGGCTCGGCATTGCCTGACGAGGGGACTCTACTGACGCCTTGCCCCAAGGTGGACTCTACTAACGCGTCGGGCTGGCTCTCTCGGAGGCGTGTCCCTGACCCTCCGCGGGATCCTGCAGGCGGACGCATCGAGCGCACGATCAATGGTCAACCGCGTGAACAGCGGCAGGTCCATAAGATCGCTCCCCTCGTCACCGATCTGGACGGCTGGATGCGCGATGTAACGTCGGACGATGTCACGCCACGCGGATGTCGCGAAGGCGATCGACTAGCTCTGGGGAGAAAAGCATGGTCGCCGCCGTTCTTCGCCACGGCATCGACGGTGTGACCGGCGCAGACGGCGAGCAGGGCGAGCAGCGTTTTCTGCTGCTGGTTTTGCAGCCACGCCCATAGTTTGCTGGCTTGTTTCGGCAAGCGCTTCCTCATGGCCTTGGTCGTGGCGGCAAGCTGCTTCGCCGTTTCCGTCCCATCCATGCCTTCGGCATGGCGGTCGAGATAGACAACGCGCGGCGTGATTTGGAGTTTGCTGGCGTCTCTCTCGTCATAGAACACGCTGAGCGCCATGGCGTGCACGACCGCCGCAAGCGCCACCTTCGGGTTGTCCGCCAGCATCGCCTGTAAGGCCGCGGTGCGGTGAGGGGTCAAGTCCTCGACCAGCTTGGATGAGAAGCACGGGGGGCGTTGCCGTCCTCTCCGTTCGCCTCGGCTTTCTTCTTCTTGGCAGCGGCGCGATCTTCCTGCCGCACAAGTCCGTCGATGATCTCAAGCTCGCCGTGCTGATCGATGCTGACGATGGCACCACTCTTTGCTTTGTCATCGGCGCTGAAAACGATCTCGCTTTCGAGCTTCTCGAGCTTGGCGAAAAGCTTTTCGGCCTGTTCGCTGTCCTCATCGTCGATCTTGTCACGCTCGGCATACAGCTTATCGAGCGCATCTTGCTGCTTCTCGGTCGGCGTGGGTTCGATGCGGTCGAAGGAGCGCAGCGTATCCCATGCAACATCCGGCACGATTTCGACCCATTTCCAGCCTTGGGCGCGAACGCTGGCCGCTTCCTGTTCCAGCTTTTCGCCAACGAGCCGGTTGAGGAGTGCAGGGTCGGTGATCCAACCGGCGATGTCAGCATCGAACAGGTCGCGCAGCACGGCACCGCCAGCGGCTTCATAGGCCGCAACGCTGACGAAACGCGCCAAATTGCTTCGGGCATCGATATGCGCCTCGGTGAGCGTGTCGCGGATGCTGTCGGCATCGCCCCTCGACCATGCGGGCAGGTCTTTCCAGATTTTTTCCTGCTGCTTGTGATCGTCGCTGATGGCGAAGGCCATGAGGCAGTCAAGCGGCATTTCGCCCTTGCGGTAGAGCGCGATGAGCTTCGGACTGACGCGGGAGAGCTTGAGGCGCTGCCGCACCACCTGAACCATCACGCCAAACCGCGCGGCGATATCTTCGTCGCTCATCTTCTGATCGGCAAGCGCCTTGAAGGCATCGAACTGGTCGGCTGGATGCATGGCTTGGCGGATTTCGTTTTCGGCAAGGCTGATCTCTGCCGGGTTTTCCACATCGCGCGCGCTGCAGGGCACGAGAAAATCGAAGGCGATCTTCTTCTGCTACGCCATGAGTTTCAGGGCTGCCAGCCGTCTGCCACCGGCTACGACCTCGAACTGGCCCTTGGCGTTGGGTTTGACCTGCAGGTTCTGCAGCAATCAGTGCGCTTCGATGCTGGCGGCAAGCTGCTCGATGCCGTGCATGGGGTCGGTCTTGCGCACATTGTCGGGCGAGGGGACAAGCTTCGAGAGGGGGATGTATTGAATGGCCATGGCTTAACTCCTGT
>CAVZRO010000001.1:0-637741 GCA_963777625.1 uncultured Pseudomonadota bacterium | reverse complement strand
CGTCACCGATTAGAATTACTCGGCCAACATGCCACCGATCGAGTGCGACCCAATCGACGGGGCCACAATGGATCTCTTCGTCAGTTGTTAACGCTTGCAGGTAATCCTGCGACGATTCCCGCAAACCCGACGAAGTGGTGGCGCAGCCGATCGAGCCGGCCGACGATTGGCTCGTGTGTTCGAGGCCCCGTTATGTTACCAAAACCATAGGTGCGTCCGTCGGCGACTGGGCAGAGCCCGAAGAAGCGGCCCTCGCCGAGCAGCAATTGCAGGTTTGTGAGACCGCGCGGGCGGATCGGCGCGATGCTTCGCCATGCCATCGCTCCCGTGTAGGCCGGCGAGATCGCCTCGAACGTCAATCCACAATTGTGGATGTTATACCATCCGCGCCCACCACAAAATCGTAGGCTCCGAGCGAGCCGTCACTGAAAACGACCGATACGTGGTCATCGCGCTGGGTCAGACCGCGGATCGCGGTGCCCAAGCGGCAGGGCAAACCGGCAATGCCGCCGACCAGAATCTGCTGTAGGCGCATGCGCTCGATCCCAATAAAGGACCCGGTATTGCCCCACAGATGATCTTCAAGATCATTGCGGCATAAGATCCCGCCGTCCTGGTCGCAGAAGGACCAATACCGCAGACGCTCGCCGTGCTGCTCTACGGCACCGCCGAGGTCGAGCAACCGCAAAATGCGCATCCCGTTTGGTTGAACCGCGATGCCGCCGCCCTCAGCACGCCACTCGGTGCTGCGCTCGATCACTTCGACCGCGAGCCCTTGCTGGTGCAGCGCGCGCGCTAGCGAGAGCCCAGCGAGACCTCCGCCGACAACCAGGACCGTCTTTACCGCGGACATGCCTCCTCCTCAGGTGCCCGGCTAAGGGACGTATATAGCCGAATCCAGGGAAGACGGTTGGTTTGGCTTGCTGTGGGCACGGTGGGTTCTGATTTGCGTTGCTCGTTCGCGTGAGGCACCCGGTAGAGACGCAGACTGCCGACCAGGCTCAATGCCCGCGATGGCCGCCTGTGCTTGCAAGCAGACCGGCGGCCACCAGCCGGATGCTGTCATCCAGAAGTCATGACAGGAATGCCGGCCCCTCGCGCGTCTTCGCTAATCGGCTGGCAAAGCCGAACGGCGATTTTCCCCTGACAAGCGCCCCTCCGTGCAAATCTCAAGAGTTTCGGGAACTTTTCTTGATCCCGCTTTGTCAGAGTGGACGGCCGGCGCCAGGCGGTAGAGACCGCCTGGCGCCGCCGAGCCTCAGGACAGCACCTCGCGCGTCGCCGCTTGCAGGCGCTTCTCCGCCGTTTCCAGCCTGGCGCGCCGCTGCGCCTGCCGCTCGCGCGCAGCCGCCAGGACTTTGCCGAGCGCGGCGGCACGGCGGCGCACCTCGCCTGGCTCCGGGCTGCCGGTGGTGCGCCGTGCAGCCACCGCCTTGGCCGGATCCAGGCACTGCGCCACCAGCTCCGCCGATAGCCCGAGCGGCCGGCCAACCACCTCCTTGGCTGCGTCATCGACCATCGAAGTGGTGATCTGATTGGCGCCCAGCCCCTGATCCATCGCCATACGCACCACCCCGCCGGCCACGTGATGCGCGTCGCGGAACGACAGACCGGCCTGCCGCACCATCGCATCCGCCAGATCGGTCGCGGTGGAGAAGTTGCGCTCGACCAGATGCAGCATCCGCGCGCGGTTCGGCTGCGCCGCATCCACCATCAGCGTGGCGATCTTCAGGCAGCCATCGGTCTGCTCGAATGCCTCCCAGGCCTGCGCCAGAGCCTCGCGGTTGCCGTCGATGGTGTTGGAGAAGCTGGTCACCCGCATCCCCGCCGCCGCTGACACATAGGCACCGAGCACCAGCGCGCTTTTGCCCTTCAGATGCTCCATCACCACCGGGTTCTTTTTTCTGCGGCATGATGCTGGACTTACCGGCGACGCGGTCCGGCAGCTCCAGCGTCTGGAACTCGTGCATCACCATGACGTAGAAATCCTGCGCCAGTCGGCTCCAGGTTACCGCCATCTGCACGCACACCCCTAGCAGCTCCAGCGCATAGTCGCGGGAGGCGACGCTGTCCTGCGTGTGCTCGATCAGCGCGTCGAAGCCGAGCAGCGATGTCGTCAGGTCGCGGTCGATCGGGAAGCTGGTCCCGGTCATTGCCGCCGCGCCCATCGGGTTCAGGTTGATGCGCAGCCACACCGCATCCATCCGGTCGCTGTCGCGCATGAACGCATCGGCGATGCCGAGCAAATAGAAGCCATAGGTCGAAGGCTGGGCCGGCTGCATGTGCGTATAGCCGGGCATCACCACATCGGCGAACTGGGTGGCGCGCCTGGTCAGCACGTCGATCAGCCCGTGCAGCGCGTCGGTCAGATCGAGCGCGATGGCGCGGCAATGCAGCCGCTGCAGTGTGGCGCCCAGATCGTTGCGGCTGCGGGCGATGTGCATCCGCCCGCCGGCATCGGCGCCGATCAACGAGATGACGACTGTTTCGTAGTTGAAATACGGGTCTTCCAGCCGCGGGTCGGGTGGGTAGGACGCGGCGCCGGCTTTTTCCATGGTGGCGAAGGCGTTCAGCAGCGCCTTCGCCACCTCCGCCGTGATGATGCCCTGACGCCGCAGCATGACGACGTGCGCCCGGTTGATCAGCGTGATGGGGGCGAAATTGAGCGCGAAATCATGATCGAGCCGCGGCTGGAAAATCAGCTCCAGCACTTCTTTCGCGACCGGTTCCTTCAGCCGTTCACTGACCTGGGATTTCATGACAGCGCTCCTGTGTGATGTGATCGGGATCAGGCACCCTGCTGCACGCCGTCCTGCGCCAGCAGCACCCGTGCATCGCGATGGCGCGGGTCGTAGCGGCGCTCCAGGTCACGGGTCATGCGGGTCAAAAACGAGCACACGACGAAGTAGGTCAGCAGCACGGCGCCATAAACCAGGAAGGCCGGGCTGCTGCCCTGCTGGATGACCGCGCGCTCCACCACGATGCCGGCGTTGCGGAACAGCTCCGGCACGCCCACCAGCGAAGCCAGCGCGGTGGACTGCACCAGCAGCGTAAACATACCGGCCATGGCCGGGATGATCGGGCGCAGCGCCTGCGGCAGGATCACCTTGCGGAAGCCGACCAGGCGCGGCAGCGCCAGCGCCCGTGCGGCCTCCCGCTGGCCTAGTGGCACCGCCTGCAATCCGCCGCGCACGATCTCGGCGCAATTCGCTCCGCCCCATAGCGACAGGCTGAGCGCCGCGGCGGTGAAGCTGTTGAGCGCCAGGCCGAACATCGGTGCCACGAAATACACGAACAGCACATTCACGATCAGCGGGATGCCGCGCAGCACATTGACGTAGCTGCGCACCAGCAGCCGCGGAACCGGATGCGACAGCGTGCCGACACCACCCAGCACGACCCCGATCACCGTGCTGCAAATCAGCGTCACCACCGCGAGCGCAATGGTGAACCCCAGCCCCAGCGCGAAGAACACCAGATTGCCGTAGAGCAGCGCCATCGCTATACCCGGAACGGCCGATGCAGCCGGATCTCCAGCCGGCCGACGCAACTCGCCAGACCCAGTCCGACCGCCAGGTAGATCGCCCCGATCGTGCCGAACATCTCCAGCGTGCGGTAGCTTTGCGACGCCCGATCGACCGCCACGAAGGTCAGCTCCGCCAGCCCGATCGTCTGCAGCAGCGCGGAGTTCTTGAGCATCGAGATGGCGGTGTTCAGGATCGTCGGCAGCGCCAGCCGCAGCGCGACCGGCACGGCGATGAAGCGGAAATACTGTCCGCGTCGCAGGCCGAGCGAATAGGCTGCCTCGCGCAGCCCCTGATCGACCGATCCCAGCGCGCCGCGCATGCTCTCCACATTGTAGGCGCCGCCCCACAAGGTCAGCATCAGCACGCCGGACCAGAACGGCGATGGCTTCATGCCGAGCTCCGGCAGGCCGTAAAAGATGAAGAAGAGCTGGGCGAGGATTGGCGTATTGCGGATCAGCTCCACGTAGCCGATCACCAGCTCGTTGGCGCCGCGCAGGCGGAAGATGCGGATGAAGCCGCCAGTCACCCCGACGATGATCGCCAGCACGATACCGATGGCGCTGACTTCCAGCGTGATCTCCAGACCGCGCAGCAGCGGCAGCCGCGATTGCCAGATATAGGACCAGTCGAAATCGTAATCCACGTCAGTCGGGCGCGGGGCTGGCTAGTCCTTCGGCTTCGGCGTCAGGAACTGCTTGTCCATCAGCGGCTGCAGCGCCGGCTGCACCCATTTATCGATCGATTTCTGGAACAGCCCGTCGGCTTTCATGTCCGCCAGCTCTGCGTTCACCCACGCCTGCAGGGCGGTGTCGCCTTTGCGGATGCCGATCGCCGCGACATTGATGGCATAGGGCGTGCCGATCAGCCGCAGGTCGGGGTTCTTGGCGGCGAGCTGGGCCAGCACCGAATCGTCATGCGCATAGGCATCGACCCGACCGCCGCGCAGCGCCTGCATCGCGTCGGCGACGCTGTTGAGTTTCAGCAACTCCAGATCGGGCATCTTGTCGGTGAACCACGCTTCCTCGGTGGTGCCTTTCAGGACCACCACCTTATGGCCCTTGAGGTCGGCCATGGTGTGGATGGGGCTGTCCTTCGGCACCAGCACATCGCCGCCGCCCCACTGATACGGATCGCTGAAGGCGATCACCCGCGCCCGCTCCGGCGTCGCGCCGAGCGTGGCAATGATCAGGTCGATCTTCTTGCCGATCAGCGCCGGAATACGGTTTTCCGCCGTTACGCATTGCAGCGCCGCTTTATCGGGCGATCCGAACGCCTTGGTTGCCAGATAGCGCGCCATGTCGACCTCGATGCCGGCAAAGTTCCGGTTGGCATCCAGAAAGCCTGACGGCGGATAGTCGCATTTCACGCCGACCCGGAGTACGCCGAGGGCGGCAATGTCGGGTGGCAGTGGCGGCGCCGCGCGTGAAGCGACCGGGAGACAGGCAAGCAGTGCCAGCAGCACCCATGATGCACGGATCACGATTCGCATTGCTAACCTTCCTTGCCCGATATGTCCGTGGGGGGGCGGGACACCGATCAAGCGCCCAGGTTAGCTGTCTGCGGAAACCACGCAATGGGACCAAGCGGGATATTCCGCCATAAGAACATGTACGGGACACGAAACAACCGTTCCCCTGTCGCCGGGGGGCATGGCGAGCGTAGCGGCCGCGTGATACCATGAGGTTGCGACGCGAGCGGCCGCGGCACTGGCAAATCTCGATGTGGGGTCAGCAATTCCATGGATCATCCAGTTCAGAGTGCGTCCTACCAGGAACCGGCCGGTACGGCCTCGCATCCGCTGGATCCGCTCTCCGCGGCGGAGATCGCCCGCGCCACCCAGATCATCCAGGCGCATTTTCCCTGGGGAGCGGACCTGCGGGTCGAAACCATCGACATCGAGGAACCCGAGAAGCAGGTTGCGCGCAATCATGTGCCGGGCGCGCCATTCTCCCGCATTGCGCGGTTCAATATCTACCGGCGCGGCGTGATGGGGGTGTGGCAGGGGCGGGCTGATCTCGGTACCGGCGAGGTGATCGCGAAAATCTTCCGGCCCGACGCACGCGCGATGGTCGCCGTGGAAGAGGTTTTGCTGATTGAGAAGACGGTGAAAGCCGACCCGCGCTTTCAGGAGGCGCTGCGCCGCCGCGGGTTGCTCGGCGAAGTGGACAATATGTGCATCGACCCGTGGACGGTCGGGGATTTCAATCACAAGATCGAGCAAAATCGTCGGGTGCTCAACTGCTTCGTCTGGATGCGGAATTTCCCGCTCGACAATTACTATGCCCATCCGGTCGAGGGGCTGCACGCGCTGATCGACCTCAGTACGCTGGAGGTGCTGCGCATCGAGGATCACTTCGAGGCGTCAGGCGACTATATTCCCGTGCCGCGTACGCCGCGCAACTTCGACGCTGATGTTCTGACGGAGTTTCGGGCACCTTCCGTCCCGCTGGACGTGGTGCAGCCGGACGGTCCCGGATATCGCGTCGCCGGGAATCATGTGAGGTGGGAGAACTGGGATTTCCGCGTCGGCTTCAATGGCCGCGAGGGTCTGGTGCTGCACCTGATCGGCTATACGCACGAGGGGCGGCGACGTCCGGTGCTGTACCGCGCCTCCATCGCGGAAATGGTGGTGCCGTACGGCACGCCGGAGCGCAGCCATTACCGGAAGAACGTGTTCGATAGCGGCGAGATCGGCTTTGGCCGGATGGCCAACTCGCTGAAGCTCGGATGCGACTGTCTGGGCACGATCCATTATTTCGATGCCGTGGTCCCCGATGTGTTCGGCGTGCCACGCACGATCGAGAACGCGATCTGCCTGCACGAGGAGGATGCCGGTCTCGCCTGGAAGCATTTCGACGTGCGCAGCGACCGTACCGAGGTCCGCCGCGCCCGGAAGCTGGTGGTTTCCTCGATCTCCACCATCGGCAACTATGAATACGCGTCCTACTGGTATCTGCATCAGGATGGCCGCATCGAGTACGAGATGAAGGCGACCGGCATCATCAACACCGCCGGCTGCCATCCCGGCCAGCCCGGCAAATACGGGTCGGAGGTGGCGCCCGGCATCGTCGGACATATTCACCAGCACGTTTTCAGCGCCCGGCTGGACATGGATATCGACGGGCCGGCCAACACGGTCGTCGAATGCGACACGATCGCTCCGCCCAGCGGACCAGAAAATCCGTACGGCAACGCGTTCTTTGTCGAGGAACGCAAGCTGACGACGGAAAGCGAGGCGCGGCGGGACTTTGACTTTTCGCGCATGCGCTATTGGAAGATCGTCAACCCGGGGACACGGAACTGGGTCGGCAAGCCGACCGCCTACAAGCTGGAAGCCGGGTCCGCCGTGCAACCTTTCACCCATCCCGACAGCCCGTCCGGACGGCGTGGCCGGTTCATCCAGCATCAGCTTTGGGTGACGCAATTCCACCCGGACGAGCGTTTCCCGGCCGGCGAGTTCGTCAATCAGTCGCGCGGCGACGACGGCATCGAGACCTGGACCGCGC
The DNA here is from genome assembly GCA_963777625.1 of uncultured Pseudomonadota bacterium. Taxonomy (GTDB): domain Bacteria; phylum Pseudomonadota; class Alphaproteobacteria; order Acetobacterales; family Acetobacteraceae; genus DATDIC01. Next base: position 630,708 of record CAVZRO010000001.1, on the reverse strand, counting down.
GCGACCGGAATATCGAGAACACCAACGTCGTGCTGTGGCATAGTTTTGGCGTGCATCATCTGCCGCGGCCGGAGGATCATCCGGTGCAGCCCTGCGTGACGTGCGGTTTCAAGCTGGTGCCGTTCGGCTTCTTCGACCAGAATCCCGTCATCGACCTGCCGCGAACGCAGAACGCCGCCAGTTGCTGCACGTCCGCACAGTCCGACTGCTGCGAGTGACGTAACGGGCGCCCACGCGCTCGACATTCCGGAGGTTTCCCAACGGTTGACCCTGCTGTAAAGCAAGGGTCAACCATTGGGGGAAACGTAGATGCCGGAAGACGCCTACGATGTGGTCATCGTGGGATCCGGCGCGGCAGGTCTGTCATGCGCGGTTGCCGCGGCGGAACTCGGACTTAGTTGCATTGTGCTCGAAAAGGCCGAGAAGTTCGGCGGCGGCACGGCAATCTCGGCCGGCTCCCTCTGGGTCGGCGCCAATCACCTCAACGCAGCGGCCGGCGGCAGCGATAGCATCGAGGAAGTCACCGCCTATCTTCGTTATGTCGGCGCCGACGGGCTCGATATGGAACGCATGCACGCGTTCGCCAGCCACGCGCCGCGCGCACTGGAATTTTTTGAATCGTGCGGACTGGCTGTCCAGCTCACGCCGCGCATCGATCACTACCACGGCGTCGCGCCTGGCGCGAAGTCAGGCGGCCGGATCGTCGAGGTGCCGCCGATTTCCGGCAGCAAGTTGGGCCAATATCAGAGTCTGCTCGCGTTGCCGGCGGGCAGATTGTTCCGGCTCGACGGCAGCGAGGTGATCAGGCTCGGCGGCGTGAACAGCCAGGCGGCATGGGACGCGGCCACGCAGCCGGGACGCGAGCAACAGGATCTGCGTGGCGCTGGCGCGGGCCTGGTGGCTTGGCTGTTCACCCTGGCTGCCGAGCGGGGTGTTGCATTCAAGGCCGGCGTGCCGGTCGAGCGGCTGATCACTGAAGACGGCCGGGTGACGGGGATCGCTACGAGCGGCGGCGAAGTGATCGCTGCCCATCGTGGCGTGGTGCTCGCTTGCGGAGGATACGAATCGAGCCCGAAGCTGGTGGCAAACTTTGAAGCCCTGCCGGGTTGGCAGTCCATGTTTCCTGAAACCATCACCGGCGATGGCCTGATCATGGCCACCGAAATCGGCGCCGCGGTGCGCGTGATCGGCAACAACCTGGGAGTCTTCCTGGGCTTCCGCAATCCGGACGATGCGCCGGACGGGACCCCGGTGTGCCGCCTGTCGGGCACGCAGGAGCTTGCCGCGCGGCACACGATGGTTGTGAACCGCGCCGGCCGCCGGTTCACCGACGAGACGTTCTTTCAGGCGATCACACCCAGCCTTCGGCAGTTCGATGTCAGGCGCCGGGAGCAGCCGAACCTGCCCTGCTTCCTGGTGTTCGACGAGCAATATGCCCGGACGCACTCCTTCGGTGGCCGGCCGCCGGGTGCGGCCATTCCCGGCTGGGTGGAGCGCGGCGAGACCATCGCGGCGCTCGCCGCCGCGCTGCATATCGACGCCGACGGCCTGACAACAACGATTCATCGTTTCAACGAAGATGTCAGGCAGGGTGCCGACACGGAATTTCATCGCGGCGAGACACCGTGGGGACTGACACGGTTCAGCCCGGCGACCACGCTCGGCACGATCGAACGGCCGCCCTTTCATGGCATCGAGCTGCATCCGACCGCAATGGCGTCGGCTGGAATCGACGCCGACCAGCGGGCGCGCGTGCTGCATGTCCGCGGCCGGACCATTCCCGGCCTGTACGCGATCGGCAACGCCGCGGCGCGTACCGAGACGGGTTCCGGCTATCAAACCGGTTTCTCCCTGGCTTCCGCGATGACGTTCGGCATGATCGCCGCCCGCGACATGGCACAAACGAATTAGGACGGCAAAATCATGGACGTGAATACGATACCGGCTGTGCGGTTCGACAGCACGATGCAGAATGCGTTGTTCCGCAAGCTGCTTTGGCGCCTGATACCGTTCCTGTTCACCGCCTACGTGGTCAGCTTCCTGGACCGGTTGAATGTGAGCGTGGCGGCGTTGACCATGCGGCATGACCTCGGTCTGGGGCCGGAGGCCCTGGGACTTGGATTTGGCATTTTCGCCGCCGGCTACGTGTTGTGCGAGATACCAAGCAATCTGATGCTGCACCGGTTCGGTGCGCGGCTGTGGATCGCCCGCATCATGATAAGCTGGGGTATCGTGTCGTCGGCAACCTTCCTCGTCAACACCGCCACTCACTTCTACATCGTGCGATTCCTGCTGGGTGTGGCGGAAGCAGGGTTCGTGCCGGGCATCTGCTATTATCTCACCCTGTGGTTCCCCAACGTGTGGCGCGCCAAGGCGATGGTGGCGTTTCTCGTCGCGGTGCCGATTACCGGCGTGATCGGTAATCCTATTTCGGGCGCCTTGCTCGGGCTGAACGGGATCTGGGGGCTGCATGGCTGGCAGTGGCTGTTCATCCTAGAGGGCATACCGGCCATCATTCTGGGCTTCGTCTGCCTGCGCGTGCTGACGGATACGCCCGCCAAGGCCGACTGGCTCACCGAGCCGGAGCGTTCCTGGCTGCAGAACGTGCTGGCCCGTGAACGCGCGGAACTGGAGCAGCGGCACAAATACACGCTGGTCCAGGTACTGACGAACGGGCGCGTGCTGACGCTGGCGCTGATCAATTTCTGCTACATCGTCGGCAATTCCGGCATCAGTCTGTGGCTGCCGACGGTGATCAAGGAATTTGGCCTGACGAACCTGCAGGTCGGTTTCGTTGCCGCCATTCCCTATCTGTGCGGCGCGATTGGCATGATCCTGTGGGCGCGGCATTCGGACCGGAAGCTGGAACGGACCTGGCACGTGGCCACCGCCGGACTCCTGGCGACGGTAGCGTTCGGTGTCAGCGCGGCGATGAACTCGCCGGTACTGGCGATGGTGGCGCTGACCCTGGGCATGGTCGGCACGTTCGGGTTCTTCGGCACGTTCTGGGCAATTCCCCCCTCATTCCTAAGCGGGCAGGCCGCCGCCGCGGGGATCGCGCTGATCATCTCCGTCGGCAATCTCGGTGGCCTGGTCGGTCCGTACGTGGTGGGTTGGACGCGGCAGGTGACGGACAGCTTCGCGCTGGCATTCGTGGCGATGTCAGGATTCTTCCTGGTCGCTTCGATCCTGATCGTGGTGCTGCATTACGCCGTTGGGCTGCGGGACGTCAGCCAGCCGGTAAGCCCGTAGGCGAACCGGCTTGCTGTTGTCGTTTCGGGTGATGGAACGCTACGCCAGTTCCGTCACCCCGAACGCCTGCCCGAACCGCCGGCTCGGTTCCTGCACGTCGCCATATTTGCGGTGCACGGCGGTGTGGTAGGCGGCGGCCAGCAGCAGCTTATCCTTCTCCGCGCTGCGGTTGTTGCCGAAATCCTGCAGCATGCACTGGGCGATCTCCTGGTTGTGGGGATCGTTGCCCATGCGGCAGGCGGCCAGCGCCACGCGCTCCACTATGGGCGCGCGGTCGGCGATATTGTCGAGATACGCCTGCGTCCATGCCAGGCTTTCGGGTCCGTTCAGTGACAGGATGGCGCCTTCCACCCGCTCCAGCAGCTTGCCGGCGGTCATCCGGTCCGCCCCCGCCGGTGGCCTGATGACGGGCTGGTTGGCGTCGCCGGTCTCGCGCTGATGCGAGGCGGCGCGGTTCAGGAACGACGCCGCCACGTAGAGAAGTTTCAGGCGCAGCGGGTGCTCGAAATGGTCGTAGTACCAGCCCAGCGTGTTGCAGTATTCGTAACAGTGGTGCGGCATCGAGAAGTTGCTGTCCTTCTGCGTCTCGATCACCACCTGGGCGGCGGCGATCTGGATCGCATCCAGGATGCGCCGCGGGCTCTTGCCGGCCAGCAGCAGGCGGCTGAGCACCTCGATGAAGGCTGGCTCGGGTTCGCGAATGATGGCGCGGGTCAGCTCCGCCGCTTCCTGCTGATCGAGCGTGCCGGTATTGGCCAGCAGGGCGGTTTCGCGCTCGCCGGCCCCGCCATAGGGGACGGCATGCAGGGTTTCGCCATCGATGAACATCTTCACGGCGTTGCACGCCATCTCGTAGGTGGAGTGCCAGCGTGGCCCGACGGCGATGTCCAGCGCGCCGGCGTACAGCACGTGATGGGCGTTTTCCCAGCCGATGAAATTGCCGATCTCCACCGTGGAGCGCGCGCGATAGGCTTTGTGCCCGGTGGTGTAGGAGCGGTTGTACAGCATCCGGTCCTGCACATCGATCAGCCCGGCAAACACCAGCTCGGCGAGCACATCCTTTCGATGCGCCGGCTGTTCCATCAGCCCGAGGAATACGCGATAGGCCTCGATCACCTGGCCGCGGTGCACCAGGGTCAGCCACTGCCCGAGCTGTTCGCGGATTGGGCCGTCCAGCCGCAGCGGTTCCTGGTCCGGCCAGTAGATCACCGGCTGCGGCGGGTGTTCGATCGCGCCGCCTTTGAACCCACGCGTGTAGTGCCCGGGTGCATTGCCGATCTTCTGGTTCCAGATGTCCAGGCCGGTGGGGATGTACCAGATCGTCTGCGCCATCGGCAGTGCCGCCAGCGGGCCCGGCAGCATGCGCGCGAGGTTCACCGTGGCGCGCGCCGACAGCAGACAATGATCGTTGTTGACGAAATTGGGGTAACCGTCGTCGATCCGCTCGTGGTACGGCACATGGGTATAGGGTGCATGGATGCGCACCGCCTCGGCCATGATCTCGGACAACGGACGGCCGGACCGCGCCAGCTCGTAATAGACATCGCTGGCGCCCACCTGGTCGCGCGCCATGATCCGGTCTTCCAGCCGACGATACAGATTGGCCGCATCATCGGGCCGCGCCACGGTTCTTGCCTGCGACATCATGTTTCCTCTCTTGCCGTGGCCGGTGATGCTACGCGGCAGTTCCCGGCAGGACAATCTTGGCCGGAAGGCGCGGGGCTCTGCCCCGAACCCCGCCAAGGGCAATGCCCTTGGAACCCGCTACTTGGGATGGATTGCAAAGGCACAGCCTTTGCCGGGGTCTGGGGCAGCGCCCCAGGCTTTTCTACCAGATCATCCGTGTGGAGCGGTTCACCTGTTCCTGGTGGCCCGGCGACAGCACCGACGTCCATTCCTGCACTGCCATGAAGCGCGGCGCGAGGAACCGATAGGTGCGGCCGAGCAGCCCGAGCGTACCCTCGTCCAGTCCCCCAGCGGAATCCCATTCCGTCAGCATCGGCTCCCACGCGCGCTGGGTGCGGTACAGCCAGTCACGCTGCTCGCGAATGAACACCTGGTGTCCAGCCACATTGCGCAATGCGGTGATCACGTCACTGGTCCGCCTGTCCAACTCGTCAAACCTGGCACCAATGCGGCGCAATGCCACGACCGACAGACGCCGCACCTGCCCAAGCGTTTCCACCTGCGTGGCGCCACCGTGAAACCCGCGCGCCAGGGTCTCCACCTTGCCCGACATGTCGCGCACGCGCCGCAGCAGCCGGTCACGCAATGCCTCGATATAGGCGAGCTCATCGCCGAGTTGCGACAGCCGTTCCACGACTTCCAGCGGCGATCCCACTCCCAGTGCTTCGGCAGCGCGCGTGAGTGCCCGCTGCACCTGCAGTCGCAGTTGCGGGTCGTCCGCGACCAGCAGCAGCGAACCGGCATCCATTGCCGCACGATGCGCGCCGGACGCTGTATTCAGCCAGTCCACGAGCTGAAGCCGCAGCCGTGCGGCGGCGATTTCCCGGTGTCGGGGATCAGGCTCCCAGCTTGCCGCGCCGGTCAGGATTTCGCTGGGCAGCGGATCGCCCATCCGCAGGGCAGAGACGAAGTCGAGCGCCGCCGCGATTTGCGCCAGCATCACCCCGTCCGGCGAGTCTGCATCGATGCCGAATTCGCGCTGCAACGATTGCAACGGGAGCACGGCGTCCCGCTCGCCGAGCGATATTGCCATGACCGGGATGGAATTGGATTCCGACTTGCGGAAGATCGGCGTGCCGACAACATGGAACAGCCGGTGGATCAGCCGGCAGTGAGCCGCGCCATCCGGTTCTTCCGATGGGGTCGCCGAGTCCGCCATGCAGCCTGACAGGTCAGCACGGCGGGATGAAGGAACGGCTAATCAGCAGCGTATCACCACTCCCGTCATGCCCGGCGGAGGCCGGGCACCCACGTCGTTCTGCGACTGGGCGGTATCATCGGATCACACGGCATAGAACGCCTGTACGGCCACAGTGATGCCGGGCGGATCGAGCCGCAGGCGGATCGCTGTTTTTAGCTCGAGATGGATGTTGGCCGTCACGCGGTTATGCACCGCGGGGTCTGGAGCCATCGCAATGACCAGACCGTCAACCCGCTCGGCATGATGGCCTGTTTCAGCGGTCCAGCGCTGGAACTCGTCGCGGTTCATGCGCGGCAGTACTGGCGTGGCGCTTTGTTTTGTCATGACGAAGTATAGCCGGCTGAAAGGAACCCTGGCATCCTGGCGCGATACCTCCGGCGGGACATCGGTAATGGCATCTGCACCTGGACTCGGCGCGCTGATCGATGGGCCGGAACCGGTGATGGCGCCGCTGGTGCTGAACCCGCTGATGGCGCGGCTGGCCGAGCGCGCGGGTTTTCCGGCGCTGTACCTCGGCGGCGGCGCCATGGGGTATCTGACCTGCTTCACCGAAGCCAATTTGTCGCTCACCGAGATGTGCCAGGCGGCGCTGGACATTCGCACCGCCTGCACGCGGCCGTTGATTCTGGATGGCGCCTGCGGCTGGGGCGACCCGATGCATCTGCGCCGCACGATCGGGATGGCAGAGGCGGCCGGGTTCGCGGCGATCGAGATCGAGGATCAGATACTGCCGAAGCGCGCGCACCATCATATCGGCATCGAGCACCTGATCGACGGATCGCTGATGGTGGAGAAAGTGCGCGAAGCGGTGGCGACGCGGCAATCGCCGGAGTTTCTGATCATCGCGCGCACCAATGCGGTGCGCGACATCAGCATGGACGAGGCGCTGCGCCGCGGCGAGGCGATGAAACAGGCGGGCGCGGATATCCTGTTCGTCACTGCCCGCAAGCCGGAGGATGTGCGGCACATCGCCGAGCGACTGCCGCCGCCGCTGATGTACATGTTTCTTGGCGGCGGGGTGACCACGACCGGCATTCCGGTGCCGGAACTGCATCGGATGGGCTACCGGCTGTTCGTCGATCCGGTCACGCCGCTGCTGGCGATGCACCGTGCGTTGCGGGATAGCTATGCGGCATTGCGCGCGGGGCAGGCGGACCCGCTGGTCGGCACGGATGGAACGGCCGAGCAGCGGGTTCTGCATGAAACGATCGAGCTGGAGCTGCTGTTGGAGATCGAGCGGCGGACCGTGGAGAAGTAGGCACCCCTTCTCCCGGCTTCGGGCGCCCGTCTCGTCATGCCCGGCGAACGCCCACACTCCGCTTCACCGCCACGTGAAACCAATCAGCCCTTGGGTCCGACCAGGGCGAACATCGCGCTCTGCGGATCGGCGCAGTGCACGATCCAGCTTCCGCCGGGAACCTGGTGCGGTCCCCCCAGGACCCGTCCGCCCGCATCCCGCACCCGCGCCGCCGCCGCTTCGATCTCGGCCACATTGAAGTAGTACAGCCAGTGCGGTTGCGGCATCTCGGCGGTTTTCGTCATCATGCCGCCGATCTGCACGCCGTCGGCGGCGAATGTTTGGTAGACCCCCATTTCGCCCATATCGACGGCTTGGTCCTTGGTCCAGCCAAACAGGTCCGCATAGAACGCGAACGCGCTTTGTGATTTGCCGGCCCGAAGCTCGTGCCAACCGGTATGGCCCGGCGTGCCGGCCGGCGGCTGCGGGGGCGGGTCGCCATCCCCTTTGAACAGCGCGAATACCGCACCCTGAGGATCCGCCACCACCGCGAACCGGCCGACGCTCGGGATATCGGCCGGGCCGTGATGAACCACGGCTCCCGCCCGGGTTGCTTGCGCGGCGGACGCATCCACGTCGTTGACAGCGATATATCCGTTCCATCCGGGCCGCGCGCCCGCAGCCGAGGCTTCCGCCGGCATGGCCATCAAGCCGCCTGCTGGTATCTTCCCGATCGAAAATATCGTGTAGGTGACACCGGGAAGTCCGGAGTCTTGTGCGTCCCAGCCCATGACGGCTCGGTAGAAGGCCTCGGCACTTTTTGTGTCGGTCGTCATCAGTTCGTACCAGACGAAGCGGCCATTCTGGTTCGGCATGCTGAATTCCTCCATGCATGAGCGGGTATGTCAGGAGAAATGTTGGTATCAACGTATGTGAGTGCTGTCAAACTATTCCAGCGAGCCTCGTGCTCACGATCGGCCTTATATCAGACCGCATTGCGGGTGACCTACGTTCGTCATTCCCGCGAAAGCGGGAATCATCCACGGCGGTTCGCCTTACGTCGCGGCAGTCGGGCCGGGGATGCGCACCACGTCGTTCGGGTCGATCTCCAGCCACACGGACGCGCCGAGCTCGCAGATCTGCCCGGCATCGGTCGCGACGCGCAGGGCAGCGCCCGAGTCCGCCGGTGTCACCACATAATCCCAACGCTCCCCCAGGAACGCACGCTCGGTGACCCGGCCGGCAATAACCCAGGCGCCGTTTCCCGTCGCCGGTACCGCGCGATGCAAGGCGATATCTTGCGGCCGCACGGAAAAACTGACCTCCCGCGCCGAAGCGGCGGCCGGCGTTCGCCGGCACGCTGAAACCCGGGAACCGGATCATGCCGCCTTCAATCGTGCCGTCCAGGAAATTGGTCCGCCCGATGAAGCCGGCCACGAAACGCGTGCGCGGGCGGTTGTACAGCGACACCGGATCGTCCACCTGCTCGATCCGCCCGCGATTCATCACCACGATCCGGTCAGAGGTCACCATCGCCTCCGCCTGATCATGCGTGACATAGACCGTGGTGATGCGGAACGCGTCGTGCAGGCGGCGTATCTCGCTGCGCATCTCCTCGCGCAGATTGGCGTCCAGATTCGACAGCGGCTCGTCCAGCAGCAGTACCTCGGGCTCGATCACGATCGCCCGGGCCAGCGCCACGCGCTGCTGCTGCCCGCCCGACAGTTCCGCCGGATAGCGGTCGCGCAGCGCGCGCAACTGCACCACATCCAGCATCGCGCAGACGCGACGCTCCACCTCCGCGCGCGGCAAATGCCGCAGCTTCAGCCCGAACGCGACATTCTCGCCCACCGTCATGTTCGGCCAGATCGCGTAGCTCTGAAAGATCATCGACATGCTGCGCCGTTCCGGCGGCACGGAATGATCGGGCGAGGACAGCAGCCGCGCATTCATCTCGATCGTCCCCGCTGTCGGCCGGATAAAACCCGCGATCATCCGCAGCGTCGTCGTCTTGCCGCAGCCCGACGGCCCCAGCAGAGACACGAACTCGCCTTCCTCCAGCGCCAGCGTGACATCCGCCACCGCGGTCGTGGCGCCGAAACTCCTGCCGATCCCGCTCAACGCCAGCTTGGTCATATGGTTTCCAAACTCATTCGTGCAGCTTCACGTACTCAAAGTCGCCCGGCTTGCCGTCGATTTCCCACCCGGGGCGCCTCGATCCATGAGGCGAACGCGCCCGCCACATGCGCCGGCTGCATCAGGCTGGCAATGAATGCCCCGTCATCCGATGAAGGCAGGAACTCCTCCCGACGTCGCTGCCATTCTTCACGGCTCAACAAAGCACCATCCGGATCAGCATGCACGCCGGCGAATTCGCCGATATGGCGATGGAACGCCACATGCGGCAACCTGAAACGGAATTCCACGCCTGCCTCCCTGGCGACGCGGTTCCACCGCTCCACGCCGCCCACGGCATCCGCCACGAAATCATCGCGCAGCCGCATGTTCAGCGACGACAGCGCCGGCACCTCCTGCTGGATGATGCGCCCATCGTGGAACCGCAGCACCGGATATGTGTCCCCGGCAAGCTGGTGGTCGTCGTTCAGCTTGTCTTCGCGGAAGCGTCCCTTCAGTCCGGCGGTGAAGACATTCGCGGCATTGGTGCTGATCTCGTTACCGAACAGGTCGAAAGTCAGCGACGCATGCAGGTTGATCTTCTTCTGGATCGTCGGCAAATCGATCACGCCAAGCCGGCGAATTCGCTCGATATCGTTCGGATCGTCGATGCCCGCCGACCGCATCGCCGCGCAGGTACGTTGGACAACACGCGCGACGCCGGTCACGCCGACGAACATGTGGTGCGCCTCTTCCGTCAGCATGAACCGGCAGGTGCGTGACAGCGGATCGAACCCCGACTGCGCCAGCGCTTCGAGCTGCATCTTGCCGTCGCGATCGGTGAAGGTGGTGAACATGAAGAAGCTCAGCCAGTCCGGCGTCGCTTCGTTGAATGCCCCCAGCATGCGCGGGCTGTCGCGATCGCCGGACCGGCGGTGGAGGAGTTCCTCGGCTTCTTCACGCCCGTCACGTCCGAAATATTTGTGCAGCAGATACACCATCGCCCACAGATGGCGGCCTTCTTCCACGTTCACCTGGAACAGGTTGCGCATGTCATACAAAGATGGCGCGGTCGCCCCGAGATGGCGCTGCTGCTCGACCGAGGCCGGCTCGGTATCGCCCTGGATCACCAACAGCCGGCGCAGCATGGCACGGCACTCGCCCGGCACCTCCTGCCAGGCCGGCTCGTTCTTGTGGGTGCCGAACGGGATGCGCCGATCCGGCACCGCCGGCGCCAGCAGGATGCCCCATCGATATTCGGGCATCCTCACATAGCCGAACCTCGCCCAGCCTTCCGTATCCACGCCGATCGCGGTGCGCAGATAGACCGGACGGGACTGGTATCCCTCCGGCCCCATCTGCTGCCACCAGTCGAGATAGCCGGGATGCCAGGTCTCCAGCGCCTGACGCACGCGCGCGTCGGAATCCAGCCCGATGTTGTTGGGAATGATCCCGCTATAGTCCACCGCGCCGTCCGGCATGCTCCGTCTCCTCTTTTGTCGCCTCTCCCGCTCCGCGGGAGAGGCCGGTTCGCGCAGCGAACCGGGTGAGGGCGCCTTACGTCCGCTGCCGATCGAAGCTCGGGCGCACGCCGCTGCCATATCCCTTCAGCGACCCGTGGTCCCCCACCGCGTTCGGCCGCTGGAAAATCCAGTTCTGCCACGCGGTCAGCCGCCCGAAAATCCGCGTTTCCATCGTCTCCGGTCCGGCAAACCGCAGATTGGCTTCCATCCCGGTCAGAGCGTCCGGCGAAAAGCTGGCGCGTTCCTCCAGCATGATGCGAACTTCGTCCGCCCAGTCGATATCCTCGATCGTCTGCGTGACCAGCCCCAGCCGCTCCGCCGCCGCCGCATCCAGCGCGATCCCCGCCTGCTGCCGGGCCCGCGCCACGCTATCCGGCTCGCCCAGAAAGCGCGTCGCAAGCCGCGTCAGTCCGTTGCCCATCGGGAAGGCGCCGAAATTCAGCGCCGAGAGATGCAACGTCGCCGCGCCGCCGGCACGTTCCGATCCCGCCAGCATCACCGAGCGATCAGCGGCGAACGCGAGCTCCGCCAGCGAGCCGGCAAAGCAGCTTGCGGGCTCGATCAGCGCGATCAGGCTGCGCGCCGTCATATCCAGCCGCTTGAGCACACGTTTCAAGAGCAGGCGGATTTCCCGCACCAGCCAGTCGCGCCTGGTGCACGTCCAGCAGTGCGTCGATCGCCAGCACCGCGTCGGGATCGCCCTTCGGTGCGCAGGGTGATCAATCCAAGTTCCGGCTCGTTCAGCCGCAGATGCAGGATCGCGTCGTCCAGCTCCCGCGCCATGGCGAGTGGCCAGAAACCAGCCCCCAGCGCGTGCAGGCCCGGAAGATCCGCCGGAACCGTTCCCGGCCCCATCACTGTCAGCATCGCCAGCCGGCGCGCGCGGTCCAGTTTCACCTGTACATATCGATAACTCACGCCGTCCGGATGAAACGCGCGCTGCAGGGGCGGCAATCGCACGCCGGCGGCATCCGACGGTCGGTCCGATTTCGTGGCCATCGCCACTGCCCGCTCCCGCAGCCGCGTGTCCCATGCCGAGGGCGGCACCAGCTCATCGACCAGCCGCCAGTCCAGGGCACGGCGCCCGCGCACGCCTTCCTCCGTGGTGCAGAACAGGTCGGCAAGATCGCGCCGCACCTTGCGCTTGTCGGTCAGGCGCGTCAGCCCGCCGGTCCCAGGCAGCACGCCCAGCAGCGGCACTTCCGGCAACGAGACCGTGGAGCGGCGGTCATTGATCAGCATGATCCAGGCACAGGCTTCCGCCAGCTCGTACCCGCCGCCCGCGGCGGACCCGCTGATCGCGGCAATGTAGTGCTGGCCGGACTGCTCCGACGCATCCTCGATCGCCAGCCGAGTCTCGTTGGTGAACTTGCAGAAATTCACCTTGTGCGCGTGCGACGCCCTGGCCAACATGCGGATGTTCGCCCCGGCGCAGAACACGTTGTCCTTGCCGGAGCGCAGCAGCACCGCACGCACCTCGGGATGCTCGAACCGCAGCCGCTGCACGGCGTCGGCGAGTTCGATGTCCACCCCGAGATCATACGAGTTCAGCTTGAGCTCGGTACCGGCGAACAGGCCGGCCGACGGATCGACATCCATCGTCAGCGTCGCCACCGGCCCGTCATAGCTCAGGCGCCAATGACGATAGCGATCCGGATCGGTCTGAACATCGATTGGCTGCATGGCTGAGCTCGGCTTGGGCCGCCAGCATAGTCGGGGAATCCCGTGCCCGGAATGCCAGGGGCTCTGCCCCTGGACCCCGGCAAAGGCTGTGCCTTTGCAATCCATCCGTTTTGGTTGGGTGTGGGGGTGGGTGCCTACGGTGCTGTTGGTGACAGACGTGTAGGCACCCACCCCCACCCCAACCCAAGTAGCGGGTTCCAAGGGCATTGCCCTTGGCGGGGTGCGGGCAGCGCCCCGAGCTTCCCTGGTGGCCCGCCGGCGGGCACCATGGGGACATGCGCCTCACCCATCGCACCATCCGGCCCGCGGGCTCGCCGGTCACTCTGCAATTCGATGGCCAGCCCATATCCGCCCTGTCCGGGGAGACCATCGCCGCCGCACTCTCCGCCGCCGGCATCGTTACCTTCCGCCGCACGCAATCCGGCGCCCCGCGCGGGCTCCATTGCGGCATGGGCGCCTGTTTCGATTGCCTGGTCACCGTCGATGGACGCATCGGCCAACGCGCCTGCATGACCAAGGTCGCCGATGGCATGCAGGTCAGCGGCGCCGCGCCGGACATGCTGGCGCCGCTCGCCCCTGCGCCGGACCAGCAGCTACCGGAAGATCGTGCCTGTGACGTGCTGGTCGTGGGCGGCGGTCCGGCCGGCTTGTCCGCCGCGATCGCCGCGGCCGAGGCCGGTGCCGCCACCGTGCTGCTGGATGAACGCCCCGCCACGGGCGGCCAGTACGCCAAGCCGCTTGCCGACAGCCACACCGACACGGCACCCGACGCGCAGTTCCGGCTCGGCGCCGATCTGCGCCGCCGTGCCCTCGCGGCGAACGTCACCATCGAACCCGAGTCGCTGGTCTGGGGCGCCTTCGGCCCACAGGAAATCGCCGCCCTGCTGCGCGGCCGCGCGGTCACCTTCCACCCGCGTCGCCTGATCCTCGCGCCCGGCGCACATGAACGGCCGGTTCCGCTCCCCGGCTGGACGCTGCCCGGCGTGATGACCACCGGCGCCTTGCAGACACTCGTCCGCACCCAGCGCGTCTGTCCGGGCGATCGCGTCCTGATTGCCGGCAATGGGCCGCTCAACCTGCAGCTTGCGTGCGAATTGGCCGCTGCCGGGGTCCGGCCGGTCGCGGTGGTGGAGGCGGCGCCGCGGCCCGGACCGGCGGCCTGGCGCACTGGCTGGCGCATGCTGCGGGCGGCGCCTGACCTGGCGCGCGAGGGCATCGGCATGATCGCGCGCCTGCGGCGGGCCGGCGTGCCGATCCTGTGGGGTGCGCGGATCATCGCACTGGAAGGTGACGGCCGCGTGCGGCAGGCGCGGATCGACCACCGCGTGATCGCGGCGGACGTCGTCGCCATCAATCTCGGCTTCCAGCCGGAGGTGGGGCTGGCGCGCGCTCTTGGCCTGTCGCATCGCTTCGTCGATCGCGGCATCGGCCACCTGGCGACCGACACGGACGACGACGGCCGCTGCGCGTCTTCCACGCTTGTGGGAGGGCGCGACATTTTCGCGGTGGGTGACGGCGCCGCGCTCGGGGGTGCCCGCGTGGCAATGTCCCGAGGCCGCCTGGCCGGCCTCGCGGCGGCGCGCGACCTGGGGTTCTCCGCGCCCGAGGAGCCGGCCACGCGCCGCGCTCTCGTCCGCGCGCTCGCCTTCCAGGACGCGCTCTGGAGCATGTTCCAGCCGCCGGCGTTCGATCCCGCGTCGCTGACCGACGACACCGTCGTGTGCCGCTGCGAGGAGGTCACGGCCGGCCGGATCCGTGCCGCTCTCGCCGCCGGCCTGGCCTCGCTTCCCGCCATCAAGAAATCCACCCGCGCCGGCATGGGCCGCTGCCAGGGCCGCTTCTGCGCCGCCACCGTCGCCCGCCTGTGTCCCGACGCGCCGGAGGAGTACGGCTTTGCCGCCCCGCGCGCGCCGCTGCGCCCCACGCCGGCCGCGCCGCTGATGTTCCAGGCGCCCGAGTTTGAGGCCCCGCTGCTGGATGACCCCGCGCCGCCGATCCGACTTCATCACGTCGGTGCCGCCGGTAACGAACCGCGCCGCGCCGACGTGGTGGTGATCGGCGGCGGCCTGGCCGGCCTCTGTTCCGCGCTGTTCATGGCGGGCGAGGGCGCCGATGTCCTGGTGGTGGAGCGCGACGAGGCGGGCATGGCCGCCAGCACCGCCAATGCCGGCAGCCTGCACGTGCAGCTTCTGTCGTATGATTTCGACGAGCATACGCCCGAAGATGGCGGCCCCGCCGCACTACACGCTGCCGCTGGCGCCACGCAGCATCGCGCTGTGGCAGCAGATCGCGGCGGAAGCGGGCGACGATCTCGGTATCCGTGCCGAAGGCGGGCTGATGCTGGCGGAGGATGAAGCCGGTCTCGCCTGGCTGCGGCGCAAATCCGTCATGGAGCAGCGCTGGGGCATCGAAAGCCACGTCACTCGGCGCCAACGAGTTGCGCTCGCTGGCGCCGGCTTTGTCGGATCGCATGGTCGGGGCCGACTTCGTTCCGGCTGAGGGCTATGGAGACCCGCTGCGTGGCACGATGGCGGTGCGGATGCTGGCGCAACGCGCCGGCGCGCGCATCCTGTGTGGCGCCGAGGTGCAGGATATCGGCCGGATCAGCACGGCATGGCGCGTCGAGACCTCCAAGGGGCCGATCGTTGCCGGCAAGCTGGTGAACGCTGCCGGGCCGTGGTCGGCGCGGATCGGACGCATGGTGGGGATCGATCTGCCGGTCACCGGGACGGTGCAGCAGGTCATCGTTACCGAACCGGCACCGCAGCTGACGCGCCATCTGATCGCGGTGGCCAACCGGCATTTGTCGCTGAAGCAGGCAGCGTCAGGCGGGTTCCTGGTCGGTGGCGGCTGGTTCGGGGAATTCGACGCCGAGACTGGTCGCACCCGCAACCTTCGCCGTAATATCGAAGGCAACCTGTGGGTGTGTGGACAGGTGCTGCCGGCGCTGCACGGGTTGCGTTTCATCCGTAGCTGGACCGGTATCAATTCCGCCATCGACCGCGCGCCGATCCTGGGCGAAACCCCGGGCCTGCCAGGTTTCTTCAACGCCGTCAGCGCCAACGGCTACACGCTGGGGCCGATCATCGGCCGGATCACCGCGGACACGGTGCTGCGGGGAGAACGGGTGGACCCGCATTACATGCTGGAGCGTTTCGGATAGCATTGATCATCGCTTCCCGCGCCCGCGCCCGCGGCCATCGCACGCACGGCACGGCGGTCATGGAAGCTTCACCGCACTGCAACACGCCTGCCGCGGTAGCCGGCTAGTGGGGCCCTGCACGACGCGGCGATTGCGGCACCAGCTCTGGGGCTGCTGAACAACCGCGGGCGCCGGCTGCTCAATCGGGCAGACGATCGCCAGTTGGAAGGGAGTCGCCGTATGAGCGGTGTCGCGCGATCCGCGCAGCCTAATGCCAGGTCGGTGCAGGAGTATATCGATGAGGTGCCGGTCTGGCCTGATGGCACCAAGCTGAAATCGGTGCCCATGACCGCCATGCAATGGCGTATCTGGGGCCTTGCCGCGGCCGGCAAGTTTTTCGAGGGCTTTGTCGTCTTCATGACCGGCGTCGCCCTGCCGCTGATCGTGCGTGAGTTCCAGATCGGCGCGACGGAAAAGGGTATCGTCAGCGCCGCCAGCCTGTTTGGCATTCTGCTCGGCGCCATCCTGCTCGGCGGCCTGTCGGATTATTTCGGCCGTAAGCGAATGTTCATCGCCGAGATGATCATCTTCTGCGCCTTCCTCGCGCTGCTGATCCTGTGCACAAATTTCCTTGCGCTGGCGATCTGCCTGTTCGGTCTCGGGATGGCGCTCGGCTGTGACTATCCGACCGCGCACATGATCATCTCGGAGAGCATCCCAAGCACCAGCCGTGGCAAGCTGGTGCTTGGTGCGTTCGGGTTCCAGGCGCTGGGTGCACTCGCCGGCACCGGTGTGGGGTGTCTCTGCCTGGTCCTGGTGCCAGGCCTGGATGCCTGGCGTTGGATGTATGCCACCGCGCTGATCCCGGCGCTGATTGTCACCATCGGGCGGTTCTTTATTCCGGAAAGTGCCAACTGGCTGGCGGTGCGCGGCGCCCATGACGCGGCAGAGCACGCGGTCACGCGGTTGCTGTACCGACGGCCGCGCTATCCGCACCATATCGCGCTGCACCGCCGGATCGATAATGTTGCCGATGAAGGTAGAGCAAATCCGTCCTTCACGGCGCTGTTCAACAGCCGCAACCGTCGCGCCACGATCTTCGCCTCGGTGCCCTGGTTCATCCAGGATCTGAGCACCTATGGCATCGGCATTTTCACCCCGACCATCCTGGCGGCGGCGTTCGGCGGCGGCGCGGATCATATCCGCAGCCTGAGCGACATGATCGCGGACGATATCCTGGCTGCCAAGGGCGCGGCGATGATCAATGTGCTGCTGATCGTCGGTATCTTCTGCGCCGTGGTGCTGGCGGACATAGCGGGGCGGATCAAACTGCAGATCATAGGCTTCATCGGTTGCGCCGCCGGGTTGCTGATCGCCTCGTTTTCGATCGACTTCAGCGGCGCCGCGAAGATCGACCTCATCTTTGTCGGGTTCATGTTGTTCAGCTTCATGACCAATCTCGGTCCGAACGCGCAGACCTATTTACTCGCCGGCGAGGTTTTCCCGACCGAGGTGCGCGGTATGGGCGCGGGATTTGCCGCCGCCTTCGCGAAGATCGGCGCGGTGGCGACGGCGTTCCTGTTCCCGCTCCTGCTGGTCGGTATCGGCACGCGGGCGCTGCTGTATGGTCTTGTGGTCACCTCGATCCTGGGGGCGATCGTTACCTGGATGTACCGGATTGAGACGACGGGGGTCAACCTCGATCGGATCGGCCACTGAGGCCCTGCACAGGGCCATACACCGCGCAACAAAACGGGGCTGACATGACCCTTTGCCTGCATCATCGCAGCGTCAGGCTGAAATCGTACGCTTCGGCGATACTTGCGCTCGGGCTGTTTGTCGCCGCGCCGTTGGTCCCGACCTGTTCCGGCCCCGGCCTGCTGACAGCCGATGCGGCTGATCCGGTACTGCGCGAGACCGGATCCACGCTGCTCTACCCGCTGTTCCAACGCTGGCTTCCCGACTACGTCACAGCCCATCCCGGCGTCACCATCACGGCGGGCGCCACCGGCTCGGGTGCCGGGATCGAGCAGGCTATCGCCGGGCAGGTGCACATCGGAGCGTCGGACGCTTACATGTCCGACGAAGAGGCGGCGCGGAATCCGGGGATCGTCAACATCCCGCTGGCGATATCCGCGCAAACCGTCAACTACAACCTGCCGAAGCTGAACGGAGCCGGTCTGAAGCTGGATGGACCCACGCTGGCCGGCATCTATTCCGGCACGGTCCGGATGTGGGACGCGCCGGAGATCACGGCGCTGAACCCGGGCGTGCAGCTTCCGCATGAAACCATCATTCCGGTTCGCCGCGAGGATGCGTCCGGGGATACGTTCGTTTTCACCCAGTTCCTCGATTTCTCGACCCAACGCTGGGAGGACAAGGTTGGTTACGGCACCACCGTAACCTGGCCCGCCGTTCGCCGGCGAACGCACGGCGACCGGCAACGAAGGCCTGCTGCGGGCGGTTGCCGCGGCGCCTTATACGATTGGCTATATCGGCATCAGCTTCCAAGGCGACATCGCCAAGGCGGGGCTGGGCACAGTGAGGATCAAGAACCAGGCCGGACAGTTCCTGCTGCCCACGGCCGAGACGGTAAGTGCCGCCGCCTCGGTGCTCGATCCGCGCACACCGGCCGACGAGCGACTGAGCCTGGCGTTTGCACCGGGGGAGAATTCCTATCCGCTGATCAACTACGAATATGCCGTGGTCTCGACGCAGCAGCCCGACCCAGCCACCGCGGCCGCCATCCGTCACTTCCTGCTGTGGTCGATCTCGACCGAGGGGGGCAACGCGCAGAAATATCTCAGCGCCGTGCAGTTCATCCCACTGCCTGATTTCATTCGTGCTCTGAGCGAGAACCAGATTAATCGAATCCGCTGACCGGCCGGGCGGTCACGGTGAAACGATCGTTTCAAGGGAGGCTAATACAGGCCGTTCGAGAGGGTGACTCTCCCTCATGAGGCGGTCGCGGGTTGCGTGGGCAGTCGCTGGTCTTCGTCCGCGCGGGTTGGTGTGACTGACAGACTCTGAGGCTTGGCTTTCTCCGGCTGAGTTCTCTATATGTTCTGAATGACGGCTGGCCTTCAGGACGAGCAGCTTGAGCAGCTTCGAGCCAGGATCGCTCGTCTGGAGCGTCGGGGCCCGGAACGCGGCGTGCTCCCGCTCGGGGTGGCGGCAATCGACCGGCACTTGCCGGGGGGCGGCCTGCCCTGCGGCAGTCTGCACGAAATCGCCGGTACCGGTCCGGAAATAGAGCATGGGGCGGCGGCAGCCCTGTTCATTGCCGGACGGCTGGCGCGGATGCGCGGGCCGGTCTTGTGGGTGCTGGACCGCCCTGACCTGTTCGCTCCCGGGTTGGCCGGCGCCGGGCTTTCTCCCCGCCGGGTGCTCTATGTTGAAGCCGGACGGCCGGATTCGGTGCTGTCGGCCATGGAAGAGGGGCTACGATGCCGCGGTCTGGCCGCGGTGGTGGGCGAGATCGAGGGGCCCCTGCGGCTGACCGCCTCGCGCCGGTTGCAGATTGCGGCCGAGGGCTCCGCGGTCACCGGGTTCGCGCTGCGGCGCAGCCGGCGGCAGGACACCAGCCTGAACGAGCCGAATGCGGCGGTGACGCGCTGGCGGGTTGCTGCCCTGCCTTCGCCACCGCCGCTTGCAGGGGCGCCCGACGTGCCGGGGCTCGGGCCAGCCCATTGGCGGCTGGATCTTGTCCGTTGCCGCGGCGGCGAACCGGCATCCTGGATCGTGGAGGCAGGCGATGCGCAGGGTCATCTCCGTCTGGTTGCCGACCTGGCCGACCGACCGGCTGCGCAAACGAGCCGACGCTCCGCCGGGTGACGTGCCGCTGGTCACCGCCGGACATGACGGGCGGCGGCAGGCGGTGATGGCGGCTGATGGGTCGGCACGCGCGCTGGGGATATGGCCGGGAATGCCCCTGGCGCAGGCGCGGGCGCTGGTAGCGGGGCTGGTGGTGATGCCGGCGGAGCCCGTTGCCGATGCGGCCGGGCTTCGCTGGCTGGCGGGGTGGTGTTTGCGGTACGCGCCTTTGGTCGCGGCGGAGGGGGTGGATGGGATCTGGGCGGATGTGACTGGGTGTGCGCATTTGTGGGAGGCCCCCTCACCCCTCCCTCTCCCCCAAGGGGGAGAGGGGGCGTTGAGGGCTCTTCCTCTCCTCCAGGGGGGAGAGGGGGTGCGTTTGTGGGAGGCCCCCTCACCCCTCCCTCTCCCCCAGGGGGGAGAGGGGGCGTTGAGGGCTCTTCCTCTCCTCCAGGGGGGAGAGGGGGCGTTGATGGCGGATTTGATCGGGCGGTTGGCGGCTGCGGGGGTGACTGCGCGGGCGGCGATCGCGGATACGCCGGGGGCAGCCTATGCGTTGGCCCGTTATGCGGCGGTGCAGGCCGCCATCACGCCGATCGGGGAAGCCGAAAACTCCGTGGCGGCTTTGCCGATCGCCGGACTGCGGCTGGCGGAGGAGACGGTCGGCAGCCTTCAGCGGCTTGGCATCGAACGGATCGGTCAGCTTGCCGCCATGGCGCGAGGCCCGCTGGCACGGCGCTTCGGGCCGGAGGTGCTGTTGCGGCTCGATCAGGCGCTGGGGCGCGTGTTCGAGCCGCTGACGCCGATGCGTCCTCCGGACGTGATCACGAGCCGGCTGGGATTTGTCGAACCGCTGCTGACCGCCGAAGCCTTTGCATGCGTGGTCAGGCAGCTTGCGGAGCGGGTCTGCGGAAAGCTGGACCGGGCGGGGCTCGGCGCCAGCCGCCTCGATCTGTTGTTCGAGCGGGTGGATGGCTCCATCCAGGCCGTACGGGTCGGCACCGCGCGGCCGAGCCGTGATGCGGCCCACCTGGTCCGCCTGCTGGACGAACGGGTGGAGACGGTGGACCCCGGGCCAGGGGTGGAGGCGATGCGGCTGGTGGTGTCGCTGGCTGACCGGCTGGACAGGCAGCAGGCGGACGCATTGGCGGGTGACCAGGCCCCCGACCTTTCGGCCCTGGTGGATCGGCTCACCAATCGGCTGGGGGCGCGGCGGGTCTGGCGCGCCGTCGGGGTGGAAAGCGACGTGCCGGAGCGCTCGGTGCGGCGGATTCCGCCCGTGGGACCGCCCATGGGACCGCGCGGGGGACCGGCTGAAACGGTGGAGTGGCCCCCGGATCTGCCCCGCCCGGTGCGGCTTCTCTCACCGCCGCAGCCGGTACAGGCATTGGCTCTGCTGCCGGATCGCCCGCCCGCTGCCTTCACCTGGCACCACCGACGTTTCCTGATCCGCCGCGCCGACGGACCGGAGCGCATTCATGGCGAATGGTGGCGTGACGCGAGTGAAACCGCAGCAACCCGGGATTACTGGCGGGTGGAGGACGAGCAGGGACGGCGCTTCTGGCTCTATCGCAGTGGCGACGGGGAGGATCCCGGCACGGGCGACCTGGGCTGGTTCCTGCACGGCATCTTTTGATGCGGCGATCAGCCCGGCTCGGTCAGCAGCACGGTTTCCGCGGCACCGCGGAGCGCCGGCAGGCGATACCGATCGGTGGGAAAGAGGTTGCCTTTTTCATACAGGTCGAGGCCGAACGCACCACAAATATCGAAGGCCCGCCGGACCTCATCGGCAGAGATACGCTGGATCCATCGGCTGATCAGATAGGTGCGGTCGGCATCCGGGCCGGCGTTGGCGAAGAAATTTCGCGTCTCGTCATCCGACTGGCCGGTGGATACCGAGGGTTGCGCGATCAGGGAGGCAATGTCCTCGATCGGGTCGAGCTGCAATCTTTGCCGCAGGTAAGCGAAGCTTTGCTGCGGATGCACGGTCAGATCCTCGTAGCTGATCACCGTGGCATCGGCAGGAAGGTTGCGGAACATGGCGCCCATTTCGAGCGACCAGTCCACCATGCCCTGCTCCAGCTTCGAGCCGTGCGCGATGATCTGCTCGGCGAACGCGATTTCGCGGTCGGTGAACAGGCGACGGTGGGCCGGCTGGTGCAGCAAATACGGCAAGCGAGGAAATTTCTGGTGCGACAGTACGGTCGGGATCGGGTGCCGGATCAGGGCCAGGATCAGCGCGTCGAACGTTTCCGCGAACCAGGGCAGCATGTCCTTGCCGCCGTGAATGTTCTTGAACACGTTGCGGTTGGTCAGCAGGCGGGCATGCTTGCGATAGAGTGGCCGGTTCAGCTCTTTTATCTTGTTGCGTCGCAGGCGGTCGAAGAAGCGGAAGTAATGCGCTTCCCGATCGGGCATGACGGTGAGCGCTTCCCACGTGTCAACGCCAAGTTCACGGCGGGATTCGGGATAATTGACGGTCAGCGGTTCGTCGTGGATTTTGACCCTCGGTTGTGCCCCCAGCAGCTCCATCAGGAAGGTCGAGCCGCTGCGCGGGGTAGCGAAGATGAAAATATCCGGCCGGTCCCCCTGGCGATGAACGTTGGAGACGGCACCCTTCAGATATTTCAGCACCCCCATATATCCAAGGTTCTCCCGGCGGACAGCAGTATCGATTATCGGATATGCAGCACCCGTAGTCATTCACGGTGCCACATGCAAGTGGAGGGGGGCAATTGATTTCCTCCGTGCGAGAGATGGCGCCGGAGTACACCGAGCTTCAGGTCACCACCAATTATTCCTTCCTGCGCGGGGCCTCACATATCGAGGAGCTGTTCGCGCAGGCAATGATGCTCGGCCTGCCGGCGCTGGGCATTACCGATCGGAACTCGCTGGCGGGCATCGTGCGCGCACACCAGCGTGCGGCAGACACCGGCGTGCGGCTGGTGGTGGGATGCAGGCTCGATCTCTCGGATAGCGGTTCGGTGCTGGTCTATCCGGCCGACCGGGCGGCGTATTCCCGGCTGACCCGGCTGCTGACGATCGGCAAGCGACGCGCCGGCAAGGGGGCGTGCAGCCTTGGCTGGGATGATCTGGCAGCGCATGCGGACGGGCTGCTGGCGGTGTTGCTGGCGGATGATCCTGATTACGGCGGGCCTGGTCATGGCCGGCCTGGTCACGGCCGAGCTGCTATTGCAGATCGACTGTCGTGGGCGCGCGATATATTCGGCAACCGCGCCTATCTGGCACTGACCCTGCATCGCCGGCCGAATGACGCGGTGCGGCTGGAACAGTTGGCACAGATGGCGCGCGAGCACCGGCTTGCCACCGTGGCAACCGGCGATGTGCTGTATCACGTGCCGCAACGGCGCATTCTGCAGGACGTGCTGACCTGCATCCGCGAGGGATGCACAATCGATGGCGCCGGCTTCCGGCGAGAGCGTTTCACTGACCGGCACCTGAAATCGCCGGCGGACATGGCGCGGCTGTTCGCCCGTTACCCCGACGCAGTCGCCCGTACGCAGGAGATCGTCGAGCGCTGCCGTTTCTCCCTGGACGAGCTGCGCTACCAATACCCGACCGAGGTGGAAGACCCGGCGCTGACCCCGCAGCAGACGCTGGAACGCCTGACCTGGGACGGTGCGGCGCAGCGTTACCCCAGCGGCGTGCCGGACAATGTCGTGGCGCAGCTTCACCACGAGCTGCGCTTGATCGAGGAACTGGCCTATGCGCCGTATTTCCTGACGGTCAACAACATCGTCCGATACGCGCGCTCCAGAGGCATTCTCTGCCAGGGCCGCGGCAGCGCCGCCAATAGCGCGGTCTGCTACGTGCTGGAGATCACCGCGATCGATCCCGTCCGCAGCAACCTGCTGTTCGAACGGTTCGTCAGCGCGGAACGGCGTGAGCCGCCGGATATCGACGTGGATTTCGAGCATGAGCGGCGCGAGGACGTGATCCAGTGGGTGTACGAAACCTACGGCCATGATCGCGCCGCGCTGTGCGCCACGGTGATCCGCTATCGGGCACGCGGCGCCATCCGCGAAGTAGGCAAGGCGATGGGCCTGCCGGAAGACGTGACCGCCGCGCTGTCGTCGCAGATCTGGGCCTGGTCGGACGAGGGCGTGGAAGAGACCCGCCCTGCCGAGCTGAACCTGGAGGATCGCAGGCTCGCGCTGACACTGGAGCTGGCGCGCACGCTGATGGGATTTCCTCGACATCTGTCGCAGCATCCGGGCGGCTTCGTACTGACCCAGGACCGGCTGGACGAACTGGTCCCGATCGAGCCGGCGACGATGAAGAACCGCCAGGTCATCGAGTGGGACAAGGACGATATCGACGTATTGCGCTTCATGAAGGTCGATGTGCTCGGCCTGGGCATGCTGGGCTGCATGCGGCGGGCCTTCGACCTGCTGGTGGAGCATGGCAGGGAGCCGCGGACCCTCTCGACCATCCCGCCCGACGATCCGGCGACCTTCGCGATGATCCAGCGCGCCGACACGGTGGGCGTGTTCCAGATCGAATCGCGCGCACAGATGTCGATGCTGCCGCGGCTGAAGCCGAAAGAGTTTTATGACCTGGTGATCGAGGTGGCGATCGTGCGCCCCGGCCCGATCCAGGGTGACATGGTGCACCCGTACCTTCGCCGGCGAGAGGGCAAGGAACCCCACGATTGCCTGACGCCGGAACTGGAAAAAGGTACTGGGCAAGACACTGGGCGTGCCGCTGTTCCAGGAACAGGCAATGCAGGTGGCGATCGTCTGCGCCGGTTTCACGCCGAACGAGGCCGATGCGCTCCGCCGCAGCATGGCGACCTTCAAGCACACTGGCGGTGTCAGTAAGTTCAAGGAGAAACTGATCGACGGGATGGTGTTGAACAAATATCCGCGGGAATTCGCGGAGAAGACATTTTCCCAGATCGAAGGATTCGGCTCATACGGATTTCCGGAAAGCCACGCGGCGTCGTTTGCGCTGATCGCCTATGCCTCGTCATGGATGAAGTGCCACCATCCCGGAGATATTTGCCTGTGCATTGTTGAATAGCCAGCCAATGGGGTTTTACGCGCCCGCCCAGATCGTACGCGATGCGCGCGAGCACGGGGTGGAGGTGCGGCCGGTCTGCGTGAATGCCTCGCAATGGGATTGCACGCTGGAGCCGGCCTCCCTCGGCCGCCGCGCTATACGCGACGATCTCTCCCGCAGCACGGGAGAGATGGAGAAGACTCCACCATTTTCACCTCTCCCGCTTGCGGGAGAGGTCGGATCGCGCAGCGATCCGGGTGAGGGCCTTGCGCTCCGCCTGGGATTCCGCATGGTCAAAGGCTTATCCGAAGACCACGGCACCGGCATCGTCAAAGCACGCGGCGCCACGCCCTACCGTGACTTAGAGAACCTGCATCGTCGCGCCGGCGTCCCGATCGGTGCCCTCGGACGCCTGGCCGAAGCCGACGCGTTCCGTTCGCTGGGTCTGGACCGGCGCGCCGCCGTATGGGCGATCCGCGGCCTGTCGGAGCCGCTGCCGCTGTTCGCCGCCGCTGACTCACGGGCGGCAATGATCGAACCCGCAACTGCCCTTCCGCGCATGACCGAGGCCGGCGAAGTGGTGCAGGACTATCGCAGCATCGGCCTGTCGCTGCGCCGCCATCCGGCCGCTTTCCTCCGCCCGAAGTTCCGTCGTGCCGGCATGATCGCCTGTGCCGATCTGGCGCATGCACGGGACGGCCAGACCGTGACGGTGCCGGGAATCGTATTGGTGCGTCAGCGTCCGGGCTCAGCGCGCGGGGTCCTGTTCATGACGATCGAGGACGAAACCGGCATCGCCAACCTGATCGTCTGGCCGAGCCTGTTCGAGCGGCAGCGGCGCCTGATTCTTACTGCCGGCATGCTCGCCTGCCGCGGCCGCGTGCAGCGGGAGGGGATCGTGATTCACGTGGTGGCCCAGCATCTGACCGATTTTTCCGACGATCTGCGCCGGCTGGGCCAGCACGAGGCGGTGTTGCCGGCAGGGCCGGATATCCGTGGTCCGGGAATCAAGGTTCCGACGCGGGACTTTCGCTGACCTCACGGCATCATGAAAAGCGGTTCAACTTTTTGTTGGCGTGGCGAACCGGGCCGCCAGCGGAACCGTTCTCCGCGGACCGATCGGTCGGTTTGTTCAGGAGACCCAACCTATGCTGAGACTGGCGCTGTTGTTCCTGGTCATCGCCATTATCGCGGCGATCTTCGGCTTTGGCGGCATAGCCGCAACCGCGGCCGGAATTGCGAAAGGTACTCTTCTTCATCTTTATCGTCGTGTTCCTGATCTTCCTGGTAATGGGACTCGCAGCCGGACGGTCTATATTCTAGCGGGCGATATTCTGGCGGGCCTAATCCCTCACGACCGGCTAACCCGTCATGGCCGGCTAACCCGTCATGGCCGGGCTTGTCCAGGCTTGTCCCGGCCATCAACGCACCCGTCCCGGCCATCCACGTCGTTCCGCCACAACATCATCAATCCCGTAATCGGGTTCGACACGCAGGGATGGCGCCGGCGGCGGCGCCATCCCTGCGGCACCGGCCTGTCAGCGGCCCGCACCCCGGTTGCACCCTGCCGTCAAACCCACTATACCCATCCCCATGCTCTGCTGTGGCATCCGCATGGCCTGCCGAACTGCCCGCTTCGCGGCGCGCGGTGGCTTGCGTCTGATCGCCCTCGGCCTTCTCCTTCGACTTAGCCGCCCCTGAGCGCCACGCCGGGTCGCTAAACCGCCGGCCATCGCTCAGGGGGACCCCTGACCGGCTGAGCGTGTTCATCTCTCCCAAGGACCGACCCCAATGAGCATCGACCATCCCAGCTTCGGCAAGCTGGACGACGATCGCATTATCATCTTCGACACTACCCTGCGTGATGGCGAGCAGTCGCCCGGCTTCTCGATGAACATCAACGAGAAACTGCGCATGGCGGAGGCGCTGACCGAGCTGGGAATCGACGTGATGGAGGCGGGATTCCCGATCGCGTCGCCGGGCGATTTCGAGAGCGTGAAGGCGATCGCGGAAAGCATCGGCCAACGCGACGATACGCCGGTGATCTGTGGCCTGGCCCGTTCCGGCCGCGACGACGTCATGCGGGCCGGCGAAGCCGTGCGTGCCGCGAAGCGCAAGCGCATCCACAGTTTCATCAGCACCAGCGCGTTGCACATGAAATACAAGCTGCGCATGGAACCGGAGCAGGTGCTGGAAGCGGTCAGCGATAGCGTGCGGCTGGCACGGCGCTACACCGACGACGTGGAGTGGTCGGCGGAGGACGGCACGCGCACCGATCCGGACTTTCTGTGCCGCTGCGTCGAAGCGGCGATCGAGGCCGGCGCGACCACCATCAATATCCCCGACACGGTCGGCTACGCGCTGCCGGAGGACATGGTGCGGATCTTCACCATGGTCCGGGAACGGGTACCGGGGGCGGAGAAGGTGGTGCTGTCCACGCACAACCACAACGACCTGGGACTGGCGGTCGCCAACACGCTGGCGGCGATCAGCGCCGGCGTGCGGCAGATCGAATCCACCATCAACGGCATCGGCGAGCGGGCCGGAAACGCATCGCTGGAAGAGGCGGTGATGGCGATGCGCACCCGCAACGACAAGGTGCCGTTCAGGAACAGCATCAAGACCCGCAACCTGCTGAAAGTGTCGAAGCTGCTGTCCACCATCACCGGGTTCGATGTGCAGCCGAACAAGGCCATCGTCGGCCGCAACGCGTTCGCCCACGAGGCGGGGATCCATCAGGACGGCGTGCTGAAGAATGCCGCAACATATGAGATCATGACCCCGGAGAGCGTCGGCTGGACGAAATCATCGCTGGTGCTGGGCAAGCATTCCGGCCGGGCGGCGTTCCGCGACAAGCTGAAGACGCTGGGATACGAGGTCGGCGACAATGCGCTGAATGTCGCGTTCCGGCGGTTCAAGGACGTGGCTGATCGCAAGAAGGTTGTGTACGATGAAGATATCGTCGCGCTGGTGGATGACGAGGTGATGCGCGACCATGAGCGCATCCGTTTCGTGTCACTGGATGTGCATGCGGGGTCGAAAGCGCCGCAGCGGGCGGAACTGGAGCTGGAGATCGACGGCACGATCAGGCGCGCGGCGAGTACCGGCGACGGACCGGTCGATGCGACGTTCCGCGCCATCCGCGAAATCTTCCCGCACGAAGCGAACCTGGTGCTGTTCTCGGTCGGCGCGGTGACGGAAGGCACCGACGCGCAGGCGAGAACCACGGTGCGGCTGGAAGAGAACGGCAAGATGGTGGACGGGCAGGGGGCGGATACGGATACGATCGTCGCCTCTGCGCGGGCCTATGTGCATGCGCTGAACAAGCTGCTGGTGAAGCGTGTGCGAACCGAGCCGCAGGCGCTGTCCGCGTAGCGGCGGGCTTGTTTTGCCGCCCCCGTTCATGGCCGGGCTTGTCCCGGCCATCTACGTCTTTGGCCGGTGCCGAGCGAGACGGTGTGGATGACGGGTTGAGAGCCCTTCGTCCGCGCGGTCGGGCGTTACGCGGCGCCGTTTTCGGGGGCGAACGGCGCCGGGTCGTTGAACCGCCGCAGCACGTTCGTCGTCAGCCGGAACAGATTGTTGTCGAACCCGTTCCATCCCAGCGAGCCGGCATAGGCGATCGAGCCGGTGGAGAACACCGCGCCGCCGTCGGGCGTTTCAAAGAACGTGATATCGGCGTGGATATTGGGGTTGATGATGGCATCGGTGGCGCCGTGCGGGACCAGCACTTCCTCGGCCACCAGCTCGTAGGTGTTGGAATGGTTTTCGCTGCGCGCCACCACCAGTGCGTGGGGCGGTGTGCCCAGGCGGGGATCGATCGCATCGATCTCCAGCCCGGCGGCGCCGTCCTGCAGCACGCCGAAATTGCCCAGTAGTTCATCGTCAACGCCGGCAAACATCCAGGCGACGCGTGGATCGCCGGCGGCTTCGGTGCGGCGGAAGTAGCTGCACGCATCGAAGCCCTGGCTGACGAAGCCGACGCCCACCAGGCGCTGCGGGGCGCGAAGGTTGCGCCGCCACAGGCCGCCATATTCTCCGGTGAAACTATGGAAGGCTTCGCCGGGTTCGGCGTCCCAGGCGCGGACGCCGCCTTCGGCGCGACGCACCTCGATGACGCCGCGGCGCGTCGGGTGGTGCGCGATGCGCCAGTAGAAGCCGTTGCCGCCCATGTACATCAGGCGTCCGCCGCTGCGCAGATACGCCTGGAACGCGTCGAGCATCTGCGCCGAATCGTATTCGGGGTGCGAGCCGGTCAACACGACGCGGTACGGCGCGAGCAAGCCGGCGCCTTCGCGGTGCAGGTCTTCCTCGGTGATCACGTCGTAGTCGCCGCCGAGCTTTTCCAGCCAGTCGATGATGAACAGGTCGATGTTGAAGTTCCAGTGCCGGCCGGTGGGACGGACGTTCTGCACCGGACGATGCCGGCTGGAGTAGGCGACGCCGGTGCCGTCCGAATGGCGGTCGTAGAGCGACAACCCCATTTCGGGGTGTTCGATCAGCAGACAGTCGATGTGATCGAGGTCGGTGACCCTGCCACGAAATAATTCCGTCCCCCGCCGACAGGAAGCGGCCGACATTGTTCAGATAGGCCGTATAGGTCGCGGTCGATGCCAGGAACGCGACGGTTGAGCGGGCTGTACCGCGCGGCGGGCGGACGAAGAACGGCACCCAGAAGTCCGTATCTTTCGCGGTAAGATGGGCGGCGTAGATGCCGGACCGGAGATGGTCTGGGATGGTGAACGCGAAGTCTGGCTGCCAGCAGGCATCCAGCAGATCGTCGTCATGGAAATGGATGGCGCCGTACTGGTCGGGGGCATGCAGCCAGCATGTCTCGTGGCCGTCCCAGTTCCAGCCGGGCACCGCGCGGGTCGGCTGATTGAGGATAACGCCGTCGAGCCGGTTGGGGCCGAGATCGCGGATCGTATCGGTGGGGATGTCACGGCCGAAATCCCACGCGCCGACCAGGGTGGGCAGCGCCGGGGTCAGCGGCGCTTGAGCCAAAGCGCCGATCGCGGCGCGGTCCAACGCTGCGGCCGCCACGCGCGGGCTGTCGATCCGGCCATTATAGTGGCAGGTGAAACCGAGTCCGCCCCAGCAGGATGGCCCGTCCACCCGGCCGTTGTTCCAGGCAGCGAAGGTCAACGGGCCGCCAGGTGCGGGACGTACCGAGGTCGTGGCTGTGGTGACGATCGGCGGATCGGGCAGGAAGCCGTTGCGGGTGATCGGTTCCTGCCAGACCGTCATGGTGCCGGTGGCGGCGTCGAAGCAGGCGGCGGCGAAATACCATTGGCGGGTGCGAAGCGGCGTGCCGGCGGACAGGGTGGCGGTCCGGCCGGGGCCGGCGCCGAGCCGGAACGTCAGTGTGCCGTTGGCATCGATTTCCAGGCCGAAGCCGGTCTGGGCGGCATCGTTCCAGGTGCCCATGATCGCCTGCCGGCCTTTCGCCGGCGTGGTGGGCATGATGTACGCCACCAACGAGATGCTGCCGGTGAGTGCGAGCGCCGGATGCGGCGGCACGGCAGCGAGCGAGCCGACAGGAATCGACTGGAAGCGTCCCGAATGCTGCCCGTTGCAGGGCGCATCGATCGGCTCCGGCGCGAACCGGGTGGCCAGCGGGCCGGCATCCGGTTGCTTCAGCCGCACAAGTTGCGTGTGGTACTGGTCGGTCTCCAGGCAGCTCACCATGAAATGCAACGTGTCGCCGGGCGCGACGCTCCATTGATCGGCGTAGCCCATGACGGCGGTCATGCGATGGGACACTCCTCACCGGCAAGTGCCGCCCAGCGCAGGCGGAACACGTGCCATTCGGCTTCCTTCAGGTCGGTGAACACCATGTTGGTGCGCCGTGGGGCGGCCCGGCGGCCCGGCTGCATGACGCCGAGGGTCCAGCGCTCGCCCTCCTGGTCCACGAACAGCACGTGAAACGGCTGCTCGCCGGCGGTGCGCATCATATTCAGCAGATATTGCAGGTCGGGACTGTGCTCCCCGAACGGGTTGGCGCGAAATTCACGCACCAGGTCGAGGCGGGTCTTGTCGAACCGATACATGCGCGCAGGCTAACCCGCGCGCTGACTGAGTGCAACGAAGCGGCTCATCCTTTCACCGCACCGCCGGTCAGCCCGCCCACCAGTTGGCGTTGCGCGAACAGGAACAGGATCGTTGCCGGCAGCGCGACCAGCGTGCCGCCGGCCATCAGCAGGCCCCATTGGATCTGGTTTTCACCGATGAACAACTGCAACGCCACGGTGACTGTGCGCACGTGCTGGCCCGCCAGCATCAGCGCGAACAGATATTCGTTCCAGGACGCGATGAACAGATAGATGCCGACCGCCACCACGCCCGGCATCGCCAGCGGCAGCACCACCAGCCGCAGCGCCTGCATCCGCGTCGCTCCGTCGGTCATCGCCGCCTGGTCCAGTTCCGGCGGGATACCGTCGATGTAGCTGGTCAGCAGCCAGATCGCGAACGGCAGGGTGAACGTGGCGTGCCCGGCAATCAGCGCGATATACGTGTCGAGCAACCCGAAATCGCGCATCAGGATGAAGAGCGGCAAGATCAGCATGACAACGGGGAACATGTTGATCAGCAGGAACCCGGTGCGCAGCGTCGCGCGGCCACGGAAGCGGAAGCGGGAGAACGCATAGGACGCCGGCAGCGCCAGCAGCAGCCCCAGCGTCAGCGCACCGCTCGCCACCACCAGGCTGTCGCGCAAATTCTGCACGAAGCTGGTCCGCCGCAGCAGCTCGATATGGTGGACCAGCGTCAGGGTGTGCGGCCACAGCGCGATCGGCGACTGCGTGATCTCGGCATCCGGCCGCACCGAGCACAGCATCATCCACACCCAGGGTCCGAGTGCGAACACCAGTATCAGCGCCACCGGCAGCTCGGTGCCCAGCAGGAGCTTCAGGCGTTTCATGAGTCGCGGCTGCGCCACAGATAGGTCACGACCACGGCCAGCAGCAGCAAGGTCAGCAGCACCGCCAGGGCGGATCCCTCACCGTAATTGCCGCCGGACCAGGCAGTCAGGAACGCGTGCAGTGGCAGGGTCTGGGTGGCGGTTCCGGGACCTCCGCCGGTCATCACCAGGATCAGGTCAAGCGAGTTGGCCACCCAGATCATCCGCAGCAGCAGCGCCGTCGCCATCACCGCGGCCAGGCCCGGCAGTGTGACGTAGCGGAATTTCGCCAGCACGCTGGCGCCGTCGATCGCGGCCGCCTCGTACTGCTCCGCCGGGATGCCCTGCAAGCCGGCCAGCAACGTTACCGTGAAGAACGGAAATCCTTGCCAGACGATCGCCAGGATCACGCCGGCCATCGCGGTGCTCGGCTGCGCGAGCCAGGGCACGGAGGCGGACAGCAGCCCCAGGCGCACGCCGATCTGGTTCAGCACGCCGAGGTTGAAGTCCAGCATCCAGGTCCAGATCAGCCCGATAATGACGCTGGGCAACGCCCACGGCACCACCACCAGCGTGCGCGCGAGGCCGCGCCAGGCGAAGCTGCGGTTCAGCAGCAACGCCGTGATCAGGCCGAGCGCGAATTGCAGCGATACCGCGCAGACCACCCAGACCAGCGAATGCCACAGGCTTTCCCAGAACACCGGGTCGGCCAGCGAATGGGTGTAATTCGCCAGGCCGATGAACGGCCGTACCTTCGGACGGAACAGGATGACCTGGTGCAGTGACAGCCAGAGCGTGTCGGCCACCGGGATCAGCACCAGCACCGTGGCGGCGATCATTGCCGGGGCGAGCATCAGCCACGGGGTGGCGGACGGGCCGATGACGCGTGCGCGTCCGCCGGGACGCATCAGCCGTAAAACAGCTTCTCGAACGACTGCATCATGGCGTCAGGCGTGATCTGCCCCAGCAGTGCCTTCTGCGTGTTCTGCGGCCATGTGACGCGCGTGAAGTCCGCTGTCTGCGGCAGATTCGGCAGCACGCCGGCAATCGGCAAGGAATTCACCGTCGCATCGACGAATCGCTTGGGGTGCAGCGTCCAGTGCTGCGCGCCGGAGGTGGTCACCGTCATCTGCCCGGCCGCCTTGTTGTACAGCACGTTGTTCGGCCCGGTGGACAGCCATGACACCCAGGTCCAGGCGGCCTCCGGGTTCTTGCAGGCGCTGAACACGGCGTTCGATCCGTCACCATAGGTGGCCCAGCCGGTGCCGTTGGGACCGCGCGGCACCACCACCGCGGTGATCTTGTCGCCCAGTGCCGCGACCAGGTCGTTGGCGGTGCTGATGTGATGCACCGCCATCGCGCAGCGGCCCGCCTTGAGGTTGTTGATGATCTGCAGGAACCCGTCGGTCGGCGCCGAGGGCGGGCAGACCTTGTCGGTGCGATAAAGGTCGATGAAGTAGCGGTTCTGCGACAGCGCGGGCGGCGACACGAAGCCGCCCTTCACCGGCTTCGCCCCGGTGCCGAAGACGAACGGCATCCAGGCGTCGTGGCCGCCGGCGCCGCCGCGCAGTCCGAACCCCCATTGATTGTCGCCGGTAACCGCCTTTGCAACGTTGCGGAATTCGTCGAAATTGGTCGGCGGCTGAAGGTTGTGCTTGGCCAGCATGTCGAGCCGCACATAGAGGTACAGCACGACATATTGCAGCGGCAGATAATAGCGGTGCCCGTCCGGGGCCAGGTGCAGCCGCCACAGATCGTCGGAAATGTCGGACCGCGCGGGCCAGGCGGCGATCCACTTATCCATCTGCGCCAGCGCGTCCATCTCCATCAGCCGCGCCAGGTTGTTGAATTTCACCATCGCCGTGTCCGGACCGTTGCCGGCAATGATCGAAGTGTACATCCGGTTGTCGTAGTCGGCTCCGCCGCCCCACGGAATATTCTGCGGCTGGATCGTGATATCCGGATGTTCCTTGTTGAATGCGGCGACCAGCTCGTCCGGCGTGGCCTTTGGATCGTCGAAATGGTACCACCAGTTCACCGTCACCGGCTTCTGCGCATGCGGACGGGCGAGCGGGGTAGCAAGTGCGGCCGCCGTTCCGGCAAGCAGCGTGCGGCGTTTCATCTGGTGTGCTCTCCCGATTTTCGGGTCGTAGAGCAGCCGCGTTTCGGGATGCTGTCAATGTCGTATTCCGGCCCGCCAACGCGGCGCACCATGCCGACACCTTGGATTCCTTTGCTCTGTGGAGCATATTGATTGCTCAAAGGAGCAGGCGAGATGTCCCGTTCAAGAACCCCACCCCAAGCGGTGCACGCAGCCTCGGGCAAGCGCAAGCGGGCAAGACTTTCCTACCTCGCGGTTTATCGAGCATCGCCACTCGAGCGCATCAGCATGATCAAGCACGGCGTCCGCGCCACCGAGGCGAAGCGCATGATCGCGGAATTCGCCATTGGACAGGGCGCGGTTCTCAAGGCCCTGAAGCTCTCGCCCGCCACCGTCAACAAGAAGGCGAAGCAGGACCGGGCGCTCTCGCCTGGTGAAAGCGAGCGCGTCATCGGCTTCGCCAGGCTGGTCGGGCAGTTGCAGGCGGTGGTCCAGGAGTCCGGCAATCCCGAAGGATTCGATGCCGCCGCATGGATGTCACGCTGGCTCAGTGATCCCGTCCCCGCTCTGGGCGGCGCGCGGCCGATCGACCTCATGGATACCATGGAAGGCCAAGCCCTGGTGTCCACGACGCTCGCGCAGCTTCAGAGCGGGGCGTACGCTTGAGCCAAACGGTCTGGCGCATCGCGACCGCCGCACCAACCTACGAAGCCGACGATCTGTCAGGGGCCGGTGCGAAAGCGACCGGAGGCCGCTGGAACGCGGCGGGCATGGCTGCGGTCTATACGTCGCAAACGCGGGCGCTGGCATGTTTGGAGACGGTGGTCCACCTGAACGCCGGCGGTCTGCCGCTGAATCGTTACCTGGTTGAGGTGACGATCCCGGACGGGCTTTGGACAAGTGCGCAAATGACGACCTCCGCCAGCCTGCCGGTCGGCTGGGATGCCGAGCCGGCGGGGCGGACAAGCATGGAGTTCGGTACGGAGTGGATACGCGCGGGCACATCTGCTGTGCTTATCGTCCCGTCCGTGATCGTTCCGGAGGAATTCAATGTCCTCATCAACCCACAGCATTCAGGAAGCGCGCAGATCACCGCCGTGAAGGTCCGCGAATGGCGCTACGATCCGCGGCTGGTCAAGGCTACTTGACGCACCGCGAGGGCACTGAGCAGCGCGGCTGCCAGGCCATCAGTTGCGGTGTGCCGCCGGGGCTGGTTCATCGACGCGCTGCCCGCCTCAATTGAACCGTTGCATACCATACGGCATCGGATCGATGCCGGGCGCCTGACCGGTCATCATCCGTGCCACCAGCCGCCCGCTGGGCGGGCCGCCGGTCATGCCGAAATGCCCGTGCCCAAACACGCAATGCAGCCCTGGACGCCCATTCGCGCTGCCCAGGATGGGCAGGCTGTCCGGCGTGGAGGGCCGGAACCCCATCCAGTACCCGTACCTGGGTACCAGTCAGCGCCGGGAACATCCGCCGCACATGCTGCACCAGAATTTTCGCCTCGCTCCTCGTTCGGCGGCGCATCCAGTCCGGCGATTTCCACCGTCCCCGCCACGCGCAGCCCATCCTCCATCGGCGTCACCGCAAACCCACGCGTCTTGTTGGTGATCGGGATCGCCGGTACCATCTCCGGATCGAACAGCATCGCGTGGTAGCCGCGCTCGGTCTCCAGCGGCACCTTGATCCCCAGCGGATCGAGCAACTGCCGCGACCACGCCCCCGCCGCCACCACCACATGATCCGCCATGCGGTTGGCCGTGTTGGTCATCACCATCCATTTGCCGCCGTCCGCCGGCACCAGTTTCATCACGCGCTCATTGATCAGCGTGCCGCCCTCCTGTGCGAACAGCGCCCCCAATGAACGCACGCTGCGCTGCGGACTGACGGTGAAGCCATTGCCGGGAACCAGCAGCCCGCGCGTGATCTCCCGCGCAATGCCGGGAAACATCTGCCGCAGATCATCCGCATGGAGCATCTGCGCCTCGATCCCCTGCCGCTCGCGCAACTGCCGCTCGATCCGCGCGGTGGCGGTCTCCGCTTCGCTTTCCCACACATGCACCTGGCCGCTCGGCCGAATCAAATCGCGATACAGCTCCGGCCCCAGCAACTCCTGCCAGCAGATCAGCGCCTCCCGGTGCAGCGCCCGCATCGCGTCGGAGATCTCCAGCACCCGCGCCATCCGCCCCGATTTGATCCAGCGCATCAGCCACGGCATCGCCTTCGGCAAATAGCTCGGCCGCAGCGAGAGCGGCCCGAGCGGATCGCGCAGCCACCCAGGCACCTTCGCCAGCATGCCCGGCAGCGCGATCGGCACCGCCGTCTCCGGACTGAGCAGCCCCGCATTGCCGAACGACGCCCCGCCCGCCGGCGGCAGCGGATCGAGCACCGCCACATTCATCCCAGCGCGCCGCAAATACAGCGCCGTCGACAGCCCGGCGACTCCCGCCCCGATCACCACCGCCTCATGCCGCGCGAGCGTCATCCCAGCCCCCCCTTAGAGCGTGATCGCTTCAAGATGAAGCGCTC
Organism: uncultured Pseudomonadota bacterium; assembly: GCA_963777625.1. Taxonomy (GTDB): domain Bacteria; phylum Pseudomonadota; class Alphaproteobacteria; order Acetobacterales; family Acetobacteraceae; genus DATDIC01. The sequence goes on along the minus strand of CAVZRO010000001.1, from coordinate 594,503 downwards.
AAGCTCTAAAATTCATTGTTCGAGAGCGTGATTCACGCTTTCCGACCGTCAGCCTCAAGCGATCACGCTCTGAAAGCAACCCGCTCCCACATGTTACGCGGGCGATCGGCGGGTCAGACCGTCGGGCGTCCGCAGCGCCGCCAGCGACCCGCTGGACATGTTCCGTGCCGCAAGCTGGATCATGCTGCCGAACTTCTTGCGCGCGCCATCCAGGTCCCAGTTCACCTTCTTGATCGACATCACCACCGCCCCCACCGGAAAATTATTGTCACCAAGGATCGGTGCCGCCAGCCCCAGCTCATCGTCGAGCACCTCGCCATCCTGCCAGGCGAGTCCGGTCGCGCGGAATTCCGGCAGCATCCGCTTGACGGCGGCCGGCTCGATGACCGTCAGCTCGGTGAATTTCCGCCGCGGGGACGCTGCCAGGATACGATCGATATCGGCCTCCGGCAGACGCGACATGATCGCCCGGCCGGTCGCGGTGCAGTAGGCATATTGGCGCACCGGCAGAATTGTGAACGAACGTGTTGCCAACGCCCCCGGCAGGTGCGTGCCAGCCACGATGCGCGTGACATAGAACACGTGCACGCCGTCCATCAGCCCGACGCTCACCGCCTCCGTCGTCTGCCGCGCCAGCGGCTCCAGATGCAGCGCCGCGGCATGCAGCAGCGGATCAGACAGGCAGAACGACACGGCGAACGAAATGAAGCGCGGCGACAGGCTGTAGCGCTTGTAGCGCTCGTGCTTGCGCATCAGGCCGAGCTGCACCAGCGATGACAGCAGCCGCTGCACCGAACTCTTTTCCAGTCCGGTGAAGCCGACGATCTCGGAAAAGGAGAAGCTCTCCGAGCTTTCGTTGTACAGGTCGAGGATGCGGTATGCCTTGTGCAGCGTGCCGACCTGCAACGGACTGGCCCCCGCGCGCGCCGCACCCTCCGCCTCGCCGCCAGATCGCTGGCGCGGCGCCGGCGCGGCACGCCCGCGAGCCGGCCGGGACGGGCTGCCAGCCGACCTTGCCGAATTTTGTCTCACCACATGAACGTTCCTGAAATTCTGATCTTCTAGCGCGCTGGCCGGCGGCGACAAAAGGGCCCTTGCCAGCACCTCCAGTATTAAATAACGATATCCGCTATCAAGTGGGGCCGCTCGGTGCCCCGGCAAGACGGCAGCCAAGAGGATATCATGAGCGGATCGGCAGCGGCGATGGAAATGGCCGGCCAGACAGTGGCCGTCACCGGTGGCGCACAGGGGCTCGGCCTCGCCATCGCCGAGTTGTTCACCACCCGCGGTGCTGCCGTCGCCCTGATCGACCTCGATGGCGCCGCGCTGGATGCCGCCGCCACCCGGCTCGCCGCCATCGGCTCCGCCCCGGTCTGCGTCATCGGCGATATCCGCCGGCGTCCCGGCGCGCAGGCTTCGTTCAACGCCGCGCAGGCGCGCCTCGGCCATGTCGATGTGCTCATCAACAACGCCGGCGTCTATCCCCGCAAGCCGCTGCTGGAGATCGACGACGACGACTGGGACAGCACGTTCGACGTCAATCTGCGCGGCATGTTCCACATGAGCGTGGCCGCCGCCCGTCACATGCAGCAGCGCCGCTCCGGCCGCATCGTTTCGGTCGCTTCGATCGACGCCTATATCCCGTACGCGAAGAATGCCCACTACGCCGCCTCCAAGGCCGGCGTCATAAGTTTCACCAAGTCGTTCGCGGAAGAACTGGCCGGCGACGGCATCCTGGTCAACGCCGTCTCCCCATCGGCTATCGACACCCCGCAGTTGCGCCGTCTTGGGATCTACGACGACCTGGCCCGCAACTCGCCGCTCGGGCGTGTCGCCGCACCCGCCGACATTGCCGAGGTCATCTACTTTCTGGCCAGCCCGAGAAACCGCCACATAACCGGAGAGACCGTGATTGCCAGCGGTGGCGTATTGATGGCTTGATCGCGTGAGCCAGCCTTGCGCCGCCATCCGCACCGCCGCGGCGAACCACCAGGGAGGAATCATGATGAGCAGTGAACGGCACATCGACGCAAGGAATGCCCCGGGTCGCATCACCCGGCGCGGCGTGATCGCCGCCGCCGGCGCGGCAGGACTTGGGATGCCCATTGGGATGCCCGTGATCGCCCGTGCCCAGCCGGCGACCATGACCGTCCCGAATTCCGGCGGCGCGCTGGAAGACGCATATCGCGCCGCCTATTTCGAGACCTTCACCAAGCAGACCGGCATCAAGATACTGGGCGCCCCCTATTTCGACGCTGCCCGCATCAAGGCGATGGTAGACAACAATGCGGTGGACATCGATGTCGCCAACATCGATGCGACCGAGGCCGCCGTCCTCGCCCAGGCCGGGCTGCTGGAACCCATCGACTACGACGTCATCGATCGCAAGCAGTTGCTGCCCCAGGCCGCGCAGCCCTACTACATGCTCGCCGATATCGCCGCCTATGCGATGGGTTGGAACACCAAGTCCTTCACCGATGCCACCCGGCCCAAGGACTGGGGTGAGTTCTTCGATGTGAAGGCCAAGCCGGGTCAGCGCAGCCTGTGGAAGGCGGCGCCGCAGACGCTGGAAGTGGCGGCGATGGGCGCCGGCCAGTCGCGCGAAAGCCTCTATCCGATCGACGTGGACAAGGCCTTCGCCAAACTCGATGCGATCAAAAGCAATCTCTCCTGGTGGGATTCAGGCGCTCAGGGCGCACAACTCCTGCTCGGCGGCGACGCCGATGTCGGCGCGGTATGGAACGGACGGCTCGCCAAGCCGATACAGGATGGCGCGCCGGTCAACCTGACTTTCGATCACGCGCTGTATGTCGCTGACGCCATGATCATTCCCAAGGGCGCCAAGAACAAAAAATATTCCATGCAGTTCCTGGCAAATCTCATCCGCCCGGAAAATCAGGCCATCTTCTGCCGCCGGATCCCCTACGGTCCGGTCAATCCGGCGACGTTCGCGCTGCTGACCGACGCTGAGAAGGACCGCCTGCCGAACTCCCCGCAGAACAGCAAGACGGCCGTCTATCAGAATTTCGACTACTGGGCGCAGAACGGCGGCACCTTGATCGCCCGGTTCAACAAGTGGCTGGTGGGTTGACCGGTTCCGAACTCAACGAGACGGCGGCCAGACAAAGCGCAGGTCCACGGCAGACAGACCCCCCGGCAAGATCCTGGTCGCCGGACCGCGCCTATCGGATCTGGCTGATCCCGCCGATGGCAATGCTGCTGGTGCTGTTCGTCTGGCCGCTGCTGCGCGTGGTGGGTACCAGTTTCACCGGCAACGGTGTAACCCTGGCCAATTATCGCGCGCTGGTCACCGATCCGACCTACGCGATCGTGCTGGTCTACACGTTTCGTGTCTCGCTGGTGGTGACGCTGCTCTGCCTCCTGCTCGCTTACCCGGTGGCCTGGGTCATCAGCAGCCTGCGCGGGCACTGGTTGCATCTGTGCCTGGGGTTGGTCCTGGTGCCGTTCTGGACCAGCACGGTCATTCGCACGTACGCCTGGCTGGTGGTGTTCCAGCGCCGCGGTGCATTGAACGACGTGCTGCTGTCGCTCGGGCTGATCAGCACCCCGCTGCGCCTGGTCAATGACGGCGTCGGGATGCAGGTCGCCATGGTGCACATCATGCTGCCTTTCATGGTGCTGCCCGTGCTCAGCGCGATGTGGGGCCTGGATAACACCTTGCTGCGTGCCGCCTCGCTGCTCGGCGCCAATCCGCTGCGGCAGTTCTGGCACGTCCATCTGCCGCTCACCATGCCCGGGCTCAGCGCCGGCTGCGTGCTGGTCTTCATCATGAGCCTGGGCTTCTTCATCACCCCGGCGCTGCTCGGCGGACAGCACATCATGGTGGCGGTGCTGATCCAGCAGCAGGCGTCCCGCCTGCTCAACTGGCCGATGGCGTCGGCGGTCAGCAGCGTGCTGCTCGTCGTGACCTGTCTGCTTTACATCGGCTACGACCATCTCAGCCGCCGTGCCAGCGGCGCGGACCTGCTCGGTGCGGGACGATGAACGCGGCCGGCCCGCTGGTCTGGCGTGTCGTCCGCTATGCGCTGGTGGCGCTCACCGTCCTGGTGCTGCTGTATCTGTTTCTTCCGACCCTCATCATCGTGCCGATCTCGTTCAGCCGGGAGTTGTTTCTCGTCTTTCCGCCGCCGGGATACTCGCTGCGATGGTACCATGCCCTGGCCGACAGCATCGATTACCAGAGCGCGGTGCTCAACAGCCTGATCATCGGCGTTCCGGTGGCGCTGCTGGCGACGGTGTTCGGCACGCTCGCCGCGGTGCCGCTGGTGCGCGGGCGCATTCCGGCGGCACGCGGACTTTCGGCGCTGATGCTGGCGCCGGTGGTGCTGCCGCAGATCGTTCTGGCGATCGGCCTTTATCCCATCATGGTCCGGCTTGGCCTGATCGGCTCCTATCCGGCGGTGCTGCTTGGCCACACGGTCGTCTGTACGCCGCTCGTGTTCGTCACCGTCTCCGCCGCCCTGCGCGGCTACTCACCCTCCATGGAGCTTGCCGCCATGACGCTGGGGGCCACGTGGTGGCGGACCTTCTGGTGGGTGACGTTTCCGCTGATCCGGCCGGCCATGGTGGTGGGTTTCATTTTCGCTTTCACCTTCTCCTTCGACGAACTGATTCTGGCCATGTTTCTCACCAGTCCGACGACGCGCACGCTGCCGCGTCTGCTCTGGGAACAGTTGAATTATCAGATGACCCCCATTATCGCCGCCGCGACCTCCTGCATTCTCTGTCTCACCGTTGCCCTGCTGATCGTCGGCGCATTGCTGAGCCGCCGTCGCGGCTTCGGGCGCCCGGCATGAACCGCATTTCCGCCCGCGCCCCGACGGCGGTCGAAGTCGGGCGCTCGCACCCGGGCGCCAGCCTGTCGTTCGAGGCGGTGTCGAAGCGGTTCGGCGATGTCGTCGCCGTCCATCCGACCACGATCGAGATCGCGGCGGGCGAGTTCTTCGCGCTGATCGGCCCGAGCGGATCGGGGAAATCGACGCTGCTCGGCATGACCGCCGGCTTCATCCCGCCCAGTACCGGGCGCCATCCGTGTCGATGGCCGCGACATCGTCGGCGTGCCGCCCTACCGCCGCGGCATCGGCATGGTGTTTCAGAATTACGCGCTCTTCCCGCACATGACGGTGGCGCAGAATGTGGGCTTCCCGCTTCGCATGCGCCGGCTCGGCCGCAGCGAGGTCACCGCGCGCGTGCGGCGGATGCTCGCCATGGTGCGGCTGGCCGAGATGGAAGACCGCAGCCCGGCGCAGCTCTCCGGCGGGCAGCAGCAGCGCGTCGCGCTGGCACGCGCTGCGGTTTACGACCCAGGTCTGCTGCTGATGGACGAGCCGCTCGGCGCGCTCGACAAGAATCTCCGCGAGGAAATGCAGGACGAGATCAAGCAGCTCCAGGCGCAACTCGGCACCACCGTGCTGTATGTCACGCACGATCAGCAGGAAGCCGCCTGCATGGCGGACCGGGTCGCCATCATGCGCAGCGGACGGATCGAGCAATCCGGACCGCCGCGTCAGCTCTACGAACTGCCGGAGAATCGCTTCGTCGCCAGCTTCCTGGGCGAGGCGAACCTGCTGGAGATCGGCGCGCTGGAACCGGACGGGCAGGGGGGATGGCGGGCCACAACCTCGGATGGGTTTGCCGTCGCGATCCGCTCCGTCGCACCGATGCCCAGCGGAGCAAAAAGCGTGTCGCGCGGTACGGCGGCGGCCCTGCTGGTGCGCCCGGAGAATGTGCTGCTGGGCGAGGCGGCGCAGCGCGCCGACAACAGCTTTCGCGGCACCATCGAGGAGATCGTCTATATGGCGGGAAGTATCCGTTACCGGGTCCGGCTCGATGCGGGGCCGCTGCTGCTGGCGCGCGAACCATCCGCCGTCGGGCACGCCGTCTTCACGACCGGCGACGTCGTGCCGGTCGGCTGGCTCACCCAGTCCGTCCGCCTGGTCGCGGAGGGCTGAGCCATGACCAGTTCGCTTGCGGGACGCGTTGCGATCATCACCGGTGCGGGCTCCGGGATGGGGCGCGCCCACGCCGTGAAGCTGGCGTCGCTGGGCGCCCGCGTCGTGGTGCAGGATATCGATAAAGACGGTGCGGCCGAGACCGTCCACCGCATCACGGACGCTGGCGGTCAGGCACTGGCCGTGGTGTCCGACATTGCCGATACCGCGACACATGCACCGATGGTCGCATCTGCTGCCTCGGCATTCGGGCGCATCGATATCCTGGTCAACAACGCCGGCATCGGCATCGATCGCGCGCTGGAGGAGATCGACGAAGCGGCGCTGGATCGCATGCTGGGCGTGCATGTGAAGGGCACGTTCTTCGCGACGCAGGCGGTACTGCCCTACCTGAAGCGTGTCGGTGCCGGCCGTATCGTGAACGTCTCGTCGCGCTGGGCGATGGCGGGCCATCATCTCGCGTCCGACTATATCGCCGCGAAAGGCGCGATCCTGGGTCTCACCAAGGCCTGGGCGAAGGAGCTGGCGCCGCACGCGATCACCGTCAATGCGCTGGCGCCGGGCGGCGTATGGAGCGCCATGGTGCTGCAGACGATCGGCGAGGCCGGCGTGCGCGAGGAAGCCAGTCAGGTTCCGCTGCAGCGCTGGGCTCAGCCGGAGGAGCTCGCCGAGACGGTGGCGTTTCTGGTTTCCGACGAAGCTTCTTTCATCACCGGCCAGGTGATCGCGCCGAACGGCGGCAAGACCCTGGTCGGTTTCTGAGAACGACGTGGAGGGACAATGCAGGATTTTGCCGGTCGGGTTGCGGCTATAACAGGAGCGGGCGCCGGGATGGGCCGCGCGCACGCTCTGCTGCTGGCGGAGCGGGGCGCCGCCATCGTGGTTCAGGACATCGTCGCCGATGCCGCGCAGGCCACCGCCGAACAGGTGCGCGCCGCCGGCGGCACCGCCCATGTCGCCGTCTGCGACGTCGCCGACCGCACCGCGATCATGCACGCGCTGCAGGCGGCCGAGCGTGCGCTCGGTTCTATCGACGTCCTGGTGAACAATGCCGGCATCGGCGGTGAGCCGACGCTGGAGGAAACCACCGAGGCGGATTTCGACCGCACCTTCGCGGTGCATGTGAAGGGCAGCTTCTTTGCCACCCAGGCCGTGGTACCAGGCATGAAGCAGCGCCGCCGCGGCAAGATCGTCAATATCTCCTCGATCTGGGGCATGGTCGGGCACCATTACGCGTCGCCCTATTGCGGCGCCAAGGCCGCGCTGCTCGGGCTGACCAAGGCCTGGGCGAGGGAACTCGCGCCCTGGAACATCCACGTCAACGCGGTCGCGCCAGGCGGCGTGCTGACCGAGATGGTGCTCAGCCAACCGGACATCGAAAAGCGCATGGCGGGGAAAGTCGCCCGCGTGCCGCTCGGCCGCTACGCCGAATCACGGGAGGTTTCCTATGCGGTGGCGTTTCTCGCCTCTTCGGCGGCGGATTTCATCACCGGGCAGGTGCTCAGCCCGAATGGCGGCGAGGTGATTGTGGGGATTTGAGGCGCACGGCCGGTTGACCCTGCTTATCAGATAACGATAATATGGACCGATATGTGATCCGGAGGACGCCGCATGCGGTTCGGCCTGTTCAACCTGATGAACGAGCACGGCATCGCCCCATCCGAAGTCGTGGACGGCACCATTGAATGCGTGAAGCTGGTGGAATCGCTCGGCTTCGACATCGCCTGGTTCGCCGAGCATCATTTCTCCAACTACAGCCTGTGTCCGTCGCCATTGATGATGGCCGCCGCCGCGTCCCGCGAAACATCGCGGATCGGCCTCGGTCCTGCCGTCATCGTGGCGCCGCTCTACAATCCCATCCGGCTCGCCGAGGAGCTGGCGCTGGTGGACCAGCTCAGCCATGGCCGTGCGGTGTTGGGCATGGGCTCGGGCTATCAGCGCTTCGAGTTCGACGCGTTCGGGGCCGATCTGGCGGAGCGGCAGACCCGAACCGTGGAGATCTGGAGGATCATCGACCGGGCGCTCTCCGCCGGACGGCTCGGCTTCTCCGGCACGCATTACCGCATCCCGGACGTTCCGCAGGCGATACCCCTGTTCGAGCCCCGCGCGATCGAGACCTTCTTTACCTCCTTTGCGCCCGAGGTGATCGACTACGCTATCAAGCGGCGCGCGATACCGTTCTGCACCGTGGGATGGGGCGATGCGCACGCGCTAGTGACGATGCGGGACCATGTCGCCGATCTCTATCGGGCGCGTGGGATCGGCTTTCCCGGCGGGCGCTTCGCCGCGCAGCGCTACGTATTCGTCTCCGACAGCCGACAGGAAATTCGCCGCGTGGCAGAGGGCATCCGTTATGCCGGCCGCTGCGCCAATCACATGCGCCACGGGCGGCAGGTCCTGGATGGCCACCGGATCGCGGACCTGCCCTTCGAGGGTGAGCCTACTCTGGAAGCGATCGAGGCGGCGCTGCCGGTCGGCGATGCCGAAACCGTTGCGGAGCGTATGGCTGCCGAGATCCGCGCGGTCGGGATAACCGACCTCAGTTGCTTCATGTGGCCGGCGGGAATCCCGTTACGGCAGGCACTTCGCTCGATCGAGCGCTTCGGCGCCGAGGTGCTGCCGCTGCTGCGCAAGGCGTCCTCGGCCGGGCAAGAGGCTGCCGCCTGAACCATCTGGCTCCGCGCCACTGTGGCCCCCTCGGGGGTCACACGGATCCTGAATCCGCCCAATACGCCTCAGAAGCGTATCGCGAGCTGCTGGCCGCGCCGACCCGTTCCCCGTCATTCCTGCGCAAGGTTTTGTGTGATAGAATTAGAATGCAATGCCGCCGTCGCGGTGCTGGATTTTTCTGTCGCGATGGCGCTGACCCAGGGCAATATCGTGCAGGTATCGGCCTTCAGATCTTTGGCTGCTGAACGGTTTCCGACGGGCAAACCGATTTCCTCACAGGCTCGCAGCGGGATTCCAGCGACAGCCCGGTGACCAAACACCTGGCAATTTGCACACAGATGCCGCTGTAGGAGCCGTCCACCGCATCAGTGGGTGCCGGGCGGGCGGGAGGAGCGGTATTCTGGCCCGATCGGTGGCGTGAGTGTCGGGACGGCGCCTGCTCTCAATCAGCCACCCGCCTCACTTCGGCCGACCCGGAAGGGCGCATCGGTGAATTGCCAGGTGATTTGTCGGTGCCTTTCCGGATTGTTTGGCAATGCCGCGCAGGTCGCTGCTAGCTTTCGCAAGCGAGGACACGGCGGCTACCCTGCGTCGGAGGAGATTCCCCATGACGTCGAACCTCACGCGTCGTCGGCTTCTTGGAGGCGCTGGTGTGCTCGCCATGCGTCCGCCCGGAAAGCATCGACCTGCTTCCCGACACGCCGACCGAGCCGCAGCCGGGGCGCAACATCGTCCACGGCGAGGTGCGTGAGGTGGTTATTCTCGGCGCAGCCCGGCATGTCCTGTTCGAACTTTCCAGCGGTCGCGTCCTTTTGGCGGTCGAGCCCAACCGCGCCCGCGCCGCGTTCAGTCCGGGGCAGTCCATTCTCGCGAGCTTCCCGGCTGAGGGCTGTATTCTCGTGCCGAGCGCCGCTGCGTCCTCGGCATCCTGATTCCGACCACGCAACCTTCCCGAAGGAGATGATGATGAGATATGCGATCGCTGTGCGGCCTGTCCTGCTTGCCTCGCTCCTCCTTGCGGGTGCGTTCTGCGCCGGGCGTGCTCGCGCCGACGCGCTCGATGACATCCACAAGGCGGGGGTTCTGAAGGCCGGCATTTTCGAGGACTTTCCGCCGTTCTCCTCCGCCGGCGCCGATATGTCGATGCAGGGCTACGATGTCGATGTCGCCAACCGGCTGGCCCAGGTGCTCGACGTGAAACTTCAGCCGGTCGGGATCACCGGCCAGAACCGTATCCCGACATTGACCGAGCATAAGGTCGATCTGCTGATGAGCGTCGGCTATAGCGACGAGCGTGCCAAGGTGATCGACTTTACGGTCGCCTATGCGCCGTACTACATCGCTGTGCTCGGCCCGGCCAACGTCGCGGTCAGCGCGCCGGCAGACCTGAAGGGCAAGTCCGTTGGCGTCAACAAGGGCACGCTGGAAGACACTGAGCTGACACGCGCGGCTCCCCCGGGCACCGACATCGAGCGCTTCGACGACTATAACAGCGTGATCGCCGCCTTCCTCGCGGGTCAGGTCCAGCTGATCGTGGTCGGCAACGATGTAGGTGCCAACATCATGGCGCGTCATCCGGCGGTCGAGCCGCGCGAGAAGTTCCAGCTACTCAGCTCGCCCGACCATATCGGGCTCAACAAGAACGAGCCACGGCTCAAGCAGGCGCTCGATGATGCGATCACCAAGATGAAACAGGACGGCTCGCTGAATGCGATCGCGGAGAAGTGGCTGCATCAGCCGCTGCCGGCCGGCTTCTGACGCTCTCTTGTGTTGCCGATGAGGAGCCGGACGCTCGCTCATGGATGACCTCGTGCTGCTCTTGCACGGTGCGGCGACAACCATCGGGCTGGCTGCCATCGCCGGTACCGCCGGGGTCGGGCTTGCGATCGGAGCCGCCTTGCTCCGGCGTGGCAGGTTTGCGGCGGGGCGCCTGGCCGTCGTCGCCTACGTGGAGCTGGTTCGTAACACACCGTTTCTGGTCCAGCTCTTCTTCATCTACTTCGCCCTTCCAGTCGTCGGACCGCGACTGACTGCGTTCGAGGCCGCCGCGCTGGCAATGACACTCAACCTGGCCGCCTACGCGACGGAGGTGGTACGTGCGGGGATCGATTCCATCGCCCCCGGCCAGTACGAAGCGGGCCGCTCGCTTGGACTGCGCGGTTTCGCGGTGTTCCGGCTGATCGTGCTGCCGCAGGGCATTGCCGCGGTCTATCCAGCGCTGGTGAGCCAGGTCGTGATCATGCTGCTGGAATCTGCGGTGGTCTCCACGATCGCAGTGCGCGACCTGACCTACGCCGCCGACTTCATCCAGTCACGCAACTTCCGCGCGTTCCAGACCTATGTCGGAATCACTCTGGTCTATCTGCTGCTGGCGGTCGCCACGCGACGCCTGCTCATGCTGGCCGGCCGCCGCTTGATGCCAGGTCGGCCCGTATGACCGACTTTCCACTAAGCACAATCGCCTGGAATCTGATCCTCGCGACACGCTGGACATTGGCGCTGGCCGCCATCGCCTTCGCGTGCGGCGGCGTGGCGGGGCTGGGGCTGACGCTGCTGCGGGTGAGCCACTCCAGACGCGCCGTCCAGGCGGCCAAACTCTATATCGACCTGTTCCAGGGTACGCCGCTTCTGATGCAGCTGTTCCTGGTTTTTTTCGGCCTGCCGCTGCTCGGCATCGACGTGTCAGCCTGGCTTGCGGCGGCGGTCGGCCTGACGCTGTACGCCAGCGCTTATCTCGGCGAGATATGGCGCGGCTCGGTGCAGGCGATTCCGCCAGGCCAATGGGATGCGGGCGCGAGCCTCGGCCTGCGGCGGCTCGCGCAGCTACGGCTGGTCATCCTGCCGCAGGCGTTGCGCATCGCCATTCCTCCAACGGTGGGGTTCCTCGTGCAGCTGCTGAAGGCGACCGCAGTGGCCTCGATCGTCGGGTTTCGCGAGCTTACGCGCACGGGCGAGATCATCAGCAACGCGACCTTCCGCCCATTCGTCGTTTATGGCCTCGTCGCTTTGATCTACTTTGTTCTGTGTTCTCCGCTCACCGCCTACGCCCGCGCACTCGAACGCAGGCTCCTCGTTTCCCGATGACGATCATACCAACCCGCGCGGACGGAAAACTCTAGACCCGTCATGCCCGCGAAGCGGGCACCAGGCGAGCGCCCGCGAAATCCCGGGGGATTGGCTGAATTCCCGCATGCGCGACGCATGCGCGGGAATGGGTCCCCCTCAACCCGTCTGGTATAATCTCGCGACTTTATCGTTTGGCGCTGCCGACCAGCAGCTCAGCAAGGGCAGTCAGGGCGGCTGGCTGCCGCACTGCAGCGGGAGTAGAGACATGGCGGGACAGCACATCACCCTGGCCGATCTTTTTCTGGCACAGCGACGTATCGCCGGCCGGGTGAGACGCACGCCTCTGGTCGAGTCTCCGAGTCTGTCGGAGCGTGTCGGCAGCACCGTCAAGTTGAAGCTGGAGCAACGGCAAACCACTGGCAGCTTCAAGCTTCGCGGAGCCACCAATGCATTATTGACGCTTCCTGAGGACGTAGCCAAACGTGGTGTTGTGGCCGCATCCACCGGCAATCATGGGCGCGCCCTTGCCTACGCTGCGCGTCTATTGGGCGTGCGCTGTGCAATTTGCATTTCGCATCAGGTTCCCAGCAACAAGGTCGAGGCGATCCGTGGGCTCGGGGCGGATGTGCATGTCGTCGGGCAGTCCCAGGACGACGCGCAGAGCGAAGTGGACCGGCTGGTGACCGAAACAGGGCTGACCGAGCTGTCACCGTTCGATCACCCCGATATCATCGCCGGCCAAGGCACGATCGGATTGGAGCTGATGGAGGAATTTCCTGAGGTTTCCACCGTGCTGGTACCACTCTCCGGCGGCGGCTTGATCGCCGGCATTGCGCTGGCCGTCAAGACGATCAATCCCAAAGTCGAGGTGATCGGGATCAGCATGAGCCGGGGGGCGGCAATGCATGCCAGCCAGCGAGCCGGCCATCCGATCGAGATCGCGGAATCAGCGACGCTTGCTGATTCGCTTGCAGGCGGAATCGGTCTGGGCAATCGCTGGACCTTCCGCATGGTTCATGACCTGGTGGATGGCATCGTGCTGCTCGAGGAAGCGGAGATCGCCGCCGCGATATCGCATGCGTACTGGCATGAGAAGGAGATCGTTGAAGGCGGCGGCGCGGTTGGCATCGGGGCGCTGCTGACCGACAAGTTCGTGCCACGCGGGCCTGCCGCGATCGTCATGTCCGGGCGAAATATCGATATGCACCTGCATCGTCGGCTAATTTCCGATGACAACTCCGCGCCCGAGGAATCTGTCGGGAGCGTGCTGGGATGACGATCATCGCGGGCTTGAGAAGAACCGTGCCATGGCATTGACGCTCGACGCCCGGGATCGCCGGCTGTTGCGCGTCGTGGCGCGCGAAGGCCGCATAACCAACCAGGCACTCGCGGCGCGGGTTCATCTTTCGCCAAGTGCCTGTCTCGAGCGTTGGAAGCGGCTTGAGCAAGCCGGGGTCATCAAGGGGTATCACGCGGAGCTTGCGCTCGATCATCTCGGGACCCCGCTGGTGGTGCATGTGGAGGTCACGCTGAAGCATCACGAGGCCAGTGACTTCGGCCGGTTCGAGCGGGCCGTGCGGGCAATTCCAGAGATCGTTCACTGCGACGCGATCGGCGCGGCATCGACTATCTGCTGACGATCGCCGCGACTGATATGACAGCATATCAAAAATTGATAGAGCGACTGCTGGAAGCCGACATCGGCATCAGTCGCTATTTCACCTACGTGGTCACCAAGGCAGTGAAAAGCGATCCGGCCGGGCTTGCCGCGGCGGTTTTGGCCGCAGCCGAAGACTCTGCGACGGAGCCACCGTAAAACCGTCGGGTCTCCTGTGGCCACCTCCTTGTTCCGTCAAATCTGCAGCGGTTCTGGATGCAGATTTCCTCCGCAGCGCGGCAGGGACACTGATCATGGACGGAAGTGTTTACGGGCAAGGAGCAGCTTGTAGCGGCGTCGTCCAACGCGCAACCGACAGTCTGGCCACCCCGCGACGCGACGGCCTGCGGCGGCCGGAGTTGATGCGCGACCAGGCATATATCGGTGGCGTCTGGGCCGATGCGGCCGACGGTCGCCGGCTGGCGGTTTTCGACCCGGCGGACGGCACGCTGATCGGCTCGGTGCCCGATATGGGAAGGGCTGACGCGGTACGCGCCGTCGAAGCCGCTGAGAGCGCGTTCCCCGCCTGGCGCAACACGCCGGCGAAAGAGCGAGCGGCCATTCTTCGCAGCTGCGCCGAAGCGATGCTTTGCCACAAATCGGATCTCGCCCGGATCATGACCCTGGAGCAGGGCAAGCCGCTGAGCGAGTCGCTGAGCGAGATCGAATATGCCGCAAGCCTTCTCGATTGGTTCGGTGAGGAGGCAAAACGGACCTATGGCGAGACCTACCGTTCTGACCGGTGTCACCGATGGCATGCTGATCGAAAGCGGCGATGTTACCGGAGATGCCTATGTCGTTGCGCTCGGCAGCTATTCGCCGCGGCTGTTGCGCGGCATTGGCATCGACATGCCGGTTTACCCGGTGAAGGGATATTCGATCACGTTGCCGGTCACCGATCCTGCCGGCGCGCCCGAATCCACCGTCATGGATGAGACCCACAAAGTGGCGATCACCCGCCTGGGGGACCGCATTCGCGTCGGCGGCATGGCCGAACTTGATGGGTACAACACGACGCTGCGGCCGGCGCGCCGCGCGACGCTGGAGCATGTCGTCAGTGACCTCTACCCGCGGGGCGGCGACCTCGGACGCGCGAGCTTCTGGTGCGGGCTGCGACCGATGACTCCGGACGGACCGCCGGTGATCGGCCGAGCCAGGTATACGAACCTGTATTTGAATACGGGTCACGGGACGCTCGGCTGGACCGTGAGCTGCGGTTCGGGACGCGTGCTCGCCGATATCGTGGCCGGCAAAAAGCCGGAAATCGACACCAGCGGCGGCCTTGGGATCGAACGCTACCGGTGTGCCGCGTGACCGATAACGCCGCCGACTGATTGCTTGCTGACCAGCGTGCCCATATTGTGCCAGTACAGGTCACTGTCTGTACTGGATGATCAACGTGCGACGCCTCCGAGAGTCCGATCCGCAATCCGCCGCGACTGACTGGACCCCGTCACTGCCTTCCCATCGGCATGGGCAGACCAAGCACAAGCTGCTGACGGAGGGGATTATCACCGACATTGACCGGGGCACGCTGGCCCCGGGAGCCCAGTTGCCGACCCATCGCGACCTGGCGCATCGGCTTGGTGTCTCGGTTCAAACAGTGAGCTTCAGCTACAAGGAGGCCGAGCGCCGCGGCTATCTCCGCAGCGAGGTCGGCCGCGGCACGTTCGTGCGGACCCGGATCACGGAACAAGCGGACCGGTTCATTCTGGACCGCAATCATGACAGCCTGCTCGATCTTTCGATCGTCCGCGCCGCTTACCTCGATGCGCATGAACAGGCGGCGCGCGCGCTGATGGCGGAATTTGCCGACAGCGATAACAGCGTTTGGATGCGGCCCTGCCGGCCGGTGGCGGGGCTCGACCGCCACCGGGAGATGGCGCGGATTTGGCTGGCCGGCTTGGGAGTGGCGGCCAAGCCGGAGCGGATCCTGATCACCAATGGCGCGGCGCACGCCGTTTTTCTGGCGCTGGCGACCGTAGTGCGACCGGGCGACCTGGTGCTGACGGAAACCCTGACGGACCACGGGGTGATCGGGTTGGCCAACCTGTTGGGTTTCACCTTGCGCGGGCTGGCGACCGACCAGGAGGGCATCCTGCCAGAGGCGTTCGACGCCGCTTGCGCCGGGGCGGATGTGACCGCGCTGGTGCTGATCCCGACGCTCGGCAATCCGACCAGCCATGTGGCGAGCGGCGAACGGCGCGAGCGGATCGCGGCGATTGCCCGCCGGCACGGCATCTATGTCATCGAGGATGAGGTCTATAAGCCACTGTTCACGGAAACGCTGCCGTCCATAACGGGCATGCTGCCGGATTTGGGATTTTTTGCAACCAGTTTCACCAAGTCCGTCATGACCGGGCTGCGCACGGGCTACCTTGTCGTGCCGCCGCAATTCACCATCCGGGCCGCGAGCATCCTACGCGCCACCAGTTGGAGCGGCGTACCGGCGATGGCGGAAATGGCGGCGCGCTGGATCGGGTCGGGCACCGCCGACGAGCTGGTTCGATTGCAGCGCGTCGAGATGCGCGCGCGCCAGGCCATCGTCCATGACGTGCTGCGCCCATTCATCGCCGGTGGGCATGAATGCTCGCTGAGTGCCTGGCTGCGTGTTCCCGCGCGCTGGACGGAGGAAGCGCTGGTGCGGGAATTGGCGTCGCGGGGCATCGCCGTGACCGCTTCTGATCCGTTCGTGGTCGGCGGCGGACCGCCCGGCAATGGCATCCGTATTTGCGTCGGTGGACGCTACTCGCACGAGAGGCTGCGTGGTGCCCTGGAGACGATCAGCGCGACGTTTTCGCAGGTTCCGCCGTTAAACGACACGGGGCTGATCGCGTAGGTTTGGGGCCGCGATTAATAATGTAATGGGACAATAAGTCCATTGACATGGTCCTGCTACGAGTTATACCAAGCTACGAGAACGAAAACTTTGAGAATCCGTCATGTCCGCGAAACCGGGCATCCAGGCGAGAGCCCGCGAAATTCCGAGGGTTTGCCTGGCTTCCCGCCTTCGCGGGAATGACGAACCTCGCGGGAATGACGAACGTAGCTCACCGATCGGTGCCGGTCGGCGTGCATGACAATGACCATCGAGGAGGCCTGATGACTGCTCCCAGGTTGCCTTTCGCGCTGACGGAATACGATCAGCGGCTCGCCAAGACCCGCGCCGCCATGGAGCGTTCCGGCATCGACCTGCTGGTGTCCAGCGATCCGTCCAACATGGCCTGGCTCACCGGTTACGATGGCTGGTCGTTTTATGTGCATCAATGTGTGCTGGTGCCGCCGGACGGCCAGCCGATCTGGTTCGGGCGTGGTCAGGACGCGAACGGAGCGAAGCGCACCAGCTATCTCCAGCACGATAATATCGTCGGCTACCCCGACCATTACGTGCAATCGCCGGAACGTCACCCGATGGATGTGCTGTCGCGCCTGATCGAAGAACGCGGCTGGAGCAAGCTTTCGGTTGGCGTGGAGATGGACAATTACTGGTTCTCCGCCGCGGCCTTTGCATCCTTGCAGCGCAACCTGCCGAATGCGCGGTTTCATCGACGCTACCGGTCTGGTGAACTGGCAGCGTGCCGTGAAAAGCGCGCAGGAACTCGAATACATGCGCCGCGCTGCCCGCATCGTCGAGGCGATGCACCAGCGGATCCTGGAGCGGATCGAGCCCGGCATGCGCAAATGCGACCTCGTGGCCGAGATTTACGATGCCGGAATTCGTGGTGTTGCCGATTACGGTGGCGACTATCCGGCAATCGTTCCCCTGCTCCCGTCCGGCGAGGAGGCATCGGCATCGCATCTGACATGGGATGATCGCCCACTGCTCCGCGGTGAAGGCACGTTCTTCGAAATCGCCGGCTGTTACCGGCGGTATCATTGTCCCGTTTCTCGTACCGTATTTCTCGGAACCCCCACTCCGGCGTTCCTGAATGCCGAAAAGGCGGTGCTGGAGGGAATGGAGGCGGGGCTCGCGGCGGCGCGGCCGGGCAACACGTGCGAGGATATTGCCAGTGCCTTCTTCGCGGTCCTGAAGCGTTACGACATCATCAAGGATAACCGCACCGGTTATTCGATCGGATTGAGCTATCCGCCGGACTGGGGCGAGCGGACGATGAGCTTGCGATCCGGTGACCGCACCGAGCTGCAACCCGGCATGACATTCCACTTCATGACCGGGCTATGGCTGGAGACAATGGGGCTTGAAATCACCGAGAGCATCCTGATCACCGAGTCCGGCGTTGAATGCCTGGCGAACGTGCCACGCCGACTGTTCGTGAAAAGCTGAAGGCGTGCCGGATATGGCTTCGGAATCAGCAATCGTGCCGACGGTGGATTTCGCCGCTGACGGCGTGCAGCATGGGTTTTTGCGCTTGCCGTATAGCCGCGATTAGTCCGCCTGGGGGTCGGTGATGATCCCGATCGCGGTCATACGGAACGGGGCCGGACCGACGGCGCTGCTGAGCGGTGGCAATCACGGCGACGAGTACGAAGGCCCGATCGCCTTGTTCGACTTGGCGCGTACGCTGGACCCGCGGCAGATCCGTGGCCGCGTCATCATCGTACCGGCGATGAACTATCCGGCGTTTCGCGCCGGCACGCGGACCTCGCCGATCGACCATGGGAACCTCAACCGCAGCTTTCCGGGCCGGCCGGATGGCACGGTCACGGAAAAGATCGCTGATTACTTCGCGCGTTACCTGCTGCCGCTTGCCGACATCGTGCTGGACTTTCACTCCGGCGGGCGCACGCTGGACTTCCTGCCGTACGCCGCCGCTCACGTGCTGCCGGACAAAGCGCAGGAAGCGCGCTGCTTCGAGGCGGTCGCCGCCTTCGGCGCACCATTCTCGATGAAGATGCTGGAGATCGACGCGGTCGGCATGTACGACACGGAAGCCGAACGCGCGGGCAAGGTATTCGTCACCACCGAACTGGGCGGCGGTGGTACGAGCCGCGCCGCGACGGTTGCCATCGCGCGGCGCGGCGTTCGCAACTTGCTGCATCACGCGGGCATTCTGCCGGGCGCGCCGGAACGCGCGGCGACGCGCTGGCTGGACATGCCTTCGGAAGATTGTTTCCGTTTCGCCGAAGAGGCCGGTCTGATCGAGACATGCAAGGACCTGGGTGAAGCGGTTCGGGTGAACGACGTTCTGGCCCGCGTCTATCCGCTGGAGCGTACCGGGGGATCCCCGGCTGAATATCGAGCCGCGATGGATGGAATTCTCGTGGCGCGGCATTTCCCCGGCCTGGTTGCGGCGGGGGACTGCCTCGCGGTGGTTGGCACAGAAGCAACCCGAGCCGATCGCCTCGGGGCGCGCGAATCTGCAACTGAAAGGACATCAGCATGATGAGCTCACATTGGCGGCGGCGGTCCATACTGGCCGTGACCGGACTTGGTTTCATCGGCACCGTGCCGATGGTCGCGCACGCTGAAACCAAGCTCGAGCAGGTCAAAAAGCAGGGCTATATCCGGATCGCAACGGCGAACGAGGTGCCGTATGGATTCATGGACGCGGACGGCAACGCCGCCGGGATTGGCCCGGATGTCGCCAAGGCGGTGCTGAAGTCGATGGGCATTAGCGATATCCAATGGGTGGTGACGCCATTCGGGTCGCTGATCCCCGGCCTCAAGGCCAACCGGTTCGATATGGTGGCGGCCGAGCAGAACATCTTGCCGGATCGCTGCAAGCAGGTGTTATTCACGCAACCAAACTCGAGCTATGGCGAAGGCTTTCTGGTGAAAGCCGGCAACCCGAAGGGCCTGCATAGCTACGATGATATCAAGAACAACCCAGCCATCAAGGTTGCCGTCGTCAGCGGAGCGGACCAGCTCGATTTTCTGCATGGCGTGGGCGTGCCGGATTCGCAAATCGTGATGATCCCGACCAATGCTGATGCGCTTTCCACGGTGGAGACCGGGCGCGCCGATGCCTATGCGGCCACCGAACTGACCGTGGGCCGGCTTGCGCAGCACAGCAAGGATGTCGCTGCGGCGGAGCCGTTCAAGGATCCGGTGGTGAACGGCAAGACGATCCGTTCCTATGGCGGCTTCAGTTTCCGCATGCAGGACAAGGACCTTCACAGTGCGATCGACACTGCGCTGGTCGCGTTCAAAAAGACGCCGCAATGGAAGCAGATCCTGACGCAATACGGCCTCGGCGAAGCCAGCATCAAGGCGGCGGAGGACACGACCATGCAGCAACTATGCGCCGGCAAGTGAAAGGCTGACGGCGCCGGCCTGCCGCCGGGCGGAAAAGGGAATCGGACCATGGGTCTGCACGCGTATCTTGGTCCGCTTCTGGCCGGCGCCGAAGTCACGGCTGGGATCGCTGTCGCCTCCACACTGCTCGGCGCGATCCTTGCCTTCAGCTTCGGGATCATGCGTGCGGCGGGTGGCCGGCTGCTGTCGGCCATCGCCCTGATCTATATCGAGGTATTCCGTGGCACCTCATTGCTGGTGCAGCTTTTCTGGCTTTATTATGCCTTGCCGCTGTTCGGCATCTCCATGGCGCCGGTCACCACCGGCATCGTCGGCCTGGGGTTGAATATCGGCGCCTACGGGGCGGAGGTGGTGCGAGGTTCCATACTGGCGGTTCCACACGACCAGCATGAAGCAGCGCGGGCACTGAATCTCAGCCGGTGGCGGACGCTGTTTCGTATCGTGCTGCCTCAGGCCGTGGTGGAGATGATGCCGCCATTCGGCAACCTTGCGGTGCAAAACCTCAAGGACACGGCGCTGGTTTCGATGATCAGCATCAGCGACCTGACGTTTCACGCGCAAGAGCTGCGGAACCTGACGCTGGATAGCGTGCCGATCTACATCCTCACGCTGTTGTTGTATTTTGCCATGGCGCTGGTCGTGATGGGCTTCATGCGCTGGCTGGAAGCCAGGCTTCGCTACGGATCAGGAACATATATGCCGAAGGCAGCCGCGGCATGATGTACGGATATCACTGGAACCTGGATACGCCGCTCACCTTCGCGATATCCATCCTGCCGATCATTGCCATCGGGCTGAAGGTTACGCTGGAAGCCACCGTGGCCGGCTTCGCGGTGGCCCTTGTATTGGGCCTCGTCTTCGCCATGCTTCGCCGCGCGCGCTCTCCGGCTATCTCGTGGCCGGTCGCCGGGTTTGTGGAGTTCATTCGCGGCACGCCGCTGCTCGTGCAGCTTTACTTCCTGTATTTCGTGCTGCCGAAATATGGCGTGGTGCTGCCACCATTCCTGACCGGTGCTCTGGCGCTCGGGCTACAGTACAGTGCCTACACATCGGAAGTCTATCGGGCCGGACTGGACGCCATTCGCCGTGGCCAACATGAGGCAGCCACGGCTTTGAGCCTTTCGCGCTGGCAGACCTATCGTGACGTGCTGATCCCGCAGGCCATACCGCGGATAATTCCAGCGTTGGGCAATTATCTGGTATCCATGCTGAAGGAGACGCCGATTCTGGCCACCATCTCGATCGTCGACATGCTGAACGTGGCCAGCGTGATCGGCGACCGTACTTTCGAATATCAGGTGCCGCTGTCGATGGTGGGCATCATCTTCCTTCTGCTCACTCTGCTGTGCTCCGCCGGCATCCGCCGTCTCGAGCTGTCGCTGCCAAGGAGCGGGATCCCGTTGCGATGACACCTATCGTCGAGTTCAACGCCGTCACGAAACGCTTCGGGCCGCTGATCGTTCTGAGCAACTTCGACTTTGCGGTCCAGCCGGGCGAGAAGGTCACTCTCATTGGGCCAAGCGGATCCGGCAAATCGACCGTTTTGCGCATCCTGATGACGCTGGAGCCGTTCCAGGAGGGACGGGTCGAAATCGAGGGCGTATCGTATCACGAACCGCACGGCAAAGGGCCGTTCCTGGCCAGTGAGCGCCACTTGCGGGAGATCCGGTCGCGCGTGGGGATGGTGTTTCAGAGCTTCAACCTGTTTCCGCATATGACCGTGCTGCGGAATCTGATCGAGGCGCCGGTCGCGGTGCTGAAAATTCCTCGCCCCGAGGCGGAGGCGCGATGCCTGGAGTTGCTCCGGGTGGTGGGACTGCTGGAGAAGCGCGACGCCTATCCCGGGCAGTTGTCAGGTGGGCAGCAGCAGCGGGTCGCGATCGCCCGCGCCCTGGCCATGCGGCCGCGCGTGTTGTTGTTTGACGAGCCGACCAGCGCGCTCGATCCGCAACTGGTGGGAGAGGTCCAGAGTGTCATTCGGGATCTTGCTCACGAGCATGATCTGACGATGATCCTGGTCACCCACGAAATGCGATTTGCGCGGGAGATATCGGACCGGGTGTGTTTTTTCGATCGAGGGTCTATCGTCGAACAAGGTGATCCGCAGCGAATTTTCACTGCTCCCGACCATGCCCGCACTCGCGAATTCCTGCAGTCGGTGTTGGGCAACGATGTTCAACCGGGTCTCCGCGTGAGTGCCGGTTGAGAAAGCGACGCCCTTCGATCGCGCACGGACGCCCGGCGAATCCTCGGCCCGGCTTGATAGTAACAATCGGTTCAGCCTGGGACGAAACCGACGGGCCGGGCGGCGCGGTGGAAATTGGCTCTGGACGAGGTTGCCCATGACCGCCCATCCTCCCTCCAGTCCCGCCGAAGCAGCCGGCGGACAGCAAAGCGCCCGACCCGAAAACTGATCGGTTCGGCGCCGTGAAGCAGACCGCGAACAACCAAGGGTATCAGCAGGACCAATGAGCCGCAGCGGCACCGCCCGCGACACCACGATCCGAACCTATAAGGCGAAGCGTAATTTCGCCGTCACCGCCGAGCCGCAGCCTGGCCCGGCGACGGGGCAGGACGGGGCGCCGATGTTCGTGATTCAGAAGCACGCGGCACATCGGGCGGGACTGCATTGGGACTTCCGCCTGGAACATGGCGGCGTGTTGTGGAGTTGGGCGGTACGCAAGGGCCCGTCGCTCGATCCGAAGGACAAGCGTATCGCCGCGCATGTGGAGGACCACCCGCTCGACTATGCCGATTTCCAGGGCACGATTCCCGATGGCCAGTATGGTGCCGGCACGGTGGAGACCTGGGATCGCGGCACCTGGGAATCGCCGGGCGACCCGGCAGCAGGAATGCAGAAAGGTGAGCTTACCTTCGTCCTGCACGGCACCCGGTTGAACGGGCGGTTCCACCTGGTGCGGATGAAACCAAAGCCGCGGCAGCGTGGCGACAACTGGCTGCTGTTCAAGGGCCACGATGAGGCCGAGCGTCCCGGCGCCGATGCCGGAGTGATCGAGCGGGAAATCCCTTTCCACCCGCCGTCTCCCCGCCCCGAGGGAAGACGGCGCCCCGGGGAAAACAGCCCGTTAAGGGGCCACCCGCTCCCGCAGCAATCCGCAGGCGGCTCCCGAAGACGCAGATGCCGCAACTCTGCGCCGTTGCCGAGGAACCGCCGCCGGGCGAGGGATGGCTCTCCGAGATCAAGTTCGACGGCTACCGGTTACTGGTCTTCCTGGACCAGGGCACGGCGCGAATCCTTACCCGCAACGGCCATGACTGGACCGACCGGTTGCCCGCCGTCGCCGGTGAGGCGGCCCGATTGCCGGTGGACTCCGCGTTGCTGGACGGCGAGCTGGTCGCCCTGCGCGACGACGGCCAAACCAGCTTTCCCGATCTGCAGGCGGCGCTGTCGGCCGGCCGGGACGATCGTTTGCGTTTCTATGTGTTTGACCTGCTGCATCTGAATGGATGGGACCTGCGGCCGTGCCGCTTGCTGGACCGCAAACAGGTCTTGCGCGATCTGGCCGACTGGCGCGGGATGTTCCGCTACAGCGACCATCATGTCGGGCAATCGGCCGAGATGATGCGCGAAGCCTGCCGCATGGGGCTGGAAGGCATTATCTGCAAACAGGCCGATGCGGCTTATACCGCCGGCCGGGGCCGCCTCTGGCTGAAGGTGAAGTGCCGCGGCCGCGAGGAATTCGTGGTGCTGGGCTGGACCCCGCCGCAGGGCAGCCGCACCGGGCTGGGGTCGCTGCATCTCGGCTATTACGATCCCGCCGGCCGCCTGCATTACGTCGGCGGTGTCGGCACGGGATTCTCCGATACCGAGCTGGACCGGCTGCGAAAGGCTCTGGACCGCCTCGCCGCCGATCCACCCAAGGCGCTCATGGTGGCCGGTGATCCGATCGACCGCGCGATCCATTGGGTCCGTCCCGAGCTGGTGGTGGAGGTGCAATTTGCCGGCTGGTCCGGTGCCGGTCGGATCAGGCATGCGGTCTATCTCGGCCAGCGTGAAGACAAGCCAGCCGCCGAGGTTGTGCGTGAACCGCCGGATCCCGAGGCAGAACGCAGCGCCGTGACCCCGCACGCGGCACGTACCGGCGAGCCGCGCGCGAGCAAGATCGCGGTTCCCCCCCGCGCGGCCGAAACGCGTCCCAGCCGCATCGTCACCGCGCGCTCATCCAGAACCCAGGCAGCAAGCATGGTCGGCGACGTGAAACTGACTCACCCGGAGCGCGAGTTGTGGCCGGGCATCACCAAGCGGGATCTCGCTGCATACTGGGAAGCGGTGGCCGACGCGGCGCTCCCCGGCCTTGCTCACCGGCCGCTGGCGATCGTCCGTTGTCCGGAGGGGATCGGCGGCGAGCATTTCTTCCAGAAGCACGGTCGCGGCCACTTGCCGCCGCAGATTCGGGAAGGCGAGGCGGACGGTTCACCTTTCCTCGCCATCGACGGGCTGGACGGGTTGCTGGCGCTGACCCAGATATCGGCCATCGAGCTGCATCCCTGGGGCGCCGGCGAGGCGGATCCGCTGCATCCGGACCGGCTTGTATTCGACCTCGATCCCGGCGAGGGCGTGCCGTTTACCGAAGTAGTGAAAGCGGCGCGGGAGGTACGCGACCGGCTGAGCGGGATCGGGCTGGTCTCGTTCTGCCGCACCACCGGCGGAAAGGGGCTGCATGTGGTGGTCCCGGTCACCCCGAAAGCGGACTGGGACGAAGCCAAAGCATTCTGCCACGCCTTCGCGGAGACGCTGAGCCAGGAGCAGCCGGAGCGCTATCTTCCCACATTGAAGAAAATGGATCGCCAAGGGCGCATCCTGGTCGATTGGTTGCGCAACGGGTTAGGCGCCACGGCGGTGTCGTCGTTCTGTCCCCGCGCCCGCCCGGGTGCGACGGTGGCAACGCCGCTGGACTGGGAGGAACTGACCGCGCGCCTCGATCCGGCAAAGTTCACGCTGCAGACGGTGCCGCGGCGGCTGCAACGCCAGCGCACCGATCCGTGGGACGGGTTTGCATCGGTGCGGCAGGATTTGCCCGATATTCCACGTGAGCGGATCAAGGCGCCGTCGGCGGGCGGGTCGCGCCGGCCGGTCATTGTGTTCGCGCCGAAACCGAAGCGGCGTTAATCGCGAGCTGCGCCTGCGATCGGGCGAGCGCTCTGTGCGGCTACCTTGAGGCGACCTGTTTCGGATGGTGCGAAGTAGCGTGGCGGGAGGCGGTGATGTGGAGCGGGTGATGGGAATGGAGTCGTTTGTGGTGCGCTACTGGCGCCGGGTCAGGTAGTTCGGCCACTTCATTGTCGTCACTGGCGCCACGCAAATCCTGCGTCGTTGGGTTGAGTGACGGTAAGGGGGCTGGCCGGGCATTCGCGGCTATCATCGTCCCGGTGTCCCGTTGATCGTAGATGAAGCCATAAGTCGGATAGACGGCGCCGAACGCAGCGCCTTCCGCCAGTTCGACCCGTACCGCCGTCCAGTCGTTATCCTCCGACACGTCTACTACGGCAACGCCCTGACTGACGTGGCCGCCGGGGCCCCAATTCGCCTGATCCACTTCGATTTCCCGGGGATTTATGACGCGACTTACCACGGCGACATGACCGAGCCGCATGCGCGAATTGGAACGGAACGTCAGTACGCTGCCGATCTTCGGCATGCTTCCCCTGGCGTACACGCCGGCTGCGTTGCTCCACCATTCCCAGGCATTGCCGGGAAGATCGATTCCTGAAGCTGAACGGGCATAAGGAACACAGGAGACACCGAACCATACCGCGTGGCGGACCCGGCCTGAGTGGGCGCGACCGGCCACGGAACGAATATGGAGGTGGGACGCCGAGCGGTGGTGAACGTTGTGCGTGCTGGCAAAGGCAGATGAACCGACGGTACTGAGTGCGAGCAGCGTGCCAAGAATCAACGACCTGCCACCGGTTGCCCGTGCTCGCATTCCACCCAGCTCCTTCTTGGCCCCAGACCTGTTTGGCGGTAGCCGCTGGGTTGCGGCGTTGACAACCCGGAAAGTGTTGGAAGGAGCGCAGGGGAGGCATTTTGAATGCCAACCCCTGTGGATAAGTGTTGAGGCTCCGATTATTGTCCTATTCAAACATTCGCGAGTTGTGGCGCTATTTGCCGACTCGGGTGTCTGAACTGATTCTTTATTTGCAGGCAGTAATCATAATTTCGACAAGCAGCCTTGGATCAGCCAGATCTGCTTGAACGCATGCCCGCGCGGGAGCATCGCCGGCCGGCAGCCAGGCACTCCAAATCTCGTTCATGGCATCGCGATCCCGTATGTCCTTGACCCAAATCTGGGCCTGCAGAAGGCGGGTTTTATCCGTGCCGTGGGTTTCAAGGATCTGATCAATCTGGGCAAGTATCTCGGTCGTCTGCCCCTTGATGTCCTTGGACGTGTCGCGGGCGGTACACCCTTGCAGATAAACAAAGCCGTGGAATTCCACAGCTTTGGCGAGGATTTTATTCGGCTCGGTGCGGATGAGTTTGGTCATGGCTGGCACTCCTTGCAATAGCGTGAGGTTGTATGGCGGGCGGGGACAGGCGGCAAGCCAGGAAAGCTCATGACGGAATACAGGTGGGCAGGAGCGAACAGTCGCGCGATATGAGTGCAACCAGGGTGCGTGGCGTTCCCGGGTGTGCTCCACTGCACAAATGGGGATGACGCAGGATTGGCCGATATCGGTACTAGCGAATGAGTAAACCGGTCTGGCATCCCGAGAGTCTCGCCGCCCGCATGCCCTTTCTTCGGCGCCGCGCCGCGCTGACCGCAGCGACCCGGGCCTTCTTCATGGGTCGAAAATACATTGAGGTGGAGACACCGTTTGTTGTTCCCGCGCCAGGCGAAGATGCATATTTGCGGGCCTTCTCGACCGTGCGGGAGTACCATGACGGACGGCTTGAGCCGCTCTGGCTGCACACCAGTCCGGAACTGGCGATGAAACGTCTGCTGGTCGGCGGGAGTGGGCCGATCTTCCAGATCGCTCGGGTGTGGCGGAATGCCGAGGGAAGTGACCTGCACGCGCCCGAGTTCACGATGCTGGAGTGGTATCGCCCGGGCGCGACCATGGCAGACCTGATGGACGAGACGGAGGCGTTGATTCGTTCCGTGCTGCCACCGGTGGTCACGTGTCGTGGCGTCCGAACGACGCTGGACAGGTTCGATCGAATCACGGTGGCCGATGCTTTCGCGCGATACGTCGGGGCCGACGTGCTGGCGACCGCTGGCGATCCCGCGGCGCTCGCCGCTGATAGCGGGGCGCGGCTGCGCCCGAACGAAAGCTGGGATGATCTGTTCTTCCGCCTTCTGTTGGAGCGGATCGAGCCGATGATCGGGCGAGAGCGCCCTGCCTTCCTGACCCACTGGCCGACGGCCCAGGCAGCACTGGCCAGGCGCGACCCGGTTGATCCGCGTGTCGCCGAGCGGTTCGAGCTTTATCTATGCGGGATCGAGTTGGCCAACGCCTTCATCGAGCTGACCGACCCGGTGGAGCAGCGTGCCCGGTTCGAGGCGGACCGGACGAAGCGGCACGTTCTTTTCGGACCGGACTGGCCCTTGGACGAGGATTTTCTGGCCGCGTTGGCTCTCGGTATGCCGGAGGCGGGTGGCGTTGCCCTGGGGTTCGACCGGTTGGCGATGATCGCGGCAGGTGCCGACCGGATTGGTCAGGTGATGTGGCTGCCTGCTACTGATCTCCGGGCGTGAGCGTCCTGGTGCCGAACACCGCTGAGCCGATGCGCACCCAAGTGGCGCCGCAAGCAATGGCAATTTCGAAGTCGGCAGACATACCCATGGACAGTGTGCTCAGCCCATGTCTTGAGGCGCATTGGGCGAGCCAGGTGAAATGAGGACGCGGATCCTCGGCAATCGGCGGCACGCACATCAATCCGACAAGCTGAGAGCCGAATTGTTGCTGGCATGTTTCGATGAAGTCATCCGCATGCGCCCTGGGCACGCCCGATTTCTGGGGTTCGTCGGCGGTGTTGACCTCGATCAGCAATGTCGGGCGGCGCCCTTCCTTTGCCATGGCGGAGTCTAGCGCATCGGCCAGACGCGGACGATCGAGCGTCTCGATCACGTCAGCCAGTCGGACGGCGTCCCGCGCCTTGTTCGTCTGCAGCCCACCAATGATGTGCAGTTTCAGCAAGGGGTGTGTGGCTTTCAGCGGCGGGAATTTCTCGGCGGCTTCCTGGACCCGGTTTTCGCCGAACATGGTCTGTCCCGCCGCTAATGCCGCTTCGATCGCGGCAGTCGGCTTGGTTTTGGACACTGCGATCAGAGTCACATCCTCGGGCCGCCGGCCAGCAGCGATTGCGGCCGCGGCGATCCGGTCGGAGATTCCGCGAAGGTTCGCAGCGATTGTCGAGGAGACTGGATCCAGCATGGACCGAAAGCTCATCGCCTGGACACGTGCCGTCAAGGAGCGGGATCGAGGTGGCGGAGCGGGAAGCGGACTGACGGCGTGCCGGGCGGCCGGTGTGGGGGGGATCAGGAACAGATCGGCTGGGCCGCCTCGGCTCTGGTTTTTTACCGACTCGCACCGGGTACCAGATCCGATCCCGGTGGTGGCGCGCTTGCCGGTGGGCCTCGCCGGGGTCGTGGTGCGGCATGACATGTCACCTGATCGGGCGATAATCACAATGAGACTCGCGCTGATCTGCCGATCCCGGCGGCTGGCACTGGTGGTCGCCGCGGATTGGCGCATGGCGGACCGATTGGGGGCGGGGCTGCATCTCCGGGGCGGCTACAGGTGCCGGGCGTCACCGCGGAAAGGGCGAGTCGTCACCAGCTCGGCCCATTCTGTTGCTGAATTGCGGCGGGCGGCGGCTGCAGGGGCTGGAGTTGTGTTCCTGTCGCCGGCGTTTGCCACGGCGAGCCATCCGGGGAGTCCATGCCTGGGACCGATTTGCTGGGGTCTTTATGTGCGGCGAGCGCGAATGCCGGGGCGGGTGCGGGTATTGGCGCTTGGGGGCGTTACGGGAGGGAATGTTCGCCGATTCCCGGCGTTCTGCGGCGGGGTGGGGGCTATCGAAGCCTTGACGTGATTGCCGGCACCGAAGCCCCCTGTGGCGTCGCTGCCACAGTGTTTCGAGATTGCCATGCGCAACGCGAACGACCCGTTGCGGGTGCGTCGTTCCCTGGTCAATATGCGCGTCAGGTCTGGCAGCCCATCGCGGGGCGAGGCCCTCTGTGTCCGCCGGGTCGCGCCGGCGCAACGAGGAGGATTGAATGCGTAAGCTCCTGATGGCTACGGCAGCGATGTTGGGCGCGTCGCTCGGAATGGCTCAAGCCGCACAAATATCGGTCGTTAATCCCAGTTTGACGACGCAGCCTCCTGTAACGATAACGGGCCCGGCGACTGCGGCTCTGTCGGCGGGGTTCAAGCCGCCGCTCGCGGTTGCTCCCGGATCGATGGTGGTGCGCCTTGAGTTGCGTGAGAACGTGTATGCGGTCGGTGGCTGGAACTCCACCGACAACATTCGCGGTGACAAGGTTCAACCCTACGGGATCATCGGATATCCGCGGTTCTATCTCGGCTTCGACGGAATGGCCACGAACGGGCTGAAATACGGCGTGTTCTGGGAAATCCGAAATGGAGCCAACCGGTCCTCGTCGGTCAGTTCCGCGGCAAGTGGCACAGCAGGTAACCCCGGCAACTCGGGAGCTAGCTCGGACCAGACGCTGTTCTGGCGGCGCGACTATGGATATATCGGCACCGACCAGCTCGGCATCCTGCGTGTTGGCCAGTCGGACGGCCCGATGTCGATGATGCTGGTCAGCACGTTCGACGATGTGGCGACCGGCCTGTGGAACGGCGATATCAACGATTGGTCGAACGGCGGTTCATACGGTCTGCAGGGCTCGTTCCCGAACTGGCCGTTCATGGACATCGGCAACGAATACACGACGGCGAAAGCGGTGTATTTGTCGCCTTCGTTCGCCGGCTTCGACTTCGCAATCAGCTTCGAGCCGAGCACGGCTAACATTACTGATACCCAGAACTGCACCGGGGCGACGGCGTCAGCCGGATTTACGAACTGCAACAACCAGTCCACGTCCACCGCGGCAAACGATCTGCAGCGCCGGCGGAATACGATTGAGGCGGGTCTGCGCTATCGCGGCAGCTTCGGCGGCTTCGGTATTGCAGGTTCGGTCATCGGAGCAGTCGGCGGCCACATAAACTCTGGTCCCGGGAATCCTGGGCTGGGTGGTGGCAGCTTCACTGATATCAATGGCCACCTGATCACGTTGCATCCGGTCAACAACTTCCAGAACCTGGCGATGGCCGATGTCGGGTTGGGGGTTACGTTTGCGGGTGTGACGGTGGGCGGCAACCTCATCGGCGGTCAGTACAACGGTCAGATGGCGACGCTTCCCGCCGGTGGGTCTGACTCGCTCGCCTGGATCGCCGGTGTTGAATATGCCTGGGGTCCGGTCATCGTGGGCGGCTCGTATTTCAACTGGAAATACCAGGGATACTGGTCGCTGCCGGGACAACAGACCGACCAAGGCATCCAGTTCGGCGTGACATATAATATCGCGCCTGGCCTCGCGCTGCTTGCCGAATACCTCTATGGCCAGCGTTATCGTGGCAACTTCGACTTCTCGCAAGGAGCGCCTGGCCCGAACTTCAACAACGTTCACTCGAACATTGCTGGTATCGGCCTGCAGTTCCGCTGGTAGTGGGACAGACCACCGGCTTGGCTTTCGGGCGGCGGGGCATCACCCCGCCGCTTTTCTTTTTATCAATGCCTGCTTGTCGGATTGGCCTGCCCGAGGATAGAAATACCAACCGAGTCGTGGGCACATCACCCCTGTATCAGGATAGCAAGATGGGTATTCTCACTTTCCGATCGCTTGCCTCGACGGCGATCCTTGTGCTGCTTGCCGGCTGTGCCAACGGGCTGACCGCTTCGACTTCGGAGACGAACTATCACGAAGTGGGCGGCGCCGGAGCGGTGGGGTCGATGATGGGGGACGGGGGCCTGTTCGGTAACCTCCTCGGGACCAACAAGAATGCCTCTAACCAGAATAACGGCGGCGGGGCGCTTGGGGTGAACGCGTATCTCTGGCGTGGTGCGTTGGACACACTGTCGTTCATGCCGCTGCAGTCGGCTGATCCGTTCGGCGGTGTGATCATCACCGACTGGTATTCCCCGCCGGGTTCACCGGACGAGCGGTTCAAGGCCACCGCGTACATCCTGGGCCGCGAGCTTCGGGCCGATGGGGTCCGCGTGACGCTCTTCCGCCAAGTGGTCCAGGACGGCCACTGGGTCGATGAGGCGGTCAGCCCGGTGACGGTGGGAGATATCGAAAACAAGGTGCTCGCCCGGGCGAGGCAGCTTCGGATACAGACCGCCAGCGGGTAGTCTGTCCGCGCGAGCGCCGTGGATGCCGGCAGGTGCTGCGGGGGGTTTTGCGAGGCGTGTTGCCGCGGCGGGTCGCGGGAGCCGTTCGGAAACAGCGGCGTCATTCTCATCATTTCCGCGAAATAGGCACTCCGTGGCAGCCGCTGGATTCCCGCTTTCGCGGGAATGTCGGGGGGTGCGGGAATGACGGGTGGGTTGATTGCGGGAATGTCCGGTTGATCGCGGGGATGGCGGGTTGATTGCGTCAGATTGTACCGACGGTGCGGATCCGTGCGCGGGGGAAGATTTCTGATTGGGCCAGCACCGGGGTGTTGGGGCGTATGCGGTCCACGACTGCACGTACGTGCTGCCGAATGCCGGTTCCGGTGAGCAGAACCGCCGATTCTCCCGCTGTGCTGGCCGCTTCGAACGCGTCGCGCAGACGTCGAATAAATTCTTGCAACTGGGTCGGGGCGATGGCGAGCTGGCGATCCTCGGGCGGTCCGTTCAGAGCCTCGGCGAATGTGGTTTCCCATTGAGGTGAGAGGGTGATCAGCGGCAAATAGCCGGCCGGGCCGGTGTAGCTGTCGCTGATCTGGCGTGCCAGCCTGGTTCGCACATGCGCGAGAATAACGCTGGCCGGGCGAGAGGTGCCAGAACAGGCTTCCTGTATGCCCTCCAGGATGGTTGGAAGATCGCGGATCGAGACACGCTCCGCCAACAAACTCTGCAGGACGCGCTGCACGCCGCTGACCGTAATCTGGCTGGGGATCAGGTCGGTGATCAGCTTCTGCTGCTCGCGCGGAAGCTCATCCAATAGTTTCTGAGTTTCGGCAAAGGAGAGCAGCTCGGCCATGTTGTCACGGACCAGCTCGGTGAGGTGCGTGGTGAGTACGCTGGCCGGATCGACGACGGTGCAGCCCCGGAACAGGGCTTCATCTTTTACGGCGGGCTGGATCCACAGTGCCGGAAGGCCGAAGGCCGGTTCGGTCGCACGTTCACCGGGCAAGTCGGGGAGACCCTGATTGGGGCTCATTGCCAGCAGCAAGTTGGGACGAAGCTCGCCTTTTCCGGCCTCAATCTCCTTGATGCGAATCGAATAGAGGTCGGCCGATAGTTCCATATTGTCCTGGATACGAACCGGCGGGAGAACGAAGCCCATTTCGGTGGCCATCGAACGGCGCAGATTCTTGATCTGGTCGGTGAGACGAGGCGTATCGCCGCCAGCCAAGGCAAGGAGCCCATAACCGAGTTCCAGGCGAATGAGATCGATGCGCAACGTATCGGCGATCGGCGGCTCGGCCGACGCGGGCGCCGGCGGCGGCTCGGGTGCGGCCCGCGCCGGATGCTTGTAGCGCAGCCAGGCGCCGCCGCCGGCAAGGCCCGCCAACGCAACGAATGGCAGGAAAGGCAGCCCTGGAAGCAAGGCAAGTATCCCCGCCGCTCCGGCTGCCACGGCGAGCGGCTTGGGGCTGCCGCCAAGCTGGCGGATGAGAGCGGCGTCGGCCGGGCCTTCCATGCCGCCTTTGGTCACCACAATGCCGGCTGCGGTGGAGACGAGCAGTGCAGGAATCTGCGTCACCAGGCCATCACCGACCGTGAGAGTGGTGAAGGCGGTGATCGCGTCGGTGAGCGGCATGCCGTGGCGGATCAAGCCGATGGTGAGGCCGCCGACGATATTGATGGAGGTGATGATCAGCCCGGCAACTGCATCGCCGCGTACGAATCGGGCGGCGCCGTCCATGGCGCCATAGAAGCCGCTTTCAGCTTCGAGGTCGCGACGGCGGGCCCGGGCGGTTTTCTCGTCGATCAGGCCGGCCGACATATCTGCATCGATCGCCATCTGCTTGCCGGGCATGGCATCCAGGCTGAAGCGGGCGGCGACTTCGGCGATGCGGCCGGAGCCTTTGGTGATGACGGTGAAATTCACCACCAGGAGGATGGAAAACACAATCAGGCCAATGAGGACGTCGCCGCCCATGAGAAAGCCGCCGAATGCGGCGACGACGTGGCCGGCAGCGAGGGGCCCCTCGTTGCCATGAGAGAGGATCCGGCGCGTGGTCGCTACATTAAGGGACAGGCGCAGCAAGGTTGTGAGCAGGAGGAGAGTGGGAAAGCTGGTGAAATCCAAGGGGCGCTCAAGAAACAGGGCGACCATGAGAATGAGCACGGCAGCGGTGATGGACATCGCCAGCCCCAAATCGAGGAGCGGCGGAGGCAGGGGGAGGATCAGGACAGAGAGAAGGACGACGACGCCGAGGGCGAGGCCGACGTCGCTGCCGGGTGCGTATCGTTGAAGAGTTTTCGCCAGCCCGGTGACGAAGCTGCGGTCAGGCATATCGGCTCAGGCGGCGATACCGGCGGTTGGCGGCGGCACGGGCAGGCCCTGCGCGGCGTAGTCGCGCAACTTGTTCCTCAGGGCGCGGATGGAGATGCCGAGGATGGTGGCCGCATGGGTGCGGTTGCCCAGCGTTTGCCCGAGTGTTTCAAGGATAAGATCCCGTTCCACCTCTTCCATTTTTCGTCCGACGAGCGCGGCAATGCCGACGGCGGGGGTACCGGCGATGGAGTTGAGCGCGCTGGGAGCAGCCGATCCGATCTCGATCACCTCAGGGCTGATGTCGTGGCCGTCGGCAAGCAGAACCGCGCGATGAATGATGTTCTCCAGTTCGCGCACGTTGCCCCGCCAGTGGTGCGTTGCCAGGCGAGAGAGGGCCAGGGGAGAAAGCGGGCGGAACGGAAATCCGTTTATGTCAGCGTAGCGGCGGGCGAAATGTTCAGCCAGGGGGACGATATCGCCCGGCCGTTCGCGTAGAGAGGGAATGCGAAGAGTGACCACATTCAGCCGGAAATATAAATCCTCCCGGAAGCGGCCATGTTCGACTTCGACGGCGAGATCGCGGTTCGTGGTGGCAAGCACCCGGACATTGACCTTGACCGGAGCCGTGCCCCCGAGCCGGTCCACCTCGCGTTCCTGCAGCACACGCAGTAGCTTGGCTTGCAGGCGGATATCCATTTCGCTGACTTCATCGAGTAGCAGGGTGCCCGACTCGGCCGCTTCGAATTTTCCGACCCGACGCGCGATGGCGCCCGAAAAGGCGCCTTTCTCGTGACCGAACAGCTCTGATTCGAGGAGATTTTCCGGGATAGCGGCGCAGTTGAGGGCAATGAAGGGTTTGCCGGCGCGGCGAGAGCGGCGATGGATATAGCGGGCGAGGACCTCCTTTCCGGTGCCGGACTCACCGGAGATGAGCACCGATGCTTCCGAGGACGCCACCTGGGCAGCGCGACGCACCGCCGCGGACATGACAGGGTCATGGGCCACCATGGTGTGATTATCGCCGGTGGCGGCTTCGAGAATCGCGGCAATCAGTTCGGGATCGGGCGGAAGAGGCAGAAATTCCCGTGCGCCATCACGGATGGCGCGTGTGGCAAGTTCGGGGTCTGATCCGGTTCCGCACGCAATCACCGGTATGGTAATTCGTTCTGCGGCGAGAGCCCGTAACAATCTCGGCGATGTCGTGTGCGATGTCGCACAGAACGACATCCAGCCCAGGGTCGATGCGGAGTCGGGCCAGCGCCTGCCGGGCCCCTTCAACCTGATCCAGGCGTGCGCCGTGGGCTACAGCTATCCGTGCTGCCTGGCCGATCTCCCCAGCAAGCGAACCTACAATAAGAATTTTCATGTCGTATGGGCGCGGTGCCTACGGCGCTCGATCCGCTTTCACGATTTCGGTCATAGTGACGCCAAGACGGGTGTCGTCGACCATAACCACTTCGCCTCGTGCCACCAGCCGATTGTTCACATAGATATCAATTGCCTCCCCGAGGCTGCGATCGAGTTCCACGACTGCGCCGCGCCCGAGTTTCAAAAGCTGGCTCACCTGCATGGTGGCTTTTCCGAGAACCGCGCTGACGGTAACCGGTATGTCATACACGGCATCCAGGTCACGAGTTCCGCGGTTGGCGGGGATTTCGTTTGGAGCTGAGTCCGGCAGCTCTGCCAAATCAAGATCAGGCGGCATGCTGACCCTCGGTCCTCATTTCAGGGCAATGGAGTCCGAGGCCGGCGAGTACGGAGGAAATCCGGTTCCAAAGCGATGTGGGGTCACGCTCCGCGGTCCCATTGCTCCAGGATATTCGGATATCACCCCTTACGAAGGCGTTATTAGGGATAATTTTGACCCGAGAGATTTTGTCGTGGGCGATCATTGAGAGCTCTTCCTGGAGAAAACTGGTCAATGAAGGGTCGGCTCGAAGGGTTACCTCAGGCTCATGATTAAGACCCTCAAGTATCGGGCGAGCCAGACGGCGGGCCTCATTTTCACCGAATTGAGTGCACAGGGTTGGGAAAAGGCCGGCCAGAATGTCCAGGAGCAATTGCGCGAGTGCTCTTGCCTGAGTGTCTGCCAACAACCGTGCGGTTTCCTGAAGTTCGCCGATTTGTTGTGCAATGGATCCGGCAAGAGTGCTCATTTGCGCACGAGTTTCGAGCGAGGCTTCAGCGAGCGCCGCAGCGTGTCCCTCGCTCCACGCGGCAGTGCGCGCCGCCTGGAGTTCCTGGATCGTAAATATCGGCGAGATCACCTCCGGCGTCTCGGTGGACTCCGTCGGCCGCTCGTCAAAGTCTTCCATGAAAAACGGCTCCGGCCCCCGGCTACTGGCGCCCGGGACTGCGTTCGCGATCAATATACCAGCTCCTCATCGTGGGTTTCACCGATTTCGATGCGACCTTGTGCGGCCAGCTCCTTTGCAAGCTGGACGACCTGCGACTGGGCTTCGTCAACGTCGCGGAGACGAACGGGCCCAAGCGCCTCAATTTCCTCCCGCAGCATTTTCGAGGCACGCTCTGACAGATTTCGGAAGAACAGGTCTCGGATCTTTTCGGAAGCTCCTTTTAAGGCAATTGGCAGTTTATCCTTCTCGACTTCCCGAATAAGGAGTTGAATCGCCGGGCCGCCGAGGCGTTGGAGATCTTCAAACGTGAACATCAATGCTTTGATACGTTCTGCCGCTTCTCGATTGCGATCCTCCAAGGCCGTCAGAAATCTGGCCTCTGCCTGTCGATCGAGGTTATTGAATATATCCGCCATTGCTTCATGGGCATCGCGGCGCGTGCTGCGGGCAAGGTTGGACATGAACTCGGAGCGCAAGGTTCGCTCGACTCCTTCCAACACATCTTTTTGGACACTCTCCATGCGAAGCATCCGCATGACGACTTCCATCGCGGAGCTCTCCGGCAAGAGCGCGAGCACTCTGGCTGCGTGCTCGGGCCGGATCTTCGACAGCACTACGGCGACAGTTTGGGGGTATTCATTCTTCAGGTAATTGGCGAGAACGGCCTCGCTGACGTTGCCCAACTTGTCCCACATGGTCCGCCCCGCTGGGCCGCGGATTTCCTCCATGATTTGGGCGGCCCGCTCACGCGGAAGGGTTTTCTGGAGCAGGCGCTCTGTGCTTTCATAGCTGCCAATCAGGTTTCCGGCACTGCCCATTTGTTCGGCAAAGTCGAAACAGAGGCGCTCGACGAGTTCCGCCCTGACCGATCCGAGTTGGGACATGGCGGCGGAAATCTCTCTGATTTCGTCTTCGTGCATCAGGGAGAATAGTCGGCTGCATTGCTCCTCTCCTAAAGCCAGCATGAGGATTGCTGCTTTCTGAGCGCCGGCTAAGGACGGATAGTCGTCTGACTTAAGCACCGGAGCCGGTTTCCTGCATCATCCAGCCTCGAACCACCGCGAGCGCTTCATCCGGATGGCGGTTCGCCAACTCGGATAGTCGTCGGATCGAGGATGCGCGCATCTGACCCTCGATTTGGGCTAGGCTCACCATGCTCTGATCTTCGAGGAGCATTGATCCTGGATTTGTCGGCGGGGCCAGCGCCGGCGGAGATGGCGATGCCGCGAGCGGGATCTGGCCTATCGAGGCGATCAACTCCGAACCCGGTAGCGGGGTTAGATTTGTGATGCGAAGCACCATAGGGCGCAGGACAAAGAGCAGGGCTACGATACCGACTAAGCCAAACAGCCCGATTTCCAGCAGATGGAGGAGATCGGCATTTGTCAGTCGTAGCCCGAGTAGGCCCGGCGCGATCTGTGGAGCCGGTGTTTCCGAGATGAAGGGCATCGCTACCACCTGTACATCGTCCCCGCGCTTCACATCGAAGCCGATGGCGGTTTTTACCAGCCCTGTTATCCGTGCGAGGTCCTCGGGTGTCTTGGCTTCAGCGGCATCCACGAGCACGGCAAGGCTGATCCGGGTGATGCTCGGCTGCTGATGTACCACAGTGCGGACCGTCTTGCTGATTTCGTAATTGGTCGTCTCCTCGCGGCGATTGTTCCGAGTGCCGGTTCCCTGGGCCGCGGCGGGAGCATTCGGCAGATTGTTCTGGACCGAAACAGTAGGTGCGGGTCCCGTGGCTTCGTTCTGATCGGTAACACTTTGTTCGCTGCGCGGGACCTGGCCATCAGGATCGTATTTCTCCTCCGAGACACTGACATGATCGAAATCCATCTGGACAGTGGCTTCGGCGCGCGCGTGGCCGGGTCCAAAGCTGCGCGCCAGAATGTCTTCCACCGAGTGAGCGAGACGTAATTCCGTAGCATTTCGGATTTCATCGCCCGACATTGCTGAACCGTCCGGTTGGACCGGCTCACCGGCTCGGGCAAGCAGCTCGCCATAGGAATCGACAACTGCGATATTCTGCGGCTTCAACCCGGGTACCGCCGCGGCAACCAGATTCAAGATGGCCTGAACGCCCTGTCGGTCGAGCCGCGTGGCACCTGTCATGGTCAGCAGAACACTTGCCTGCGCCGGCTCCGGATCACGCGAGAAGGTCGTGCGCTGAGGTAGCACCAGATGGATGCGGGCTGATCGAACACCATTGATCGCCTGGATCGTGCGAGCCAACTCCCCCTCAAGCGCGCGCGTCTCATCGATTCGCTGCTGGAATTCGGTGGCGCCGAGCGCATCGGAGCGGTCGAAAATCTCGTAACCGACTGTTCCCCCCGAGGGCAGCCCCTGCTTCGCCAGCAACACGCGAGCCTGCGGCACCTGGTCATCGGGAACCATGATTTCCGTCCCTGAGGCCATGAGCCGATAGGGAATGTGCGCGTGTGTGAGCTGATCGGTTATCAGTCCGGAGTCACGCAAGTCGAGGTCGGCATAAAGCAGCGACATCGGTTGGGTGGTGCTGTTGAGCATGAGCAAGGCGAAGAGCGTGAGGGTGGCAAGCGCCACAGCGCCGAGCGCGGCCAGACGCACCGGACCTAGCGCCTTGAGCCCCGCAACCAGTGGCTTCATAGCGCTCGCTTCAACGGAGGCGGGCGATACTGCATGCAGAGACGACTCCCGGCGGCCGGCAGCGGCCAGCCGCACAGTGCCGGGGTGGGGCTTACCGAGCCGTTAATTCACCTCGAGCACGGGCCAGCCTGGGGCAGAAAGGTCGGACACAAGTCGGCGCCCACCTGACGGGCGAGTTCGAAGCGGGTCTTCCTGCCGTATGATCGGATTACCCCGAACTATGGTGGCGCCGGGGTCAGGCACCGAGCTGGGTCGCCATGTCTTCCATATTGTCGGCTACAACGTCCCATTCGGCTTCGGGTATGAAATCGCGAACCTGGTTCGGCCCATATTCCGTAGAGCGTGGAAAGAATGCGGTCATAAGACCCAGGCTGCGGGCCGCCGCAAGGTCGCTGTTGTGGGCGGCGGCCATCATCACTTGTCGGGGCTCAAGGTCGAGCAGCCGGCAAACACCGAGATAAGTCTCAGGATCGGGCTTGTAGTGTCGGAACAGGTCCGAGCCGAATATTATGTCCCAGGGCAACCCGGCATGCTTTGCCATATTGGTGAGAAGCGACACATTGCCGTTCGAAAGTGGACCGATGATGAAGTGGCGCTTGAGACGAGACAGGCCGGGAATCGCGTCGGGCCAGGGGCTCAGCGAGTGCCACAAGCGACAGAGAAAATGCCGGTCAGGCTCGGTCAATCGGCTAAGGGCGAATTCCTCGACAAGCTGATCGAGCGAGGCTCGGTGGAGGCCGTCCAGGTTGGTCCAGGGGATCTCGCCGTTGCGGACCCGGTTCATCGAAGGGCTGTAAGCGGCCCGCCATCTGTCCACGAAGGCTGCCCAGTCGGCAGTGAGTTGGCGCTGATTGCCGAAATCGGTTAAGGCGACGATAAGGCTGCCACGCCAGTCGACGACCGTGCCAAACGTATCGAATACGATCGCTGTCGGTTTCGGGAAGGGCATTCAGCGCTCCTGGTTTAATTGAATGTGGTCGCCGGCGGGAGTTCAGGTGGACGGCCTAGACACCAACCGACCCAGGCTGATACCTGCCGGGGATGAACCGATTGCTTCGCCGCCCGGTTGTTCAAGCTGGGCTATCTTGGCTGCTTGGGTGCTATCTGGATTTTGCACTACGCACAACGCGGTGGAAATTTGAAGGGCGTGAGCACGTCTTGCCCCATGCTTCCGGACAACCGGTGATTGTCGCGTTCTGGCACGAACGGCTGCCTCTCATGCCAATGTTATGGGTGTTGTCACGGCAATTGCCTGGCGCAACCCCCCGGCAAGTGCATGTGCTGGTAAGCAAGCATCGAGACGGGCAGTTCATCGGGGCCGTGATACGACGGTTTGATATCGATGTGGTATCTGGTTCCACAACTCGAGGCGGAATTGGCAGCGTAAAGCGCCTGCTGACTCTGTTGAAACGTGGAGATCATATCAGCATAACTCCGGATGGACCGCGGGGCCCTCGCCGGCAAGTTGCACCAGGTGTCGCGCAGATCGCGGCGTTTTCAGGCGCGCCCGTTTTACCGTGTGCTGCGCAGACGTCTCGTCGCTGGGTTCTGAAAACCTGGGATCAGATGGTCATTCCGAAGCCGTTCGGCCACGGCGTCGTT
Source organism: uncultured Pseudomonadota bacterium (assembly GCA_963777625.1). Classification (GTDB taxonomy): domain Bacteria; phylum Pseudomonadota; class Alphaproteobacteria; order Acetobacterales; family Acetobacteraceae; genus DATDIC01. The sequence continues at coordinate 554,655 of CAVZRO010000001.1, read as the reverse complement.
GTATGCGGACCGGCAATCCCGATTCGCCGAACAGATTGGGAGCAGGCGGTGGGGACCATTGGGACCGCCCTCACTGCCGCCGCGGAAGCGGCCGACCGGATTGTTGCAGCATGAGTCTGGTTGGTGGTTTGTGGGCATTGGCCGCGACGGCAGCGGTACCCGGTCTCCGTCTGCTGCTTCGGCAACGGACTAAACGCGGGAAGGAGATCGGGCCGCGTCTGGAGGAGCGTCGAGGAATTGAAGCGATGCCACGTCCCGATGGGCCGCTGGCGTGGTTGCATGCCGCCAGCGTCGGCGAGAGTGTTTCGATTTTGCCGGTGCTCGTGGAAATGGCTCGCCAGCGGGAAGACGTGACGATCCTGGTGACGACAGGATCGGTAGCCTCCGCCGAACTGCTGATGAGGCTGGTCACGGAGCAGGGGCTGAGGAACAGGGTGCTACATCGCTTTATTCCGCTGGATGTACCGCGCTGGACCACGCGGTTTCTGGATCATTGGCGTCCTGATGCAGGAGCGCTGGTGGAAAGCGAATTGTGGCCCAATCTGCTGACCGGCTGCAAAGTTCGGCGCATCCCGATCATGTTACTGAACGCGCGCATGTCACAAAGAAGCTATCGAAAATGGCTTTGCGTCCGAGGTTTCGCAGGCGAGCTGCTTGGCTCCTTCAAGTCCATTCAAGCGCAAAGTGGAACCGACGCAATCCGCCTGCGCGCGCTCGGCGGGAAGAACGTGGAGATACCGGGTAATCTGAAATTTGCGGCTCCTCCTCTTTCGGCTGACCCGGTTGAGCTCGTCCGGTTGCAAGGATTGCTTGACGGCCGCGGCCGGTGGCTGGCGGCAAGCATCCATCCAAACGAATTCGATATCGTCATCGGTGCGCATCGCCTGCTACGGGCACGTTGCCCAGGTGTGGTAACCATCATCGTTCCGCGGCATCCTGAAAAGACATCGTCTCTACATCCGCCGCCGGATGTTCAAATGACGCGGCGATCGCTGGAGCAGGATCCGCTGCCCGGCGGAATATGGTTGGCCGATACCATGGGTGAGCTGGGATTGTGGTACCGACTCAGCCAGTGCGCCCTGATTGGGAAGAGCCTTATGCCACCGGGAGGCGGCCAGAACCCCCTGGAAGCCGCGCGTCTCGGCTGCGCTGTCGCAGTAGGCCCATACACCGAGAACTTTGCAGATGCAGTAGAAGTGCTCTCCGAGGCAGGGGCGCTCACGAGTGTGACAGACCCGCCCAGCATTGCGGATTGGGTCGGAGGGTTGCTGAAGGAGCCCAAGAGGCTGAACCAGATCGGTGAAAGTGCTGAACGAGCGGCGGCGCGGTTCACTGAGTTGCCCAAACGCACGGCCGCGGAGCTGATCTCGTTGCTTCCGGCCTATCGATTATCATGATTTCGGCTCCGACGTTTTGGTACAAGCCGGAGAAGGTGATTTTACCCGCGCTGCTATCACCTTTCGCCATGATTACGGCATCGGTGAGCGCGCGACGTGCAAAGAGACGAGGCTGGCGTGCTCCGGTCCCGGTAATCTGCTGTGGAAATGTCACTGTCGGCGGCGCCGGCAAGACGACGCTGGCGATAGACCTCGGGCAGCGGTTGAAGGCACGAGGTTGGAAACCGCATTTCCTCCTCCGAGGATTTGGCGGTTCGACCCGAGGAACCTGGCGTGTGATGCCGGGGGATACCGCCGCTGCGGTTGGCGACGAGGCGCTACTGCTGGCGAAATATGCCCCCACCTGGATCGGTATTGACCGCGCGAGTTCAGCGCAACAGGCCGTGGGGGCGGGGGCTAACGTGCTGATCCTTGATGACGGCTTGCAGAATCCGACGCTGATGAAGGACCTCGCATTGCTGGTCGTGGATGGGGGAGCCGGATTTGGTAATGGTCGCCTATTGCCGGCTGGTCCGCTGCGTGAGCCGATCGCGAGTGGCGCGAACAGATGCCAGGCCGCAGTGCTCATTGGCGAGGATACCACGGACACGCGGCATGCATTACCGCCGCAGCTCCCCGTGTTGCGGGCACGACTTATCGCGGGACAGGGTGGCGCTGAGCTGACCGGACGCCGTGTGGTGGCATTTGCCGGTATCGGACGGCCGGATAAGTTCTTTGCCACCGTAGGAGCCGCGGGTGCCATTCTGGTAGAGCGGATATCGTTGCCAGATCACCAGCCTTTTCATCCACGTCTATTTCGACGTGTGATCAACCGGGCACGATCGCTCGATGCGCTCCCAGTCACCACGGCGAAGGATGCGGCACGATTGACCGCAGAGCAGCGAGCCGCGGTGCACGTTGTCGATGTGACACTCGCCTGGGACGATCCAAGGGCAGTCGAAGCGCTTCTCGATCAGGCCATGGAAAGCGGGAACGCGTCGATGGGCCGGTCGAGGTCAAATTTCAGCAAATATATAAAGCGTAGACCAATCGCGCAGTGGCCCGAGCCGCGGGCGGGCGGACTGCGAGGGAGAGTGGGGCGGCCGAGGGAAATTCGTGTAAAATCCATTTATGATCATACTGTAAGCTGAGATTCCGGAGTTGCCGTGTTAAGAGTTGGTATGGCTGGTTATCCACTATTCACGCGCCGCGTGCTCCTCGGTCATGTTGGAGTGGGGATTGGGGTATTTGGCCGATTCCTGCTGCCCGGGCGGTCGACGGGCCTGCATGCCGAAGTGCCGTCACATGCGCGCGGGTCGTCCAAAGCCGATGCACGTCGAAACAAAGGGCCTGGACCCTTGGTAATGCTGGATCCGGGGCACGGCGGAAAGGATCCGGGCGCGATCGGTGTCTCCGGCACGTATGAAAAGCATATCGCCTTGGCGGCCGCGGGGCAGTTGCAAGCATTGCTCGAACGCGAGGGGTACTATCGCGTGGCTCTTACCCGTACCCGGGACGAGTTCATACCGCTCGAGCAGAGGGTTGAGATTGCGCAGCGGCATGGAGCATCACTGTTTATCTCCATGCACGCGGACGCATTGCCATCCCATCAGGTGCGCGGGGCGAGTGTTTATACATTGTCAAATTCAGCCTCTGACGCGCAAAGTGCGGAACTTGCCGTGAGGGAGAACAGCGCGGACAGGTTCATCGGCGCGGCCTATCATGGCTATCCGCCGCAGGTGGGTCGCATACTAGCGAGTTTGGTCAGGCGTGAGACCCGAATTGATTCCAGCCATGTCGCCCGGCAAATCGTAAACAGTCTAGATCAGGATGTGCCCATGTTGGCGAACCCCGATCGGCATGCGGGATTCGTAGTGTTACAATCGGTCGAAATTCCCAGTGTCCTTGTCGAGATGGGTTTCATGTCGAACCCGCGCGACGAGTCCTTCCTGCGGCAACCGGCCCACCGTCTGAAGGTCGCCGCAGCGATGAAACGGGCCGTGGACGCGTATTTCCAGGCTGCTCACGCGAGTGAGATGGCGGGTTAGCGCCCAGCACGCTGGTCCTGATCCGAAAGAGGGACCATATCTCGGGGCCATGTCAGCACCCCTGAAAGCCGGCGAACCACTCAGCCCAGGTGGTCGGCATACGCCGCAGCCTCGTCCCGGAAAGGGGCGTTCATCGGCCCCCCGGAGGCGATCGTGGGCATCCAAGACGCTGGGAGCTTTGCTGGGAGTTGCAACGGTTGTACTTCTGGCGGGCGGCGCCGTGGGTTGGATGACCTGGCGGCACATAAGTGCTGACCTGCCGAGCGTCGACGGCCTGCGCGGGTATCAACCGCCGGTCATGAGTTCGAATCTATGCCGGTAATGGGCAACTGATCGGCGAATTGGCCGCCCAGCGGCGCATTTTTGTACCTTATTCGGCAATCCCGGACCTGCTTAAAGCGGCATTCATCTCGGCCGAGGATCAGAATTTCTGGCGAAATCCGGGGATAGATCCGGTTGCCATCGTGCGGGCCGGAGTGTTCGATTTAATGCACCTTGGTAGTGGGCGACGGCCGATTGGCGCGTCCACGATTACACAGCAGGTCGCCAAGAACATGCTGCTGAATGAGGGCATGGACCTTACCCGTAAAATCGAGGAGGCGCTTCTCGCGATCCGGATGCAGGTGGTGCTGAGTAAGGACCGCATTCTTGAGATCTATCTCAACGAGATTTACCTGGGACAGCAGTCTTATGGCGTTGCTGCGGCGGCACAGGCTTATTTCGATAAGCCATTGGATCGCCTTAGCTTAGCGGAAGATGCGACTCTTGCTGCGCTGCCGAAAGCGCCTTCCAATTACAATCCGTTTCGGTTCCCTAAGGCGGCAAAGGCAAGGCGGGACTGGGTGCTGGATCGGATGGCCGATGATCATGTGGTCACGGAAGCTCAGGCCACAGCCGCCAAGTCCGAGCCACTGGTCCCGATCGAGTTTCACAAACCGGCGCCGATCCCTGGGGCTAATTGGTTTGCCGACGAGGCCCACCGTCAGCTTTCGGCGCAGTTCGGCGACAACCTATTGCTGGAAGGCGGCCTGACGATCCGTACAAGTCTCGACCCTTCCTTGCAAACCGCCGCGGACGATGCTGTTCGCCGGGGATTGATGGATTACGATCGAAAAATGGGCGGCTGGCGAGGCGCGGTCGCACATCTGGACACAACAGACCTCGGACAGAATTGGGGCAGCCGGCTGGGTGACATCCGACTCCCGCCGGGAATGTTGCCGGATTGGAAGCTTGCGGTTGTGTTGCAGGCGTCCGCCTCTGAAGCTCGGGTAGGATGGCTAGGTTCTTCGGGCGATCCCGGCGGCGCGCCTGTTCGCCAACTTGGGTTGCTGCATGTCTCGGATGAGACCTGGCATCATCCGATGAGCGCAGATGGTAAAGCCGCGGCAGCTTACAGGAGCCTCACCGAGATGGTTCAGCCGGGCGATGTCGTGATGGTAGAACCCAGGCTCGGCGACGCCCAATCTTCATCCGCGCCTGTACGTGCGCTGTTGCGGCAAATTCCAAAAGTGGAAGGCGCTCTGGTAACTCTGGATCCGTCAACTGGCCGGGTCTTGGCGATGGTCGGCGGATGGAGTTTCGATCTCAGCCAATTCAACAGGGCGTCGCAGGCGCAACGGCAGCCCGGCAGCAGCTTCAAGCCCATCGTTTATCTGGCGGCACTCGAAAAGGGAATCTCACCGAGCGACCGGTTTCTTAATGCACCGATTGTCATCAATCAGGGAGCGGCAGGGGTGTGGCGTCCCCACAATTTCGAAGGAACGTTCGGTGGCCCAACGTCGCTGCGTGTTGCGCTTGAGCAATCGCTTAATCTGGTCACATTGCGGGTGGCTCAGCGGATCGGAATGGATACGGTCGCAAAGACAGCAGAAGAATTTGGAATGGTCGACTCGATGCCAAAAGTTCTGCCGGCCGCATTGGGGGCGGTGGATACAACCGTGCTGCGTGAAGCCGCCGCTTATGCCAGTCTGGACGAGGGCGGCCGGCGCGTCGTTCCAAGCTTAATCGACAGCGTTCAGGATCGGGAAGGACATGTGGTGTGGCGGCCGTCTGGAGTGGATTGTGCCTGTGACGGAACGTCGGAAACACCAGAGCTCTCTGATGATCGCGAGCAGATCGCTGATCCGCAAAGCGTATTCCAGCTTGTAACCATGATGCAGGGCGTCGTGCAGCATGGCACCGGCGTGCCGGCAGGCGCGGGACTGAATCGCCCGATTGCTGGCAAGACGGGCACCACCCAGGATTTCATGGACGCTTGGTTTGCTGGATTTACGCCTGGCCTTGTCACCGTTGTATGGGTCGGCTTCGATAACCCAGCTACCCTGGGCGACAATGAGACAGGGGCGGTGGTCGCTGCCCCTATTTGGCATGATTACATGGCATTCGCTCTCAAACACCGCCCCGTGGTGAGCTTTCGTCAGCCGGCGGGCGTCACGATGGCGCCCTGGAATTCTGGCGCTGGTGCTGTCGTGGACGCTTTCAAGCCGGGGCAGGTGCCGGGTGCCTCCACATCGGTAGGCTCGAGTGGACTGATCGCCGAAGCCCCGACGGGGTCATTGACGTCGTCCGATAGCTCGCAGGCTGGGTCAGGAGTCGACAGTTCGCTGGGTGGATTGTACCTGATAAGCGGATTCAATCATCCGAAGTCGAAGATCAAATATGTCAGCAGAAGCAGAGGCATTGAGTGACCAAATCCAGCAGTCGCTCGCGCTGCTGAGGAGGTATCTTTGACTGGGATGTCGCGGAAGCCAAGCTTGCGGAACTGAATGCGAAGGCGGAAGAGCCCAATTTGTGGGGCGACTCAGTGGCCGCGCAGAAGGTAATGCGTGATCGCAATTACCTCTCGTCCCAACTTGAAGCAGTACAACGGCTGGAAGCGGATACGAACGATACGCTCGAGCTCATAGGGCTGGCAGAGGCGGATGGCGACGCGCCGATGGTCAACGAGGGTCTTGCGACACTTCGGGGATTTGCGGACGAGGCCAAGCGCCGAGAAATCGAGAGCCTTCTCTCTGGTGAGGCCGACAGGAATGATTGCTATGTGGAAATCAACGCCGGAGCGGGGGGCACCGAGGCTCAGGACTGGGCCGAGATGCTGGCTCGTATGTATACGCGGTGGGCGGAGCAGCATGGTTACAAGGCACAACTCATGGCGGAGAGCGAAGGGGACGAAGCCGGTATAAAATCGGCCACCCTGCTTATCAGCGGCCCGAATGCGTATGGTTGGCTGAAAACCGAGGCGGGCATTCACCGGCTGGTGCGAATCAGCCCGTTTGATGCCGCTGCACGCCGTCACACCAGCTTTGCCAGCGTGTGGGTCTATCCCATGGTGGATGACAGCATCAATATCGAAATCAATGAAAGCGAGCTCAAGGTAGATACGTTCCGCGCATCAGGAGCGGGCGGACAGCACGTCAATAAGACGGAAAGTGCCATCCGGATCACGCATCTTCCGAGCGGTATAGTGGTTTCGTGCCAGACCGACAGAAGTCAGCACCGCAATCGGGCGACGGCCATGGCGATGCTCAAAGCGCGCCTTTATGAGGCGGAACTACAGAGGAGAGAGGCGGTGGCCGCGGCGCAGGAGAGCGCGAAGGCAGATATCGGTTGGGGACATCAGATTCGGAGCTATGTCCTGGCGCCTTATCAGATGGTCAAGGACCTTCGTACCGGGGTAGAGAGGGGCAACCCCTCTGCTGTGTTGGATGGTGACCTTGACGCCTTCATGGCGGCTGCGCTGGCGGCGCGTGCGGGAACGACCCGAAGCACAGCGAGTATATCGTAGCGCGCTAGGAGGCATTCGTCTTGCGCAAGAATGGAGCGAGGCCCGATTGACACGTGAAGATCGTTGGTTTGACAGGCGGGATCGGTATGGGAAAATCCACGGCAGCCGCAGTATTCCGGCGTGCCGGCATTCCGGTTTTCGACGCTGATGCCGCAGTCCACAAGCATCAGGCGCGCGGTGGCCACGCCGTGGAGAGTATTGCGCGGGGATTCCCTGGTACAGTCGTGAATGGGGCGGTTGTCCGGGAGCTACTGCGCCGGCAGATCGTCAATGATCCCGCTGCGTTGCCCCGATTGGAAAAGATTCTCCACCCTCTCGTGCGCCGGGAGGAGCGCGCGTTTCTAAGTCGTATGCGGCGAATGGGGAAAACCCTGGTCGTCCTCGATGTTCCCTTGCTGCTGGAGACCGGGGCCGATGCGCGCGTCGATTTCGTGGTGGTTGTGTCTGCGCCGGCGCAGATCCAGGAACACCGCATAAGGTTGCGACGACGGATGACCAGGGAAGAAGTGAGGGCGCTCATCGCTCGGCAAATGCCTGATCGGGAAAAGCGGCGGCGTGCCGACGCGGTTGTAAGAACCGGATTATCGCGGTATCACGGGCACCGGGAGATCAGTCGGCTAATCCGGAGTTTGCGGAATGGAACGAGCCATCCTATTCGACACGGAAACAACTGGATTAGAACCGCATCTCGGACATCGCATCATCGAGATCGCCGCGTTGGAGTTGATTAACGATGTTCCGACAGGGCGCCAATTCCATGCGCTGATCGATCCGCAGCGGGATGTGCCCCTGGAAGCTACGAGAATCCACGGATTCACGACGACTGATCTGGCTGGAAGGCCATGTTTCCACGAAATTGCTAAGCCACTGATGGATTTTTTCGGTGCTGGGCTGTTGATTGCCCATAATGCACCATTTGACTTTGCATTTCTTGATGCGGAGCTACGTAGCGTGGGGCTGCCGGCGCTCGATCGCGCACGCATGATCGACACGTTAGTGCTCGCCAAGACTCGCTTCCCGGGATCGCCGAATAGTCTTGATGCTCTATGCCGGCGGTTCTCGATCGACTTGTCAGCGCGGGCAGCTCACAATGCACTGCTGGACTGCCGGCTCCTGGCGGGGGTCTATATTGAGCTGATTGGCGGGCGGCAGCGGGGGTTCGATCTCGAAGCGGAGCTGCCAGAGCCATTGGTAACCTACACCCATTCAGGGATAAGGGTGCCGCACCTAGTGGTGGCAACGGCTCTGGAAAGAGAAGCACACGCCAGCTTCATCGCCCGACTAAAAGAGCCGGTTTGGGACGCTGCTCCCTGAGGCAAGAACCGGCTCAGGCGGGCATTAGGCCAAGGCATTGGCCTTTGTGGCCAGCCTGGAACAAGAAATCAACCAACTCTCCTAGCTCGGGGAGACTTGGGTGCTTTTTCACATTCGTGAGTCCCCATAATTCTTCGACGGCATCGGCTGCGCCTGCCAGCGCCGGATCGCCCTCGGTGATCAGCAAGATTGGCAAGCTGGGGTCGTGGCGGGCAACCGTTTTCATGACGTGACATCCATCCTGGCCGCGGGCATCCATGTTGGCCAATACTGCCATGGGCCTACGTTCGGTGAGTATGGGAGTCAGGTCGTCATCACTGTCCACGTGCTTGACCGCCACGCTAAGATAATCGCAGATCGGGAGAATAGATTCGGACAGGTCCCCGCTGTCTTCCACGACAATCACCAGCGGCGCTCGCTCGTTGGCCAGCGACATCAGCATTGATAAGGCCTGGGGCCGCACGGCCATCGGCTTTACGGCAGTTTCCATGATGTCATCTCCCCCGGTCATCAAAATGAGGAACACGCTTCTCGCAACAGAGTATGCCAATGGAGAGCTAATCGCGGAACCTAGGTCGACATTAGTTAGGCGTCAGAAACCGTCAGAAGAGCGTCAAAGAACGTCAAATCCGATGGTCCATGTGGTCGTGTCCCACGGCGTGGTGTCGGAGCACTGCTCCTGAGCGGGGTTGAGCCGCCTGGTCCGTCCATGTTGACGCCGACGGCGACGATGATCGCGCCGGACCTTTGCGCAGGTGGTGTCTGGCCAGATACAGGGCTGGTCCCCTTCGATCGGCCGGGCGGGGAAGGCGTGCACGCGCTCGTCGGTCTCGCCACAGAGGCGCGAAACGTGGCTCTTGCTGACGTCCTCCCTGCCCAGCGCCTTGACCAGGTCATCAACTGAGGGGGTGGAGATGCCCTGGATGTCGGCTTCCTGGATCATCGTGGTTTGCTGCCGGATCGCATAAAGGATATAAATCCTCAGGTCAGGAAGAAATGCCTTGCCCGGACACCCCAATATCTGATATGAACACGGGCATGATGACGTTTTGCGCCAGCGCGCCGTAACGTCCCGCGATCCGGTCTTGCTGTAACGCTGCTGACAGCATGAGGGGGGCGGACAGTGCATTTCAGATATGGGCGCTCTCTATGAGAGACGTGGAGATGGTGCCACAATAGTAATTGGTGTAACAGATTTATCATACACTGGAGAGTTGGGCCCTTCACGTTTTGGGGCGCATCGGCCAGGATCCAGCTGCGCATCATAAACTGCTTATCGCCGAACTAGAGGCAGTGAGCAGGGGTCAGATCGATCGTTTGATGATTCTGATGCCACCTGGTTCAGCCAAATCAACATATGCCTCAATCCTATTCCCGGCATGGTGGTTCACCCAGCATCCCAGGAGCTCCATCATCGCAGCATCTCATACTGCCGACCTTGCAAGCTATTTCGCCCGTCAGCTTCAACGGGTAATCACGGAGTACGCCGAGCTGCTTGGATACGGTATCGTATCCAACAACCGAGCTACAGGGCGTTGGCAAACCACTGCTCATGGAGAGTATTTCGCGACAGGTATTCGTGGTCCGGTAGCTGGGCATCGGGCAGATTTGGCGATAATCGATGACCCGATCAAGTCACAGGCGGCAGCGGACAGCAACACTGAACGAGAACATCTGTGGAATTGGTACCGCTCCGATCTGACGACCCGTCTGAAGCCTCATGGTCGGGTTATTCTGATAATGACGCGATGGCACGACGAAGATATAGCCGGGCGGTTGCTGAGTTATAGCGCCGCCGAATGGCGGCTGGTTATGCTGCCGGCTTTGGCAACGGCTGATGATGCACTGGGGCGTGCACCAGGTGAGGCGCTATGGCCCGAGTGGGAGGATGGCACTGCGTTACTACGGAAACGGGACGGAATTGGTAAGCGAGCCTGGTCAGCCTTGTTCCAACAGTCGCCCCGGCCAGCAGATGCGACCTTGTTCCGGGTGGATCGGCTCCAGGTTACCGAATCACCGGCAACCGAATGTATCAGCCAAACTGTGCGTGCCTGGGATTTAGCAACCACGATTGCTGATCGCGAGCAATGATCCTGACTGGACCGTTGGCCTAAAGCTAGGGCGCGATACCTCGGGTCACTGGATTGTTCTGGATATAGTAAGGTTCCGTGGATCACCATACGATGTCGAGAACGCACTTCAGCGCACTGCGGATATTGACGGACGGTCCGTTATCATCGGTCTGCCTGAGGATCCAGGACAAGCTGGGCGTGCGCAGATCGCGCACTATGCGAGGCTACTCGCCGGATATACTGTACGGGCATCAAAAGAAACCGGTTCAAAGCTTACGCGCGCACTTCCGGTCGCGGCTCAGGTCGAGGCGGGTAATCTGCTGATTGCTCGCGCGAACTGGAGCCATCACTTTCTGGAGGAGCTACGGGATTTCCCCAACGGTCGTAAGGATGATCAGGTGGATGCCCTCTCACGTGCCTTCGCGATGCTGACCGACACGCTCAGCCCGACGCGACGGTTCACCGTACCGCTCGTCGGGAGATAGTCCCTCACGCGGCTTCAGGAAACATGTTCGAGACAATCTGTGATTTGCTGCCGGGCGATCCGGAATATCCCGCACGCGCCCGAATTCTCGATATACTAAAGCGAGTACTGGACGGCACTGTCTATGATGTCCTGCCGTACCAGTTTCATGAGGAGCGTTCGGCGGGGGGGACTATGTTCCGCTCCGGCGACGACGGCCGAGTGTTCGGTATGCTCTATGTCGAACTGTGGTCGAGGATAGTGTGTCGCTGCTCTTCAGCGAAAGTCACTTTCCTACTATTGATTGCGCCGATCGCCACATTCGAGACTTTTTTGCCGATCTAACAAAGGAGACTCGCCTTAATCAAGTAATGACGGAGGCGGCGATCCGAGGTTCCATCGGGTCGGCTGCTGTACTCATGCGCGTGCTTCGCGGACGCATCTTCTTCAGCGTACTTGATACGGCTTATTTGACGCCAACTTGGGATCCTGAACAACCGGACACCCTCGTTGGGGTGGTAGAGCGCTATAAGGTAGCGGGAGCTCGGCTTCTCTCGGGTGGTTTCGATATAGATGATCCAGCGCAAGACTACTGGTTTATGCGACGCTGGGACACTAATCAAGAGACCTGGTTTATACCTTCTATTGCCGGAACGGATTCGGTGCCGCAGATCGATGAGGCACGGAGTACTCATCATGGGTTGGGTTTCGTTCCCGTCGTCTGGATCAAAAACTTACCCGGTCCCTCGGCAACGGCGGACCCGAGTGATGGCGCCTGCACGTTCCGAGCGGCCATTGAAACGCAAATCGAGATTGACTATCAGCTCAGTCAAGCAGGGCGAGGATTGAAATACAGCAGCGATCCGACGCTACTGATCAAGGAACCTGCGACCACCGACAGCGAGATTGTCAAAGGCGCCGGAAATGCGCTGGTGGTGAGCGAAAAGGGCGACGCCAAGCTGTTGGAGATAGGCGGTACCGCGTCGACGGCGGTACTCGAGTATGTGCGGACGCTGCGAGAGCTTGCGCTGGAGAGTATCCACGGCAACCGAGCCAGCGCCGATCGCCTTACGGCGGCTCAGTCGGGTCGTGCTTTGGAGTTGATGAACCAGGGGTTGGTTTGGCTGGCAGATAACCTCCGCGTCAATTACGGCGAGGGTGCGCTGTTATCGCTGGCCTATATGGTGATCCGAGCAGCTCAGGTTTATCCGCTGCGTCTTTTCGGTGCCGAGATAGCACCGCTTGATCCTTCCGCCCGATTATCGCTGCACTGGCCGCGTTGGGTTCCGCAGAGCGCCGACGACCGTCAGAAAGATGCGCAGACACTTTCGACGCTAGCACAAGCCAAACAAATCAGTCGAGAGACTGCGGTGAAGTCTATAGCCGATACCTACGATATAGAAGATGTATCTGCCGAGCTCAAGCGTATCAAAGCCGACGAACTCACGGATCAAAGCAGGAGTCCTGATGTCAGACCAGGAGCATTCCCCCGCAGGTGAAGCAGAAGACGACGAAATCGTTGCGTTGCGTAACCGGACGGAAATACTAGAACGGCAACTGGCTGAAATAGAACGGGCGACAGAGGCAAGGCTGATCTTGGCAGAACTGAAAGCGGAAAGCCTAAAGGCCGGCATGATTGACTTGGACGGTCTGAAGTTAATCGATCTTTCCGGTGCCAAGCTAAACGAGCAAGGCCAATTTGAGGGAGCCGCGGAGATGATGGCCGAGCTGCGGCGCGCCAAACCATGGCTTTTCGGTCGGTCGAGCTCCTCCGGTGCTGTTCCGCCGCCAGCTCAACCCCCGCGACAGAGGCTTGCTACTGAGATGACCGACGAAGAATACCGGACCGCCCGGGCGGCGCTGTTGAAGCGCCATTATTAAGTAGACGAAACTCCTGATTGAGGAACCTCATTAGATGGGCATCCAGAATTTCCCCGCATCCCTGCAGCCAATCATCCAGCAGGGCTTTCTTGAACGTGAATTCCAGCAGGCGCTCCGGTCTCGCCTGGGATACCGGGCGTGTGCCGATAGGGAGGAAATCGCGGTTGGAATCGGCGAAACTCTCACGAAAACCCGGGTTGGCCTGAAGCCAACGGTCACTACGCCGATTCCTCCCGCGACAAATACGAACTTCGATAACGGACTCACGCCCACCACGTGGGGCGTTGAGCAATATACGATCAGTATTAACCACTATGCGGCCACCACCGATCTTAATATGGTGACTAGCCGGGTCGGTATTGCAAGCCAGTTTCTTCAGAACGCCTATGTGAATGGCGAGCAAGCAGCTCGGAGTTTGGATGAGCTGGCGCGTAATGCGCTATTTTCTGCCTACTTTGGTGGCAATACGCGGGTTCGGACCACGATTGGGAGTGCTGGGCCGGCCATCTCAGTCGATGACATTCGTGGTTTCCAAACAAATTTCGTAAACGGCGTGCAGCAACCAATAAGTGCTGCAAACACGTTGACGGTGACGGTGGGCTCGGATGCGTATACTCTCGTCGGGGCGGTTGCGGACGGCACGAACGTTACCACGGTGCCAGGCGGCATCTCCGGGATGCTGACATTCTCCACCGACATTTCCGTCTCCGACGGGACGGCTGGAAACGCCGTTTCGGCGGCGGATGGGTCTGTGATCATCCGCCCGGCGCAGCGCAGCAACACATCTACTCTCGTCGCCGGCGACACCCTCACGATGGGCTGTCTGCTTGACGCGGTCTCCAAGCTACGGATAAACGCGGTGCCCGAGATAGATGGGGTTTACAACTGCTATTTGGACCCGGTTTCGGCTCGGCAATTGTTTGCGGACCCGGACTTCAAACAGCTCTTTCAGGGTGCCACGTCGGCGAACCAGGTGTTCCGCCAGGGAATGGTGAACCAGTTCCTGGGATTGCGGTTCGTGCCGACCACGGAGGCATTTGTGCAGCCGCATCCGACGCTAGCCGGCCTGATGGTTCGACGGCCTATCATCTGTGGACAGGGGGCACTGATCGAGGGCGACTTTGCCGGTATGGCCGCCGAGGATGTCGCCCCGAAGGACTCCATCGTGACAGTCGTTGATGGGGTGGCAATGGTAACGCGCGAGCCGCTTGATCGTCTGCAGCAGATTATTGCCCAATCCTGGTACTGGATTGGAGGGTTCTGCGCGCCTTCCGATACCACTACCAACCCGAGCACGATTCCGACCGCCACCAATGCAGCATTCAAGCGCGCGGTGATGATCGAACATATCGGATAACGGGAGGTGCTGGCGATATGGCAACAGGATCTACGCAGCCTTTCCGGCCTACGGGGACGGTATCGCTGTCCGCGGGAACGAGTTCAAGCAATGTGCAGCTCGCAGGAGGCGGAGAGTCGGTTGTGGTCACCAATACCACAACCGCATTGGCTTTCGTTCGCTTTGGCGCTGATTCAACCGTGAGTGCATCAGCGGCTGATATGCCGGTCTTGGCAGGGTCGAAGGCAATGATCGGCATCAATCCACTGATTACATCAGCGGCCGCAGTACTTAGCAGTGGGAGTGGCGCCATTCTGTTCACGCGCGGCGACGGCTCGTTTCTGTGATGTTTACGGACCAGGAGAAGACGGATATCCGCCGTTTTTGCGGCTATCCAGCATACGGTTTCGGTGCGGCTGGGTTCGAGAATTGGCGATTTTATCAAGTATATGGCACCATGGAATTTCGAATCAATAATTTGTCTGCGGCGGAGGAGGCGGTCGTTCGCCGATACCTCGCGCAGCTTATGGTTCTCGAATTCGCCGTACCCCGCGCCAGCGACAGCCTGGATACCGACCAGGCTGCTGTCTGGACGCGGAACCGTACGGAGGTTCAGGACCGAGCGGGGCTGTTCGACGATTGGCGTCGGCGGCTATGCGGCTTTCTCGGGATTCCTCCCGGCCCGGCACTTGCCGATGGCGGAATTACATTGGTGGTCTGAGTGGCGCAAACACCAATTCAGGACCGAATTCGCTGGGGGCTGAATGTCGCAGCCCGCGTTTCTGGTGCTGCGGCAGATGCTTATCGCCCGTCGGGCGTTTCGGATCCCCTCGCACCAGCGAACCGATTTATTCGACTTCATGCTTTGTTTAGCGGGATGCGTGGTTCATTCGAAAGGCCAAACCATTACGGTATGTCCTTAGTGCATGGCATCTTTGATGCTGCGTACACGCGCCCGGGAGATTACCTCGTGCAAGACGGGGCAGTTTGGTTCATCGCCTCGCAGGAGCCTCTACTCCCGGTCCTATGCGTGCGATGCAACAGGGTCGTGTCTTTCTCGCGGGCAGTGGCCTCCAACACGACGGGAGTAATAGAATACGGAGGCGTCACGTCTGCACCTACAACGTCTCTGTTAACAGCATGGCCGGCCAGTGTTCTGGGCGCATCGGGGAGCGGGGAGCCGCAAGCTGATCTTCCGAGCGATAACACGGTCCCTTTTTGGACAGGTACTGCTTGCTGCCTTTCCTGGGGTGATCGTCCTGCCAACGGATCTTATGAGCGATGATCTGGGCCGAAATGCAACCGTGTCGGCTGCCGAACTTACTGAGCTTGGATGGCGGCTGACGGTTAAGCAGGCGATCACCTGATGGCTGATCAGTCAGACGTCGAGACGGCGTTGGTTTCCCTTGCCTCGGCGGCGCTTTATCCGAACGGTAACGACGCCCCGAGCGTAACCGGAGCTAACTGTCGCATTTACCGTGGCTGGCCGCAATCCACTTCTCTCGACAACGATCTGCGCTCCGGCGTCATTAATGTCAGCGTATTTGGAGGACATGGCCCCGGTCGTCTAACTACGAGATACTCTGATTGTTGGACCAGCAGCTCTGTGACTCCGAGTTTATCGGTCCAAGTTGTCGGCACCGGCGTTACTTTTTCTGGGCAGGCGGCTTCGGGCCAGGTGGCGGGTATCCGCGCGCGTGGCAACACCTATGTCTATCGAGTACAAGCAACCGATGACGCGGCGGCTGTTGCTGCGAATCTTGCTGTCCTTGTCGGCGCCGATTGCATCGCCCAGCTTGCCGGCGCGACGGTGAACATCCCAGGGGCGGCAGATCTGCTAGCGAGAGTGGTGGCTGATGCGCCGGCCGCCAAGCAAGTCCGCCGACAATCTCAGACTTTTCGAGTGACATGTTGGTGTCCCACCGCGGCTACCCGCGACTGCTCCGCTGACGCCATTGATCAGTCCTTTGCGGTACTCTCGTTTATCGACCTACCCGATGGCAGCCAGGGACGGCTGACGTATTCCGGGACGTCCGAGTTCGATCAATCGCGCGACGCGCTTCTGTATCGACGCGATCTGCTCTACACCATCGAATATCCGACGATGATATCAGCGCTTCAGCCTGCCATGCTGTTTGGCAACCTAGATCTGAACGCAACGACCTTTATCGCCTGAAAACGGGAGACTCCATGGATATCCATCTGGTCGTAGTACGGCCGTTTGGCCAGCTCGTGCGTGGCGACGTGGTGACCGAAGCAACGCGCATTGCCGAGGTTCTGAGCAGCGAACACGCGCACAACGTAGTGCGTGTACGCGATCCGGCGAAGGAGAGCTAAGCCGATGCCAATCGTTCAACAGGGCAGCATCAATACCACCGCTTTAGTGGTGCCTGATCTCTACGTTCAAATCGTACCACCACAGAATCTGGTACTTAATGGTGTACCGACGAACGTCGTGGGGGTCGTCGGCACGGCGTCGTGGGGGCCAGTGGGGCAGCCGGTGATCGTTGCGACGATGGCCGATTACGCGCAAAGTTTTGGCCCAGTTATCGCCCGTAAATATGATGCAGGTACCCAAGTCGCCACTGCGGTTCAGCAAGGTGGGCAGAACTTTCGCTGTGTGCGGGTCTCGGACGGTACCGATAGCGCAGCTCAGGCGATTGCTCCGGGGACCACCTTCACCTTCACGGCGCTTTACACCGGGTCGCTTGGAAACCAGGTCGTGCTGGGATTATCGGCAGGCGCCAAGTCGGGAATGTGGCGACTGACCGTTTCGCTCCCCGGCCTTCAGCCGGAGGTCTATGACAATTTGAGCGGAACGGGAGCCGTCTTTTGGACGGGTCTGGCGACCGCGATCAATCAAGGTCAAGGACCGCAACGCGGGCCTTCACAACTCGTAGTTGCCAATTCGGGGGGAGCCACGGTCGCGCCCGCGGCTTTTTCCATCACGCTGGGGTCGGGAACCGCTGGGGGGGATGGTGCCCAAGGGGTTGCAGCCATGCAACTGGTCGGCTCCGACCTGTTGCCACGCACCGGAATGTACGCGTTGCGCGGACAGGGCTGCGGGATCGCGCTTCTTGCGGACGGAGACGATCCGACACAGTGGACCACCCAGGCGGAATTCGGGCTTGAAGAAGGCATTTACATGATCCTGACCGGCCCCGCCGGGGACACCATCCAGAACGCAGTCTCCGTCAAGAACTCCGCCGGACTAGATAGTTATGCTGCCAAATTGATGTTCGGTGATTGGCTGTGGTGGTCGGACCAAGTTAACGGGACTATTCGACTTGTGTCGCCACCGGGCTTTGTTGCGGGTCGCCTTTCCAATCTGTCGCCTGAACAATCCAGTCTGAACAAGCCGCTTTACAGCGTTATCGGCAGCCAGAAGTCGGGCACACCCGGTTCCGGCCAGAGCACCGCCTATTCGGCAGCCGAACTCACGGCACTCCTGGGTGCTGGAATTGATGTTGTCGCCAACCCGCAGCCAGGGGGCTCATATTGGGGTGTAAGAGGAGGGCACAACTCCTCCTCTAACCCGGCAATCGATGGGGACGACTATACGCGCCTGACAAACTACATAGCTGCTACCTTGGCCGCAGGTATGGGGCAATATGTCGGGCAAGTGATCAATGCAGGATTGTTCCAGCGTATACGGGCAACGCTTCTAAGCTTCCTTCAGAACATGCTGAGCCAGGGGCTGCTAGGTAGTTTAGATGGCAGCCTACCATTTGGGGTCATTTGCGACACAAGCAACAATCCGCTCAGCCGAACGGGTCTTGGTTATGTGCAGGCGGACGTCCAAGTGCAGTACCAAGGTATAAACGAGAAGTTCATTATTAATCTGGAAGGCGGCCAGACGGTGCAGGTGTCCACGCAGACTCTGCCTACCGGGCAGCCCTCAACAGCCGGCCAATAGCCGTAAGGAGCAGCCATGTCTATTACGAGCTTTTCGATTGGTCGGGATACCCAGCTTGTGGTGATCGGTCCCGCGGGACGGATCGATCTTACATATGTCACTGGCTTTGAGGCGCGGCAGATAACTCAGTCGGTCCGCGTAAGCCGGTTGGACGGCACCCCAATGGGAACAGAGCTGCCGAAGGGCTGGGAAGGCACGTTCGAAGTCGAGCGTGGCAACTCGGCGGTAGATGATTTCATCGCGGCTGCGGAGCAGCAGTACTTTAACGGAAGCACCTCGACCCCTGGGACAATGTACCAATATGTTGCGGAAACCGACGGATCAACGTCAACGTATCAATACGACACCGTCGTATTCAAGCTACCCAGCGCCGGTCAATGGAAGGGTGATAGCAGCGTGAAGCAGAAGCTTGAGTTCTTTGCTGTTCGCCGCAGGCGGATCTAATGACACCATCGTCGGTAATCATTGCTGACGCCACTGCAAGCTGGTCGATAGCGGATTCCGGCGGTCGCCGGCTAACGGTCCGCCGGCTGACGGCTCTCGACAAGTTACGGCTGTTCAAGGCAGCGGGGCCTGTACTTTCGCAAAACCAGCCTTGGCTAGGAATGGCTGTGATTGCCTACTCAGTCAGCGCGATAGATGATGTTCCGGTTCCTGTGCCGAGCAATGAGGTCCAGATTGAAGCGACTGTCGCTCGACTCGGCGATGTGGGTATCAGTGCGGTAGCCGCTGTGCTTGGGTCGGAACCAACCGTGCATACGTCGGATACGGTAGCAAACGCGGGAAACTGAGCAGGCACCCTGACCTGATCGACTGCCTATACCTGGTCAGGAATGGGGTGCCGTTCGACGTGGCGTTTAGCCTTTCGGATGACGAGAGGCTGGCGTTCGTGGTTGCTATAGGGACACTTGACGGCGGCGTTTTCGACTGGTCGAGCCTACGTTGGAAGGGGAAGGCGTGATCTCCATTGATGGATTGCTGAGTTTAACGGAGTTGCTAAGGTCTCTCGACATTGAGATGCACCAACGAGTTGCGCTCTCCGCGGGGACTGAGGCCCTTGCGGCGATGCTTAAGGGGAACGCCAAACGACGAGATGCTTCGCAACAAGGCAGGGAGATTCACGATTCCATCGGACATTATATTAGTGGCTATCGAGGGATCGTAGGATCAACGTCCGCCGCCGCTGCCAACCTGGAATGCGGAACCAGTGGCGAGGCGCCGCAGCAATCCCTGACTTCTATCGCGCAAACCGAAGCTGATTCCATCGCGGAGACTGTGGCGAACGCGTTGCACCACGGATTTCAGAAGTTAGATGATCGACGCGTATACGATTGGAATCACACTTGCGCTTGACGATGGAGTGTCGGCGGGGATCGCGTCGATTCAGCGGGATATCAGCGCCCTGGATATTGTCGTAAGTAAGGGGGCGTTGCAGCTGCAACGGTTGCGGGAACTCGGACAGCAGGTTGTCACGCCGCTACCGGTCAGGTTGAATGAGGTGCTGCCCGATACGACTGAGACATCTCCATCTGCGCCCGTAAGGGGACGTGAACAAACTGGAAGGACGGGGGGGGAGCGCGAGCGAGATGCCGACCCTGTGTCGATATCTCGACCACCTGAGCCATCTCCGATGTCATTTGCGACATTGGTGGACCGCGCCGGCATGAGACAGGACGGATATGGCCAGTCCAATTTGACGGGGGCTCGCTTTCCCAACGTGACGGCAACAGGGTTCGCGGAAACCGACAGTCTTCCTACGGCGGCACTTAATGAAAGCTCGGGCGTCACTCTGCCGGGTGGGCCGGCTTCGAGAACGAACATGTCGATCTCAGAGCCTTGGGCGTTCGACCGTAGCGTTTCGCCGCAGGCCACCATTGATCCGAATGTCGGAGTGTATTCACCTACAGGTTGGTCCGAAAATCGGTCGACTGCTGCGTTGGCTCCGCTGTCGGCCGATGTGGCTGGGAGGGGAGAGATACTACACGTAGTACAGCAACCGATTGCTGCGCCAAATGACACATGGTCTGGTTTTGCGCCTCCTCCCCCATACATCCAAGAATATCCTTCTTGGGGAAAATCTAGTCTGGTGTCGGGGCAAGATTGGCTTCGGCCGGAAAGCCGGTCGGCGGCTGCGCCTGGTGCCTCGTCTCCGCTATCATTAATGGGGTGGACGGCGGCGCCTGGGTTGCAAAGTGCTCGCCGGACGGATGCAGCGGCATCCACCTCTGCTGGTTCAGAATCGCGGCAATTGGGTAGCAGTGGAGCTCTCTATTTGGATGGCGTGTCAATTGGCCGTTGGATGTTTGACCAGTTGGGAGATCAAGCGTCACGACCTCACTCCGGTTTCAGCGGAATCGACCCTCGTTTGACCCCCTCCTTTCCTGGTGCCCCATCGGATGGGTGAATGCCCGCTGTTTCGTACTGCACTCACCAACATGATAAGGATATTTGATGCCTGAGATCGCATTATTTCTTGGGCCTGTCGTCTTCGCCGACTTCGAGATACCTGAAAGCATCAATTTTGGGGGCACACAGCGGTTGGCTATTCACCGGCTGGCCGGAGGCGGACGAGTTATCGATTCGCTAGGGCGTGACGATGCTGATATCCGTTTTGCCGGAACATTCTCTGGCTCTGATGCGACGGCCCGTGCGCGGGTGCTTGACGAGTTACGGGTTGCAGGTACATCGCTGTCGCTCTCCTGGGATGTTCTCTACTACACCGTTGTTATTCAGAGGTTTGAAGCCGATTACCGGAATGGCTGGTGGATTCCATTTCGAATTACCTGCTCGGTCCTGCGCGACGAAGCAAGCAGCCCTAATCTGACGATAGGGTCATTGGCAGATGACGTTACATCAGACCTTGCAGTTGCGATAGCTCAGGCCTACTCAGCCGGAATTGATATTTCGGGGGCAGAGGTAGCCATATCCGCCCCGGATGCAGTCATTCGGAACTCCAGCGGCTTCATCAATGCTCAAAATGTCTTGTCGAATTCGAGCTTATCGATTTCACAGCAGGCCCAGACCGCCGGGAACAACCTAGCAGGCGTCAATTTCGATGCAGCGAGCTCTGCTGATGACGGGATTACCGATCTGTCCACGGCCGTGAACGCTACACAGCAACTGGCTTCGCTGAGCGCGGCCAATGCATATCTTGGTCGCGCCATAATCAACTTAGGAAATGCAGGCACTTGACGATGACGAGCATCACCGTAGCTGGCGGCAATCTATTCCAGATCGCCGCTGCGGAACTGGGGGATGCTACCCAGTGGATACGCATCGCACAATTGAACGATATCTCGGACCCATTTTTGACGGGGATTATCAGCCTGCTGATTCCAGATATCAATTCGTCCGCCGGAGGCGGAATTGGTACTTACTGAGCGGAGAGCCTTGTCCCGCACTCCAAAAATACTGGCCCTCGTCAACGGCGATCCTATCGGAGGCGTGATCAGGGCAGAGGTCTCCAGCAATAGTCACTACGCTGCGGATTGCTTCAGCGTGTTGGTCACTGTTGACCCGGGTTCGTCATCAGTCGAGCCAGCCTGGCTGGTAGGCGGCAGCCTAGTTGTCGAGCTGCGCTTCAGTCTGGATGGAATTTCGTTCACGTCTCTGATACAAGGACGCGTAGATAGCGTCGCCGTGGATGCGATCCGGCGTACTGTCCGGCTTGATGGCCGGGATCTTAGCGCATCGCTTATTGAAGCTCGGACCCAGGAGACGTTCAGCAACCGGACGGCAAGTGAGATTGCGGCCATTCTCGCGTCCCGCCACGGTTTGTCAGCAGAAGTAACGCCCACAGCGACTCCGGTGGGCCGCTATTATCATGATCAACACGATCGAATTACTCTGAATCAGTTTAGCCGAGCCACCACCGAGTGGGACCTACTAGTTTTCTTGGCTCGTCATGAAGGGTTTAATGTCTTTGTCAGCGGCACAAGCCTCTATTTTCAGCCGGCGATCCAGGACCTTGCCAGCGCAACTTTGGTTCAAACAGCCGACTTTATCAACCTTCGACTGAGGCGGTCGCTGACACTCGCGCGCGATATTATGGTAACGGTTAAAAGTTGGAACTCCCGACTTAAGAGTACGTTTGCGCAGAGCGTTGTATCGTCGTTGGTTGATGCCGGAGATTATGGCGCCTTACAAAACTACGTCCTTGTAAGACCAAATCTAACTCCGGATCAAGCATTGAAACTAGCGCGGCAGAGGATAGCGGAATTGATCGCGCATGAGCGAATAATCGAAGCTACGATGCCGGCGGATCTGGTACTCACCCCGCGCAGTATGCTAAATCTGTATGGTACTAATTCAGACTTTGACCAACTGTATTTCCTAGATACTATCGAACGGAATATAAGCATTGAAGGAGGTTTCATTCAGCGCCTGCGTGCTTACAACAGCTCGCCGCGGGTCGAAACAACGCAAGCCACCAATTCGGTGGGGGGTGTCGCAGGATAGCGAATGGAAAGACTTTTGAATGCTTTGAAGGCCCAAACGGGAATGCTTGTGCAAGGGCAGGCACAGCCTCGCTTTGGTCTAGTTACATCGGTTGATCCAAATACCTCGACGGCTCGTGTTTCATTGCAGCCGGAGGGCGTCTTGACAGGTTGGCTGCCAGTTCTTTCAGCGTGGACTGGAGCTGGCTGGGGCATGTCTTGTCCACCCTCGCCCGGAGATCAGGTTCTGGTGCTGGCGCAAGAGGGCGACGCAGAGCACGGCATTGTTGTTGGCTGCGCCTTCTCCGATTCGCAACAACCACCTCAAGCGCCTGCCGGGGAATGGTGGATCGTACACAGCTCTGGATCTAGCGTAAAATTACAGAACGACGGAACCGTTTACATCAATGGGCCGGTTAACATCAACGGAACCGTTACCGTAACCGGCGATTTCCATGCAAGTGGCCAGATTTTTGACCAGCATAATTCCATGGGCGACCTCCGAAGCCATTACAACACCCATACCCATACCGACTCCCGCGGCGGAACAACGACTCAGCCAAATCAACAGGACTGAGGTGGATGACAGATCTATTTCATCAGTGGGGCTCAGACCTGACTGTGGGTATGACGGGGGATCTCGGCACCGTATCCGGAACTCTCGCCGGCCAACAACGATTGCTGCGGCGCCTGCTGACAACCCAAGGCGAATATATATGGCACCCGGACTATGGAGCGGGACTATCGCAGTTCGTCGGCCAACCAGCGGCTCCGTTGCAAATCCACGCCGTAGTGCGCAGCCAGATATTTAAGGAGCCCGCCGTGGCACGTACTCCTGAGCCTGTTATCGATGTGCAGGTGGCGCCCGGCGGCGCGTCAGGCACCGTGTATGTACATATCAGATACGTGGATGCGACGACGAGCCAAACGCAAGTTCTCTCATTCTCGATCAGTTCATAACCATGCAATTGTCATTCCAGACATTTAGCAGCCTTGTCGAAAACATGGCTGCTTCTGTACAGTCGGCTTCGTCACAGATACTGGACTTGACAGTCGGGTCAGTCACCCGAGCCCTTCTGGAGGCGAATGCGTCCATTGGTCTTTGGATGCAGTGGCTGATCCTTCAGGTACTTCAATGCACCCGAGCTGCCACCAGCAATGGACCGGATCTGGACAGCTGGATGGCCGATATGACACTGACTCGGCTGCCGGCTGTGGCAGCGATAGGGCGTGTAACCTTTTCCCGGTTCACACCGAGTGCACCGGCACTTATTCCAGTTGGTGCTCTGGTCCGTACGGCAGATGGGTCACAGAGTTTCTCCGTAACCGTGGAACCTTCAAACACATCGTGGAACCAGGCGTTAAATGGATTTTCCGTACCTGCCGGGGTGGCAGGGCTGAGCATTCCGGTCGTGGCGGTGGTTGCCGGTAGCGCGGGAAATGTTCAAGCGGAGACGATCACGTTACTAGCAACCGCCATTCCTGGTGTCGATACCGTAGTGAATCCAGAACCGCTACAAGGTGGTCTCGATGCGGAATCCGATACCGCGTTTCGGGGCCGGTTTCAGAATTTTATCCAAAGTCGAAGCCGAGCGACGCCGTTGGCGGTCGGCTACGCGGTCAGCAGCATCCAGCAGGGTCTCAATTATACCATCCAGGAGAACATTGACACTTCTGGAAATCCTCTGATGGGGAATTTCGTTGTCACGGTTGATGACGGCTCGGGGTATCCGAATCCCACCTTGCTCGCGACTGTTAGTGGCGCCGTAGAGGCCGTTCGCCCGATCGGGTCTACGTTTTCAGTCCAGCCGCCGACTGTCATTACAGCAAATGTGACGCTTGTTGTTGAGGCTTCCGCGGGGTTTGTGAAATCGAACCTTATCCAACCGGTCTCCGAGGCAATCAGTAGCTACATAAACACACTGCCAATCGGTTCAACGTTGCCCATCACCAGAGTCGCTCAACTTGCTTACGATGCAGCAGCGGGGATCAGCAACGTGTCTCAGGTGGCAGTAAACGGCGCCAGTGCTGATATCGTTCCGGCCCCGACGGGTGTTGTCAAGACTGGCTCGATGGCGATTAACTGACATGACTGGTGATCCCGAAGACTTCCAGAACCGGCTTGCGGCGGTTCTTCCGACCCGCTGGTTTGCTGATCAGAGTCCGGTGCGAGATGCTATACTCGCCGGTTTGGCGGCGGGCTGGTCGTGGAGCTATGGAATTCTGCAGTACGTCAAGGCCCAGTCGCGGATCGCCTCCGCGAGCGGGATCTGGCTGGATGTGATCGCGCGAGACTTTTTTGGCCTACAATTACAGCGGTGGAGCGGTCAGGATGATGATACCTTCCGACTACGGATTGAACGTGAGTTGTTTCGAGAACGGGGCACCCGCGCGGCTGTAGCGTCGGTTCTACAGGACCTTACCGGGCGGGCTCCGGTCATATTCGAACCGGCCCGTACCATGGATACCGGGGGTTACGGATCGGCATCGGCGACCGTGAGCGGGCTTGGGTATGGTGCGGCCGGCGGATGGGGCAGTCTTTTGCTGCCGTTCCAATGCTTTGTAATTGCATTCCGTCCGATGGGTAGCGGAATCGCGGTGGTTTCCGGCTGGAACGACTCCGGCGGTGGATACTGTGTCGGGGCGATCGAATACGCCAATCTATCCATGGTGCAAGGCGAAGTAACGGACGAAGATATCAACGCAGCGATCACAGGCGTGATGCCGGCTGCCAGCATTGCGTGGACTCGTATCAGCAATTAAACGGCTTAAGCTGAGGACCTAATGGACAGAAACCTGGTTTATCCCGGCAGTATTCCGCTTGATACTGACGTGCTGAATCTTAACCGAAGCACCATGGTTGCGATCGGTTATCTTGCTCAGGCGACCCTTGGAACCACAACTGTGGTGGATGGCCTGAGTTGCATCCCGACGGTGCCGGCGTCCATGACCATTTCAGTCGGCCCGGGAAGCATAACCCAGCTTGGTTTTGTCGATCCGAATGCATTTGGCTCACTCCCTGCGGATATTACAGATCCGCTGGTAAAGATGGGCATCAATCTTACCGCAACTTCGTTCACTCTTTTGGCTCCGACCACGTCGGGCCAGTCAGTGAACTATCTGATCGAGGCCTTATTTCAGGAAAGCGACACCAATCCGACCATGTTGCCTTATTACAATGCCGCCAATCCATCGCAACCCTACACCGGTCCGGCGAATTCGGGTACGCCACAAAACACGCAACGGACCCAACGGGTTCAACTGCAGTCAAGGGCGGGTGCACCTGCCAATACCGGATCACAGCTCACTCCGGCAGTGGATAACGGGTGGGTCGGATTATATGTGGTGACGATCGCGTACGGCCAGACGACGATCAGCGCATCTAATATTTCGATGTTTCCCGCGGCGCCGTTTCTTCGTTCCAAGCTGGCTACCTTGAGTACGGGGTTTGGAGCGGGAGTTCAGACCTTTGGTGTTTCAGGCTCATTCACCGTGCCGCCTGGCGTAACGCAGGTTGAAACCGAAATCTGGGGAGGGGGCAGTGGCTCGTATGCATCAACCAGCAGCAGCGCTAGTGGCGGAGGTGCCGGCGGCGGCTATGCGCGAAAACGAATCAGTGGTCTTACTCCAGGCCAAGTCATTCCAGTCACGGTCGGAGCCGGTGGTGCCGGTGGAACGACGTCTGGCGGAACTCCTGCTGCCGGCAACAGTTCGAGTTTTGGAACGTATGTCAGTGCCACGGGCGGAACATTAAATCCGCTCGCGAGCATCAGTAGTCCCCAGAACGGTGCATCGCCCGGAGGGGGAATTGCCGGGGACGTCAACCTTACGGGTTCGGCTGGCCAGTCCGCGTTCATGGGCGCCGGCGGGCTTGGGGGTGGAGCGCCGATGGGCGGCAGTCAAGGCAGTGGGACGATCGGAAATAACGGAATCTTTCCGGGGGGAGGAGCTTCCGGGGCGGGCACCGGTACGGGTGGAACAACGCCATTTAATGGTGGCGCCGGCTCAAATGGTCTTGTGGTGGTGAGGTGGTGATATCGATGAAAAAATATGTACGTATTCAGAATGGGATAGTTGCCGAACTGCTGACCACAGAGGGAAATATCTCGGAGATGTTTGCTCCGGGGATCATGTGGGTTGATGCGTCCTCCGTCCAGAACGTGGCGGAAGGTTGGCTGCTTGAAGGTGGCCAATTCGTTCAACAGGCCGCGCCAGAGACATCGAACAATAATTTGCCTACGTTGACGGAACTCCGACAGCAACTCGCGTTCCTGGAAGGTCGGATCGCAGAACTTGAGAAAGCCAGTTGACCAGTTAGCTTAGCGGCCCCGTCCCCTCAATCTTCCATTCGCCGCCGAGAGTGAGTTCCCTCATGGTCACACCTGCCAGCTATGTTTCCAAACCGTCCTGTGCCCGGACGGTGAAATTGGACTCCTTTGTACCAGTTCCACGCGGGGCGGTTGCCGTAGCACCCGCGCCGTTGAACTGGCCCGCAAAGGATCCAGTGGATACACTCGATTATCGCCTCGATATTTCAGCGGCCCTGGTCGGGAATGAGGGAGATGCCATAGCGACCTTGGACGTGGCGATCTCCCCAAGCAATCCAGGTGACCTCACACTGAATAGCGTTGCCGCCGACGGGTCGGCGATTGTTTTGTGGCTGACGGCAGGCCAAATAAATACCCTATATGTCGTAACAGTGAAGGTTAGTACGATGAGCGGCAGGATGCTGCAAAGAAGTGTTTTACTTCCTGTGTTGCCACTCTCCGACCCACCGGTTCCCCCGTTCGCCATTACAACTGATCTCGGGGTGGCTGTTATGGACCAGAATGGCAATCCGGTACTGAGCAGCTAGCCAGCCGAACCGCCCCGCTGTATCGCGATTTCAGTTCGCCTCTCTATCGGAGCCTCCAATACATGCCGACTATTGACCAGCTCGCTCCGGCGACTGCAACGTCTGACTCGGATGAACTCGTCGTAAGCCAGTCAGGCGTTGCCCGGAAAGCCACCCGTGCGCAGGTCATCAACGGTCTGCAAGTTGAGCTGGCCGTTACTAGTGGTTATGTGCTGGGGCGCAACAGTGCGGGTACCGGTTCACCCGAGGAAATAGCGATTGGCAACAATCTAGTGTTATCGCAGGGCACCTTGTCCGCAACCGCCTCCCCTTATATGATATCTGAATTACCAGCAGGAACCGTGCCGTCCCAGACTGATTTAGTCAGTCTCGGCCAGAACGGTGCAAACACCGCAGTTTCCTACGCGCAGTTCATGAGTGGGCTTTCGGGGCTATCAAACATAGACTCGTCAGAAATGATGATAACGCCAACCGGCAGTACTATAGCGGGTACACTGGCGAACTTTGCTGCGGCTACGCTGCCGAAGGCTGGCGGTTCGATGGCGGGCCCCCTATCCTTGGCAGGAAGCCCGGTCACACCTCTTGAGGCTGCAACCAAACAATATGTTGATGACGTCGGAGTATCCCTGGCCGCTTCGGGAGCCAAGGGAGATGGGTCTACAGACGACACGAGTGTAATTAATTCGTTCCTTGCTGCCTTTACGTCAGGGCAGCGGGTACTGGTGCCAGAAGGCACCTTTTATCTGATCGATAGCGGGAACCTGGTTGTCCCTCCTGGTGTCGTCATTGAGGGTACGGCTCCACTTGCCAATCAGGCGAACAACGCGCTATTCACTGGGTGTGGCTTTTATCTGAATCCGGCGTATTGCGTGAATCTGGGATATGCCGCGCAGCTCAAGAACCTCAAAATCTTTCGCAAGGGGCTTTTGGCCAATCCGAATAGTGCTCAGGTAGGTGGCGCTGTCGCAACTTGGGCGAGTGAGGCAGTTAGTCTAATTACTACATCGGGTAGTGCCGTAGGCAGCAACATTCTGACGTTTGCATCGACTACTGGGGTTGTAGCTGGAATGCCAGTCTTCGGAAAGGGCGTTCCGCTTGGTACAACGGTTATTAATGTATCCCCGGCTACGGTAACTCTATCTCATTCGATTGGAAGTACTGAGATTGGAGGAGGGCAGGGTATCCGCTTCGGAACCAGCATCGGGATACTGATCCTTCCGAATCTCGGCAACAATGTACTCGAGGACCTCCAGATAATTGGTTTCCGGACTGGAATACTCGCTATGTCGGGGGAGTTTTACGCGAGCCGGATCCAAGCTGATTGTATCACGATTCTGGAGGGGACCTGGGCCGGTGATAATGCCTATTTGCGAGACTTTCATTGTGTTCCGTATTACGCAATAGGGACATCTAATAGCAGTCCAGATTGGTCCTGGCGCCGGCCGGGGCCTGCATTTTATCTGCATGATCAGACGGACGGCTGGGTTCTTGATAATTTTTTCGCTCTTCATTGGCAAATCGGATTTCAGCTTTCGAATGTTGGGTCCGTTACACTTAGGAGATGTGGCTATGAACGTCTGAACGACGGCTGGGTGGGGACTACTGGCTTCTTATGGCAGGGGAAGGAGGCATCCTGTCAATGCTTCGATGGTTATTCGAATGGTGCATCGGTTGGCTTCGACATGCAGCAGATCGGCGAAGTGCAAATCGCCGGAATGTCAACAGTGGGCCCTATCGATGGGACCGGAGTTGCCCATTATAGGCTGGGATCCGTCAGTTGGGGGACCATCTGTAACCCAATGATCAACGAGGCTGGGCCTACGACCCCGGTTGTAGTTCAAGCCAATGTCAACCGATGGAAGATAATCGCGCCCTTTATCGACAATGGCACCGACTCTCCATGGATCACGATAGATCCGACTTCGATCGGAGCTGTAGATCTTTTCATGGTGCGCGACACGGCCAATATCAGCCCAACAGCGACGGAGACTCATCTTCACGAGAAAGTCTGGATCAGTACGGACCCGAGCGTTGCCACGACGGATGGCAGCCCGCAATCGACGTTGGCGCTTGAGGCCACAACGACTGGTACGTCAGTTGTTAAGCATTTGGAGGTGCTGCGTGCTGGCGCGGGGATTGGATCGTTGCAGTCCGTGCCCCAGGGAACTACGCAACCAGGATTTGCTCTGATCGCGGAGGCTACAAATAGCTCGATCATCCTTTCCCCCAACGGGAGCCTGGGCGCTTTCGTGCTGGGGCAGGTGCCGGATAACACTGCAAGTGGGGGCAATGCTCGCAATGGGGGTGCCGTCGATCTCCAGATGTTCCGGGCACAGGCTGGCCAAATAGCGAGCGGAGGCTATTCCATTGTTCTTGGCGGTTACGGCAATACAGCATCGGGGCCGTGGTCCCTCGCCGGAGGTAGTTATAGCGTTGCCAGTGGCCAAGCATCGGTGTCGATCGGCTTCGCAAATCAGATCAGCGGAAATAATTCCGCTGCTCCGGGCGGTGCAAACGCTAGCGACCATGGGCGCTCTGGTGTTCTCGTTTGGTCATCAGATACGACAGCGCCTGGGGGGTACAGGCAAAAATCAGTCCAAATTCTTGGCGCATTTTCGAACGACGTGGCGCCGGTTCGCCTGACTTCGGATAGCGCCGTTGCCAGGTACTACGAACACCGTCAACGTTCCCGACTGGACGTTATATGGATTGAGGATTGTAATCGTCGCCCGGCACTACGAGGCTGCTGATGCCGCTGTCTGGTTGCTGGATAGCTTGCTGCTGCATCGGGGGAATGGGCCAGGCAGTGTGGTTGTAGCAGGCGGCGGGACCGCCATTGCGCCGGCAAGGTACATTGGGGCGGGCAACACATGGTCGGTCTCGGTTACTGGTGACCTGGTGAATGGAGGTCTGAACGTCACCGTCACCGGCGCGACGGGTTACCCGCTTCACTGGACCGCGTCGGTCGAGGCGACGGAGGTCGGTTAGCTCCTGTTAGGAGCTTTGACTCTATGTTACAGCGAGAGTCACGCACGTTGGACAATGGAGCTGCCGTGGACACGTTGGTGGAACGAGCTGAATATCTCGAGGTTCTCAAGCGTCTTCATCAATTGCTTCGACCGAAGAGCTATCTTGAGATCGGTACGTTGTCTGGCCGCTCATTGGAGCTTGCTCAATGTCCCACTATAGCGGTCGACCCATGGTTCGCTTTTGATCGGGATGTGCTGGCTGGGAAGCCAGTCTGTCTTTTCTTTCAGATGACCAGTGATGAATTCTTTTCACAATTTAGCCCCCGTGCATTATTGGAGCGCGAGATTGACATGGCGTTCCTGGATGGGATGCACTTAGCCGAGTTTGCTTTGAGGGATTTCATTCAGGTCGAGCGGTACTCAAAGCGCAATTCTCTTATTGTCTTACATGATTGCCTCCCTGCCGACGTTCACATGGCTTCTCGTGTGCATTGTCCCGGAACTGCCTGGACAGGCGACGTTTGGAAGATACTCCCAATTCTGATACAGTACCGACCCGACATACGAATAGAAGTTTTAGATGCGCCTCCCACGGGCATCACAATTTGTACCAATCTGAATCCTAAATCTGAGGTATTAACCGAAATGTATGCCGATATTGTTGACGAAATGCGTTCGATGGTTCTGACTGAGGAAGGACTCCGGGAGTTCCGTGAACGAATTGCGGTTACCGGGACAGAGTCAACCCGTACATTAGAGTCACTTAGTCTACGTTACTGGTTGTAGAGGGACATAGACTGTTGCAACCGTCGTCAGGATATCCAACCTAATCTG
Organism: uncultured Pseudomonadota bacterium; assembly: GCA_963777625.1. GTDB lineage: Bacteria > Pseudomonadota > Alphaproteobacteria > Acetobacterales > Acetobacteraceae > DATDIC01. Next base: position 523,371 of record CAVZRO010000001.1, on the reverse strand, counting down.
ACTGTCATGCCGGAAGTTCGTATAATCAATTCCGATCAGGGAATCATCTGATGCCTACAATCCAGCAACTTCCGACTGCGGACACAGTTAATGCAGCCGACGAAATACCTGTAAGCCAGGCAGGCGTTACGCGCGCTGTTTCGGTTGGTACGCTGCTATCGAGTACGCAGCCGGCGATTCTCGCACCTACAGGAGTTCTCCTTGGCCGCGTAAGTACCGGCGATGGGGGGCCCGAGTCGGTTACAATTGGGGATGGCCTCGAGTTTAGCAGTGGAACTTTGACGGCGGCCGGCTTTATTGGTGCAACACAAACCGGAACCATATCCTCTGCCGACCTTGTGTATATCAGCCAAGGTGGTAACAACAAGACGATTACGCTGGCAGATCTCCTGGAAGGAGAGACAATCGACCAGGGCCAGGTGGCCTCTCCTCCCTCGGACAGTGATAGTTTCTGGGTCGGACAGGGTAGTTCGACCATGCTCGTCCAAAGTTTCTCGGCGTTGTGGGCGTGGGTTCTGGGGCATCTACCGGGTTGGAAGAGAACGGTGATGGAGGTCGAGGCCACAACGCAGCTCGATGGTTCGATTCACAATAACGCAATCCTGATCTGTTCGCAGCCGGTGACCATAAATCCGGCATTTAGCACTCAGGGGAGCGGGTTCATCTGTACGATAATCAATGCGTCATCAGGTACGGTGACGCTGGGAAGTGGGTTCACGACATCGTCGGGAGCGGCGAGCATCCCGGTCGGACAGGTCGGACATGTGATAGCTGGAACTTATTCAGGCGGCGGCCTGAATTTTGTGGAGATAAGTGGGGCGGGCGTGACGTTGGCAGCCCCAGGACAAACTACCGGCCTGACGGTCGGCAGCAGCACGCCCAACTCGATTACCCTGTCGTGGACCGCGCCATCCTCGGGGGGAACGCCATCGACGTACACGGTGCAGTGGCGGGTGACCACGATCGGAGGCGACTGGACTGGAAGCGGTAATACCGCCTCGATCGGGTTCACGGCGGCCGGCCTGACGGCTTCGACGGAGTACGACTTCGAGGTGACCGCAGTGAATGCTGCCGGGTCCGGATCGGCGTCGACCGTGGTGTCCGGCAGCACGGGGGCCGCGGTGAATTATGCGCCCGGCGTGCCGACGGGCTTCGCGGTCGGTACAACGACATCCAGCACCGTCCCGATGTCCTGGGCGGCGCCGGTGCAGGACAGCACACATGGTGCGGCCACCAGCTACACGGTGCAATGGCGGGTCACCGGAAGTTCTAGTTGGACACAGCAGAGCGGCGTCAGCAGTGCGAGTTATACGCTCGGCGGCCTGACCGCTGCAACGGAGTACGATCTGCAAGTTCAGGCGGTAAATGGGTCCGGTAACTCCGTGTTCACTGGGACGGCAAACGCGACCACGCAAAGTGCGGCCACCGGCAACTATGCCATGGGCTCTGGGTTTTTGCCCTACTCAGGTGGCACCAGCTATCCGCATAGTTCGAGCACCCAGGCCAATGTCTCTGACCTGTCCACCAGCCAGGATGGTGGATATTCGGCCCCCGCGACAGTTTATTTTGGCTGGAACACCTCGCCGACTGTGCCACCGTCTTCGCTCAGCGGGCTGACGCAAGCAGCCGGCAACTATATCAACAGCGGCAACCAGTATTGGTATTCTTTTGCGGTGCCAACGCCCGGTACGCCGGGAACTTATTATTTCTGGGCCGTGGAGACAGACGGATCGGGGAATATCCTGGCCAGTGTGGCCCAGCATGACTCCGTGCTGTCGGGCGGCAATGTCGTAGCTTTCACGATTACCTAGCAAGCTCTCCCATCATGTCGGTAGCTCAGATCTCGCCGTTGCGCGCCATGTTCCGCGCGCCTGGCAGGCCGGTGTTGTGGCGTTCACTGCGCGTTGCGGGCACGGGTGATGGAGGCGGCACCCCTGGGACGGCACCCAATGCGATCGCCGGTCTGTCGGGCTGGTGGGACGCGTCGAACTTCGCCAATGCCGGAGATGCCTCCGGCAACCCGCTGGCGGGCTGGGGACTGGCAATCACCAGCCTGATCGACCTATCGGGCGGACAGCGGGCGGCAACTCCGTTCTTCTTTTCGTCCAATGCTAACCAGCCGATCGCAACTCCGCGACTCTCTGGTGTCCTGGGCGGTGCCGGCCATGACCTGGGAAATGGGCCGTATTATCCGTTTCTGGATCCCAATCTCGGCTTGCAGGTGCCGAACGTGACTATGGGCGCGGACGTGGCATGGACCCTAGTATTCGTATGGTCCCGGCCGAACTGGAAACAGTCCATTTATTCGCCCTATACGGACGCGAGCAACCATGCCCTGATTTGTTCCGAAAGTACAGTGGTTCTACAACTTGATGGTTTTGCCGGAGCCGGGCAGTTAGGTACTTTTTCCGGGCAGTAGCTCGGCAACGGTGTTGTCGTCGGCGATGACTCGACGGCACACACATGCATTGGTGATCCGCAACACGCCGAGTATCGGGATCGATGTTTGGCTGGATGGGAGTCAAACCGCGGCTGGCATAACGAACCCGATCGCGAGCACGGGGCTCGCGACGCTGTTGCTCGGGCATGACGGAGCGAGCTGGACCGGTGGTGCTCAGTGCTGGTTCCACGAGTTAGCGAGCTGGGAACGGGCCCTGAGCACCGCAGAGATCGACGGGCTCAATACTTATGTGGCCCGCTGGGCGCTCGGGGCACGAAAGGGCCTAATCCTGACTTTCAACGGCCAATCGAACGCGAACAATGCGGTGATTTCTGCTGGCGCGGATGTAACCCTAGCGCAGGGTGTTGCATGGTGGTTGGGGGCAATCGCCTATGGCCGGGCGTCGCAGACGCAGACTGATGGAGCGCCAGGAACGATGGTCCCCGGCATGGGTATCTACTATCAGCCAGAGATCAACCCCACCTATGCAGGCACGTTCCTGCAAGACCCGCAGGATGGTTCGGATCCGTCTGGCTGGTCGCCGGGAGCTATGGGCAACAATGTGAGCACATTCCTGGCCGCCTTGCCTGCCGAGGACCAGGCGGATATTGCAGCCCTCGTGCTGTGGTGGAGCGAAACTGACAGCTACCGATCCTATGCGACCGAGTGGACACGTTATCAGCATGCGGCAAAGCGATGGATCGCGCTGTTCCGATCGATGATTCCCGGGGCAACAGCGGCCAATATGCCGGTGATCTGGTGGAACGCTATTCCGTTCGGGAACACCGACGGGATACAAATGCAGCGTGAGGTGGTGGCGTCGATTGTCGCGGATCCCATCCAGAATGTGATCATGGGGAACCCCATGACAGCGGATAGCAACAATAACGGAGCGAGCTACGATGCAACGACCGGTATTCAGACCGGGGGTGATCCGGCGCACAGAGATCTCCCGGACCTGACGCTGTTCGCTCGGCGTGCGGCGCCAATCGTGGCGCGCGCGTTGTACGCTGTGGCGCGCAACGATTCGCAGACTGCCGTCCCGCCCGGACTGCCGACCGTAGGTGGACCAACAATCGCGCACGCCTGGCGGCAGTCGGATACGAGCGTGGTCCTCACGGTGCAGCACGACGCGGGTAATGACCTGATCGTGCCATTGCTTGCGCAGCAAGGACAGGGCTTTTTGGTGATGGACGGCGGCTCGGTGGCGACGCCAGGGACGCTGGTACAGGCTGTCGCGTGCGTCCGAATTGATGCAACCCACCTGCAACTTACGCTTTCTCAGCCGCTGGTCAACCCAAGTGCACAGTGCCTGCTGTTTTATCCATATGGCAGCTACTCCCCGGCGGATACAACAACCTACACTGGCAATATGGGTCGGGGTAACGCTGTCACCGACAATTTTTCGTCCGTTGCAAAACCTATCGGTTGGGATATCGGCAGCGATCTCGGATCCGCGTGGAACATCAATTATCCGCTCGCTGCCACCACGACGCCAATAGCGCTAAACGATAGCCAGGGCTAGCTGCTCCGGACGGCATATGAAAATATAAGATACATGAGGAACCTTTGATGCGGCAGAACAATTCTGCGCACGCCGGACAGCTAGTTGCGATAACAGACGAGCTGGTCGAGCGGCTGGCAAGATTAGAAGAGCAGATGCGCCACGTAGTAACAGCGGTGGAAAAGCTATCTAACCGGGATGCCGAGCTGGAGGCCAGCCTGAGGTCGCTTGCGGAGCGTTTTACCGCGGCTCTGGAAGGACAGGCAGAAACGTTCCGTCAGAGCCTGAGAGACGTTACGGAGAAATTTGTGAGCAGAGAGGACTGGGCCTTCTGGAAGAGTCTGCTTACCGGAGCGCTTTTGGCACTCATTGCGTACGGGTGGAGCACGCTGATCGGCACGCATTGATACGTGCTGGCCGCTTCGGGAGACCTGCCGTGCGGTCATGTCCCATCGGGTGATGTAGCAGCGGTGGGTAAGTAGCCCGCCGAGGCGAGCGCCAAGAGTCACGGCGGAGGCGGGCTATTTATCCACAGCCACGCTCACCGCGGTGCACCAGGGTAGAATTGGGTTGCGAATCGCAACTCTGACCCGAGGGCATCACGATAACGAACGTCAGGATTGCCCTTAAGAAGCTCCTGGAGAAGTCCTCCGACGCCGATTTGCTGCGTGAGATGATCGCCTTCGCTGCCCAGCGGCGGATGGCACTGGAGGCCGATACTTCTGCGGTGCGGCGCACGCATCAGCGATCGCATCAACCAAAGAGCGCATGGATCGAAACCAATGAATGCGAATATTCTTGATGTCGTGACGGTCGTCTCCAATCCGATCAGATGGGCTTCCAGATTGAGCCTGTACCGATCGTTCGAGCAACACATGCTGGACAGCGGAGTGCGTCTGACTACGGTCGAATGCGCGTACGGAGATCGCCCGTTCGAGTTGGCGGAGAACACTCACATCAACCATGTTGCCGTTCGTGCGAAGTCATTGGTCTGGGTGAAGGAAAATCTGATTAACATCGGGATATCCCGGCTTCGTGATGATTGGCGTTATGTAGCGTGGATCGATGCGGATATCTGCTTCCGTCGCACAGACTGGGCTGCTGCTACCGTGGACGCTTTGCAACAATATGAGATTGTCCAACCCTGGAGCGATTGCTACGACCTCGGGCCCCGTGGCGAACATCTGCAAGTGCATCGCGCATTTTGCAGGCAATGGGCGGATAACCAACCTGTGGGGCCGGGACCCTATACGTTTGCTCATCCAGGCTACGCCTGGGCGGCTACTAGAGAGGCTGTGAATAACTTAGGAGGGCTGATCGAGACCGCTTCGTTGGGAGCGGGAGATCATCATATGGCACTCGCTCTGGTAGGCCAGGTGGCAGCAAGTCTTCCTGGTGGAATTGGTGCTAGTTATGCCGAGCCTCTTTACGAATGGCAGGCACGAGCGGAGCGATTTATTGCGGGTAATATCAGCTACGTGCCAGGCACTATCGAGCACAATTGGCATGGTGCAAAGGACAAGAGAAGATATGCCGACCGGTGGCAGGTACTGATTCGCCATGGGTTCAACCCTGTTACCGATCTTAAGCGCAACGTCTCAGGAGTTTTCGAACTAAAAGGTAACAAACCGAGCCTGCGGCGGGATATCGATCGGTATCTCCGCAGTCGCGATGAGGACTCTAATAGCCTATAGGCGCGATCTAATCTAAGGAGGTTTGCATGACTATTAAATCCTGGCTTGGCCAGTCGACGACCGGTACGGGCATCGCAGCGATTCTTGCTTCGTTGGGCGCAGTTGCCTCGGGTGCTCTAACCTGGCAGCAAGCCCTGCCCCTCGCGATCGGCGGACTTGCTGGAGTTATATGGCCTGAGAATACGGGGCTCAATGCACAAGCGTCAGCGATTGCAAGCGGTATCGAGAACCTGATATCTGCGGGCCTAAATGTGCCGCCATTGCAGAGTACGACAGCATCCCCCGCCAGTGCACCTAGCGGCTTATCGTCGCAGGCGGCGCCTGGAACGAAGATCGCCAGCTGAGCTGACTCGCGTTTGCTTGCATATCTTCTGATATGTCCGATGCAGTGTGACCCTATCATGACGGCAGAAGGGTCACTTATAAGTACTCAAAAGGTAATGCACCAAAGGATTATGCCGTTCCGGGTTTACCAACCGCCTGAATGCGCGGCTGGGGCGACCCAAATAATTACGTCGATAGGCGCCTGCATCGAAGTTTGGTGAGGGGTTTATATTATCAAATGTGCCGAATTCAAGGTAGTGCGCGAACGGATCCCGATTGCGCCCAATCACTGCTCCAGAGTTCCTTACATACCATTCCACATCAAAGAGTGAGTTAGGGCTGTAGCTTTGAGTGCGCCGATGGGTCAGGTAGTGAGCTAGCGCATTTGTTCTGTCTCGAACTCCATATTTCTGTCGGTACCAAAGTGGATCAAAATAGACTATCGGGCGTCGTCCAGCGTCCTCACCTTCGATAATATAGTGAACGAGGGGATTAATGTCTAAGCGGGACACATTCGGATTCGTCTCTATGTACCAGAGACTGTCGAAGTATATATTTGGTTTGCGCCCCTCCCTCCAGCCAAATCTACAGAAATGCGAAGATGGCTTCAACTCCGCCTCGTGCACATCAGTCCCGTTAATCAGGTAGTAGTTGTTGTCGAGCAAACCCGATGTTGCAACAATCTCCTCGTCTGGCCATGCATCTGCTCCTCGTTCCAAAGCATGGTCAATCGCGGACGCAAATATGTCCTCTGTCGTATCCGGCTGTTCGCGAGATGCTTGCAATCGCGATAGGCTGTAAAGCTCAGGGCAGGGGGCGTATCGACCGTTGTATCGAAACGTCAGAAAATGGCGGAGGGCGAGGTAATTTGGTGGGATTTCATAGGCGACACGGTACCACAGAGGGTTAAAATAAGATATCGGCCTGCGGCCTTCCAATTCGCCATGTCGCAAATAATGCAGCAGTGGGTTCAATCCGGCCCTTCTAACATCGGGGTTTCGCTCCAGATACCACGACACATCGAAATATCTATTAGGATTGCGCGCTTCCCGGCATCCGAACCTGAACCAATGCTGGAGCGGATTGAGGTTGGCTGATCGGACGTCAGGATTTTCTGTTAGGTACCACGCAGAGTTGAACAAGCCAGAGGCAGCCAATTCTGAAATTTCCGGTTCAACATGATCAACAGCCGAATTCACCGGGGCCACCACTTTTTGCTACGCCAATTCCAACAGTCCCTTCAGTGCTTCAGTAGCTTCCTCAATTACAGGCTGCCATATACCCGGAACGCGTTGGCGGAACAGACGAACACAAGGATACCAGGGACTATCAGGGCGATCCAGCAGCCACCGCCAATCGCTTGCCTTGGGTAGCAGTATCCAGACGGGTTTGCCGAGGGCCCCGGACAAATGGCCCATAGCTGTATCTACAGTGATTACTAAATCGAGATTAGCAATCAGAGCAGCGGTTTCTTCAAAGTCGATCAACAGTTCAGAAATGTCAGCCAATCCCGGGAAAACTGACATCGAACTGACGTCCGCCGAAGGCAGCGGCTTTTGCAGGCTGACGAAGGACGCTGGCCCCGCCCCGGCGAGGGGCGCAAGGTGTTCCAGCCGAATTGACCGCCGCCGGTCATTCGGGTGTGTTGGTCTCCCGCTCCAGGCGATGCCGATCCGCCGAGGGCCTGACGGCAGTTGCGAATTCAGGCGATCGGACCAAATCCTCGTTCTGACGGGATCAGGCGTAAGATAGGGCACTCCGCCCGGGATGGTTTCCAGACGAGTATGGAACAGTCCAGCTAGACTGGAGAGCCGGGTGTGGGCAGCATGTCCTGGAATTTCGTTCCACCGATGGCAGCATACACCCACACCCGGTATTCTCGACAGCAACGGTGCCATCTCAGCGCTGCAGCCAAGGATCACCTGCTGACATCGTTCGGCCACAAGAGGTATGTAGCGGGCGAACTGAATTGTATCACCATAGCCCTGATCACCGATCAGCAGTATCTTTCCTCCGGAAATGCGCATTCCATTCCAGGGAGCCGACGTGATACGTGGCAACTGTCCTTTCCCAGCTTCGGTCTCATTCCTCCATTCGTACTCTATCCAACCTGGCTCGAACTCGCCGCGAGCAAGAAGATTTTGCGCTAGTGCGAGCCTCGCATCAGCGTGGGAGGGATTTAGGCCCAACGCACGTAGCAAGCACGCAATCGATCGGTCGCGTTCGTCTATATCCGTAAATACGAGGGAAAGATTTACCAAGTTATCAGGGCTTTCCGGCGCCAATCTCACGGCTTCCTGGCCGGCCACCAATGCCTCTTGTATTCGGTTCATGATACGGTAGAGAGAGCAGAGGTTGGCGTGCCACGATGCTACGTTAGCGTTGCGCTTGATCGCACGGTCCAAAAATTCGATCGCCCGCTCCGGCTGCCCTGTATGAGCTGACACGACGCCAAGAAGAGCGAGGGCGCCGGGATGCTCGGGAGCCAGAGCAAGAACATCGTTGCAAATGCCGGCCGCTTCTCCGTGGCGCTTGCCCTGGGCCGCGGTTTGTGCACGCATCAACGCCTGCTCTGGCGTTTCCTTCACTGATGAAGTCGCCGCGGTTCCCGCGCTCATTGATAAATCAAGTCCATTCGGGCGTGCTCTGAAACATGTGAATCATTCGGACGTCTCGACGATGCGTTCAATATTCGCCAAATCCTCCGATGTCAGCGCCCACTCCCCCGCTTTGACATTTTGCCGCAACTGCTCTGGCGCTGTCGCGCCGGCAATTACACTTGCGACAGGCGGATTAGACAACAACCAGCTAAAGGCAAGCTCAAGCAACGTGTGACCCTGCTTCGCGGCAAATTCAGATAGTCGCTCAGTTGTTGCCCAGTTTCGCTCGGTGAGATAGCGGACCGCCAGTCGCTGAGTGTTGGTCAGTCTCGCATTCGTCGGCATCGGAGTGTTACGTCGATACTTGCCAGTCAGCAACCCGCTCGCAAGAGGGAAATACGGCAGCAGACCGAGCCCATACTGAACCGCTGCGGGAACCAACTCCGACTCGATATTGCGCACGATCAGAGAGTATTCATCCTGACAGGATACAAACCCATTGGTACCGCAAAGGCGCGCCGTCCATTGGGCTTCGGCAACGCGCCAAGCAGGGAAGTTCGAACAACCAAGATAGCGCACTTTCCCGGCGCGGACCAAATCTTCGAGGGCGCGCAGCGTTTCCTCAATCGGAGTGCGTGGGTCTGGTTGATGCACCTGATACAAGTCAATCCAATCAGTGCGCAACCGGCGCAAGCTATCCTCGACTGCAGCAATAATATATCTTCGAGACGCGCCTGTCTTCACCCCGATATCGTCCATCGGCATACCGAACTTGGTGGCTAGAACAATGTCTTTGCGATGGCTGCCAAGTATCTGTCCAAGGTAATTCTCGGAGCCACCGCGTTCTCCGTATATGTCGGCTGTATCAAATAGGGTGACGCCTAAATCCAGCGCTTCGTGCACCACTTTACGTGTGGCTTCGAAGTCAATCCGGCCACCAAAGTTATTGCATCCTAAGCCGATAGCCGACACTCGAAGTCCCGACCGACCCAGATTTCGGATTTCCATACTCAATTACCTCGTAACTCAGAAGCTCAGCAGGCGAGCTATATCCTTGCCACGCTCCGCAGGAGTGTCAAAGTCTAGAAGCGGGCCTACCGGAACGATGCCGGTCGGATTAAGGGATCTATAGCTTAAGTAGTAGTGCTGTTTGATGTGAGAAAAGTCAACGGTTGCAGCAATACCCGGCCATTGATACAAGTCCCTCGTATATGCCCACAAATTCTTGTAGTCCATCAGTCGCCTTATGTTGCATTTAAAAATACCGAAGTAAACGGAATCAAAAGCGCAACAGCGTCGGGAACAGTCGTACGTCAGCTTCCGTCAGGTCATCGCCACATAGGAAACGGGATCTGGAAAGCCGATCCTCGAGCCAATCGAGCGTGTCGAACAGCGCGATGACAGCCTCTTCATAAGCGGGCTGGGTGACCGCAAAGCCAGCTTGGTAAACACCATTGTTTACTGCCTGGTAGATACGCCCGTTCACAAGGTCAATCTCTTCACGCAATGGCGCTGGATAGTAGTCACCAGTCTTTGCTCCGACTCCGTCAAAGGCGTTGTTGAACATCCGGATAATCTCGGCTGATTTGTTGTTGACGATGGTCTGAGTATGCCTATCCCACAAGACTGGGACGGTGGCCCTGCCGTTATACTGCGGATCAGCGCGGCTATAGATCTCGTGCAAATACCGGCTATTGAACAGAGGATCCGGGATAACTCCTTCGCCCGGCGTGAACGTCCATCCCTGTTCCGCCATAAGCCAGTGCGTAACTGATATTGAGACGATGCTCTCCAGACCCTTCAGCACTCGCGCGATCAGCGTGCGATGAGCCCACGGACAGGCGAGCGACAAAAAGAGATGATAGCGGCCAAGTGCGGCCGCGAACCCATCGTGACCCGTCGAACCGGGGCGTCCGTCGGGTGTAACCCAGTTCCGGAAAACGCTAGAGGGTCGTTCGAAGTGACCGCTCGCAGAGCGATCCTCCTCCCGCGTCTGCCATACTCCATCTATCAGCAGGCCCATGCCCCCCTCTGCCTGCTAAGTTGCACCGATCGACGGCTCGCCTCGGCTACGATCACCGTTCTGTACATGATGTCACCGGATCCTGGACCACAGTCAAAGGAATTTCTATGGGGTCTACTGGCTGGCCCAGACGATCCGATGAAGCCAGGCCACGTCCGTGAGTTCAAAGCTGTAGTCCTGATGGGCGGGATTAAGGCTACGCAGCTCGATTCGGCGGGCCGATCGTCGAGCAAGCTGTTTGGCCATCACCTCACCCCTCATTGTGCGCACGACCACCCTATCTCCTCGCCGGATCGGCGCAGATGGAGATACGATTACCATATCCCCGTCCCGAAATACCGGCTCCATCGAGTTGCCGCTGATCTCCAACGCATAAGCATTCGGATCGGCGATCTCGGGCAGGCTTACTTCGTCCCAGCCGCCTCCCACCGGATAGCCGCCGTCATCGAAATAGCCGTCGTTTCCCGCCTGCGCCAGACCGATCAAAGGTACCCGTCGTCCCACGTTTCGCGCTTGCGCCCCGCTCGTCAACGCCCGTGCGCCCGTCACCAAGGCAGTGAACGCCTCCAGACTAGCCCCGGTCGCTTCGAGCACCTTCGCCAGGCTTTCCGTGCTCGGCCAGCGCGCTCGTCCGTCCTGCATGCGGCGTTTAGACGGATTGAATGTCGTCGGGTCCAATCCGGCCCGCTTGGCTAGGCCGGAGGCGGACAGTCCGTTTTCAGCGGCGAGCGTGTCGAGCGCGCGCCAGATCTCATCGTGCTTCATGCTGCCATCTTGTCATTGGTCAAACTCGAATTGCGGCCCCGCTACCTTGCTAGGATTTTCGGCGGATTGGAATAGGAAAAAACTCTAAGGATGCTTGCTATAGTGTGCAACCTATGGTTACGTCTGCCCGACCGGCGCGCCTGCCACGTGCAATCCTTCGGAGAAACCACATGCCCTCCCTCGCTCTCAGCTACCCGATGACAACGGCACCTCGCCAACCGACCCGCATCAGGGCCGAGCCGTTTCGCAGCCCAGAGGAAGCATGGTTCTGGACTATGACGGCCTTGACCGCCCGCAGGGAGGGAACATCGAGCACCCGCCCAACTAGAACCCCGCGCCCCTGTGATCCCGATGACATTATCAAATGCCTTGATACCCTCTATCGGCGGCGCCGGATCGACTTAGCACATGCCCGTATCCTCAGAATTTGGGGCGAACGGCAAACAGCTCCGAACCCCGCTTATGCCTCAGAGCGGTCTGATTGGCGGCTTTGGCGGGAAGCGCTCGATCGTTTGGAGTGGTCACTGCGAGTTAAAGGTATAGTTGGCTAACACGTGGTAGGCATATTTTCCTTGACACACTCTTATATGCACTTCTAAAAGGGTCCCTATCGGCGGCCGAGCTATGTCCGCTGACATTCTCCTCCTCCGCCGATGCCGCGCCGCTGCTTTCAAGCAGCGGCTTTTTTGTGTGCAAGGAGCCAACCGCGATGGCATTCACCTTTCGTAATCTCTCAGTGCTGGCGTATGCGAACGGATTCACCCTCTGGCACTACAAGGCGACCGGGGACTGCCTTGAACAGGTCGGCCAATCCGCCTTCTTCGCGAACGTCGATGACATGCTTGCGGCCGGCGATATTGTCATGGTCTCCGCAATCGATGGCGCCCGGATATTCTGCGTCTCGGCAAATCCGGGCGGCTCGCTCACGGCTCATCCGCTGGCGTAACCTTCAAGACCTCTTGCGCGTGCCGGGCCAACCCGAGGGCGGTGATCTCGTACCGTCGGTCGCCCCGTTGCTGCGCCAGCCCGCGGTCAGCGAGACGTCGAAGGCACAGTCCATCCTTCTGATCAGTCGGTCTGCCGATCGCACCACACAACACTAACCGGTGCAGGGCCGACCGGCAGCATGTCTCGAGATAGGGCTCGTGCCACATCCGTTCGATTGTCTGGCCGACAGGACCTGCTGGCAACCAGCCTGCTTCCATGCCGGATGACATCTTGCCATAACCTCAGGCGATGTCGCTCTCGCCCAGCTCCTTGATAATGCCACTGCTACGCCGGATCGAACCGGAACGGGCGCATCGGCTCGCCTTGGTGGCCCTCGGCAGCCGTCTGGGTCCGCGCGATCGCGCCACGGACGATCCCATCCTCGCTGTTGAAGCCCTTGGACTCCGGTTTACCAACCCGATCGGTCTTGCGGCGGGGTTCGACAAGGATGCGGTCGCTCTGCCGGGCCTGAGACGCCTCGGCTTCGGCTTCATTGAGACCGGCACAGTTACGCCCCGTCCCCAGCCGGGAAACCCTCGGCCTCGGCTGTTCCGCTTGGAACCCGACCGGGCGGTGATCAACCGCATGGGCTTCAACAGCGGCGGTATTCAAAACTACATCTCCCGCCTTAGCCGGAACGTAGGGGGCACCATACCAATCGGTGCCAATGTCGGGCTCAATAAGGAGGGCGCCGACCCAACGTCTGGCTATCCCGCGTTGATCGCAGCCGTTTCGCCCTACGCAAGTTACGCCGTTATCAACATCTCCTCGCCAAACACGCCCGGCCTTCGAGAGCTGCAGAAGGCACCCCGCCTGCGTGAAATCCTGATTGCGGTTCAGGAACACTTGGTCCCGCGTTGTCCACTGCTCGTGAAACTGGCGCCTGATCTGTCGCCGGATGACCTCGCCGCGGTTGTGGAGGTGTGTGCCGAGGGTGATGTTGCCGGCCTGGTCATCTCCAATACGACGATATCCCGCCCACCCGGCCTGATCTCATCTCTCCGTAACGAAGTCGGCGGCCTCTCGGGTGCCCCGCTTTTTTCAATGTCCACGGCCGTGCTCGCCCGCGCATATTGTCTAGCGCGTAATCGCCTTTGCCTGATCGGCGTCGGCGGCGTTTTTTCCGGCGAGGACGCGTTCACCAAAATCCAAGCGGGCGCGTCCCTCGTCCAGCTCTATACCAGTTTCGCCTACACCGGGCCGGCCCTGATCCCGCGCCTTAAGACCGAACTCGCTTACGCCCTGCGGCGCTCGGGCTTCACGCGCCTGCAGGATGCGATCGGTTCGGATGCTGAGCGATGGGCAGGAGCCGTTTGAATGGAGCATCTTCCCGGCTTTGCGCCTTTCGCCTCTCGGTATCAGGGATTTGTCCTCGATCTCTGGGGCGTCATCCACGATGGGGTCACGGCTTTTCCAACCGCGGTTGACTGCCTGCGCCGTTTGCGGTGGCTCGGCAAACGTACGCTGCTGCTGTCCAACGTGCCGCGGCCGAATGCGCCCGTTCAGGCAATGATGCGGCGGATGGGGATTCCCGACGATCTCTACACTGATCTTCTGACCAGCGGCGAAGCGGTGCGGGAAGCGCTGCGACGCCCACCCGATCTCTGGTGGGCCGAGTTGGGCGACCGGGTCTTCCATCTTGGGCCAGCGCGCGACCGACCGGTCCTCGAAGGGTTATCGCGCTCTGTCGTGGATACCCCCTCCCAGGCCAGTTTCGTTCTCAACACGGGACCGGATGATCACCGCAATCCCACCGATATTCGTCAGTTCGAAGACGTTCTCCAGGATTGCGCCCATCATCGGCTACCGATGATCTGCGCCAACCCGGACCTGGAAGTGGTGCGCGGTGGTGTCCGCGTCCTCTGCGCTGGTGCGCTGGCTCTTCGATACAAGGCTCTCGGTGGCGACGTCCGCTCGCTTGGCAAGCCGGATCCGGCGATTTATCAGCCGGTGCTGCAACGCCTCGGTCTCGATCCATCCCGAGTCCTCGCGGTCGGCGATGCCCTTCCCACCGATATTGCCGGAGCTGCGGCAGTGGATTTGCCCGCCTGCTGGGTGCTCGGCGGTTTGCACGCCGCAGAACTGGCCCGGCCGGACGGCACTTTCGATCTCGCTCTGGCCGAAAAAAGCGCCCGCGAAGTCGGCTTGTCGCCGATCGCCACAATTCCCCGCTTCGTTTGGTGATTGCCGCCGAGTTGGCGTAGCCTCCCTGAGTGGTTGGGCTGATGCCAAACCGCATGGGGGACGCGCATGATCCGCTACGATCTGAATGGACGCACCGCGCTGGTAACCGGGGCCGCATCCGGAATCGGCTTCGCAACGGCGCAGATGCTTGCCCAGAATAATGCGATGGTCGCGCTTAATTATCTTCCAGACGATTCCCGAGGGCCGGATGCGGTAAACCAACTCACCGCCGACGGACTGAAGGTGATCGGCGCACCCGGCAACGTCGGCGCCCCCGGGGAGGCGGAGAGCATGGTCAATCTCGCGCTGGACCGGCTCGGTCGGCTCGATCTTCTCGTGAACAACGCCGGCACGCCTGGTACGAACCGTCGCATTGCGCCCCCCGAGCTTGATCTGATCACCGAGGATTTCTGGCAACGGTTGCTGCAGGTGAATCTGCTCGGAGTGTTCCGTTGCTCGAAGGCCGCCGCTCCGGCGCTGAAAGCGGCGCAGGGCGCCATCGTGAATACGGCCTCGATTGCCGGCCTGGGTACTGCCGGTAGCAGTCTGGCGTACAGCGCCACCAAGGCAGGCGTGGTCAGCCTGACAAAGAACCTCGCCCGTGCCTTGGCTCCCCAGGTGCGGGTCAATGCCATCGCCCCGGGTGCCGTTGACAGTTCCTGGATGGTCGAATGGACTGAGGACGAGCGGCGCCAATCCATTGAACGCGCACTGCTCAAGCGCCGCTGCCAGCCCCAGGACCTTGCCGAGGTTGTCCTGTTCCTCGGCTTCGGTGCCTCAATGGTCACCGGCCAGACTATCGTTGTCGATGGCGGTCTGAGCCTGTAGCCGCGGGGCGGCACTGCGCCGGGTGGTCGCCGGGAACTGGACTCCCCACGACCACCCCTCCCGTCAGAATATCTGTTCTCCGTGCAGTACCAGATCGAGGCCTTCGCGTTCTTCTTCCTCCTCGACCCGTAAGCCAACCGTCGCTTTTGTAATCATCAAGATGATCAGCGTCATGACGCCGCTATAGATCAGCGTCGAGAGCACTGCGATCACCTGCGCCTCGAACTGCGGCATACCGCCAATGTTCACGCCCTGCGGCGACTGCGCGGTCGCGGTAAGTGGGCCGAACGCGAAGACGCCAGTCAGCAAGGCCCCAATGATGCCGCCCACGCCGTGCACACCGAAGCAGTCGAGGCTATCGTCGTAGCCCAGCAGATGCTTCAAGCTAGTCGCGGACCAGAAGCAGCCGACGCCGGCGACAATGCCGATCAGCAGTGCCGGCCCTGGCAGCACGAATCCCGAGGCCGGCGTGATCGCCACCAGTCCGGCCACGGCACCCGATGCCGCGCCAAGCACTGAAGGCTTCCCCTTCGCGCCCCACTCGGCGAACGCCCAGGCCAGAGCTGCCGCTGCCGCTGCGATCTGCGTGACCGCCATTGCCATTCCGGCCCGCCCGTTCGCAGCTACGGCCGAGCCCGCATTGAACCCGAACCAACCCACCCACAGCAGCGACGCACCGATCACTGCATAGGACACGTTATAGGGCGCCATATTGTCCTGACCGAAGCCGACCCGCCGGCCCAGCACCAGCGCACACATCAACCCGGCAATCCCTGCATTGATGTGCACCACCGTGCCACCGGCGAAATCCGCCGCCCCAGGCAGCCCGAACACGCCGGCACCCAGCCAGCCCGTCGCGCTCCACACCCAGTGCGCAATCGGCGAATAGACGAATAACGACCACAACGTCATGAAAACCAGCAACGCGCTGAACTTCATACGGTCCGCAAACGCCCCGGTGATCAGCGCCGGCGTGATGATCGCGAACGTCATCTGGAACATCATATAAACAGTCTCGGGAATCGTCGTTTGTGTCGCACTCGTGATCGATCCACCAAGGCTGAATGGTTTGTCCCAGTTCGCCCCAAGCCCGTTCAGGAAGAACCGCGACATGTCGCCGAAATATGGTGTCCCGTTGGTGAACGCGATGCTGTATCCGGCAACCATCCACACGATCGTCACCAAACAGCACACCGTGAACGATTGCATCATCGTGGCCAGCAGGTTCTTCTTGCGCACCATCCCGGCGTAGAACAGCGCCAGGCCAGGCACCGTCATCATCAGCACGAGCGCCGTGCTGGCCAGCATCCATGCCGTGTCACCACTGTCCAGTTTCGCTGCTGGAGTATCCGCAAGCGCAGGAGCGGAGATCAGAACAGCAGGCAACAACACCGCTGCTCCCCTGAATAGGCGGGATCGCATCATCGTCTCTGGTTCCTCGTTATCGTTGGTTGATCAGAGTGCCGCCATGTCGAGCTCACCCGTACGGATCCGTACCGCCCGCTCTATTTCCATGACAAAAATCTTGCCATCGCCGATCTTGCCGGTGTGGGCCCTCGTCGAAATCGCCTCGATCACCTGCTCGGCCAACTCATCCTGGACCACCACCTCGATCTTCACCTTGGGGAGGAAGTTCACGTGGTACTCCGCCCCGCGGTAAATCTCGGTCTGGCCCTTCTGGCGCCCGAACCCCTTTACTTCCGAAACCGTCAGTCCCTGGACGCCAAGCGGGGTCAACGCCTCGCGCACATCGTCGAGCTTGAACGGTTTGATGATGGCCATGATCAGCTTCATGTCGCTGCCCTCCGGTGTCTCGCCGGATTGCAGACAATCAAGAACCGTGCCGCGGAAACTCGCCCGGTTCCGATTTCAACAAGCGAATCCCTGGTTCGCTCAACTAAGGAGTCGTTCGGAAACAACCGCGTCATCTCGTCATTCCTTGAGTTCACACACCAAGTGCAACACCCCTGGAACCGCGGAAGATGGCCCTTTTCCTGGGGTGGAAGCGGTGCTGTGGATAAGTGGCCGTGCGAAGCGGCTTGCAGCGTCCCCGTTCCACGGAGCCACTTATCCACGGCAGAAAGCCCCGTCAGAGGGTGTTGCACTCGAACGTGAGTCACCTTCTCGCTTTCGCAGGAATGACGGTTGATTCCGTTATTTCATGGCGAGCCCTAAGGGAGACTACTCGGGGCCTCTTGCCTCATATTCACCTGATCCAACCCACTGCATCGAGCGACCAACCTGTATGTAACCGCAGCACTCTTCCATTTTGCTGACCATTATTTAGGCACCGCCCTCAAGCCTTCGGATAGCGCGCAAACGAAACGCCCCGCCGTCCCTTCGGACGACGGGGCGTTCCGACCAGCCGACAGAATGACTACACCGAGTAATACATCTCAAATTCCACGGGATGCGGTGTGTGCTCGAAACGATACACCTCACCCCATTTCAACTCGATATAGCTCTCGATCTGGTCCATGCCGAACACGTCCCCTGCCAGCAGGAACTCATGATCGCCCTCCAATGCCCCGATCGCGTCCCGCAGGCTGCCGCACACGGTCGGAATACCTTTCAGCTCCTCCGGCGGCAGATCATACAGGTCCTTGTCCATCGGGTCGCCCGGATGGATCTTGTTGCGGATCCCGTCTAGTCCTGCCATCAGCATCGCGCTGAACGCCAGATACGGGTTCGCACCTGGATCGGGGAAACGCACCTCCACGCGCTTGGCGTTCGGGCTCGTCGCATACGGAATCCGGCACGACGCCGACCGGTTGCGTGCCGAATAGGCCAGCAACACCGGCGCCTCGAATCCCGGGATCAGCCGCTTATAGCTGTTGGTCAGCGGATTAGTGAACGCGTTCAGTGCCTTCGCATGCTTGATGATGCCGCCGATATAGTGCAGCGCCATCTCCGAAAGGTCCGCATATCCGTTCCCGGCAAACAGCGGCTTGCCGCTCTTCCAGATCGACTGGTGCACATGCATGCCGGAGCCATTATCGCCGTACACCGGCTTCGGCATGAAGGTCGCTGTCTTGCCGTAGCTGTGCGCCACATTGTGGATGCAGTATTTATAGATCTGCAGCGCATCCGCCATTTTTACCAGCGGCCCGAACTTCATCCCCAGCTCATGCTGACTCTGCGCCACCTCGTGATGGTGCTTCTCGATCACCACGCCCATCTCGCCCATCGTGGACAGCATCTCGGCGCGCAGGTCGCTTTCCGAATCCACCGGCGGCACCGGAAAATATCCACCCTTCACCACCGGGCGGTGGCCCATATTGCCCTCAGGGTAATCCTTTAGGCTGGCTTGCGGACCTTCCATGCTGTCGAGCTGGTAAATCCCGTAATTGCCTCCCACTCCGAACTTCACGCTATCGAAGATGAAGAACTCCGCCTCCGGCCCGAAATACGCCGTGTCACCTACGCCGGAGGACCGCAGGTACGCCTCCGCCTTCTTCGCCGTGGATCGCGGGTCGCGCGAATAGGGTTGGCCGGTTGACGGCTCGATAATATCGCAGAATACGATCAGGCTCGGCTTCGCGGCGAACGGGTCCATCACCGCCGTCTCGGCGTCCAGCCCCAGGATCATGTCGCTCTCGTTGATCGCCTTCCACCCAGCGATCGACGAGCCATCAAACATGATGCCATCCCGGAACGTGTCCTCCTCGATCGTGGAGACATGTTGCGCAGTGTGCTGCCACTTGCCGCGCGGATCAGTAAACCGCAGGTCCACATACTCGACAGAGTGCTCCTTCAGCATCTCCATCACCCGCCCGACGGCGTCGCCGTCCCCTGGCCTCTTCGCCATATCCTCTCACCCCGCTGTTTTCGCGCCGGCCGGCCCATCGCGGTCCGTCTCGCGCCCATTCTGAAGAAACGGCCGCACCGCGCGACCCGAATAACCCGGCCCTGTAGTCGTTTCCGCCGCCCGCCGGAAGCGGCTTTCTGGTTTCGTCTGCTTCGCTCGTCATGGCCGGGCTTGTCCCGGCCATCTACGCGCCGTTGCTGCCTCAGATCGCGGCCTCGCCACGCTCGCCGGTACGGATACGCACGACCTCCTCCACCGAGGAGATGAAGATCTTTCCGTCGCCGATCCGCCCGGTGCGTGCCGCATTGACGATAGCCTCGACCGCGCGCTCCACGACGCTGTCCTCGCAGACCACCTCCAGCTTAACCTTGGGAAGGAAGTCCACGACGTACTCGGCGCCGCGATACAGCTCGGTATGGCCCTTCTGGCGCCCGAACCCCTTCGCTTCGACGACCGTGATGCCCTGCAACCCGACCTCGTGCAGCGCCTCCTTTACCTCGTCCAGCTTGAACGGCTTGATCACCGCCTCGATCTTTTTCATCACCTGACCCTGCCCATCCTCGGGCCCCTCTGGGAGTGCATGCCGCGTGCCAGCCGATCCGACTGCGCCGGGCGCGGCCAACCGCGGGTGCTTAACCCACAAGCTGCCGGGGAACCAGACTTATGCCTGCGTTTTGAGCAATGGGGTGCCAGCACCCGGTTGACCTGCTGCCGCGGCACCGATACGTCCCGCTGCCAACGGAGCGGCGTCAGCGGTGAAACCTGTGAATTCCCTCCTGGATGGACTCGGCACCACGATCTTCACCGTGATGTCCGCCCTGGCCGTTCAGCACCAGTCGATCAATCTCGGGCAGGGCTTTCCCGATACCGACGGCCCCGCCGATATCCTCCAGGCCGCTGCCGACGCCCTGTTCGATGGCCGCAACCAATATCCTCCCATGCCCGGCCTGCCGGAGCTGCGCCAGGCCGTCGCGACCCACAACCGTCGCTTCTACGGTCTCGACGTCCATCCCGCCGAGGTCGTGGTTACCTCCGGTGCCACCGAGGCAATTACCGCCTGCCTCGCCGCCCTGCTCAATCCCGGCGACGAGGTCGTGCTGATCGAACCCCTGTACGACACCTACCTTCCGGTCGTCCGCCTGCTCGGCGCAGTCCCGCGCCTGGTGCGTCTATCGCCGCCGGACTGGCACCTGCCACGCGCCGAACTGGCGGCCGCCTTCGGCCCCCGAACCAAGGCCATCCTCCTCAACACCCCGATGAACCCCACTGGCAAGGTCTTCACCGCCAACGAGCTTGCCGCCATTGCGGATCTGCTGGTCCGCCACGACGCCTACGCGATCTGCGATGAAGTCTACGAGCACCTCACCTTCGATGGCTGGCGCCACATTCCGCTGATGACCCTGCCCGGCCTGCGTGATCGCGTCATGCGCATCGGCAGCGCCGGCAAGACCTTTTCCCTGACCGGCTGGAAAGTGGGCTACATCACCGCCCCCGCCGCTTTGGCCGGCGTGGTCGCCCGCGCGCACCAAAACCTCACCTTCACCACCCCACCAAACCTGCAGCGCGCCGTCGCGCTAGGGCTGGCCAAGGACGCCTCCTACTTCCACTCGCTCGCAACCGATCTCCAGGCCCGCCGCGACCAGCTATCCGCCGGCCTCACCGCGCTCGGCATGAGCGTGCTGCCCACCGGAGGCAGCTACTTTATTACCGCGGATTTCCGCCCGCTCGGCTTCAACGGGGACGATATGGAGTTTTGCCGCCATATCACGGAGCATGCCGGCGTCACCGCCGTTCCCGTCACCGCCTTCTACGATGGCCCCGAACCGCCCAGGCACTACGCCCGCTTCGCCTTCTGCAAGCGCGAGTCCGTCTTGGACGAAGCCGTGTCCCGGCTGCGTGGTCACTTCCTGGATCGAAGATTGACGGCCGCTGGCCAGCCGCTCTAAACGCCCCCCAGTCAGTGGCGGGCGTAGCTCAGTTGGCAGAGCGCCAGGTTGTGGTCCTGGATGCCGTGGGTTCGAATCCCATCGCTCGCCCCACTTGCCCGTGGGTCAACCAGTGACCGGTCCCGATATTGTTGGTCTTGTCCTTGCCGGTGGCGGGGCCTCTCGCCTCGGCGGCGGTGACAAACCGCTGTTGGATGTCGGCGGTCGTTCGATCCTTCACCGCGTGCTCCAAATCCTCTCTGGCGAAACCACCACGGTCGCTATCAGCGCCAACGGGGATCCCGCCCGCTTCGCATCCTTCAGGTTGCCGATCCTCCCCGACGGCCCATTTGCCGGCCAAGGACCGCTGGCCGGCGTTTTAGCCGGCCTGGACTGGGCGATCAGCCTTGACGCCCGCACCCTTCTCACCAGTCCTGGCGATATTCCCTTCCTTCCGCCGGGCCTGAACCGCTCGCTCGCGCCCGCCCCGGCCTGCGCAGCCTCCAACGGCCAGGATCATTATCTAGTCGCGCTCTGGCCCGTGTCAGCCCGAGACACGTTGCAGCAGTTTCTCGCCGGTGATGGCCGACGTTCTGTCGGCCGCTTCGCCACTTCGATCGGGATGCGCTCCGTCGCATTTCCACACTTGCCGAACGACCCATTCCTGAACGTCAATACACCGCAGGATCTAGCGCGCGCACGCGCGATGGCGGAGGGCTGGTGATGACCAGGACAGTGGCTATCGGCGGACTCGGAGCAATCGGGCTTCCCGTTGGCGCGCGCCATCGATGGCGGCGTGGATGGGCTCAGTCTGATTGCCGTCGCTGCCCGCGACACAGCCCGTGCCCGCGACCGTACGGCAGGCTTCGCCACGCCGCCGCGCATCGTTCCGCTCTCCGAACTCGCGGAAGCAGACATCGTCGTGGAAGCCGCGCCCGCCGCACTGTTTGAGCAGATCGCCGAACCCGCCATCGAATCTGCCCGCATCCTCGTTCCCGCCTCGGTCGGGGCCTTGCTCCCGCGCATGCATCTGGTCCGCCGTGCCAAGGAAACCGGCGCGCGCATCATCATCCCAACCGGCGCGCTGCTCGGGCTGGATGCCATGCGTGCCGCCGCCGAAGGTCCGGTCGAGAGCGTCACTTTGGAAAGCCGCAAGCCTCCCGCCGGACTGGCCGGCGCACCCTTCGTGACGCAACAAGGCATCGACCTTGCTGGTCTCAGTCAGCCGCGGCTCGTCTTTTCCGGCAATGCCTTCGAGGCTGCGCATGGCTTCCCCGCCAATATCAACGTGGCGGCGGCGCTGGCACTCGCCGGAATAGGGCCGGCGCGCACCCAGGTGGAAATCTGGGCGGATCCCGGCATCACCCGCAACACGCACACGATACGCGTCGAGTCCGCCGCCGCCCGCTTCACCATGACGATCGAGGGCATTCCCAGTCCGGATAATCCGCGCACCGGGATGATCACGCCGCTCTCCATCCTCGCCTGCCTGCGCGGGCTGGTCAGCACGCTGAAGGTGGGTACCTGATCCTCATCGCGACCGATGACGCCTGACTGCTCCAAGTCCGCTCGTCACATGCCGCCAACGGTCGCGGCCGCGCATTCGATCTGCCTGCTGGAATGATCCTGGCTGGCGCCCTGATTGTCGCTGCATTCGCGCTGCTCGCCGCGCTGCTGTGGCGCCGAGTGCGTCGTCTTACGGCCCAATCCGACCGCATGGACCGGGTCATCGCTCGCCAGGCGGATGAGCTCAACCATCTGCGCCGCGCCAACGATACGGTGCTGGAACTCCTGCCTGACCCGCTCATCGTGCTGGATCCGTCCCGCCGCATCGCCCGTGCCAATGCCGCCGCCCGCGCCGCCTACGGGACCGACCTGTCCGCCGCGCTGCGCCATCCGGACCTGCGCTCCGCGATCGACCGCGCCTTCACCTCGGGCATCTCCCATACCGCCAGTGTTTCACTGCCGGTTCCCATCCCACGCGAGGTGGACGCCGCCGTCGTTCCCTTCGAGCCGCCCCTGGCGGATGGCGGCCGCGCCCTGGTCGTGCTCGCCGACCGCACGCGAGATCGCGCGGTGGAGCGCATGCGCGCCGACTTCATCGCTAATGCCAGCCACGAACTGCGCACACCGCTCGCCTCACTGATCGGCTTCATCGACACGCTGCGCGGGCCCGCCGCCGATGATCCGCCGGCGCAGGCCAAATTCCTCGGCATCATGGCGGAGCAGGCGGCCCGGATGAACCGATTGATCGACGACCTGCTCAGCCTGTCGCGCATCGAGATTGCCGAGCATCAGCCGCCCTCGGCGTCTGTCGATCTCGCCGATCTTGTGAACCGCCAGGCTGCCGGCTTCGAACCGCGCCTGACAGCGGCTGGCATGACACTGGACCTTGTTCTGGCGCCCGACCTGCCGTCCATACCCGGCGACGCCGATCAGCTTGCCCAGATTGTGCAGAATCTGTTGGACAATGCGGTCAAATACGGCCGCACGGGAACCGTGCGCCTGAGCCTGGAGATCGCGGACACCGAAACAAGGTTCGCCGCGCGCTCCGGCGTTGTGTTGACGGTCGCCGATCAGGGGCCGGGTATTCCGGCGCGCCATCTGCCCCGGCTCACCGAGCGATTCTATCGCGTCGACACCCACCACTCGCGGGCTGCCGGTGGCACCGGACTCGGGCTGGCGATCGTGAAGCACATCGTCAACCGACACCGCGGCCAACTGGTGATCGAAAGCGAGCAGGGGGTAGGAACGAAGGTCGCGATCTGGCTGCCCAGCGCACGACAGACCGCGTGACCGGGCGGTGGACTTGCGACCTCGGTGAGGACGTTCGGTCCTGCCGGGCTTGGGCAACTCCCCTCTGCCTGGCAGCGCCCCATGGCGCAGGCTGGCGGGCCATGCCGAGTGGGTTATGGTTACGGTCAGTCTGGTGCAGGCGAAAGCGCATTTGAGCGAGTTGGTGGACAAGGTTGAGGCCGGCGAAGAAGTGGTCGTCACCCGCCATGCCCGCGTAAAGCGGGCATCCATCAAGCCGGACATAGCGTCCCGCTTTCGCACGAATGACGTTATGGGTCACGCCATGCGCCGACTGGCATGACTTCGACTCATGCCGCCGGCGCTGCCAACATCAGCCGGTTCTGCTGCTCCAGGCAGGCGAATGTCTCCCGCCACCCCTGCGCAAACGCCTCGCGACCAGCCCCGCGGCCCGCCAATATCGCCTCGATCTCGCCCACGCTCCGCCGTCCATCGATCTGTGCCAGAATCGCCGGCGCCATGCGCGGCACTGGGCGCGGCAGCCGCAATCCGTCGATCACCAGTGTCAGCGTGCCGTCCGGCTGAATGAACCGGGCGATGTCCTCCCCCATCCCCTCCCGCGCCACCGGAACCGAAGCCGGGTCCGTCGCCATGGCGCGCTCCGGTCGCTCCCCGGTCCGCACGCAATAGACCACGTGCACGCTCATGTTCCCCGCCAGCGACTCGGCCAATGCCACGCGCGCCAGAGGGTCCAGCGCCTCTGCTCGCGCACGCAACCGCGGATCCGGCAGCAGCAGCATCGGGTCGTATCGGACCGGTTCCACCCAGCACACCGGCTCCAGCCCCGCCGCGCTCAGCAACGCCGCAAACTCCGGTACGCTATACGCACGATCGCGCGGATTGAGCAGCAGATCGTACACCCCTGCATCGCCGCCGATCACGTGGTCCTGCATATGCGGGTTCATGCGAAACCATGCGGTCTCCGGCAGGTGCCGCAGCACGCGCCGCGCCGTATCCAGCCGCGTTGCAATCGGCTGTTCCGCCGGCGCCAGCAGCCGCAGCGCCTCCTGCACCATATAGACGCCGGTCCGCCCGTGCGGCGCATACACCATCAGCCCGACACCGCCGCCGGGCGCCAGCACGGAGGTCAACGCGCGCAGCCCCTCCAGCGGATCCGGCAGATGATGCAGCACACCGCAGCAATCGACGTAATCGAACGGCCCCAACCCCGAACCCGCCAAATCGAGCAGCGACCGCTGCTCCCACACGATATTCGTCAACCCTCGCGCCGCGGCGCGCGCCTGGGCGATCCGCAATGACGCAGCGGAACGGTCGAGCCACGTTACTGTCCCTGCCCGCTCCGCCGTCGCCAACTGCTGCGCCAGCATGATCGTCGCATCGCCTGTCCCGCCCCCGGCAATCAGCGCGTTCAATGGCTGCGACGCCGGACGCCGCGCCCCGAAAATCCAGTAATCGATCTCCCGCAGATGTCCCGGGCTGCCGACGATCAGCCGTTTCGCTTCATCCCGCGGCTCGCGCGGGGGATACGGCAGCGCCTCGTACTGCGCCGCCAGTAACGCGTCAGTGGAATCGCTCATGCCCCCGGCATAGACCGCGCGCCGGACCGAGGCCAGAACCCGCGCGGAAGCGCGCGAAAAGTGCCCCGCGTCACAACGTCCCCCGGCGCGCCCGGCTACCTCACCGCCACGGCACGTCGATGTGCCGATGGCAAGCGGGAGACCAACGGTGGGAAGCGAAGCACAACGCGCGTGGATGCTCAGAGTGCTTGGGGTGGACGTCCAGGCCATCGGCCGCGCGCAGGTCGAGAAGCAGTCCCGGCTCGCCGGGGCGCTCAGGGCGTGGCAGTTCGCCAGGCGGGGCGCCGTGGCGAACTTGCAGGCCTTGCAGGTCGCCTTCATGGAGACCGGTAAGCCGCTCGGTCGCTATATCGCTCGCGGCGGTTTGCGCGACGTCCTCGCGGATCATCTGGCGCTGATCGACCAGGCGGTCGATAGCCTCGGCAACGCGAGCCGACCGAAACTTGCGAAACTGCCCACCGCCGCCGACGGTCTGCGGGCGACCCTGGGCGCGATCAAGGGCGACACTCGTCTCGGTGTGCTGGAAAGCAATCCGTTCGGCGTCACGGTCAACTTTCGCACTCAGTTGTCGAGCGCCATCAACGCCATGCTCGGCGCCTTCGCCGAAATCCAATCCAACACCAGCCCGAACGGAAACGCGCCATGAGTGAAACAATCAGCGTGCTCCACCAATCCGGAGACGCCAATCCCCCGCCATCGCTTCTGGACGAAACCATGGAATTGGAGACGCCGACCGCGGAGGAAACCGAAGGCACCAACGCACCCAAGCGAGCGGTGTCGGAAATCGACAAAGACGACGACCAGGACGAAACCACTCAGCCCACAGTCGATGTCTCCCAGCGCCGGAAGCTTGTCGCCAAGCACACCCCTCGCGACAAGGACGAGACCTACATGGACTTCGTCCGCGCGACCCTCGCGATGAAGCCGCTGGCGACCGACGATTCCGGCGACAAGGAGACACCGGAGGTCAACGACGGGACAGCGCGCAAGCGTCCCAAGCCGGGCTTCTATGCTGACCAGGACACCACGAAGACCGGTTCCGACCTGGCAAAGCTGTTCCTCGATCCGGACAAGAGCAGGGGAACCGCCACCATCAAGGAACGCAAGCCCACCGCGTTTTCCAATAATGTTCTCAACGAGGACAAGACAGCGCGGATCATCGCGCCGGAAATGACGAACTGGGCGCAGACCGACATGGATCTGGAGACACGGGTCGCAAGCGCGTTCGAGCAAGTCGATGCGTCGCTGACCGCCTTCCTGTCCCTGCAGGAGAAGGTGAAGGACGGAAAGCTGGAGGCCAGCCTGGTTCCCAGTGGCGGCAATCAGGGCCCCCACACCGTCGCCCATGTCATGACTGGCAATCTCATGTGGGTCTCCCTGCCATCCGTGTTCCCCAAGGAATTCCGCCAAATCAAAGGATCTCGCCCAGCTCCCGTCGAACCAGATATTCGCCCCGGGGAAGACCGTGGCGGAGGCCCTCCGGATTTGGGCCGAACTCGAGAACTTCTGGATGGGATTCGATCTGCCCTCGAAAGTCGCCAAGATCGTCCAGGCGGAGACGAAGGATGCCGCCGCCAGTCTCGACCCCGAAAAGGCGAAGCAAATCGAAACTGCCGCACAAAAACTGTTGCTCTCCTACACTGAGTGGTTCAACCGCATCGAGGCGTTGCTGAACGAAGGCTACGACACGGCCCGCGGCGCCGTGGACAAAGTCAAACCCGACGATGAAGAAGCCTTGCGGGACATCACGACCACGGCACGCGATCAGGCGAAGATCGTCGCTCAGATGATCCATCACCTTTGGACCGTGCATCCCTATGCCAGCTACTGCTGGCAGGACGGCGAGGAACCGGACGACGACGAGATCGGCGGCAAGGGCGAGCGCGGCAAGAAATTCGTCGAGCCCCACCGTGCCTTTCTCGAGGCGCTGAACAACCTGTCCAACGCGCCGTTCGACGACGATACCTACAAGAAATACGAACAGGCGCGCCAGGAGCTTGCGCGCAATATGGGCGACATGATCGATCCATACACCATGGATCATGTGAAGGACCCCACGGGATACTGGGACTATCTGCTCGGCTTCTGCCAGATGATTGATCCGCATTCGCCGGAAATCCTGCTCAAGGAAGTGAAGGCCCGGTTGTCACTCCATCGTCAGGTGGGCGAGCTGTTCGCCAAGTGGCGGGACGAAGGCAAGCTGAAGGATCTGATTGCCCTCAGCGAAACTCACATCAAAAGCCTGAAGACTGATGCCCTCGTGAAAGCCTTCCCCGAGCTTGTCGACGAGGAGTTGGTGGAGTTGTTCAAAAAGAAACTTCGCAGTGCCTCGCGCAAGAACAAGAAGAAGTAATCCAGCGGCGCGGCGCCGGTCGGTAGACCGTCCAGTCCCTCGCGCTGATCGGGCCCTGGCAGTCGACGCTCGAACGCAATCACCATCCGGGCGCTTCGCCGAACGCCCGGATGGTCGACGGGGGTGAGCGCGAACAGCGCTGCCTGTTCTTCAGCTTCCCGCCAACGGTATCCCTAAGAAGTTCCGCATCTCCCGAACGACCTCCGCCTCGTTGTTGATGTACACGTAGTGTGGCGCACCGGGCAGTAAATAGACTTTCGGTTTGGGACTTCCTGGATGTTCCTCGCCAAACTTGCCGATCACATCGCTGTACCACTGAATAAGGCGAGGAAATCGTTGATCGAATACAGCTTGGTCGGCAGAACTTAAGTACGGGTAGAAGGGTAGTTTGCTCTCAAGAGTTGGTGGGGCGAAGATGCCGAGCCGGGGCGCCTTGATATCCGCCCAGTTTGTTGGTGGGCTTGCCGGACTATTCACCCCCGCGGAAAGTTGCTTCTGGATCGACTCTGGAGTCGAGGTGTCCGTAACCGCTCCGTGTTCGTTGAACGCATAGCTCAGGCAGGTTGCCGGGATTGGTTCGCGGACTCCTAGCAAGCGCGCATAGGCCGCTTGAAAGGTGAATAAGGATCGCGCGTCCGCGTCGGTAACGAGGGAAAACGGAGTTGGTATATCCGGGAACGTGAGCCTCTCTGATAGATCTGATGCATCCAGATAAACCAGTTTATCAACATAGTTTCCATATTTTGTCGCGATCTTGGTCAATTCGGAACCGGCGATGGAATGTCCGACCAAGACGGCCTTCTTGATACCCAAGGCATCGAGGACCTTGATATCGTCAGATGCCCTTGTCTCGACATCGTACCCGGTCTTGGGCTGGCTCGACGGCAGCCATCCACGGCGGGTGATCCCGATGACGTGGAAGAAGTCGGTGAACTGAAACGCAAAATAATC
Source organism: uncultured Pseudomonadota bacterium (assembly GCA_963777625.1). Lineage (GTDB taxonomy): Bacteria > Pseudomonadota > Alphaproteobacteria > Acetobacterales > Acetobacteraceae > DATDIC01. Next base: position 494,633 of record CAVZRO010000001.1, on the reverse strand, counting down.
GTATACATGCGCGTTGTCGCCCGACCCAGTCAACAATACCATCGTCTCTCCCGAACCGCCCCAGTCCAACACCTCCAACTTGACCCCGGGCGCGACTATGACAAATCTCTCTGCCTTGAATGGCGTGGTATCATAAGGAAGCGTATTGATACACACCGGCGGCTTGGAACGCGCGACCGCGTGCGTCAGAAAGCTTGCGGAAACGGCGAACAGAAACATCATGGCGCGAGCGATTTTGCCGAGTATCCCCAAAGCTCTTGGCTGTCTCATCTCATATGCTCCGGTAGCGGGGGCCTTCTTTGTTCTAAAAGGAGACCGATTTCTGAGAATGCCGACGCGTGCACTGCCGACGGCGCACGGCCAGGACGTCTACGGATGGTCCGATGGCAAATGTCGGCAGCGGCCAGCCCGAGCCGCGGAGGTCGGCACCGACATGACACCGGCAGCTTTCGTAAAGCCGCCAACACCGCCCATCGGGTCCGCGACTGCGGAGGGTGTTGGCTTGTCGCGAGCCTCCGCCGCCGCCGAACCGCATGGTAGTCCGGGTTCGCCAAAGCGGAAATAACGGTTTGACCTGCCCTGGGCCGTCATGCGAGCTGGCGGCGGCGTCAAATCAAAAGACGAGATTCCCGCGGTCATGTCGCACGTCTCTTGGTCGCCGGTATTGGCGGATTGCTTTCGTTCCGAACAGGAGCCCGAGTGCCGCGCTCAAGAGGGAGAGGCTCGCGGGTTCGGGGACCGGCGGCGGCCGGCCGACTGCGACCACTGCGGTGCCGCTCAATAAGCCTTCGATAGTTTGAGGGGGCGTTTTCCTTATTGAGGGAACGATGTTATATACAGCATCCGTGAAACTCAGGTCTGTGGGACGGAACGGGTGGGTCGACGGAAGCCAATTTACTTGAATTGTATAGGGCACCAGAAACTCGGCGAACGTGGCGATGACGCTCTGAGGGCGAGGGGTGACAATTGGGGACGTTTGAAAATAAGCTCCCCTGAGTATGGGTGAGCCCCTAGTATCAGGGGCCAGGAATAAGTCCACGTTTGACTCGATAGATGTGGCTGGATCATAGGTGAAAAAACCCGTGATGTCTACTATGTATTTCCCTTGATCGAAGGTGGCTGTAGCGTTTCCCGCAATCACATAGTTGATGGGGGTTGCGCTTGCGGCCCCTGAGCATGCCGCGAACACGGCCGCCATACCGATTTCCACGACGCGGCGGCGGGACCACGAAGGAAACGCTGATTGGTGAGCCGAGAGCGTTATCTGCATTGTCGTAACTCCTCCACATTGGACGCGGATGGCCACGACTGCGAGACCCACGCGCCAGGCGTTACGACAGCGGGAAAATGGGGTGCCGGGAAAGCCATTTTTCGATGCTCTCCACGGATTGCTGCTGAATCTGTCCGGACGCTGCCAAATCTGTCTATACTGGATCGGAGGCGTCGCGATCTCCTGTAGGACCCTACAGGGGTGCTGCCGCCCAAAGGAGAAAGGAAGGGGAAGCAGAGGTGCTGCCGCTATTGCCGCTGGATCCTGCGGTGCTCAACGCGTTCGATAGCGTCGTCGATGTGCGCGACCCAATGGAGGTAGATATCAGATCACGGGTGAGTCAACGCCTGTTCGACGAAAGCCAGATTTTCAATTTTCGGTGGCGCGACCGCAGCCTTTTGAGGACCAGATTCGACGATCCGATATCCACCATCGCGGATCGACGCCTGGGCAGCATGTTGATGACTCTTTGCGGCCATAGGTTTGCCACGCAGGCTTACATCGCTGGTGAAGAGACCGGAGTCTATTTCTTCACCTCGACTCTCCAGGGGAAGGCAAGCTGGATACAGGGAAAAAACGAGACCACTGTCACGTGCACCGACGGCGCTGCCGGTCGCCTCAGCGCAGGTACGCAGATGCTAGGGAGCGACAACAGTGCGCGTCGGCATTTGTGGATACAAGCCAATGCTTTGGAACATGCGTTGGAAGGCATGCTCGGTGACAGATTGCGCAAGCCTCTTGAATTCAAGCCGGCTATCGACTGGAGCGGTGGGCTCGCTGCCAGCCTGAGACTCCAGCTTGATTTCCTGATGCATGAGATGAAGCGACGTGACGGGGTAGCTGACAACCCGGTCGCGTTGGCGTCGATGACAGATCTGATACTGTCGTTGGTGCTGGGGGGCCTGCCGCACAATTACCTGGAGCGGCTGGTTAACCGGCGGCCCGGCGTGGTTCCGGCCTATGTTCGGCGCGCCGAAGACTTCATGCGCGCGAACGCGGGTGCTCCGATCCGCATGGAGCATGTAGCCGACGCGGCAGGATGCGGTGTCAGGACCCTGGGAGCCGTGTTCCGCCATTTTCGCGACACCACGCCGCTCGCGGCGCTGCATGCTATCAGGCTGGAACGCGTGCAGGTCGAGCTGAGCCTCGGTCCAGCCAGCGGATCGATCGCGGAGGTGGCACGCCGCTATGGCTTCACCAATCCGGGTCGGTTCATAACGGCATATCGTCGCCGATTCGGCGAAGCGCCGTCAGAGACGGCCACGCGCGGATCACGTTGATTGGCTGCGCCGCCAATGTCCGCGTTGCTTCATTTGCTCGCTCGAGAGCATACGGGCTGCTTCCGGCCAATCCCGAAACTGGCGCCGGCGTGATGTCTGAGATAGGTGGACACCTGAATCCCACCTGACCCGCCGCCCGCCCGCCATCCCACCTTGCCGCTCCACCCGCCCCGCCGTATCTCTCTCGCCATGCGAATCCTCCCAGCCTGCATCGCCAGTCTTGTGCTGACGCTGACGATTCCCGCCCTGGCAGCGCCGAAGAAAGCCGCGCCCGCCGCCGCTGCCCCCGCCGACACCGCGCCGAAGGAGATCGGCCAGTTCCATAACTGGATCGCCGCCACCCACGCGGAAGAGCGGCCACCCGACCTGCTACGCCTTCACCCGCGCCGGAAACGAGAACCCCGCCACCGGCAGCGGCCCGATCCTCAGCATCACCGACCGTCCCAGCGGGCGCGACCAGGTGGCGATCTCCGGCGGCCCGGCCTACCCCAAGGACGCGACCCTCACCCTGCAAGTGGACCAGGCGGCGCTCGACTTCTACACCGCCGGCCGCGACGCCTTCGCCCGCGACAACAAGGCGGCCGTCACTGCCTTCCAGCGCGGTTCCTCGGCCGTGGCGAAACCGCCCGGACCGCACGGCCCGACCACGCTCAGCTTCAACCTGGACGGATTCAGCGCCGCGCACGACGCCATCGAAAAAGCCTGCCCGGCGCATTGATGCATCTATCCGCCCCCGACCTGACCGACGCCGAACGCCAGCGCATCCTCGCCAAATCCGCGCTGTTCGACCCGCCCCACCCGCAGCTCCCCGATGGGCGGCGTGAACTCGTCGGCCTGTCGAAACCGGAGCTGCTCGCCGAGCTTACCGCCGCTGGCGAGGCCCCGTTCCGCGCCCGCCAGCTCTGGCATTGGATCTATCACCGCGGCGAGACCGACTTCGCCCGCATGTCCACCATCGCCCGGCCGCTGCAACAGAAACTCGCCGACCACTTCGTCATCGGCCGCCCCGAGCCCGTCACCATCCAGACCAGCACCGACAGCACCCGCAAATTCCTGTTCCGCTTCCGCGACGGCCAGGAGGCGGAGACGGTCTATATCCCCGACCCGCACGAGGATCGCGGCTCTGTCTGTATCTCGTCCCAGGTCGGCTGCACGCTCTCCTGCCGTTTCTGCCACACCGGCACGCAACGGCTGACCCGCAACCTCGGCGCCGCGGAAATTGTCGGACAGTTCATGGCGGCCCGCGACGCCTATGGCGAATGGCCGTCGCCGCGCGGCGAAACGCCACGATTGCTCTCCACCATCGTGCTGATGGGCATGGGCGAGCCGCTATACAACTACGCCAACGTCGCCCAGGCCATGCTGATCGCCATGGACGGCGAGGGGATCGGCCTGTCCCGCCGACGGATCACGCTGTCCACCTCTGGCGTCGTCCCCATGATGGACCGCGCCGGCCAGGAGCTTGGGGTGAACCTCGCCGTTTCCCTGCACGCGGTCCGCGACGATCTGCGCGATGAACTTGTGCCCCTGAACCGGAAATACCCGATCGAGGAGCTGATCGCCGCTTGCCGCCGCTACCCCGGTGCCTCGAACGCCCGCCGCATCACGTTTGAATATGTAATGCTGAAGGGCATCAACGATACCGCTGGTGACGCGCATGAACTCGTCCGGCTCATCGCCGGGATTCCCGCAAAGGTAAACCTGATCCCGTTCAATCCCTGGCCGGGCAGTCCGTATGAAACCAGCAGCCACTCCGCGATTGACCGGTTCGCCGACATCGTCATGTCTGCCGGCTTCTCCGCTCCGGTTCGCACCCCGCGCGGACGCGACATCCTGGCCGCCTGTGGACAGTTGCGAACTGAAACCAGTCAGCGGCTGGCCCGCGCGGCGCGCTGAAACCACCTGTGGGTCAGACGATCGCCGTCGGCGGCTCGCGCCCGGCGAACTGCGCCTCGAGATTGCGCAGCACGAGCTCCGCCATCGCGCGCCGCGTCTCCAGCGTGGCGCTTGCCTGGTGCGGTTCCAGCACGACGCCGTCCATTTCCCGAAGCGCTGCCGGTACCTCGGGCTCGTGCGCGAACACATCCAACCCGGCGCCTGCCAGTCTTCCGGCAGACAGTGCCGCCACCAGTGCCGGCTCGTCGACCACGCTGCCGCGCGCGACGTTCACCAGCACGCCCTCCGGCCCCAGCGCGTCCAACACCGCGGCGTTGACGATCCCGCGTGAACCCGACCCGCCGGAAGCGGCGACCACCAGGAAATCGGCGTTCCGCGCGACATCGGCCAGGGTCGGATAGTAGCGATATGCCACTCCCTCCACCGGCCGTAGGTCGGTATAGCCGATCGTCATACTGAACCCCTCCGCGCGGCGGGCGATCGCCCGACCGACCCGGCCGAGCCCGACGATACCCAGCCGCTTGCCGCTGACCTTCCGTCCCAGCGGGACGCTTCCACCGGGCCAGCGCCCCTCGCGCACGAACCGGTCGCCGGGGCAGAGCCGCCGCGCTACCGCGAGCACCAGCGCGATCGCCATATCGGCGACATCGTCGGTCAGTACCTCTGGCGTCGTGGTCACCCGCACCCGGCGAGCACGCGCCCGCTCCAGGTCGACCGCGTCGGTGCCGATGCCGTTGATCGCGATGATCTCCAACGCCGGGAGCGCATCGATCAGCTCGTTGCTCGCGCCCGAACCGCCGCCGGTGACGATGCCCCGGATACGCGGGCCGACCCGCCCCAGCAGCGCCTTCGGATCGCGCTCCTGAAACAGCCGGTGCACCTGGTAAGCGGCCTCCAGGCGCGCCTCCACTTCCGGCATCATCGGCTCGATCAGCAGAATTTCAGGTTTCATGGGCGCATTCCTGGCACAGAGTTGCTTTCCGCTCCCAGCCCGGCACCAATGTCCGGGGCGTGTGGGGCTTGCGGCTGAATCGCTGGAAGCGTGATCACATAGCCCCGAGGCAAACAGTGCAGGAGTGTCGCATGCCTGACCAGCGGATGGGCGGCAGTCGATGGGCGCGGCTGGTGCCGGTGGCGTTCATCACGTACAGCCTGGCCTACGTCGATCGTGCGAACTACAGCATCGGTTCGGCGGCCGGCCTGGGCAAGGATCTCGGCATCACCGGGCAGCAGGACGCATTGCTGGGCGCTCTGTTTTTCCTCGGCTACTTCCTGTTCCAGATCCCGGGCGCCTGGTACGCGGAGTCGCGCAGCGCGAAGCGACTGATCTTCTGGAGTCTTCTGCTCTGGGGCGTGCTGGCCTCGCTGACGGGCGTGATCCGCGACATTCACTGGCTCTACCTGGACCGGTTTCTGCTCGGCGTCGCCGAGAGCGTCGTGCTGCCCGGCATGCTGATCTTTCTGAGCCATTGGTTTACCCGCTCGGAGCGGTCACGGGCGAACGCCTTCCTGATCCTCGGCAATCCGGTGACGGTGCTGTGGATGTCCATCGTATCGGGATATCTCGTGCACGCGGTCGGCTGGCGCGGCATGTTCATCGCCGAGGGCGTTCCGGCGATTGTGTGGGCGTTCCTCTGGTGGCACTTCGTCCAGGACCAGCCGGCGCAGGCCGTCTGGCTTGCGCCTTCGGAGCGCGCCGAGCTGGAGACGCGGCTGGCCGCAGAGCAGCGCACGCTAAAGCCGGTGCGCAACTATGCCCAGGCGTTCCGCTCGCCGCTCGTGATCGTGCTGTCGGTGCAGTATTTCTGCTGGAGCGTCGGGGTCTATGGATTCGTGATCTGGCTGCCCTCGATGCTGCGCGCGGGCCGCTCGATCGGCATCGTCGAGGTGGGGTGGTTGTCGGCCGCGCCATATCTGCTGGCTACCTTGCTGATGATCCTGGCTTCCATCTTGTCCGACCGGTCTGGCCGGCGACAGCTGTTCGTATGGCCCTTCCTGATCGTCGGTGCGGTGGCATTCTTCGGCTCCTACCTGCTTGGCCGGGCAAGTTTCTGGCCGGGTTTCGTTCTGCTGGTCGTAGCGGGTGGCGCCATGTACGCACCCTATGGGCCGTTTTTCGCGTGGATTGCGGAGGTATTGCCGCGCAACGTCGCCGGCGGGGCGATTGCGCTGATCAATAGCCTTGGGGCGTTGGGTTCGTTCGTGGGATCCTACGCCGTGGGATGGCTGAACACAGCGACCGGCGGGCCGGACCTGTCGTACCTCATCATGGCGGCGGCTTTGCTGCTCAGCGGCGTGCTAACCCTTTTGGTGCGGCAAGCGACGTTCGGTCGGGCCGGGCAGCCGGCAGGTGAGACGGTCAGTGGAAAAGAACGATAGCAAGCGCCATGACGGATTCTCCCCGGGTCAAGGCATTGTCGCCGGAACCGAGAACGGCTTGGTAGCATCCACGACGAACATGACGAGCTGGTCCAGATCGGTCGTGCCGGCGTTGAAGACTTCCATTGCCATGCCGGGACCATGTCCATTCATCGGCTGGCCGGCCTCGGCATAAGCGACGCCGTGCGGCGTTCGTTGTCCGAGGCGGCCGGCCAGCACATAGAACGCCTCGGAACCCGAATGCGAATGCACCAGTGTCTTGGCCCCGGGTGGACCACTGGCATGGTTGATGCGCAATAGATACTCGGGAGCGGTAATGGGGGGCACCGGCCCGATCTCGACGACTTCACGTCCGCCAGGCGTTGCACCGCCTTGGGGACCGAGTGTGAACAACCAGACCTTGCCGGAGACTTCAGCCGCCAGCGACGTCGGGCCGGCCGCACCCTGCGCCTGCGCGAGCGTCGGGAAGTTCTCGATCCGCCAGAACAGCGGGCCGGCCGGCAATTCCTTGAGTTTCTTCTCGGCGACCGGCTTGATGAGCAACCCCTGCGCGGACGCAACCGAGGGCGACAGCGCCATCGCGGACAGCAAAAGTGTGAGCGATAAGACGGGTATGCATTTGAATAGATAGCGGTTCATTTCTGCGCTCCTGCTGTTGCGGCCCGACGATCGTGTCGGAGACGAGCATGCCTGGGCGGCTTGCAGGTTGGCTTTCAGAATGCCTTACCTTGTCGTCACGATTTCATTGATTTTTTCGTTCGCCGCCGTGCTATTTTCGCCCGCACGCCATCCGCGTCTGCTCGAAATGGCAACATGCGCTATCTGTTTGAGGATTATACGTTCGATGCGGATCGCCGCGAACTGTTTCGCGGCACCCGAGTGGTTTTGGTCGAACCACAGGTCTTCGACCTGCTGCTTTACCTGATCCGGAACCGCGAGCACGTCGTCAGCAAAGCCGACCTTCTCGCCTCGGTCTGGCAGGGACGCATCGTCTCCAAATCCGCCCTGAGCACTCGGATCAACGCGGTCCGCGCTGCCCTGGGCGACAGCGGCGAGGAGCAACGGCTCATCAAAACCCTGCCGCGCAGGGGCTTGCGGTTCGTGGCAGCAGTTCGAGAGGAGTGCGGGGCTCCCGAGATCGGCCCAATCGATCTTCCGCTCGGAATTTCCGACAAGCCGTCAATCGCGGTTCTGCCATTCACGAACCTCAGCGGCGATCCGGAACAGGACTATTTCGCTGACGGCATCGTTGAAGATATTACCACCGCATTGTCGCGCAATCGCGCATTCTTCGTCATCGCCCGCAATTCGTCGTTCACCTACAAGAACAAGCCAGTCGATACCAAGCGAGTAGCCCATGAGCTTGGCGTCCGCTACCTCCTCGAAGGCAGTGTGCGGAAGTCGGGCGGCCGGGTCCGCGTTACCGGGCAGTTGATCGAAGCTGGGTCCGGTCATCATCTTTGGGCCGACAGGTTTGACGGAGAGATGGCCGACATCTTCGAACTGCAGGATCAGATCGTCACTCGCGTGATGGGTGCCGTCGCGCCACAACTTGAAAAGGCGGAGATTGATCGCGCCAAGCATAGGGCAAGAGGCAATCTCGCCGCTTACGATCTGTACCTCCGCGGTCTTGACAATTGGAACCATTGGACAAAAGACGGAAATGCAAAAGCGTTGCAGCACTTTTACGCTGCAATGGAAAAAGATCACGATTTCTCGACCCCGTATGGGTTGGCTGCTTCCTGTTATCTTCTCGGCAAGGCGAACAACTGGATATCGAGTTTTGATGAGAAGGAAATCTCTCGGCTTGTCGAACGGGCGGCCGACATCGGCAGCGAGGATCCCGTAGCCCTCTGCTGGGCAGGACATGCGCATGCCTACTTCTTTAAGGGCGTCGAGCGTGCATTGCTGCTTGTCGATCGCGCGCTCGAGTTGGATGTGAACCTGGCTATCGCTTGGCAACGAAGCGGTTGGGTTCGCGGATATGCCGGCGACTCCGATGGGGCGATCGAAAGCCTGAACAAGGCGATCTGGCTCAATCCGCTCGATCCTCGCGTGTTCCTGACACAAAGCGCTATGGCTTTTGCGCACTTCATCGCAAACCGTGACGATGATGCAGCCGACTGGGCGGAGATGGCTCTGCGCGTCAAGCCCAAGTGGCTGCCGGCCCTTCGCATGGCGATTGCGTCCAACTCCATGCGAGGCAAACTTGATGAGGCGGATCAAGCATTGAAGCTGTATTTCAAGATCGATCCGAAGGTAACCATCACTAAGATATGCCAATTTTATCCGTTCAGCCGAGACACAGACCGGCAGCGACTGATCCTTGGAATGCGCAAGGCAGGCGTTCCCGAATGAATGGGGCAACGGCCCGATCGCCGCAAACGAACGTTGCTGAAGCGAGCAATTACTCTGGTCAAGCCGTTCGCTCCGATTTACTCAACGCAGCTTCCGCCCCGAGAACCAAGTCAGCATGCATTTCATGATGAACCCCGATATGGTTTACCAGTACCCGATCTGGGCGGTCGGGCTTCTGCTGATAACCATAACCGTAGCCGGCGCTGTATTTCTCGAACTCTGCGTGCGTCGGATTCTGCCAGCAGGTCTGCGTCGCCAGCACAACGAAGTTACGGCGGCGCTTTTTTTGATCATTGGCGTGACCTATGCAGTTCTTCTGGCGTTCGTCGCCATGCTGGCCTGGGAGAATTTCAACCGGGCGAAGGCAGCAAGCTATGCAGAGGCGGCAGCCATCCTCGACGTTTACAATGCTGCTATCGGCTTCACGGACCCCAAGACGTCGTTGATGCGGAGCGACATAATCGGCTACGCCAGAGAAGTGGTGAACGTGGAGTGGCCAGCGCAGGCGCAGGGCCGAACGGTCGATGAAGTTTCTGCCTATCTTGAACGATTGAATAACGCGGCGGTCGCCCTCGATCCGTCTAGCCTGGCGGCCGGCAATCTGCACGCGATGTTGCTGCAAGCGCTGATGCGGCTACAGGACGCGAGGCAGGACAGACTCCTTGCCGCGCAGACGACAATTCCCGATATCGTCTGGTTCGTTTTGCTCTTCGGCGGGGCTCTCACGGTCGCCTTCAGCTCATTGCGCACCCAACTTATGGATGCAACTTTCCATGTCCGCCGCGCTCTCGCTGTCGGGTGCAATGGTGCTTATCCTGATCATCGCTCTCAGCAACCCGTTCCGCGGTGACTTTCGCATAACCACCCAGCCATTCACGCACGTCCTCTCCGAAATAGCCGCGACACCCACGTAGCCATGAACCATCGGAACCTCAGATGCTGCCCGCCGCTGGGATCATTCTCCTTCTGCCGCCTCAACACTCCTCAACGGATGCTTCTCCATCACCAGCCGCTCCAACCGTTCCGCCAGGACGTGCGTGTAGATTTCCGTTGTCGCGATATCGGCGTGTCCCAGCAGCACCTGCAAGCTTCTCAGATCCGCCCCCCGCGCCAGCAGGTGCGAGGCGAATGAATGCCGCAGCACGTGCGGCGACACCCGCGCCGGGTCCAACCCGGCTTCCAGCGCCACCTGTTTCAGCAGCAGCGCGAACCCTTGCCGGGTCATTGCCTTCCGCCGGTCCCGCCCCGGAAACAGCCACGGCCCGCGCTCTTCCAACGCGCCCGCCGCGTCGCGCGCCGCCGGCGACAGCGGCACCATCCGTTCCTTCCCGCCCTTCCCGCGGATCAGCAGCATCGCTGCATCTCTGGCCAGCGCGGAGCGCCGCAGCGACAGCATTTCCGACACCCGCATCCCCGTCGCGTACAGGATTTCCAGCGCCGTCAGCGCGATACCCTCTCGCTCCCGGGCTGCCGCCAGAAGCGAATCGACCTCCTGCTCCGTCAGGTATTTGGGCAATGTCTTCGGCAGCCGGGGCGTATCCAGCAGCGTCGTCGGGTCATCCGCCCGCACGCCGTCTCCCAGCAGAAATCGATGGAACTGCCGCAGCGCCGAAAGCCGCCGCGCCGCCGTTCGTGCCGATAGGCCGACGGCCCCTGACTGCGCCATATAGGCCTGCAGCACCGCCGCATCGGCTGATGCCGTCCCGGCCCCTCGTCCCACGACGAACGCCTGGAAATCCATCAGGTCAGACCGATAGGCCACCAGCGTATTGCGCGCCGCTCCCCGCTCCGCCGCCAGCATTTCCAGGAACGCCTCGATATGGCGGTCCATTTGCCCGTGCCTACTGGGTCTTGAACTGAGTGTTCGGCACTGTTCGCTCGATGTGGTGCTCGGTCGGGGTCGGCGGAAAGGCACCCAGGAACAGCGCGGCAATCCCCACCAGAATGATGCCCGCTGCGACAACGATCAGGAAAATGCGGATCATCAGGGGCTCCGGTCAGACGACTCCGGGCTTTGGCCTCGGGCTTCCCCGGTGTGCTAGCGTTCGCCCCGATGTCGCGCAACACCGCCCTGCTGCCGTCCGCGCCGCTGCCCGATGCGCTGGTCGGGCGCAGTATCGTGCTTGTTGGGCTGATGGGCGCCGGCAAGACCTCGATCGGACGGCGCCTCGCCGCCCGGCTCGGGTTACCCTTCCGCGACGCCGATACCGAGATCGAGCTGGCCGCCGGCTGCACCATCCCGGAAATCTTCGCCCGCTATGGTGAACGCGAATTCCGCGAAGGCGAGCGGCGCGTCATTCGTCGTCTTCTGGCCGGTGAACCCATGGTGCTGGCGTTCGGCGGTGGCGCCTACATGGACCCCGATACCCGCGCTGCGGCCCGCGCCGAGGCCATCACCGTCTGGTTGCGCTGCCCGCTGCCCACCCTCGTCCGCCGGGTCGCCGGTCGTGATCACCGCCCCTTGCTGAGCGGCGGCGATCCGGCCGAAATCCTGGACCGCCTGCTCGACCAGCGCTCCCCCTTTTACGCCGAGGCCGATGTGATCGTCGATTGCGGAGACGAACCTCCCGAGACCACCACCAGCCGTGTCCTGGACGCGGTGCTCGATTGGCGTGCCCCCCACCGGCTGACCGTCAACCTCGCCACCACCAGCTACGAAGTCATTATTGGCACCGGACTGCTCCCCCGCGCCGGCGCGCTCCTTGCTCCGGTGCTGCCGCAGAAGCGTGCCGTCGTGGTGACCGATGAGTCCGTCGCGCCGCTGCATCTTCCGGCCCTGCTTGCGGGCCTGGAAGAGACCGGAATCGCCGCCGCTTCCATCACGGTGCCGCCGGGCGAGTCCTCAAAAAATATCGAGTCCTGGGCCGCGCTCGTCGATCGGCTCCTGGAACAACGCGTCGAACGGCGCACCGCCGTTATCGCGCTGGGCGGCGGGGTGGTGGGCGACCTCGCCGGCTTCGCCGCGGCGGCGACGCTGCGCGGATTGCCGTTCGTCCAGGTGCCGACCACGCTGCTGGCGCAGGTCGATTCCTCAGTGGGTGGCAAGACGGGCGTCAACACGCCGCGCGGCAAGAACCTGGTCGGCGCTTTCCACCAGCCGCGTATTGTCCTTGCCGACACCGCTACCTTGGCCACGCTGCCGGGCCGCGAACTGCGCGCCGGCTACGCCGAGATCGTCAAGGCCGGCCTGATCGGGGACGCCGGCCTGTTCGCGTGGTGCGAACAGAATGGCCAGGCGGTCATCGGCGGCGATCCGCGGGCACAGGCGGAGGCCATTCATCGCGCCTGCGCTTTCAAGGCGGCCATCGTCGGCACCGATGAGCGCGAGGAACAGCCCAATGACGGCAGGGCGCTGCTGAATCTCGGCCACACGTTCGGCCATGCGCTGGAAGCGGAGTACGGGTATACCGGGGGTCTGCTGCACGGCGAGGCGGTTGCCGTCGGCCTTGGCCTGGCGTTTCGCCTCTCAGCCCGCCTCGGCCTGTGCCCGCCGGAGGAGGCCGAGCAGGTCGTCGCCCATATCGCCGCGATCGGACTTCCAGCCGAGCTGCGCACCCTCAACCGCCGGTTCAGCGCCACCCGGCTGATCGACCACATGCGGCGCGACAAGAAAGTGCGTGACGGAGCTTTGACGTTCGTGCTGGTCCGGGGGATTGGCCAGGCCTTCACCGACCGCAACGTGCCGATGGAAGCCATCGCGGACCTGTTGCGGCATGAAGGGTGCGACGAGACCGGGCTCGCCTGAGCAAACTCGTCCAAAACCGCGAATCATACCAACCGCCCTATTTGGTTGGCTCCCCGCGTGACCCCTCCCCTAACCCCTCCCGCAAGGGGAGGGGAAGTTTTCTTGCTTATCCCCCTCCCGCTTGCGGGAGGGGTTAGGGGAGGGCTCCTGGTCCGGTATTCACTTTCGCGAAGCACTGCCGGCGGCCCGTGCCCGGGCGATCAGCCTTTCGGCCCACGCACAACGAATCCCTTTGTCATTGTCAGCTTGTTCTGAAATGTCAGCGTCACCGGGATCCGGCTGCCGGGCACGACCTTGGACGAAGGAGACATGCACATAAGGTGATATCCGCCCGGTTCGAAGCGGACCTCGCCGTGCGCCGGAACACTGACGCTGGGAACCTCGTCCATGTGCTCGGTCCCGCCGATATTTTGGCTCCGATGCAGCATCAACGAGGCGCACTCAGGCGAGGACGCCCCAACGATCACAACCGGACGTCCCCCGGCGTTCGTTACCGTGAAATACCCCGCGGCCGGCGTGCTGGGCGTGATGAAGCGCATCCAGGGATTCGCGACATGCACCGTTTGCAGCTGAGCCAGCGCGGGCGTGGTCAGCATCGCGCCCACGACAGCCGATAACAGAGTGCGGCAACGCATCGATCAACTCCTTTTTTATCATACCGTCGGCCCGACGATCCTCGGAGGAGTCAACTCTTCGGGCCGCCGGTATCACACAAGACTGACCGGCCGGTTTTCGCTGGCTGACTGGTCGATGGCGTCGGCCAGGCGCAACAGATCGCGTCCATCCTCCCCGGACAGGGTGGGGCGCCCAACTCCCCGCTTGAGCAAGTCGAGGAAAGCCAGCGTGGAACGTCGGAAGCTCTCACCCCAATCGTCCTCGACGTCCAGAAAGGCCCGGGTTTCACCGTCCCGATAGAGCGTCAGTGCTGGCTCGTCCAACAGATGTCCGGTGCAGTGGTTTACCGTCAATATCCCGCGTTCACCGATCACCTCGAACTTGTCGTCGTTGGCGTAATAATCGGTGCGGATGCGCATCTGCGGCACGTGGACGCAATCCCAGATGACGTGCACCGCCGGATCCGCATGCCGCCAGGTAATACTCGCTGGCGAATTGACGAACCCCCGACCGGTTTCCCGCCAGTCGATCCGGGCGAACACTTCCGCGACCGGGCCGAACAGCCACGTTGCGGTCGCCAGCTTATGGTGTCCGTCGTCGAAGGTCAGGCGACCGTGCCGCCGGTCCTGGGTCAGGGCGTAGCGCCATTCCTGCGTTTCCGGCTCCGTCGGCCAGGCGCCCGCAGGATCGCCATGCAGGGTGCGCATCCGCATGTGCAAGGGCCGGCCGATCGCCCCGTCTTCGATCAGTTCCTTCATCTTCTCGAGCGGTGGATAGGTCAGGTAATTCTCGAACAGCTTCAGGTGGCGGCCGGCGGATTTGGCCGCTGCGATCATCCGGTCGCACTCCGCGATGCTCATCGCCATCGGCTTCTGTACGCTGACATGCAGGCCGCGGGCGAAGGCTGCCTCGGCCATCACTGCATGCACCGGATGTGGCGACAGCAGCTCGATCATGTCCATCTCGTGCTGCAGGAATGCGGCGTAGTCGGTGTACGGCGCGGCATCCGGGAAGTCGGCCCGGCGGCGCTGGAGCCGCGTCGGGTTCCGGTCGCAGATGGCGACCACGGCAGCCTCCGGATTGTTACGGTAGCCCCGGAAATGCAGGTCCGCGATACGGCCGAGCCCGGCAATACCTACACGAATCATGCGGCAAACCTCGTTTTGTTACGTGTGTACTCAAGCCGGTACAGGCCGAGCTGAAGCGATCCTCGGGCACCGGCGGCGATCAGCGCGCCTTCCACATCGATCGCGGTCAGTGCCGCCGCATCGGTCGCTTCCAACAGGACGAACCAGTTAGGAGCCACCTCGATATCCGTACGACCGCCGGTTTCGGCGGTACGGATCGCGGAAGCTCCCTGGTCCGCCTGGCAGAGATGAGCTCCGGTCAGCCGCGCCCCGCGCATCACCTCGCGCACGGCGGTCGCCAGAGGCCCGGCGGAGCGCTCATCGGTGTCGAAACGAATGGTCAGCATCACCCCGCCCATGCCAGGCCCGCGCGTTTCCAGCACCCGCGCGAGAGCGCGGCTGGTATTGCGGAACTGTGCGGTGGCCGCTTTCGTGCCGGCGGTCGGGTCGTTCAGCCGGTTGGCGTAATCGGAGCCTTTCAGCACCTCGATCGTATCGGCCTCATAAAGCGTGAAGAACTCCGGATGCGTGCTGGCGTCCAGGGCGGCATAGCGCCGACCTCGAAGAAAGCCGGGAATGCCGACGCGCTCCGGCATGTGCTCGTTGATGTGCCAGCTATAGAACTGCGCACGTCCCTCTGGCGCGATGCCATTCCAGATCGCCACCACCGCCTCACCCACCAGCATGCCCATCTTTCTCCGCTGCCCGCCGACGCTATGCTGCCACGACACGCAACGGAGCGGGAGGTGACCATGCCGGAGGTGTTCGTTCACGCCATCGAGGGACGCTCGGTCGAGCAGAAACGCAAGCTGGTGGCCGAAATCACCGAGGCGGTGGTGCGCAACTTCAACGTGTCCCCGGACGCAGTGATGGTGCAGATCATCGAATTGTCCCGCGAGAACAAAGCGAAGGGTGGCAAGCTGTTCAGCGAGCGGTGATCGGGTCGCGCTTACTGCGGATTATCCATTCTCGCTGATCCTTCCGAAGTCCGCGGCGCTGGTGCCGCGGACCATCGGAGGACCTGAGGATGCGAATACGCATTCGCTGGAAAATCCGATGGGGCAGGTGGCGGGTGCGACTCACCCTCGCACTCCGCCATTAGCCTGCTCAACCGGGGGCGGGGTCACCCGAGGGTGGCCCCGCTGCCCGGATCGTTATCACCATCTTGCCTCGTCTGGCGAGCATTTTGTCACCCGCCAACGGGGTTCCCTCAGCGGCCCCGCAGCAGCGCCAGCAATCCCTGCAGAAGCTGTACCGGTGCCGGCGGACAGCCGCGGATCACCAGGCTGACCGGTACCACCCGATCCACCGATCCCACGCAAGCCGCGCTGCCGGCAAACACCCCACAGCCGGCGGCGCAGTCACCCACCGCAACCACCCATTTCGGGTCCGGCATGGCTGCATAGGTGCGCTCCAGCGCCTCCTGCATGTTCCGGGTCACCGGACCGGTGACCAGAAGTACGTCCGCATGCCTGGGCGATGCGACGAACCGGATACCGAACCGCTCCAGATCATAAAACGGGTTATTGAGCGCATTGATCTCCAGTTCGCACCCATTGCACGAGCCGGCATCGACCACGCGGATCGATAGGCTGCGGCCGAGCCGCCGGCGTGCCGAGTTGTCGAGCTTGTTGGCCATCGCGGCGAGTTCAGCATCGATGGCCGGGGCGGGTTCGCTGACCGGCGGCCGCAGGCCTTGCAGCAGGGTCCTCAGCACGTGCGCGGCCTACAGGTCATGGCCCGAATAGGAACAGTTGAAGGATTTGTTGCATAAGGGAAAATCCGCGACGATGTTGCCCTCGATGGCGGCTTCCAGCAGCGGCCACTGAAACCAGGACGGGTCGCGCAAATGGCTGCGTAGCACCCGGCCCTCCGCAACGCGGACCCAGGCAAACACGTCGCCGCGGAACCCCTCGGCCAGCGCATATCCTCGCCGTCCTGCGGGCAAGGAGATGCACACCGGCCCGGGGGCAGGCCGGGCAGAATTTGTTCAAGCAGGTTCAGACTCTGTTCCACCTCTCTGATGCGTATCCAGACGCGCGCATTGACATCGCCCTCGGTCAGCACCGGCACGTCGAACGACAATGCGTCATAAGGGCTGTAGCTCGGCCATTTCCGCACGTCGCAAGCGCGGCCGGAGGCACGGCCGACATAGCCACCGGCCGCGAACTGCTCCGCCAGTTCGGGGCGCACGATGCCCGCGCCGACCGTGCGGTCCTGCAACGAGGCGGCGCCGTCGTACAAGGCCACCAGTGGGCGAAAGTCGGCCCGCAGCTCAGCCACCAGCGTCAACAGCGGCGCGGCATCGGCCAGGTCGGCGGCCACGCCGCCCGGCATCACCGCGTCCATCATCAGCCGGTGCCCAAAACACGCAGAAGCGACGCGCAGCACGCGTTCCCGCAGCATCGCGCAATGCGCCAGCATGATGCTCAGGGAAGCGTCGTTGCAGATCGCCCCAATATCGCCGAAATGATTGGCCAGCCGTTCCAGCTCGGCCATCAGGGCGCGTAGCCACACGGCCCGCGGTGGAGGTGCAATGCCGAGCGCCTGCTCCACCGCGCGGGCGAAACCGCTCGCATAAGCCACCGTGCTGTCGCCGGAAACGCGCCCGGCAAGTCGTGCAGCGTCGGCGATCGCGGCGCCGGCCATCAGCGCGTCGATACCCTTGTGCGTGTAACCAAGCCGCTGCTCAAGCCGCACCACCGACTCGCCATCGCAAGTGAGGCGGAAATGCCCCGGTTCGATGATGCCGGCATGCACGGGGCCCACCGGGACCTGGTGCAGATGCTCGCCCTCCACCGGCAGGAACCGATAGTCGGTCGGAGTGTCGCCGTGGTCCAACCAGGGCCGCGTATCCGGAAGCCCGACCGGCTCCAGCCCGTGCAGGTCGCGGATTGCCCGCTCCAGCCGGATGGCGCTGGGCATCAGACGGCCGATCGACGGATAGCGTCCGTCCGGACAATCGATCGCCACCATCCGCACGCCGGCCGGGTCCAGCAGCGCCAGATGCGCGCGCCCAGGCTCTCCCCAGACCGACACAAGGGCCGCCTCGTGCTGTGCCAGCGATGCGGCCGCCTCGTCCCAGGTGGTCATCCTAGCAGCGCGGCCGCGTGCTGGAACCAGCCGACCAGCGGCGGCGGTAACCACACGCCGGCGACCAGCACGAGCACCAGATGCGCCAAGACGGGAATCGAGGACGCACGAACCGGCTGGTTGTGGCCGCTCGGTGTCCCGAAGCCGATCGTCAGCAGCCGCAGCATCAACGCCCCGAGCGAAATCAGCAGCCCGAGCACCACCAGCACGGCCAACACCGGCTGCCGCGCGAAGCTGGTGCTGACAATCAGGAATTCGCTGGTGAAAACCCCG
The DNA here is from genome assembly GCA_963777625.1 of uncultured Pseudomonadota bacterium. Lineage (GTDB taxonomy): Bacteria > Pseudomonadota > Alphaproteobacteria > Acetobacterales > Acetobacteraceae > DATDIC01. Next base: position 476,597 of record CAVZRO010000001.1, on the reverse strand, counting down.
AACGGCGGCAATCCGGAAATGGCGGCTACGCCGGCAACCAGTGTCCAGCCCAGCAGCGGATGCGTCTGGGTCAGACCGCCCATCTCGGCGATGCGCTGGGTGCCTTTGGCCTGCGCGACGTGACCCACCGAAAAGAAGATCGCCGACTTGGTCAGGCTGTGCATTGCCATCTGCAACAGGCCGGCAAAGTTGCCGAGCGGGCCGGCGAGGCCGAACGAGAAGGCGATCAAGCCCATTTGCTCGATCGAGGAGTAGGCGAACAGCCGCTTGATGTCCCGCCTTCCATACAGCATCAGCCCGGCAAACAGCAGCGATAGCAGTCCGAACGCGATCATCAGCGGTCCCGGCGCGATCGCCCCCGGCGTGGCCGCCAGCAGCATTTTGAACCGCAGCAGCGCGCACAGGGCCACGTTCAGCAGCAGCCCCGAGAGCACCGCGGAGATCGGCGTCGGCCCCTCGGCATGCGCGTCCGGCAGCCAGGCATGCATCGGCACCAGTCCGACCTTGGTGCCGTATCCCAGCAGCAGGAATACGAAGGCGATGTTCAGCAGCGCCGGGTCGAGCCCATGGGCATGCGCGATCAGCACGGTCCAGACCATGCCCTCGGTACCGGCGCCCGTGGCCGTCCGCCCCGCCAGATAGATCAGGATCGTGCCAAACAGCGCCAGCGCGATGCCGACGCTGCCGAGGATGAAGTATTTCCAGGCCGCCTCGATCGCCGCGTGCGTGCGATACAGCCCGACCATCATCACCGTCGTCAGCGTCGCCAGCTCCAGCGCCACCCACATCAGCCCGATATTGTTGGCGAGCAGCGCGACGTTCATGCCGAACGCCATTAGCTGGAACATGGAATGATAGAAACGGACACGCACCGGCGTGAGCCGGCCGGTCGTCCAGTTCGTGCCCGATATAGCTGGCACTGAACAGGCTGGTGGTCAGGCCGACGAAGCTGCCCAGCAAGATGAACACCAAGTTCAGGTCATCGACCAGCAGGTAGCGCCCCGGCACCGGCCGCTGGACCAGCAGCAGCAGCCCGCCAGCGAAGCTCAACGCGCTGATTCCGACATTGAATTGTGCCGCACGACGATAGTCTGGAATCAGCGCCAGCACGCAGGCGCCCAACAGCGGCGCCGCGATCAGGTCGATCAGTCCGATCATCGGGGCTCTCCGCGGAACCGGTTCATCACCTCGATATCCACCGTGTCGAACCGTTCCCGAATGCGGAACAGAAAGATGCCGATCACGATCAGCGCCACCAGGACGGAGAAAGCGACGCTGATCTCGACCACCAGCGGCATGCCCTGAGCGCCGGTGGCGGCGAGGCTTATGCCGTTGTCGATTGCCAGGAACCCGACCACCTGGCTGACGGCGTTGCGCCGCGTGACCATCAGCAGCAGCCCGATCAGCACCACCGACAGCGCCAGGGCGACATCTTCGCCGCCCCGCCGGGTCGGTGCCGGCCGTGACCGGGATCATGACGCTCGAGTGACAGCGCCACCAGTGCCGACACCGGCGAGCATGGTCGGGCCGATCCCGACCACCGGTCTCGATCTCCCGATGAATGCCGAGCCGGAACACCATCCGGCGCAGCGCCCACGGTATGAAAATCGCCTTGAAACCCAGCGCGATCGCCGCCGTGATATAGAGGTGCGGCGCATCCTGCAGGCGCGCCTGCCAGGCCACCGACAGCGCCAGCATGCACGGCCTGCAAGGCCAGCACGTTGCAGCAGCGCGATAAAGTCGGTCCTGGTAGAGCATCATGAAGCCGGACAAGCACCATCAGCCCGGCAAGCATGTGCGCGACGTCGAACGAAAGCCGGCCATCAGAGGCCCCGCCGAGACGAACAGCAGCAGCGTGGCGAGCAGCCCCAGCATCAGCGCTCCGCCCAGCAAGTTCGGCACCCGGAACAGGCGCATCTTGGCGATCGACATCTCGAGCACGCCAAGCAACGTACCCGCGACTGCAAGCTTCAGCAGCCAGGCGCCGATGCCGATCAGCATAGCGCGCCGCACCGGAGTCTCCGGCCACCAGTCCGAACGGAAAGAAGATGCAGGCGATGGCCGAGACCATGCAGCAGCAGCTTGAGCGAGGCGGCCAGTTCGATCATCGCCAGGTGGCGGCCGGAATATTCCAGCACCATCGCCTCGTGCACCATGGTCAGTTCCAGGTGGGTGGCGGGGTTATCCACCGGGATCCGCGCATTTTCGGCCAGCGCGACGATCACGAAGGCAACCAGCGCCAGCGCCAGCGATACCCGCAAGCCCGCCGCCGGCGACAACATGAAGGCGGCGATGCGTGGAGAGCTGCGTCGAGCCGACGATGAGCGCGAGCGAGAGAATGACCATCAGCATCGCCGGTTCGGCGAGCGAAGCGATCATCACCTCACGCGACGCACCGATGCCGCCGAAACTGGTGCCGATGTCCATTCCCGCCAGTGCCAGCAGGAAGCGCGCGGCGCCGAGCAGGGCGATGATGACGATGAGATCGCCGATCCAGGAGAACAGCAGGCCGATGGCGAAGGTCGGGCACCAGGGCCGCGGCGACCCAGGTGAACGCGAAGATCAGATACGGCGCCGTGCGGAACAGCCAGGAAGCGTTGTCGCGCCAGCACCACCTCCTTGCCGAGCAGGCGCCGCAGGTCGCGATACGGTTGCAGCACAGAGGCGCCGCGCCGTCGTTGCAGCCGCGCCTTGACCTTGCGCACCAGCCCGGTGAGCAGCGGGGCAGCAGCCAGCACCAGCGCCATCTGCGCGGCCTGCACCAGAAGCGGCGCGCGATCATTGCCATAACGTAAGCGCCAGCAGCAATGCCACGAGGGCAATGAAACACGAAGCTCAGATAGACGGCGGATGGTCAGGAACTGTAGCTGGTTGAGCGTCCGCGGCCGCCGTCGACACCGCGACAGCGACCGGCGACGTAGAACAGCTCCCAGACCAGGTCGCGGCTGGATTTCTCGATGCGCGCCGGAGCGGTGCTCGCCGGGCGGCGGCATGGTGACGGATCTCGCTGGGCGCGGAAGACGCTGCGGCCGAACACGCGGCGGATCGGCTGGGCGAAGCTGGCGGCGCTGTACTGGGTGATCGGATGCGGGTCCGGGAAGCCGCAGTCCCAGGCCGGCGCGCGCCGTACCGCGTGGGAGGCGAAGCGGTGAATGGCCCAGATCGTCATGCCAGGTGCTGGCCGCAATGAAAGCGAAGATCAGCAGGCCGTTGTAGGAGCTGCGCGCGGCAGCGACCGGGACGATCGAACAGCCAGGGCAACGCCGAGTTGCGTCGGCACGTGCGCCCCGACCAGCGCGCCGGAAACCGGTGCCAGCAGCATCGATGACGGCGCCCGGAAAGATGCCAGCCAGCAGGCACAGCGCCGCGCAAGCCGAGCATCGCGCCCAGCGACCAGCGATCGACCTCGATGCGCATGAGCGGCGTCGGCGGCTGCGCGGTCGGCCGAGAAAGCTGATGCCGATACGCCTTGCACGAAACAGGCGGCGGCCAGCGCGGCGGCCAACGCGAGCAACGCGCCGTCGGCCGGGAACCGCGACCTTCAAGCCCCATTGCGGCAGATCCGGCCGCAGCAGGATCGCCTGGAAGGTCAGCCACTCGGAGACGAAGCCGTTCAGCGGCGGCAGCGCCGAAATCGCGGCGCAACCGATCAGGAACGCGAAGCTGCTGAGGCGGCATGCGGTGGATCAGGCCACCGAGCTGTTCCATGTCCCGCTGCGCCGGTGGCGGTCAGAACGGCGCCGGCGCCGAAGAACAGCAGGCTTTTGAACACCGCGTGGTTGAACACGTGAAACAGCGCGGCGGTCAGCGCGAGCGCCGTGGCTTCGGCCAGTCCGTTGGCGCGGAATGCCATCGCCAGCCCCAGGCCGATGAAGATGATGCCGATATTTTCCACCGTGTGATAGGCCAGCAGCCGCTTCAGATCGTGCTGCATCAGCGCGTACAGCACGCCGAGCACGGCGGTGACGCCGCCCAGCACCAGCACGACCATTGCGCCCCACCAGGTCGGCATGCCCAGCAGGTCGAAGATGATGCGGACGAACGCGTAGACGGCAACCTTGGTCATCACCCCGCTCATCAGCGCCGACACATGGCTCGGGGCGGCGGGATGGGCGAGCGGCAGCCAGGCGTGCAGCGGCACCAGGCCGGCCTTGCACCCGGCCCCGAGCAGAACCAGCAGCAGCACCGGCCCAACCAGCGCCACGGACGAACGGTGCGCCCGCATCGCATCGAACGCGTAGCCGCCGGAACCGCCGGCGAGCACGCTGAAGGCGAGCAGCAGCATGAACGCGCTGAACGCGGCCATCAGCAGATAGACATAGCCAGCCTGCATATTCTCCGGCTGGTCGTGGTGCGCGATCACCAACGCCCACGACGAGAGCGACATCAGCTCCCACGCGAACAGGAAGCTGAAGGCGTCGTCGGCGAGCACCACCAGCGCTCATGGCGGCCAGGAACACCGGATAGAACGGCAGCACCCGGTGCGGCGCCTGTTCGTGACGCCCGTAGCCGATGGCGTAGAGACTCGCGCCCGTCCCACCCAGGCCGGCGATCAACAGGAAAAAGGCGGAGAGCGCATCCAGCCGGAAATGCGCGCCCACCCACGGCAGGCCGAGCGGCAAAGTGACACGCGACGGGACCAGGCCGATGGACGCCAGGGCCAGCCCGGTCAGCGCGGCACAGACCAGGGCAGATGCGCCATACAGGATTGGTCCGGCGTGCGCACGTGGTGCGGTGGCGCTGGAACAGAGCACGGCGCTGCCAGGCCCGAGCGCCAGCAGCAGTGCCGCGCCGATCAGCGCCGCGCCGATCATTGGACCGGTCCACGGCGTTCGGTGGCAGGCCGCTTGAGCCGGACCCCGCGACCGGCGCCAGTGCTGGGCGCATTCTCGTTGATCAGCTCGATACCGGCCTGATCCAGCGCCTGCACCAGCTTCATCAGCAATTCGACGTTGCCGCGTACCACGCCGTCGCTCGCCTCCATCCGCTGGACGGTGGGGAGCGACAGGCCGGACAGTTCCGCGAGCGTCCGCTGGTCGATGCCCAGCAGCGCCCTGGCGGCCCGCATTTGCGCGGCAGTTATCATGTGTGGAACGTGACTTGTGATGTGCCAGCCTTGCAAGCCGACGTCTGACATATCCGCAGCATCAGTGCAAGCGAGGCCGTGGCTCTGCCCGTCAGGAGGGGGGACACCCGGAGCGGATGGACGGGCCTGCGGATGGCGACGTGGCTTTACGGCCGACGGTATTGGTAGCCGGCGACCCTCAGCGGTTGTTCCGGGCTTGTGTGTCTACTATGTAGACACACTGTCCAGAGCAGCCAGGGGTAGAGGATGCAGGGCGTCGTGAAGAAGTGGGGCAACAGTGCCGCCGTGCGCATTCCGGCTTCGGTGCTGGAAGCGGCTCACCTGAGCCTGGATCAGCCGGTCGATGTGCGTGAGGAGGGCGGTCGGGTCGTCATCGAGCCGCTGCACTCGGCTCGTTACGATATTGAAGCGCTCGTTGCCAGTATCACGGAAGAGAATCGCCATGATCCGGTCGAGATGGGCAAGCCTGTCGGCCAGGAGGTCTGGTAATGGCGCCGAACTACGTTCCGGATGCCGGCGACGTGGTTTGGCTGGAGTTCGACCCGCAGGCTGGACACGAGCAGGCGGGACATCGGCCGGCAGTTGTGCTCAGTCCGGCCAGCTACAACGGCCGCTCGGGGATGATGGTCTGCTGTCCGACAACAACCCGGATCAAGGGGTACCCGTTCGAGGTGGCGCTCGCCGGCGGGCCGCCTAGCGTGGTGCTGGCCGATCAGGTGAAGAGCCAGGACTGGCGGGCGCGCAAGGCAACCCGCAAAGGTCGGGTCAGCCCGGCCGAGTTGGCCGAGGTGCGGGCCAAACTGGCGGCGCTGATCGGAGCGGCCTGACCATGTCCCCCACCCCAAGGTAACGGGTTCCAAGGGCGAGCCCTTGGCGGGGCCTGGGGCAGCGCCCCAGCCTTGCTTTGCCGCCGCCAATCGCCACACTCCCAACCAACCAGAACGGAGGAAACGATGCCCCGGTTCGACGCAAAGATCATTCTGATCAGCGGCGGCGCACGAGGCCAGGGCGCGGCCGAAGCGCGTCGGATCGTCGCCGAAGGCGGCCGCGTGGTGATTGGCGACGTGCTGGATACCGAAGGTCAGTCACTGGCGGCGGAGTTGGGCAGCGCCGCCCTATTCCTGCATCACGACGTCACCGACGAAGCCGGCTGGGCGCGTGCCGTTGGCGCGGCGGTGAAGCTGGGCGGCCTGCACGGCATGATAAACAATGCTGGCATCTATCTCCCCGCGACGCTGATGGAGACCGATGTCGCCCTGTTCGAGCGCCACACACGGGTGAACCAGCTCGGCTGCTTCCTGGGCATGAAATCGGTCGTCCCTGCCATGGAGCGCTCCGGCGGCGGGTCGATCGTGAACATCTCCTCGGTGGCTGGTCTGCGCGGCTCGCCCGGCGCCTTCGCCTACAGCGCGACCAAGTGGGCCTTGCGCGGCATGACCAAGGCGGCGGCAATCGATCTGGCGCCGCGCGGCATCCGGGTGAACTCCGTGCATCCCGGACCGATCGACACCGAGATGCTGAAAGTGCGCAGCGAGGAAGAGAACCGCCGCCGCACCCAGCTAGTGCCGATGCAGCGCATGGGCACGGCGGAAGAAGTGGCGGACCTCGTACTGTTCCTGTTGTCTGATGAAAGCAGATACATCACCGGCGCCGAGGTAAGCATCGACGGCGGCGTGTCGCTGTAGCGCAGGGGGGGACCACGATGCAGCACGACGAACGCGGACTGGCGCTATCGACCGACAGCGCCGACGCCGTGGCCGCGTTCGATCTGGCCGTAGAACATTATCTGAAATACCACGCCGATACGATGCACCTGGTCGGAACCGCGCTGGACGCTGATCCGCACTTCCCGATGGGGCTTTGTTTCAAGGCATATCTGCTGTTGTTCACCGCGATTCCGGCCTATCGCGCGCAGGTCGCTGAATTGCGGATTGCCGCCGAGGCGGTCGCGCCGGCCGCGACCCGACGCGAGCAACTGCATGTAAAAGCGCTGGCCGCGTGGGAGACCGGCGCGGTGGACCAGGCGTTCGCCGCGTGGCGCGAGATACTGGACCAGCATCCGATGGACCTGCTCGCGCTGCAGATTTCCGACCGCATGTGGTTTCGGCACGGACAGACCGCTGCGATCCTCGAGCAGGCGGATCGGCTGGCGCCGGCCTGGGGTTCCGACGTCCCGGGATACGACTCGTTTCAGACACTATGGGCTTTCGCCCACGAGGAGGTCGGCGACACGGCGGGCGCGGAGCGCGCTGTGGATTCCGCGCTGGAACAGGACAGAACGAACTACTTCGCCCACCACGTGAAGGCGCATGTGTTCGACACCGATCGTCGGGCAGGGGAGGGGCGGGAGTGGCTGGCGTCCCAGGTGTCGCATTGGGCGCTGGGCAACAACCTGATCCACCATCTGTGGTGGCATCGCGCACTGATGGAACTTGATCTCGGCGAGATCGATGCGGTGCTGGCCAGCTACGATGCGAATGTCCGCAACCTGGACGAGCCGATGACCCGGGCGGCGCCGGACCACTATGTCGATCTGCAAAATGCGACGTCACTGCTGTGGCGGTTGGAGCAGAGTGGCGTGCTGGTTGGCGACCGCTGGCAGGAACTGGCTGATAAGGCCGAGAAGCGGATCGGCGATGCCGGTCACCTGCTGCTGGTGCCACATCTGATGCTGGCGCTGGCCGCGACCGGACGGCACGAAGCGGCGGCGCGATTCCTGGCGGCGTTGCGCGAGGTCGCCGGAGGATCGTTGTGGACGGCGCCGGCCATCGCCAAGGTGGTGGTGCCGGTCTGCGACGCCGCGCTGGCGCAACGGCGCGGCGATCATGCGCGCGTCGTCGAGCTGCTGTGGCCGATCCGGCAGCAGATAAGGCTGCTCGGCGGCAGCAACGCACAGCGCGACATGTTCCTGCAGATGCTTGCAGATGCGGCGCTGAAGACGGGTCAGCGGGAGATGGTCGCGGAGCTGCTGCGGGATCAGACAGCCGACGGAACCGGCGCAGTCCCGATACGCGCCGGTTACGCGGCGGCCGCGTGCTGGCTCGGTCAGCCGCTATGACAGCGCGGCGTGCAGCAGTTCCAGCGCCGCGGCGCTGAACCGGCGCATATTGGCAACCCGATCGGCGCTTCCCGTTTCGAGCGTAAAGCCCTTCGCCACCGCCCCGTCGATCGCGATGCAGCTATGCCCGGCGGCATCGCCGTAGCGGTTGCCGGTGGGACCGGTGGCCCCGCTTTCCCCCAGACCCCAGCTTGCCTTGCAGCGTTCGCGCACGGTGCGCGCCAGCAGCGCGGCATAGGCCCCGGTGGAGGCGCGCATGCCATCAGGCAGCGGGTCGGGGATCTCCAGGAAGGCGGATCGCGCGAAACGCGTGTAGATCACGCTGCCACCGAGGAAATACGCGCTCGCGCCGGGCACGGCCAGCAGCGCCGCCGAAATCAGGCCGCCCGTTGAAGACTCAGCGATCGCGATGGTTTCGCCACGCTGTTTCAGACGCAAGGAGATCGCCTCGGCGAGCGGCAGCAGATCCTGCATGGCTACCTTTGTCCTTTCGCCAGGATGGCTTCGATCACACGCTGGGTTTGCAGCGCTTCTTCACCCGTAATGGCGGGATCACGCCCGGCTTCGATGGCATCCAAAAAGTCCACCAGCAGCGCCTTGTGCGGCTCGTGCGAGAAGCCCATCAGGTTGGCACCGCTGCCCGAACCGCCATCATCGGCCAGCGTCTCGATACCGCCCTCGAGGAAATCGACCCGCAGGTTGCCGCCCTGCAGGCGCGCAACCCCGCGGCTTCCAATCACCTCGATGGATTCGGCGCGGCCGGGGTAGGCCGCAGTGGTCGCCTGGATCGTTCCGGGTGCACCATTCCCCAGCCGCACCAGCGCCGTGGCGATATCTTCCGTTTCCATCCGGTGCAGATCGGTGCGGCCGACCTGGGCGGCGTCAACATGAGAAATACCGACCAGCCATCGAAACAAATCAAGCGTGTGGATCGCCTGTGTGATCAGCACGCCGCCGCCATCGCGGGCGAGCACGCCGCGCCCGGGCTCATCGTAATAGGATTGCGGCCGCCACCAGGGCACCGACATGGCGGCGGCTTGCACATCTCCCAGGAGTCCCGCTCCGAGAATCTCGTGCAGCCGTCTGCTGGCCGTCCGAAACCGCATCTGCAGCACCACCCCGAGCACCCGCTTCGCCGTGCGGCCCGCCACAACGAGCTGTTCCGCGCGGTCCAGCGTGGCTTCCAGCGGCTTTTCGCACAGCACGTGCTTGCCCGCCGCAAAGGCCTCCCTGGCGAGTTCCAGATGCGCGTTGGCAGGGGTCAGCAGCAGGACTGCATCGACCGACGGATCATGGATCGCCTGCATGGTATCGGCGGTAACCGGCCAGCCATATCGTTCGGCAACCGACGCAAGCCGCTTCGTGCTGCTCGCCGCCGCCCACACCACGCGCACCCGTCCGGCGAGGTCGCCCAGGCTTCTGGCGTGCGGCTCCAGCGCGTTGCCGAGCCCGATAACCGCGATGCCGGTCATCGCGGCAACACCGGCGCAAATCGCGCCGCCCGCTCTTGCGCCTCCAGCGCCAGACGACAGACCGTGAAAGCGTGTTGCTGCGGCATGGCAGCTTCCGTGCGATTGGCAACGTCGGCGGCGAAATCGCGGAAATAGGTCACCGGCAGCGCGCTGCAGTCGATGTGCCGCGTACCCGATCCGTCCACCAAAAACAGATGATCGGTTCCCTCCCGCCCGGCGATATCCACGTATTTGCGCAACTCGATCGTCCCCTGCGTACCCAGGACGAACAGGCGGCCGTCGCCCCAGGTCGGCAGGCCATCGGCCGTGAACCAATCGACGCGCAAATAACCGCGGGCGGTTTCCGTTTGCAGCACGACCTCGCCGAAATCCTCGAACCCCGGAGCGGTGCCATACTCGCCCACCGTGCTGCTGACGATACTGGCGTCGGTGCTGTCGGTGAAGGCCAGAAACTGGTCGATCTGGTGGCTGGCGATGTCATTCAGGATGCCGCCATACGCCGTGCGGTCGAAAAACCAGGCGGGCCGCAGCGCGCGATTGAGCCGATGGGGGCCGAGCCCAACGGTCTGCACCACTCGCCCGATGTCGCCGGCGCGCACGATGTCCAAAGCCTTCAATGTGGACGGGGTGAGGAACCGCTCGGAAAAGCAAACCGACCAGATGCGACCGGTTTCGATCACCGTTCGTTGGATTTCAGCAAGCTGGCCACGCGAGGTGACCGCCGGCTTATCGACCATCACATCCTTGCCGTGTCCGCATGGCCGCGATTGCCACCGCCGCCCGATCGGCGGGTACGGCGGCCGTGACGATGAAGTCGATTGCGGGATCATCGAGCAGACGGTCCCTCGGGGCAGACGGCACCTGTGGAAATCGCTTGCGGAATCCGGCGAGGACGCGCGGGTCGGTGGTATCGGGATCATGTCCGACGCAGTCCTGGCCGGCCATGATCAGCCCCTCGACAAGGTCGTAGATGTGCCGATGATCCAGCCCGATCGCCGCGAAACGCATTATCCCCCGCCTTCTTCGAACGCGGCGCAGCGTGTGCGTAGGCGGGGCGGATGGTCAAGCCGAGGTTGGGCTTGACACCCATCCCGCAACTATGCACATACCCATGATCATGACCATCAAATGGTGATCTCGTGCCTGCAACTGAACGCGTCGTTGTCCTGATGTCACCGGAGGAGAAGGAGAAGCTCGACTCCAAGGCCGCTCGGGCGGGCAGGATTTCGAGTGGTGAATTCGTGCGACGAGCCGTGGAAGCCTACGATGCCGACACGGCCGGCGAAGCAGCCGAGTTGCGCCACCTGCTGGACATGCTGGTGCGCAGCCATGCCACGACGTTGGACCGCCTGGCAGCGAGCGAAAAGAAACTGGATGATACACTAGCCTACCTGGCTGAGGTGGGTTTGGTGTCGTGAGTTTTTATCGCGATGCCGCCGGTGCAATCCGATCGATCATCCTGCTCGATGAGCGGGTGCAGTCCGTAACGATCAAGGTGGACAAGCTTGCCGACGCGCTGCGCAACATTGCGGAGCGGCTGGTGCGGCTGGAAACCATCGTCGAGATCGCCCGTCAGGATGGCACCGTCCTGCGCATCGCGGCGCGCCCCGACACCGCATCGCACGAATAGGCGTCCCCCTCTACACCGACACGCCGCCACCCAGCGTCTCGCTGTAGAACGCCCGCTGCGGGTCGACGTCGTTGTAGTACTCCGCGTGGCACGACCCGTCATGCGCGAATTGCAGGATCACGAAACCATGCGCGTGGACGGATCCATTGCACCCGAGCGGCGGTGTCAGCAGCTTCGGCGGATTGACGAGCTTCATCAGCGGATGATCCTCATCCCCGATCAGCACCGGGATCGCGCCGTGGCCGATGCAGCGGCCTTTCGCCAGGCCGAGATACGGCGCGTAGATGCTCAGCGTGTGCTCATGGCCCCAGAACCAGGCGGCGATACTGCCGCCCTTTTTTGCCGCGGCCCGGGTGAAAGCTGTGAGGCTCTGTTGCAGGTTCGGGTTATAGGGTGTCAGCGCGCCGCCGGCTCCCGCGGGTCCGATCTGTGCAAAGGCCGAAAACAACTGGTGGTGCGACAGCAGGATGGTCCTTCCGGGGAACTCCACAATACGGGCGGCGAGCCAGTCCTGCTCCTCCGTGCCGATCTGCACCAGGACGTTCTGCACATCGAACGGGGAATAGTCGAACCGGCCCGTGTCCATGGCGATGAACTGCCATTGCAGGTCGGTACTGCGCAGGCAGAAGAAGCTCGCCGGCTGTGCGACGAGCGGTGGCGGATTGAGTGTCGGCAGCAGCCCATAGAAACCGACGCCGCCGCAATACATGTCGTGGTTGCCAGTCAGATTGTAGATCGGTACCCGGGTGCGGTCGAACGTCCGGTTCAGGATCGCCGCGAAATTGCGGTCGCATTCCTCTGGCGTGCCAGAGTAATAGATGTCGCCTAGATGAATGATGATATCTGGGTTGAATTGCACCACCTGATTCAGCAGGTTGATGGCGGCGGAGGTTCCGGTCCCCCAGTCAGCCATCATCGCCACCACGGAGCCCGGCCTGAATGTCAGGATCGGCGTATCCGGCTCCGGCCGGATATATTGCGGCTCGCGACGCTGTCCGTTGGGGCCGAAATAGTTGACATATTCGGTGACGGTTTCCACCCAGCGCGGATCGAATTGCCCCCCTTGCAGCTCCGCGGCGATGGCGGTGGCAGCGGCCTCATTTCCCACCAGTTTCTCTTGTAATAGCTCATACGCCAGACGCGCGGTTCGCCAGGCATCGTCGGCAATATGCGGGGGTGCCTGAACCGGGATCGCCAGCCCGTTGTTCTGTAACGTGGCAACCTGCGCGGCCGCTCGCACGGTCGCGTTTTCCAGCCCCGGGCGCGGTGCGTCCGGCGGAAGCTGTTCACGCACCGCCGACTCGATCGCAGACTGATAGATGGACAGGAAATGGTCGCGGAAGGTCTGCGGATCGAGTGACACGTGGTTGCCTCTTGGTTGTTACGTCCGGTCAGCCCCGATCAGACGCGAGGCGCGTTCGGCCAGCGCGGCGATGGTGCGGGACGGATTGACCCCCACTGCCTCCGGCACGATCGCGCCGTCCAGCACGAACAGGTTGCGGTAGCCGAATACCTCGCCGCGATGGTCCACCACGCCGTTCTCCGCGCCCGTTCCCATGCCGCAGCCACCCAAGGGATGCGGCGTTATCAGATAGTGCAGCAAGCTCCAGGTTGGTGGCACCAGCGGCGTGCCGCCGGTTGCGTGTGAAAGCGCCTGGTGGGTGCCGACGATCGGGTCCATGAGCGGTCGAGACTGCGCAACGTCCCAATCCAATGTCATCTCCCAGTTTCCGGCAATTCCAAGCGGGCGATGCAGGCGAAGCTGTCCGTTCGCCGCATCGACCCCCTGCGCGAACCACGGCATTATGTTGCCCAGGGGCGCATGCGCGAGCAAATCGCTCCGAATCCAGTCCAGCGCCTTGCGGGCAATCGGGTCCGTGTTCGTGGCGGAAGCCACCAGGTCCGCGAGCAAGGTCGGCAAACCGCCATCCTGAATCCAGAACGACTGGCCATCCCGGCTGCGATCGAGGAAGTCGATCGCGCAGGTAATCGTCGGCCCATGCGACGGGTCCGGTTTGCGGTTCAGATAAAGTGCCGGCGTCAGGAAGTCGCCATTGCTGCTCCAGTCACGACCGAGACGTTGACTGATGTTTGGCAGCGTGTGCAGCACGTCACGGCAGCGCAGCAGCAGCTCGGTCGAGCCGAGCGATCCGGCGGAAAGCACGACCATCCCGGCGGTGGCACTGCCCGGTTGACGAGCGTCCGGCAACAGCCGGTCGAAATCGACGCGCCATCCGGCACCGTCCGGCTCGATCCCGGTAACCAGATGCAGCGGCCGGATGTCCACACCCTTGGTTTCGGCCAGCGCAAGATAGGTGCGATCGAGCGTGTTCTTGGCATCCACCGGGCAGCCGATATCGCAGTTCCCGCAATGGACACAGGTGCCCTGCTCAATCCCCTGCTCGTTCTTGTGCCAAACGGTGCGACTGGCGTCATCCGCCCGGGTTGGCGCGTTGAAGTCGAAATTCTTATCGAACGAAACGGCAAGATCCAGCAGTCGGAAGCGGTCACCGGCGCCGATCGCGTCGGCGGCGTCGCGCACCAGGTGCATGCGCGGCGTCCATTGATTGTCGGGCACTCGCTGCACATTCATCACCGCTCCCACCGTGGCGTAGTGCGGCGCCAATTCGGCCGGCGTGATCTCCGGCGGCCACCCGGCGGCGAACGCGTTGTCCGCCGGAACCGCCGAGATGTTTGCGTAGATCAATGATCCGCCGCCGACCGCGGCCCCCAACGCCACCGCCATGTGCGGAAATACGCGCAGATCGATCCAGCCATTCTCGCGTTCGGGGTGGCGCTGGTTCCAGATCCAATCCTTCCCGGTAACGCTGGGATAACTGGTGCGATCCCAGCGCCGGCCGCGCTCCAGCACCAGCACGCGCGCACCCGACTCGGCCAACCGGGCGGCGGCAACGGATCCGCCAAATCCGCTGCCGATCACGATGACGTCGAAATCCATGAGCGTGTTCCGTCAGCCGCGGCCGAGATGGGCGCCGTAGCTGTCCCACATCTGCCCCAGGAAGAAGCGGCCGAACCGGGTGACCGCCTCGGCGGTCTGAGCCGCACTGGTCGCGCCGGGCGCGCTGGTCGTGCCCAGCATGCGGATCAGGTCGGCCACGCCGAGAGTCAGCACGCCGGCGCCGACAACCGGCCCCGTGGCATCGGGCCCTTCATGCAGCAACGTGTAAAGCGTGGTGGTCTGCTTCCAGGCGTCGATCGCCGGATCTTCACGCACCTCCTTGCGGCCGGCGAGGTAGTAAGCCTTCCCGGCATGCTGAAACCCAAGCTCATAGACCATGTATTTCAACCCTGGCTGCCCGCTGGGATTGAACAGGTTGAACACGCCGTTCGTCCCTTCCATCGTGCCGCCGAACGGGGCGTACTCGATCGACCCGGCCAGCGAGCCCGGATGATCCGGTTCCTTCAGAAACCGGTCGATATCGCGGATCAGCACCGTCGCATGCAGGATCAGCGTGGTTCCGGCCGCTTCGCCCTTCTGGCGCCCCGTTTCGGGATCTGTCTCGCCCAGGGTGAAGCCGCCTGACATGGTTTCCCGGAACGAAATCCCGATCGTCTCATCGTGCATATGCGTGATCTCCGGCGTCAGGGGCAGGCCGCCCGGGCGGCGCGACGCGAGATATGCCTTCGCATCGGCATAGCCGAGCGCGATCAGCGTTGCGCCATCGATGCGGCCGAAGAAATAGTCGGGGTCCAGTGGCAGCGGATAATCCGGCCGGATCACGTGCAGTACGATCGGCTGGCGTCGTCCGCCGACCGGCTCACCGCCGGCAATCCGCGCATTGATCTCGCTGATGCGGTCAAGCTCCTCGAACAGCGCTCCATTGGCGCTCATTTCGATCATGTGGACATATTGGCGGAACGCACCGTCGTAATATCGGCTGCTGTTGCCGATGCACCAGACCAGCCAGATTTCCTCGGCACCGCGCCGAACCGCCTCCATCAGGTTGGCGTCCTTGATCCACACCGCGTCGGTGTAGAAGGCGCCGTCCTTTTGCACCGCCGGCATGAAGATCGGCAGCGAGATACCCGCTACCAGAAGCTCGAGGTCCAGCGCAGTGTGCTCGATCGTTTCCAGCGTCTTGCGCGAGAAGTTGCACAGGTTGAATGTACCGGCGAGCCCCACCGCTTCATTTATCCGCGCAACGTCGATGCCGAGATGCGGGAACACCTTGTTCACCACCCCGTCGGCACTGCCCATCGCCGGTAGATCGGGTCCGCGCAGATAGTCACCCAGCGGCATGAAGCCCATGAAGTCCCTGGGATCCAGCGCCCGCCAGCGCGCCACCATCTCCTGCGGTGTCAACCCGGACAGCAGCATCGCCAGGTTCATCGTACCGCCGGAGGTTCCGTCGGCGTGGTGGAAACACAGCCCCGCCTCTCCCAGCGCCTGCAACACGCCGGCCTGGTACGCGACCCGCATCCCGCCACCGGCGAGGATCAGCGACCGTCGCCGGCCGACATAATCGGCGGGCGGCGCAAAGTACGTCGCATGGCTCGTCATGCCTGGTGCCCCTCCTGCACTCATGCGGGCACGTTCTCCTTCGTGCGCCCGGGCACTGGTGCCGAAGGCGGCGGCAGCCATTGCTCGCTTTCCCCCAGCCCGACCACGCTCTCCAGCCCCTCCGGCGGCGTCGCGGGTGGCTGCTGATAAGTGCAGAACCAGCTCTCGAAATGATCGTCCAGCACGCCGGTAACCTCGGGCAGATAGAGCGTGGCGACCGGGTCCGGCTCCAGCCCGATCGTCTTCAGCACCTGCACGCGAGGCACATCGCCGATCACCAGCCGCGCCGCGCCCTTGCGGAACAGGGAAAAGCCGGCCTTGCCGGAGAAATAAATGGTGGATTTCATCAGCAGCCCGCGAAACGCGCAGTAGTTCACAGCGCTGGTGCTGACCGGCAACCACACGGAGCCGGGACGCTGCACCTCGAAATACACCCCGAGCTGGCCATCCAGGTCGTACTGGCTGCTGACCGTCCGTTCACCCTCGACATAGTTCAGATTGGCCTGGTGCTTGGGCATGCCCCAGATGCCCTTGCCGCCTTTCACCGAAATCTCGGTGCTGACCGGCAGATCATAGACCCACTGTCCGGTCCCATACAGGCCACGCAACAATGCCGGCAGCAGCGGTGGCGCCGGGCGTGCTCCGTGTGTGCAGGCCAGCGCGATGCTGAACTCGATATATCTGCCGATATTCGTGTGGCGATAATCGACCACAGTGACCAGCAGCAGAGCCTTGTTCCACAAAAGGAACGGGTGCACCTCGTTGCCCTGCAGCAGCACGCGGGCCTTCACCGGATCGCAGGGAAACGCCGCCAGAATGGTGGACGATTTGATCCCCTGCACCGGCATCTGGAACGCAATGTCATCGACCAGCGCATGCCGGCCGGCCTGCTGAGCGATGCGTCGGGGCTGGGCCATTCAGGCGGGCTCCTTGTCCAGTTCCTCGATCATCAGCGGGAAAACGTCGCGCGCGGCATCCTTGCCGATGAACACGTCCAGGTGCCCGTAATCGGGCAGCCTGTGCAGCGTGTGGAAGCCGGGGCGCTGCCGGTCGAACCAGTCAAACGTTTCCTGCTGGCTCTCCGGCAGGAAGCACCGGTTGTTCTGCCCGGCAAAGAAGGCAAAACGGGCATCGGTCTGCGGCGGCGACACCCCGAATGCAGCCGGTAAGCCTGGCAATCCGTCCACCGCCACCAGGTGGCCGGCCAACACGCATCGGTAGATCTGCTGGAAGAAGCTGACCGGGACCTTGGCGAATTCCTGGTTGATCCAGGCATGCGTTTCCGGGTTCAGGTTGGCGTGACTCCAGAGCGTCGGGAAACCCACGCCGTAGGTGAAACTGACCAGCCGGCAGACGATGTTGTCGCATTCATGATGGGTCACCTTCACCCAGGCGGTGATCAGCTTAGCGATTGTGGTTGGCGCCTGTTTGCCCCATTGCGGGTCAAGGTAATCGAGCAGCTTGCCAAGTACCGGAAGCGAAAGCCGGAATTTGATACGGGTGATCTCCGGAATGCGGGGATGCAACGCAACGGCGTTAGAAACGATGGTGGTGACCTTCGGTACCAGCCCGGCAACAGCCGACATCATGAAGCTGGTGGAACCCTGGCAATGGATGATGGCCTTGATCCTGTCCGCACCGGTCTGGTCGGAGATGGTTTCAATCGCGCGCGGGTGATCGTAGAGCGCCGCCTTATCCAACGTCCAGGGATTTGGCGGCAAATCGATGCTGGCGCGCCAGTTCTCCAGCCACACATCGTAGCCGTGCGCCACCAGGGCAGCAACGATGGTGGTATCCGTCGGAGGACGAAACAGGTTGGCCCGCACGCCCGCCCCGTGCACCAACAGCACCGGCCCGCGAGAGGGCGGTTGCGGGCCGCGCAGATGAAGAAGATTTAACTCCATCCCGTCGCCCGCAGTGAATGGCACCACGGTCTGCTCGACCTCCCGCGGGTCAAGCGAGGCTGGCATGGAACTCCTCCTGTTTGCCTGAAGGTTACCGCGTCGGCCACGCGCGTCGCAATGAAAATGCAGCATGCCATCTTGGCCGCGCGCGACAGGCAGGCCAGAATGCGCCGCAACGACGGATCAGGGGAGAAGCAGCATGGCTGAACGCGTCGCGGTCATCACCGGAGCCGGCAGCGGGATCGGCCGTTCCTCGGCACTTGCGTTGCTGAAGGACGGATATTCGGTGGCCCTGGCGGGTCGCCGGAAAGAGGCGCTGGAGGAAACGGCGTCGATGGCGAAAGGCGGCAAGCCGTTGGTAGTGCCCACCGATGTGCGCGACCCGGATTCAGTCGCCGCGTTGTTCGCCAAGGTGAAGCAGGCGTTCGGCCGTCTGGACGTGCTGTTCAACAATGCCGGCGGCAATGTGCCGAGCACCAATTTCGGCGATTTCACCTGGGAACAGTGGCAGTCCGTGGTTGCGGTCAATTTGAACGGCATGTTCCTGTGCGCCAACGCTGCCTTTCGCATGATGCGCGACCAGCGGCCGATGGGCGGCCGGATCATCAACAACGGTTCGATCTCGGCGCATGTGCCGCGCCCTGGCTCGGCGGCCTATACCACCACGAAACATGCGGTGACCGGCCTGACAAAATCCATCGCGCTGGATGGGCGGCAATTCGATATCTGCAGCTCGCAGATCGATATCGGCAACGCGGTGACGCCGATGACGGCCCGTTCAACAGCGGGACAGATGCAGCCGCACGGCGCGATGATGCAGGAGCCGCGCATGGACGTGGACCATGTCGGCGAGTCGATCCGGTTCATGTCGAACCTGCCGCTGGATGCCAACGTGCAGTTCATCACCGTCATGGCGACGAAGATGCCGTTCATCGGCCGGGGTTGATCCATATGCGGAGCGCGGCATGGCTGCTTTCGGCAGTTCTGGCGTCACATGCCGCGGCTGCGATGGCCGCCGACCACGTCACGTTCGGCCTGGACTGGAAAGCCGAGGCCGAATACGGCGGCTTCTACCAGGCGCTCGCCACCGGCATCTACGCCCGGCACGGGCTGGACGTGACCATCGAGCAAGGCGGCGCGCAGATCAACCACATGACCCTGCTGATGGCGGGCCGCATGCAGTTCAATCTCAGCGGCGGGCAGGCCATCGAGTTCGTGGAACAGAACCTGCCGTTCGTCGCGGTGGCAGCAATCTTCCAGAAGGACCCCTCGGTGCTGATCGCCCACCCGGATGTCGGCAACGACAGTTTCGCCGCGCTGAAGGGCAAGCCGATCGAGATCGCAGCGGACGTGCGTGCCGGCTGGTGGCGATTCCTGGCCGGCAAATACGGCTACAGCGACAGCCAGATCCGGCCATACACGTTCAGCCTGGCGCCGTTCCTGGCGGACAAGAAGCTGATCCAGGAGGGCTATCTGGGATCGGAACCGTTCCTCATCGAACAGCAGGCGCATTTCAAGCCGGTGGTGCTGCCGCTCGCCGACGCCGGTTATCTTGGCTATGACAACATCATTGCCACCAGCACGAAGCTGGTGGCGACAAACCCCGGCCTGGTGCAGCGGTTCGTGGATGCCTCGATCGAAGGCTGGTATTCGTATCTCTACGGCAACCCCTCACCGGCCGACGCGCTGATCCGCAAGGCCAATCCGGACATGCCGCAGGAACTGATCGACTATGGCCGTCACGTCATGATCCAGTATAGTGTGTCGATTCCGGCGACGCACAGAAACTCGGGCATCGGCGCGATGACGGACTGCACGCTGGTCGGCATTCTATCAGTCGATGGCGGCGGTGGGCGTGTATCCGAAAGGGCTGGATATCACGCCCGCCTACACACTGCGTTTCGTCAACCATCGCGTGGGCATGGAGATGAAACGCTGAGCAGCCCGTCGCCACGCCCCTGGAAGGGGCTGGATACCGGCCGAATGCCGGTGTTCATCGGCTACGACCAGGCCGAGCGCATGCTCGCGGCCCTGCTGGATCGGGCCGCGCAATGGCGGCCCGACGTGGTCGTCGGGATTGCCCGCGGCGGCTTGGTACCGCAAGCATGGCAGCCGGGCTGCTGGCGCTGCCGCTCGCCATGCTGAGATATGACCGACGAACCCGTGTTGCGGAATGGCTTGGCCCACCCCCGGACGGGCGCCGTGTGCTTCTGATAGACGATTGCTGCGCGACCGGCGAAACAATGGCCGCGGCCCGCACTGCCTTGCACGACGAAGGACGCGAGGTGTTGACGCTGACCCTCGTCCACGATCCGGAGACCACCACGTTCGTGCCCGACCTGTCCCACGCGATGCGGGAGCTGTTCCGCTTCCCATGGGAACGGGGGGAGGCGACGCCGGCCGCACGTGCGTTGCGCGCGACTGGGGCCGCGGCGGACCGCCGGACCGAGGCACCGTTTGTGGGGCTGGATCTCGATGGCGTGTTTCTGCCCGACATTCCGCGCGCGGAGTACGCCGCGGATGTGGTCGCCGCACTGGCGCGCCGACACGCGCTGGAGCCGTTCGCGGCAGTGCCGGCTTTTACGCCGGAACGCGCGGTGGTGATTACCGGACGCTATGATGGCGATCGCCAGCGCACGATCGAGTGGGTAAAGCGGTGGGTACACGCAGACGTGCCGGTGGAGTGCCGACCGCCGGGGTTAGCCGGCGATATCGCTTCCATTACCCGCTACAAGGCGGAAACCGCCACCCGCTGGGGCTGCACGCATTTCATCGAAAGCGACCCCGAACAGGCGATCCGCATCGCCGCAGCCGCGCCGCATCTTATCGTGAGTTGGTGGTCCACGACGGACGCGCGTGCCTGGCTGGTCGGAGCGGCCGAAACACCGCCGCCGGCAAATCCTAACGCCGTCGCGTCCGAGCCCGGAGCGGCAGATCCTCGAACAACGTAGGCGCCTCGCCGACCTGCGCGCCCTCGATACCAAGCAGACGCAGCTTGGTTGTGACGCCGCCAGCCGCCGAGAAGCCGCCGATCTTGCCGCCAGCCGCCAGGACACGGTGGCATGGCACAATGATCGGAAACGGATTCTGGCCCAACGCCTCGCCCACTTCGCGCGCCACACTCCGGTCTCCGAGTCGTGCCGCAATCTCGCCGTACGACAGGGTGCTGCCCGGTGGAATGGTTCGCGCCGTCGCATAGACACGCTGGTGGAACTCCGGAACGTCCTGCATATCGAGCGCGATCGCTGAAAGATCGCGCGGTTCGCCACCCAGCAACCCGGTGATCGCTTCAATCGCGTGCAGGACCTCTGGCGGCGCTGGCGCCTCGGTTATGCCGGGACAGCGCCGGAGCAATCGCGCCTGCGTCGCGGCGTCGTTCCGCTCCGGCAATTGGACACCGACGATACCGCGCGCGCCCCATGCGATGCCGCACCGTCCAACTGCCGTATCGAAGAGAGTGAACCCTGTTGCCGACATGATGCGGCCGCTTCTACCACCCGCCGCGAGAAGCCACACCTCCCGGATGTTGCTCTCGGCCGCTCGCGCGCGAATAACCGTCATGTCCGCGAAAGCCCAAGCGACCGCCACGGTAATCCCCGGGCTTCGCCTGATATTACGCCGTCTCCATGATCCTGCCCCGTAGCCGGTTGCCTTCGCGGCTGCCAAAGAAGATGTCGGTCGTGACTTCGTCCACGCTCCGGCAACCGGTGTAGGCCATCGTCTTGTCCAGCTCGTTACGGATGACGTTGATCGCGTGCGCGGCACCGGCCTGACCGCCGACAGCGGTGCCATACAGCGTCGCGCGGCCGGTCAGCACGCATTTCGCCCCTAGCGCCAGCGCCTTGGCTATGTCGGACCCGCGCCGCACTCCCGAATCCAGGATCACCGTCGCGCGCTCGCCCACTGCCTCGGCAATCTCCGGCAGCACGTCGATCGTGGCGACCGCGCTGTCCATGTTCCGGCCGCCATGGTTGGATACGATAATGCCATCCACGCCGTATTCGATCGCCTTCACCGCGTCGTCCGGACGATTGATCCCCTTCACCATCAGCACACCCGGCCATTTGTCGCGGAAGATGCGGATATCCTCCCAGCACAGCGAGTCCTGGCGCATGAATTCACGAGCGCCCGGATCCGTTGTAATCGGCCGGCGATACGGGTCCGGATAGTTCTCGTTGCGCGGCATGCCGATGGTGGTCAGGTAATGTATCAGCACGCGGAAGAACCAATCCGGGTGCATCGCAATATCCCACGTGAAGCGGGCGGTCGGATGGAACGGCAGCAGGAACCCGTTGCGCGGATTGTATTCCCGGTTCGGCGGGACGATAGTATCCACCGTGACGATCAGCGCCTCGAACCCGGCCCGTTGCGCCCGGTCGATCAACTGATACGAAAGCTCCCGCTCCTTCCAGACATAAAGCTGGAACCACAGCCGGCCACCCGCTTCCTTGGCGATCGTTTCCATCGCCGTCATGGAGCTGGTGGCCATGGTGAACGGGATGTTGGCCGCGGCGGCTGCCTTGGCGAGTTCCAGCTCGCCCAGGTACCAGCACAGTCCGGCGGCGCCGGTTGGAGCGATCGCCATCGGCATGCCGATCGGCTTGCCGAACAGCGTTGTCGCCATGCTGCGGCCGGACACATCCATCAAGGCACGATGGCGCAACTTGATGCGCTCGAATGCCGCGCGGTTGTTGCGCAGCGCGACCTCGTCTTCGCTGCCCCGATCCACGAACTCAAACACGCCGCGTGGCAGCCGCCGCTTCGCGGCCAGGCGCAGATCATTGATGTTGTAGCAGCGACTCAGTGCCGACATACCCAACGCTCCCGATGACGGGATGATGAAGCACGGCGGCGTCTTGTCAAGCGACGTGCGCGTATCGGTTCTGCGGTGTGGCGGCTAATCCGTCTCGGGCAGCACCTCGGTTTTTACCGGCAGCACCTCGCCCATCCAGATGGCGTGCAAGGTGTGATCGTCGCGCGGGCGACCCGACTGCGGGTGCACCAGGATGGTCAGACCCATCCGGTTGAGCATCAGGAACGGCACCAGGGAAGGGAACAGATCGGTGGCAAACGCGATCTGGTACATCGCCTGAACATGCGGTCCGACCGGTCCGTCGTGCCAGCTTCCCATGCGGGCGGTAAAACGCTCCTCCACCCATCGCCGCAGCAGCGCGGCTCGGTCCTTGCTGGTGGGATCGTAATAGATATGGGCGTGGTAGTCGGCGATCGAACCGACATCCTTGGGTTGTTCAGGCATCGCTTTCCTCCAACCTGCGTTTGACCTCGCTCTTTGTCACTTTGCCGTAGCCGGATTTCGGCAGCTCCGGCCAGAACACGAAACGCAGCGGCCATTTATACCTCGCCAGCCGCCCCTCCAGATGCGCCAACAGCTCCGGCTCCGCGATGTCGGACGCAACCAGCACGGCCACACCGCATTCGCCCCATTTGGGGTGCGGCATGCCAACCACGCAGGCTTCCGCTATTGCGGGATGGGTTAGCAGCACCTCCTCGATCTCGCGCGGATAGACGTTGGAGCCGCCCGAGATATACATGTCGGAGGCACGCCCGGTGATATACACGAACCCGCGTTCGTCCGTGTGGCCCAGGTCTCCGGTATGGAACCAGCCGCCTGCAAACGCCCTTTCATTGGCATCGGGATTATTATGGTAGCCGGCCAGCACGGCAGGGCCGCGCACGCAGATTTCGCCGGTCTCGTTGTCGGGCAGGCGCTGACCGTCCGCGCCGAGGATGGCCACGTCCATGCCGGTGCGCGGATAGCCGCAGCTTCCTACCGGCATCTCGTCGTCGTCCAGACTGTGCAATGCCGCCGGCAGCACGGTGATCGCGCCGGTGACCTCGCCCATGCCATAATACTGGACCAGAACCGCCCCAAGCTTCCGCAATGCATGGCACTGGTCGGCGCGGTACATCGGTGCGCCGGCATAAATGACGTAGCGCAGTGAGCTATGGTCGTAGCGGTCCACCGCGTCGTGCCGGGTCAGCATCGTCAGGATGGTGGGAACGGTGAACAGATTGGTCACTCGATGCCGCTCTATCAGGCTCCATGCTTCCGCGCAGTCCAGTTTTTCGCCGGCGAGCAGGACGCTCGCGGCGCCGCGGGGCACCTGCACCAGCGCGTGCACCCCGGCGCCGTGCGACAGCGGCGCGACGACCAGGGACACGTCGTGTTCCGTGGTGCCTGGAATCAGATCGGCCAGATGATTATTGACGACAAACTGCATCTGTCCGTGGGTGAGCACAGCGGCCTTCGGCCGTCCCGTGGTGCCGGACGTGTAAAAGAACCAGGCAGGGTGGTCGTAATCCACGTCGGTCGGGAAGCTCAGGGCATCGCCCTCACCCCTTCCCTCTCCCGCAAGCGGGAGAGGGGGTGCTGAGCCGTCCAGCCATAACTCAACATGCAGCGCGGGATTGGCTGCCCGGGCGGCAGTAGCGTGATCAGGGAAGGCCGCATCGAAGATATGCACCGTGGCGCCGGATGACTTCGCCAGATAGGCGACCTCGGGCGGCGTCAGGCGGAAATTGGTCGGCACCCAGACCGCGCCGATCATCCAGGCCGCCCACATCGTTTCGAGCATCGCTGTGGAATTGCGTGAATGCACCAGCACGCGGTCACCGGACCGCACGCCACGTGCGGTCAGTGAGCTGGCCGCCGCCTGCACGCGGTCAGCCAGTTCGCGCCATGTCCAGACACGTTCGCCACAAATCACACCGGGCCGGTCTGGCCACCGACGCGCGGTCTGCAGCAGCAGGCAGGCGAGATTCGCGGTCGGGATCAGCGCAGCCGCTCCAGAATCGACACGTAGTTGGCAACCGCGGCGCCGCCCATGTTGAATACGCCACCAATATCCGCTTTCGCCAATTGCATTCCCTCGGGCGCCTGGCCGGTCAACTGCATCGCAACCAGCGCGTGCATGGAAACACCGGTGGCGCCGATCGGATGACCCTTCGCCTTCAGCCCACCCGACGGGTTCACCGGCAACTTTCCATCCTTCTGCGTCCAGCCTTCCAGCACCGCGCGCGCACCCTGCCCCGGCGCCGTCAGCCCCATCGCCTCATATTCCAGCAACTCGGCGATGGTGAAACAATCATGCGATTCCACGAAGGACAGGTCGTCCAGCTTCAGCCCGGCCGCATCCAGCGCGTGCCGCCACGCCTGCGCACCACCCTCGAACTGCGTGATATCCCGCTTGCTGATGGGCAGGAAATCGTTCACCTGCACCGCTGCGCGGAAGCGCACCGCCTTGCCCATGCCGCGCGCGGTGTCCTCGTCGGTCAGCACCAGCGCGGCGGCGCCGTCCGACACCAGGGAGCAGTCGGTCCGCTTCAACGGCGGCGCGACATACGGGTTTTTCTCACTCACCTTACGACAGAAATCGAACCCCAGATCCTTGCGCATCTGCGCATACGGATTGGCGACGCCGTTCTTGTGGTTCTTCGCCGCAATCGCCGCCAGGGCATCCGACTGGTCGCCATAGCGCTGGAAATACCGTTCCGCGATGCGCCCGAACACGCCGGCAAACCCCGCTGGAATATCCGATTCCTCCTTTTTGTAGCTTGCCTTCAGCAGGATATCGCCGACCTCCGACCCGGGTGTTGCGGTCATCTTCTCCACCCCGATCACCAGCGCGAACCTCCCGCGCCCGGCGGCCAGAAAATCGCGCGCGCCGTGGACAGCCGCTGAGCCCGACGCGCAGGCGTTCTCAAACCGGGTGGCCGGCTTGAAGCGCAGCTCCGGCAGATGCTGCAGCACCAGGGAAGCGGGAAAATCCTGTGCCGAGAAACCGTTATTGAACAGGCTCACGAAGCTTGCCTCGATCTCGCCCGGCGAAATCCCGGCATCCGCGATGGCGGCCCCGGCAACACGCCCGATCAGGCTCTCGACATCCGGGTCTTCCAGCTTGCCGAACGGGGAATGTGCCCAGCCGACGATGCAGGCTTCGGTCATGTGCCGCGCTCCTGTGATGATCCATCCAGTGCATCTTACGGCAGCAGCCGAATGAAGGCGACACTCGGCCCCGGTCGGCCACATTGTCCCCGGTTTGCCCTGGAACCACGGTCGCGGGAAGAGAAGGGACGTTCGTGGCAACAGGCAACAAGGGGGCGATCATGAAGATCGGCATGTTCATCAACACCCAGTTCCCCGCCGGCGATTCCGTCGCCGCTCGCGTCCCGGAGTTGGTGGAGCAAGTGCGCGTCGCGCGCGACGCCGGTTTCTCTTCCCTGCTGTTCCCCCATCACTACCTCACCGCGCCGCTGCAAATGCTGCAGATCACGCCGCTGATGGCCTATTTGCTGCGCGAGGCACAGGGCATGACAATCGGCGGCAACATCCTGCTGCTGCCTCTGCTCAACCCGGTGCATGTCGCGGAAGAAGCCGCCACGCTGGACGTCTTGAGCGGAGGGAACTTCGTCCTCGGTGTCGGCCTCGGCTATCGTCCCGGCGAATTCACCGCATTCAACGTATCACTGACGGAACGAGCCCCTCGGTTCTCCGAAAGCATCGCGCTGATCCGTCGCCTGTGGACGGAGGACAGCGTTTCGTTCGATGGGCGCTTCTACACGGTGAAGGACCACGGCATCAGCGTGAAGCCGCTCCGGCCCGGCGGGCCTCCGGTCTGGGTGGCCGGATTGGTGGAAGCCGCGGTGAAGCGGGCGGCGCGCATCGGCGACGCGTGGCTGATCGCCAACGCCACCACGCTCGGCGCGACGGAGCCGCTGATGCGCATCTATCGCGAGGCATTGCTGGCGGCCGGCCGCCAGGTGACCGAGTTCCCCATCGCCCGCGAGTGCTACGTCGGCGAAAGCCACCGCACCGCCATGGAAGAATGCCGTTCCGCGCTGGAATACAAATACGCCTCCTACGCGGCATGGGGAATGGAAAGCCCGACCGCCGGCATGACATTCGAGGAGATGGCGAAAGACCGCTTCATCATCGGCGATGCGGTGTCGGTGAAGGAAGAGATCGCGCGCTGGCAGGAACGGTTGGGCGTCAATCACTTCATCATGCGCGTGCAATGGCCCGGACTGCCGCAGGAGAAGGCACTGGCATCGATCAGGCGGCTCGGCCGGCTCCGCGGCTGATCTGGGGGAAACTTCAGGCACACCCCTTGGTGAAACTTTTATTGCATGGCCGCTGCGATCCATTGCGCCCAGGCGAGCACGGCGCGGTCGTCGTCCCGGCGGCCGACGATCTGGATGCCGAGGGGCAATCCATCCGGTCCAGTGCCGGCGGGTACCGTCACGCAGGGGACGTGCAGGCTGGTCCAGATGAAGTTGAAAGCGGGATCGCCAGTCCATTGCAGCCCGGCAGGAGCCTGGCCGGGGGCAGACGGGGTAAGCAATACGTCCAACCCTTCCATGACCGCCGGGAAGGCACGCTGCGTGCGGTCGAAGACGGCATAGGCATCCGCCAGGACCGGCTCGGTTTGCGCGAGGCCGAATTCCAGCCGCTCGCGCAGCTCGGGGCTGATTCGGTCGAGCGCCGTGGCCAGCTCCCAGCCCAAACCCCGGCCGCTCTCGTTGTTCATGATGATCGGGTGGGCCTCGGTCAGCCGCGAGAACTGGTCTGGCAGTTCCCGGTCGGTCACGCTGGCGCCGGCCCGGCCCAACGCGTTGGCGGCTTGTTCCAGAAGCGCCTGGGTCTCCGGCAGCGCGAGCGGCCATGAGGGCGAGCGGCAGAGGCCGATGCGCGGGGCGCGTTCTGTCGGGTGGCCCGGATCGCCGAGGTCGCGCCCGGAGACGGAGGACGCCAGCAACGCGCAGTCCGCCACCGTGCGGGCCATGACACCGACCGTGTCCAGGCTGCCGGACATGAGCTTCATGCCGAACCGGTTGATCGTGTCGAAGCTCGGTTTGTAGCCGACGACCCCGCAATAGGCGGCCGGGCGGATCACGCTGCCGGCGGTCTGCGTGCCGTAGGCGAACGGGAAGAAGAAATCCGCCACGCCAGCCGCCGAGCCGCTGCTGGAGCCGCCCGGCGTGTGGTGCAGGCGGTGCGGATTGGCGGTCGGGCCGGGCTTGCGGGTGGCGAACTCGGTGGTGACGGTCTTGCCCATCACGACGGCTCCGGCGGCCCTGGCCCAAGCGACGCATGCGGCATCGGCCCTGGGTTGCCAGTCGCGCCAGATCGGCGAGCCGGTACTGGCTTGGCATGTCGGCGGTATCGAGCACGTCTTTCACGCCGAGCGGCAGCCCGTGCAGCGGGCCGGGTCGCGCCGAGGCGGCAGCGCGGCGGGCCTGGTCTGCGCTTGAACCACGCGAAGGCATGCACCTCCGGTTCGCGCGCGGCGATGCGGGCGAGGCAGGACTCCATGAGGTCCACTGGCGTCAGCTTGCCATTGCGGATCAGGCGCGCGGCGTCGCTGGCGGTGAGGCGGGACGGATCCTGCATGAGAGTAGTGCCTCCGGTGACGCAGGGTTTTCGGGCGACGTCAAGACTGGCGCGGCGCGGCGCGGCGGTCCATCTTTTCGTTGATGGATGTGAGCAATCATCGCCCGAGCGTGCGTGTCGGGGTCGGGGCGGACGGGTCGCGGACCTATCTGGTCGATCTGCCCCCCGAGGAGCTGCCGGCGGTACGCGGGCGCGATATCGAGCGTGCGTGGTATGCGGCGCGGGATGCGGCGATCGGGTCCGTGTGGGGCTCGATGCGCGGCTTTCGATTCCGGCGCGCGGACGGCAGCACGACGGACCTGGCGCTGGCGGACCGCGACGCGCTGTGCTGGGCGAGCGCGGTGGACGGGACGGTGGGCATGGGAACCTGCTACGGGCTGTCGCTGTGCCTGCGGCTGCTGGCATTGGTGGATCTTCTGGCGCGGGCAGCCTGGGCCGCACCGCTGTTCCGGCTGGCGCGGGACGGGGCGGAACTGGATCCGGCGCTGCTGCGCGCCGCGGCGATCGCGCCGTTGACAGCCGAGGCACGGTTCGATGAGGAGCTGTTTCGCGCACGGATTCCGCCATTGGTGCTGCAAGCCCCACGTCCAGCCGTTCAGTTTGCCGGAGCACGCCCATGAGACCGAGCGCCGAAACGATCCGCCTGCGCGTGGGCCTGGGTGTGCTGAGGCACTCGCCGGGGGTGACGGGACGGCGGTGGAGCGTGCTGGCGGGTTTGTTGGTGCTGACGGCGTGCTCGGCTGGCGGAGCGTCGCAGCCGCTTTCGGTGACCGATCGGGATACGGCCACGGCCTGTCGGCAGCAGGCGAACAATACGTATGCGGTCCAGAACCGCGACCAGATCTATCGGATTCAGACACCGTTTACCCCGCAATCGAGCACTGGCCTGACCGACCTGCCGACGCGGGGATTGTCGGATCAGTTCGCGCAGGAGCGGATGATCCAGGATTGCATCCGTAATACCGGCACCGAGACGAGCCGAACGCTGGGGGGACCGGGGCCTGCGGGAGGCTCGGCGCCGTCGGGGCCTGGCGGCTCGCCGGCGGGCGCTCTGCCGGCAAGCGGGTCGCCGAGCCGCTGATCAGTGGCTGAGGGCGGGCTCCATCGCACGCTGCGCGACGCCGATGGGCTGGTCGCGGCGGGGCTGGTATCGCCGGAGGCGCGGGAGGCGGTGACAGAGGTTGGGCGACGCTACGCAGTGGCGGTGCCGCCGACCTTGCAGGCACTGATCGAGAGCCCGGATGATCCGATCGGACGCCAGTTTATCCCGCATCCGGACGAGCTTGTGCTGGCGCTGGGGGAGCGGAGCGATCCGATCGGGGACGAGGCGTTCTCGCCGTTGCCCGGGGTGGTGCACCGGTATCCGGATCGGGCGCTGCTGAAGCCGCTGCTGGTCTGCCCCGTCTATTGCCGGTTCTGCTTCCGGCGCGAGCATGTGGGGCCGGATGGCGGGGTGCTGTCCGAGGCGGAACTGGCCGCGGCTTACGCGTGGATAGCGGAGCGACCCGCAATCAAGGAAGTGATCCTGACCGGGGGTGATCCGCTGATGCTGTCGGCACGGCGGATGCGGGGGATCATCGAGGCGTTGGCCGCGATTCCGCACGTGGAGATCGTGCGCATCCATACCCGGGTGCCGGTGGCGGAGCCGGAGCGGATGACGGAGGAGATGGCCGGCGCTCTGCGGACCATGGCGGCCCTGTTCGTCGTGGTGCATGCGAACCATGCACGGGAGTTCACCGAGGCGGCACGGGCGGCGCTGGGGCGGTTGCAGCGGGAGGGGATTCCGGTGCTGGGGCAGTCCGTGCTGCTGCGCGGGGTGAATGACAGCGTGGCCGCGCTGGAGGGGCTGTTCCGGGCGATGCTGGGGGCTCGGGTGAAGCCCTATTACCTGCATCAGTTGGATCGGGCGCCGGGGACGGAGCGGTTTCGCGTGCCGATGGAGGAAGGGCGGCGGTTGCTGGAGGGTTTGCGCGGGCGGGTGACTGGGCTGGCGTGGCCCACGTATGTGCTGGATGTGCCGGGCGGGTTCGGCAAGGTGCCGGTGGGGCCTTCCTATGACGAGGGCGACGGGGTGGTGCGGGACCCTTGGGGGGGACGGCATCGGGTGGGCGAGTAGGTTTGTCGCGCGGTTGTGTGTCGTAGTATTATTTGCAATGTCACTATAGAATGCCGCTCCGCCGCTACGTTGGTCTTCGGCCGGCGCCGGTGCGCAGTCTTGTGTGCAGGAGCTGGCGACGCGCTCGCCCCGCGACATGTCTCGGTGAGCCGGTTTGCGTTTGACTTGCCCGTCGGCGCATACCGGTGAGGTCAGCCGCGGAAGATGATCAAATGAGCCAGGAACGTGTGAACCCAAGCGACCCATCCCGATCCGCAATCGACGATCTCGTGTTCAGGAGGGTGCTGAATTCGCGCGCATTGGCGCACGCATTTGACCGTTACCGCGAGCCGAACAGCGCCCGCGGTGCCATCGAGCTGCTGATCACCGCCGCCCCCCTGGTTCTCATCTGGATTCTGATGTGGGCCACCCTCGACATCGACTACTGGATTTGCCTGCTGCTCGCGGTACCCGCCGCGGGCCTCGTCGTGCGCCTGTTCATGATTCAACACGACTGCGGTCATGGATCGTTCTTCCACCACCGACTGGCGAACGATTGGGTCGGACGCGCGATCAGCGTCGTGACATTGACGCCGTACGATTTTTGGCGACAGAGCCACGCCCGCCACCATGCGGGGTCTGGTAATCTCGATCACCGGGGAATCGGCGACATCAACACGCTGACTGTCAGCGAATTTCTAGCCCTGCCGCTGCGACGTCGGCTGATTTATCGACTGTACCGGCACCCGATCGTGATGTTCGGCATCGGCCCCGCCTATTTGTTCATCTTGCGACATCGGCTGCCGAGAGGGCTGATGCGCAGCAGCGCGCGGCTCTGGGTCAGTACAATGGCAACGAACGTCACGATTGCACTTCTGGTCGTGGCGCTGATGTGGCTGGTCGGCGTTGGCCCTTTCCTGCTGGTGCAGTTGCCGATCACGATCCTGGCAGCGTCCATCGGCGTGTGGCTGTTCTACGTACAGCACCAATTCGAGGCTACCTGCTGGGACCGCGACGAGGCCTGGAACTTTCACACGGCCGCGCTGCACGGCAGTTCGTATTATGATCTGCCGGGCATCATGCGCTGGTTCGCCGCCAATATCGGCGTGCACCACGTGCACCATCTTTGCACCCGTATCCCGTTTTACCGACTGCAACGCGTGCTTGGGGATTATCCGCAACTCGCAGCCGTCGGGCGACTGACGCTGTTGCAAAGTGTCCGGTGTGTGCACATGGTCCTTTGGGACGAGAGTGAGCGGCGCCTGGTCTCGTTTCGGGAGATGCATGCCATCAGGTCAGTGGCACGGAGCGGGTTGGCGGCGCAGGCTGCAGCGAAACACGGTTGACGCCCGTTCGGCTACCGATCAGCGTTTGAAGGTATCGAGCATGCGGTGGGTCACGCATGCCGCCGGCCGGCCCTGGCGGCGCGACCGACTCAAAGTTGGCGGCGGGCGTTGATCCATTGCTTGCCATGGCTGTCGGTTCGTTAACGGTCGCCACACGGGCAAAGCCTCTGGCCTTCCTGGCTGCACCGCCGTTGGCAGGCGCGGGAAAACCGCCGATACTTGGATGTCTGGAAGGAAGGTACGGCATGGCGAAAGCCGATGGGGATATTCCGGCCAATCTGCAGCCGAACCCGGAAGATTACCCGTATGACCTGGAACGCACGCTGAAAGCGGTAGTCGGGCTGAAGACCTATGTTCCGTCCGACGCATTCACCGCGGGCTCGCTGGGGACGGAGCGCGCGGGCAGCGGCGTGGTGATCCGGGACTCGGGATTGGTTGCGACGATCGGGTATCTGATCACCGAGGCCGAGACGATCTGGATCACGTCGGCGGACGGGCGGGCGATCCCGGGCCATGCGCTGGCCTATGACCAGGAGACCGGGTTCGGGCTGGTGCAGGCGCTGGGGCGGCTTGATCTGCCGGCGCTCGATCTGGGGGATTCCGACGCGGTGAAGATCGGCGACCAGGTGGTGTTCGCCGCGGCGGGCGGGCGGCACCATGCGGTGGAGACGCGCGTGGTGGGGCGGCAGGAATTCGCCGGATACTGGGAGTATGTGCTGGACGACGCGATGTTCACCGCGCCGGCGCATCCGTTCTGGGGCGGCTGCGGCCTGATTGCCGGGGATGGCCGGCTGATCGGGATCGGTTCGCTGATCCTGCAGCACGGGGATGGCAAGGGCAATCGGCTGGACATGAACATGGTCGTGCCGATCGGGCTGCTGGGGCCGATCATGGAGGATTTGGTGAGCTATGGCCGGGTGAACCGGCCGGCGCGTCCTTGGCTCGGGATGTTTGCGACGGAAGCGGACGAAACGCTGGTGATCGGTGGCGTTTCGGACAGCGGCCCGGCTGAGAAGGCGGGCGTGCGGCAGGGCGATCGCGTGCTGTCGGTGAACGGGGAAGAGGTGTCTGATCTGGCCGGGCTGTGGCGGCGGGTGTGGGCGTCCGGCAGCGCGGGAGCGGTGGTGCGGTTGAAGCTGATGCGCGATTCGGGGCCGGTGACGCTGTCGGTGCGCTCGGGGGATCGGACCAAGTTCCTGAAGTCGCCGAAACTGCATTGATGGAATGCGGGTCGCCCTGAACAGCCAGGATTCCTGATTTGTTCCGAAGCTGAATGCGGCGGGCGATCGGTGTGATCGTTTGGTCAGTGTCACATAAGACCAACCCGCATTGAGGGTGACGTTCGTCATTCCCGCTTTCTGGCGCGGACCTGCGGGCCGGTACGTATGGATAAGCTGTTGCGCGTCACGGCTCTTTAATGTCTTATTTCGTACAATAGGGGTTCGAGCGGTTTTCAGGGGCTGCCAGCTCGAGTGAAATACCATGCAGGGCACGCGGACGCATCGGCAGGACTGCGCGATCCTTGCGGCCGACGTGGTCGGGTATGTCCGGCTGATGTCGACCGATGAGCAGGGAACGCACGCTCGACTGATGCGCCTGCGTGGCGAACATCTCGACCCGCGGATCACCGCGTGTCGGCGGCACGTTGATCAAGAATACCGGTGATGGATTCCTCGCCATTTTCGACAGCGCACGCGCTGCGATGGATTGCGCGCTGGCGATGCAGCGCGCCATCGCTGCCGCCGATCCTGATCTTGCGCCCAACCAACGCATCAGCATGCGCATGGCGATCAATGTTGGCGATGTCATGATCGAGGCGGGCGATGTTTATGGCGACGCGGTCAATATCGCCGCGCGACTGCAAACCTATGCCGAGCCCGGAGGTATCGCCATCACCAGCGAGGTTGCCAGCCGGATCGAGGACGATTCGCCGGTCGAAGTAACCGACCTCGGTGATTTCTTCCTGCACAACATGGCTCTGGCCGGTGCGCATGTTCACGTTGCGCACCGAGGGTACCCGAGCGCGGCTGATCGGTGAAGTACCCGGCGGGTACCGAAAGCCGCTCCTCCATTGCCGTACTGCCGTTCCGCAAGAACCAGACCGACGCTGACGACACCTATTTTGCCGACGGTATTGTTGATGACATCATCTACGCGCTGGTGGGATTGAAAGAGCTTTTCGTCATCTCGCGCACCTCCACGCATGCCTATAAGGGGGAGACGATCGATGCCCGCGTGGTGGGCCGCGAGCTTGGGGTGCGCTATGTGTTGTATGGCAGTGTGCGACGCGCCGGCGGCCGATTGCGGATCACCACCCAGCTGACCGATACCGAGACGGGAACGGTTATCCACTCCGACCGGTACAAAGGCGAGCTGGCGGATTTGTTCGCGTTGCAGGATCGTATTTCGGCCAGCGTTGTCGCGGCGATTGCACCCCAGGTACGCGAACGTGAACTGCTGCGTGCATTACGCAAGCACCCGCAGAACATGTCCGCGTACGATTTTCTGCTGCAGGCGCTGGATCAACTGTATCGGCTGAACGACGAGTTCTTTGCACGTGCGCGCGGCCTGCTGCAGAAGAAGCTATCACGCATGATCCGTTCTATGGGCCGGCGTATTCCTATGCGGCGATGTGGCATGTACTCCAGGTTGGTGAAGGCCGATCCTCTAATCCGGACGCGGACGCGGCGGAGGGCGCGCGGCTAGCCAGTACCGCGATCCAACTGAATGAGAACGACCCCCTGGCGCTGGCGATTTATGGGCACGTGCAGTCATTCCTGCTG
Source organism: uncultured Pseudomonadota bacterium (assembly GCA_963777625.1). GTDB lineage: Bacteria > Pseudomonadota > Alphaproteobacteria > Acetobacterales > Acetobacteraceae > DATDIC01. The sequence goes on along the minus strand of CAVZRO010000001.1, from coordinate 442,290 downwards.
CGGGATTACGATCGGGCGATGCTTTTCCTGGATCGTGCCATCGAGGCGGGACCGAGTTCGGCTGTCGCGTGGATCATGAGCAGCGCCACGTGCGGTTATGTCGGTAATGGCGCTCTGGCGGTGGAGCGCGCGCTGCGGGCCATGAGGTTGGCGCCGCAAGATGCCTTCCGATTCTGGTACGAGGCGATGCTGGGCCAAGCCTATTATGTGTTCGGAAACTACGAGGAAGCGACGATCTGGGCGCAGCGGGCGGTGGGGCGTAACGGGGCGGTTGCGTTCGCGTTGCGGACGCTGACCGCCAGCCTGATGGCGCTGGGCAAGGACGAAGCGGCTCGTGTGGCGGCGAGTAGCTACTGCATGTGCAGCCACGATTTACGATGACACGATACGAGAAGCAGTGCCCGTTCCGAGGTGAGGTGCTGACGCACTCGGCTAGACCGGCTGCGGGGAGCGGGGTTGCCGGAGTAACGTAACTTTCGTGCGGCGAGGCTGATTATGTGATCGCTGTGATCCAGTTCACAGACGCATCGCCCTGGACCGGGCCTGATCGTGAACCCGACGTGACATTTCTGGCTGAAGTCCTGGCCGGCAAGTGCCAATGGTAAGCAAGAAAGGACCCTGAGCGATGACCGGAAACACTGGGAATACCGGCAATACCGGGAATACGGGAAACACCGGAAATACGGCTGGATCGGGGGGCTCGCTGTACTTCGCCGATCGGGTGGATCTGCCATTCATCACGGTCAACCCGCCCGATGTCGCCGACGGCAGGTTCGACCCGGCGAGTGGTTCGTCATATTTCTATTATCAGGATCGCAAATGGGATCCGTTCTGGATGGCGTGGCTGGTGCTGGCGGACTTCATGTCGGTGATGGACCCGACTACCGGCAAACCAATGTGGCTGGGTCAATCGCCGATCCCAACGCCGTCGGGAGGAACAGCCACCCTCACGGAGACACTCTCACCGATACCATCAGCGTGGCGGTTACCTTGCCGACCGCATCCAAACCTGCATCTTTCACGGATAACAGTAAGCCCACCCTGGAACTGGATTTGCTGGTTAGGGCCGCGCAAGACGAGCGGGCTGACGCGCTGGGCGAGATCATCGGGCAAGCGTCGGAGTTCATCACCTATTTCATGGATTTTCTGTCGATCACGCCGTCTTCGCATCCGGCGACAGTCCGGTTGATGAACGTGGCCAGTTTGATTGCCCTGCAAGCCTGCCTGTACTGGAAGGGTTATTTCTTGCCGGTACGCCCGACCCAGTTGCTGCCCGGGCTGATGCCACCGATCTCGATTCCCGGTCATGCGTCATTCCCGAGCGGACACGCGACGCAATCCAGGCTTATTGCCCTGTGTGTCGCATCGGTTCTTCCTGGTTATCAGCCATTCCCCACAGGCGGCACGACCGCGCCGACGCCGACGCCCGGCATCGGCCTGGCCGCGCCGCCGCCGACGACCGGTTCGCTTGGCGCGGCGGTGCAACCGGGCCTGGACGCTCTGACTTACCGCATTGCGCGCAATCGGGAGATTGCCGGATTGCACTATCCCAGCGACAGAATTGGGGGCCAGCTTCTTGCGGCGAATATTTTTCGCTACATGCTGGAGCCTGCCCTTCTATCGAGATATCAGGCGATAACAACTGCGGCGAAAAGTGAGTGGCCGTAGCAAGGTTTTCGCCGGATCCGTATCGCGTACGTGTGTAGCAAGCGAAGGAAGGACCGTGGACCATGCTACGCCGGACATTCATCCAAGGTAGCGCCGCAAGCCTGGCGGCATGGCGTTTCGCGACGGCTCGGGCGCAGGGCTACCCGCCGGATCCCTCACAGGAACGGGTGGTGACCACGATTTACAATCAGAACGCGGAGAAGCTGAACAGGGAGAAGTTCAATCCACTCGATCCGCGCCATAGTGCCAAACTTCTTCAAAAGCTGGGCTTGCCATACACGCATCCAATGTCGCCGCTGTACCAGACATGGGAAGAGGTTTTTCGCCCGCCGCTGAAATATACGACGGAGGCGGAAAAAGTCGGCGGGGAACCCGAATTGGACTATCAGTTGAACCCCCTCCTGGCGCCCACCCCAATCATAACAACGCGCTGGGAGTCAAGCCGGAACTGGTCCGGCGCGTATGTCGAACCGCGCAACGGCAACATGTTTACGGAAGTAGCCGCGAACTGGGTCATTCCGGACATCTCCGGAGTGGTAAATTCAGTCCCTCAGCAGTCAAGCTCCATCTGGGTCGGATTGGATGGGCAACGATTGTATTTCAATTCGTCGCTGCCACAGATCGGCACCACACAACAGATCAATAAGCACGGGAACATCGACTATCATGCCTGGTATCAATGGTGGGAGAGAGATCAGGGCCATGGCTGGCCTGTTCCCATCTCCACCAAGAGCATCACATTGGCGGCGTTTGACCGAGTTTTCTGCGATATTCAGGTCGTGAACGAGACCGAGGTGATCGCCACTATCGCAAAACTGGGGCCGACAAATCAGGTTTGGAGCCATAAGATCCACCCCAAAAAATTGACGCACGGGACTGGGACGCCGCAGGTTTCCGGCGCTACGGCACAATGGGTTGTCGAGCGGTCCAGTGACCCAGGTTCTGACAATTTGTTGCAACTGATCAACTATGGGGAGGTTGATTCACCAACTGCTGGGCAATAGCCGGGGCTGCGCCCGATAAGCCCTTCACTGAGGTCCAACGGCTGGATACTGCGCGATTTATCCGCATGTATGACCGGCTGCAGGGGCCGCCCCGCCATTTCGCCCCGCCGCCTGGTCCCCGATCGACAGGACGCTTTCAGGGTTTCCTACACGGGTCCCTTGACGTCCCGATGCCGGCTGACAGGCTGGAGGCCGCCGCCCGAGCCGCGCCGGTGCCTTGGTCAGCGAAGCGGGGAATTGCTACAAGACGACCGTGGCAATGCGGGGCGGTTTGCCGAAATGTGGAATGTGACATCAGTCCAACCGAAACGAGCGATGCGGCGCCGCCTGCCCGCGGATCGTGCCGATACCGCGGGTCCGCACTGATGGGGAACCTGAAAGCAACGGTGCTGCCGGTCACGCCGTTCCAGCAGAACTGCGCGATCCTGTGGGATGACGAGAGCAAGCACGCGCTGGTGGTGGATCCGGGCGGCGACGTGGCGCGTATCCGCGAGGCGATCGCGCGGCTCGGCGTCACGGTGGAGCGGGTGCTGCTGACGCACGGGCACCTGGACCATGCCGGCGGGGCGGCGGAGCTGGCCGAGGCTCTGCGCGTGCCGGTGGAGGGACCGGACGAGCGCGACCGGTTCCTGCTGGACGGGCTGGAAGACCAGGCGCGGGGCTTCGGGTTTGCCGGTGTGCGCAACGTAACCCCGGACCGCTGGCTGCGCGAGGGCGACCAGGTGAGCCTGGATGCGCACCGCTTCGACGTGCTGCACTGCCCGGGACATACGCCGGGGCATGTCGTGTTCGTCCAGCACGCGGCGCGGTTCGCGGTGGTGGGGGATGTGCTGTTCCAGGGCTCCGTCGGGCGGACGGATTTTCCGTATGGCGATCATGCGGCGCTGATCCGCTCGATCAAGGAAAAGCTGATGCCGCTGGGGGACGATGTGGCATTCCTGTGCGGACATGGTCCGGGATCGACGATCGGGGCGGAGCGGGCGGGCAATCCGTTTCTGTGAGGCGGCTCACCACGGAGGCGCGGAGGAACCGAAAAAAGGTCTTTCTTCGTGCCTCGGAGACTGCGTGGTCAGACTGTTCGCCTGCCGCCTTGAAACGTGGCCTGAGCCTTATCCCGACGAAGGTGGCATTGTCGCCGCACGCGCGGATGGCTCCGCCATTCCGCGATACCATTTCAGTTCGCCGACGCGCGATGTGACCGGCGATGCCAAGGCCATGGCGCTTTACACCAACCCGCGTTGATGCTGACCCTTCCGTCATGGCCGGCCCCTTTCCGTCATGGCCGGGCTTGTCCGGCTTGTCCCGGCCATCAACGCACCCGTCCCGTGGGGCCGGCCATCCATGACTTTGTCGCCCACCGCGCCGCTCGTTCGCTTCACGTTGCTCCGGGCAACACCGGCAGGATGGGTGATCCTCAATGCGGTCCGGTATTACACCGCGGCGATTGTGGAGTAACTGGCCGCCGGGCTAAGTTGATGCATATGCAACGGCCGCCCTGTGGCGGTTGGGACAAGGAGTAACGAAGATGGGGCACAGGATTTTTCTTGCCGGCGCGTCCGGCGCCATCGGCCGGCGATTGATTCCGCTTTTGCGTGATGCCGGCCATGAGGTGCACGGCACCACCAGATCGGCGGAGAAAACCGAGGCGCTGCGAAGGCTGGGGGCGGAACCGGTCGTGCTCGATGTGTTCGATGCGGCGGCGCTGACACGGGCGATGGCGGCAGCGCGGCCGGACGTGGTGATCCATCAGCTTACCGATCTGCCGAGGAATTTGGAACCAGCCCTGATGGCGGATGCCATTGTCCGCAATGCCCGCGTCCGCAAGGAAGGCACCGCCAATCTCGTCCGGGCTGCGATCGCGGCGGGAGCGCGCCGCCTGGTGGCGCAAAGCATAGCATGGGCTTACGCGCCGGGGCCGGAACCGCATGCGGAGACGGACGCGCTCGATGTCGCCGCGCAAGGAGGTCGCGGCACCTCGGTGCAGGGGGTGATCGCGCTGGAGGACCTGGTGTTGAAATCGCCGCCGCTGGAGGGCGTGGTGCTTCGGTACGGCCAGCTTTACGGCCCGGGCACGCATGCGGACGTCCCGTCGAATTCCGCGCCCGTGCATGTGGACGCGGCGGCGTATGCGGCGCTGCTGGCCATCGACCGTGGGAGCGGCGCGTACAATATCGCGCAGCCGAACAGTCACGTCGCGACCGAACGAGCACGTACCGAGCTGGGGTGGAATGCGGCGTTTCGCGCCTGACGATCTGGCGTGGCTCTTGCCGGGCCGTTCAGTGGCGGGTCAGATGCGTTTGGCGTGTTGCGCGCGAAAACAGGGCAGGTGGCTGAATGATCGAGGTTTCCGTTCGCTGCTGCGTCGTCGGGGGTGGGCCGGCGGGGATGATGCTGGGAATGCTGCTGGCGCGGGGCGGCGTCGATGTGCTGGTGCTGGAGAAGCACGCCGATTTCCTGCGGGACTTTCGCGGCGACACGATCCACCCATCAACGCTGCAGGTGATGCACGAGCTGGGGCTGCTGGACGAGCTGCTGCGCCGGCCGCACAGCCAGGCGCGGACGGTCGGTGTGGAGATCGGCGGGGAACACGTGGAGGTCGCCGATTTCACCCACCTGCCGACGCGCTGCGGGTTCATCGCGTTCATGCCGCAATGGGATTTCCTGGACTTCGTTGCGGAGCACGCGAAACGATACCCGGGTTTCCGGCTGATGATGCGCACCGAGGCGACCGGGCTGATCGAGGATGGCGGCGTGGTGCACGGCGTGCGGGCGCACGGGCCGGACGGCGAACTGGAGATCCGCGCCGACCTGGTGGTGGCGGCGGACGGGCGGCACTCGGTGCTGCGCGACCAGAGTGGTTTCAAGCTGTTCGATCTGGGCGCGCCGATGGACGTGCTGTGGATGCGGCTGTCGAAGCGGAAGGATGATCCGGTCGCGGCACTGGGCCGGATCGCGGCCGGTCACATCCTGGTCACGCTGGATCGCGGCGACTACTGGCAGTGCGCGTTCATCATCCCGAAGGGCGGCATCCAGGAGGTGCAGGCGCGCGGGCTGCCGGCCTTGCGCGCGGAAATCTCCCAGATTGCCCCGCAATTCGCGGACCGCGTGCAGGAGCTGGAAAGCTGGGATGACGTGAAGCTGCTGACGGTGGCGGTGAACCGGTTGCGGGAGTGGTCGCGGGCGGGGCTGCTGGTGATTGGCGACGCGGCGCACGCGATGTCGCCGGTGGGGGGCGTGGGGATCAATCTGGCGATCCAGGATGCGGTGGCGACGGCGAATCTGCTGGGGCCCTATTTGCGGCGCGGGGCAGTTGATCCGATGGTGTTGCGGCTTGTGCAGCGGCGGCGCGAGACGGCGACGCGGATCACTCAGCGGTTGCAGATACTGGTGCAGAACCGGGTGATCAGGCGGGTGCTGAGCGCGCAACAGGCGCCCGGGGTCCCGTTGGCGGTACGGTTGTTGCAAATGATGCCATCGCTTCAGCAATGGCCGGCACGGTTGATCGGGCTGGGCGTTTTGCCGGAGCATGTCGAGACGAAGGAGGCGCGGGACGGGTGATGAAAGGCATCCGTGGCTGGCGCAGCAGCGGTGGCGGCCACCTATGCTGTGCCCGATATCACGCCGAAAGCCCGCGATGAGACGGTGAACGGCAACCTGGCCGACTGGGTGCGGCCTCACGATCACTATGATGCCGGCGGGTCCGAAGCCTGAACCATGTCGCCACGATAGCGGGCGGCGCGGTGATCGGTGACTTTGGCTTGCCGTGCCGATGACACAAGAAGGGACCTTGCATGGCGGCAGGACGGCAGATGGTGCTGGTGGGGTTCTTGCAGGCGCAGAACTGCACCACGCTGGCGAGTTCGTGGCGGCATCCGGAGTTGCGCACCGATTTCCTCAGCGCGGATTATTTCCAGACGATCGGGCGCATCCTGGAGGCGGGGAAGTTTCAGCTAGCGTTCTTCGATGATCGGCTGGCGATGCCGGACATGCTGGGCGGCGACCATGCGCACACAGTGGAGAACGGCATCCGCTGCGTGAAGATGGATCCGGTCACGGTGCTGATGGCGATGGCAGCGACGACCGAGCGGCTGGGGCTGGGGTCGACTTATTCCACGACCTATTACGAGCCGTTCCATGTGGCGCGGGTGTTCGCGACCGTCGACCTGATGAGCGGCGGGCGGGCGGCGTGGAATGTCGTTACATCCGTCAATGATGGCGAGGCGGCGAATATGGGCCTCGCGCAGCATATGGAGCACGACCTTCGCTACGACCGTGCCGACGAGTTCATGGAGGTGGTGCTGGGCCACTGGGACACCTGGGAGGACGATGCGCTGGTGGTGGATAAAAGCTCGGGGCTGTTCGCGCATGCGGACAAGGTGCACCGGCTGGACCACCAGGGGCGGTTCTTCCGCTCGCGCGGCCCGTTCACGGTGCCGCGGTCGGCGCAGGGGCATCCGGTGCTGATCCAGGCGGGTTCATCCGGGCGCGGCAAGCGATTCGCGGCGCGCTGGGCGGAGACGGTGTTCGTGACCTATCCGGACATCGGCGTGGCGAAACGGGACTATGCCGAGATGAAGGCGGCCATCGCGGAACAGGGACGCGATCCCGAACTGGTGACGCTGAATACGATCGCCTATCCGGTGGTGGGTGCCACGAAGGCGGAAGCCGAGGACAAGATGGCGGTGATCGAGCACAGCTACCGCGAGGTGGATGGGCTGAGCCTGTTGTCGGAGGCGATGAATTTCGATTTCGCCCGCAAGGGAATGGATGAGGTGTTCAGTGACGAGGAACTCGCCAGCATGAGCGGGATGCAGGCGATGCGCGACCACGTGCTGCGGGTGAAGCCGCATCCGACGCCGCGGGATTTTCTGGAGGTCACGCGGCGCGGCCGCCCGGGCCAGGCGATCGTCGGGGGGCCGAAGGAGGTGGCGGACCGGATGGAGCAATGGTTCGTGGAGCGAGCCTGCGACGGCTACGTGGTGGGCGGGACGCACACGCCGGGGACGTTCGAGGATTTCGTGCGGCTGGTGGTGCCGGAGTTGCAGCGGCGGGGGTTGTTTCAGAAGGAGTATGCGGGGCTGACGCTGCGGGAGAATCTGGGGCTGCCACGGCCGAAGTTGGGGTGGTGGAGGTAGCGGGCTGGGGTCAGGCGGGGGGCCGGTCCGGCGGGAAGGCGCTGTCGAGCGTCACACCGGGCGGATCGAGGCGGACGGGGCCATCGCGGATGATGCGGGTGCTGATCGTTGTTTCGGTTTCCCGATGATGATGGATAATGGTACGGTTCTCGATCTTCACGATGAGGTAATGCACGACGGAGGGCAGGCGGAAATAGTCGTCGAGCTTGGCGCCGCGATCCCGCCCTTGCGTTGATCGGGAGAGGATTTCGACCACCACGACAGGATCGGTAACTTCCGTAGCATCCGAAGCGAGCCGCTGGCCGCAGCGAAGCAGCACGTCCGGCTCATATACCGTGTCCTCGTCGATCCGGACGCTCGTCTCGCCCACATAGACGTCGCATGGAAGGTTCGCCGCGCTGATTGCATTCATCAGACGATTGGCAATCCAGCTCTTGGCCAGGCCATGTCCGGACCGCTCCGGTGCCATGGCCATGACCTCCCCGCCGGCCAGCTCGTAACGCTCGGTTTCCGGCTGCGTCATCGCCCAGGCGATGAACTCGCCGGCGGTCATGGGCTTGCGGGCGGGATCGTTCATGATGGCAAGTTAGCTTCGATCGGCGCTGTTTCACAGCGCCTTGGTTCCGGTTGACTTGCCGGCGGTGCTTCGCCACCCTTTCGCTCAACAAGAGCGCCGTCGGTCACGGCGCCGTACAGGGCAAGGACGGCGGATGGGAAGCAGATTGCGCAGAATGGCCGCTGGCCAGGGCGCGGCATGACCGCTGGTGCGGCATGACCGCTCCGGGCGGGAGCGTTCCTTTGCTCAGCGTGCGAAACGTCGTGCTGCGCTTCGGCGGCGTGGTGGCGCTGGGCGGGGTTTCGTTCGACGTGCAGCGCTACCGGATCTGCGGGCTGATCGGGCCGAACGGATCGGGCAAGACCACGCTGTTCAACTGCATCAGCGGCATCTATCGCCACAGCGAAGGCGATATCCTGTTCAACGGCGAGTCGCTGACGCGAGTGAAGCGGCACCGGATGGCGGCGCTGGGGATCGGCCGCACGTTCCAGAACGTGGCGCTGTTCCGCAGCCTGAGCGTGCGCGACAACGTGCTGGTGGGGGCGCACCATCTCGGGCATTCCGGCTTTGTTGCGAATGCGCTGCGACTGCCCGTGGTGCGGCGGGAGGAGCGGCGGGCGCGCGAGAAGCTGCACGAGCTGCTGCGGATGCTCGACCTGGAGCCGGTGGCCGACGTGGCGGCGGGGAGCCTGCCATTCCCTACACAGAAGCGGGTGGAGATGGCACGGGCGCTGATCGGCGAGCCGAGCCTGCTGCTGCTGGACGAGCCGGCGGGCGGGCTGAACCATGCCGAGGTGGACGAGCTGGCGATGCTGCTGGAGCGGATCCGCGAGCCGTTCAACCTGACGATCCTGCTGGTGGAGCATCACATGAGTCTGGTGATGCGGGTGTCGGAGAAGGTCGTTGCACTTGAATTCGGGCGCAAGATCGCCGACGGATCACCGGACGAGGTGCGGTCGGAGCCGGAGGTGATCCGCGCCTATCTGGGCGAAACCGAAGCGGATGCGTGGCATGCCGGCGCTGCTTGAGGCGCGTGGGCTGTTGGCGGGGTACGGCGATACCAGGGTGCTGCACGGCATCGACTTCGCGGTGGAGCCGGGTGGCGTCACGACTCTGCTGGGCGCCAACGGTGCGGGGAAGACGACGACGCTGCGAGCGATCTGCGGATTGATCCGTGCGCAAGGGGAAGTGCGGCTGGGCGACGAGCGCATCGACCGGCTGCCGGCAGAGGAGATCGTGCGGCGCGGCGTGGGTCACGTGCCCGACGGGCGCGGCACGTTCATGGAGCTGACCGTCGATGAGAATCTGCGGCTGGGCGCGTATGTGCGGCGGGACCGGGCGGCGGTGGGCGAGGATATCGCGCGCATCTTCGGGTATTTCCCGGTGTTGCAGGACAGGTTGCGCCAGCAGGCGGGCACGCTGAGCGGGGGTGAGCAGCAGATGCTGGCGATCGCGCGGGCGCTGCTGGTGCGGCCGAAGCTGCTGCTGCTGGACGAGCCGTCGTTCGGCCTGGCACCGCTGATCGTGCAAGGGATTTTCGGGATATTGCGGCGCATCAATGAGGAGGAGGGCGTGAGTATTTTAGTGGTGGAGCAGAATGCCAGTTTGGCGCTGGATATTGCCGATCACGCGTACCTGCTGGAGACGGGGCGGATCGTGATGGGTGGCCCGGCGGCGGAGATGCGGCGCGATGCGTCGGTGCGGCGGTCGTATCTCGGGTATTAGTCGGTGGGAGAAGCAAGAGATTCACCGCAGCGACGCAGAGGTTATTCGATGTGAGCAGACGGCTGGCGTTCGCGGGATGAACCGATGATCGGGCTGGCGCACCAGGTCATTTCAGGAATTGCCAACGGCAGCATCTATGCGTCGGTGGCGCTGGCGCTGGTGATGATCTACCAGTCAACGCACCATCTGAATTTCGCCCAGGGCGAGATGGCGACGCTGTCCACCTATATCTGCCTTACGCTGATCAATGCGGGGGTGCCGTACTGGGGCGCGTTCGTGATTGCCGTGGTGGCCTCGTTCGTGATGGGGCTGCTGGTGGAGCGCATCCTGATGCGTCCGATGCTGGACGCGCCGCCGCTGTCGGCAGTGGGCGTGTTCATCGGATTGCTGCTGCTGATCAATGCGATGGACGGATGGGTGTTCGACTATATCATCAAGCCGTTTCCGTCGCCGTTCGGCGGATCGAACGCGGTGCTGGGCGGGTTCGTCTCGCCGCACGAGCTGGGGGAGACGGCGGTCACCCTGATCGTGCTGACGCTGGTCTATTTGTTCTTCCGGTTCACGACGCTCGGGCTGGCGATGCGGGCGGCGGCGTTCAACCCGACCTCGTCGCGGCTGTGCGGGGTGCGCGTGAACCGGATGCTGGGGTTGGGCTGGGGACTGGCGGCGGCGATCGGCGGGATTGCCGGGATCATGGTGGCGCCGATCGTGTTTCTCGATCCCAACATGATGCTGGGCATTCTGCTGTACGCGTTTGCCGGGGCGCTGCTGGGCGGGATCGACAATCCGGTGGGCGCGGTGGTGGGCGGGTTCCTGGTCGGCGTGCTGGAGAACCTGTTCGGCGCCTACGTGGTGGGAACCGAGCTGAAGCTGACCGTGGCGCTGCTCATCATCGTCGCGGTGCTGCTGGTGAAACCGGCCGGGCTGTTCGGCCGCGTGGTGCAGACCAGGGTGTAGCGGATGCGCGACGACGGGGTGGTTTCGATCGTGCCCGATGCGGGCGGGGTGACGGCGCGGCAGGTGGTCGGGATCGTCGTGGTGCTGGCGGTGGCGGTCGCGCTGGCGTTCGTGGCGGATCCGTATCACCTGTTCCAGCTCACCATGCTGGTGTCGTACGGGTGCGCGGTGCTGGGATTGACGATGCTGACCGGCGTGAACGGGCAGATATCACTCGGGCACGGCGCGTTCTATGCGGTGGGAGCGTACACTGCGGCGATTCTGATGGCGAATTACGACTGGCCGTACTGGGCGACGGTTCCGGTGGCGGCGGCGACGTCCGCGCTGCTGGGATTCCTGGTCGGATTTCCGGCGCTGCGGCTGGGCGGTCTGTATCTGGCATTGACTACGTTCGCATTGGCGGTCGCGGTGCCGCAGATATTGAAGGTGAACGCGCTGGAGGACCTGACCGGCGGCGTGCAGGGGCTGACCACGGACAAGCCGGACGCGCCGTTCGGGTTGCCGCTGTCGGCGGACCAGTGGATCTATCTGTTCACGCTGGCGGTAGGGGCGATCGTGTTCCTGCTGGGCTGGAATCTGGTGCGCGGGCGGATCGGGCGGGCGATGATGGCGGTGCGCGACCATCCGACGGCGGCGGAGGCGATGGGCGTAAACCTGACCCGGCTGAAGACGCGCACCTTCGCGGTAAGCGCGATGTTCACCGGCATTGCCGGGGCGCTGAGCACGATCGCGGTGCAGTTCGTGGCGCCGGACAGTTTCAATTTCACATTGTCTATCACGATCTTCGTCGGGCTGGTGGTGGGGGGTGCGGCCTCGATCGTCGGGGCGCTGTTCGGCGGCGCGTTCATCGAGTTCGTGCCGAACATTGCCAATGATATCTCCAAGGCGGCGCCGGGGGCGATCTACGGGCTGATCCTGATCGGGTTCATGTTCCTGATGCCGCGCGGGGTGGCGGGATTGTTCACCAGCCTGGGACGGCTATGGGTGCGGCGGAGGAACCCGCGGGTGAAACGGGAGGCAGCGCTGGAGTGCAAGTAGAGGAAGAAATCTCACCACGGAGACGGGGAGACGCGGAGGCGACAAGGCAAGCGCTGCCGCTGCTGTTTGGTGCTGCATACAGCGTCTACACGCGCATCGTCCGCCTTGCGTTGGAGGAAAAGCGCATTCCGTACCGTCTGATTGAGGTCGATATCTTCGCCGCGGAAGGGCTGCCGCAAGGTTATTCGACCCGCCACCCGTTCGGGCGCATCCCGGCGTTCGAGCACGACGGCTTCCGCCTGTACGAAGCCGGAGCGATCGCGCGCTATGTGGATGAAGGCTTTCCGGGGCCGCCGCTGCAGCCGGCCGAGGCGCGGGCGCGGGCACGCATGAACCAGGCGATCTCTGTGCTCGACTCCTATGCCTATCGCACGCTGGTGTGGGATTTGTTCGTCGAGCGCGTACGGGCGCCGGCGAACGGGCGTTCGCCGGACGAGGCGCGGATCAAGGACGCGATGCCGAAAGCGCGAACCTGCCTCGGCGCACTGACCGACATCATGGGCGACCTGCCCTGGCTTGCAGGGCCTCAACCGAGCCTGGCGGATCTGCACGCGGCGCCGATGCTCATCTATCTCCGCATGGCAGAGCCCGAGGGCCGGATGTTGCTATCGGCGTTTCCAACGCTGGAACGCTGGCTGGACGCGATGGTCCAGCGCCCCTCCATACGGGCGACGCGTTCACCGCTGGAGGACCGAGCCGCAGGGCTGTGAACGCGCCCGACACGGGTCCGCAACTGGAAGATCCGGAGCGGTCGGCGATGGTGGGCAAGTTCGGCTACGCGGTGGTGCCCACCGGATCGACCGGGCACGCGGCGCCGACCAGCGGGACCTGGACCATGTGCGTGCCCGCCGCTCGGCCAGCGGACAATCAGAAGGCCGCTGCCGACTTCATACTTTGGATGCTCGACCGCAAGCAGCAGGAGAGCTTCGTGCGCGCCGGCGGCATTCCGACACGGCGTGATGTATCGGATGCGTTCGACAGCAAGACCGGGCCCTATCTGGAGGCGCTGATGGCGTCGATGCCGTCGGTACGCCGCTCACCGCGTTACGTGTTCGCCGCGGCGATGCTGGATGCCACCGAGCAGCTACTGAGCCAGATCGGATCCGGCGATTTGAAGGCGAAGGACGGGCTGGACAGGTTGCAGATGCAACTCACTGATATCGTGAAGAAGGCGGGATTTTTGCGCGCATGACACCGGACAGCGAACAGACCGGCCGACAGCCCGGCGAGCCGCCGAATATCGTGCTGATCCTGGCCGACGACATGGGGTTTTCCGATATCGGCTGCTACGGCGGCGAGATCCGAACGCCGCATCTGGACGCGCTGGGGCACGGCGGGGTGCGGTTTTCGCATTTCTACAACACGGCGCGGTGCAGCCCGTCCCGCGCCTCCTTGCTGACGGGGTTGCATCCGCACCAGGCCGGTATCGGCGTGCTGACCAATGACGACAGTCCGCACGGGTATCCTGGCAACCTGAACCGCCATTGCGCCACGCTGGCGGAGATACTGCGTGGCCGCGGCTATGCCACGGCGCTGTGCGGCAAGTGGCACCTGGCCACCGATATGCACACCCCGAATGATTCCTGGCCGACGCGGCGCGGGTTCGACCGGTTCTTCGGCACGCTGACCGGGTGCGGCAGTTTTTACGAGCCGGGTACGCTGACGCGCGGGGAAGCGGATGCGTCCGCCGAGGCGAAGGCGCCGGGGTTCTACTACACCGACGCGATCGCGGCGGAGGCGGTGCGCTTCATCGGGGATCATGCCGGGGCGCAGGCGCCGCCGTTCTTTCTGTACGCCGCGTTCACCGCGCCGCACTGGCCGCTGCACGCGCCGGAGGCGGACGTGGCGCGTTATGAGGGCGTGTTCGACGCCGGGTGGGACAGGCTGCGGGTGGAGCGGATGCGGCGGCTGGTCGCTGAAGGCGTGCTGCCCGCCGACACCCGCCTGAGCGACCGCGATCCGACGCAACTGCCCTGGAGCGAAGCGGCGGATCGCGACTGGCAGCTTCGGCGGATGCAGGTCTATGCGGCGATGATCGACCGCATGGACCGGGGCATCGGGCAGATCCTCGCGGCGTTGCGGGAATGCGGAAAGCTGGACGACACGCTGCTGCTGTTCCTGTCCGATAACGGCGCGTCGCCGGAGAATTTGCCGCAGGTGGAGATGGAACGGTTTCGTTTAAGAACGGATATCCTGCCTCGCGCCGGCAAGCAGGGTCAGCCGGTGCGGATCGGCAACACGCCGGACATCGTGCCGGGGCCTGATGACACTTATGCCAGCTATGGACGGGCATGGGCGAACCTGTCGAACACGCCGTTCCGGTTCTACAAGCGCTGGGTGCATGAGGGCGGGATCGCGACGCCGCTGATCCTGCACTGGCCGGCTGCCAGGTTGGCGAGCGGCGCGATCGTGGCGCAGGCGTTCCAGTTGGTGGATTTGGTGCCGACGGTGATCGAGGCGACCGGAGCGTGCTATCCGCCGCCATCCATCGCATGGGAGCTGACGAAGCTGGAGGGTCGCAGCATGTTGCCGGCGGTGCGGGGCGCGGCGGTGGATCCGGTGCCGCTGTTCTGGGAGCACACTGGCAATGCGGCGATCCGGCTGGGTCGGTGGAAATTGGTGCGGGAGTATCCGAGCGCGTGGGAGCTGTATGATCTGGAGACGGATCGTACCGAGTTGAACGATCTGGCGGCGGTGCATCCGGAGATCGTGGCGGATTTGTCGGCGCGCTGGCAGGAATGGATGAATCGCGTGGGCGTGCTGCCGTGGGAGACGACGCTGCGTATTTATCGGGAGCGCGGGCTGACGGCGGTCGAGGCGGCAGGCTGACGGCGCGCCGAGAGGGGCGTAAGCGGGTCACGCCATGGCACGGGCAGTATAACGCGCTGGAAGGTCGAACGATGAAATTCAAAGCCATCAGTCTCGTGGCGACGATTTTCGTTGCCACGTGCGCAACCACAGCCAGCCACGCAGCCGGCGATCCGACAAACAGAATCAAGAGTGTGGTGGACACGGCGATACGGCCAGTGATGGTGAAATACCGAATTCCCGGCATCGCAGTCGGCGTCACTGTCGCCGGTACGGCCCATGTGTTCGACTATGGCGAGGCGACGAGGGTGACTTACCAGCCGGTCACACATGACACATTGTTCGAGATCGGATCGGTAACCAAGTTATTCACGGCGACGTTGGCGGCTTATGCGCAAGTTTGCGGCTATCTTTCTCTGTCAGACGAGACAAGCAAGTACCTGCCGCCGCTGCGCGACAGCAAGTTCGGCGGTGTGAGTCTTCTCAATCTGGGCACGCACACTCCCGGAGGGCTTCCATTGCAGGTGCCGGATAACATCCGGAACAACGATCAGTTGATGCAGTATTTCAAGGAGTGGCGACCGACCTACACGCCAGGAACATACCGAACTTACTCCAATCTCGGCATCGGGACGCTCGGCTTGATAACGGCGAAGAGCATGGGGCGGGATTTCACCGCGCTGATGGAACAGCGCCTGTTTCCCGAGCTCGGCATGAACAGCAGTTACATAGACGTTCCTGCGGCCAGGATGGCCGACTACGCACAGGGTTACACGCAAACCGGTGCGCCGGCGCGGATGACCACCGCGATGCTGTCGTCTGAAGCCTATGGCGTCAGAACGACGGCCTCCGACATGATCCGCTTCGTGGAAGCCAACATGAATTTGATCAGACTGGACCCGAAGCTGCAGCGCGCGATCACGGATACGCACACCGGCTACTTTCAGGCAGGTGTGATGACGCAGGACCTGATATGGGAGCAATATCCGTATCCGGTCACGTTGCGGACGCTCCTGGAAGGGAACTCGTCCGCGATGATCTTCGATGCGGTACCGGTGACTGAAATAAGGCCGCCACAGGAACCGCGTGAAGACGTCTGGATCAACAAGACCGGCTCGACGAACGGCTTCGGGGCATACGTGGCATTCGTGCCGGAGAAGCGTCTCGGCATCGTCATTCTGGCCAATAAGGACTATCCGATCACCGCAAGAGTGACCGCTGCGTACAGGATCCTCACGTCGCTTGCCGCTGGCGAGCAATGAAAACGCGCAGATGGTGTGCCTGAAGGCGAGGTGACGGTGCCAAGAGCGGGACGGTCAGGAAGCTTTTCCACGCAGGCGAAACTTCTAGAGTCTTCGTCTTCGCGGGTTGGTATTATACGAAACCGCACTCGTCATTCCCGCTGTCGCCGGCATGACGGATCTCTAGACCCATCGTCCGCGCTGGTCAGCATCACAACCACGGACCGGGCGTTTCCGGGCTGCCCGCCAGCCGCAGACCTTGCGCGAACAGCTCGCGATGCTCGGGGCGGACGAGCGGTGTGGTGGCGAGAAAGCCCGTCACGCTGAAATGGGGCTCCATCGCGCGCACACGCCGCAATGCGACGGCCGCTTCCTGCCGACGTCCGAGATGGCCGAGGGCGGCCAGGTAGGGCTTGCAGTTCGCCAGCGTGGCGGGGTTCATCTGGGTGGCGGCGCGCCCGGCCGCGGCGGCCCGTTCGAAATCCCGCTGCAGCAGAGCGATCGTCGCCCAGCACGCATCGAACAGGAACGCGCCGGGATGCAGCGGCGTCAGCATCTTGTAGTGCGCCATGCGGGCTTCCGCCGCCGCGGAATCCCCGAGCCAGGCATGGGTTGCCGCCGACAGAGCCCATGCCTCCGCCAGGTTGCCGTTCACCGACAGCGCCCGCTCGTGCAGCGCCGCCGCGGCGTGCAATTCCCGCTGCAAGGCCGCACGCACATGGGCGGCCTGGCTCAGCAGGCGCGCATCGAACGGATCGAGCCGGATCGCCTGATCGGCCAGCGCGCCCGCTGCCTCGGCGGCGTCGGACGGCATGATCCAGCCCTGATCCGCCATCAGCACGTGCCAGTAGGCCAGCCAGCCATGCGCCGCGGCGAAATCGGGCTCCAGCTCGATCGCGCGGCGCAGGCATTCACCGGCTTGCAGCAACGACGTGCGCTCCATCCGCTGCATCAGCGCCAGGGCACGCAGCATGAGCTCGTAGGAGGTGGCTTCCTCGGCGGGCCAGGTACCGGCACGTCTGGCCTCCAGCAGCAGGATTTCGGGGTCGATCCGCGCGGCGGCCTGGGCGGCGATGTCATCCTGCAATGCCAGCAGGTCGGTGGTGTCGCGATCGAATTGCCCGGTCCATGCCACCTTGCCGCCGCTTCTGAGATCGAGCAGGCGCAGGCCGACCCGCATCCGCGCGCCGACGCGCTGCACGCTGCCGTCCAGCAGGAAGTCCAGGCCGAAGGTGCGGCGAATTGCCGCCTCGTCGCGCTTGCCGTCGGCAAAGCGGGCCAGCGAGGGGGCCGAGACGACGAAGATCCAGCGGATGCGCGAGAGCGCGGCGCTGATCTCCTCGGCGAGGCCGAGTGCGAGATGGGCTTCGGAGGCTCCGGTTCCCACCAGGGCGAGAGGCATGACGCCGATATGCGTGCCGCCCCGGGCCGGGCCGGGCATGGGTGCCTCCATGCCTTCGATCGGAGTTACCGGCTCCGCGGCGGCGGACATTGGTGGCCGCGGTGGCTGGCGGCTGCTCGACGGGCCGCGGATTTCGGTCAGCAGCTTCTGCGTTTCGGCCGATGGCGCGGCGTCCATCAGGTCCGCCAGCACGGACCGGCACCGGTCATAGGCCTGGATCGCCATGCCACGTTCGCCGCGGGCGGAGTGGGCGCGCATCAGCGCACGCCAGGCCCCCTCATGCGCGCGGTCGATCTGCAACAGGCGCTGGGCGGCGGTGATCGCCAGTTCCGGCTCACTCTGCGCGCGCAGCAGCAGTTCGCCGAGCGTGCGGCCACGATCGCGCAGGCGTTCGCGCTCGGTGGTGAGCCAGAGATCGAACGCGGCATCCAGGCCGTCGAGGTCTTCCAGCAGGTCGCCTTCGAGCAGAGATAGCGGGCCGGGGCTGTCGATGGTGGCGCGCATGACCTCGGTGACGTCCACCCAGGCGGCGCCGGGCCGCAGGGTAACGTGGTCGCGGGTGATCTGGAGGATGTCGTCGCCGGCGGGTGACAGGGCTTCGAGGAGACGATGGATTTCCTGGCGCAGCGAGGCGCGCGCCTGCTCCTCCGGCCGTCGGCTCCATAGCAGCTCGGCGAGACGGCCGCGCAAAGCGGGCCGCGGCGCGCTCAGCGCCACGACGGCGAGCAGGCCGCGCGTTTTGCGGCCGACCGGAAGGACGTTCTGGCCGTCTTCCGACCGAGCCTCCATCTGGCCGATCAGCCGGAGGCGCACCAAGGGGGTCGGAGAGGCCCTGGTTGCAGGTGCATTTGCCAATGATGATGATGCCACATTCATGCTGCTTATTACTGCGGATTTATGGCGATGGCGCAAGATTTGTTTGCTCAGCGGTAATTGTTCAAAGATCAATTTGTCAGCGAGACGGCCGCAAACCGGCCTGGATCGATTGCCGCTATCGCCGCCGCCGCTTCGCCCGCATCGCGGCCGGCGATCAGATCCGCCACCAGCCGACCCGCGGCCGGCGAGGTCTGGATCCCGTACCCTCCCTGGCCGACGCACCAGAAAAAGCCGGCGACCACCGGGTCCCAGCCGAAGCAGAGGCTGCCGTCAGGCGTGAAGCTGCGCAAACCGGCCCAGCTATGCTCGATGCGGTGAACCTCGATCGCCAGGGCTTCCTGCATGCGGGCGATCGCGGTGGCGATGTCGAGCTCATCGGGACGGACGTCGTGGGCGTAGGTCGGCGTTGCGTCCGCTGGCGAAACCATCAGGCGCGTGCGTGCTTCTGGGCGGGCGTACCAGGTATCGCCGGAATCGCCCACCAGCGGCCATTCGCTGACGTCCCAGGGCGCCGGGTCGATGATCGCGGCCGAGCGGCGGCACGGTGTGAGACCGATGGGGCGGACGCCGGCAAGCGTGGCGACCTCGTCGCCCCATGCGCCGGCGGCGTTGACGATGACCGGGGCATGAAAGACCGCGCCGGCGGAGGTTTCCACGTCCCAGCCGCGATGCGTGCGGGCGATCCGTCCGGCGCGATGGCGGAGCGCGAGCATGCCGCCGGCAGTGCGCACCTGGCGCAGGAATCCGGTGTGGATGGCGGCGACGTCCATATCGAAGGAATCGTCTTCCAGCGCGGCGGCGACTGCGTAGCCGGGGCGCAAGGCCGGCAGCATGGCGCGCGCGGCATCCGGGGTGATCGCACGCACCCCGGTGCCTTCGGCGATGGTGCGTTCCAGCTTGTCACGCTGCGCTTCGGTAGCCAGGAACAGCGAAGGGCGTCGGCGCATCAGGGGCGCGTCGGCGAATCCGGCTGGCGGTGATTCGAAGAAGCTTCGGGAAAGACGGCTGAGCAGGCGGACGTCGGGCGGGCCGTAATTCTGGACCCAGATGGCGGCGGAACGGCCGGTGCTGTGATAGCCGGCCTGCTCTTCCGCCTCGATCAGGGCGACGCGGCGATCGGCGCAAAGCGCCGCGGCGGCGCTGGCGCCGGCCATGCCGGCGCCGATGACCAGGATATCGAAGTCTTGCGTGTCCATGGCCCCACCATCAATGCTGATGCCGCGGCCCGCAAGCGGTCGGAATTTCCGGCAGCGCAACCGCCCCGAAGCCCGCGGGTGGTGCACTGGACCGGAGCAGTCAAGACCCTGGGCCGCTGGTGTGAGACGCCTGCCAGGCGCGCCCGGACGGCGAAAGGCAAACATTCCGTTCGCACATCCGCCATTCTCGCCTGCCGACGCTTGTCTCGGGTTCAGCCCCGGGCAAGCATGCGCGCGTACTCGGCGGAGAACAGATGATGATCGAGATCGTGGTGCGCGGGGACCGGGTGGTGACGCAGACCGGCGTGCAGGCCTGCGACCTGGCGATCGAGTTGGGCCGGATCGTGGCGGTGAGTGCCGCCGGCAGTCTGCCGGTCCCCGAGGGTGCCAGGCTGATCGACGCGACGGGCAAGATCGTGATGCCCGGCGGGATCGACCCGCATGTGCACTGCAAATGGTTCCTGCCGAACCCGGACGGCACCGCCGGGCTGACCGACCCGCCGGATATCGTCAGCCGGGCCGCGGTGCATGGCGGGACGACGACGATCATCGACTTCACGCGTTGTTCGCAGGGCGCGTCCATGCAGGATGCGATCGCGCGGCGGGAGGAGGACTGGAAGGGCCATTCGGCGTGCGATTACGCCCAGCATCTGATGGTGGAGGGCGCGCTGCCGGTGAACCTGTTCGGTGAACTGGCGGAGGCGATCCAGGCCGGGTTTCCGACGGTGAAGATTTTTACCACCGACATCACGCCGAGCCGCAAGGGAAGGATGGTGGATTTCGGCGACATCTGGGAGGTGTTCCAGGTGCTGGCGGCGCAGGGCGGACTGGGGGTCATTCATTCCGAAGACAACGATATTGTCATGCACATGTATGGCAAGCTGATCCGCGAGGGGCGCACCGGTTTTGCCAACATGGCGGAAGTCCACAACACGCTGTCGGAGGATATTTCGTTTCGCCGGGTAATACGGCTGGCGGAGAAGGTGCCGGGGACGGCGCTTTACATGATGCACACGTCGGCGGCCTCGGGTGTGTCGGCGATCCGCGAGGCGCGGGCCCGGAGCGTGCCGGTGTACGGGGAATCGCTGCACCAGTACATGCTCTATACGAGCGAGGATTACCGGCGACCGAACGGGCAGATCTATCACACCTATCCGTCGCTGAAGGCGGTGGAGGACCAGGCGGCGTTGTGGGCGGGCACGCTGGACGGGTCGATCAACTGCGTGGCGACGGACGAGATATGCTGCACGCTGAAGCAGAAGATCCAGGGCGTGCGGATCGATGACACCACGGGTGGGAACGCCGGCGTGGAGCCGCGGGTGGCGCTGATGTACACCGAGATGGTGGGCCGGCGCGGCTACTCGCTGCCGCGGTTCGTCGATCTGGTTTCGACCAATGCGGCGAAGATCATGGGGCTATACCCGCGCAAGGGTGCGCTGGCGGCGGGGGCGGACGCCGACATCTGCGTGCTGGACCCGGCGGACCGGCGGGTGATCCGGGCGGCGGAGCTGCACGAGGCAGATTACACGCCGTGGGAGGGGCGGCAGATGCTGGCGTGGCCGTGCCTGACGATGCTGCGCGGCAAGGTGGTGGTGGAGAACGGGCGGTTTCTCGGCAGTCTGGATGACGGGCGGTGGCAGCGGCGAAAGGTTGCCGCGGAGATCATTGCCGGGCCGGGCCTTTGACGTTTCTATATAAGGGTGACCTACGTTCGTCATTCCCGCTTCCGCGGGCATGACGGATTCAGAGTCGCCATCCTCGCATGTTGGTATAATACCAACCCGCATTGATGCTGACCCTTTCCGTCATGGCCGGCCCCTTTCCGTCATGGCCGGGCCAAGCCAGGCTTGTCCCGGCTATCCACGACTTTGCCGCCCACAGCGCCGCTCGTTCGCTTCACGTTGCTCCGGGCAACACCGGCAGGATGGGTCATCCTCAATGCGGTCCGGAATAATATGTTATCATGCTTTCATGACCGATGCCGAACCACGAGATGGCCTGCTGCATCGAGCGGACGAGCCGCGGATCAGTTCCACGATCATGACCGAGCAACTCGGTGAGGTCTTCGCATGACCGATCCTGAGCTGCGGGCGCTGGTGGCTGACTGCCTGGCGGTCTGGGAGATTGCCGGCCGGGTTGGTGCGGATGACGGGGTAGAGATTGCGACTGCAACCGGGTGTTACGTGATCCGCGCCGCGGGGGCGGAGCAGCGTCCGATCCGCTGGTATCTTGAGATGCCGACCCGGGTTGCCGCGGGACGTCCTTCAAGGGCTCTGCCGTCGATCGTCGCCGTTATCGCGGCGCTGCGAAACAGGCTGAAGGATGAAGCTCCGGAAGATTAGCCGCCACAGATTTGCGCGCTCCGGGAATCAGGCTGATTCCAGTGAAGCGTGATCTGCCCTAATAGATCGTCTCCTTCAGCCGTTGCGGATAGGCCTTGTCGTAGTCGGCCCCGCCCACCCGGCCGCGGCTGATGTCGGCCAGGATCGTTCCGGTGCTCGGCAGAGCGGAGCGTGGAATGCGCTTGTCGGGGTTCCACAGATCGGATCGCACGATCGCTTTCGGGCACTGGAAATACACCGTCTCCACCCGCACCACGATGACCGAGCGCGGCAGCTTGCCCTGGGCCGGGAAGCGGGCGAGCAGCTCGGGGTCGATGGAGATATGCGCGCGGCCGTTGACGCGCAGCGTCTCGCCCACGCCCGGGATCAGGAACAGCAAGGCGATGCGCGGATCGTGGATCAGGTTGCGCAGGCTGTCGGCGCGGTTGTTGCCGCGGCGGTCCGGGATCAGCAGGGTGTTTTCGTCGGCGACCTCGACAAACCCGGCAGGATCGCCGCGCGGTGTGACGTCCAGCCCGCCAGGACCCGACGTGGCCATGGTCACGAATGGCGCGGCCTGGATGAAGGCGCGATAGTGCGGGTGAACATGGTCCACCTCTTTCAGCACGGCGGCCGGGCGAGGGCTCGCCGTACAGCGCCGCCAGCGCCGCCTCATCGGTAATAAGATGGGTGTTTTCGATCGCGTCCATGATGGCACTCCGGCGCCGTGATCCCAGTCTCCATCGTCACCGGGTTTCTCGGCAGCGGCAAGACCACGCTGATCGCCGCGCTGCTGCGGCACCCGGATTTTGTGCGCACGGCGGTGATCGTGAACGAATGGGGGGAGATCGGCCTCGACCATGACCTGATCGCCGCCGGCGACGAGACGCTGGTGGCGCTGAGCACAGGCTGCCTGTGCTGCCGGATGCGCAGCGATGTGGCGGCGACGCTGCTGGACCTGGAACGGCGCCGGCAGGCGGGGGAAATTCCGGCATACCAGCGGGTGCTGATCGAGACGTCCGGCCTGGCGGACCCGGTGCCGATCCTGCAGGTGCTGATCACCGATCCCGATATCGGCCGGGGGCACCGGATCGAGTTTGTGGTGACGCTGGTTGATGCGGTGAACGGGGCGGCGAACCTGCGCCAGCACGCCGAGGCACGGCGGCAGGTGGCGCTGGCCGACCGGCTGCTGGTGACGAAGCGGGATCTGATGTCAGGAACGGCGAGCCTGGAGGCAGCGCTGGCGGCGCTGAACCCGGGTGCGCCGTTGCTGGCCGCGGTGCGCGGCGAGCTGGCGCCGGAGCTGCTGCTCGGCGGCGCAACGGCGCAGCAGCGGGCGGCGCGGCTGGCGGCGGTGCCGCCGCCGGCCGGGCGCGCGTTCGGACGGGCGGCGCATGACGGTGCGATCGAGACGTTCGTGCTGCAGCGAGAGCGGCCAGTTCCGGCGCTGGCCCTGGCAATGTGGCTGGAGGCGCTGGCGGAGAATTGCGGCGCGAAGCTGCTGCGGCTGAAGGGGCTGGTCGAAGTGGAGGAAATGCCCGGCCGTCCGGCGGTGATCCATGTCGTGCGGCACAGCATATCGGAGCCGGAATGGCTCGATCAGTGGCCCTCAGCGGACCGGCAGAGCCGGATGGTGTTCATCTGCGAGGGCGTGCCACGGTATTTCCCGGTGCGGCTGCTGGATGCGATCGAGGCGGAGGTGCGCGAGGAGACGGAGCGGCATCGCGGTCGGTCGGGCAATCTTCCGCGACGTCGTCCATTAAATTCAAACTGACGCACTTCCGACAAATGCCCGGCATTGACGGCAAGAGAGGCAACCCGCTCGTGGCAGGCGGCAGGTTTCCGTTACGGCGGATAGCCTTGACTTAGAGGGGTTTTCGCTGTAGCGTTAACTAATATGCGGCTGACGTTCGATCCGGCGAAGAACGCCCGGAACATCGCGGAACGTGGCCTGTCGTTCGAGCGGGTAGCCGAACTCGACTGGGAGACGGCCGTGTCGCAGGAAGACACGCGCAAGGATTACGGCGAGACGCGCATCCAAGTGCTGGCGTTCCTGGGGTGGCGGTTGCATGCGGCCGTGGTCACGATCCGCGCCGATGCGCTGCACGTAATCAGCTTCCGCAAAGCCAATCGGAAGGAGATGAAGTGGTATGAGCAGGAAAAAGGATGACGCGGCCTCAAGACCCGACGACGAAAATCCCGAATGGACGCGCGAACAGATTCGCACAGCGCGACCTGCGCTGGAGATTATCGCGGAGAAATTCGGCGCAGAGGCGGTGCAAGCGCTGCGCCGCGGCGGTCGCCCAGCGAAGCCAAACCGCAAGGTCAACCAGACGCTGCGGCTCGACCCGGACGTGCTGAATGCCTATCGTCAGGAAGGTCCCGGCTGGCAGGTGCTCATCAACGAGGTGTTGCGCCAGCATATGCCGAGACATGGGAAGTCGTGATGATAATGCGGGAGAACTCATCCGGGATTTCATGGCACGGCCGAAACAGGCGGGCGGTGCTCGCGTCGCCGACCTGGTTGCAGAGCAGCAGAAATTGCGCGCCTAGGAGAAGCTGATCCAGGTGTGGCGACTCCGGCGATGACGAGCAGGGCAAAGGGCAGGGGTATTTGACACGGCCGACGCACCAGCAACAGCCGGGCGCCTGCTCAGCCCCACGGCCACTGCAACGACAATCTGCTTGCGTTACCCGAATGCGTCGCGTAATGGTTTCGAAGGGCGCCGCGGAAGGCGACGCTGTCCGTTTGCGAGTTCTCAAGTCAGTTTTTTGATGGGTGAGATAAAATCTCTGGAGCAGTTGACGCTTGTCGCTGTGTTCATCGTCCCTGGCCTCGTGGCCATGTTTGTCAGAGCACAGTTTCTGACTGGACGTATTGAGATCAAGGACTTAATCCTGACTCTTTTTGCGCTTTCTCTTATTTGGTATGGGCTATCGGTTCCATTCGTAAGCGCGTTGAGCGTGCAGGCCTCGCACCTTATCAGCGAGCAGGTAGTTGGCTTGGCTGGATCATCATTGGCCCAGCCCTATTCGGCTTTCTGCTTGGCTTGAATGCTAGTAAGGGATGGTCTCGTCGAGTCCTGGGTAAACTGGGCATCCGAGTTGTCCACGTCATGCCGACTGCTTGGGATAGGACGTTCGGAGGACTTGACGCCTGTTGGGTGCTGGTCACGTTGAAAGATGGAAGCAAAGTAGCAGGTTTTTGCGGCACCGGATCTTTTGCATCGTCTGACCCGAAGGAGCGAAGACCTCTATATCGAGCGGATGTATGGGTTGGATGAGCATGATATTTGGAAAGACATCCCGCAGCGTGGCGTGCTGATTTTATCTGGAGAGATTCGCTGCATCGAATTCTTCCCCGAAACGGTAGGAGTCTAAGTTGACTGGCAAACCGACAGACCGTCGAGGTCTCGCAAATGACGGATATGTGCCCCTTCAGAAGGGATATGTGCCGGGGGGCGGGACAGGAAAGCCGCAAGGCGGCCACATTCCAGCCGGCTCCGGTACTCCGTCAGGGCCACCCCCCAATACTGGCAGCGGCGTTAAACCTGCCCCTTCGAAAGATAAGTAAGGCGGCTCTATGAGCCTAGCCCTCCAGCGCCCGGCGCGCCACCCCGGCCAGGTAGGACGCGGCGGCGGGCAGGATCGAGTCGTTGTAGTTGTAACCGGAATTGTGCAGCTCGGGGCTGTCGCCATTGCCGATCCAGACGAAGGCGCCGGGCTTTTCGGCCAGGTACCAGGAAAAGTCCTCGCCGGTCATGGCGGGGGGCAGGTCGCGGCGAACGGACAGGCCGGCCTGGGCGGCGGCGGAGGCAGCGAGGTCGGCGTCCGGCTTGTGGTTCATGGTGACGACGTTGCCGTGACGGATGGCGACGTCGATCTCCACGCCGAAGGTCTGGGCCGACGCCGGCCGCGATACGTCGCATGCTGTCATCCATCGCGGTGCGGATTTCCGGGCGCAGGCTGCGCATGGTGCCGCGCATGACGACCTCGTCGGCGATCTGGTTGGCAGCGTGGCCCGCCTCGATGATACCGAAGGAAATCACCGCGGCGTCCAGTGGGCTGGTTTCCCGCGATACGACGGTTTGCAGCGCGATCAGCAGGTGCGCCGCCGCGACCATGGGGTCGCGGGTGTGATGCGGGATGGCGGCATGGCCGGACTTGCCGCGCACACGAAATTCCAGCCGGCCGCCGGCCGCCATCACGGCGCCGTCGTGTACCGCCACGGTGCCCGGCGGCAGGCCGGGCCAGTTGTGGTAGCCGAAGATACGTTCCATCGGAAACCGGGTGAACAGGCCGTCGGCGAGCATGTTCTTCGCGCCACCGCCGCCTTCCTCGGCCGGTTGGAAGACCAGGTGGACGGTGCCGGTCCAGGACGGGTCGCGTGCCAGCAGCGCGGCGGCGCCCAGCAGCGACGTGGTGTGGCCGTCGTGGCCGCAGGCGTGCATCACGCCGGGTTTTTGCGAAGCGTACGGCAGCCCGGTGGTTTCGGTGATCGGCAGCGCGTCCATGTCGGCCCGCAGGCCGACGCTGCGGTTGGACTGGCCGCGGCTGATGCTGGCGACAATTCCATGCCCGCCGATACCAGTCACGAATGGGATGCCGAACTCGGTCAGACGCGCGGCGACAAACGCGGCGGTGTCCGATTCCTGGTTCGACAGTTCCGGGTTGGCGTGCAGGTGGCGGCGCCACTCGGCGAGCGTTGCGGCGAGGCTTGCGTCCATGGTCGGCTCCTTCACGCGGGGTCGCGGCCGACCCGCACCAGCAGCTTGCCGAAATTGCGTCCGCCGAGAATGCCGGCCAGTGCCTCCGGGGCGCGTTCCAGCCCTTCAACCTCATCCTCGCGGTAACGCAGGCTGCCGTCCATCACCCAGGGCGTCGCCAGGTTGCGCCATTCGGCGAAGCGCTCGGGCTTGTCGGAGACGATCATGCCCTGGATCAGCACGCGCTTGCCGACGACGAAGCCGAGATTGGGGCCGGCGGGGAATTCGGCATCGTTGTATTGCGCGGCCATGCCGCACATCACGACACGCGCGAACGGGTTGAGCAGATTGAAGGCGGCGGCCTGCACGCGGCCGCCGACATTCTCCCAATAGACGTCGATGCCGTTGGGGCAGGCGGCGGCAAGCTCCGCGGCGAGGTCCAGGGTGCGGTGATCGACGCAATCGTCGAAGCCGAGCTCTTCCTGCACGAACAGGCACTTCTCCGCGCCCCCGGCGATGCCGACCACGCGGGCGCCGGCGCGTTTCGCCAACTGGCCGGCAACCGAGCCGACCGCGCCGGACGCGGCGGAGATGACGACGGTCTCGCCGGACTTGGGGCGGCCGATGTCGGTCATGCCGGACTAGGCGGTGGTGCCGGGCATGCCGAGCACACCGAGATACGTGGAGTGGGGCGGTCCGTGCGGGTCGAGCCTGGTCAGCCGGTCCGCCTTGGTGACGAGATGGGTCGACCAGCCGCGCGCGCCGAGCACGACGTCGCCGGGCGAGAAGCCGGGATCGGCGGATGCGATCACCTCGCCGACGGTTTCACCTGTCATGATCTCGCCGATCTGCACGGGCGGGGCGTAGGATTTGCGGTCGGAGATGCGGCCGCGCATGTACGGGTCGATCGAGAGCCAGATGGTGCGGGTCACCACCTGGCCGGGCTCGGCGGTGGGGATCGCTTCTTCGCGCATCTCGAAGTCGGCGCGCTGGGGGCTGCTGGACGGGCGGCGGCGCAGGACGATCGAGCGGCGGATGCCGTGCGGCGGTGCCATCATGTCACGCCGCCTCGGCGCGCAGGACCAGACGGCCGGTTACCTTGCCGTCACGCAGGCGCATCAGCGCGTCGTTGGCCTGCGACTGCGGGACGGTGGTGACCGGGAGCGGCGGCAGGGTGCCGTCCTGGGCGAGCTTGACCAGTTCGCGCAGTTCCTTGGGGTTGCCGACATAGCTGCCCTGGACGGTGAGGGCGCGGATCGCCATCAGCGGCAGCGCCACGGTCAGTTCGCCGCCGAACAGGCCGACCTGGACGAGCTTGCCGCCCTTGCGCAGGGCGTCGAAGGCGAAGCGGGCGGTCTGGGTGCCGTTGACGAGATCGACCACGCCCAGGACGGGGCCGCCGGCGGCTTCCAGGATGCGCTTGCGGACATCGGGGGCGCTGGCGTCCACCACCTTGGTGGCGCCGGCTTTGAGGGCGGCCTGGCGTTTTTCCTCGCTGACATCGACGACGATGGTGTTGCGGTGGTTGAGGCCGCGCAGCACGGCGAGCGCGTTGAGGCCGAGGCCGCCGGCGCCGACGACCACGATGGGCTCATTGGGGTCCATCGGCATGAGCTTGCGGATGGCGGAATAGACGGTGATGCCGGAGCAGGCGTAGGTGGCGGCGACGGCGGGATCGAGCTTGCCGGGATCGACCAGGTGGCGCGGGTGCGGGGCGACGACATGGGTGGCGTAGCCGCCGTTCTGATAGACGCCGAGGCTGCGCGGGGTGAGGCACATGTTGTCTTCCTCGGCGCGACAGGCGGCGCACGTGCCACAGCCGACCCAGGGGAACACGATGCGCAGATCGCCGGGCTTTACGCCGGTGGCGTCGGGGCCGAGCTTGACGACGCGGCCGACGACCTCGTGGCCCATGGCGAGGGGAAGGACGACGCCACGATCCTTCAGCGACATTTTCTGCCCGCCGCCGAGATCGTAATAGCCTTCCCAGATGTGCAGGTCGGAGTGACAGACGCCGCAATGGGTGACCTGCAGCAGGACCTCGGTGCCTTTGGGTTCGGGAGTGGGGAACTCGATTTCCTGGAGCGGGGCTCCGTTCTCGATAACGGCCCAGGCGCGCATGGGTTCAGTCCTCCCGGTGGGGTGCTGGGGGATGGATAACCGGCGGTGGCCAGGGGTCAAGCGGTGCCAGGGCTCCGCCCTCTGGTGGGGGTCCAGGGCAGGCTGTGCGAAAATCCCCGGCAAAGCGGACGCCTACCGTCATTTCTGGGGCGGCGGAGCCGGTTAGGATGGCGGCTTCCGGTCGTTGGACGCGGTGACCGAGGGGCGCCTTTTGGGTAAACTGGACAAATGAGGAATGCGAGTAGCCAGGGTTGGGAGTTACCCGACGCCGGCGAGCAGGTTCTCCGGCTCCGGGAGATGTTTGTTCGGTCGCCGAGTTTCTCTGCACTCCTTCAGGGTCCTGAACATCGGTTCGTGCTGACCAACCCTGCCTATCAGCAACTGATCGGGCATCGGGATGTGATCGGCTTGACCGTTCGGGAGGCGATTCCCGAGGTTGAACGCCAGGGCTTCATTGACTTGCTCGACAGCGTTTTTGCAACGGGCGAAGCGTTTGTCGGGAAAGACGTGGAAATCGTCCTTCAGCACTCTCCGGGAGGACCTGGCGAAACACGCTATCTGGATTTCGTCTACCAGCCGATCAAGGACGAGGCTGGCAATGTCACCTCGATTTTTGTCGAAGGGGTCGACATCACTGACCGACATAGTTCGGAGCAAGCGCTGCGGGCATCTGAAGCTCGTCTGCGGCAACTGAACGCGGATCTCGAACACCAGGTGATTGAGCGCGCGCAGGCGCGCGGTCTGACGTGGAAGTTGAGTCCCGATCTGCTCGGGGCGCTGAATTCAAAAGGATATTTCGAAACGGCCAACCCGGCATGGGAAAGCGTGCTGGGATGGACCGAAGAAGAGGTCGTCAGCATGTCGATTTTCGAGCTGCTGCACCCCGACGACCTGGAGCACACACGCGCCGGCTTCGAACTGACGCAAGTTGGCCAGCCGGCGCTGCGCTTCGCCAATCGATACCGCTGCAAGGACGGCAGCTATCGCTGGATTTCGTGGATCGGCATTCCTGAGGATGGCTATGTCTATTGCACCGGCCGGGACATTACTGCCGAGCGAGCCGCGGAAATGGAACTGGCGGCAGCTCAAGAGGCCCTACGTCAATCGCAGAAAATGGAGGCGGTGGGCCAACTTACCGGCGGCATCGCCCACGACTTCAACAATCTTTTGACCGGCATCATCGGCTCGCTCGACATTGTTCGCAGGCGCATGGCGACAAACCGGCTTGATGAGATTCCGCGTTTCATGGATGCGGCGTCGACCTCCGCTCAGCGGGGCGGAGCGCTGACGCATCGTCTCCTTGCCTTTGCGCGGCGGCAGTCGCTGGACATCAGGCCGAACGATATCAATCGCCTTGTTACGAACGCAGAGGATCTTCTGCATCGGACCTTGGGCGAGCATATTGAGCTGAAATGCTCGCTCGCCCCGAACCTCTGGACTGCCTTCACCGATGCCAATCAACTCGAGAGCGCCGTGCTGAATCTCGCGATCAATGCGCGCGATGCAATGCCGGATGGCGGCCGCCTGACAATCGAAACCACGAACGTCCGTCTCGATGCAGCCTATACCTCACGTGAAGACCATGTTGATCCGGGCGACTATGTGGTGATCGGGGTTTCAGACACGGGTTCGGGCATGCCGGCCGACATCGTGGCGAAGGCGATCGATCCGTTCTTCACGACCAAGCCGGTCGGAGAGGGTACGGGCCTGGGACTCTCGATGGTTTATGGCTTCGCCAAGCAGACCCGCGGTCATCTTCGCATCTATAGCGAGGTCGGGCACGGTACGACCGTCAAGCTTTACCTACCCCGCGCCCTGCAAGACGCGGTGGTCTTGGAAAAGCCCGCGGAAGAAGCGCCCCGGGGACAGGGGGAAACGATCCTCGTTGTGGAAGACGATGCGACGGTACGGCTGGTCCTCGCCGACGTCTTGGAGGAACTGGGCTATAATGTCCTGTTGGCGTCGGACGCCCGTCCGGCGATTCCCCTTCTACAATCAGACCGTCGGATCGACCTTATGGTGTCTGACGTCATGTTGCCGCACATCAATGGCCGGAAGTTGGCGGAAATCGCCCGCTCCACACGACCCGATCTAAAGGTGCTTTTCGTGACCGGATACGCCGAGAACGCCACGATCCGAGGCGATTTTCTCGATCCGGGCATGGACATGCTGACGAAACCCTTCGCTCTCGACGCCCTCGGCGCCAAAGTTCGAGCCATGATCGAGCGATAGTCCGCGCCAATAGGCTGCCAATTCGCTACGTAGAGTTCACGCCTCCGCCGCGAACCCTAGGATGCCTGCGAAGCGTTCGCGGTAAAGTGGCCAGACCTGCGGATTGACCAGTCGGGGTGGCCGTTTGCCGTCGAGCATCCGCAGGATCTGCTCGGCGGCGTAGCGGCCCATGTTCTGGCGGGATTCGTGCGTCACCCCGGCCGTGTGGGGGCTGACCAGCACGGTGTCGAATTGCAGCAGCTTGTGCGCGGGGTCAGGCGGCTCTTTTTCCCATACGTCCAGTCCGGCGCCCGCCAGCTTGCCGGCCGCCAGTGCGTCGGCCAGGGCGGCTTCGTCGTGGATGCCGCCGCGCGCGGTGGTGATGAAATAGGCGCCTGATCTCATCAGCGCGTATTCGCGTGCGCCGATCATGCCGCGCGTTTCGGACGTGCGCGGGCAGTTGATCGACACGTAATCGGACTCGCGCAAAAGCTGATCGAGCGCGACTTTCTCAGCGCCACGGGCGGTGATTTCGTCACCATCGAGATACGGGTCGTAAGCCAGCACGCGCATCTGAAACAATCCGCGGCACAGCTCCGCGACGCGGCTGCCGATATTGCCAATGCCGACGATGCCGATGGTGCGGCCCTGGATGTTGTGACCCATGTAGGCGACGCGCGGAATGCCGGGCTGGCGGCGCATGAAACGATCAGTCTCCATGATGCGCTTCGACAGCGCCAGCATCATCGCCATCACGTGCTCGGCGACGCCTTCCTTGTTGCCGCCGGTCTGGTTGACCACCGCGACGCCGGCCCGGGTGCAGGCGTCGACATCGACCGTGTCGTAGCCGGCGCCGTTGGAGGAGATCGCCAGCAGGTTCGGCGTGCGAGCAAGCAGCTCGGCCGTGCCGTGATATTGCTGCACCAATTCATCGCGTGTGGCGCCGATCTGGTAGACGTGCGCGGCGGCGAGGATCGGTTCGGCAAGGTGGTCCGGGCTGTCGTTGACCAGGCGATCGAGCTGGACGTCGGGGCGGCGGGCGAGAATCTCGTCGAACACCGGATGCGGCGGATGGTTCACGCAGAACACGCGCTTGGTATTGGGGGTCATGCCTCGGCCCTTCGGTTCAGCGGCGGGATTACCGAAGGTTGCCGCACCCGACAATCCGGTCGCATGGTTGGGGAGCCATGCCGTATCGACCCCTCTCTGACCGTAATGCTCCTCCGGCGGCGTATGTCCGCGCCGCGCCGGAGCCGCTGCCTGCCGACCCGGTGACCGAGTTGTTCCGTGCGCCGGTCGTGGTGATCGGCGGCGGGTTCACCGGCATCTCGGCGGCGCTGCACCTGGCGGAGGCCGGTGCCGAGGTGGCGGTGCTGGAGGCGAAGTACGTGGGCTGGGGCGCGTCCGGCCGCGCGTTCGGGCAGGTGGTGCCGTACCTGAAGATTGGCGAGGACGCGCTGGCGCGGCGGTACGGGCAGGATGCGGCGCGCGTGATCGAGGCGGTGGCGGCGGGGCCGGACCTGGTGTTCGGGCTGATCGAGAAGCACCGGATCGCCTGCTGGCCGGTGCGGACCGGGTTGATCTTCGCGGCGCACTCGCCGGCGGGGCAACGGGGGCTGGAGCGGCGGGCCAAGTTCTGGCAGCAGCGCGGTGGCCCGGTGGAGATGCTGGACGGCGCGCGCTGCACCGAGATTATCGGATCGGCGCTGTATCGCACGGCGCTGATCGATCGGCGCGGTGGGCACATCAATCCTTACGCGTATGTGCGCGGGCTGGCGAAGGCGGCGGCGGCGGCCGGTGTCAGGCTGCACGAGCAGTCGCCGGTACAGTCGCTGGCCCGGGATGCGGGGCGCTGGCGACTGGTGGTGGGCGGCGGGCACGCGGTGACGGCGGATTTGGTTATTATTGCAACCAACGCCTATACGACCCCGCTATGGCCGGGGCTGGCGCAGAGCGTGATTCCGGTCCGCGGGCACGGGTTCGTCAGCGCGCCGCTGTCGGACAATGTGCGGCGCTCGATTTTGCCGGAGGGGCAGTCGCTGACGGATACGCGGCGGTTGTTTTCGGCGGTGCGGCTGCTGCCGGACGGGCGGCTGCATGCGAGCGGGCATGGGCCGGTGACGGGGCCGGAATCATCGCCGGACTGGCGGGCGGTGAATGCGCGGGTGATGCGCTTGTTTCCGCAGCTCGATCGGGTGGCGTGGGAACAGGGCTGGAGCGGATGGGTGGCGATGACGCCGGACCATGTGCCGCGGCTGCATGAGCTGGCGCCGGGGTTGTTTGCCGGGCTTGGTTATAATGGCCGGGGCATTGCGGCGGCGACGATGATGGGGCGAGATTTGGCGGCGCTGGTGCTGGGTGCGGGGGAGACGAAGTTTCCGCGCGAAGGCATGCGCCCGCTGCCGTATGCGCGGATTGCGCCAGCGCTGGTACGCGCGGCGGTGGGGCTGTATCGGGCGCAGGATCTGCTGGAGGAAGCGCGGCTCAAGTGACGACTAAAGTGACAATTAAAGGTTGACACCCAGCGCGACACATCCTAGATGACGGGGTCATGACGGACACTTGGCAGGCGGCCGCGGCGCGGCACCGGTTTTCTGAATTGGTCGATGCGGCGGTGGAAGGCCGTCCGCAGTTCGTGCGGCGGCGCGACGGGCGGGAGGTTGTCGTGGTGTCGAAGGAGTATTTCGAGCAGACGCGCCCCAACCTGAAGACGGCGTTGCTGTCGTTCCGGTTCGGTCAGCGGGGCGACGCGTTCGATCGGGCGCTCGGCGAGGCTCGGGTGGTGGCGGGGGCGGCGTTGCAGCCGCGCGACGACAAAGGAATCAGCGGTGCTGACAGTGCTCGACACCGACGTTCTGAGCGAACTGCGGCTTCCTGATCCGTCGCCCGAGGTGCTCGGCTGGTTTTCCGCCATGCCGGCGGACGAGCTGGCGCTGACCTCGTTCACGATCACCGAGATCGAGTATGGGATTGCACGGCTGCCGGCGGGGGATGCTGGGTTTGCGTCGCAACTGACAGGCTGGCTGGAGGCGATCCTGGCGAGCCATGACGTGCTGCCGCTGGATGCGACGGCGGCGCGGATACTGGGCCGCATGTCCGCCATGCCGTCGCTGCGGAATCTGGCGGTGACGCATCCTCGGGCGACGCGGCCCCGGTTTGGCGGCGATCTCGCGATTGCGGCGACGGCGATGGCGCACGGGGCCGCGGTGGCGACCCGCAACCTGCGTGATTTCGGGCTGATCGCCGCGGCGTTTCCGCAGTTGAAGGGAATCGACCCGTTCACCGGCACGCGGTTCTGACATTCATCGGTTGCTGTCATGCCAAGCGGCGGAGGCGCCGACTCTGTTCGTCGTGCCGGTGCGAGTTCGAGCGGGCCGGCTGGCCCGTCTAATACAAACCCGCGTTGATGCTGACCCTTTCCGTCATGGCCGGCCCCTTTCCGTCATGGCCGGGCTTGTCCAGGCTTGTCCCGGCCATCCACGACTTTGTCGCCCACCGCGCCGCTCGTTCGCTTCACGTTGCTCCGGGCAACACCGGTAGGATGGGTCATCCTCAATGTGGGTTGGTATAATCATGCCACCGGGGCTTGATGTGGATTTGTGTCTGCGCAGTATGGGCGCTGTTATTCCCGAGCAGATTCAGGCGCTCCTGGAATCGGTGTGATTCCGGTCAAGCGCGGTCTGCGCTAACGATGAGGGCCGCGCCATGGACGTTGCACCGCACGAACGGATTGCCGCCGAGGATTATCTCGATGCGCTTGCCGCCCAGGGCATCGAGTATCTGTTCGTCAATCCGGGGACGGACTTCGCGCCGATCATCGAGGCGCTGGCGCGGGCCGCGCGATCCAACCGGCGTGTGCCGACGGCGATGGTGGTGCCGCACGAGAATGCGGCGGTCTGCATGGCGCATGGCTACACGGCGGTAACCGGCCGACCACAGGCGGTGATGGTGCACGTGAATGTCGGGCTGGCGAACACGCTGGCGGCGCTGGCGGACGCCAGCCGCGACCAGATTCCGATGCTGCTGACGTCCGGGCGGACACCGATCACGGAGAACGGGCCGGCAGGGACGCGCAACCTGCATATCCACTGGGCGCAGGAGATGTACGACCAGGCGGGCATGCTGCGCGAGTTCGTCAAATGGGATTACGAGATGCGGCGGCCGGACCAGATCGCGGAGGTGGTGACGCGCGCGCTGGAACTGGCGACGGCGTCGCCGACGGGGCCGGTGTATTTGAGCCTGCCACGAGAGGTTTTGAGTGAAACGGTCGAGCCGCCGGCGGAGCGCGAGTTGCCGGCGCGGGCCAGGCCACGTGCGCCGATGCCGGCGCCGTCGGACGTCGAGCAACTCGCGGACTGGATCGCGGCGGCGCGGAACCCGTTGATCGTGACGGGAACGCTAGGCCGAAATCCCGGCGAGAGCGAGCGGCTGGCGCGGCTGGCGGACCGGTTCGCGTTGCCGGTGGTACCGTTCAACGCGCGGTATTTCGCGCTGTCTTCGACGCATCCGATGTTCCAGGGCTCGGTTCCGGGGTCGTTGCTGAAGGACGCCGACCTGGTGCTGGCGTGGGAGACCGACGTGCCGTGGTTTCCCAGCGTGGATCGGCCGCCCGCCAGCGCGCGCATCGTGCAGATCGGCGAGGACCCGCTTTATGCGCGGTACCCGATGCGCAGCTTTCCGAGCGACCTGACGATCCGGTCGGCCAGCCTGCCGCTGCTGGAGGCGCTGGAGCGGGCGCTGGAGGAACGGCGCCCGGAGGTGGGCGAGCGCCATGCGCGGCTGGCGACCCGGTCGGCGAAGCTGCGGCAGGGATGGGCGGAGGAGGCGGAACGCGCGGGCAAAGGTGACGCCTGCACGCATGCATGGATGAATCACTGCCTGCGCGAAGTGGTTGATGGCGATACCATCCTGGTGAACGAGTATTCGTTCCGGCAGGAATATTGTCCCCTTCCGGGGCCGGGCAGCCTGCTCAGCGCCAGTCCTGCCAGCGGACTGGGCTGGGGGTTTGGCGCCGCGTTGGGGGCCAAGCTGGCGGCGCCGAAACGTCAGGTGATCGCGGTGCTGGGCGACGGGGCGTACATGTTCGCCAATCCCACCGCGTGCCATTTCGTCGGACAGGCGCAGAACCTGCCAGTGCTGGTGGTAGTGTACAATAACACGCAGTACGGCGCGGTGCGGCGGGCGACGCTGCACATGTACGGGCACGGCGCGGCAGCCGAGCAGGACGGGCGGCTGCTGGCGGATTTGGGACCGACGCCGGCGTTCGAGCGGATCATCGAGGCGCATGGCGGGCACGGGGAACGGGTGGAGCGGCCGGCGGAGCTGCCCGGCGCCCTGAAGCGTGCCGCGGCCGCGGTGCGGAACGGGCAGCAGGCGCTGGTGAACGTGCTCTGCCCGGGCTGATGCCCAGCGGAATTTCCAGCGGAATATCACCACCGCGGTTCTCGTCGTCGGCGCCGGCCCGGTCGGGCTGACGCTGGCGATGGATCTGGCGTGGCGTGGGATTGCCGTGACCGTGCTGGAGACACGCGATCGCGCTGAGCCGCCGAGCGTGAAATGCAACCATGTGGCCGCGCGCACCATGGAAGTGTTCCGGCGGTTGGGCGTGGCGCGCGCGGTGCGCGAGGCAGACGCGCTGCCGGCGGATTTTCCGAATGACGTGTCGTTCCGTACGACAACGACGGGGATCGAGTTCGCGCGGATTCATATTCCGTGCCGGCGGGACCGCTACACCGACAAAGCGGGGCCGGACGGGTGGTGGCCGACGCCGGAGCCGCCGCACCGGATCAACCAGATCTACCTGGAACCGGTGCTGTTCGCGCAGGCCGCCGCCATGCCGCGTGTGCGCATCATGAGCCGGACGAAGCTGACCAGCTTCGAGCAAGCGGCGGATGGCGTCCACGCCGTGGCGCGGAACCTGGACGCGGGCGACGAGGTGCGGATCGACTGCGCGTACCTGGTGGGGTGCGATGGTGCACATTCCGAGGTGCGCCGTGCCATCGGTGCGCGGCTGGATGGCGATGCGGTCGTGCAGCGGACGCAGTCGAGCTATATCCGCGCGCCGGATCTGATCCGCCGCATGCAGGCGGCGCCGGCATGGTCCACGCAGTCACTGAACCCGCGGCGCAGCGCGAACATGTTTGCCATTGACGGCCGGGAGACATGGCTGATCCATAACTATCTGCGTGCGGATGAAACCGGATTCGACGCGGTGGACCGCGACCGCTGCATCCGACTGATCCTGGGAGTTGGGCCGGAGTTCGCGTATCGCGTGATCAGCAAGGAGGACTGGATCGGTCGCCGGATGGTGGCGGACCGGTTCCGCCAGGGCCGCGTGTTCATCTGCGGCGACGCGGCGCATATCTGGGTGCCATTCGCCGGATATGGGATGAATGCGGGGATCGCGGATGCGATGAACCTGTCCTGGATGCTGGCGGGCGTGCTGGATGGATGGGCGGATCCGGCGATTCTCGCAGCGCACGAGGCGGAACGGCTGCCGATCACCGAACAGGTCTCGCGCTACGCGATGAACACCGCGGTTTCGCTGGCACGGGCGCGGGGCGAGGTGCCAGCCGCGATCGAAGCGGCGGGGGCGGAGGGTGATGCCGTGCGCCGCGCGTTCGGGCAAAGAGTGTACGAGCTGAACGCTCCGCAATATTGCTGCGGCGGGATGAATTTCGGCTATTTCTACGACCGCTCGCCGATCATCGCGTACGATGGCGAAACGCCGCCGGCGTACACGATGGACTCGTTCGAGCCATCCACCGTACCCGGATGTCGTACGCCGCATCTGTGGCTGCGCGATGGACGATCGCTGTACGACGCGGTTGGCCCGGGCTTCACGCTGCTGCGGCTCGACCGGATGGTGGACGTGGATCCTTTGATCCATGCCGGTGCATCGCGCGGAGTACCGATGGCGCTGCTGGACGTGGAATCGGATGCGGGGGAGAATCTCTATCGCGGGGCAAAGCTGGTGCTGTCGCGTCCGGATCAGCACGTGGCGTGGCGGGGGAGCCGGCCGCCCCCGGATGCCGGTGCGCTGATCGATCTGGTCCGCGGGGCGGCGATTTCATCTGGGTGGGAATTGCCGTAACCTTGGATGGCGAAGCAGGGAGCCGCGAATATGAAACGTCGGGATATGCTGAAATCGGCACTGGCGGGTGCCACGGTGCTGGGAGCCCCACGGGTGGGGCGGGCCGCCGGGCAAAGCGTGATCAACTTCATTCCACAGTCGGATTTAGCTTCCTACGATCCGGTGTGGACCACCGCGGACGTCACCCGCAACTTCTCGTTGATGGTGTACGACACGCTGTACGCCTACGACGCCGATTTCGGCACACAGCCGCAGATGGTGGACGGCCACCAGGTCTCCGGCGATGGCAAGCAGTGGGACATCACGCTGCGCGACGGGCTGCGCTTCCACGACAAGACGCCGGTGCTGGCGAAGGACTGCGTGGCCACGATCAAGCGCTGGGTGGTGCGCGATCCGATGGGACAGGCGCTGATGCAGCGCACGGACGAGATCAGCGCGCCGTCCGACAAGGTGATCCGCATCCGGCTGAAGCAGCCGTTCGCGCTGCTGCCGACGGCGTTGGCGCAATACAACTGCGCCATCATGCCGGAGCGCATCGCGCAGACCGATCCGATGAAGCAGATCGCCGAGCCGATCGGCAGCGGGCCGTTCCGCTGGGTGGCGTCGGAGCGGATTCCGGGCTCACGCGCGGTGTGCGAGAAGAACCCGGATTATGTGCCGCGCAGCTCCGGCACGCCGAGCTTCTATGCCGGCCCAAAGATCGTGTATGTCGATCGTGTCGTGTGGAACGTCATCCCCGATCCGTCCACCGCGTCGGCGGCGCTGACCCAGGGCGAGGCGGACTGGTGGGAGCAGCCCATCATCGACCTGGTGCCGGTGCTGCAAGCCGACAAGAACATCGTGGTGACGGTGAAGGACAAGACCGGGGAGATCGGCTGTCTGCGCTTCAACCAGCTATTCCCGCCGTTCGACAACCCGGCGATCCGGCGCGTGGTGCTGTCCGCATTCGACCAGAAAGAGGTGATGGAGGCGGTGGCGGGCGCCGTGCCGTCCCTGATCAAGACCGAGGTGGGGCTGTTCGTGCCCGGCACGCCGATGGCGAGCACGGTCGGCGTGGAGGTGACACACGGGCCGAAGGATTACGGGCAGATCAAGAAGGACCTGATCGCGGCCGGGTACAAGGGCGAGAAGGTCGTGGTGCTGGAAGCACAGTCCTATCCCGCCATCTTCGCCGAGGCGCAGGTGGCGACCGACGTGATGAAGCGGATCGGGCTGAACGTGGACCCGCAGTTGAGCGACTGGGGCACCGTGGTGCAGCGGCGGGCGAGCAAGAAGCCGCCGGAGCAGGGCGGCTGGAACGTGTTCTATACGTATCTGGGCGGGCTGGGGAACATTTCGCCGGCTCCGGATATCGCGATCCGGGGCAATGGCGATGCGGCCTGGTTCGGCTGGCCGACCGACCCGAAGATGGAGGCGCTGCGCACGGACTGGTTCAGCGCGCCGGACCTGGCGGCGCAGCAGAAGATCTGCGCGGACATGCAGGCGCAGTTCTTCCAGAACCCGTCATACGTGCCGCTGGGGATGTATGATCAGCCGACCGCGTTCCGGTCGTATATAAAGGATGTGCCGGAGGGCTGGCCGCAATTCTACAACGTGAAGAAGACGGCGTGAGGGCAAGCGTTTGACGGGGGGATGAGACGGTGACGACGAACGAGTTCGTCACCGTGCTCATTGCCTCGCCCTCCAAGCCTCGACGTCCACCCTGAAATCCATCAGCAATCTGTCAAGATCGACGAACTTGTAGGGCTCCCCCCGTTCGGCCGCATTCATCGCGATAGGCGGCCGGCGCAACTCGGCGTCAGTCTCCCATAACCGGAGCGCACGCTTGTAGAATAGGCGCGATGCAGTCGGTTGCCCCGATCACCACCGATCTCGTCCTGCTGGGCGCCGGGCACGCGCATGTGGAAGTGTTGCGCCGATTCGCGATGCGCACCGAACCGGGCGTGCGGCTGACGCTGATCGCACGCGAGCCCCACACGCCCTATTCCGGCATGCTGCCCGGACTGATCCGCGGCGAGTATGGGTTCGATCAGGCACATATCGACCTTGCGCCGCTGGCCTCGGCGGCAGGCGCGCGACTGATCCTCGTGGAAGCGACGGGGATCGACCTCGCTGCGCGATCGGTCGAGGTGGCTGGGCGGCCGGCGGTGGAGTTCGACCTGCTGTCGATCGATGTCGGTGGTGTTCCCGCCATGCCCGAAGGCGGCGGCGTGCCGGTGAAGCCGATCGGGCAGTTCCTGGACCGGCTGGCGGTACTTGAAGCGTCCCTGCCGGACGGATCGCGGATCGCCGTGTTGGGCGGCGGACCCGCGGGCACCGAGCTGGCCCTGGCTCTCGCCCGGCGGTTTGGCGGGCGGCTCCGGCTGGCGCTGGTCACCGCGGCGGCCGAGCCGCTGGCAGACGCGCCACCGCGTGCGCGGGCGGTAGCGCGTGCGGCGTTGGTCGAGGCCGGGGTGGAAATCGTCTGCGGCGTGGAAGCCAGCGGTCTGTCGCAGGGGCGGTTGAGGCTGTCGGACGGCAGTTTCCTGGAGGCAGACGCCGCGCTGTGGGCGACCGGCGTGATCGGGCCCGAGTTGCTGGCACGCTCCGGCCTGGCCTGCGATGCGGCCGGCTGCGTGCGGGTGGCACGCACGTTGCGCAGCATCTCGCACCAGGCGGTGTTCGCGGCCGGCGATTGTGCGTCGGTGGAGGGTGCACCTCGGCCCAAGGCGGGGGTCTGGGCGGTGCGGGCCGGGGCCGTGCTGGCACGCAACCTGCGGCGCGCGGTGCGGCGGCGCCCCCCGAAGGTCTGGTCGCCGCAGAAGCAGGCCCTGGTGATCCTGGGGCTGGGCGACGGGCGGGCACTGGCCTGGCGCAACGGGATGGCGGTGTGGGGACGGCCGGTCTGGCGCTGGAAGGACTGGATCGACCGACGCTGGATGCGGATGTACTCGATTCGGATGGCGCCAGCGCCCGGCGAGACCATGCGGTGTGGCGGCTGCGGTGCGAAGGTGGGTGCGGAGGTGCTGTCGGGCGTGCTGGCGGGATTGCCGGCGGCGGCGTCGTCGGATCTGCTGGTGGGACTGCAGACGCCGGACGATGCCGCGGTGCTGCGCCCGCCCGCCGGCATGGCAGTGGTGCAGAGCGTCGATCATTTCCGCGCGTTCCTGGATGATCCGTTCGTGTTTGGGGAAATTGCGGCCACACACGCGCTGTCGGACCTGCATGCGATGGGCGCGCGACCCTGGACGGCGCTGGCGGTTGCCGCGGTCCCGTACATGCCGGCGGCCAAGATGCGGGCGGACCTGGCGGCGATGATGCAAGGCGCGATGCGCGTGCTGGAGGCCGACGGATGCATGCTGGTCGGCGGCCATTCGGGCGAGGCGCTGGAGCCGTCGCTGGGATTTTCCGTGACCGGCCTGGTCGATCCGCGGCGTATCTGGCGCAAATCCGGCTTGCGGGCGGGGGACGCGCTGGTGCTGAGCAAGCCGCTGGGGACGGGCGTGCTGCTGGCGGGACATATGCGCGGGCTCTGCAAGGCGCGCTGGCTGGAAGCAGCGATCGACAGCATGCGGCAAAGCAATGCTGGCGCTGCGCGTGTGCTGGCGGCGAACGGGGTGACGGCATGCACCGACGTGACCGGATTTGGACTGGCCGGGCATCTGCTGGAGATGCTGCGTGCGTCGGGCGTGTCTGCCGTCATCCGGCCCGATGCGGTGCCGCTGCTGCCGGGTGCGCTGGTGCTGGCGCGGCAGGGCGTGGAAAGCACACTGGCGGAGCAGAATCGGCGGGTGCTGACCAACGGGCTCCGCGGGGGCGAGCGGGACCCACGACTCGACCTATTGGCTGATCCGCAGACGTCCGGTGGCCTGCTGGCGGGGATTCCGGACGCGCGGGCGAATGCATGCCTCGCGGCTCTGCGGCAGGCAGGAGTCTCGGCGGCGATCATAGGAACGATTGCCGCCGCAAACTCCGGCGAGGTGGCGATCCGATGGGGCTGAATTTATGCCGCGCGGATCAGGACTTTTTCAATGAGAGGTGGGACGCGCAGAAGTTGGTGCCGATATCCGCCTCCAGGTTGCCGCCGGTGATCTTCCCGGTGATCGAGGCAAAGTGCGCGTTGCGCGAGTTCTGCACGGGTGCCTCGGCGTGAAAGGTTCCGTCGGGGGCGACGTTCACGCTCATCTCGCCATTGCCCCACCGGCGGTTGAAGTGGCTGTCCCGGATGACGATCGCCACGCCGGTTCTGTTCGTGCTGGCGCAGTCGGGGCTGCTGTTCGTACGCAGGGTGGTTTGATTGCCCCTGTAGGTGCCGTCGAACGGCCCGGCCGCTGCTGCGGCTGTCACCCCGAGACCGACCGTTACGGCGAAGGCAAGCGAACGCAATGTAGCACGCGGCATGTCGGATGCCTCCTGAAACGATGCTCGTCGTATCAAGCTACCATATTCCGCGCACGTTCGATACGATTTTGGGGGCGTATCCCCTGCAATCGCCGGCCGGTATGACGAGGGGGGCGAGCCGGCGTAAGACCCCCTGCCATGACATGGTCCGGACACGACCAATTCGAGCGTCGCGGGTATCATCACGGCAACCTCCGCGAGGCGCTGGTCGAGGCGGCGCTGGGGCTTATCGCCGAGAAGGGGCCGGCCGGGCTTTCGATCACCGAGGCGGCGCGGCTGGCCGGCGTGAGCCCGGCTGCCCCGTACCGGCATTTCCGCGACGCGGACGCGCTGCTCGCCGAGGTTGCCCGGCGCGGGTTCGAGCATTTCACGCAGGCGCTGGCGGCGGCCTGGGATGAGGGCCGGCCAGACCCGATGACGGCGTTTACGGCGTTGGGTCGGGCCTATCTGGAATTTGCCCGCCGCCAACCCGCGTTTTACGCGGTGATGTTCGAGACCCATCTTGCCGCCGACGCGTATCCGGACCTGTCAGCCGCAGGCGATCGGGCGTTCCAGGTACTGCGCGATGCCGCCGAATTGCTGGCTGCGCGCGTCCCGAAACCCGATCGGCCGCCGTCCCTGATGATGGCGCTGCATGTCTGGTCGCTGTCGCACGGCATTGCGTCGCTGTTCTGCCGTGCCGACGGCGCCAGACGCGCCTTGCCGATGGCGCCGGAGGACCTGCTGGAAGCCGGGGTGCTGGTTTACCTGCAGGGTCTCGGGCTGATCGGCCCGGCGCCGGCGAACCGCTGAGGGTGGCCTTGACTGGGCTCTCGTGGCGACCCAATGTAAATGTGCTTCACATTCACATGGGGTAGCCTCATGTCAGGCACAACAAGTCACGGCACCTACGATAGCTCGCCCTGGCCGGG
The DNA here is from genome assembly GCA_963777625.1 of uncultured Pseudomonadota bacterium. Classification (GTDB taxonomy): domain Bacteria; phylum Pseudomonadota; class Alphaproteobacteria; order Acetobacterales; family Acetobacteraceae; genus DATDIC01. The sequence goes on along the minus strand of CAVZRO010000001.1, from coordinate 398,941 downwards.
CGGCGCGCAGGGTGGTTGGGGCGGACTACCGTCCTGGATTCGTCAGCTCGACAGCAAGCCCGTCTGGATCGTGCTTATAGTCCTCGGGTTTATCCATTGGTGGCCGATCGGCCTTGCAGGGTTGATCTTTTTCATAGGGAGCGGACGCATGGGATGCGGATTCGGGCGCCGTCACGCCGATTGGCATGGCCGTCGCTGGGGCTGCCAGGGCGACACCCAGCCGCCCGCGCAGCAGCGCAGCGGCAACCGCGCCTTCGACGACTATCGCGCTGACACGCTGCGCCGCCTGGAGCAGGAGCAGCAGGATTTCGCAGCCTTCCTGGATCGGCTGCGCTTCGCCAGGGACAAGTCCGAGTTCGACGCATTCATGTCCGAGCGGCGCCGTCCGCCGGAGCAACCGGAACCTGCGCCGGGCGCATGACTGCTTGAAACGACGGCGGCGGGACGGCATTTCAATCGCGCTTGCCCCGCCGGACTTCGATTGTCGCTCAATGAGCTGACGAAGGCGCCAGGAGCCACGGTTCCTGGCGCCGTCGTTGTGACATTCCAGCGTGACATTCCGAGGACTGCGGTGCGAGCAACCCGGCTCGTTCCGCTGCGGGACTCCTTCTCTCAGGCGGGCATCTATATGCGAGCGGGCCCAGGAGAGCAGGAGAACAAGCACACATGGCCGGCGTTGACATCCTGGCTTCGGCGTTCAGCGGCGCGAATGCCGCCTTTCTGGGGGAACTGTATGCACGCTGGGCGACCGATCCCCATTCCGTCGATCCCAGCTTCGCCGACCTGTTCGCGTCGCTGAACGACGAATCCCGTGCCGTGCTGGAGGAGGCAACCGGTGCCTCCTGGGCGCCGCGCCCGACCGCCTTCGGCAACGGCGCTCAGCCGGTTGCCGCGCCGCGCTTCCAGGCGGTACCCGACCGGGCCGAAATCGTCCGTAGCCTGCGTGCGCTGATGCTGATCCGCAGCTATCGCGTGCGCGGCCATCTGGAAGCGCGGCTCGATCCGCTCGGATTGCAGGTGCCGAAGCCGCACGCGGAGCTCGATCCGCTGACCTACGGCTTCACCGCCGGCGACTGGGACCGGCCGATCTTCATCGACAACGTGCTGGGCCGCGAGACCGCCACCCTGCGCGAGATCATGTCGATCCTGCGCGAGACTTATTGCGAGCATGTCGGCGTCGAGTTCATGCATATGCAGGACCCCGAGCAGAAGGCCTGGATCCAGCGCAAGGTGGAAGGCGCGCCGTGGAACCATATGTTCGACGCGCCGATGAAGCGCACGGTGCTTGAGCAACTGACCGAAGCGGAGGGGTTCGAGGCGTTCTGCCAGAAGCGCTACGTGACCACCAAGCGGTTCGGCCTGGAAGGCGGCGAGGTCACCATTCCCGCGCTGCACGCGATGATCCAGGTGGCCGCCGCCGAAGGCGTGACCGAGATCGTCATCGGCATGCCGCATCGGGGTCGGCTGAACACGCTGGTGAACATCGTGAAGAAACCGCTCACCGCCCTGTTCAGCGAGTTCGGCGGCGAAAGCTTCAAGCCCGATGACGTGCAGGGATCGGGCGACGTCAAGTACCATCTCGGCACCTCGACCGACCTCGATGTCGATGGCCACTCCATACATCTGTCGCTGCAGCCTAATCCGTCGCACCTGGAGGCGGTGGATCCGGTCGTGGTCGGCAAGGTACGGGCCCGGCAGGACCAGGCGGGCGACACCCATCGGCGCAGTTCGGTGATGGCTATCCTGATGCATGGCGACGCCGCGTTTGCCGGCCAGGGGCTGGTGTATGAGACGCTGGCGATGAGCCAGCTCATTGGCTATCGCACCGGCGGCACCGTGCATCTGGTCGTCAATAACCAGATCGGTTTCACCACCCTGCCGGCGCACGCCTATTCCGGGCTGTATTGCACGGATGTCGCCAAGTCGATCCAGGTGCCCATCCTGCACGTCAACGGCGACGACCCGGAAGCGGTGGTGTTCTGCGCCCGCATGGCATCGGAATTCCGCATGCGGTTTGGCACCGACATCGTGCTCGATGTCGTCTGCTATCGTCGGCACGGTCATAACGAAACCGACGAGCCCGCCTTCACGCAGCCGACCATGTATCGCGCCATCGGCGCACTAAAGACGACCCGCACGCTGTACGCCGAAAAGCTGGTCGCCGAGGGCGTCGTATCCGCCGATGCGGCCAAGACGATGTGGGACGAGTTCACCGCGACACTGGAGGCCGCGAACAAGGCGGCGCAATCCTACAAGCCCAACAAGGCGGACTGGCTTGAGGGCCATTGGAGCGGCCTGTCGCACGACGAAGGCGAGGTCGAGCGCACCGAACAGACCACCGGCGTCGACCCGTCCGTGCTGAAACAAGTTGGTCATGCGCTTGCCAAGGTGCCGGAAGGATTTGCGCTGCATCCGCGCATCGCCCGTCAGCTCGAGGCCAAGCGGCAGATGGTCGATGGCGCCGACAACATCGACTGGGCCACCGGCGAGGCGTTGGCGTTCGGCACGCTGTTGCTGGAAGGTCATCGCGTGCGCCTGTCGGGCGAGGACAGCCAGCGCGGCACGTTCAGCCAGCGCCACGCCGTGCTGATCGACCAGACCAGCCAGAACGAATATGTGCCGCTGAACAATATCGCGCCGGACCAGGCAAAGATCGAAATCTACAACTCGCTGCTGTCGGAAGCCGGCGTGCTGGGGTTCGAATACGGCTACACGCTGGCGGACCCGCGGACATTGGTGCTGTGGGAAGCGCAGTTCGGCGACTTTGCCAATGGCGCGCAGGTGATCATCGACCAGTTCCTGGCTTCGGGCGAAACCAAGTGGCTGCGCATGTCCGGCCTGACACTGCTGTTGCCGCACGGCTATGAGGGACAGGGGCCGGAGCATTCTTCCGCGCGGATCGAGCGGTATTTGCAGCTCTGCGCCGAGCGCAACATGCAGGTCTGCAACCTGACCACGCCGGCCAATTATTTTCACGCACTGCGCCGCCAGCTTCGGCGCAATTTCCGCAAGCCGCTGGTGGTGTTCACGCCGAAGTCGTTGCTGCGGCATAAGCTGGCGGTGTCGCCGCTGCATGAAATGGCGGCCGGCAGCGATTTCCGGCTGATGATCCCGGAAACCGAGCTGATCGCCCCGGCGGAGAATGTCCACCGCGTCGTGCTGTGCAGCGGCAAGGTCTATTACGACCTGCTGGCGGAGCGGCGGGAGCGCAACATCAACGACGTGGCGATCCTGCGGGTGGAGCAGCTCTATCCGTTCCCGGAAAAAACGCTGGCACGGTTGCTGGCGCCCTATCGCAACGCGGAGATCATCTGGTGCCAGGAAGAGCCAGAGAACATGGGCGCCTGGACGTTCGTGGACCGGCGGATCGAGAAGGTTCTGAAGGGGCTTGACGTCACGCCGGGGCGTCCGCGCTTTGTCGGCCGCGCCGAAGCCGCCAGCCCTGCAACCGGACTGTCACGCACCCATGCCGCGCAGCAGACGGCGTTGGTGGCGGAGGCACTCGGCTTGGCGTAACTGGGCCGATTGCAAAGCGGGGAGCGTGCGATGGCGACCGAGATCAAGGTACCGGCCCTGGGCGAAAGCGTGACCTCCGCCACCGTGGCGCGATGGTTGAAGCAGGCAGGCGAACAGGTCGCCGTCGACGAGCCGTTGGTTGAACTTGAAACCGATAAGGTGACGGTGGAGGTCAACGCACCGGAAGCCGGGGTGCTGAGCCGCATCAGCGCCGAGCAGGGGGCCGAGGTTGAAGTCGGTGCGCTGCTCGGGGTGCTGGAGGCGGGTGCGGCGGCAACGGCCTCGGCCAAACCAGCGGCCAGCCCCGCGCCGCCCCCGGCTGCACCGAATCCTGCAACGAAGCCTGCACCGACGCCTGCACCGGCAGCACCAGTCGCCCCCCCAACCCGGCCGGCGCCCGAGGTGCGGGCCGCCGCCAATCCGGCGCCTGGCGTCAATCCGCCGCCGCGTCCCACCGGGCCGGTTGCCCGTCCGGCGACGCCGCCGGCGGACGTGGCGGCCCATCCGCCGATGCCGTCGGCGGCCAAGATCATGGAAGAGCAGCATCTGGCGCCGGTCGATGTGGGTGCCGGGAGCGGCAAGGATGGGCGCATCACCAAGGGGGATGTGCTGGCATTCCTGGACCGCCCGGCGCCCGCCCCGGTCGTGCCGGTTGCGAAGGCGCCCCGTGAGCCGGACCAGCGCGAGCAGCGCGTGCGGATGACCCGGCTGCGTCGCACCATCGCCGCCCGCCTGAAGGAGGCGCAAAACACCGCCGCGATGCTGACCACCTTCAACGAGGTGGACATGTCCGCCGTGATGACGCTGCGCAGCGAATACCGCGATGCGTTCGAAAAGAAGCACGGCGTGCGCCTGGGTTTCATGGGCTTCTTCGTGCGCGCCTGCGTGGCGGGCCTGAAGGAGTTTCCGGCGGTGAACGCCGAGATCGACGGCGATGATATCGTTTACAAGAATTTCGTCCATATGGGCATCGCGGTCGGCGGGTCGGCCGGGCTGGTAGTGCCGGTGATCCGCGACGTTGACCGCATGGGCCTGGCCGAGATCGAACGCGCGGTGACGGATTTCGGCCGTCGTGCACGCGATGGTGCGTTGAAGCTGGACGAGCTGACCGGCGGCACGTTCAGCATCACCAATGGCGGGGTATACGGCTCGCTCATGTCAACGCCGATTCTGAACCCGCCGCAGTCGGGGATACTGGGTATGCACAAGATCCAGGATCGGCCGGTGGCCATCGCCGGAAAGGTGGAGGTGCGGCCGATGATGTATCTGGCGGTGTCGTACGATCATCGCGTCGTCGACGGGCGGGAGGCGGTGTCGTTCCTGGTCCGCGTGAAGGAGGCGGTCGAGGATCCGCGCCGGATGTTGCTGGAGCTGTAAAGGGGAATCGTGATGATCATCGATCATATCGGGCTTGTCGTGCGCGACCTGGATAAGAGCAAGGCGTTCTATGCGGCCGCACTGGCTCCGCTAGGCATCCGGATCATCAAGGAGGTGGCGGGAGCGGTCGGCTTCAACCAGGAAGGAGGCCGCGGCGGGTTTTGGATCGGCGTCCATGGGCAGCCGCCGGAGGGGGTGGTGCATGTGGCGTTCGTGGCGCGCGATCGAGCCCAGGTGCGTGCATTCCATGCGGCAGCGCTGGCGACTGGCGCGCGCGACAACGGCGCACCGGGGCTGCGGCCACAGTATCACGCAGATTATTACGGTGCGTTCGTGCTCGACCCGGACGGGCATAATATCGAGGCGGTCTGTCACACGGCGGTGGAATGAATGGACGCGGAAGCTTTCGACGTACTGATCATCGGCTCCGGCCCCGGCGGATATGTTTGTGCGCTGCGGGCGGCGCAGCTCGGGCTGAAGGTCGCGTGCGCGGAAAAGCGCGACACGCTGGGCGGCACCTGCCTGAACATCGGTTGCATTCCGTCCAAGGCGCTGCTGCAATCGTCGGAGAACTATGCCGCCGTGACGCATGACTTCGCCGCGCACGGCATCCATGCGGAGGGGGTGAGCTTCGATCTTGCGCGCATGATGGCCCGCAAGCAGGAGGTGGTGACCGCCAACGTGAAAGGCGTGGAGTTCCTGTTCCGCAAGAATAAGGTGACCTGGCTGAAGGGCGAGGCGCACATCACGGCGCCGGGGGTGGTGCAGGTCAACGGCAATTCGTATAATGTGAAACATATCGTCGTCGCGACCGGCAGCGAAAGCATGGCGCTGCCGGGCATCGAGGTCGATGAGCGGCAGATCATCACCTCCACCGGGGGCCTGGAGCTGGACGCGGTGCCGCGGCGGCTGGCGGTGATCGGCGGCGGCTATATCGGGCTGGAGCTGGGCAGCGTGTGGCGGCGGCTGGGCGCCGAGGTCACCGTGATCGAGTTCCTGGAACGCATCGTGCCGACGATGGACGCTGAGGTGGCCAAATCGTTCGAGCGGATTCTTGTCAAGCAGGGGCTGAAGTTCCGGCTCAACACGAAGGTTACCTCCGTCCGCAAGGGCAATGACGGCGTGACGCTGACGCTGGAACCGTCACGCGGCGGCAAGGTGGAGCAGATCGTCGCCGACGTGGTGTTGGTGTCGATCGGGCGGCGCGCCTTCACCGACGGTGTGGGGCTGGATGCGGTGGGTGTCGCGCGCGACGAGCGCGGGCGGGTGAAGACGGACGCGCACTATGCGACCAATGTGCCAGGCATCTATGCCATCGGCGACGTGATTGCCGGGCCGATGCTGGCGCACAAGGCCGAGGACGAGGGCGTGGCGCTGGCCGAGCGGCTGGCCGGGCAGGCGGGGCAGGTGAATTACGGGGTGATTCCGGGCGTGGTTTACACGTGGCCGGAAGTGGCAGCCGTGGGCCAGACTGAGGAAGAGCTGAAAGCCGCCGGCGTGGAATACAAGGTCGGAAAATTTCCGTTCACCGCCAACGGGCGCGCGCGGGCAATGGGAGACACCGACGGGTTCGTGAAGGTTCTCGCCGACAAGGCGAGTGATCGGATTCTCGGTGCGCATATCCTCGGTCCGGACGCCGGCACGTTGATCGCCGAGCTGGCCACGGCGATGGAGTTCGGTGCATCGGCGGAGGATGTCGGCCGCATCTGCCACGCGCATCCAACGTTGAGCGAGGCGGTGAAGGAGGCGGCGCTGGCGGCGGACGGCCGGGCATTGCATATCTGAGCCATGAAGCCGCTGGCCTTGACCATGGGCGATCCTGCCGGCATCGGCGGGGAGCTGACCTTGCGCGCCTGGCTGGCGCTGCGCGAGGCCGGCCCGGGTTTCGTCGCGCTGGACGATCCCGAGCGGTTGTCGTCACTGGCGGCTGCTATGCGGCTGGATGTGCCGGTGCGCGCGGTGCGGCAGTGCGAGGATGCGCCGGACGTGTTCCAGGTGGCGCTGCCGGTGCTGGCGGTGCCGCTGGCAGCGCCGGCCCGCGCCGGCAAGCCCGATGTGGCGAATGCGTCGGCGGTGATCGGCTCGATCGAGCGGGCGACCCGATTGGCGATTGCCGGAGCCGTCGCCGGCGTGGTGACCAACCCGATCAACAAGGCCGCCCTGTATCAGGCGGGATTTGCGTATCCCGGTCACACCGAGTTTCTGGCCGCGCTGACCGGCACCATGGGACGCCAGGTGATGATGCTGGCCAGTCCCGCTTTGCGCGTGGTGCCGGTGACGGTGCATGCCAGCCTGCGTGATTCGATCGCGATGCTCAGCAGCGAGCTGATCGTCGCTACCGCCCGCACCACGGCGGCCGCGCTGCGGCGCGATTTCGGCATTGCGCAGCCGCGCCTTGCCATGGCGGGGCTCAATCCGCATGCCGGCGAGGGCGGGGCGCTCGGCGACGAGGAAACCACCATAGTTGCGCCTGCAATCGACGCGCTGCGCGCCGAGGGCGAACAGGTCTCCGGCCCATGGCCGCCGGATACCATGTTCACCGCGGCGGCGCGCATGCGCTACGACGTGGCGATCTGCATGTACCACGACCAGGGGCTGATACCGCTGAAGACGCTGGACATGAGCAACGGCGTGAACGTGACGCTCGGGTTGCCGATCGTGCGCACGTCGCCCGACCACGGCACGGCGTTCGATATTGCCGGCCGCGGGGTGGCTGATCCGTCCAGCCTGATCGCGGCGCTGCGCCTGGCCGCGCAACTGGCCGCCCGGCGGGGGTGACCCGCGGGGGTGACTGCGGGCCGCGCGCGGATCGGGGGCGCCGGGCACAGGCGCTTGGGGTCAGCGCGGAGGCATCCGCGTGTGCCGCGCTGGAGCGCGAGGGCTGGGTGGTTCGCGGCCGGCGGATGCGCACGGCGGCGGGTGAACTGGACCTGATTGCCGAGCGTGACGGGCTGCTGGCGATCATCGAGGTGAAAGCGCGGCCTACTCTGTCGGGTGCGGCCGTGGCGTTGACCGAGCGTCAGCGCCGGCGGCTGGTGGCGGCGGCGGAGATCGTGCTGGCGGAGCATCCCAATTGGGGGGCGAACGGGGTGCGGTTCGACCTACTGGTGGTGGACGCCGCCGGCGCGGTACGGCGGATCAGCGATGCGTTCCGGATGGAATGATACCAACCCGCGTTGATGCTGACCCTTTCCGTCATGGCCGCCACCCCGTCATGGCCGGGCCCCTTTCCGTCATGGCCGGGCTTGTTCCCGGCCATCCACGACTTTGTCGCCCACCGCGCCGCTCGTTCGCTTCAGGTCGCTCCGGGCGACACCGGCAGGATGAGTCATTCTCAATTCGGTCCGGTATGAGATCAGCGGGCCTATCCCGGCCGCCGGTGAACAAAGGCGGGGTGGGCTCGCCAGATAAGCGGCAAAATCCGCCACGACAGCAGCAAACAGCTTCGGTGGGATCAACCCGTGGTCAAACCGATCGCCCGAGCGCGGAATGCGCTCCACATCGAAAGGCCAGTCGTCTTCGCCCGCGTAGGAGGTGTAGATGTACGACCTAAGTGCCGTCAGGCCGAGATGCTGCGCCACGCGAGGTGGAATCACGATTGCCTGTTCTCCCTCGCGGGGAGGTGTATGCGAAATCGGGAGATAGGTAACACGCAAAACCTTCCGCTCGCCAAGCGAGGGCTCGATTACTGCTTCGAGGTCATCAGGCGGTCGGCGATCTTTTCCAGCCCAGACGAATCCGTATCGTACGACAAGGCCTAGCTGCGGGGTTGGGAGCGGCACTCATTCATCGTCCATCAGCGCATCAAGGCCGCCATGCGCGTCCGACATCCGGTTCCCGGCAATCCGCTCGAGCTTTGACCGCGGCATGTCCTCCCGCAGCAGGGGCAGGCGCCGATTGGTCCGCAGCAGAGCATAGTCCTCGACCGACATCACGACGAGCTCCGGTCGGCCGGCGTAGGTGACAGCCACGGGTGCGCGGTGTGCCTCAGAGCGGACGAATGCCGCTGCATCCTGGAGCTTTTCGCCGGTGACGGTGACCATTCGGTTCTCCTTGAGTGGGTCACGTAAGCGGATGCACTAGGCCGATTGCAAGTGCCCCGTGGCCGCGCCATGGCCTCGCCTTGGTCGGGTTGACGCCCGCTTCGCTGGGCATGGCGTGTTCAGTCTCTGCCTGGGCTATTTCACCGCGCAGACCGGGACGAAAGAACCCTTGACAGGCAGGGGCGGTGTCCATATTTAACGTATATGCTAATTAACATAATAGATAAATACGATGCTCACCGCCCACCTGGATAACACCTTCGCCGCACTGGCAGACCCGACGCGCCGCGCCATTCTGGAGCGGCTCGCCGGAGGCGAGGCAACGGTGAACGAACTCGCCGCGCCGTTCGCCATCTCGCTGCCCGCCATATCACGGCATCTGAAAGTGCTGCGGCGTGCCAACCTGGTTGTGCAGGAGCGCGACGCCCAGCATCGGCGCTGCCGCCTGAATCCAGCGGCGCTCGCGGAGGCGGAGGAGTGGCTGACCTTCTACAAGAAGTTCTGGAACGAAAGCTTCGACCGACTTGCTGAACACCTGGAGCAACCCCGCAAGCCCAAGGAGATTTCCGATGGCAAACCAATCCGCTCTCGCCCCCGACGCTGACCTGTCGCTGACGATCACCCGCACCTTCGATGCGCCCCGTGAAGCAGTGTTCAACGCGTGGATCGATCCGCGGCAGATCGCCAACTGGCTCGGCCCGCGCGGCGTTCGTATGGAATGCACTGAAATGCAGCCCTGGCCCGGCGGCAGTTACCGCATGGTGGCGCGCGATGATGCGGGCAACGAGAATATCGTCGTCGGCGTTTTCAGGCAGGTGGACTCGCCCGCCCGCCTGGTATTCACCTGGGCCTGGGAGAATCGCGCCGACAGGTCCGGCGATACCCTGGTCACGGTGACGTTCGTTGCAGTCGGAACGCACACCGAAATGACGCTGCATCACGAACGGTTCCCCACCGAGGAGTACCGCGGCCGCCACCAGAATGGCTGGAACGCCTCGTTCGACAACCTGGCCGAGATACTGGCCGGACATGTGGTGGTGCGTGGCGGCGGGGCGCTCTGCGCCTAGGCTGGCCCGCATTTCGTCGCCCGTCGCGTGACCCCGGAGGCGGCCGGTCCTATCCTGGGCCGGCGCCTTCGGGAGGTTCGACCATGACGACCGTCACTGCCAGTTTCGCCGCGCCCCGCCTGATGCTGATCGGCGGCGGTGCGGTTCGCCAGCTTGCCGAGCTGCTTGGCAAATGCGGGTTGTCGCGACCGCTGGTCGTGTCCGATCCGGTGATGATCTCGACAGGGTTGATCCAACGGGCGCTCGATCCGCTGACCGAAGCCGGCATGCAGCCGGGCGTGTTCAGCGACACGGTGTCCGACCCGACGGACACGGTGATCGAGGCCGGCGTCGCGGAATTCCTGCGCGGCACGTTCGATTGCCTGATCGGTTTCGGCGGCGGCTCCTCCATCGATACCGCCAAGGGGATGGCGATCCTCGCCGCCGGCGGCGGCAAGATGCGCGACTACAAGGTGCCGGTGTCGGCCGATCGCGGCGCCGTGCCGGTCATCGCCGTTCCCACCACGGCCGGCACCGGCAGCGAGTGCACGCGCTTCACCGTGATTACCGACACCGCGCGCGACGAGAAGATGCTGATCGCCGGACTGGGGGCGCTGCCGCTGGCGGCGATCGTCGATTACGAACTGACCTATACCGTGCCGCCGCGCACCACGGCGGATACCGGCGTCGACAGCCTGACGCATGCGCTGGAGGCGTATGTGTCCAAGCGGGCGACACCCTTTTCCGATGCGATGGCGGTGTCGGCAATGGCGCTGATCGGGCGGCATCTGCGCACCGCCTATCATGAACCGCGCAACGCGGCGGCGCGCGAAGGGATGATGCTGGGCGCGACGCAGGCGGGGCTGGCATTTTCCAATGCATCGGTCGCCCTGGTGCATGGCATGTCGCGGCCGATCGGGGCGCATTTCCATGTGCCGCACGGGTTGTCGAACGCCATGCTGCTGCCCGCCGTCACGCGGTTTTCGGTCAGCGGGGCGGAGGCGCGCTATGCGGAGGCGGCCCGCTGCATCGGCTTCGCGCGGGTTGCTGACAATGACGCCGCCGCCACCGCGCGGCTGGTGACGGGATTGGAGGAGCTGAACCAGGAATTGTCGGTGCCAGCGCCGCCCGCCTATGGCCTCGACGAGTCGGCGTGGAACGGGAAGCTTTCGCTGATGGCCGAACAGGCGCTGGCGTCCGGCAGCCCGGCCAACAATCCGCGCGTGCCGAGCGCGGCGGAGATCGTGGCCCTGTATCGCGAGGTGTGGACCGGGGCGCGGGCAAACCGGTAACATTTCGCCTAATACCAACCCGCGTTGATGCTGACCCTTCCCGTCATGGCCGGCCCCTTTCCGTCATGGCCGGCCCTTCCGTCATGGCCGGCCCCTTTCCGTCCTGGCCGGCTTGTCCCGGCCATCCACGACTTTGTCACCCACCGCGCCGCTCGTTCGCTTCACCTTACTCCGGGCAACACCGGCAGGATGGGTCATTCTCAATGCGGTCAAGTATGATACCAGGCGGCCGACACGGTGGCTCTGTTCGTCGTGCCGACGCGGGAGGTGCCCAGCGGGTGGAAGGTCGATTCCCGCCGGCGCGGGAATGACGATACTGATAGTGCTCTATTCGGCGGGCAGCAAATCGCGTAGCTCGCCGATCCAGGGCTCGTAGCGGCGCCAGCGCTCGACCGAATCGCGGTACACCGGCTGGCGCGCCTGCCACATGCTGGCGGTGTCCACGGTGCGCTGGTTCTGCTCCGGGCGCAGGCAGGCTGCCTCCCAATCAAGTCCGGTAAATTCGATCAGACGCTGCGTCTGCGCGGCCGGTTCGGCGACCAGCGTCTCGTAGTCCACGTCCAGAAACCGGTCGGGCGGCAGCACCGCCCGCCAGTGCTCCATAAGACGTTCGTACTGCCGATAGACGAATGCCAGGTCGCTCTTGCTCGCGGCGAAATCCATCCGCGCCCGGAATTGCAGCGAATAGATCGACAGGCAGGTGTCGATCGGGTTGCGCCGGCAATGGATGATGCGGGCGCGGGGCAGCAGCATGTGAATCAGGCCGAGGCGAAGGAAGTTGAACGGCAGCTTGTCGGTGACAAGCCGCGCCTCGGGCCCGATCCGGCGCAGGCGGGACAGGTACTCCGCTGCCATGGCGCGCGCTTCGTCGGGTTGAAACCTGGTGCGGTCGCGCAGCTCCAGTTCGGGATCGCGCGTCACCCAGAAGGTAATCTCCCCGCCGGCCACAATCCGCGAATGGCTGGACACGATCTGCTCCACCAGGGTCGTGCCCGATCGCGGCATGCCGATGATCAGCAGCGGTGCTTCGTCGTCGGTTGCGTAGTCTCGCCGTTCCGCCAGCAGCGCCGGGGTGATGGCGGCAATCAACTGATCGATCCGTGCCGCGAACGCCGCCTGGTCGAAGTGTGCGGTCTGTGCGCGGATCTGGTTGGCGTGGTCGAAATGGCGCATCGCCGCCTGATAGTCGCCGACATCGGCCAAACCTTTGCCGGCCGCGAAATGCAGTGTCATGCGGTCGCCTTGCGGCAACGCCGGGTCATCCAGCAGCGCGATCATGCGGTCGATTCGCCAGCGGTCCGCGTCGGTCAGCTTGCGTGCCATCGCCAGCCCGTAATGCGCCAGCGCCTGACGCGGATTGGCGGCGATCGCGGCGTCGAAGGACTGAACAGCCTCCTCGAACCGGCCCTGCGCGGTCAGCAGGTCAGCCAGAATCTTGCGCCCCGCCCAGGAACCCGGCTCCAGCGCGACCACCTGCCGGAGCAGCGGCTCCGCCTCGTTCATCCGGCCTTCGGCCATCAGCAGCCGCACCCGATGAAGCCGGCCGTCGGGGCCGCCGGGTTGTGCCATGACGGCGCGACGAAAGCACTCGATCGCCCGATCGGGCTGGGCGTTCCGCTCCAGCAGGTCGCCGAGCCGGATAAGGGCAGCGGCCAGCCGGGGTGTCAGCTCCACGGCCCGCTGGTACGCGGCGATCGCTTCGGCGTCCCGCCCCTGCTGGTCCAGGCTCACCGCGAGCTGGTACTGCGCCTCGGCGAAGCCCGGGCGCAGCGCCAGGGCACGCCCGAATGCCTCTGCCGCTGCTGCGAAATCCTGTGCCGCGGCGAGCGCGAGCCCGAGCCGATGCTGTAGGCCCGCGTCCTCCGGATCGAGCCGCACCGCTTCATGCAATGCGGATACGGCTTCCTGCACCTGCCCCATGGCCAGCGCGCGCATCCCGGCGGTCGCGTAACGTTCGACCGCAACCGGACGGCGATCTTTAGCAGCCGGGCGCGGGACGCCCGAAGGCTCGACAACGCGTGGTCGCAGGAGATCCTCGGCGCGGTCGAACACGCCGCCGGCAAGGGTGAGTGCGGCGAGGTCGGCATGTGCGGGCTTCGCGTTTCCACAGCATTGCTTGAACTTGCGCCCGCTGCCGCAGGGGCACGCATCGTTGCGGCCGATCGTCACTTGGCCCGGCTGCGCCGCGGTTCTCGTCGCCGTCATGTGGACAGAATAGCAGGTATCGGGCTCATGGCGGCAATTCATGCCAGCGGCCCGAGGTCTCGCTTCCTCCGGGGATCGTCGGAGCATGCCGCGTGCCGGGTTGGCGGGCGGCGGCGCGCAAACCAAAGACGATACCCAGCTTCCGCAGGAAGCTGGGTATATCAGGCGGCAGGCACCCCGTGCCAGTGAAGGATCCAGTCGGGCACGTCCGCCGCCGCCAGCGGATACGCCACGAAGAATCCTTGCGCATGATGCGCACCCATGTCGCGCATCACTCGCCAGGTCGCCAGGTCTTCCACACCCTCGGCGATGACGGTCAGTCCGCGTGCCGACGCAAGCGAGATGATCCGCCGGGCAAAGGCGCGCAACTCGGTGGAATGCGGAATCGCTTGTACCAACGCTTTGTCGAGCTTCAGGCCGGAAAACGCCATGTCCATCAGTTCCGCCACGAACGGCACGGATGGTGCGACGTCGTCGATGAGGGCGCGGTACCCGGCCGCCCGAAACCGTTCGGTGGCGCGACGCAGCACCGGCAGATCGGTCACCGGCTGGCTTTCGGTGAGTTCGATGACCACCTGCGCCGCACGCAACCCGGCCGCTTGGCGCTGCGCATCCAGGCGCACGAGCGCGGCCGGTACCAAAAGCACGTCGAGCGGCAGGTTGATCCCGATCGTCACGTCGAACGGCGCGATGGAAGCTGTGCTGATGTCGGCGAATGCGGAACCTGCCACCCGTTCGGTCAGTTCCGCGGCCAGACCGGCATCTTCGAGTTGAGGCACGAAATGCTCGGGCAGGATGGTTCCGAGGCGCGGGTGGTTCAGGCGCGCAAGGACTTCGAGCCCAACAAGGCCGCCGGTATCCAGCCGGACGATTGGTTGATACAGCGTCTCAATCAACCCCCCGCCCAGCGCAGCTCTAAGTTCGAACTCCGTCCATCCCTGGCTAGTACCACTATTTCGTTACATGCAGAATGGCAGCTTTGCTCGCGCGAAACCATACTCCATTGAGCGGATTCAGGCGACATTGCGCAGGCCACCCTTCACGTGCAGCGCGAACATATCGAACAACCGGCGCGTTACGGGGCCGACCGTGCCATCTCCAACGGGATGTCGATCGATCTGCACAATCGGCTTCACGAAGCTGGTTGCACTCGTGATAAATGCCTCTCGCGCGGCATTCATTTCTTGCACGCTGAACGCGCCTTCGGCGAAATCAACGCCGTGCTGCCCGATCAGCTCCAGCAATGCATTGCGCGTGCAACCCGGTAGAATCCCGTGGTCCAGATGCCGCGTGCGCAGCACGCCCGTTGCATCGACGATCCAGAAGTTGGTCGCGGCGCCCTCGGTCACCATGCCATCCGCATCGACGAGGATCGCTTCGAGCGCGCCCTGCTCGCGCGCCGCCTGGCGGGCCAGCACGTTGGGTGTCAGCGCCACCGTCTTGATGTCGCAGCGGTCCCAGCGCTGATCGGGATGGGTGATCGCGCTCGCCGTCCAGGTGGTCACGTCCGTCGGGTAGGGCGGGATGCGGCGAATGGTGGCGACGAACGACGGTGGCGGCGGGACCACGGGGAAGGCATGGTCGCGACGGGCGACGCCGCGAGTGACCTGCATGTACAGCAACCCGTCGCGCAGTCGGTTGCGGCGTGCCAGTTCCAGCAGTACCTGGCGCAGCGCTGTCCGGCCCATCGGCGATGGCAGGCGCAATTCGCGCAGCGAGCGCTCCAAGCGGCCGAGATGCCGATCCTCGTCGATCAGGCGACCATCATAGAGGTGCACAACCTCATACACGCCGTCGGCGAACTGGTAGCCCCGATCCTCGATGTTCACCGCAGCTTCGCGCTGCGGCAGATAGCGGCCATTCACATAGGCGATGTGCGACATCGATGACTCCCCGTGGCTGAACGAAAGATATGGGCGTAACGGCTAGCACTTTGTTTTCAGTGGCCTGCTTGTCCCCTCCGTCCGCCGCGAAGAGCAGCGAACTTCGGGGGCAGGACACTAGGGTACCGCGGCACCTTCCGCGTTCAGGTGGAGCGCGTACACCGACGTGCTCGCACACATGAACAGCCGGTCTCTCTTGCGGCCGCCGAAGCAGATATTGGCGCAGACCTCCGGCAGGTGAATCTTCCCGATCAGCGTGCCGTCGGGCGCGTAGCAGCGCACCCCGTCCTCTGACGGATCGCCCCAGCCCATCGCCGCCCAGATATTGCCGTGACTGTCGGCGCGGATGCCATCGGTCATTCCCGGCGCGAAGTCGTCGGCAAAGATGCGGCCGTTCCGCAGCCGGCCACCCTGCACGTCAAACACCCTGACATGCGACGGGCCACCATGCGAGATGCCGGTATCCACGACATACAGGCGTTGCTCGTCGGGTGAGAAGCACAGGCCATTGGGACGCGCGAAATCATCCGCCGCCACCTGCGCCTCACCGGTACCCGGATCCAGCCGGTACACGTTTCGCGGCAACTCGCATGGCGCGGCATGGCCCTCATAGGGTCCGTCGATGCCGTAGCCCGGGTCGGTGAACCAGATGCCGCCGTCGCTCGCCACCACAATATCATTGGGCGCGTTCAGTGGTTTCCCCTGGAACCGATCGATCAGTACGGTAATGCGCCCGTCATGCTCGGTGCGGGTGACGCGACGTGTATCGTGCTCGCAGGTCACCAGCCGTCCTTCGCGGTCGCGGGTGTTGCCGTTGGCATAGTTGGAGGGCGAGCGGAACACGCTGACATGCCCGTCTTCGGCCAGCCAGCGCAGCATCCGGTTGTTCGGAATGTCGCTCCAGATGAGACAGTTCAGGTCGCGGAAGAACACCGGGCCCTCGGCCCAGCGGAAGCCGCTGGCGATCCGCTCGATCGCCGCGTTGCCCTGGCGGAATGCGAATCGCCGGTCGAGCACTTCGATGCGCCGGTCGGGATAGCGCATGTCCGGCAAATTCCCGAGCGGCAGAGACTGCATGACAGCCGAATGCTCGTGCATGCGAATGCCGGGCCCATTCAGAGGCCCGCCTCCCTTTCAATGGTCGAGTGGGGTTCGTAGCACCTCAGGCGGCGGTCAGCATCCGACCCAGCGGCCGGCCGCCGAACAGATGCACGTGGAAGTGCGGCACTTCCTGGCCGGCGTGCTCGCCCATGTTTGCCAGCAATCGATAGCCCTGTGCTTCCAGGTTCAGATCCTTCGCAATCTTCCCCACCGCCCGCACGAATCCGGCGATTTCCTCATCGCGCGCACTTGCACTGAAATCGGCGAACGAAATATAGCGGCCTTTCGGCACAATCAGCACGTGCACCGGTGCCTGCGGACTGATGTCGTGGAACGCAAAGGCCCATTCATCCTCGTATAGTTTCCGGCAGGGGATTTCCCCGCGCAGGATTTTCGCGAAGATGTTCGCATCGTCATAAGGTTGCAGGCCGCTCACCGGCATCGGAATCCCCCCGAGCTTCAGACTCTTGAGAGCGTGATTCACGCTTTCTGTCGAGTCCGCCTCCAGCAATAACCCTCTTATCCCAGTCGGCGGACGCGTTGATTTCGTAGGAATGACATTATGGGTCGCAGACTGACCCATCCCGTCATTCCCGCGAAAGCGGGAATCCAACTCTCGCCCGCTTCCGCCGCCTGGTATCAGGGGATTTTCGTCGTCTCCAGCCCGACGGCAACCGGCAATGCGCGCGCGCGCGATGCCTTTTCGGCAATCCCGCTGACACCTTCGCGCCGCTTCAATTCGGCCCAGACCTCGGCCGGCTGCACCCCGCTCGCCACCCACAGCACGATCAGGTGGTACAGCACGTCCGCGCTTTCGGTCACCACCGCCGCGCGATTCCCGGCCACGCCTTCGATCAGGCACTCGACCGCCTCTTCGCCGAATTTCTGCGCGACCTTCGCCACGCCGCGCGACAGCAGGCGGGCCGAGTGGCTCACCGCCGGATCAGCGCCCCGGCGCTCCATCACCACCGCGAACAGCCGGTCGAGCACGATCGGCCCCGGACCAATCGACAGTGGTGGCGGCGGGCGGGGCACCTCGACCTCGGTGTCGGGGAGGAGTGGTTTTCCCTTGGCGCGCTTGTGCAGCGATTTCGATCGCCGGTGTCGCTTGGCCAGCGGCTCCCGCTTTGCCTGCTTCTTTTTGACCGACTTGGCCATTACGCGGCCTGCCGTGGCAGCCTGACCGGCAAGCCGGCGGCGGCGAGAGCCGATTTCACGTCGGCAATGCTGAACGTGCCGAAGTGAAAGATGCTCGCCGCCAGCAGCCCGGTGGCACCCGCGCGCGCACCCTCCACGAAATGCGCCAGCGTGCCGACCCCGCCGGAGGCGATCACCGGCACACGAACCGCGTCACAAACCGCCCGCAGCAGATCGAGGTCGAACCCCAGCCCGGTGCCGTCCCGGTCCATGCTGGTCAGCAGGATCTCGCCCGCCCCAAGGGCCGCGGCCTCGCGGCACCAGGCGATCGCATCCAGCCCGGTCGGCCGGCGCCCGCCATGCGTATACACTTCCCACCCCTCCGGCGACGTTCGCTTCGCATCGACCGCCACCACCACGCACTGGCTGCCGAACTTGCGCGCGGCTTCGCGTACCAGGTCCGGCCGGGCGACCGCCGCCGAGTTCATGCTGCATTTGTCCGCACCGGCCAGCAGAAGCCGGCGGATATCCTCGGTGCCGCGCACCCCTCCGCCGACGGTCAGTGGCAGGAACAGGCGGGATGCGGTGCGTGAGACCACGTCGAGGATGGTGTCGCGGTTTTCGTGGCTGGCGGTGATATCGAGGAAGCACAGCTCGTCGGCGCCAGCCGCATCATACAGGGCGGCCTGCTCCACCGGATCACCGGCATCGCGGAGGGCGACGAAGTTCACGCCCTTGACGACCCGGCCATCCTTCACATCAAGGCAAGGGATGACACGGAGCTTCAGCATTGTCGCCTTTTAGTATGACGCTGCGTGAGCATGGCAAGCGAGAAGCGCGATTTAGGGCGCGACCGGTCCCATGGCACCGGACGACTATCGCAACTTGTTTAGGTCGAGGCTGGTTAACTATTCACGCAAGGCGGCGAGCGCCGCAGCCGGATCGAGCCGGCCGTCGTACAGCGCGCGGCCGATGATCATGCCGTCCAGGCTGGTGCCGGGCGCCGCGTCTCGCAGCGCCACCACGTCCGCGAGTCCGGCAACCCCGCCGGAGGCGATCACCGGCGTCGAGAGGCGGCGGGCCAGGGCGGCGGTTGCCTCCAGGTTCAGGCCGGTCAGCATGCCGTCGCGGCTGATATCCGTGTAGATGATCGCCGCGGCGCCGCAATCCTCGAACCGCAGCGCCAGCTCGGCTGCATCCAGGTCCGATTGTTCGGACCACCCGTCGGTGGCGGCGCGGCCCCCGCACGTATCGATGCCGACCGCGACGCGGCCGGGAAACGCCCGGCAGGCCTGCTTCACCAGCGCCGGCGTCTTCACCGCCGCGCTGCCCAGCACAACGCGGCGCACCCCAGCGGCAAGCCAGCTTTCCAGGCTGGCCATATCGCGGATGCCGCCGCCGAGCTGCACCGGGATGACGACGGCGGCGAGGATGTCCCGTACCGCCGCCCCGTTGACCGGATGCCCGGCAAGCGCGCCGTTCAGATCGACCACGTGCAGCCAGGCAAATCCCGCCTGCTGCCAGCTCTGTGCCTGGGCCGCCGGGTCGGTGGAATAGACCGTCGCCTGGTCCATGTCGCCCCGGCGCAGGCGGACGCAGGCACCGTCCTTCAGGTCGATTGCCGGGTAGAGCGTCAGCTTCGTCAAGCGGCGGGCTCGCGCCGCCGCGACGGATTCTTCAGCAGCTTGTAGTAGTGAAAGCCACGGATCGTCTTGCCGTCGACACGGGCATAGGACGGGTGGACGCCCCAGCGCACGAAACCCAGCGACTCGTATAGCTGGATCGCGGCCGCCTGGGTCTCGCGCACGTCCAGGTTCAGCACGTGGTATCCGGTCTGCCGCGCGGCTTCCTCCACTTGCTGGGTCAGCAGCCGCGCCAGCCCGTGGCCGCGTGCATAGGGCGCGATGAACGCATGCATCAATGTGGCAGCGAAGGCCTGCGCCTCGTTGTTGCGCGGTGGGCGAACAAGCTGCGCGCAGCCGACCACGGTCCCATTCAGCCGGGCGATGAAAAACTGCCGCTCCGGCACCAGCAGGACGCCGCGGTAATAGCTTTCCAGCGAGCGTTGGCCGGGCGGGTGGACCCAGCCGAACCCGCCGCCTTCGATGATGGCGGCATGCGTGGCCTCGCACAGCGCGTGCAGGTCGTCATCGGTGAAGACCTCTATCCGCTCCACCGCGAGAACGGAGGCGGGCGGGACGCTTTCCGTGGACGACATCTACGGAGCCCAACGCAGGAAGTTCATCAGGATACGGAGTCCGACGTGCTGGCTCTTTTCCACGTGAAATTGCGTTCCAGCGCGATTGCCCGTTGCCACCATCGCGACCACCGGGCCGCCATAGTCGGTGACGGCGAGCACCTCGCGTGGCAGCGCCTGCCGCAAGCCGTAGCTGTGGACGAAATAGGCGTGGTCGCCAGGCTGCAGCCGATGCAGCAGAGGATGCGAGTCCGGTTCGAACTCCAGCGTGTTCCAGCCCATTTGCGGCAGGCGCAGACCGGGCGCGGGCAACGCCGCGATATCGCCGCTGATCCAGCCGAAACCGGGTGTGACCGCGTGCTCCAGCCCGCGCTCGGCCATGAGCTGCATGCCGACGCAGATGCCGAGGAACGGAGCCCCGGCCGCGGTTGCCGCCTCGATCGCCGGGATCATTCCGGACACCGCGTTCAATCCCTGGGCGCAGTCGGCGAAGGCGCCCTGGCCGGGCAACACGATACGGTCCGCACGCCGGACCAGGTCCGGATCGGCTGTAACGACAATATCCGTTTTGATGCCGGCCAGTTCGGATGCGCAGGCAAGCGCGCGCGACGCCGAGGCGAGATTGCCGCTGCCGTAATCGACCACCGCGATCTTCACCGTGCTGCTCCGGCTGGGAGAAATGTACCGGCCACGTCCGGTCTGACGGCGAGGAGCCGCGCAAACGCGGACTCGACATCCCGAGCGGCCAATACGAGGACGAGCCTATAGCCTCTTCGGAAGATTGACCAGCGAACCAGGTCATGACCGGTCAATCCCAGCAGAACGGCCAGCCCCAGCTCCAGGGTCAGACGGGCGGCGTCGGTGGTGAGCACGCCGATCAGCACCTCCATGGCGAGTGCCAGGAGACCGGGGATCCAGGCTCCCTGCCAGAACAGCCACAGGCAGCCGAAGATCAGCGCCCCCCAGGAAAACCCCTCGCGCACCAGTTTCGGTGCGGCGCCGGCGCGCAGATGCGCGGTGTAGATTCTCACAAGGCGCCCTTGGTGGAGGGGATCGTACCGGCGGCGCGCGGGTCCGGTTCCGAGGCGCTGCGCAGGGCGCGCGCGGCAGCCTTGAAGCAGGCCTCGGCGACATGGTGTGCGTTGTGGCCGGCACGCTGCGTCAGGTGCAGGGTGACGGCAGCGTTGGTAGCGAAGGCGCGGAAGAATTCCTCGAACAGGTCGGTATCCATCTCGCCGATGCGCTGGCGTTCGAACGGCACCTGCCAGGCGAGGAAAGGGCGGCCGGAGATGTCCACCGCCGCCTCGGCCAGCGCCTCGTCCATCGGCACCAGGGCGTGCCCGAAGCGGCGGATCCCGCGCTTGTCGCCGATCGCCTGGGCGAAGGCGCGCCCGAGAACGATGCCGACATCTTCGGTGGTATGGTGGCAATCGATCTGCAAATCGCCGGCGGCGCGGATGGTGAGGTCGAACAGGGCGTGACGGGCCAGTGCGGTCAGCATGTGATCGAGGAAGCCGATTCCGGTGTCGACCTCCGCCATTCCGCTCCCATCCAGATTGAGCGTGAGGGAAATATCGGTTTCGCTGGTGACGCGGGTGACGGTGGCGGTGCGGGCCATGGGGCGGAGCACTACTCCACGCGCGGGGTGATCGCCAGTGGCGGGGCGCTGCCCCACACCCCGCCAAGGGCTCGCCCTTGGAACCCTTCACTTGGGTTGGGTGTGGGGGGTGGCTGCCTACGGTGCTGTCGGTAACAGACGCGTTGGCACCCACCCCTCACACCCAACCCAAACGGATGGATTGCAAAGGCTTGCCTTTGCCGGGGTGCAGGGGCAGAGCCCCTGCCCGGGGCTCGGGGCGGAGAGCAAGGGGGGTATCGATGGATTGGGGCAGCATGAGCCGCGCCGAGCGCGACGCGAGCTACAACAACAGCGCGGCGGTGGCGGACTGTGCCGTGCTGGCAGGGCCGCCTTCGGCCCCGTGACGCGTCCGACACCTGCCGCGTGTTGCGCGCGGTGTGCGATCATCGAATACTGCCACCGCGATGCTCGCGGGGAGAGACGCGAGTTCGGCCTGCTTGTCGATAACGGCGCGGCCCTCCGCTGGTCCGATGGAGGACCAGGGTGCGCCCCCTGGAGGAAGATCGATGTCATTCTACCGAGGCATGACCGGCGAAAACGTGACCATCAAAGGCGACAAAGGAACGCCGATAACAGCTTACGTTGCCAAGCCATCAGGCTCCGGCCCCTTTCCCGGCGTCGTGCTGATCCACCATCTGCCCGGCTGGAGTGAGCTTTATATCGAGACCACCCGCCGGTTCGCGCATCACGGCTATCTGGCGATCTGCGCCAATCTGTATGAGCGGGAAGGTGGCGGCAGTGACGCCAATCCCGACGATGTCGCCGCCAAGGTCCGTGCCGAGGGCGGCATTGCCAACTCCCAGATGGTCGGCGACACCGAAGCCGCGGTGAAATGGATGCGTGCGCAGCCCAATCACAACGGCAAGGTCGGTCTGTTCGGTTCCTGCTCGGGCGGCCGCCACGCCTTCATCTATGCCTGCCAGCGGAAGGACATCGATGCGTGCGCCGAGCTATGGGGCGGGCGGGTGGTGATGGGCAAGGAGGAACTCAACGCCAAGACGCCGGTCGCGCCGATCGACATGACGAAGGACCTGAGTTGCCCGTTGATCGGGCTGTTCGGCAACGACGATCGCGCACCGAGCCCGGAACAGGTGAACCAGCACGAGGCTGAGCTGAAGAAGCACGGCAAGCAGCACGAATTCCACCGCTATGACGGTGCCGGCCACGGGTTCTTCTATTGGCACCGCCCCCTGTACCGCCCCGAGCAGGCAATGGACGGCTGGAGCAAGATATTCGCCTTTTTCGGCAAGCACCTGGCGAAGTAGGAGGCGCGGAGATGTGCACGTCGATCATCGAGGTCACCCGAGCAGAGGGCATGGCGAAACGCGGGGACGAATGGTTCCCGCTATCGCGCACCGTGGTTGCCTATGACCATGCGCGCCACGCGCCGCTGGGCGATGTGATTACGCTCGACTTCATCAACACGGACCTGGATCCAGGTGCGCGGGCCGGGGTCGAGCTCACGCTGGAAACCGCCAAGGAACTGCGCGCCGCTCTCGACCGGGCAATCGCCGCCGCCGACTTCGAGGAGGCGGAGGTGCGCGGCAAAGGCAGCGCGCTCAGTCTGATGCGAGCGGCGTAGCGTATCGTTCGCTCGGCGGCGCCTTCCCGTCATGGCCGGGCTTGGCCCGGCCGCGCCGCTCGTTCGCTTTACGTTACACCGACCAACACCGCCAGGATGAGTCATTCTCAATGCGGTCCGGTATTATACCAGACCGCGTCGAGCATGCCGCACATTCGTCATTCCCGCGCAAGCGGGAAGGTGAACTCACGTTCGAAGTGCAACACCCTCTGACGGGGCTTTCTGCCGTGGATGAGTGGCTCGGTGGAACGGGGACGCTGCAAGCCGCTTCGCACGGCCACTTATCCACAGCACCGCTTCCACCCCAGGAAAAGGGCCATCTTCCGCGGTTCCAGGGGTGTTGCACTTGGTGTGTGAACTCAAGGAATCCAGGCGAACGCCCGCTCTCGCCGGCATGACGAGTTGCGGGCGTGACAGAGTGAGAGTCTCCGCCCGCGCAGCGTGGTGTCAAGTCTGCTCGCGGTCGTAGTAATCGACCGTGTTCTCGGCGCGGAACAATTTCCGCAGCCGCCGCTCACCGGACTTCCCCGCCCGCACCATGACCTTCCGCGAGTCCGGATACTCGCAGATCTCCACATCGACGCGTGTGGAAAGGGCCAGATAGCGCATCGTGGCGGTGCCGGTGTTGATGATCTGGTGGGCGACCTCCGGGCCGCCGGGAGGACACGCAATCACGTCGTGCCGGCGGATCGGGTGGCGCTGGTCACCGAACCGCAGCTCGCCCTCGCCTTCCAGGATGAGGAACATCTCTTCCTCCCCGTGATGATTGTGAAACGGGCACTGAGCCTTTCCGGGCGGCAGGACCGTGAGGTTGTAGCCGAGATCCCTGGCGCCGATATGATCGCTGATCTGGCCACGGCTCGACGTGTAAAGTCCGTTTTCCTCCACGTCATCGAACGCGACATCACCGAGGTTCATGATGGGCTTCGGCATCCGCTTCTCCACCGATCGGAACGCGTGTGACGACTGCTGCGGGGTCAGAACTGGTACCGTCGTAACCCGCCATCGACCGGGATCACGGTGCCGGTGATGTAGCGGGCCAGCGGCGAGGCAAGAAACACCGCCAGCACCGCCAGATCTTCCGGCTCGCCCCAGTATTTCACCGGGATTTCCGTCTCCGCGAAATGCTTGCGGTAGTCGTCCGGGTAGTTTCGTCGGATCTGTTCGCTCATGATGCGGCCGGGCGGGATCGAGTTGACGGTGATGCCGTGTTTGCCCAGCTCGCGCGACAGGCCCTTGGCCCAGGCATGCACCGCCGCCTTGGCGGCAAACGCGGCGTTCAGCCCCTCCGGCTCGCTCTTGCCGGTAACATTGATGATGCGGCCCCAGCGATGCTCGATCATCTGCGGCAGCAGCGCATGGGTGATCTGGCGCTGGCGGGTGAAGTTCAGCGTCATCGCTTCCACCCAGCGTTCTTCCGGCGCATCGACCGGCAACGGGCGGCTGCCGCCGGCGCAGTTGACCAGGATGTCGATGCGGCCGAGCTGATCCAGCGCGGTGTCGCGCAGACGCGCGGCCGCGTCTTCGGCCAGGATGTCCTGCGCGATCAGGATGGGTGGCGGATTGCGCTCGGCCGCGATCTCCCGCGCCAGGGCTTGCAGCAGTTCCATGCGGCGCGCGACCGCCGCGACGC
The DNA here is from genome assembly GCA_963777625.1 of uncultured Pseudomonadota bacterium. Lineage (GTDB taxonomy): Bacteria > Pseudomonadota > Alphaproteobacteria > Acetobacterales > Acetobacteraceae > DATDIC01. Next base: position 374,290 of record CAVZRO010000001.1, on the reverse strand, counting down.
GCACACCCTCCGCCGCGAGCCCCTTCGCGATCGCGCGTCCGATGCCCATGCTGGCGCCGGTGACCAGCGCCGTCTTGCCCTGAAGCCCCAGGTCCATCCGCAATCTTCCGCCTTGCGCCGTGGGCCGGTACGGTAGGTGAACAAGCAGGCCCGGACAAGGAAGCGCGACATGTCGATCTTCGATCACGATCTCGGACGGACACCGGCAAATTATGTCCCGCTGTCACCGGTCTCGTTCCTGCTACGCGCCGCGCGGGTGTATCCGGACCGCGTTGCCGTCATTCACGGCGACCGCCGCATCACCTATGCACAATTCCTGGAGCGTGCACGGCGGCTTGGCGGCGCGCTGGCTGAAGCCGGCGTCGGCAAAGGCGACACTGTCGCCGTGCTGGCGCCGAACGTGCCCGCATTGCTGGAGGCGCACTACGCGGTGCCGATGCTGGGCGCGGTGCTGTGCCCGCTCAACACCCGGCTGGACGCCGCCGCCATCGCGTTCATCCTGCAGCATGGCGAGGCGAAAGTGATGCTGGTGGATCGCGAGTTGGCGGCGACCGCCGCGCATGCGCTGACGCTGATGCCGCACCGGCCGCTGGTGGTGGATATCGACGACCCGCTCGGGGCTGGCGGCCAGCGGATCGGCGCCGTCGAGTACGAAACATTCATCGCTGCCGGCGATCCCGCGCAGCCGGTGCGGCTGCCGGACAACGAGTGGCAGGCGATCTCGCTGAACTACACGTCCGGCACCACCGGCAACCCGAAGGGCGTCGTGCTGCACCATCGCGGGGCGTATCTGAATGCCTGCGCCAATGCGCTGGCTTTCCAGCTCTCGCCACGCAGCGTGTATCTGTGGACGTTGCCGATGTTCCACTGCAACGGCTGGACCTACACCTGGGCGGTGACGCTGGCCGGCGGCACGCATGTCTGTCTGCGACGGGTGGATCCGGCGCCCGTCTTCACCGCGATCGCGGAACATGGCGTCACCCATCTCTGTGCCGCGCCCGTGGTGCTGAACCTGCTGATCCATGCGCCGGACACCGCGCGGCGCAGCTTTCCGCAAATCGTGCAGATCGCCACCGGAGGCGCCGCTCCGCCCTCCACGGTGATTGCGCGCATGGAAGCGATGGGGTTCGCGGTGACGCATCTCTATGGCCTGACCGAAAGCTACGGTCCGGCGACCATCTGTCAGTGGCAGCCGGGGTTGGATGAGCTTCCGCTGGAGCAGAAAGCGGGATTCATGGCCCGGCAGGGCGTCGGCCACCCGATGCTGGAGGAAGCCGCGGTGCTCGACCCGGCCACGCTCGTTCCGGTTCCGGCCGACGGCGCCAGTATTGGCGAACTGATGCTGCGGTCGAACACGGTGATGATGGGTTATCTGAAGAATCCAACAGCAACATCCGAAGTCCTGGCCGGGGGTTGGTTTCATACCGGTGATCTGGCGGTCATGCATGCCGACAGTTATGTCGAGATCAAGGATCGGGCGAAGGATATTATCATCTCCGGCGGGGAGAATATCAGCTCGCTGGAAGTGGAAGAGGTACTCTACAAGCACCCGGATATCATGGAAGCCGCGGTTGTTGCCCATCCGGACGAGACCTGGGGCGAGACACCGCACGCATTCGTGGCATTGAAGCCCGGCGCGGATGCTGTGACAGCGGCTGATATTATTGGGTGGTGCCGCGCTCGTCTGGCCCATTTCAAGTGCCCGCGTCACGTGACCTTCGGTGAATTACCCAAGACGGCGACGGGAAAAATCCAGAAATTCGAGCTCCGGCAGAAGGTGCGGACAGGCTAAAACGTGGTTTTCCGTCGATTCAGGGGTTGCATCCTGAGTTCAAAGCCAGCAACATCCTCGTGATACGGGTGACCTTCATAATGCGGGAGACAATAAATGCTGCAAAAGCAGGACGTTCCGCCTACCGCAACAGACAAGGATGATCGTTTCGGCTTCTTTGCGACACGAGGATTGCGGGGCGGTATGCTGTCCCTTGCAGGACTGGTGGAACTGTCGGCAAGGGCGTCGGCGCATTTGGTCAGCGAGCTTCGAATACTTAACGGCGCATTTCTTCGTTTTGTTCCAGGATTGTTGCGACGGCTGGTGCCGGGGCTGCTGGCGGGCGCCTGCCTTGCCGGAACCCCGGGCGTGGCGAGTGCTGCGCCACATTCGCCGCTGAAAGGGGCCCAGTGGTTGCCGGAAAAAGGCGTGGCCAGCTATTACGGGCCGCGGCATCAGGGCCGCCGTACTGCCAGCGGTGGGCGGTTCGAGCAGGGTGCGCTGACCGCCGCGCATCCGTGGCTGCCCTTCGGCACCAAAGTTCGGGTGACGGCCGCGAACGGCCGCAGCGTGGTTGTGACCATCACCGACCGGCTGCCGTCGCGTCGGCGTGTGATCGATCTGTCGCTCGGTGCCGCGCGGGTGCTGGGCATCGTCAGCCAGGGGCTGGCGGCGGTATCCCTGACGCCCGCCTGATCGACCACCGCCGACTGCCGCCGGGCGAGGTCTGTTGACCGGGCCGCGACGCGGGCGATGTGACCTTCATGGCGCCTGGCCGCCTATTGTGTGACTGTTGCGGGTGAACGCTGGGCGCTGCGAGGGCGCTGCGATGAGGGATCTCTACGACGCCGACGTTCTGCTCTGGAGCGAACAGCAAGCCGAGTTGCTGCGCCGGATCGCGGCCGGCGAGCGCGTCAACGACCAGGTGGACTGGGAGAACGTCGTCGAGGAGATCGAGTGCGTGGGCCGCAGCCAGTTGAGCGCGGTGCGCTCGCACATCCTCCAGGCGTTTTTGCACGACCTCAAAGCGGCAGCGTGGCCGACGGCGCGCGATGCGCCGCATTGGCGATCCGAAGCGCGCCGCGCCCGCCTTGATGCAGCCGAAGCCTACGCTCCCTCGATGCGGCAGCGGATCGACCTCGGCAATCTTTATGCGAAGGCGCTGAGGATCATGCCGGAAGAAAGCGACGGGCAGCCGCCGCTGCCGTTGCCGCCAATCTGCCCGATGACGCTGGACGAGCTGCTGGCCGAGGACCCCTGATCGGCTTCGCGATCGCCGCCTTCGTGTCTTCGTGGTGAATTTGCGGAGCCGGCATTCCACATCAGGCGAAACCAAGCCGTTGCGCCTGCAGGACAAGTTCTGCCAGTGCCGCTCGGAGCATATCAAGGAAGAGTCCACACGGAGAGCCACGGAGGTTCCACGGAGAGCCACGGAGGAACAACCACCCTCCGTGGCTCTCCGTGGGACCTCCGTGGTGCTCCGTGTGAAACTTTTTCTGTCGCTCCGCGAGGCCACGCAGGTCGGGGTTCTACAGGTCGGCGAAGCAGCGCCGTCCTTCCTGGGTGGCGTCCTGGATGCGCTTGATCACGCCGTAACCGCGGTCGTTCATGACAACGACTCTTCCCCTGATCGTCTCAAAACGACCCCGCTCACTTGCCACGCCGGTAAAGCCGCCGCGCCGCATCAGGCGAAACCAGCTCGTCGCGCACGTCGCGCGCCACCAGCTCCGGGTCACGCCCCGTCGGGTCGCCCATTCCGCCGCCGCCGGGCAGCTCCAGGATCAGCCGATCGCCGTCCGGGATCACCTGAAACCCCTTGGTCCGCAGTTTCGCCCCGGACTTCAACTGCACGATCCCAGCAGCGCCCGGCATGCCGCCCTCGCGCCCCTTCGGCGCGTGCGCCACCCGGTCGAAGGTTGCATTCACCGCGAATTCCAGATCGCCCTTGGTGGCGACCTCCATGATCTGTCCGACGCCGCCGCGCGTATGCCCGGCCCCGCCTGAATCCGGCTTCAGCTCCTTCCGCCAGAAAATCAGCGGCGACACATTCTCCGTTGCTTCCACCGGCATGGTCCGCACGCCGGACGGAAACGCCGTCGCATTCAGCCCGTCCAGGCTGCGCCGGGCCCCCGCACCGCCAGAGTTGAAGGTGATGATCTCGAAATCGGCAATCACCGGCCGGTTGCTCCGCGCCTGACCGGAAACCGCCGCGCCGCCCCGCATCGGCGGGTTCCACAGCGAGGACGCCCCCTCCGCCGTGACCCGGTCGGGTACCGCCTGGTGCAGGCATCCCATCATCAGGTCGGGCAGCAGATGCCCGATCACGTGCCGCACGGAGACCGGGTACGGGCGCGGCGCGTTCAGGATGCAGCCTTCGGGGATCTTCATGTGGAAGGGTGACAGGCTGGCCCAGTTGTTGGGCACTTCGGGGGCTACCACGCACTTGATCCCGAAGCAGGAATAGGCGCGGCAATAGGCTGGCGGCACGTTGATGCCGCGGTTCGACAGGCCGGAGGTACCGGAGAAATCCACCTCGATCGCGTCATCCAGGATGGTCATTGCGGCGGACAGCCGGATCGGTTCCTCGTAACCGTCGGACCAGATCTCGTTCTGATAGGTGCCCTTCGGCAGTCGCGCGATCTCCGCCAGGGTGGCGCGCAATGAGCTGTCGAAGATGAAGGCGGCCAGCGGGTCAACGCTGTCCATCGCGAATTCGTCCATCATCTCGACCAGCCGCTTGGCGCCGGCGTCGTTGCAGGCGCACAGCGAATAGATGTCGCCCTCAAGCTCGACCGGCAGGCGCGATCCGGCGCGGATGAAATCGAAGAAGGTTTCGTTCGCGCGGCCCTGCTCGAAGCAGCGGATGATCGGGATATAGATCCCTTCCTCGAACACCGAGCGGCCTTCGGGCCCCATGCCGAGGCCGCCGACATCGATCACGTGCGCCGTGTTGGCGAACAGCGCGACCACGCGGCCGTCGCGGAATGCCGGGGTCACCACGGTCAGATCGTGCAGGTGCCCGGTGCCCAGCCACGGATCGTTGGTGATGTAATGGTCACCGGGCCGCATCACTTCGGCCGGGAATTTGCGCAGGAAGTGACCGACGCTTTCGGCCATGGAATTCACGTGGCCGGGCGTGCCGGTCACTGCCTGCGCCATCATGCGCGCTTGCAGGTCGAAGATGCCGGCAGAGAGATCGCCGGCCTCGCGGACGGTGGTGGAGAAGGCGGTGCGGATCATCGTCTGCGCCTGCTCCTCGACCACGGCGATCAGGCGATTCCACATGATCTGCCGCTGGATTTGCGCGAGCGCGGCGGTTTCCTTCGACATGATGTCATCCATCCAGACGTGTCAGTTCGATATAGCCGAACTCATTGAGCTGCGCCGACCAGCCGGGTCCGACAAGCGTGGAAGTTTCGTCTTCGGCGATGATGGCAGGGGCCGTGATGCGCGTGCCGCGGCGCAGCGAGGGCCGGTCATGCACCGCCCAGTCCGCGACTTCGCCGGTAAGCGTGTCGCGGACCGATTGGTGGCGCGGGCCCTCACCAGGATCGCTGCGCGATCCGACCCTCCGATCGGGTCGGGGGCGACGGGGTCGCGTCGGGAACTGTACTCACATTGACCGCGAAGCTCATGATCTCGACGTCCGAGCCGGGAACCGGCCGGTCATAGAACCGCGTGTACTCGACATCGTAACGTCCCCGCAGTGTGGGGATGTCTTCGGCGGTCAATCGATGCGCCGGCAACGGCACCGGAATTTCATGTCCCTGGCCGACATAGCGCATATAGGCCAGGCGCGATTTGGTGGCGGGGGCGCCGAAGCTGCCTTCGTTCACCACCTTGCGTGCCTCGGCGGCCATCTCTTCTAGCAGCGCGTTCACCGCCGCGACGTCGAAGCTGGAGAAGCGCTGGTACAGGCTGCGCACCACCTCATAGCCGACCGGCGCGCGCAGAAACCCGATGGCGCTGCCGACCCCGGCACCGGACGGCACCAGCACGCGGGAGATGCCGAGTTTTTCCGCCACCCGGCACGCATGCACCGGACCGCCGCCGCCGAACGCGATCAAGGTGCGCCCGCCGAACGTCTTGCCGGACTCGATCGCGTGGACGCGCGCCGCATTGGCCATGTTCTCGTCCACCATCTCGATCACGCCGAGCGCGGCCATCTCCGGCGACAGCCCCAGCCGGACGCCCACTTCGGTGGCCATCGCGTCGCGTGCCGCCCCGGCGTCCAGACGCATGGTGCCGCCGGCAAAGCGCGCCGGGTCATAGCGGCCCAGCAACAGATTGGCATCGGTCACCGCCGGCAGCCGCCCGCCGCGGCCATAGGCAGCCGGTCCGGGATCGGCCCCCGCGCTCTCCGGTCCCACGCCGATCCGGCCCATCGTGTCCACATGCGCCAGGCTGCCGCCGCCGGCGCCGATCTCCACCATTTCGATCACCGGGATGCGCAGCGGCAGTCCGGATCCTTTCTTGAACCGGCCGACCCGGGCGATTTCGAAGCTGCGCGAGGTTTGCGGGTGACCGTCATCGATCAGGCAGATCTTGGCCGTCGTGCCGCCCATGTCGAACGACAGCACGCTGGGCAGGCCGCATTGGCGCGCGATATACGCGGAAAATATCGCCCCGCCCGCCGGCCCGCTTTCGACCAGGCGGATCGGGAAACGGCAGGCGGTTTCGATCGTCGTCAGGCCGCCGCCGGACAGCATCAGGAAGATCGGCGCGCTGACGCCGGTCTGCCGCAAATCCGCTTCCAGCCGGCGCAGATAGCGGGTCATCAGCGGCTGCACATAGGCGTTCGCCGCGGTCGTGGAAAACCGCTCCCACTCGCGCATTTCCGGCGACACCTCGCAGGAGAGCGACACCGGAAGGTCAGGCAGCTCCTGCGCCAATATGTCGCGCGCGCGCAGTTCATGCGCCGGGTTGACGAACGCGTGCAGGAACCCGACCGCGACGCTTTCCACCTGCTGCTCGATCAGCCGCGGCAGCAACGCGCGCAGCGCTGCCTCATCCAGCGGACGCAGCACGTTGCCTTCATTGTCCAGGCGCTCCGGCACGGGCAGGCGCAGATACCGAGGTACCAGCGGCTCCGGGAGGCGGATGTTCAGGTCGTACTGGTCGTAACGGCTCTCGGTGCCCATCGCCAGCACGTCGCGGAAGCCCTCGGTGGTCAGCAGCGCGGTGCGGGCGCCCTTGCGCTCGATCACCGCGTTGGTGGCCAGCGTGGTGCCATGGATCACGATGGCGATGTCGGACGGCGCCAGCCCGGCGGCGGCCAGCACGGCGCGCACCCCCTGCATCACACCCTGTTCCGGCGCCGCCGGCGTGGTGAGCACCTTGGTCGTGAACCGCTGCGTGCCTTGCTCCAGCGCGAGATCGGTGAAGGTGCCGCCGATATCCACGGCGAGACGGGCGGCGGACGAGGCGGAAGACATCTGGGTAGGCCACCTGATGACAATGTCGCGCCAGTCATACCGGCTCGTTCGGGTCTGGCAAAGCCGGCGCCGGAGCCCCGCCGGAGGATTGGTCACGATCGCGTGCAACGCGCCCGAGGGCGCGCGCGAGTCCACACCTTAGCCTGGTAGCCGCGACGCGGCCGACATCGGGTGGAGTGGGAAGTCCATGGGCGCCGCCGATTCGTCTGACAAAGGGGTCGATTTCACGCACGGCGTGGCGATCGCGTCGCTGGCGGATGGCGCGATGCTGCGCGGGCATGTCGGCGACGAGGCGGCACTGCTGCTGCGCCGAGGCGCCGAACTGTTCGCGATCGGCGCGACGTGCACGCATTACGGCGGCCCGCTCGCCGAAGGGCTGGTGGTCGGCGAGACGATCCGCTGCCCCTGGCATCATGCCTGTTTCAGCCTGCGCAGCGGCGAGATGCTGCGCCCGCCGGCGCTGAATGCCGTGCCATGCTGGCGCGTGGAGCAGCGTGACGGCACCGCCTTCGTGCGCGAGCGGCTGGACCCGGCGAAGCGCACGCTGCCCGGGACCGGCCTGCCGGACTCGGTCGTCATCATCGGCGCTGGTGCCGCCGGGAACATGGCCGCCGAAACGCTCCGACAGGAAGGCTATGCCGGCCTGATCACCCTGCTCGGAGCCGATCCCGCGCCGCCCTGCGACCGCCCCAACCTGTCGAAGGACTATCTGGCCGGCACCGCGGAGGCGGACTGGATCCCGCTGCGGCCGAAAGAGTTCTACGCCGAGCACGCCATCGATCTGAAGCCCGCTACGGCCGTGGCGATGCTGGAGCCGGCCGCCAAGGCTGTGCGCCTGTCGGACGGCAGCCGCCTGTCCTACGGCGCGCTGCTGCTGGCGACCGGCGCCGAGCCCATTCGGCTGCAGATACCAGGCGCCGATCTGTCGCACGTGCACATGTTGCGCACCCTGGCCGACAGCGACGCGCTGATCGCCGCCGCCAGCACTGCCCGCCAAGCGGTCGTCATCGGCGCCAGCTTCATCGGCCTGGAGGTCGCCGCGTCCCTGCGTGCCCGTGGGATCGCCGTGCACGTCGTTGCGCCTGAAACCCGGCCGCTGGAGCGCATCATGGGTCCGGCGATCGGCGACATGATCCGCGCGATCCACGAACAGCACGGCGTGGTGTTCCATCTTGGCGCCACCGCGACGGCGATCGATGCCGCCGGCGTCACGCTGTCCACCGGCGACCGCCTGGCCGCGGACTTGGTGGTCGTCGGCATCGGGGTACGCCCGGTGACGGCACTCGCCGAGGCGGCCGGGCTCGCCATCGATCGCGGCGTGCTGGCGGACGAATATCTGCAAACCAGCGTGCCGGGAATTTACGCCGCCGGCGATATCGCCCGCTGGCCCGATCCGCATAGCGGCGAACGCATTCGCGTTGAGCACTGGGTGGTGGCGGAGCGGCAGGGACAGTGCGCCGCGCGCAACATGCTGGGACTGCGGCAGCGCTTCGATGCCGTGCCGTTCTTCTGGAGCCAGCACTACGACACGACGATCTCCTATGTCGGGCACGCCGATCGTTGGGACCGCATCGAATTCGACGGCGATCCGGCCACGCACGAGTTCGTCGCCGGCTTCTGGCGGGGCGACCGCAAGCTGGCGGTGGCGAGTGCCGGTCGCGACCTGGACAGCCTGCGTGCCGAGGCGCGGCTGGAGGGGGCGGCGTGACCGCGCAGGCGATTGCCGCCGGGCATCTCCGGCTCAAGCGCGCCTATGAGCCGCCCGCACCGGAGGATGGCACCCGCGTCCTGGTCGATCGGTTATGGCCGCGCGGCGTGAGCAAGGCGGATGCCGCCATCGATCACTGGTACAAGGAGATCGCGCCGAGCACCGAGCTGCGCCGCTGGTTCGGTCACGATCCGGCTCGTTGGGCGGAGTTCCAGCACCGCTATCTGCTGGAACTCCAGCAGCAGGAAGCGATGCTGGACGAGATCGCCGAGCTGGCGCGCCAGGGCGTCGTGACGCTGGTGTTCAGCGCCCACGACGAGGTGCACAACGACGCGGTGGTCCTGCGCGACCTGCTGCTGCGGCACAGCCAGGCGCATCACCCCCGAACCCATCATGGAGGGCCGTCATGACCGATGCCATGTATCCGCCGCCCAGCCACGAACTCTCACAGCAGCGCCGGAGCCTGGCGCCGGCGCAGCAGGCGGCGTTCGACGCGTTCGGCAAGGCGGTGTTCGCCGACGGCGCGCTGCCGCGCAAGCTGAAGCAGATCATCGCCGTCGCGGTCGCCCACGTGACGCAATGTCCATATTGCATCAAGGGACATACCAAGGCGGCGCTGCATGCAGGCGCGACACCGCAGGAGCTGATGGAAGCAATCTGGGTCGCCGCCGAGATGCGTGCCGGAGGTGCCTACGCCCACGCGGCGCTGATGTTGGATGTGGTAAACGAGCCGCCGGCGAAGCAGGGCCAATAACACCACGCGTCCCGGAGACCGCCGATCCACCGTCATCCCCGCTCCCCCGTCATTCCCGCGCAGGCGGGAATGCAACGCCTGCTCACGCACCCCGCGACCTCCGCACGGATGCCCGCCTGCGCGGGCACGACGAGGGAAGAGTCAGCCTCTCGGGCGGCTGCTCTAATCCAACCCCCCGTTGATGCTGACCCTTTCCGTCATGGCCGGGACAAGCCAGGCTTGTCCCGGCCATCCACGACTTGTCGCCCACCGCGCCGCTCGTTCGCTTCACGTTGCTCCGGGCAACACCGGTAGGATGGGTCATCCTCAATGCGGGTTGCTATAACGATCCGGGTAACGCTGTCGGCGAGACGAAACGATCAGGCAGCCCCGCACCTGCACCCAGCGCTCGCGGTCATCAGCCCCACACCCAGCCCGGTGGATCGCTTGCCGGAAACGATTCCTCCGATGCTATCTGCACGCGATCGATCGGCTCCGGCGGGCGCCCCGCACGTACGCGGCGCATTACCTCCGCGATGACGCCAGCATGGGTCGGCGACACGCCGCGAACGCTCGCGTCAGCCGCACCGGTGACACACATGCAAAACACTGTATTGACCGCTTCGGTCGCCAGGTTCACCAGCGTCGCGGATTGATCCCGCGATTGCAGTCGGACAGCCAGCCGCACCGCATTCACGATGGCGTCCTCGGTTACCGGATCGTCGTATTCGTGTGTCATGTGCACCAGAACTCCGATATGCCGGATCAGAGATGGTCATGTGCCGACGGGAATGCCAGTGCGACAATTAGGCACAGGTTCCTGCTCCGGAACGAACGGACAAGACGGTCGCCCCGGCCGCAACCGTCACTCGCGCGATGGTGTCACCGCGATCGCGGCACCCGGCGCCGGGGTTGCCTCCTCGGGCGCATACAGCCTCACGTAATTGCGCGACAGGATGTGGTACACGCCCTCCGGACAGATCAGCCTGGACGCCGCTGTGCCGATCAGCGAGCTCGCCATCAGCGGGACCATCATGTTGTGGTCGGCGGTCATTTCGGCAACGATGACAAACGCCGTGATCGGTGCCTGCACGACCCCGGAGAAATAACCGACCATTCCCAACAGCACGATCGCCGCCACCGGCACGGTCGGAAACATGGTTGCAACGTCGACCCCAAGCCCGGCACCCACCGCAAGCGACGGCGAGAACAAGCCGCCCGGAATACCGGCGATCGACGAAAAAGTGGTGGCGGCCAGTTTCAGCAGTCCGAACGATCGGGGCAGCGGCGTTCCGTTGTCGATCAAGGCCTTGACCTGCGGATAGCCGGTGCCGAACACGGTATTGCCCGACAGCAGTCCGCACAGCGCCACCAGCAACCCGCAACACAACGCCATCAGAACGGGGTGGCGCTTGAGCAGTGCCCCGACCCGGCCCGGTGCTCCGCGCGCGGCGACAACGAGGATACGGCTGAACGTGCCGCCCAGCAGGCCGCCGATGATGCCGCAAATCGGCACCGCAGCCCAGCCGATCGCGCTGCCCAGCACGGCACTGGTAACGCCGAAATACGTGTAGTTGCCCAGCAGCGCCACCGACACGATACCCGCCGCGATGATCGTCCCGATGACGAGGCCGTTCGCCCGTTCATCGAACGCGCGGCTCATTTCCTCGATCGCGAAAATCACGCCGGCCAGCGGCGTGTTGAACGCGGCGGCGATCCCGGCGGCCGCCCCGGCCAAAATCAGCCCTGGCTGCCGGGCCGGCGACAGCCGCCCGATCGCGAACATCACCGAAGCACCCACCTGGACGGTCGGTCCCTCGCGTCCGATCGACGCGCCGCAGAGCAGGCCCGCCAGCGTCAGCAGAATCTTGCCCAAACCGAGCCGCAACGAGACCAGCCTGCCCCGTTCTCGCTGTCCCCACAGCTTGCGCGCGGCGATCGCCTGCGGAATGCCGCTGCCTTCGGCATTGGGGAAGTACTTGCGCGTGAGCCAGGACAGCGCCGCAAAGCCGAGCGGCGTAACCAGCAGCGGCGCCAGTCGCCATCGCTCGACAAGGCGCTCGAATCCCGCATAGGCGAAGGTGGCTCCCACCGCCATCACCACGCCCGCAAGCCCGACCGCGCAGCCGCCCAGCAGAAAGATCACGTGCTGCCGGCTGCGCAGGATCTCGACCCGCACGCGGCGAGAAAACCGGACCGGAGGTTTCGCAAAGGGGCGACGCAACGGGCGCTCCGGACAGGGGTCGCCGCCGGCGCTGCGCCTCGGCGCGAGGTGGAGGTCCGGGGCGGAATCGAACCGCCATACGCGGATTTGCAGTCCGCTGCATCACCACTCTGCCACCGGACCCAGGGGCACGGCGGTATATCGTGCGCCACCGGCTATCCGGTCAAGGCTCGGTCCCTCCTGGTGGCTCGGTCCTGAACGGCGCACCGGCGTCAGGATGGCCTCGCGTTACGGCTCCCGCGCCAGCGCGACCGCCCTGCCCGCCGTTACGCTATGTGCAGCGGCGCGCAATAATAAACGGCCCGACGCACAATAGACGATCGCCGGCGCACTGACCGCTGCGATCCCTTCTCGGACATTCGATCGCGCAGCCAAAAGCATCAGGCATCAAGACGCTTCGAATGTATTCTCTCGGATTCTCCGTCTACGATGGTGAGCCAAGGCCAACGCGCCCGATAATTCTCAGCCTTCAGGCGAAAGAGATCCGATCGGGGATTTAGCGGGTTCATTCGCAGGATGCCGCTTTCCAGATCCAGGAGGCCGTTCGGCGCATACAGCTCACCGCAGGCTACCTCGATGCCAACGCAGGTGCAGGCGATCAGGTAACGGTCGATCCCGTCTCGGGCAGAGGCAAGCTTGGGGTAACCGGTTCCAAAGCGCTGTTCGTACCACAGATGAACGCGCGCCTGGTTGCGGGTCTCTACCCTGATCCCCAAATCGCCGGCCAGAGCAGCGACGCGTTGAATCACTGCGTCCTCCGCATCCCAGGATAGATCGTGTTCATCGAAATAGACGACGTCGTAGTCTTTTATACCCCAATTGGTGGCCTGTCCCGACGAGTGGTTCCAGACCGCCTGGAAGAGGCACCCGGCCGTCAAATGGCACTGGTCCAGGGCGAGGGACGGCAAGCGGGAAAGAAGCGCGGCATTGGCCGGATTGGACATTGCACAACTGATGAAGTCCCGAGGGTCCAATTACCTGACCTTGGCGTAGCTAAAGCAGTCGCGAGGCTCGTCGCTTATATTTGGATGCATCATCCAGCGGCGCGCCACTCCCTCGCACGTCAGTCCGGCTTTCTCCATGACGCGTGCCGAAGCACGATTCTCGACATCGCAGACATCACCTATGCGCCAGATGTTGGGCTGGCTGAGTGCCCAGCATGCGACTTCCGTCAGAGCCTCCGTCATCAATCCCTGTCCCCAGGAAGATTGCGCCAACACATAGCCGTACCCGAGACGAAACCGACCTGAATTGCGAAGATCGAACGCGCCGATGAGTTTCCCACCTCCCCGTTCGGTGAGGACGTAGGTGCGGGCGGAAGCCGCCTCCATGCAGCGCGCTACATAAGCTTCGGTCTGCTCGATCCGGGTGTGCGGCCGCCATGTCAGGAAACGCGTGACGTCCGAAATCTTGGGCGTATCCGTCAAAGATCGGCCGCGCATCGGCCGGGGCAATGTGGCGGAGAATGAGCCGAGCTGTCTGGAAGGCATTTGGAAACATGCGGCGGAACGCTGCCATACGCGTGGCGACCTGTCACTGCGAGAGTCGGGACTCCACCATGAGCGACCATAGCTTCATTGAGGCATACCCTCGGGCCGTTCATCATTGCGCGTCGCCACAGCTATGTAACGTCGCGATTTGCCGGCTGGTAACCGGTCGCAGCGGATAACCCGCCGTCATCGCCGGGGTATCCCTTTCGACATGGTCATGCTGCGTGGCGTCACGGTGCTGGGGGACTTCCTGCGGCCGGATGGCAAGGGCCGCACCGGAGGGGTCGATCGCCCGACCGCCTGGCTGTTCAACGCCGTCAGGCGTCAGATCGAACTGGCGAGCGGCCTGCCGGTGGACCTGTTCACCACCACCACGCACGCGGAGCTGAACGCCTGGGTCGCGTCCCTGCGCACGCCGGAAACGGCGGATGCGCTCTGGGCGTCCTGCTACCAACAGATCTCCTCCCACGTGGCGGAGACCATCGAGCAGGTCGTCCCACAGTATCTGCGCGGGCGCTTTTGTGTCGGCTACGAGCTGCCTCCCTATGTCGTGCGGCTGCTCGAGACCTGGTCGATTCCCTTCGTGGACCTGCGCGTTCACCCGATCCGTTTCATGGACGACCTGATGTTTGCGGTTCGTGCCTCGGATCCGGCGACGCGGTGCGCGCTTTCGGCCATGGCCGTGGCAGACGCCGAGGTGAGCATGACCGCCGGCTTGCGCGAGGCGATGTGCCGCCTGATCAGCGATACCGGCGTGCCCGGCAACACGCTGCTGGTGCTCGGGCAGCGGCCTTATGATTCCAGCCAGATCGTCGGCGGCGCGTTCTTCGACGCGATGGATCACCTGCCGCGGATCACGGACATATGTGCGCAATATAGTGCCGTGCTGCTCAAGCCCCACCCGAACGAGCGGGAGCACAGCCTGCTCGTGGCAGTCGCCGGGATCGCTCCCAATATTCTGGGGGTTATCAATGACAATGTGTACCGCATGCTGGCGATGCCGCAAATTTCCGGCGTGCTGACGGTGTCTTCCAGCGTCGCCTACGAAGCGCCCTATTTCGGCAAGACGGTGCATGCGCTGGCGCCATTGCCGATCCGCCTCGGCTGGCGCGGCGACCGGCTCGACAGTGACATGTGCGCGGCTCTGGACGATTGCGTTCTGGCGCCGGATTTCTGGCGCGTGGTCCTCCAGCCTCACACGCCGGTGACGCCGCACGATGGCGTGCGCTTTCGCACCAAGCCGAACCGGCTCCGTATCGCGCTCAACTCTTTCTGGAACTTCAACGAGATCGATACCGACCGCATTCCTTCAGCTTCCGTCGCCAACTGAACGGGCGGCGTCGGCCGTTACCAGCGGCTCGGTGCGCCCGAAGCCCGTCCGTTCGCTTCACGAACGCGACAACGGCGGAACAAGGCGGGGCTCACGCCGGTTTCGATTTGGTGTCGAACCACCCGCCCTGACATGCAGGGCTCGAGCACCGTCCGGGCATCACATGGCACTCAGATCTCGCGATCCACTGATCCGATCCGGCGCACTGCTCGGTTGCGTCGTTGCGGTGAGCGGATGCAGTTCGGTGCTGTCGGCAACCACCGCGGACGTGGCTGGGGTGGCCAGTGCCGGGATCAGCAGCGGCGTCACCAAGAACGCGGCGGTCGGGACTGGAATCGGCCTGGGTGTTGCTGCGGCGGCCGATGCCGCGCTGCAATATGCGGAGCGTCGGGTCCATCGGGTGGAGCAGGAGCGGATTGCGGCGGCGGCCGGACCACTGGCGCCGGGCCAGGTCGGCTATTGGAGCGTGGTGCACAATCTGCCGATCGAGGCCAACGAGCATGGCCGGGTGACCGTGTACCGCTCGGTCAGCGCGCCTGGCTTTCTCTGCAAGGAGATCGTGTTTTCGATCGAGGGCAGCGGCGGCAAGGCCGCGGAGAGAACCGAATTCTACACCACCACCATCTGTTTCGACGGACGGCAGTGGCAATGGGCTGAAGCCGAACCGGCAACGTCGCGGTGGGGCGCGCTGCAATGAGGCTGATGCCGCCAAGCGCGGGCGCAGTCCTGTTGGCGGCGGGACTGCTGCTGGGGGGCTGCAAGGACCTCGGAACCATTGCCGGCATTGCCAGCGGCTCCGCCAGCGCGGCGGCCACGGGAAATCCTGCTATCGGGATTGCCGTTGGCATCGGCATCGGCGCCACCGGAAACTTCCTGGTCCGGTATTTCAGCCGGGTACGGGCGGGCGCCGAGCAAGACGTGATCGCCACCACCGCCGGTGGCCTGCCGCTGGGCGGCAGCGCGCCGTGGGCAATTCATCACACCATCCCGATCGGCAACGAGCATGGCGACCTGCGGGTGATCGACCTGATCAACACGCCGATCGCCGTGTGCAAGACGGTGATGTTCTCGGTGGCTGACGGCAGCGGCCCGAAGGCACCGCAGCGCTGGTACCAGATCGATGTGTGCCGTGACCCGCGCGGGTGGAAATGGGCAACCGCCGAACCGGCGGTGCTGCGATGGGGGTTCCTGCAATGAATACCAGCCCGCGTTGATGCTGACCCTTTCCGTCATGACCGGCCCCTTTTCCGTCATGGCCGGGCTTGTCCAGGCTTGTCCCGGCCATCAACGCACCCGTCCCGGGGGGCCGGCCAGCCATGACTTTGTCGCCCACCGCGCCGCTCGTTCGCTTCACGTTGCTCCGGGCAAGACCGGCAGGATGGGCCACCCTCAACGCCGTCCGCTATAAGCCCGCAGAAACGTCTCCACCGCTCCGGTAACCGTGCGGTCGATCTCGGCCTCGGTGGGAGCCGGCGCCACGCCAAGGGCCGCCCGACCATAGCACCCGCACTTCAGCATGCCGGCAAACTGATCCGCGGCCTGTACCGGGTCCGTGACCGCCAGCCGTCCGGCGGCGGTTTGCTCGCGGATCCACGCGCTGAACGTGGTGGTGAAGGTCATCGGCCCGCTTTCATAGAAAGCGCGGCCCAACTCGGGGAAGCGGACGCTTTCCGCGATCACCACGCGGTGGATGGCAAGCGACCGCTCTTCCAGCAGGAAGCGCAGCATCCGGTTGGCAAGCCGGGTGAGCGCCGTGCGCACATCGTCCTGCTCCGCCGGCAGGAAGTCCTGCACCACGAGGTTCGACTGGCAGGCTTCCCGGATAATGGTGGCGAAGAGCTGATCCTTGGAACGGAAATAGGCATACAGCGTCGCCTTGGAGACGCCGGCAGCGCGGGCGATGGCATCCATGCTCACAGCACCGTAGCCCTGGGCAGTGAACAAGCCCGTCGCGGCATCCAGGACCGCGTGACGCTTGGAAGATTCGGCCTCGGGGGGCCGTTGCACGGAGGCGCTCATCTGAGTTGCAGAATTGGCGGGATCACCGCCCTGGTTCAAGAGAAAATTGAACTGAACCGTATAGTTTAACTTGACCTGTGGCCATGCCACTGCCATTTGGCGCCGAGAACTGAACCGTTCAGTTCAAGGGGCGGCCTATGAACGCGATGACCGAGAAGCTGGTGGCGGAACAAGCGGAGCAGCAGAGCCGGGCGGCTCCGCCGGCCAGGCGTCTGCGCCGGATGCTGCGGCCGGCGGTGGCGCTTGCGCTGCTGGCGGGTGTGGCACTGGTGGCGAACTGGTGGTTCACCGAAGGGCGCTACGTCCAATCCACCGACGATTCCTATGTGCAGGGCGATATCGCCGTGCTTGGTCCGCGCATCGAGGGTGACGTGATCGGCATTCCGGTTGCCGATAACCAGGTGGTGCATAAGGGCGATCCGCTCATCCTGCTGGACCCGAGCGACTGGCAGGCGCGGCTCGATCAGTCCCGTGCGGCGGCGGCGGAAGCCGCCGCGGCAGTGGTGACCGCCGGGCGCCAGATCGCCCAGCAGCAGGCGATGATTGCGGCGGCGCAGGCGGCGATTACGGATGCCGAGGCGCAGCAGGCGCTGGCAAACGCGGACGCGTCCCGCTCCAACGAGTTGACCAAGGCGGGGTGGTCGTCACGCCAGGCCAATGACCAGGCGGTGGCCGACCGGCGCAAGGCGGACGCGGCGCTGGTGGCGGCGCAGGCCCGCAACAATGCCGCCGAGCAGCAGCTTGCGGTGGACGTGGCGCAACTGACGCAGGCGCAGGCCCGCCAGCAGAGCGCCGCGGCGGCGGTCAAGCTGGCCGCGAACAATCTTTCCTACACCACGATCCGCGCGCCATTCGATGGTATCGTCGGCAACCGGGCGGCCCAGCTCGGCGAGCATGTGCAGAGCGGCGCACAACTGATCGCGGTGGCACCGTTGCGGCGGCAGCTTTACGTGACCGCCAATTTCAAGGAAACCCAGCTCGCCCGAATGCGGCCGGGGCTGAAGGTGCAGCTCAGCGCCGACATCGATCCGGATCATCCGGTGGAGGGGCGAGTGGACAGCCTGGCACCGGCCACCGGCGCGCTGTTCAGCCTGCTGCCGCCGGAAAACGCCACCGGCAACTTTACCCGCGTGGTGCAGCGGGTGCCGGTCAAGATCACACTGGACCCGGCGCAGGCGGACGCGGCGCCCTGGCTGCGTGCCGGCCTGTCGGTGACCGCCAGCGTCGATACGCGTGGCGCCGCAGGCAAACAGCTCGGTCTGTTCGGCGCGGCGGCCGCCACGCTGCAGCGGGTCGTGCCGTGACAGCTTCCGACCGCCGCCTGACCTGGCGCGAATGGGCCGGGTTCATGGCGATGGTGGTCGGGATGTTCATGGCGATCCTGGACATCCAGATCGTCAGCGCCTCGATCACCGACATTCAGGCCGGGCTGGCGGCCAGCCCGGACGAGGCAGCCTGGGTGCAAACCAGCTACCTGATCGCGGAGATCGTCATGATCCCGCTGTCCGGCTGGCTGTCGCGTCTGCTGTCCACCCGCATCCTGTTCGTGTGCAGCGCGCTCGGGTTCACGGTGTTTTCGCTGCTGTGCGCCGGCGCCAGCAACCTGGGCGCCATGGTGGTGTTCCGCGCCGCGCAGGGCTTCATCGGCGGGGCGATGATCCCCACCGTATTCGCCACCACGTTCCTGCTGTTTCCCGGCGAGCAGCGCACCCGCATGTCGGTGGTGATCGGGCTGACGGCCACTCTGGCGCCCACCATCGGGCCGACGCTGGGCGGCTGGCTGACCGACAATTATTCCTGGCACTGGCTGTTCCTGATCAACGTGCCGGTCGGCGCGGCGGTGGCGGCGGCGGTGTGGACCTGGCTGGATATCGACCGCCCGAACTGGAGCCTGGCGCGCAATTTCGACTTCACCGGACTGTTGCTGATGGCGGTGTTCCTCGGCGCGCTGGAATATGTGCTGGAGGAAGGCGAGCGCTGGGATTGGTTTCAGGATGAGACGATCTTCTGGGCGGGAATTGCCTCCGCCGTATGCGGCGTATTGTTCTTCTGGCGGATGCTGACGCGGAATGAGCCGCTGGTGGAGCTGCGGGCGTTCGGCAATGCGAATTTCGCCTTCGGATCGCTGTTCAGCTTCGTGCTGGGGACGGGACTGTATGGGTCGGTGTACCTGCTGCCGCTATTCCTGGCGCGGGTGCGTGGATATGACAGCTTGCAGATCGGCGAGACGATGTTCGTGACCGGCGTGGCGATGTTCCTGTCGGCGCCGATCGCCGGACAACTGGCGCAGCGGGTCGATCTGCGGATGATGCTGGCGGCCGGACTGGCGATGTTCGGTGGCGGGCTGTGGTGGATGGCGCATCTGACCTCCGATACCGCGTTCTGGGAGCTGTTCGGCCCGCAGACGCTGCGCGGCGCGTCGATGATGTTCATCATGCTGCCGGTCAACCAGATTGCGTTGGGGCGGTTGCCGCCGGCGGCGGTGAAGAACGCGTCTGGGTTGTACAACCTGATGCGCAACCTGGGCGGCGCGGTCGGGCTGGCGATGATCAACACGGTGGCAACATCGCGGCTGGCGGCGCACACGCTGCACTTGCAGGAGCGGGTGACATGGGTGCGGCCGGGTGCGGTCAACATGATGAACTCCATGACGCACGCGATGCAGCCGGATAAGGCGGGCAACGCGGCGCTGGCGGCACTGAAGCAGGTCGCGCTGATGGTTCAGCAGCAGGCGCTGACGCTGGCGTACAATGACGTGCTGCTGCTGATGGCGCTGGCGTTCATTATCGTGCTGCCGCTGACATTGTTGCTGGCGAAACCGGCGGGTGGCGCGGCCGAGGCGCACTGACGGAACCAACCGTCATTCCCGCGCAAGCGGGAATCCAGCAGCGGCCGCCTGGAGTCCCGCTTTCGCGGAAATGACAAGATGACGCGGTTGTTTCCGCACGCGTTGATGCTGACCTATTCCGTCATGGCCGGCCCCTTTCCGTCATGGCCGGGCCAAGCTCAACGGCAGGATGAGTCATTCTCAATGCGGTCCGGTATTATACCAACCGCCCCGAGCAAGAGCCCGTCGCTTTCTACTTCCCCTCCCGCTTGCGGGAGGGGTTAGGGGAGGGGGCGTGCGGCGAGTCAACTGATACGGCAGTTCGTATTCGTCAGCCGACGGTCCGGCAGCATGGAATCGCCAATACCCGATCGCGATCAGCGAAGCTTGCGATCGCCTGCCTCCAAGGACCACCCGCCGACCAGAACCCCCTCGATCACGAACGTGTGAGACAGACACTAAACCCATTGCCTAACTGTCGAGGCCCCGATACTTAGGCATATGCTTAACCAATCGGCCGACCTGGACCGCCTGTTTCACGCCCTCGCCGATCCGGCGCGGCGCGCGATGGTGGAGCGGCTGACCCGAGGGCCGACGCCGGTGAGCGAACTGGCCCGGCCTCTGCCGATGTCGCTGCCGGCGGCGATGCAACATCTGGGCGTTCTGGAGGCGGCCGGGCTGGTGCGATCGCAAAAGCTGGGCCGCGTGCGCACCTGCGCCATCGAGCCTGAAGCGCTCAGCCTGGCCGAGCAATGGATCAACGCGCGGCGGGTTGAATGGGGCCACCGTCTCGACCGGCTGGGCGACTATCTGGAAGTCCTCAAGGCCGAGGAGGAAACGCCCGGTGCCGGCACCAGCGATTTCTGAACACACACAGGACACGGAGACGACCATGCAGGCCTCGAACCCGAACCAGACTTTCGACAAGGATGCGGGCGCACAGCAACCTCCGCCGCTTCGCTTGTCGCGCGTCTTCCACGCGCGCCGCGAAACCGTGTTCAGCGCCTGGAGCTCGGCCGAGCACGTCAAGCGCTGGTTCAGCCCGGAAACCTACACGGTGCCGGACGCGCGAGTAGAGATGCGCGTCGGCGGCGCGTTCGACGTCTGCATGCGCGCTCCAACCGGCACCGAGCACTGGACGCGCGGCAGTTTCGTGGAAGTGACGCCGCACACGCGACTGGTGATCGACATGTACGCCACCGATGCAGCCGGCGACAGACTGTTCCGCGCCTATACCGAGGTCGAATTCTCCGACGCACTCGGCGGCACACGAATGGACGTCGTGCAGACCTATACCTTTGCCAATCCGGCAGCGGCCGCGCCGATGGTGGCGGGCGCGCCGGAGGGCTGGCGCACCACGCTCGACAAGCTGGAGGCGGAGGTCGTGCGCATGCAGGGCGGATCGGACATCGAGACCCGCTCGGTCGTGCACGCCAGCTTCGATCTGCAGCGCACCTATGACGCGCCCGCCGCGCGGGTGTGGAAGGCGCTGACCGACGAGGCAGCCAAGCAGAAATGGTTCACCGGCACACCCGGACGGTGGGAGCTGCTGGAGCGCCATATGGATGTGCGCCCAGGCGGCCGCGAGCGGCTGAAAGGCCGCTGGGAAGGCGGGGTCACGTCCACCTTCGATGCGACTTATCACGACGTGATCGCCAACGAGCGGCTGGTCTACAGCTACGAGATGTACATGAACGACAAGAAGATATCGGTATCACTGGCAACCATGCAGTTGAAGCCGCAGGGCGGTAAAACCACGCTGATGGTCACCGAACAGGGGGCGTTTCTCGACGGTTACGACGACGCCGGCTCACGCAAGCAAGGGACCGAGCATCTGCTCGATGCGCTGGGCCTATCATTGAACAACTGATACCAACCCGCGTTGCTGCTGACGCTTTCCGTCACGGCCGGCCCCTTCCCGTCATGGCCGCCGGACTTTCCGTCCATGGCCGGGCTTGTCCCGGACAAGCCCGGCCATCCACGACTTTGTCGCCCACCGCCCCGCTCGTCCGCCTCACGCTACTCCGGCCAACACCCGGCAAGACGAGTCATCCTCAATGCGGTCCGATATTATACCAACCCGCATGGACGAAGACCCTAATCCCGTCACGGCCACCCCGCCGCATGGGTGCCCGGCGGCACCGAGGGCCGCTCCCACCGCGCCGGGGTCGCCGACAGGGCAGCCGCGTGGCGCACCGCCGAGAGGCGCCCAAACCCGGACAGCCTATCCTCCATCAGATCGGCAATCTGCGCCCGCGTCGGCGCTGGGCACGAAAACCCGTCCGCCGCCCGCCCGAGCCCGCGGATCCAATGCCCGGTGCGGGCCAAGGACACCCGCACATCCCAACTCCCGCCCTCAATCGCCCGGCGATGCAAGCCCGCCAGCGCCCCCAACGCGAGCAAATATCCCGATGAATGATCCAGCGCCTGCACCGGCAGCGGCTTCGGCCGGCCCGGCTCGCCCGCCGCGTCGGCTTCCGCGGCATTGAACCCGCTGGCAGTCTGCACCAAGCTGTCGAACCCGCGCCGCCCGGACCATGGGCCGGTGTGGCCGTAGGCGCATAACGAGACATAGACGATGCCCGGCCGCAGCCGAGCCGCCTCGTCCGGCCCGAACCCGTGGCCGGCAAGCGCGCCCGGGCGGTAGCCCTGGACGAAGACATCCGCTTGCCGCAGCAATCCGCGCAGAACCTCGCGCGCCGCATCGGTGCGCAGATCGAGCTGCGCGGATAGTTTCCCTCGTCCGGTATCGATCGCCAGCGTCGGCGGGTTGAACAGATGCGGCCCGGTGATCAGCAGCACGTCGGCTCCGTGCGCCGCCAGCGTGCGCCCGCACACCGGCCCGGCAATGACGCGAGTCAGGTCCAGCACCCGAATGCCGCCAAGCGGCCGGTCCGCCGGCGGCATCGGTTCCGCCGGCGCATCGCCGATCCGCGTGATGGCCAGCAGCGGCTCCGCCTGTACTGCCTGCCCTTGCGGGTGCGCATCCCACGCCGCGAAGGACCGCATCGCGGTGACGCACAAGCCGGCCGCGGCGGCGTTGTCCTCCAGTTCCAGCGCGTTCCATCGCTGCAGTGCCGCCCGCACCGCGTCCCGCTGATGGGTGCAGCCCAGCAGCCGCAGCACGCCGTCCCGATGGTGCGGGAAATTCGTGTGCAGCCGGACCCAGCCGCCGTCGCCGCACTTGTAGGTGCCGGCAATGGAGTCCTGATGCTCCGGCGGGGGCTCCCCGTTCACCTGCAGCCAGTGCTCGGAATGGTACTCGATGGCGGCATGGCGCATGTCCACGCTGACCTGCTGGCGCGGCAGGCCGCGCAGCCGGCCGATTGTCGCGGCGCCCAGACCGGCCGCGGCGATGCAGGCCTGCGCCGCCGTTCCCACCAGGAAGGATGACGGCAGCACCGGGTCCGAGCCGGAAAGCCGGACGTCGCTCAGCGCCTCCGCTGGCATGCCGGCTTCATGCCAGAGTGACGCGAGAGCCTCGGTTGCCTGCATGAGCATCTCCTGACGATCCGGCCCAGGCGTCGCGCAAGACCGGCGACCCCGGGATGGTTATGAGCGCATGTCGGGCGGACGTTCCCCCATTCTGTTGCGGGGCTATGGCTGTGGCATCTCTCCGGCCTGTACGCCGGGGATGGCGGGCCGGCAACGATGTGGTGTGCAGCCGGCTCGGCGGACGCCGCCCTGGGTGTCTATTCGCGGATGGGGGAAAGCCTCGGCAGTGCGCGTGCACCCTATCCGGCAGAACTGGAGAGGGGCCTCACCGCCTCGCCGGAGCCGATGCCGACGGCGGCGCCCGGAACCGCACCGGTCCGCACCCGGCGGCCCCGGAAAAGCCGCACAGGCTGCGAAACGACCGCCGACGCTGCCCTCTGACGTAAGGGGTCGTTCGCTAACAATTGCTTTACCCTCCTCGGTCCGGCGAGAGCGGGGACCCATGACCGCCGGCCGGCTTCCCGCTTTCGCGGGATGGGCGACTTGATTTAGTTATCTCACGACAGGCCTAAGTAGTTTCCGAGCTTGTCAGGCAAGAACCACGTCCGCATATAGCTTGGTGCGGCTGCGTTGAGGCCGCCAGGAATTACTGAAAAACTCAAGAGGACGTCATGCGCTCGAAGCTTGCAACTTTCATTACACTTGCCACGCTCATGGCCATGACCCCGCTACTGTCTGCATGCAACACTACGGCCGGGGCGGGGCAGGACATCTCGGCAACGGGTCACGCCATCACCGGCAGTGCCGAAAAACTGAAGCCGTAAAGAACGCTTTCCGGCTCGGTCGCGACATCTGAGTGAACCGATCGGCGCTTCACGGGCTTGTTCGAGAGCCTTCTTTTCCTTCTCCAGCCGCGCCACGCGCTCGACGGCGATCTCGATCGGCTCGGGCTGGGGCTGCGCCATTGCCGGAAGCCTAGAGCGCGATCGGTTCAGATTGACGCGATCTGGCAGCCGGTCGCCGGTCGCGCTGTAACTCTTTGTTCGAGAGCGTAATTCACGCTTTCCGACCGTCAGCCTCAAGCGATCACGCTCTGTGCAGCGCCTCCGAGGAACGGCTCTCATGGGGCAGCCAGCTAACCGTGTCGCCAACCGACCTTTCGCTTCAGTCCTGCAACACTTTCACCATCGTGCTGCCCAGCGCCGCCGGGCTGTCGGCCACATGCACGCCGGCCGCCCGCAATGCGTCCATCTTGGCCGCCGCCGTGTCGCGCCCGCCGCTGATAACCGCGCCCGCATGGCCCATCCGCCGGCCGGGTGGGGCGGTTGCACCCGCAATGAAACCCACGGTCGGTTTCTTCACGTTGCTGCGCGCCAGGAACTCCGCCGCCTCGATCTCGCTCTGGCCGCCGATTTCCCCGATCAGCACGATCTGGCGGGTTTCCGGATCGGCGAGGAACATCTCCAGCACCTCCACGAAGTCGAGGCCCTTCACCGGGTCGCCGCCGATGCCGACGCAGGTGCTCTGTCCCAGTCCCGCCGCCGTCGTCTGCGCCACCGCCTCATAGGTCAGAGTGCCGGAGCGGGACACGATCCCGACCGTGCCGCGGCGATGGATGTGCCCCGGCATGATGCCGATCTTGCACGCGTCCGGCGTGATCACGCCGGGGCAGTTCGGACCGATCAGGCGGGATTTCGAGCCGGTCAGCGCGCGTTTCACCCGCACCATGTCGAGCACGGGGATGCCCTCCGTGATGCAGACGATCAGCGGGATTTCAGCGTCGATTGCTTCCAGGATCGCATCGGCCGCGAATGGCGGGGGCACGTAGATTGCGCTGGCCGTCGCCCCGGTGACCTGTTTCGCTTCCATCACCGTGTTGAAGACCGGCAGGTCGAGATGCTTCATGCCGCCCTTGCCCGGCGTGACCCCGCCCATGACCTTGGTCCCGTAGGCGATCGCCTGTTCCGAATGGAACGTTCCCTGCGCCCCGGTGAAGCCCTGCGTGATGACGCGGGTTTCGGCGTCGACCAGGATGGCCATCAGGCTGCCTCCTGCACCGCCTTGACCACCTTCTCGGCGGCGTCGGCAAGGTTGTCGGCGGAGATGATCGGCAGGTTCGATTTCGCCAGGATGTCCTTGCCGAGATCGACGTTGGTACCCTCCAGGCGCACCACCAGGGGGACCGACAGCCGCACTTCGCGCGCCGCCGAGACCACCCCTTCGGCGATCACGTCGCAGCGCATGATGCCGCCGAAGATGTTGACCAGGATGCCCTCCACGTTCGGGTCCGACAGGATGATCTTGAACGCGGCGGTCACCCGTTCCTTCGTCGCCCCGCCCCCCACATCCAAAAAATTCGCCGGCGATGCGCCATACAGCTTGATGATGTCCATGGTCGCCATCGCCAGCCCGGCGCCGTTCACCAGGCAGCCGATGCTGCCGTCCAGCGCGACATAGTTAAGGTTATGACGAGCAGCCTCCAGTTCCTTCGGATCTTCCTCCGACTCATCGTGCAGCTTCTCAAGTTCCGTGTGGCGAAATATGGCATTATCATCGAAGCTCATCTTCGCATCAAGCGCAACTACATCGCCGGCCTTGGTGACGACAAGGGGGTTGATTTCCACGATCGAGCAATCGAGCGCGATGAACGCGCCATGCATTGCCTGCACGAACTGGGTGAACGAGGCTATCTGCTTGCCGGACAGCCCAAGGCCGAAGGCAAGACGGCGGGCCTGGAACGGGAAGAACCCGGCGGCGGGATCGATCGCGCTGCGCAGGATTTTCTCCGGTGAATGCGCCGCCACCTCTTCGATCTCGATGCCGCCTTCGGACGAGGCCACGATGGTGACACGTCCGGTCGCGCGATCCACCAGCAGCGAGAGATAGAGCTCGCGGGCAATGTCGCTGCCGGCCTCGACATAGACGCGATGAACCTTGCGCCCGGCCGGTCCGGTCTGCTTCGTGACCAGGACATGGCCGATCATGGCTTCGGCGGCGGCTCGCACCTCGTCGGCGGAACGCGCGATACGCACGCCACCTTTGCCGCGCGGGTCATCAGCGAAATGCCCGGCGCCGCGTCCGCCGGCGTGGATCTGCGCCTTCACGACATAGACGGGGCCCGGAAGTTTTTTGGTGGCGTCCGCCGCCTCGTCCGGCGTCCACGCGACATGGCCGTCGAGCACCGCAACACCGGCGCGCTTCAGCAGTTCCTTGGCCTGGTATTCATGGATGTTCATCGGCGGCTAACCGATCAGCTTCTTGGAGGCGTCGATCAGTTCGCGGACGGTGTCACAGGATTTGTCGAACGCGGCCTTCTCCCCGGGGTTCAGTGCGATCTCCACCACCCGTTCGATGCCGCCGGCACCGATGACGACGGGCACGCCGACATAGAGATCCTTGACGCCGTACTGGCCGGTGAGCCAGGCCGCGCAGGGCAGCACGCGCTTTTCGTCGCGTATGAAACTTTCCGCCATGGCGACCGCCGACGGATGCCGGGGCGTAGAACGCGCTGCCGCGTTCCAGCAGCTTGACGATCTCACCACCGCCGTTGCGGGTCCGATCGACGATGGCGTCGATCTTCGCCTGAGTGCTCCATCCCATCCTGAGCAGGTCGGGAACCGGTATCCCGGCGACCGTGGAATAGCGGATCAGCGGCACCATCGAATCGCCGTGGCCGCCGAGCACGAAGGCGGTGACATCCCGCACCGACACGCCAAATTCCTGCGCCAGGAACAGGCGGAAGCGGGAACTGTCCAGCACGCCTGCCATGCCGACCACGCGGTTGGCGGGCAGGCCGGATTTCTCCTTCATCACCCAGACCATCGCGTCGAGCGGATTGGTGATGACGATCACGAACGCGTCCGGGCAATGCGTGCGGATGCCTTCGGCAACCTGTGCGATGACACCGGCATTCTTGCCGATCAGGTCGTCGCGCGACATGCCGGGGGTGCGGGCGAAGCCGGCGGTGACGATGACGACATTGGCGCCCTGGATCGCGGCATAATCGGAGCCGCCGGTCATCAGGGCGTCGTAGCTCTCGACCGGGCCGGCTTGCATGATGTCGAGCGCCTTGCCCGCCGCGACGCCGCCGAACACGTCGAACAGCACGACGTCGCCGAGCTGCTTCAACCCGATCAGGTGGGCGAGCGTGCCGCCGATATTGCCGGCCCCGATCAGGGCGATCTTGTTGCGGGCCATGCGGACCTCGTGAGTTGAGAAAAGGCAAGGCGGTCGAAGGCCGAATGCCGGCCAACCTTCGGGCTGGCAGGCGGCGCGTTGCTATCCCAACCGCGACAGGGGGGCAAGGCGGCGACGGATTGGATACCAACCCGCGTTGCTGCTGACCCTTTCCGTCATGTCCGGCCCCTTTCCGTCATGTCCGGCCTCTTTCCGTCATGTCCGGCCCCTTTCCGTCATGGCCGGGCTTGTCCAGGCTTGTCCCGGCCATCCACGACTTTGTCGCCCACCGCGCCGCTCGTTCGCTTCACGTTACGCCGGGCAACACCAGCAGGATGACTCATTCTCAACCCGGTCCGCTATTAAAGTCCTCGTCCGCGCGGGTCCGGTAATTACTCCGGCAAATTCTTCGCCCGCTCGAACAGCCACCACATCAGCAGCATCGCGGCAACCCCGACGACAACGCCGATTGCTCCGCCCCACACACCGACGGTCCTGCCGCCGATCGCACTGCCGGCGACAGCACCGATGATCATCAGCACCAACGGGATCAGACAACCGATCGCGGCCATTCAGCGACTGGACTGGATAATCTCGCGGCGGTCAATCGCTCCCCGGCCCGCACCGCGCTCGGCAACCGGTTGCCCGGCGGAGGCAACGGGCAAATCCACCGGGACGAATACGCGCAGGATGGAAAATAGGAGAAGTTGAAATCGAGCCGCAGCCTCCCGCCCGGTCGCACCGCACCGAGATCAGCGCCCTTGATGGTATCGAGCAGATAGCGTCCGCCGCCATAGGTCTCCACGCCGTTCGTCTGGTCCGCGAAGGGCAGGAACACGCCGCCTCCGTAGCCCTCGATCCAATAGAGACTGAGCTCGCCGCCCAGCGTCTGCCGCAAGCCCTCGGTACGGGCGAACGCGTGCATCGTCGTGATACCGTCCGCGCCCGTCGCTATGGCCAGACGCTCCGCTGGGACTGGCGTCAGCCCAACCTCGATGCTGAGCGCGTCATCGTATGGAAACAGCGCAAGCCCGGCGAACGCCCCGCGGTCCTCCGGCTCGATCGGCGATTGCGGATGGGTCCGGAACAACGCCGCCCGGGTCGCGCACCAAACCCGCCACGAGTCATGGCCCGGACCGGCGGCGCGAACGCGGGAGTACAGATCGGCGATCTTTTGCCGCCAGTCCCAAAGCTCTTCGGCTTCTTGCATCGAGCCCCGCGCTATTGCGCCAGGTATCCGCCATCGACAGGCAGGATCGCGCCGGTGATGAATGACGCTTCGTCGGAGGCGAGGAACACGATTGCACTGGCGACTTCTTCCGGACGACCCATGCGACCGAGCGGGTGCAGTTGCACGACCTTGGCGATGCCTTCTTTCGACATTTTCGCCACCGCCGGTGTGCTTATTGTTCCCGGCGCAACCGCGTTCACCCGTACACCCTGCTTCGCCAGGTCAATGGCCAGATGCTTGGTGAGGCCCGATGCGATGAACTTTGAAGGTCCGTAAACGGCCTGCCCCGGCTGTCCGGCAAACGCCGAAATCGAGGACAGGCAGACGATCGCGCCCTTGCCGCGCGCGACCATCACTTCAGCAGCGTATTTGCAGCACAGCATCATGCCGCGTCCGTTGGTCGCCATGGTGCGGTCCCATAGCTCGACAGTGGCGCTGGCAAGGTCAGACTCGGGGATAACGCCGGCGTTCGCGACCAGGATGTCGATGCCGCCATAAGCCTCCACGGCCGCGTTCATCATGCGGCGAACATCTGTCTCTTGCGAAACGTCACCGGGAACGCCGCGGACCTTGACGCCTGTTTTGGCAAGCTCCGTAACGAAGCCATCCAGGGCTTCGGCTTCGCGGTCGTTCAGCAGCAAGGACGCGCCCTCGGCGGCGAAGCGCTCGGCGGTCGCGCGTCCGATGCCGCTTGCCGCTCCGGTGATGACGGCGATCTTGCCGGACAGGCGTTGGGTCGAGGTTGGAGTGATTGCCATGG
Organism: uncultured Pseudomonadota bacterium; assembly: GCA_963777625.1. GTDB lineage: Bacteria > Pseudomonadota > Alphaproteobacteria > Acetobacterales > Acetobacteraceae > DATDIC01. The sequence goes on along the minus strand of CAVZRO010000001.1, from coordinate 345,151 downwards.
TCACCTCCCCTAGCGGGCAGCTTTCGCCGGTTGATGCTTGCGGAGGAACCGGCGCACGTGGTCGATCGTCTGGGCGAGCAGCTCTTTGGGTTCCCGCCACGGATAGACCGTCACCTCCGCGTTCGGCGCCAGCGCGGCAACGTCCGCGGACGACTGATATGGATGCGCGGGGGTGTCGTCCGGCATGACCAGCATTGGCGTCCGGCAAGACCGCACGAAGTCGCGCGACACGCTGTAAACGAAGTCCGGGTTCGCGCGGTAGAGGTTGTGCAGATAGGCGTCGATCGTCGCCATCGTCAGTTCGGGTCGCCGCGCAAGCAGTTTGGGTGCCCATACGTCGCGCCCGGAATTGTACATCACGTCGGGGTTTTCCGGCCGGTGTCCGACGGTCTGACACAGCACGCCGGCAACGACGCGCTCCGGCGCTCGCTGCATCAGCTTGAGGGCGAAGCAGCCGCCGATGCAGTAGCCCATGTAGAAGAACTGATGGATGCCGAGGTGGTCCATCAGCCCGAGCTGGTCGTCGGCGAACGCGTCCCATGGATCATCCACCGGAATCGGACCGCTGGACTCGCCGCCATTCGCGTTGCGCTGATCCATGGTGATGCAGCGGAAGTCGTCCTTGAACGCCCCCATCGCGTCGAACACGGCGGTGGGCCAGTTGCTGACGCGAGAGTCCAAGCCGCCGCCGGGGGTGACCAGCAGGGGGAAGCCACTGCCGGTTTCCTCGTAACGGATGCGAACATCGCCCTTGGTGTAGAATGGCACGCCGGTTCCTCCTTGCGTTTGCCGGTGAGATAGCCCGCCGAAGACTGGCTTCGGCACGCGTTGGATGCAAGCTTGCGTTCATCGGCCAGTGGCGGGCGGCTTCCGGCAGATGAACCATACGGTGCTGCGAGGTTGGTTACCGATGCTCGCGTTCTGCGTGCGGACGGCGTTGTTCCGCGTGTGTGTCAGCCGACGACGTCGACATCCGGTCGGTCGTCGCCTTCGGACAGTTCAGAATGCCATGCGCCGTGTTCATCCTGATATTCGATATGGGTGGTGTCACCGCGAAGGTGTTGCTCGGCGGCGACTCGTTTGGCCGCAGCCAGAGCATCGGACCTACTCGGAAATGGCTCCGAGAAGACATCGTTGAGCTTATACGCCCAGCCGCCGTCATGAGCGACGATCCGGTAATGAAGTCGTGCCATGTGATTTGCCCCGCAGTGATCCGACGATGAAGCCGGAAGATGGCGCGGGATCGTCCATCCTGCAAATATGAAGCCGCGCGCTGGTTGAGCCGGCGGCGGAATGGTGAAGGACCTGGACGCGATAGGGTCATCTTTTGCGTAGTTTCGGGTCATGGCCGCGCTTGCTATTATGCTGCTGGCGGTCCGTTGCCGTATATGCTCATTTCGTGCTCGGCCTTCCGCCACAACTTTTGCGCCTCTGATGTGATGCAACTACGGATTTGACCAAAGCGACGCTCTACCTCCCGAACATTGTCCGTTTTGAAGGGGTGGCCGCCAAACTGCTGCATGAGGCCGACGAGGGGATGTGGCGGCTCGGCAGTAAGGCCCCACCACACCATCAGCATGCAGGCCACAGTCTTCATGTCTTGCAAATCAGCAAGTGTGACGGGTTCGCTGTATGCTTTGAATATCAGGCGTGCCGCAGTTACGGCGAAGGCGCGATCCGCGCGCCGTCCCTCTTGCTCATTGGTGATGGTGGCCATGTCGCATTCAACACTGCCGAGTTGATATATGAACGTCACGAGGGAAGGCCATCCGGCTATTGCCACAAGCACGCAGATCGCGCGCTTAGCGTAACTGTAGCCCTCGGACTCCAGACCGGCGGCTACGATAGGCAGGAACATGCGCAATCTTTTGGCGCCTGCCTGCCCCTGAATCAGTGCCGTTTGCTCGGCGCGGCGGTTTGACGACGTAAAGATTCCCACCTGACAGTGTTTCCCTCAGGCTGATGTATTTTTGGGATCTCGACTACCAACGAAGGCACTGGTCATATCAGGATGCAAATCCGTGATCGCACTGCGAAATGCATTGGCGAGCGTGAACAGGGGTATCCCTAGAGGAGCAGAGAAATTCCTTTTCGTAGGCATACCGCCACTCCTCGAAAACCTTCGCCTCAACCCTAAAATGCCGCAACAGCTTTATGTAGAGCTATATGGAAAGGGCAAAATTCACGAGTGGAGGGGCGCCAAGTTGATTTAGTCTCATGCCCCCGCTAACCATCGCACTTGCTGCGCTCGATAGGTCGCGTTGCCCAGACTCCTTGGCCGCGTCGAACGGCAGAGATGTGAGGATGCCTGCGAAGTAGAAAGCTTCTGCCGCATCGTATAGCCGCCGACAGTATTCATTCTGCGTCATGCCGAAAGTCTCGAACTCGGTCGGAAGTGGATGCTGACTCGTTCGCGTCGCCACTTGTAACGACTCTTGCCAGCTTATCCACGGCTCGACGACCCTCGATCATGCCGATCCCTGTCGCGATGTTCGGTCCAGCCGCGTCGCGGTTCCGTTGCGAGCGACGTTGCTCCTGCCGATTAACCTTCAGGGTCCGTGGAACGAAGAAGCACGTCCGCCAACTCGCGGTCGGTGCGTCGAAGAAGAAGCGGGCCTTCACGTCCGGCCAGAGATCGGCTGGCATCTGACCGACCAGAACGACTGTTCTAACGTGCAGGAACGCTCCTACGTTGCTCAATTCGAGAGCTTGGCGACCTTCCGCGGGAATGGTCTCTACAGCTCTAACGAATCGCGATTTGCCCGTAGTCTCGTCAAACATCGAGACCACCTCGTCCGGCTTATTAATTACACGAACGATCGGTTGCATGCCGGGGAATTCATAGCTTCGGGCACTTCGCATTATTCGGAGCCTCCCGTTCCGGAGAGCGGGTAACTTGCGCTGGTATTGCTGAGATTGCAATGTCGACTTCATGGCGTATTCGACACGTCTAGTGGTTAATTATGCAACCACTAAATGTCATCTTAGCGACAGTGAGTGAGGTTGAATTATAGCTTACTGTGACAGAGCGAAAATACCAGGCACCAAGAACCCTTCTCCGATGCCGACCGTGCAAGGCTGCACGAACCCCAATCGAACGTCCGGATGTTCGGAACACCAGCCACAGCCCCCCGCAACGAGATTTCAATCACACGCTGAAGTGGCTCTGGATAATGGTCTCTGCTACGCACCCGGCGGCCCAAAGCGCCCAGATGTACATCCACCGACGCCCCAAAAAGCCCAGATGTACACCCCACGACGCCCCAAACCCCGCCGATGTACATCCGCCGCCGCCCCAAACCCCACCGATGTACATCTGCCGGCGCCCAAACCCCTGGACTGCACCCCATCGCTGAGACACATCGCAAATCAACCCATTGTACATCCCACCCGTCTCCTCCACGCTGGTCTGTCCCCCTCCATCCCACTCCCTTCTCGCGAATCCTCACTGAAGGTAGCGGCGAAGCTATGATCTGCTGCCTGTCGAAGACGTTGCCGCGGATCGATATATGGACGTTTCCAGCGTTCCAAGTCAGCCGGAGACTGTTAACCGGAAACTTGGCCCTCATCCCCCTCTCGGCCGGCTTCACGTTCAAGCCCTTGCAGCGCGATGCTAACCGTGGATGCGAGCAGCGGCAGGTCCCGACACACGATCTCCCAGATACGGACCGGGTCGATTTGATCATAGGCGTGCCGGAGTGCATTCCCGAACGACTGGACGGCCCGCCACGGCGGCCCCGGTGCAAGCCGCTCGGCGTCCGCACCCAGTTTTGTCGCTGCTTCGCTAATGCGCTCAAGGCATCGCTCCACGGCGTCTCGGGTCCGGCTGTCAGCCTCAAACTCCGAGCGATCCATCCCCTCCAGGTAGCTTTGGATCAGACGAATATTGTCCAGGATATCCCGGAGGCGGACAGCCGGGCGGCTAGAAGGCACGCACGCCTTCCGTGGCGATAATTCGCCTGAAGCGGGGCCGAACCGCTGGCTCTTCGACGAGGTCCACGTCGCACCCGAGAAGCTCCGCCAGGTGCTCCCGGAGAGCTTCCAGCTTGCCGAAGTGGTCAAATCCCCCCGAGGAAAAGTCGGCGGCGGGACGAAACGCCAGATCGATATCGGACGAGGTGGTCGCCTCGTGGCGAGCAATCGAGCCGAACACCGTGATCGCGTCGACCCCGCGCGCCCGCAGGTCCGCTTCATGGCGCCGCAGCACCGCCAACAACTCGGATCGCGATCGTGACCCACCAGACATTCGGCGACTGTACCCGAAGCACGGCTCCGCTGCGAGTTCGCAGGCTTGTTCGAACTATTCGGCCAGTAACGGGCCACCCATCCAAGCTGGCCTTTCCCCCGCCATCCCACTACCTTCCCGCGAATCCTCGCCCGAGAGCCCCATGTCCAAACAGCCCATCTACAAACGCGTCCTGCTGAAACTCTCCGGCGAAGCCCTCATGGCGCGGCGCGACTATGGTCTCGATAACGAAATGGTGAAAGCGATCGCCGCCGACATCGGCGATGTCGCCGCCATGGGCGTCCAGGTCTGCATCGTGATCGGCGGCGGCAACATCTTCCGCGGCGTCTCCGCGGCTGCCGCCGGCATGGAGCGAGCCCAGGCCGACTATATCGGCATGCTGGCCACGGTGATGAATGCGCTCGCCATGCAAGGCGCATTGGAGCAACGCGGCGTGCCCACCCGCGTGCAGTCCGCCATCCCCATGGCCAGCGTGTGCGAGCCCTATATCCGCCGCCGCGCCGAACGCCACATGGAAAAGGGCCGCGTCGTGATCTTCGCCGCCGGCACCGGCAACCCGTTCTTCACCACCGACACGGCCGCGGCCTTGCGCGCCGCGGAAATGGAATGCGACGGCCTGTTCAAGGGCACCCAGGTGGACGGCGTCTATGCCGCCGACCCGCGCAGTGATCCGCGCGCGGAACGCTATGAGGAGCTGTCCTATCAGGACGTGCTGGCCAACCAGCTCGCGGTCATGGATGCCGCCGCGATCAGCCTGGCGCGCGAGAACCGGCTGCCCATCGTGGTGTTCAACATCCACGCACCCGGCGCCTTCGCCGCCGTGGTCCGCGGCGAGGGCCGGTTCACCCGAATCGTCGAACGGATATGTTAAAGGCTGGTGGACACGCGGCGAGGTCGAGGCATCGACGCCGGCTGATGTAATAACGACCCCGGACGGGAGGTAGGTGGCATGCCAACAGCCGATCTGAACCTGTTGAAGCAGGATTTGAGCCGTCGCATGGACGGCGCGCTGGACACGCTGAAGCGCGAATTCGCCGGCCTGCGGACCGGGCGGGCGAGCCCGGCCTTGCTGGAGCCGGTGCGTGTGCACGCCTATGGCAACGAGATGCCGCTCAATCAGGTGGGCACGGTCGCGGTGCCGGAAGCCCGCATGCTCACGGTCCAGGTATGGGACCGGTCCCTGGTGGGCGCGGTCGAGAAGGCGATCCGGGATGCCGGGCTCGGCCTCAATCCGGCGTCGGATGGGCAGCTCGTGCGCGTGCCGATCCCGCAGCTCACGCAGGAACGACGGAACGAGCTGGCCAAAGCGGCCCACAAATATGCGGAAGGCACCCGCGTGGCCGTGCGCGGCGTCCGGCGGGACGGCATGGAGCAGATCAAGACCTTCGAGAAGAAGCACGATATCGGCGAGGACGCCGGCAAGGACTGGCAGACCGAGGTGCAGAAACTCACCGACCAGTATGTGAAAAAAGTGGACGACATGCTGACCGATAAGGAGAAGGACATCCGCCAGGTCTGACCGGCGCTCATGCGCGCCAGCATCCGCCGTGCCGGTGGCGCCCCCGAACCGCGCCCCCCTACCCATGTCGCGATCATCATGGATGGCAATGGCCGCTGGGCGGCGGCCCACCACCTGCCGCGCGCCATCGGCCACCGTGAGGGTGCGAAGGCAGTGCGGCGCAGCATCGAGGCAGCCATCCATCACGGCGTCGGCTGGCTTACGCTGTATGCCTTCAGCAGCGAGAACTGGCGCCGTCCGGTCAACGAGGTCTCCGATCTGACCGGCCTGCTGCGGCACTATGTCCGAAGCGAGCTCGCGGAGCTGAAGGCGAACGGGGTCCGTTTGAAGGTGATCGGCGACCGCGAACGCTTCGACGCCGACATCCAGGCGCAGCTCGCCGACGCCGAGGAAGCCACCAGCGGTAACACGCGGCTGCACCTGACGGTGGCGCTGTCCTACGGTTCCCGGGCCGAGATTGCCGCCGCGGTACGCGCCATCGCCGAGCAGGTCGGTGCGGGCCGGCTGGAACCGGGCCAAATTGACGAGGCGACGGTGGCGCGACACCTGGCGACGGCCGGCATGCCGGATCCGGACCTCGTGATCCGCACCTCGGGCGAGCAGCGCCTGTCGAATTTCCTGCTGTGGCAGGCCGCGTACGCGGAGTTCGTGTTTCTCGACGTGCTCTGGCCGGACTTCACCGAGCAGGATTTCCTGGCGGCGCTGGCCCAGTTCGGCACCCGGGAGCGACGGTTTGGCGCGCGTCTCGGTTGACACCGCCGGACCCGACTCGGCCACCCCAAGGTGGCGGGACCTCCGCCGGCGCGCTTTGGCGTCGCTGGTGCTGGTGCCGGTCGCGCTGGCGTTGGTCTGGCTGGGCGGAATCGTATTCGATCTGGCGGCCGCCGGACTGGCATTGGGGCTGAGCTACGAATGGGCGCGGCTGTGCGGCAGGCAGCCGGCATGGCTGATTGCCGGGCTGGTGTGGATCGGGATCGGTATTCTCGCCATGGTTGTCCTGCGCGCGGACCCTACGGTCGGCCGGGCGAATCTCATCTTCGTGCTGCTGGTGGTCTGGGCCACGGATATCGGCGCCTATCTGGCCGGCCGGACGATTGGGGGCGCCAGGCTGGCACCGCGCATTTCGCCGGGAAAGACCTGGGCGGGCGCGGCCGGGGGCCTGGTCGCGGCGTTACTGGTTGGGCTGATCGCGTCAGGTCCGGCGGCATTCGGGCGAGCTGCCCTGGTGGCCGCCGGACTGTCCGTGGTGGGGCAACTGGGCGATCTGGCGGAAAGCGCGGTCAAACGGCATTTCGGCGTGAAGGACTCGGGCAATCTCATCCCCGGCCACGGCGGGCTGCTTGACCGGCTGGATGCGGCGCTGGCGGCGATCCCGGCGGCTGCGCTGCTGGCCATTCTGCTCGGTCATGGAGTAGTCCTGTGGCGATGAGCAGCACGGCGCGGACAGTCAGCATCCTCGGCAGCACGGGCAGCGTGGGGACGCAGACTGTCGAGTTGCTCGCCGCCGCCCCGGACCGGTTCCGCGTGCAGGCGCTGGTGGCGAACCGCAACGCCAGGCGACTGGCGGCGCAGGCGATCCAGCTTGGCGCTGAACATGCAGTGGTGTGCGACGAATCCGCTTATGCCGAGCTGAAGGATGCGCTGGCCGGCACGCGGATCGTGGCCGCCGCCGGACCCGATGCCGTGGTCGCGGCGGGCGCGCTGCCGGCGGACTGGACGATGGCGGCGATCACCGGGGCCGCCGGGCTCGCTGCCACCCTGGCGGCGATCCGGCGCGGGGCTTTCGTGGCCCTGGCCAACAAGGAAGCCCTGGTCTGTGCCGGCGACGTGATGCTGCGCGCGGTGCAGGAGGCGGGAGCCACCCTGCTACCGGTGGATTCCGAGCACAACGCGATCTTCCAGTCATTGGCCGACGGCAACCGCAGCGCCGTCGAGCGGATTGTGCTGACCGCCTCGGGCGGCCCGTTCCGCTGTGCCTCGCGGGAGGAGATGGCGGTCGCGACGCCGGAAATGGCGGTGAAGCACCCGATCTGGTCGATGGGCACCAAGATCAGCATCGACTCGGCCACGCTGATGAACAAGGGGCTGGAGGTGATCGAGGCGTCCCGGCTGTTCGGGCTGGACGAAAGCGCGATCGGCGTGCTCGTGCATCCGCAGTCGGTCATTCACGGACTGGTTTGCTACCATGACGGCAGCGTGCTGGCGCAGCTCGGGTCGCCGGACATGCATATCCCGATCGCGCATACCTTGGCATGGCCAAAGCGGATGGCCACCACGTCGCGCCGGCTCGATCTGGCGATGCTGGGGAAGCTGGATTTTTTCGAGCCCGACCTCGACCGGTTCCCCGCCCTGCGGCTGGCCCGCGAGGCGCTGCGCGCAGGTGGCGGCGCATCCACCATTCTGAGTGCCGCCAACGAGGTCGCCGTGGCCGCTTTCCTGGAGCGGCGGATCGGTTTCCTGGACATCGCCGTGATGGTGGCACGGGTGATGGAGGCCATGGGCGCGCCGCCCGCCGACACGCTGGAGGAGGTTGTCGGGCTGGATGCCGCGGCGCGGCGCGTGGCCGAGCGCATCGCCAGCGCCCAGGCTGCATGATAGACTAACGCCATGATAGACTAACGGTACGATAGACTATCGGTAACAACCAGATAACAGGATTCCGAGTTGCTCCACGCAGTGCCCGAATTGTTCCGCACCGTCATCGCCTTTGTCGTCGTGCTTGGCGTGCTGGTGTTCGTCCACGAGTTCGGCCATTACCTCGCGGCGCGCTGGCGCGGCGTGCATGTCGAGGCGTTCTCGATCGGCTTCGGACAGGCGTTGATGACCTGGACCGATCGGGCGGGCACCGCCTGGAAGCTGGCCTGGATCCCGCTGGGCGGATACGTGAAGCTGCACGGACAGGAACGGCCGCAGGACGTTCCGCCCGAGGTGCGGGCGAGCTGGCAATCAGGACGCACGTTCCAGGAAAAATCGGTTCTCTCCCGTGCCATCGTCGTCGCGGCGGGGCCGGCGGCGAACTTCGTGCTGGCGATGGTGCTGTTCGCCGGCCTGTTTTCGGTGGTCGGACGGCCCGTCACCTTGCCGGTGGTGAATTGGGTGATGCCCGGCTCGGCGGCCGCGGTTGCCGGCATAAAGCCGTTGGACCGGGTGGAGGCGATCGACGGCACCAAGATAGCGACGTTCGCGGATCTGCAGCGCATCGTGTCCGCCCGCCCGGATACGAAGATGCAGGTCCAGGTCCGCCGCGACGGCACCAACCTGACCCTGCCGGTGGTTACCGGCGCGCAGCGGCAGGACGGCCAGACGATCGGTCTGCTGGGGATCGAGGGTGGTTCGGTGATGTACCAGCACGTTTCGGTACCGGTGGCGATATGGGCCGGCGTGACCGAGACCTGGCAGGTGACGGCCGAGACCGCGCGCGGCGTGGGGCAGATACTGGCCGGCCGGCACGGCGCGGGAGATATCGGTGGCCCGCTGCGGATCGCACAGCTTTCGGGCGAAGTGGCAGCGCTGGGCGTGGGCAGCCTGATCTCGTTCATTGCGGTACTGTCGGTGAACCTGGGGTTGATCAACCTGTTCCCGATTCCGGTCCTGGATGGTGGGCATCTGTTGTTCTTCGCGTGCGAAGCGATACTGGGACGACCGTTGCCGCCGCGCGCCCAGGAATACGGGGTTCGTGCCGGACTGGCGCTGCTGGCCGGGCTGTTCATCTTCGCCACCTGGAACGATCTGGCGCATTTCGGACTGTTCCATTGGTTCTCCGGTTGAGGGTTGACTTCACGCGGCGGTTCTGTCGCTTGTGACCCAAGGCGTGGCGTCTTTGCCTCGTGCGGAGCGTGTTTCCCGTGGATGAGGGAATGACGGAAACGCGCGGCAACGACCGGATACGTTCGGTGGGATGGGGGATAGCCGATTGATCCGCTTCCGTGTCGCGCTTCTCGCTGTCGGCTGCCTGTTCGTTGGCCTGCTATCCGCTGCGGCGGCACCTGCGCCTGCACCTGCTGCCCGCGCACCAGCCGCGGCAACGGCCGGCGATGTTCCCAGCGGCGGCGTAATCCAGGCAATCCAGGTGCAGGGCAACCGCCGGATCGACGCTGGGACGATCGGGTCGTACATGCTGGTGCATCCAGGCGACCCGTTCGCGCCGGGGCCGATCAACGAAAGCCTGAAGACGCTGTACGCAACCGGGCTGTTCCAGGATGTCAGCCTGGCGCGGCAAGGCAACACGCTGGTGGTCCACGTGGTGGAGAACCCAGTGGTCAACCAGGTGCTGTTCGACGGCAATCACATATTGACCGACGCCAATCTGAGCGGCGATGTGCAGCTTCGCAGCCGTTCGGTGTTCACGCCGGCGGCGGCGGAGACGGACCGGCAACGCATCCTCAATGCCTACGCCCTGCGGGGCTACTACGACGCGGCGGTGGAGCCGGAGATCATCCGTCTGCCGGAGAACCGGGTGAACGTGGTGTTCCAGATCAACGACGGCCCGGCGACGCTGATCAGCCGCATCACGTTCGTCGGCAACCATGCGTTCAGCCAGAGCCGGCTGACGGAAGCGATCAACAGCCGCGAGGAGCGCTGGTGGCGGTTCCTGAGCACTACCGACCAATACAGCTCTGAGCGGCTGGACTATGACGAGGAATTGTTACGCCGGTTCTACCTTCATCAAGGCTATGTCGATATTCAGGTAACCAATGCGACGGCGGAGCTGGCGCCCGACCGCAAAGGCTTCTTCCTTACCTTCACGGTCAGCGAAGGGGCACGCTACCGCGTCGGCAAGGTGGCGATCCATTCCCAGCTCAAGGGGATAACCAACCAGCAACTGAGGGGGTCGTTGCAGCTTGCGACCGGCGACTGGTACGACGGCGACGCGGTGGGCCGCACCGCGGACGCCATGGAATCCTATGTGCGCGACCACGGATTTGCGTTCGTGCAAGCGAATCCGCATGTGGACAGGCACCCCGACACACACACGGTCGATCTGGCGTTCGATGTCACCGAGGGCCCGCGCGTCTACGTGGAACGACTCGATATTGTCGGCAACCTGCGGACGCAGGACCGGGTGATACGCCGGCAGTTCCGCATCGCCGAGGGCGACGCCTACAATGCGAACTCACTGCATGATACGCGGCAGCGGCTGAACGATCTCGGCTATTTCCAGAGCGTCAACATCACCACTGCACCGGGTTCCACACCGGACCGCGCGGTGATCACCACGACGGTGCAGGAAAAGCCTACCGGCCAGCTTACGATCGGCGGCGGATATTCGACGGATGCCGGGTTCCTGGTTGACCTTGGCCTGAGCGAGAGCAACCTGGTCGGCACCGGTATCAATGCCGGGATCAACGGCATCCTGGCGCAGAAGCGCAGCTCTATCGACCTGTCGGTGACGCAGCCCTATTTTCTGGACCGCAATCTGCTGGTTGGCGGCGATCTATTCCTGGTACAGACGAACAACCTGGGCACCGAGCCATATGACGAACGCCGCGTCGGTTTCTCGCTCCGCACCGGCTACCAGTTCACGGACCATTTGCGGCAGGTATGGAGCTACTCGCTGGTTGGACGCACGGTGTACAACATCGCCCAGGGGGCGAGCTATTATATCACCAGCCAGTCCGGCTACACGCTGCTGTCCCAGATCAGCCAGGAGACCACGCTCGACTTTCGCGACAGCTCGGTGGATCCGCACAGCGGCTACGTCGTTTCGTTGGGGACCGACTTTGCCGGTTTGGGTGGCAACGCGAACTTCGTGCGGCCGAAGATCGATGCCGGTTACTACATTCCGCTACAACACTTCACCGGCAACAATGATTGGGGCATCGCGCTGTCCGCCGGGGCGGGATATTTCTTCAATCTTGGCAAGCAGGAATTGGTGATCGACCGGTTTTACCTGGGAGGCGACAACCTGCGCGGATTTGAAACCGGCGGCGTGGGCCCGCACGATGAAACAACCGGCGACTTGCTGGGGGGTCGGGTATTGTGGACGGAGTCACAGCAGTTGAACTTTCCGTTGCCCTTCATCTCGGCGGATCTGGGCCTGTCCGGGCACGCGTTTGTCGATGTCGGCGCCCTCACCCAGGGCACGTTCGAGTCGGGCACTTGCCCGGGCTCGAACCTGCCGAGCGCCGGCGGCAGCGCATGCCCACCGGTGTCGAATTCCGGCGCTCCCCGGGTCGGCGCGGGCCTGGGACTGTCCTGGAGGAGCGGCTTCGGTCTGATCAATGTTGACGTCACACCCTTCGTCGTGAAACAGCCTTTCGATCAGACGCAAATTTTCCGATTCGGCTTCGGCACGAGGTTCTAGTGGTCCTACATCGCTTGTCAGCAGTGGTCGTGTTCTGTGCGGCCCTGGTCGGTTTCCTCGCGGTTCCCGCCGCACGCGCCCAGCAGGCGCAAGGCCAGGGACAGAACTGGTTCATGCCAGGGCAGCCACGACCCGCGGCGCCGGAACGGCGGCCGCGTACGCGCGCCGCGACCCCGGCGCCGGCGGCCTCTCCGCTGGACACCGCTGCGCCGACCGAAGACACGACAGGCCAGCAGGCTGAACAGATTCAGGTGCCACTGCCCCCGGCTCCGGCGGTCGCCGATGTGCCGCGCGGTGCGTTGCCACCGGCGGCGGTGATCGGCGTGCTGGGCGTGCCTGACGTGCTGCGTGCGTCGGTCGCCTACCAGGCGGCGGACAAGATCATCACGGAGCGGCGCCAGAAGATGAACGACGATGCGCAGAAGGAGCAGGTGAAGCTGCGTGACATGGGCCAGGCGCTGGCGACCGACCGGGCCAAGCTGACGGCGGACCAAATCCGCGCCAAGGAGAAAGACCTGCAGGACAGGATCACCGAGTCGCGACGCAGTTTCACCGAGCGCAACCGGATCATCCAGGAACAGGGCCAGTACGCACTGCTGCAGATTCAGCGCACGCTGAGCGACGTGGTGCAAAAGGTGGCGGCGAGCCGGGGAATGAACCTGGTGCTGCAGCGGGCCGAGGTGGCGGTAAATATTCCGGAGTTCGACATTACGAATCAGGTGACCGAGGTGCTGAACAAAGTGCTGCCGACGGTCACGGTGCCGGCCGAGGGCGTTTCGCCGGTGAGTGCGAACCCGAGTCCGGTTGCCTCGGCCGAGCCGGCCGGGAAGCCGGCTGCACAGAAGTCACCGTAGGACGTGGCCGAGGCCGAGGGCCGTCGGCCGGAAATCGCCGGCGATCCTAGGTTTTTTATCTCGGCGGGACCGCATAGCCTCGCGGCGGTCGCCGAGGTCGCCGGGGCGGACGCGCCAGCCGCCGAGCTGATTCTGACCGGAGTGGCCCCGCTGCAGACGGCGGGGCCGACCGAGGTAAGTTTCCTCGATAACCGGAAATATGCATCCGCGCTGGCCGCCACCGCGGCCGGCGCCGTGATCGTACCGAGCGGAAATGGTTTCCCGCGTGCCTGCCGGCTCCGTCGCGCTCACAACGGGGGACCCGTATGGCGCTTGGGCGCGGGTGGCGGCGCTGTTCCATCCCTTGCCGCCGTCCCGACCGGGAATCCATCCATCCGCAGTGGTCGCTCCGGGGGCGCGGGTGGACCCGAGCGCGGAGGTCGGGCCGCTGGCGGTGATCGGCGCCCGCGCGGAAATCGGGCCGCGCTGCATCATCGGGGCCGGCGCGGTGATTGGTGACGGTGTGGTTCTGGGACCGGACTGCCGGATCGGCACCCATGTCAGCTTGAGTCACGCGCTGGTGGGCGCGCGCGTGGTGATCTATCCGGGTGTCCGCGTCGGCCAGGATGGGTTCGGCTTCGCGGCGGCCGGTGATGGATTCCGTGCCGTGCCGCAGCTCGGACGGGTGATCCTGGAAGATGACGTGTCGGTCGGCGCCAACACCACGATCGACCGCGGCAGCCTGCATGACACCGTGATCGGTGCCGGCTCCTGCCTCGACAACCTGGTGCAGATCGGGCACAACGTCCATATTGGCCGCGCCTGCGTGGTTGTGGCGATGGTTGGCATCTCCGGCTCCACAATTGTGGAAGACCATGTGACAATCGGCGGCCAGGCCGGTTTCGTCGGGCATATCCGGATCGGCCGCGGCGCGCGCGTCGGCGCCCAGGCCGGAGTCATGTCGGATATTGCGCCAGGGGCCGAGGTGGTCGGCAGTCCCGCCTTGCCGGTGCACGAATTCTTCCGCCAGATCGCCACGCTGCGGCGTTTGACGCGCAAGCTGGCGAGGGCGCGGAGCGAAAAAGGGGAGACGGACTGACCGCGATGGATGTGACCCACGCGCAGGAGGCCGCAACCGGGGCGATCGAGGTGGTGGATATCCGGCGCATCCTGCAGGCGATCCCGCATCGTTACCCATTCCTGATGATCGACCGCGTGGTGGAGGTGGTGCGCGGTTGCTCCGCGATCGGGATCAAGAATGTCTCGGTCAACGAATTGTTTTTCCAGGGTCATTTCCCTAATCATCCGGTCATGCCGGGTGTGCTGATCATCGAAAGCATGGCGCAGACCGCCGCGGTGCTGGTGGTAGAGACATTGGGCCCGGAGTCGGCAGGGAAGGTGGTGTATTTCATGTCGATCAACGGCGCGAAGTTCCGCCGGCCGGTTATACCCGGCGATCAGCTCCGTATTCACGTGGTGAAAGTGCACCATCGGGGGAATGTGTGGAGGTTTCACGCGATAGCGCGGGTGGACGAGGTCTCCGTGGCTGAAGCGACCTATGCGGCCATGATCATGGAACGGGCGAAGGGGCCGGACTGAGGGGGTTGGTTCTCGGGGTAGCGGGCGTGGATGGCCGGGACAGAGCCCGGCCATGACGAAGTGACAGTCGGTATTATTTCAGCTCCAGCCCTTCCGGTCGGATCAGCCCATCGGGCACCGGGGTGAAGCCGGTCAGGTGAGGGCTGAGCCCGTAGAGCCATGTCATATGGAACAGAAACAGCAGCGGGCGGTCGGCGATGTAGTGCGCGGCAGCCTGGTGATACAGGTCGGCGCGGGCGGCCGGATCGGTAACGGAGCGCGCCTTATCGAGCACGGCCTGGAAGTCGGTGTTGCAGTATTTCTCCCAGTTCTGGAACCCGTCACAGGACAGGAACTGGGTGATATTGAAGTCGGGATCGGAACGCCCGCTCCAGATTACCAGGCCGGCCTGGAAGTCGCCGTGCAGATAGGCGGCGATGTTGGCGTTGGTCTCGCCGGCCTGGACGTTGACGGTGATGCCGGCTTCGGCGGCCATTGATTGTATGATCTCACCGATCTGCTGGTCGAGCGGCGTGTTCAGCACGCGCAACCCGATGGTGAGGTGCTGGACGCCGGCCTGTTGCAGCAGTGCCTTGGCCTTCGCGACGTCACGTGGAGGTACCGGCAGATCGTTGTTGAAGTAACGGCTGGTGGGCAGCTCCGATTGGTTATCGGGCACGAACAGGCCGGAGGCGGCGACCTGATTGATCACGTTGCGATCGATCGCGGCTTCCAGCGCGGCGCGCACCCGGGCATCGTGCGCCAGCGGGGTGTTGGCGCCGGCGCCGTTGGCAAGGTTGATCATCATCGCCTCGTAGCCAAGGGCGGTGACCTTCGCCAATTGCAACTGCTTGTTCTGCTGAACCTTGATCGCGTCGGTCGGCGCCATTTCCTCGATCATGTCGAGCTGGCCGGCCTGCAAATCGACCAGCCGGACACTGGAATCCGCGATCGGATGGAACTCGATGCGATCGATATGGATCGCGCCGGCGTTCCAGTAGCCGGGAAAGCGTTGCAGCGTGATGTGGTCGAGCGGGACGCGTTCCACGAAGCTGAACGGGCCGGCACAGACCGGATGGGTGGAGAAATTCTTGCCCAGTTGGGCGAGCACCTTCGGCGCGGCCATCATGCCGGCGCGGTCGGACAGCACGGCGATCAACGGCGCATAGGGCTGTGACAGGACGAGGCGGACGGTGTGGGGATCGACCACCTCCACGGCCGTGACCGGCTTCAGCTCGGATTTGCGTACGCTATAGGGCGCGCTGCGGTAGCGTTCGAGGTTTGCCTTCACGGCGTCGGCGTCGAACGGCTCGCCGTCCTGGAACTGCACGCCCTGGCGCAGCGTGAGCGTCAGCGCGCGCGAGTTGGGCGACCAGGACCAGGCGGTGGCGAGCTGCGGAACGAAGTCGAGATTGCCACTGAGATCGACCAGCTTGTCGCACAGGCTGGCGAACACGATGCGCCCGGCAAAAGTCCCGCCGAGGGCGGGGTCGAGCGCGTCGGGATCATCCTGCATGCCGATCCGCAAGGTGCCGGCGGCGTGCGCGGATGCTCCGGCCAGCAGCAGGATGGCGGCGGCGGCACCTGTAATCGCTCGCATCGTTGGCCTCTCCGGTTTCGGTCCTGTTCCGGAACCGATGTTATCGCGGCGGTTCGTCGCCCGTCCAGCCAGCGCCCGCCGGCGATGCGGTGGTCTATTTGAGATGGTTGCGATCGCCCATCATCGCCGCGAGCGTCGGTTCCATTGCCGCAGCCATCTTCTCCTGCCCGTCGGCGTCGGGATGCAGGGGAGGCGCGGGTGGGTTCTGCTTCGGGTCGAGGAACAGGTCACGGTTCAGGTGGCCATCCCGCATGAAGACGGGCGATAGATCGAGAAACGTGACATCCGGTACACGGCCCTCGCCGTATTTCTCTGCCAGCATGTGGTTGATGTCCTGGGTCGTGGCGGTGATCCAGGCGGAGCGGTCGCTGGGGAGAACGCCGAGCAGGAGTATCTTCGTTGCCGGCAGGCGCTCCCGCAGACGCGCGATGATGGTGTCGATGCCGGCGACGGTGTCGGATGCCGACCAATGCGGCCGGCCCATATTGTTGGCGCCGATCAGGATAACGGCGACTTTCGGGGAAATGCCGGAGATTTCGCCGTTGTCGATGCGCCACAACAGACTGGCGGTGGTGTCGCCGATGAAGCCGAGATTGACGGCGTGGCGGTCGCCATAGAAGCGCTGCCAGACCGGGGCGAAATCCGCCCACGGCGGCGGTCCCTGACGCTCCCAGTCCTGGGTGATGGAATCACCGAGAAAGAGCAGGTCAACCGGGCCGCGGTGCAGCTCCGCCAGTTTCTCCTCATGACGGTGACGCCACCAGGGCAGGTCCATGCGCGAGATCGGCACCGCGGCGAGCACGGTGCGGGCGAACGCGGCCGGCGCGGGCAGCAGGGAAATGCACAGGGCAAGCATGATCAGACGAGAGGGGCGCGTCATGGCGGAGACTCGGAACTACAGGCTGTCCCCCTTAGCATTGCCGGATCGGTGCCGGGAGGGGCGGATGCGCATCACCAAGATCGAGGACCTGCATTGTAATGCCGGATGGCGGGATTTTTCCTTCCTGAAGATCACCACCGACGAGGGGCTGGTCGGCTGGTCGGAATACATGGAGTTGTACGGATCGCAGGGATTGTCGGCGGTGATCCGCCGGTTGTCGGAGCGGCTGATCGGACAGGATCCGCGACCGGTCGAGCGGCACACAGCGTTTCTGCATGGCGTGACGCGGGCAGCGCCGGGCGGCATCAACCATCAGGCGATCGCGGCGATCGAGAATGCGCTGGTCGATTTGAAGGCGAAGGCGCTGGGGATCCCGGTGTACGAACTGCTGGGCGGGCCGATTCGCGACCGGCTACGGCTCTATTGGTCGCATTGCGGATCGTATCAGGTGATGTTCGGTGAGCAATTCCGGGACTGGACCGGCAGTCCGTCGATCCGGTCACTGAACGACGTGGTGGCGCAAGGGGCGGAGGTCGCGCGGCGCGGCTTCAAGGGTCTGAAGACGAATATCATGCGGTTCGACGGTGACTGTCCCAGTTTGCACATGCCCGGGTTCAACGCGCCGTTTGCACCGGACCTGCCGGTGGATGCGGACCTGGTACAGGGGATGGTGGAGCAGATGGCGGCGTTCCGGCAGGGGGCCGGGGCGGGTGTGGGGCTGCACCTCGATCTGAATTTCAACTTCCGGACCGAGGGATATATCCGCGTCGCGCAGGCGATGGAGCCGTTCGAGCTGACCTGGCTGGAGTTGGATTCGTACGACCCGGCGGCGCTGGCGACGATCCGGCGCTGCTCTCGCACGCGGATCGCATCGTGCGAGTTGTTGTTCGGGCGGCGGCAGTACCGGCCGTTTTTCGAGCAGCAGTCGGTGGACGTGGCGATCATCGACGTGCCGTGGAACGGCATCCTGGAGTTGATGAAGATCGCGGCGATGGCGGATACGTATGAAGTCTACGTCGCGCCACACAATTTCAACGGGCATCTGGGGTCGCTGATGAGCGCGCATTTCTGTGCGGCGATACCCAATTTCCGGGTGATGGAGATCGATGTCGTCGATGTGCCGTGGAAGGAGTCACTGATGAGCGTTCCGCCGGAGATCAAGGGCGGGGAGTTGTTGATTCCAACCGGTCCGGGTTGGGGGGCGGAGGTGAACGAGGAGGTGCTGCGGGCGCATCCACCGTCGGGGCGAAGCTGGTCGTAAGTGGCTGAAACGAAAACGGCGCCCGAACGGGCGCCGCTTGGGTTGATTGAACGCTGTGCAATCAGGCGCGGCGCCGACGGACGAAGCCAAGCACTGTCAGACCGAGGCCGAATATTGCGATCGAAGCAGGCTCGGGGACGAACAAGAAGTCACCATTGCCGCCGCCGCTACGGATCTCGAATGTGCACGGAAGCGCCCCGGTTCTCTTGCATGTCGAAGGAACGCTGGTGATCACGCCGGCCGTATTCGTGAATGCCTGCTCCAGGTCAAGGAGAACGCCCACCGGCGGATTGACGAAGAACCCAGCTTCAGCGGGATTTGGGGTGAACAGAGTATCCACGTTCGCAGTCGGGACACTGCCGCTGGTTGTCGTCACGATGTTGGCAAAGTTCGGGGAGGGCGTAGTCGGTCCCGACAAACTCGCGATCAGGACCGGGTTAGCATGGACCGGGAGGTGCAAGGTCGGAACGGAGCCGGGGAAGCTGACCGAGGCAACACCCTTGTCTGTCGAATACACATAGACATTCGCGGTAATGCTGTCGAACGCCCCGCACAGGCCGGTCGTGCACGGATCGAGGTGGGAGGTTGCCGTGAAGGTCTCGTAAATTCCCCATGTACCCTTCACGTTGGCGTTGGCGGTCGTGTCGCCACCCAAGAAGAAGGTGGTCGGGAACAGGAACCCGGTCTCATTCACCGATCCGGTCCCCGTCGGATTGGCCGGGACCCTGATCGTCGCGAAGTCGGAAAGGCTGAAGTGGTCTGCCATAAACGGACCAACCGTCGAATCCCCGGTTGCCGACGGATCCCACGTGAACGTCAATGTGGTGGCCGAGGCAGGGGCCGGCGCAGCAACACTCAATGCCAAGCCGAGAGCAGCAGTAGCAATGGAAGCCGTCGCGAACGAAATGCGGCGCATAGTCTTCATCTCCCGTTGCCCGGAGCATCTCGGGCCGTCAAGGTGGAGGTCGTTAACGCGACAGTGCCCCATCCCGAAAAGGATTGCAAGAGATTAACGCGGCACATTTGCGTTTTCTTAAATCGTACCGGGCAGCCATCGACGTCAATTTCTCGATTGCTTAATACGGTGGTATTTCAGAGGGTTGCATACGACGAACCCGAACACAAAAAAGGCGGCCCGGCAGCGATGAGCGTGCCTTCATGGGATCAAAAACATGAGCTTTCCGGAACGTGAATTCCCCTATGACCTCGCGTTCGATCGCAACCTAGGGTGGGTAACTGACTGGGAGCAACTCTCCCTCCGCGCGAAGCGCGTCGCCATCGCCGGGATGGGTGGAGTTGGTGGTATCTATCTCCTTACCCTCGCCCGCCTGGGGATCGGGGCCTTCACGATCGCCGATTTCGACCGGTTCGAGTTCGCCAACTTCAACCGCCAGGTCGGCGCGCTGGTCAGCACGGTCGGTCGGCCGAAGGCCGAGGTGCTGGAGGAGATGGCGCGCGAGATCAATCCCGCGTTACGCATCCGCCGCTTCGACGGCGGCGTGACGATGGAGTTGGTGGATGCGTTCCTGGCGGATGTCCACCTGTTCGTCGATGGGCTCGACTTCTTCGAAATAGGCGTCCGCCGGCGGATTTTTGCCCGTTGTCGCGAACTTGGGATTCCCGCCATCACCGCGGCGCCGATCGGGTTGGGGGTGGGCTATCTGATGTTCACGCCATCGGGCATGAGCTTCGAACAGTATTTCCGCTTCGAGGGCCGCTCCCAGCCCGAGCAGTTCCTCCGGTTCCTGATGGGCATGGTCCCCAAGGGCCTGCACCGGCGTTACCTGGTGGATCCCGCCCGGATCGATCTTGCGGCGCGCAAAGGCCCGTCGACGGCCGCGGCCGTACAACTCTGCGCGGGTGTGACCGCCGCCGCCGCGGTGAAGCTGCTGCTGGGCCGGGATGGTGTGAAGCCGGCGCCGTGGCACCACCATTTCGATGCCTATCTCGACCGGTACGTGGTCACGCGGTTGGCGTTCGGCCTGGGCGGACCGGTGCAGCGGGTCAAGCTGGCGGTGGCATGGCGCGCCATCACGCGCCGGCTCGAGGCACGGCCGGCCGGGGCCCATCCCGCCGCCGACCCGCCGGATCACGGACGCACGCCGGTAGAGGAGATACTCAACCTCGCCCGCTGGACGCCGAGTGGCGACAACACCCAGCCCTGGCGCTTCCAGGTCATGGACGAGGCCAGCGTCGCGATACAGGTCCGGAAGGATCCATCCAGCGTATACGAGTATCGCGACGGCGAACCCACCGTCCTGGCTGTCGGCATGCTGGTGGAATCGCTGCGGATCGCCGCCAGCGCCTTCGGGCGCGAGATGATCTGCGACCAGGAGCAGTCGCCGGATCGTCTGCTGGTGCGCATCCCTCCGGTTGCCGACCTGCCGCCCGACCCCTTGGTCTCGTTTCTGACGATTCGTTCGGTCGATCGGCGTGCTTACCGGTGGCGAGGGTTGCAGCCCGATCAGAAGGCACTGCTGGAAAGCTCCGTCACAGGCGCTGTTGTGCTCGATTGGCATGAGCATGCAATGGCCCGCTGGCGCTGCGCGCGACTCAACGCGATGGCGACGGATATCCGCCTTCGCTGCCCGGAGGCGTTCCCGATCCATCAGCGGGTGATCGACTGGCAGCACGCGTTCAGCGCCGACCGGATTCCGGCGCGCGCGGTGGGCCTGGCCGGCCCGGTGTTGCCGATGCTGCGGTGGGGGCTGAAAGACTGGCGGCATATGCAACGGATCAATCGGCTTGGTACAGTGGGTACCGCGGCGCAGCTTGATTATCTGCCGGGGCTCGGCAGCGCCGGTTTCGTGGTGTTTCGCCGGCTGGCGGGCGGGACTGGCCCGCTTTCGTTCGCGGAACTAATTGGCTGTGGCCGAGCGATCCAGCGATTCTGGCTGACCGTGACCCGCCTTGGCCTGGTGATGCAGCCAACGCTGGCGATGCTGGCTTTCGCGGAGTACGGGGAGAGGGACGCGCCGTTCACGGTGGACCCGACCCTGCGACGCAAGGCCAAGACCCTCGCCACCGCGTTTCGCCGAACGCTGGGTGTCGGGCCAGAGGACGTGCTGTTCGTCGCCCGGGTCGGAACCCCGATACGCCGCCTGCCGGCGGTCCGCTCAACCCGGCACAGCCTCGACGTACTGGTCGAGGCGAGCGGGCTGGAGGCGCAGAATAGTGACAGCGAAAGCTGCCTCGCGTCGCACCCCTGATAGTCGACGCAGGCGTGGGCCTCAGGCGGCCATGCTACGCTGTTTTTCCTCCACTACGTCTTCCTGCCACAAGGTACCGTTATCGGTGATGAACTCCCATACCGCGGGCTGCTCCCGCTGGACCCGATCGAGCATGGATGCCAGCCCGACGAACGCGGGTTGGCGGGCGCCATGATGCTCCACCATACCGCCGGCCTGTTGAAAATAGATCGCGGATCGCTGCAGCAGCCGGAGCAGTTGCGGCTCCATCAGAGCACACCAGTAGCTGATGCCGAGCTCCCCGCTGAGTTGGACGATGCCGCGAATAAGGGCCAGGCGCAGGAGGTAAGACAGGCAGCCGCCGGCGATCCGGCGGGATTTCGACAGCGCGAAGCGCGAGACTTCGGCGATCTGTTCACGTGGCAAATGGCGCAGCCTGGGCAACGCCGCGATGCGTTCCATCGGCAGTTCGGATCCGGACGGGCGCAGGCCCGGGATGACGAGGCGAACCGTTCCGAGCGGCTCGTTCGACGCACGGTGGCGCAGCAGAACATGGCAGGATATGGCGTCGAAATCGTCTGTCTCGGTTCCATTTTCACCGGCTTCGAACTTGCGTTCGAGGCAATAGACCTGATAACGAAGTCGGAATACTTCCTTTAAGGTTTCTGGCGTGTCGGCGAATTCCACAGCGAAATCCTGTCTCATTGCGGCGATCGCCGCGTCGAGGCCGGTTGATCCCACGGGCTTGTCCCCCATCACCTTTGTGTGAATATTCACACACTAGTGAGTGAACAGACAATAACCTTACATTCACGATGATTTTCGTCAAAGTTTAGAGGTTGATGCAGCGGATGAGGCAAATCGCCTTAAAATTCAGCCTGCCGGACACATGGTCAAAGAAGGCCGGACGCAAGTGGGCCCGGCCTGGCACTCCGGTTATCACGAGAATTTGATCGAGATGCGTTGACTCTTGCGTGCCCGCGGCTATAAGTCCGACATCTCCGAACGGTCAGGGCCGATCGGCGCTCGCGGCGTGGTGCCGGCGGGCTGTTACGGCATGGGCCAGGCCGGCAGGGCGAGATAAGCAGGAGACCGAGAGCGATGGCGCGAATTGCCGGCGTGAACATTCCCACCAACAAGCGGGTAACCATCGGGCTTCGCTACATCTATGGCATCGGGCCTACCAAGGCAGCCGATATCTGCTCGCGCCTGAGCATCCCGGACGAGCGGCGGGTCAACCAGCTCTCTGATGAAGAGGTGCTGCGCATCCGGGAACTGATCGATCGCGAGTTTCGGGTGGAGGGTGATCTTCGCCGGGAAGTGGCGATGAACATCAAGCGCCTGATGGATCTTGGGTCCTATCGGGGCCTGCGTCACCGGCGCGGACTGCCGGTTCGGGGGCAGCGAACCCATACGAATGCCCGCACCCGCAAGGGGAAGGCGGTGGCGATTGCCGGGAAGAAGAAGGTTACGAAGTAGCCCGCGTTCCCGCCCGTCTCGCGAAGCAAGAGGGGACGAGAGGGGTTTCCCCAGTGGGGACGAGCAGCACTGAATTCAGGACAGGATCACCCAGAGCATGGCGAAACCCGCCACTTCCAGCCGACCGCGCCGCAAGGAGCGCAAGAACATCATTGCCGGGGTCGCGCACGTGGCGGCCACCTTTAATAATACCATGGTGACGATCACCGACGCCCAGGGCAACGCGATTGCCTGGTCGTCGTCTGGTAGCCAGGGGTTCAAGGGTAGCCGGAAATCCACCCCCTATGCGGCGCAGGTCGCCGCGGAAGACGCGGGGCGCAAGGCGCGCGAGCACGGCATGGAGACGCTGGAGATCGAAGTCAGCGGTCCCGGCTCGGGCCGGGAGAGTGCGTTACGGGCGTTGCAGGCCGTGGGGTTCACGATTACCGCGATCCGCGACATGACGCCGATCCCGCATAATGGATGTCGGCCGCGCAAACGTCGCCGGGTCTGACCAGCCCACCGTCCCTATATTGTCGGCAGACAAGCCGCCGGCGCCCGTCACGGTGCGGCGGGCATGAGGGTATGATCGCATGAGACAGAGCGCCGTTATACAGAGGAACTGGCAGTCCCTTATCAAGCCGGACAAGCTTGACGTCGAGCCGGGAGCGGATCCTGCGCGCGTTGCCACCATCGTCGCCGAGCCGCTGGAGCGTGGCTTCGGCATGACGCTGGGTAACGCGATCCGCCGCATCCTGCTGTCATCGCTGCAGGGGGCGGCGGTGACCGGGGTGCAGATCGATGGCGTGCTGCACGAGTTCAGCTCGATCCCGGGTGTCCGCGAGGATGTCACGGATATCGTGCTGAACATCAAGCAGCTGGCCCTGCGGATGCACGGGGAGGGGCCGAAGCGGATGACGCTGACCGCCACCGGGCCGGGCGAGGTGCGCGCCGGACAGATCCAGGTTGGGCACGATATCGACATCATGAATCCCGATCTGGTGCTGTGCACGTTGGATGACGGGGTGAAGTTCGGCATGGAATTCACCGTCATGCTGGGCAAGGGCTATGAGCCGGCCTCGGCCAACCGGCCGGAGGATGCGCCGATCGGGCTGATCCCGGTGGATTCGATCTATTCCCCGGTGCGGCGGGTGTCGTATCGCGTGGAGCCGACCCGGGTCGGGCAGGTGACCGACTACGACAAGCTGCTGCTGACGGTGGAAACCAACGGGGCGGTTACGCCGGAGGATTCGGTGGCACTGGCCGCGCGCATCCTGCAGGACCAGTTGCAACTATTCATCAATTTCGAGGAGCCGCAGCAGCTTCGCGCGGAGGAGCCGCAGGACGATCTGCCGTTCAACCGCAACCTGCTGCGCAAGGTGGATGAGCTGGAGCTGTCGGTGCGCAGCGCCAACTGCCTGAAGAACGACAATATCGTGTATATCGGCGACCTGGTGCAGAAGTCCGAGCAGGAGATGCTGCGGACCCCGAATTTCGGGCGCAAGTCGCTGAACGAGATCAAGGAGGTGTTGTCCTCGATGGGGCTGTCGCTCGGCATGACGGTGCCGGGCTGGCCACCGGAGAATATCGAGGACCTGGCGAAGCGGCTGGAAGAGCCGTTCTGAGCGGGTGGTGCAGGCCCGGCCGGGGAAACCGCGGGCAGAAGTAAGGAAGTCGAACGATGCGTCATGGGGTAGCCGGCCGGAAGCTCAACGTCACGTCTTCACATCGGCAGGCCATGTTCCGCAACATGGCCGTGGCGCTGATCAAGCACGAGCAGATCACGACGACGCTGCCGAAGGCCAAGGAACTGCGGCCGGTGACCGAGAAGCTGATCACGCTCGGCAAGCGCGGCGGTCTGCATGCGCGCCGGTTGGCGTATGCGCAGTTGCGGGACGATGTCATCGTCAGGAAGCTGTTCGACGTGCTGGCGGAGCGGTACCGCGCGCGGGCGGGTGGGTACACGCGTGTGCTGAAGGCAGGCATTCGCTATGGCGATGCGGCGAGCATGGCGGTGATCGAGTTGGTTGATCGGGATCCCGGGGCAAAGGGCCTCGACAGCGGGCCGAAGCCGGAGGTGGAAGCCGAAGAAGGCACTGCGGCGGCGGCGTAGTTGCGGTTCCTCCGGGGCGTGTTCAGTCCGGGGTAAAGGTTGCGGCCCAAAAAGGCGACGCCGGTCAGAGGCCTCTGACCGGCGTCCGACCGGGCCGCCGGACTGAGCGCCGGCCCAATAGCGGAGGGAGCGATGTCCAACCATCGCGGGCTCCTGCCGATCATCGTGGTGATCTTGACCATTCGTGTCAAGATTATACGGCGTCGGTAGGAGACCAGGGGCTGGACGCAAGTCCGGCCCCATTCCTCCGCGTTGCATTGTTGCACGTTGCCACGGAAAGACCGGAACGCCGACTATAGTCTGACGCCGGCGCGGCGACCGCGCGGCGATGGCGCGTTTCAGTCGACGTCGATCTTCTCGCCAGCGGGTGACACCAGGTACCACGTGCCACCAAACGCCTTGATGTCTTCGCCGGCCGCGCTGCCTGCGGTTTGATCGCGCGCGAAGTAGTAGAGTGGCATGCCGTTGTATGTCACCTGTTGCTCACCGCCGACGCGCGTGGCGTGGCCGATCTTTGCCTTTATTAGCCCGGCGCCGGCGGACGCCTGGCCGGCTGACGTCAGCGGCGGCCAAGCTTCTGCGCACGCGCCGTCACAGGTGCTTCGACCTTTCTTATCGGCAGTGAACATGTAAAGTGCGCGACCGTTGCCGTCCGTCAAATACTTGCCGTACGGTGCCTTTTGCCCAAGCGCAAGTTTCGTTGCAGGTGCATATTGGGCGTGCGCCAGATACAACGGGGTGGCCGATAGCGCGACGAGCGCGCCCGCGAGTGCCGTTGTGATTCTCATTCCTGCTAATCCCTTCTTATGCTGACGTGATCCCCCGCTCGTTACTGACGATCGTCCGCGGCGAACTATTCCCGGGCGGTCGGGACAATCGGTGTCGCTCATTGCGGCGTTGCAGCGAGAGGAATGCTCGTGCGGCAGCGCAACGTTGAGGCGGCATGCGCACCAATCCGGATCGCTTCAGGCAGCAGTAACCTGTTCCGCGTCAAAACGGCGACGCCGGCCAGAGGGACTGACCGGCGTCTGCCCCCATTGCTCCGTCAGGCTGCGAGTCGTCTTATCCAAACAGACGTGCCGGCCATCGCGTCGCGCGACTTTTGCACGTGTTCGGTCGCACGGACGAAACCGTGCGGCATCCCGGTGAACAGCTCATATTCCACTGGAACGGCGGCGGCGCGCAGCTTTTCGACCAGGGCCTCGCCTTCGGAACGCAGCACGTCCAGTTCCGCCAATTGCACCCGAACCGGCGGCAGACCGGTGAGGTCCGCCCGCAATGGCGCGGCGTGCGGGTGCAACCGATCGGCGGCGTGCGGGACATAGACGCTCCAGTAGAACGCCATCTTCTCGCGCGTCAGACTGAAGCCGGCGCCGAACTCCTGATAGCTCGGCGTGTCGAGGCGGCTGTCGCAGACGGGGTACGTTGCCAGCACGCCGCGCAGCGCCGGGCCGCCGGTGTCGCGCAGCAGCAGCGCGGTTGCCAGCGCCAGGTTGCCGCCGGCGGAGTCGCCGCCCAGCAGGATGCGGCTGCCGTCGATCCCCCAGTGCTCGCCGTTGGTCGCGACGTGGCGCACCACTGCGGCGCATTCCTCGACAGCCTGCGGAAAGCGCGCTTCCGGCGACAATGCGTAATCGACATTCACGACCGCTACTTCGCCACCGACCGCGTATTCGCGCGCCAGCCGGTCGTGCGTATCGACGGTGCCCCAGACCCAGCCGCCGCCGTGGAAATACACCAATGCCGGCAGCGGCCGGTCGGTGCGCGGCCGGTGCACACGGCAGAAGATTCGCCGGCCGCGGGCGGCGACCCAGCGATCGAGGCTCTCTGTGACCTCCGGCCCGCCGGCGGCCAGGCGCATGGAAAGCGTGTCGTTGACCGCTCGGTGCGCGTCGAGCGGCACCTCCAGGCGGATCGGCGGATGTCTGGCTGCCTCCACCGCCTGTTCCTGCAGCAGCGCACGCATGTCAGGATCGATCCCGGGGTGCATCAGGCGCTCTCCATTGTCCTTATCGTGGACTGTGAACGAAGGGGGTGACGTCCTCAACCGCGAGGAAGTCAGATGGCCAATTATCCGGCGGAGCTGGTGCAACACTGGCAGGGCGGCGGCGAGACACTGACCATCCGGCCGATCCGGCCCGATGATGCGTGCCAGCACGACGCTTTCTTCCATCGGCTGCCGGCCGAGGATGTGCGGCTGCGATTCTTCGCCATGCTGCGTGAGCTGACGCCGACGCAACTGGCGAAGTTCACGCGGCTCGATTACGAGCGCGACATGGCTTTTATCGCGGTGCGCGAGACAACCGGGGAAACGGTGGGCGTGGGGCGGCTGGTGCGCGGGGACGATCCGCTGGCCGGCGAATTCGCCGTGGTGGTGCAGCCGGACATGCAAGGCAAAGGGCTGGCGACACACCTGCTGCAAATTCTGTTCGATTGGGCGCGTATGCACGGACTGCGCGAGGTGGTCGGCGAGATACTTCCAGAGAACGAACGGATGCTGCGGCTCGCGCGGCAGCTCGGGTTTCACCTGCGGCACACGCCGGGTGATCCGGGAATTATCGAGGCGCGGCTGGTGTTGGGGCCAGCCGGTACGCCCGGGGTGACGGGGCACGGCTGATCGGTATGATGGCGTTGCGCTCCTTGCCGGGCGCGAAACGTGATTTCTGCCGGGAGGGGCTCGATGACCACGGACCTGGAGATTGCCCGCGCCACGCGCTTGCGGGGGATCGGCGACATTGCCGCGAAGCTCGATGTTCCGCTCGAGGCGCTTGAGCCGTACGGCCGCTACAAGGCCAAGATCGGATTCGATTTTATCAACTCGGTGGCGGATCGTCCGGATGGCGCGCTGGTGCTGGTCACCGGGATCAGCCCCACCCCGGCCGGCGAGGGCAAGACCACCACGACGGTGGGGCTGGCGGATGCGCTGAATCGGATCGGCAGCCGCGCGGTGATCTGCCTGCGCGAACCGAGCCTGGGTCCAAGCTTCGGGCAGAAAGGCGGCGCCGCGGGCGGCGGGCGCGCGCAGGTGGTGCCGATGGAGGAGATCAATCTCCATTTCACCGGCGATTTTCACGCCATTACGGCGGCGAACAACCTGCTGGCCGGGCTGATCGACAATCATCTGTATTGGGGCAATCCGCTCGGCATCGACGTGCGGCGGATCTCCTGGCGGCGTGGTTTCGATGTCAACGATCGGGCGATGCGCAACATCGTGGCCGGGCTGGGCGGTGCGACCAACGGCGTGCCGCGGGAAGACGGGTTCGACATCACGGCGGCGTCCGAGGTGATGGCGGTGTTCTGCCTGTCGACCGGTCTGGCGGACCTGCAGGCGCGGCTCGGGCGCATGGTCGTGGCGCAAACTCGCGATGGCCGGTCGATTACCGCGCGGGATCTGAAGGCGGACGGGGCGATGGCGGTACTGCTGCGCGATGCGTTGCAGCCGAATCTGGTGCAGACACTGGAAGGATCACCGGCGCTGGTGCATGGCGGGCCGTTCGCGAATATCGCGCATGGGTGCAACTCGGTGATGGCGACTCGGCTCGGCCTGAAACTGGCGGACGTGGTGGTGACCGAGGCGGGATTCGGCGCCGATCTGGGGGCCGAAAAGTTCATCGATATCAAATGCCGGTCTGCTGGGCTGCGGCCGGCCGCTGCGGTGGTGGTCGCGACGATCCGGGCGCTGAAGATGCATGGTGGCGTGGCGCGGTCGGATCTCGGGCGGGAGGACCGCGCGGCGGTGGCGCGAGGCGTGGTGAACCTGGCGCGGCATGTCGAGAATCTCGGAAAGTTTCATCTGCCAGCGGTGGTGGCGATCAACCATTTCACTGCCGACACGCCGGCGGAGCTGGAGGTGGTGCGCGACGCGATGGCGCCGCTGGGTGTGCAGGTGGCGGTGTGCCGGCACTGGGCGGAGGGCGGCGCGGGTGCGGAAGAGCTGGCGCACGCGGTGCTGGAGATGATCCGGCGTGACCCGCCACCGGTTGTGCCGCTCTATCCGGCGGCGATGCCGCTGATGGAGAAGATCCGGACGATTGCGCGGGAGATTTATCGCGCCGCCGACATCGCCGTGCCGGCGAATGTCGCGCGTCGGTTGGAAGGGTTCGAGGCAGCCGGATACGCCGACTGTCCGGTTTGTATCGCCAAGACGCAGTACAGTTTCAGTGCCGACCCGACACTGATGGGAGCTCCGGAGGGGCATGTGCTGCCGGTCCGGGAGGTGCGGTTATCAGCGGGCGCAGGGTTCGTGGTGGCGATCTGCGGGGATATCATGACGATGCCGGGCCTGCCGCGCGTGCCTGCCGCGGGGTCGATCCGGCTGGACGAGCAGGGCCGGATCGACGGGCTGTCCTGAGACGCGCCTTCAGCGACGCAGTTTTGCTGGCTGTCTCCGGCGGATCGCGGCGAGGCCGATCAGTCCGCCGACGAACAGTGCCAGAGTGGTCGGTTCGGGGACCGCAGTGCGGTTGTAGGCGACGTTGTCGAACTCGAACGCGTACTGAGAGCTGGTGGCCACAACCTTGTTGAACGGCAACGTCGAGCTGATGTTGACATAGTAAGTGCCGTTCACGCCCTGGTCGCCGTTGGCACCCGCGGTGACCGTGGTTCCGGTGATGCTGCCGACCAATGCCGCGCCGTCATACAGACTGAGCGTATTGTAGGCGTCCACGGAGCCCCAGAGCAGGCCGACATATTTTTCCAGCCCGGGGAAGCTAAGCGTGGCGCTGCCCAGACCGGTGGAAAGAAACGTCGTGGTATCGGGGCCGTTTTCGGGGTCACCGAACGGCACGCCATTGCCGTTCGATAGATACGGTGCGGCGTAGATACCGCTGACCGAACCCTGGACGGCCTGGCCGTCGGGGTCGAATGCCACACCGACGCCGTCGCTGACGCCGCCGGCGGAGCCGAGCGCGAGATCGTCGAAATTGACATAATTGACCCCGGTCGGAGCGCCGCCGACGGCGGCACTGACGGTAAGTGTCGCGTGCGCCGCCGTGGCGCCAGCGAAGAGTCCTGCCACGAGGGCGAGACCGGTGATTCGGGAGCGCGACATACGAGTGTGTTCCATAATTGATACTAAGATTATTTATTGGATTCGCGCAGAGGTTGCAAGGGAAAAATCGAAAGGCAAATTCACCGTCCGCGCGGCGGGTCCGGGGGCTGTCTGAATGCGATGGCTGCCCTTTGCATGGTCCGGTTGCTGCATCGGACACGGTTCGATAGGGTCCGCCGCCACCTCGTCGAGCATCGCCATGAAACTGACCGCCGATCGTCTGGACCGGATCAGCCCCAGCCTGACCATCGCCATTTCCACCAAGGCCCGCCAGCTTCAGGCCGCCGGGCGTCCGGTGATCAGCCTGTCCGCCGGCGAACCGGATTTCGACACGCCGCGCAATGTCAAGGACGCGGCGATCCGGGCGATCGAGGCGGGTGAAACCAAATATACCGACGTTGCCGGGACGCCGGCGCTGCGCAAGGCGGTGGCAGAGAAGTTCCGCCGCGATTCCGGCCTGGACTACAAGCCGGAGGAAATCATCATCTCCACCGGCGGCAAGCAGGTGATCTTCAACGCCATGCTCGCCACCCTCAATCCCGGTGACGAGGCGATCATCCCGAGTCCGTGCTGGGTCAGCTATCCGGATATCGTGTCGCTGGCCGACGGCAAGCCCGTGCTGGTGCCGTGCGGGCAGAACCACGGGTTCAAGCTGCGTGCCGAGGATTTGGAGGCGGCGATCACGCCGCGCACCAAATGGTTCATGCTGAACAATCCGTGCAACCCGACCGGTGCTGCGTACCGCGCCGCCGACCTGCGGCCGATCTGCGATGTGCTGATGCGGCATCCGGATGTATGGATTTTCACCGACGATATCTATGAGAAGCTTGCCTATGACGGGTTCCGCCCAGCCACGGTGCTGGAGGTGGAGCCGCGGTTGCGCGACCGAACCATCACCATGAACGGCTGCTCCAAGTCCTACGCGATGACCGGATGGCGGATCGGGTTTGCCGGCGCACCGCTGGCGCTGATCAAGGCGATGGACAAGCTGCAGAGCCAATCGACATCCAACCCGTCCTCGATCAGCCAGGCGGCGGCGGTCGAAGCGCTGACCGGCCCGCAGGAATTGATCCTGGCGATGCGCGACGCCTATCAGGAGCGACGCAACCTGGTGGTGGATATGCTGAACGCCGCTCCGGGGATTACGTGTCACAAGCCGGAGGGCGCGTTCTACGTGTTTCCGGCCATCCATGGCTGCATCGGCAAGACCTCGCGCGGCGGCGCCCGCATCACCGACGACGAAACGTTCGTGACCGCGCTGCTGGAGGAAGCGAATGTCGCCGCCGTGCACGGCGCGGCGTTCTGCTACCCGGGGCATTTCCGTATCAGCTACGCGACCGATACGGAAAGCCTGCGCGAAGCCTGCAAGCGCATCCAGACATTCTGCCGGGGACTGGCCTGATGCCCGCACTCGCCGCGCGGCTGGACCGGGTGAAGGTGTCGGCCAGCGTGGCGATGACCATCCGTGCGCGCGAGCTGCGGGCCAAGGGCGTCGATGTGGTTCAACTGACGATCGGGGAGCCGGATTTCGCCAGCCCGCTTCTGGCGATCGAGGCGGGCTACCAGGCGGCGTTGCGCGGCGAGACGAAATATCCGCCGCAGGACGGCACGCGCGCGTTGAAGGAGGCGATCCAGCGCAAGTTCAGGCGGGATAGCAGGCTGGATTTTGCGTACGACGAGATCGCCGTTTCCAACGGCGGCAAGCAGTGCATCTTCAACGCGCTGGCCGCCACGCTCGATCCCGGCGACGAGGTGGTGATCCCGGTCCCGTCCTGGAACGCTTATACGCTGATGACGCGGTTCATGCAGGCGGAGCCGGTGCTGGTGCCGTGTCCGCAGAACAACGGATTCAAGCCGCGGCCGGAGGATATCGATGCGGCGATCACGCCGCGGACCAAGCTCCTGGTGCTGAACAATCCGAACAATCCCACCGGGGCGTCCTGTTCGCGCGACGAATTGCGCGCGCTGGCCGACGTGATGGCGAAGCATCCGCATGTCTGGATCATGTCGGATGATATGTACGAGCATCTGGTGTACGACGGGTTTCACCATGCGACGATCGCGGAGGTGGCGCCGGAGCTGCGCGACCGCACGGTGACGATCAGCGGCGTGTCGAAAACCTACGCGATGACGGGCTGGCGGATCGGCTTTGCCGGTGGGCCGAAGAACCTGATCCGCGCCATGGTGAACATGCAGGGGCAGGTGACCGCGGGCGTTTCCACGGTGGGGCAGGCGGCGGCGGCGGCGGCACTGGATGGTCCGCAAGACAGCGTGGCGGAGATGGTGGCGGCCTATCAGCGCCGCCGCGACATGGCGGTGGAGATGATCAACGCCAGCCGCGGGCTGGTGTGCCACAAGCCCGAAGGGGCGTTCTATCTGTTCCCGAACATCGCCGGATGCCTGGGAAAGAAGACGCTGACGGGACGGGTGATCGATACCGACGAGACGTTCACGCTCGCCCTGCTGGAAGAGGCACATGTCGCGGTGGTGCAGGGCGCGTCGTATGGCATGAGCCCCTATGTGCGGATCAGCACTGCCACGGATGACGAGACGCTGGCGGAAGGCTGCCGGCGGATCGGGGCGTTCTGCGAGGCGCTGCATTGACTGCTGAGCCGGCGGCGATCCGTCCGGGGCGTGATGCGGATGCGGACGGGTTCATTGGGCTGATCTCGGGCTGCTGGTCGGACTATCCCGGCGTCGTCATGGACGTGGATGGCGAGGTGCCCGAGTTGCGGACGCTGGCATCCTACTATGCCGGCAAGGGCGGAACGCTGTGGGCGGCGGAAGCGGCGGGCCGGCTGGTGGGGATGATCGCCGCCTGTCCGCATGGGGCGGATCGGTGGGAGATTGCACGGGTCTACGTCGATCGCGGCTGGCGTGGCGGCGGGCTGGGGCACCAGTTGCTCGATGTGGCGGAAGCGCATGCTCGGGCGGCCGGGGCGACACGGCTGGAGCTGTGGACCGATACGCGCTTCGACCGCGCACACCGGTTCTACGAGAAGCGCAGCTATGTGCGGGCGGGTCCGATCCGAGCGCTCGACGATTTGTCCAATTCGATCGAGTTTCATTACGAAAAACCGGTCAGCGGGATCGCGGTGCTGGATGCGGCCGGTGCCGCCTCGGCCGCGCGGCGGTTGACCGAGATACTGGTGGCATGCGTGGAGGCCGGTGCCTCGGTGTGGTTCGTGCCGCCATTGCCGAAAGGTGCGGCGCTTGGGTTCTGGCGGCGGGTCGCAACCGAGGTTGCCACTGGGAAGCGGGTTTTGCTGGGTGGGTGGAGCGATGGCGAACTGACCGGCACCGTGATGCTGGATCTCGATACGCCACCGAACCAGCCGCATCGGGCGGAGGTGCAGAAGCTGCTGGTGCATCCAGGGGCTCGCCGGGTCGGGCTGGGGCGGGGGCTGATGGCGCGGCTGGAGCAGGAGGCGGGGGCGCGGGGCCGCACTCTGCTGACGCTGGATACCAACGCGGACAGTGCGGCCGAGGCGCTGTACCGGTCCAGCGGGTGGATCGAGAGCGGTCGGGTTCCGGATTTCTCGCTCGATGCGGACGGTGGGCTGCGGGCGACGGTGCTGTTCCATAAGCGAGTGTGAGGGCGGCCCGGCTTACGTTTTCGTGGTGCGGTGAGAAGACGTGGGTGCGCGGGCCAAGCCCGCGCATGACGAAGGCCGGACCAAGCCCGCGCACGACGGTGGCCGGGCCACGCCCGCGCGTAACGATGGTGGGGCAATCAGCGGGACAGCGACGGGCGGCCTTCGTGGGCGACCAGAAGGTCGTGCATGTCGTTCGCGTGTTCTTCCTCGGTCACGAGAATGCCTTCCATCATGATCCGCGTCGCCGGATCATCGTTGCCGAAGTAACGGATCAGCTCCCGGTAGTGATCGACCGCAATCCGCTCGGCGATCAGGTTTTCCCGGATCATCTCGACGAGGTTGCCGCCTTCGGCGTATTGCGAAGCTGAGCGCGTCAGCAGCCCCTCCGGGTTGAAATTCGGGGTGCCGCCGAGCTGATTGATGCGCTCGGCCACAGCCATCATGTGCTCCTGCTCTTCTTTCGCATGCTGGGCGAACTCGGCTTTCACGCCCTCGCTCGAGATGCCGGTCGCGGCGACGGCATTCATGGTATAGCGGAGCACGCAAACGATCTCGGTTGCGAGCACAGACTGCAGGATGGCGATGGTCTGGTGGACATCGCCCTTGTATGTGGCCGTTACGCCGCCGTCTTCGAGATGTTGGCGGGCCCGATCACGCAGCGTCTGGACATCGGTCAGGAACGGCTTGGTGCTGTCGGTGGGCGGCGCCGGCTTGCTCACTGGACTGTTCCTCTCTCTTCGGCTTGCGGACGCGGCTATAGAATGGCTTGAGATCAGCGGCGTCAACGTCGTGCGCCCGTATGAAGGCACGGGACAGGGTCGTCGGTCGGGGCCGACGGCATCAATTATCCGGAACAAGCCGGCGCGGGCTTTCCAATGAACGATTGGGGCAGGGCAGCATTCTGCGCTTAACTCATCAATAACCCGGCGATTATGAGCTGATCCATAATCCACGGGTTATTGGATGCGTGCTGATCCGGAGATCCTCTTCAAGGTGCTTGCCGACCCGACGCGCCGGGCGATTTTCGAGCGGTTGAGTCGCGGCGGCGAACAGACGGTGCATGCTCTGACCGACCATGCGGGTGTGTCGCAGCCTGCGGTGTCCAAGCATCTGGGCGTACTTAAGATCGCCGGCCTGGTGCGGGACCGCCGCGCGGGGCGAGAGACCCACTACAGCGCGCGGCCGCAAGCGCTGACGCCTCTGATCGACTGGCTGAATTTGCATGGCGCCTTCTGGCGCGAGCGGTTGGATCGTCTTGAAACCCTGCTGAACAGGATGGATCAATGATCGAAGCTGATCGTACCACGGGTTCCTTGATTATCGAGCGGGAGATGCCGCATCCGCCCGAAAAGATCTGGCGTGCCCTTACCCAAGGTGCGCTGCTCGAGGAATGGTTGATGAAGAACGATTTTCAGCCGGTCGTGGGCCACAGGTTCAATTTCCGCGCCGCGCCGATGCCGCACTGGAACGGGGTGGTCGATTGCGAGGTTCTGGTCGTGGAACCGAACAGTCGACTGGCGTATAGTTGGAACGCATCGGGCGAAGAGGCGGCGAGCGGGTTGAGGACGATCGTCACCTGGACGCTGACGCCGACGAGAAGTGGCGTTCTCGTGCGGATGGAGCAGTCGGGCTTCCGGCCGGAAGACGAGTCCAATTACCGGGGCGCGAACTATGGTTGGCAACGGTACCTTGGCGGCCTGGAACGGGTGGTCGCCGCCCTGGACGGAGGCGGGCCGGCCGGATGAAGCGGCCGGTAATGTTCCGGGTGCCGTGCAGGTCTGTTCTCGTCGGCAGGTCCGGCCCTCTGGCCAGCGGCCTCCCGCGCCCCTATGTGTGCGGTGCAACAAGCACCGCATTCGCACCCCATGAATCTCAGAAATATTGCCATCATCGCCCACGTCGATCATGGCAAGACCACCCTCGTCGATCAGCTCCTGCGCCAGTCGGGCTCGTTCCGTGAGCATCAGCAGGTTGCCGACCGCGCACTAGACCGCAACGACCTGGAGCGTGAGCGCGGCATCACCATCCTGGCCAAGTGCACCTCGGTGCTGTGGCGGGATACCCGCATCAATATCGTCGATACGCCCGGCCACGCCGATTTTGGCGGCGAGGTCGAGCGCATCCTCAACATGGTCGATGGCGCGCTGGTGCTGGTCGATGCCGCCGAAGGTGTCCTGCCGCAGACCAAGTTCGTCGTCGCCAAGGCCCTGGCGCGCGGGCTGCACCCGATCGTGGTGGTGAACAAGGTCGATCGCAGCGATGCCCGCCCCGACGAGGTGCACACCGAGATTTTCGATTTGTTCGCGGCACTCGGTGCCAGCGACGACCAGCTAGATTTTCCGATGCTCTATGCCTCTGGCCGGCAGGGCTGGGCCGACGTTACGCTGGACGGGCCGCGCCGGGACGTTGCCGCTTTGTTCGAGCTGATCCTGCGCCATGTGCCGTCGCCCAAGGTCGATCCCGAGGCGCCATTCGCGATGGTGGCTACCATCCTGGAATACGATAATTTTCTCGGCCGCGTGCTCACTGGCCGTATCGAGCAGGGCCGCGCCCGGCTCAACATGCCGGTCAAGGTGCTGCACGCCGATGGCCGGGTGGTGGAAACCGGGCGCATGACCAAGCTGCTGTCGTTCCGCGGGCTCGATCGGGTGCCGGTGGAGTCGGCCGAGGCGGGCGACATCATCGCGATTGCCGGGCTTACGGACGCCACGGTGCCGGACACGCTTGGGGCGCCGGAGCTGGCCGCACCGTTGCCGGCCATTCCGGTCGATCCCCCAACGCTTGCCATGACCTTCCGCATCAATGACGGGCCATTGGCCGGGCGAGAAGGCAAGAAGGTGACCTCCCGCCAGATCCGCGAGCGGCTGTTCCGCGAGGCGGAGGGCAATGTTGCCATCAAGGTGACTGACAGCAGCGAGACCGAAGCGTTCGAAGTCGCCGGCCGCGGGGAACTTCAGATGGGGGTGCTGATCGAAACCATGCGCCGTGAGGGTTTCGAGCTGACGATCGGCCGCCCGCGCGTGCTGACTCGCCGCGACGAGAGTACCGGCGAGCGCGAGGAACCGATGGAAGAAGCGCTCGTCGATGTGGACGAGCCTTATTCTGGGGTCGTTGTCGAGAAAATGGCGCGCCGCAAGGCCGAGCTACGCGACATGCGTCCTTCGGGCGGTGGCAGGCTGCGTCTTACGTTCCTGATCCCGAGTCGCGGATTGATTGGCTATCATGGCGAGTTCCTGACCGACACGCGCGGCACGGGAGTGATGAATCGGCTGTTTGCCGGTTATGCGCCGTGGCGGGGAGCGATCGAGCGCCGCCGGTTCGGCTCCTTGATCTCCAACGCCGACGGAGAGGCTGTGCACTATGCATTGTTCTATTTGCAGGAGCGCGGCGCTCTGTTCGTCAATCCGTCCGAGAAGGTCTATGTCGGCATGATTATCGGCGAACATAACCGTGGCACTGACCTGGATGTAAATCCTATAAAAGAGAAGAAGCTCACTAATATTCGTGCCGCCGGCAAGGACGACGCCATGCTGCTGATTCCGCCCCGGCGCATGAGTCTGGAGCAGGCGATTGCATATGTGGAGGACGATGAACTTGTGGAGGTAACGCCGGGTGCGGTGCGTCTGCGCAAGCGATTTCTCGATCCGCATGCACGCAAGCGAGCGGAGCGGCGGACGGAAAACGAGGCGGCGTGATGTCGTTGCTGGCTGCGTCCGACATTTTCTTGACAGGTTTGTGAACCCGAGGCACCTTCCAATTGCCTGGATACGTCGGCATGTCTTCGAACAACAGCCAGAGCGTGTGCGCACGCTTTAATGCGACGGGCAGGCCAAGCTTTTAACATTTGTCACCGAATCGGGTAACGGCCGACAATGTCCAGGTTGAAACAGATTCTAGCGACTGCCGGTCTGGCGAGCGCGACAGTTGGTTCGATAGGCCTTGTTGCATTTCTGCAACTCACGGTGCATGACCCACGGCATGTTCTGCTGACCGTGGTGACCGGCTGGGGCGTTCTGTCGCTGGCGGTTGGTCTTGTGTTCGGCCACTGTGCGCTCAGTGAGCATGAGGACCACCGGGAGGTAAAATGGCCGGCGGGTACGCTGCGGCGCCGGTGAACGGTTAACGTTGCAACCATGTGCCTTCTGCGCGATGCGCGGGCGCCAGAGCCGGCGCGGTCTTGGTTAGCGGACGCATCGTCGGCAACCCATCGGCTTCCGCGCATCACCCGCCGCTGCAGCACCCTGGGGGTCACCATCGATGCCATCCAGCCCAGCCTCCGCCATCGAGCCTGGCCAATGGGTCCGCCACCCGCAACGGCCCGACTGGGGCTTCGGGCAGGTCCAGTCGGCCATCGGCGAACGTGTCACGGTGAATTTCGAGCACGCCGGCAAGATACTCGTGAACGCGCGGGTCATCGCCCTGGAGCCGTGCGATCCCTCGGATCCGCCGACGCCTTGAACGCGTCACCCGGACGGCGCAAGTAACACCCATGTCCGCGCGTGAAGTGCCACCATGATCGACCCGTTCGGCCGGTCCATCACCTATCTCCGCGTATCGGTCACGGACCGCTGCGACCTTCGGTGCGTCTATTGCATGGCGGAGGACATGACCTTCCTCCCCAAGCGGGACGTGCTCAGCCTGGAGGAGCTGGACCGCATTTGCGCCGCGTTCATCCGTCTCGGCACAAGCAAGATCCGCCTGACCGGCGGGGAGCCGCTGGTCCGCCGCGACGTGATGCGGCTGTTCCGGAGCCTCGGCGCCCGCCTTGGCAGCGGCCTGGATGAGCTGACCGTCACCACCAATGGGACCCAGCTCGCGAAATACGCCGAGACGCTGCGGGACGTGGGCGTGCGCCGTGTCAACGTCTCGCTCGACACGCTGGACCCTGCCCGTTTCACCGCCATCACCCGGCGCGGCCATATCGAGCAGACGCTGGACGGCATCTTCGCCGCTCAGGCCGCCGGACTGGCGATCAAGATCAATGCCGTCGCCATGAAAGGCGTGAACGAGGACGAATTCGACACGCTGCTCGCGTGGTGCGGTGAGCACGGCTTCGACCTGTGCCTGATTGAAACCATGCCGCTCGGCGACATCTCCGGCGACCGCACCGAGCAGTATTTGCCGCTTTCAGTCGTGCGTGCCCGCCTGCGCCTGCACTGGACTCTGGACGAGACCGACTACCGCACCGGCGGCCCGGCCCGCTATTTCACGGTTGCCGAAACCGGCCGCCGCATCGGCTTCATCACGCCGATGACCCATAATTTCTGCGAAAGCTGCAACCGCGTGCGCCTGACCTGCACCGGGACGCTTTATATGTGTCTGGGGCAGGACGACCAGGCGGACTTGCGCGCGGTCCTGCGCGACAACGCCGCCGACGCCGAGCTGGACGCCGCCATCCTGGAAGCGATCAGCCGCAAGCCCAAGGGCCACGATTTCATCATTGATCGCCGCCATCAGCGCCCCGCCGTCGCCCGCCACATGAGCGTCACCGGCGGCTGAGTGCTCCGAAGGCCGCCGGGAAACCGCACCGGGCACCGGCGGCCTGAAGCGTCCACTACGACCGCACTGTCAGCGCCTCCAGGCTGACGCCTTCGCTGTCGAAGAACGGCACCTGACTGACTAGCAGCGCCAGCGCGAATAGCGGGATCGACAGGATAACGATCGAAACGGTGAATCCCACTGCCGCCACGCCGACCGGGATCAGGAAGATGTTGATCGCAATCGCCAGCCGGCAGGTGGCGTTGCAAAACCCCTGCGAGCGCCCGCGCAGATGAGTCGGGAACAGCTCGCTCGACCACACCCACGTCAGCACTGCCGGCCCCAGCCAACTGCAGAAGCTGAAGACAAAGAACCCGGCGATCAGCATCGGCGGATGAGCCGGCCCGGCAAACGCCATGAACAGAGCCGCCAGCCCCTCCGGGATGGCGGCAAGCAGCAGTAACCGCCGGCGTCCGATGCGGTCGATGAGGAACATTCCACACACCACGCCGGCCAGTGCGGTGAGCCACACCAGCGCGCTGAACCCCAGGCTCGCTTCGGGCGACAAGGCGCCCACCGTGTGCAGCACATAGGGCGCGGCGATGGTGGAAAGCGGCCCCGCGACGCAGTTCAGGAAGAACACCAGCGCCGTCAGCCACACCCGCTTGCGCCACACCGGCCCGAACAGCTCGGCGTACGACCCGGTGCGCTGCGGCATGCTCAGCATCGCCGCGTCCGCGGTGATGCCGAAGCGGGCCAGCGCCTGCCGTGCCTCGTCCCGCCGCCCGTGCGCGAGCAGCCAGCGCGGCGACTCCGGCAGGCCCTGGCGGCCGATCAGCACGAGCAGGGCCGGCACGGCGGCGAGCCCGAACATCCAGCGCCAGGCGGCGTCGCCGGCCCAGGGGATGAGCGGGAGGGCGATCAGCGTGGATACCATCGCGCCGAAGATCCAGGTGATGTTCAGCAGCGAGCCGGCAATCTTACCTCGGCTGCGGCGCGGCGCGATCTCCGCCAGGTACGCCGCCGAGGTGGGCACATCCATGCCGACTCCCACGCCCACCAGGAAGCGTGCGATGAAGAGCTGTGGCACCGATTGCACGAACGCCGAGGCGATCGAGAACACCACGAAGAAGATCAGGTTGGCGACGAAGATCGCGCGCCGTCCCAAGCGGTCCGACATGTCGCCGAAGATCAGCATGCCGACCATCGCGCCGAGAAACGTCGAAGCTCCGAGCAGGCCGACTTGCGTCGGTGACAGTCCGAACTGCGGGCGCAGCAGGATCAGCGCACCGCCCATCACGATCAGGTCGTAGCCGTCGATGAACTCGCCCAGCGCGACCAGGATCGCGGCGTAGCGCTGGCTGGATGACAGTGGCCTTTCGTCGAGGGCGTCGAGCCCCGGAGCCGGGGTGGCCGCGGCTTCGCTCATGATTCGAATCGCCCTCCGTGCAGTGTCGGTCCGATCACTAGATTGAATCTCAAACGGTCCGGCATGCAACCCGAACAGATACCGTGCGATTTATCGGGGATGGCGACCAGACGTCTCCGGCCACCCAAGGTCAGGCGCACGCCATCCAATGCCGCGTGAGTTGCCGCAGCCGAACGTGCTCGGCAACGGCACCTTGTCGCCACTGTTCCGGCGCTGGTGGTCATAAAGGGCGTGGGCGCGGGACTTGCCGGGGCACATTGCCCGGCCATACCGAGCCGGTGACGATTTTCTCTCGGCGGTCGAGAGCGTACTATCCTTTCGCCCGCTGCCCTTTCGCCCGCTGCGCCGCGACCGCCTTTTCCAGCTCCGGCAGGTCCATCGCGCCGGAAACGTACTGGCGGCCCACTACCAGCGCCGGCGTCCCCTCGATTCCCATCTCTCGCGCAAGCTGCAGGTTTGCGTTCAACCGGTTCTGAATTGCGGGATCGTTCATGTCCTGCTTCAGGCGCGGCCAGTCGAGCCCGGCCTGCTTCGCCGCGGCCTGAATGGTATCATCGGTAATATCAGGAGGCGCCTGCATCAGCAGCGTCCGCAACTTCTCGTAGCCGCCCTGCTTCTGGGCGGCCAGCAGCGCGCGCGAGCCAAGGATGCTCGGCGGACCCAGGATCGGCAGGTCCTTGTACACCAAGCGGACCTGGTGATCCTGCGCCAGCAGTTTCGCCATGTCCGGCTCCATGTGCCGGCAATAGGGGCAGCGCACGTCGAAAAACTCCACGATCGTGACATTGCCGGACGGGTTGCCGCCGACCGGGTCGTCCGGGCTGATCAGCTTGTCCAGACGGTCCACCACCGCCTGTTCCTGCCGCTTGGCTTCGTCAGCCTGCAATGCCGCCACGGCGTCGCGCAGGATGGAGGGGTCCTGCTTCAGCGCATCCCGTACCACCTGCACAATCTCGGCCCGCTGCGCCGGAGTGAACTGGTCGGCAACCGCCCGGTGCGGCGAAAGCGCCGCGGCCGCCACCGCCATTCCCAGCAGCAAGGCCCGACGAAGCACATGAACCATGGCTGTTTTCCTTGTCTCGACCCTGGAATGGGGGAAACCGTCCGCCGCGGCAAGCGCATTTTGCGGCGATGCAGGGGTGTGATCGTGCCGAAGGGGGCACGCTGGAAGAAACCGGAGAAACCGAGGACGAGGAGGACGAACTCTGCGTGGACCTTTCAGATGACGGGCGTTGCCGGTGGGGGTGAACGCGTCTATGGCAGCCGGCGGAAAATGCGGGGAAACTTCCAGTTGCGGAGCATGGTCTCGAATCCGGCTTATCGGCGCCTACGCATCGTTGCTGCTCTCGCGCCCAGCCTTGTGGCAAGCGGCTGTGGCTCTTTCCTGGGCCAACCGACCCCTCCGCAAGGTCAGGTGGGCCATGTGACCGGCTTTCTCGGTGCGGTCGTCGCGGATGAGCCGCGTGCGGCGCTGGTCGGCCGTCAGGTGCTGTCGGAAGGTGGCAATGCGGCGGATGCCGCCGTCGCTGTGGGCATGGCGCTGACAGTTACGCTGCCGTCCCGCGCCGGGATTGGCGGTGCCGGTGCCTGCCTGGCGTTCGCGGCGGGCAAGAACTCGGTCAACGGCGGCACGCCGGAAGCAATCCTGTTCACCCCGACGGCGCCGGCCCAGCCGCCCGGCAATGCCGATCGGCCCGCCGCACTGCCGACACTGCCGCGCGGGCTCTATCTGCTGCACGCGCTGTACGGTACCGGCGATTTCGGCCGGCTGATGACACCGGCCGAGGAACTCGCGCGGCTGGGGACGCCAGCTTCGCGTGCGCTGGTGGAGGATTTGCGGCAGGTATCCGGGCCGCTGTTTGCCGACCCGCAGGCGCGGGCCGTCTTCAGCGTCAATGGCGTGCCGCTGCAGGTGGGCCAGACCCTGCAACAGCCGGACCTGGCGGCGACGCTGGGGGAGCTTCGCGTGAACGGCGTGGGCGATCTCTATCAGGGCACGCTGGCGCAGCGCCTCCAGCAAGTGACACCACTGGTCGGCGGACCGCTGACACTGGCGGATTTGCGAGCGGCGCTGCCGCAGCGCGCGACGCCGATCTTTTTGTCCTATCGCAATGATCGCATCGCCTTCCTGCCACCCCCGGCAGACGGGGGCCTGGCGGCGGCGGCCGCGTTCTCCGTGCTGCAGCAGAATCCTCAGGCGATCGATCAGGCGGCCGCGCGGGCGCTGGCGGTTGCCGCCCGCTGGCGGGCAGGCGGCGCCGATGCGCAGTCGCTGCTCTCTGCCCCGCTGTCGTCGGCCACGCTGCCGCCGCTGCCGGCGTCCACCACCTTCCTGACCCTGGACCAGAAGGGCAATGCGGTGGCCTGTGCGGTGACGATGGACAATCTGTTCGGGACAGGACGCATCGTGCCGGGGATGGGATTCCTGCTCGCCGCCTCGCCGCGTTCCGCGCCGCCGCCTTTATTGGCCGCGGCGCTGGCCTGGAATGCGCCAATTCGTGCCTTCCGCGCCGAGACCGGGGGCTCCGGCCAGGAGGGTGCTGCCCTTGCGGCGGCGGTGGCAATGTTCAACACGCTGCGCACGCAGCAGGCGATGCCGGTGCCCGTCCCTGAGCCGGGACGGGCCGACGTGATCGGATGTGGCCGCTATCTGCCCGGCACGAACGGCTCGTGCGCGTGGGCCACCGATCCGCGGGGCTACGGGCTGGCGGCGGGCGGTACATGAACCGGGATGCGCGCCGGACCGACCCGCTGCTGGACGTCAGCGGACTGACGATCTCCTTCGCACAGGAACGGACCCGCGCAGTTGTGGTGCGCGGGCTCGACCTGCGGGTGGCAGAGGGGGAAACCGTCGCGCTGGTGGGTGAATCCGGTTCCGGCAAGTCGGTCAGCGCACTGGCGATCACGCGCCTGATCGATTATGCGGGCGGCCGGATCGACGCCGGCTCGATCCGGTTCCGGACGCGCGAGGGCGTGGTGCAGGACCTGGCGCAGGCCAGTCCCGACCTGATGCGCACATTGCGCGGGCCCGAGATCGCCATGGTGTTCCAGGAACCGATGACCAGCCTCAATCCGGTGCTGCGCATCGGGGACCAGATCGCCGAGGCGGTGCTGCTGCATCAGCGGGTCGATCGGCAGGCGGCGCGCGAGGAGGCTCGTCGCATGCTGGAGCGCGTGCGCATCGCGGAAGCCGCGCGGCAGCTTGACCGCTATCCGTTCCAGCTTTCCGGCGGCATGCGGCAGCGGGTGATGATCGCCATGGCGTTGTCGTGCCGGCCGCGGCTGCTGATCGCCGACGAGCCGACCACCGCGCTGGATGTGACCGTGCAGGCGCAGGTGCTGCGGCTGATGCGCAACTTGCAGGCCGAGCTGGGCATGGGGCTGCTGTTCATCACCCACGACATGGGCGTGGTGGCGGAGATCGCCGACCGCGTGGTGGTGATGCGGGCCGGCGAGAAGGTGGAGGAAGGCGAGGCGGTGTCGCTGTTTGGTGCGCCGCGCGAACCGTACACCAAGGCGCTGCTGGCCGCGGTGCCGGTGCTCGGCAGCCTGGCGGACGAGCCGTTGCCGCGTCCCTTCGCCGACGCCAACGGGCAAGCGGCTCCGTTGGACGCACCATCTGCCGACGGGGCGCCGGTGCTGGACGTGCGGGAGCTGGTCACCCGCTTTGACGTGCAGCGCGGGCTGCTCGGCCGCCGTGTCGGCCGCATCCATGCGGTCGAGCATGTGAGCTTCACCATCCATCGTGGCGAGACGCTGGGCCTGGTGGGCGAGTCGGGCTGCGGCAAATCCACCACCGGCCGCAGCATCATCCGGCTGGAACAG
The DNA here is from genome assembly GCA_963777625.1 of uncultured Pseudomonadota bacterium. GTDB lineage: Bacteria > Pseudomonadota > Alphaproteobacteria > Acetobacterales > Acetobacteraceae > DATDIC01. Next base: position 300,793 of record CAVZRO010000001.1, on the reverse strand, counting down.
CCGGACTCCGGACAGATCCGCGTGGACGGGCAGGATGTGACCGAACTTGATTCGGCCAATGAGAAACTGCTGCGCCGGGCAGTGCAATACGTGTTTCAGGACCCGTTCGCTTCGCTCGACCCGCGGCTGACGGTCGGTTTTTCCATCGCCGAGCCGATCCGCACGCATCGCCTGCCGATCGACGGCACGATCGAACAGCGGGTGGCCGAGCTGCTCCGTCAGGTCGGGCTGTCGGAGGCATTCTTGCGCCGCTATCCGCACGAGCTGTCCGGCGGACAGCGCCAGCGCGTGTGCATCGCCCGCGCGCTGGCCAGCGACCCGCGGCTGATCATCGCCGACGAGGCGGTGGCGGCGCTCGACGTCTCGATCCGCGCCCAGGTGATCAACCTGCTGATGGAACTGCAACGACGGCTCGGCGTCGCCTATCTGTTCATTTCACACGATATGGCCGTGGTGGAGCGCGTGGCACATCGCGTGGCGGTGATGTATCTGGGGCAGATCGTGGAGATCGGGCCGCGCCAGGCGGTGCTGAACGATCCGCAGCACGCCTATACGCGGCGGCTGCTGGCGGCGGTACCGGTGCCCGACCCTCGCCGACGTGGACACGACCGCGAGCTGGACGACAGCGAAGTTCCCTCACCCTTGCGCCGTATCGACGATCCGCCCAGGGTGGTGCCACTCGTCCAGGTGGGGCCCGACCATTTCGTCGCGCGCCATGCTGTCGGCGGTCTTTTCTGATCACGGGCAAAGGAGCAACTGGCGATGCCCAATCGCACCGACATTTCGCGCCGCGGACTTCTGGCAGGTAGCAGTGCCGCTGCTGCCGGCCTGGCCTTCCAGCGGCTGGCACACGCGCAGACGAAATCGGGCAGTCTGACGGTCGGCGTGAACGCCAACCTGCTGACGCTCGATCCGGCGGATGCCAACGATACGTTGTCGCAATCGGCGGCGCGGCTGATGCTGGAAGGGCTGCTGAGCTTCGACAAGGACATGAAGGTGATTCCGCAGTTGGCGGAGAAGTACGAAGCCAACGACAGCGCCACCGAGTTCACCTTCCATTTGCGTCAGGGCGTCAAGTTCCAGGATGGCACGCCGTTCGACGCCAATGCGGTGAAGGTGAATTTCGAGCGCATCGCCAACCCCGCCAACCATCTGAAGCGGCAGGGCCTGATCGCCATGCTGGACCACGTTGAGGTGGTGGACGACCACACTGCGAAATGCGTGCTGAAATCGCCGTTCGGCGCGTTCCTGCCGACGGTGGCGCACCCGTCGCTGCAACTGCTGAGCCCGGCGGCGATCCAGAAGTACGGCAAGGAGATCGGCCGCAATCCGGTCGGCACCGGTCCATTCAGCTTCGCGAACTGGTCGCCGGACACGCTGAAGGTGCGCAAGAACCCAACCTACTGGCAGTCGGGGCAGCCATATCTGAACGATGTGACGATCCGCAGCAATCCGGAGGATGGTGCCCGCATCGCCATGCTGCAGGCCGGCGAGGCGCAGTTCATCTACCCTGTTCCGCCGCAACTGGCGAAGGTAGTGCAGGCTAACCCGAAGCTCGATCTGGTGAACGACCCGTCGATCGTGGTCCGCTACATCGCGATGAACGTGATGAAGAAGCCGTACGACGATCCTCGGGTACGGCAGGCGCTGAATCACGCGGTGGACAAGCAGACCTTCATCCGCGTGGTGTATAACGGCTTCGCCCAGCCGCTGCTGTCGGCCGAGCCGCCGCATGTGACGTTTTATACGCAGCAGGCGGAGTACGCGTACGACCCGGCCAAGGCAAAGCAGCTTCTCGCCGAAGCGGGTCATCCGAACGGGTTCGAGGCAACCCTGTGGGGCGCCAACAACACGCTTTCGATCACCGCCATGCAATTTCTGCAGCAACAGTTCGCCGCGATCGGCGTGAAGCTGAAGGTCGAGCCGCTGGAAGGCGGCGTAATGGCCTCGCGCATCTGGACTGTGCAGCATCCGGCAGATTCGCAGCTCGAGCTTTACTATGGCGCCTGGTCGTCCTCCACCGGCGATGCCGACTGGGCACTGCGGCCGCTGTTTGCCACCAGCGCATTCCCGCCCTCGTTGTACAACGTCGGTTATTACTCAAACCAGGCGGTCGATGCCAACCTGAAAGGCGCGCTGGAAACCGCCGATCCGGAGAAACGCTCGGGTTTCTATGCGGATGCGCAGAAGCGCATCTGGGAGGATGCCGCCTGGGTGTTCCTCGGCGTGGAAAACGTGATCGGCGGGCGCGACAAGTCGCTGCATGACGCCTATCGGTTGCCGGATGGCGGCATGATGATCGGCGCGGCGAAATACGCCTGACGCTGGATGATCGGCTTCCTGGCGCGGCGGCTGTTCGGCACCATCCCGGTGCTGCTGTGCGTGTCGCTGTTCTCGTTCGGCTTCGTCCGCATGCTGCCGGGCGATCCGGCCCGGTTGCTGGCCGGGCCGGATGCCACGCTGCAGGAGGTGCAACTGGTTCGCCAGTCGCTCGGGCTGGATCGACCGCTGTGGCAGCAATATGCCACCTATATCGGGCAGACGGTGCGGGGACGGCTGGGCCAGTCCTCGCGCACCGGCCAGCCGGTTGCAACCGTAATCGGTGAACGTTTCATGCCAACATTGCTGCTGACCATCGCGGCGATGGGCTGGTCCACCATCATCGGCATCGTCATCGGCGTGGTATCCGGCGTGAGGCGCGGGCGCTGGCAGGACCAGGGCAGCATGGTACTGGCAGTCTCCGGCATCTCCTTCCCGGCCTTCTGGCTGGGCCTGCTGCTGATCGACCTGTTCTCCGTCCGGCTGGGCTGGCTGCCGACCGGCGGCGCGGAGGGCTGGAGGCAGCTTCGTGCTGCCGTCGTTCACGCTGGGCGTCGCGGTGGCGGCGGTGATGGCGCGCTTCACCCGTTCCGCCTTCGTGGAAGTCGATGAGCGAGGACTACGTGCGCACGGCGCGCATGAAGGGCGTGCCGGAGCGGCTGGTCGTCTGGAAGCACACGCTGCGCAACGCGCTGATCCCGGTGATCACCATGACCGGGCTGCAATTCGGCTTCCTGCTGGGCGGCTCCATCGTGATCGAGACGGTGTTCGCCTGGCCCGGGCTGGGGCGGTTGCTGGTGGATAGCGTCAATTATCGTGACTACCCGGTGATCCAGGCGGAGATCTTGCTGTTCTCGTTCGAGTTCGTGCTGATCAACCTGGCGGTGGATCTGCTCTACGCCGTGGTGAACCCGGAGATCCGGTTGGCATGAGCGCCACGGTCGCAAACCGGCGAGTCCACGATCCGATCGCCCGCTGGCGGAGTTCTGGCGGCGTTTCAGGCGCAAGCGGGTGGCGCTGGGGGCGGGGCTTGTCGTGCTGCTGATCGTGCTGGCGGCCGTGCTGGCGCCGCTGGATCGCCCCCTATAGCCCCAGCGCGCCCGACTACCAGAACGTGCTGGCCGGACCGTCCTGGCGCATCTGTTCGGCACCGATGCGTATGGCCGCGACATCCTCAGCCGGGTGATCTGGGGCGGCCAGATCTCGCTGACCGTCGGCTTGGTTTCGGTGGCGATCGGCGGCACGGCGGGCGTGCTGCTGGGGCTGATCAGCGGGTATTTCGGCGGCTGGATCGACAGCCTGATCATGCGCCTCTGCGACGTGCTGCTGGCGTTTCCCGGCATCCTGCTGGCGATCGGCATCGTGGCGGTGCTGGGGCCGGGCGTGTCGAACGTGATCTGGGCCGTCGCCGTGTTCAGCGTGCCGGTGTTCGCGCGTCTGGTGCGCGGCAGCACCCTGGCGCTGAAGCAGACTGTCTACGTTCAGGCGGCCCGCAGCATCGGCGTGCCGCGCATCCCGCTGGTGCTGCGGCACATCCTGCCCGGCACGCTGCCGGGGGTGATCGTGTATGTGTCGCTGCGTATCGGCACCGCCATCCTGACCGCGGCCAGCGCTGAGCTTCATCGGCCTGGGCGCGCAGCCGCCCAGCCCGGAATGGGGCGCGATGCTGGCGGACGGACGCAGCTATCTCGGCGTCGCCGACCAGGTGACGCTGTTTCCTGGGCTGGCGATCTTCGTGACCGTGCTGGCGTTCAACCTGCTGGGCGATGGGCTGCGCGACGCACTGGATCAGCGGGCGCAGTAAGGCTCACCGGTAAGCCGGTGCTCTGGACCCTGTAGGGGCGGGATGGTCAGTGAACCTGCTGGGTCGCCCAATGCCATGGCATGAGTTCGTCGATGCGGAATTGCGGCCACACGTGAAACCATTGGACGAAAGCCAGGTACCTTCAGGTCGGACGACAAACTCGCGGAACTCGGCGGCGCCGGCAGCGCGAGTTCGCTCACTAATACCAACCGGCGTTGATGCTGACCCTTTCCGTCATGGCCGGCGAAGCATCCCCTGGGCTCGTCCCGAGGGGCCGGCCATCCATGACTTTGTCGCCCACCGTGCCGCTCGTTCGCTTCACGTTGCTCCGGGCAGGAGACACGCCGGTCGGGGTCACCCTCACTGCGGTCTAGTATTATTCGCGCCCTCCAGCAGCAGGACACCACCATGAGCATTCGCGTCGGCATCGTCGGGATCAGCGGTTTTGGCGGCGGCGAGGCAATGCGCCTGGTCGCGAGCCACCCTTCTTTCGAGCTCATCTACGCCGCCGGCGAGGGCAGCGCCGGCAGCCGTTTGGTGGACCGCTTCCCCGGTGTGTCGGCCAAGCTGGCCGAACTGGTGATCGAGAAGTGGGACCCTGTGACCCTGCCGAAGCTCGACGTGCTGTTCGCGGTCGCTGCCCACGGGCGCCTCGGCCGAGGCGCTGGCGCGCGTCCCCAAGGTCGTGAAGATCGTCGACATCGGCGGCGACCGCCGCTAGTCTGGGGAGTTCGTCCGCGGGCCGCGGCCGCCGCTGCCGGGGGCCCCGGCCCGCATGTCAGGCGGCCGATGACGACGGGTCCGATGGGCGTGGCCGACAATCTCGGCAAGCGGCGGCACGGTGCAGGCGAAACTGACTCGCCTGCCAGAAACCGGGGGCTGGACGGCGTACCTGTTTGGCCATGAGATCTTTGGCCAACCCGCGCGGACCAAGCCCGTCATGCCCGCGAAAGCGGGCATCCAAGCAGAGTGACCCGTCTGCCCGGAAAGCAGCATCCAGGCGAGAGCCCACGAAACTCCAACAACTGACTTCAATTCCCGCATTCGCGCCAACGACCGTGGGCACCCTCATGCGACTGGCCAGCCGAGTCGCATGCCGCCGGCGGTCCGCGAACCCGATCGCGGCCTGCCAGGACCGGGGCGGACGCTCTTCCGGCCGATCCTGGGAACTGCGCCGCGCTGTCAAGCCGCCTGCCAGCGATCCAGCCCCTCCGCATCGCCCTGCAAGCGCTTTTCCTGGACGGCCAGCGCCACGGCCTGCCTGCAACCCGTGCCGCCTGATCATCGCCCGAGCGGTTTCCTTCGTGTTCTGCTGGTACATTGCAGCATCTCCTGGGCTGTCTCCGCGTACGATGTGAGGCGCTCTGTGTCAACGATGCTACCGGACGGCCGGTCACGATTTCGGAAAGCAGCCCAGCTCCGCGCCCCTTGCATCGGCCGCGGGCTTTGCCGAAGAAATGTCATGGCTCTCAAAATCGGCCGCGGCGCCGCGGCACCGCCGTTCATGGTGATGGACGTGATCGCCGCGGCCAATGCGCGCCAGGCGGCGCTGCCGCCGGGCGCGCCGCACGTGATCCGCATGGAGGTCGGCCAGCCCGGCACCGGCGCTCCGGCCGGCGCGGCTGCGCGGCGGCGCCGGCGGCGCTGCGGTCGGGCGATCCGCTGGGCTACACCGAGGCGTTCGGCCGGCGCTCGCTGCGCGAGCGGATCGCCGCGCATTACCGCGACTGGTACGGGCTGGACGTGCCGACCGGAGCGGGTCGCGGTGACGGTCGGCGCGTCGGGCGCGTTTCCGCTGGCGTTCCTGGCGGCGTTCGATCCCGGCGACCGGGTGGCGCTGGCCGCGCCGTTCTATCCGCCCTACGTGAACATCCTGACCGCGCTGGGCATGCAGCCGGTGATCCTGGAGGCCGGGCCGGAGACGCGGTTCCAGCCGACCGTGGCGATGCTGGAGCGGCTCGATCCGCCGCCGGACGGGCTGATCGTCGCCAGCCCGTGCAACCCGGCCGGCACCATGCTGCACCCGGACGAACTGGCGGCGATCGCCGCGATGGTGCGACCGCGAACGGCGTGCGGCTGATCAGCGACGAGATCTATCACGGGCTGCACTACGACAGCGCCGATCGCCACCGCCGCGTCGTTCAGCCCGCAGCGCCGTGGTGGTCAACAGCTTCTCCAAATATTTCTGCATGACCGGCTGGCGGGTCGGCTGGCTGGTGCTGCCGGAGGACCTGGTGCGGCCGGTGGAGTGCCTGGCGCAGAACCTGTTCATCAGCGCGCCGCATATCTCGCAGGTCGCCGCCGAGGCGGCGTTCGACTGCCATGAGGAGCTGGCCGCCAACGTCGCGCGCTACCGCCGGTCGCGCGACCTCTGCTGCGCGCGCTGCCGGAGGCCGGGTTCGCCCGGCTGAGTCCCGGCGGAAGGGGCGTTCTACCTGTTCGCCGATGTCACCGACCGCTCCAACGACAGCGTGGCGTTCTGCGCCCGCATGCTGGCCGAGGCGGGAATTGCGGCGACGCCGGGCGTGGATTTCGACCGCACGCCGCGGCAACCGGTTCATGCGGTTCAGCTATTGCGGGCCGGAGGCGGACATGGCGGAGGCGGCCGAGCGGCTGCGGCACTGGCGATGAGCGATGCGCCCGAAGCCATTCTGGGTCGGATCGGCGCTGCGGCCGAGCGGATCGAAACGCCATGCGGAGCGGGGCGCATGGCCTGGCACTGTTGGGGCAGCGGCCCGGTGCTGGTGCTGCTACATGGGGGCTCGGGGTCGTGGCGCCACTGGGTGCGCAATATCCCATTCTTCGCCGAGCACCGTCGCGTGATAGCGCCCGACCTGCCGGGGTTCGGCGAATTGGACATGCCGTCCAATCCGCAGGATCCGTACGATACGGCGGAGATTTTGGCGCGCGGGCTGGATACGGTGCTGGCGGATGGGGCGCGTACGACCTTGCAGGATTTTCCTATGGCGGCGTGATTGCCGGGTGCCTGGCGGCGCATGATGGTGATCGGGTACGGTCGCTGACGATCGTCGGCTCCGGCGGGCTGGGGCTGACGCGGCGACGACGCAGCTGGTGAAGGTGCGGCACCTCGCCGGACCCGAGCGGGAGGCGGCGCACAGGACCAATTTGTCCCGGCTGATGATCGCCGATCCGGCCAGGATCGACGCGCTCGCCCTGTTGATCCAGGATTGGAACACGCGCCACGCGCGGCTGAAGAGCCCGCTGGTTTCGCGTGGCACCTATCTGCGCGACGCGCTGGCGGTGCTGCGCTGCCAGGTGAACGGGATCTGGGGCAGTCTGGATGCGCCGTCGCTGCCGGATATAGGCGCGCGTGAGGCGGCGATGCGCGCGCTGCAACCGACGCTGCGATTCCGCGTGATCCAGGGCGCCGGCCATTGGGTGGCCTATGAGGCGGCAGACGCGTTCAACGAAACGCTGTCGGGACTGCTGGAGGGCTGACCGGCCGCAACCGCGCGCGACGTCGGGGCGTTGATCGGCCCAGGCGGGTTTTCGGGGGTCGGCATGAAGGTTGGCATCATCGGCGCGGGGGCGGTGGGACGGGCCTGTCTTCTGGCACTGACCATGCGCGGGCCGGCGGAGGAGATCGTGGTCGTCGATCGCACGTCGGAGCGCGCGGAGGGCGAAATCGCCGATATCCGCTACGGCGCCATCCTGTCCCAGTCCGTGCGGCTGCGGGCCGGGGATTACGACGAGCTGCGCGGCGCCGGGCAGGTGATGATCACGGTCGGCCTGAACGAGAAGAGCGGTGGCGCCATCGATCGAAACGACAAGCAGGGCAGGCCGCGGCTGCTGGAGAAGAATGCAGAGATTTATCGCGGGGTCGTGCCGCTCATTGTCGATGCCGCGCCGGGTGCCGTGCTGCTGGTGGTTACCGATCCACCCGATCCGCTGGCTCTCCTGACGCGGCGGTTGGTACGGCATGAGCGGGCGGTGAGCACCGGTACGCTGCTGGATTCGCTGCGGTTCCGCTTTCACCTGGCGGAACGGCTGCAGGTGAATCCGCACAGCGTGGAGGCGCAGGTGCTGGGCGAACACGGCACCTCTTCCGTTTTTCTGTGGTCGGGCGTGCGGGTGGGTGGCGTGAAGCTGAGCCGGATCGAGCCGGGCGGCGAGGCGGCGATGCGCGAGGAGATCGAGAAGACGGTGCGCGCCGCCAATATCACCATCATCGAGGGGATCGGCGCGAGCCAGCTTGGCATCGGCATGGTGTGTGCACGGCTGGCGGAGATGGTTGCGAGGGACGAACGTGCCGTGGTGCCGGTGGGTAGTTTCCACGCCGGGTATGGGGTGACGCTGTCGCTGCCCTCGGTGATAGGGCGGGAGGGGGTGCTGCGGGTCTTCGAGCCGGCGATGAGCGACGAGGAAACAGCCGCGCTGCGCGAAAGTGTGACGGTGCTGCGGGAGGCGCAGGAGGGTCTTGGCGGGTGAGAGTGGGTGCGCCGCGGCAGTAGCGGCTTGCGTGTGGCGGAAAGACGTGGATGCGCGGGACGAGCCCGCGCATGACGGGGTGGGTGCGTAACGGTGGGGGCGGTGCGTAACGGTGGGTGGTGCGGGTGACGGTGGGTAGTGCGCGTAACGGTGGGTGCGAGATCAGGCGGTGAGCGCGCGGTCCAGCACGCGAACCGAATGCACCGCCTGGCGCCCGGCAAGATCGGCGATTTGATGGCGGCATGAGGTTCCATCGGCAACAATAATCGCATCGGCTGCGGCGGCGCGGATTGCCGGCATCAGTGCGGCCTCGGCCATCGCTTTCGATACGGGCAGCGTCTCTGCCTGGTAGCCGAACGCCCCGGCCATGCCGCAGCAGGATGACGCGATGGGCTGCACTGTCAGCTCCGGGATGCGCCGCAGTACCGACAATGCATCCGGGAACGCGCCGAACGATTTCTGATGGCAATGGCCGTGCACGTGCGCCATGACCGGCATGGCGCGCAAGCGCGAGCGGTGGCTTTTCGCGAGCCAGAAACTCCGACAGCAGCATTGCCCGCGCGGCCAGGTCGCGCGTGGCGTCGCCGGGCAGCAGGGCGGGAAATTCGTCGCGCAAGGTCAGCAGGCAGGAGGGTTCCAGGCCGATGACCGGACGATCGCCGGACAAGGCAGCGAGGGTGCGGCGGGCTTCGGTGCGTGCCTGCTCGACCAGCCCGGCGGCGAGGTAGGTGCGTCCGCAACAAAGGGGGCGGCTGCCGGCAGAAGGCATGCGGACGCGATAGCCGGCAGCGCCCAGGACGCGGATGGCGGCGCGCAGGTTTTCGGGTTCGAACCAGCGGTTGAACGTGTCGGCGAAGAGGAAGACGTGCTGGGCCCCGTCATTCCCGCGAAAGCGGGAATCCAGCATGCCGCCACGCATGTCCGCGCGAGCAGACTGGATGCCCGCTTTCGCGGGCATGACGGTGGAGGTGGCGGGCATGACGGTTGTGGCGGCGGGCATAGTGGCTGTGGCGGCCGGGCGCCGGATCGCGTCAGCCTCTTCATCATGGAATGGATTCGCGTCCCACACCGGAAGGCGTCGTTCCGCTGCCAGTCCAAGCCAGCGTTCACCCAGGCGCCGCAGCACCGGGCTGTGATTGCGCGCATTGGCAACCAGCCGCATGCGCGCGGCGAGCGGGGCGATGCGCGGCAGCATGGCGACCATCCGGTCGCGCCGCGACAGCCCATGACGCGCCGCGCGCGCGGCCAGCACCTCGATCTTCATCTTCGCCATATCGACGCCGGTCGGGCATTCGCGCCGACAGCCCTTGCACGACACGCACAGCGCCATCGCCGCCGCGACCTCGTCGGAGGCCATCGCGTCCGGTCCCAGTTGGCCAGTCAGTGCCAGACGCAACGTGTTGGCGCGGCCGCGGGTGACGTGTTCCTCGTCGCGGGTGACGCGGTAGCTCGGGCACATCACGCCGGCGTCGAAGGCGCGGCAGGTGCCGTTGTTGTTGCACATCTCGACCGCGCCGAGCATGCCGCCGAGCGGCCCAGGATGCGCCGACCAGTCCAGTTGCGGGGTGAAACCGGGTGCTGGCGCATAGTTTGGGCCGTAGCGGAACAGCGTGCGGTCATCCATGCGCGGCGCCCGCACGATGCGGTTCGGATTCAGCATGGCGGTGGGGTCGAATGCGTCCTTCACCGTCTCGAATGCGCGGACGATGCGGGAACCGAACATGGAGTCGTGGAACTCGCTGCGGGCGATGCCGTCGCCGTGTTCGCCGCTGTGCGAGCCCTTGTATTCGCGCACCAAAGCGAAGCATTCCTCGGCCACTGCGTGCATGGTCGCGACGTCGACGGGGTCTTTCATGTTCAGCACGGGCCGCACGTGCAGGCAGCCCACCGAGGCGTGCGCGTACCACGTGCCCTTGGTGCCATGGCGGGCGAACACGTCGTTCAGACGTTCGGTATAATCGGCGAGGTCGTCCAGACCGACAGCGCAGTCCTCGATGAAGGAAACCGGTTTGGCGTCGCCCTTCATCGACATCATGATGTTCAGCCCGGCCTCGCGCACCTCGGCGATGCCGGCCTGGAAGGCGGGGTCGGTTGCCCGCACCACCTGGCCCGGATGACCGAGATCGGCCATTGCGGTTTCCAGCTCGTCCAGCTTCGCCAGCAATGGTGCGTCGTCGTGGCCGTGGAATTCCACCAGCAGCAGGCTGTCCGGCTCGCCGATCAGCATGCGCTCGATCATCGGGCGGTAGATCGGGATCCCGCGGCCGAGATCGATCATGGTGCGATCGACCAGCTCCACCGCTTCCGGGTCGAGCGCGACCAGGTACTTCGTTGCATCCATGGCGGCGCGAAAGCTGGGGAACTGGCAGATGCCGACGACCTTGCGCGGCTTGATCGGGTGCAGGGCGAGTTCGATGGCGGCGGATACGGCCAGCGTGCCTTCCGACCCGACCAGCAGCCGGGCCAGGTTCTCCCGCCCGGCGGCGCGTGCCGCCGGCGTCAGCGCGTCGATGTTGTAGCCGCCGACGCGGCGCAGTTGCTTCGGAAACCGTGCCGCGATCTCCTCGGCTTCCGATGCCCCCAGGGCGCGCAGCCGCTGCACCAGGTCGGCGACGCGCGCCGGCATGTCGGCGCCGAGATTGTCCGGCAGCAGCCCGAACCGATGCTGTGTGCCGTCCGCCAGGATGGCGTCGATGGCGCTGACATTGTCGGCCATCAGCCCGTAGCGGATGGATTTGGAGCCGCAGGAATTGTTGCCGGCCATGCCGCCGATGGTGCAGCGCGCATGGGTGGACGGATCGACCGGGAAGAACAGCCCGTGCGGCTTCAGCGCGGCGTTCAGATGCCCGAGCACGATGCCCGGCTCGACCAGCGCGGTGCGCGCCGCCGGATCGACGCGCAGCACGCGCCGCAGGTGCTTGGAGAAATCCACCACCAGCGCGCGATTGACCGTCTGCCCGCACTGGCTGGTGCCGCCGCCCCGCGCCAGCACCGGTATCCCTTCCTCGCCGCGCGATTGCCAGCGTGGTCGCGACATCCTCGATACGTGCGCGGCACCACCACGCCGATCGGTTCCACCTGATAGATCGACGCATCGGTGGCGTAGCGTCCGCGGTCCGCCGGCCCGAACAGCACCTCCGCCTGAGTTTCCTTGCGCAACTTCCGCGCCAGGTCCCACCTCTCCCGCTTCGCGGGAGAGGTCGCCATGCGCAGCATGGCGGGTGAGGGCGCCTCAGGCATTCCCGGCCAGAAAATCCATCGCTGCCTGCACACCGCCTGTCTGGTGCGGCACGCCGGCCGCCCGCAACCCCATCTCCACGCCCCCCAGCGTGCCGATCAGCATCAGATCGCTGAGGTCCCCCAGATGCCCGATCCGAAACACGCGGTCCTTGAGGATACCGAGCCCGCTGCCGAGGCTCATGTTGAACTTCTCCAGGATCACCGCGCGCAGCCCGTCGGCGCTGTGGCCCTCCGGCACCCGCACCGCGGTCAGCGACGACGAATAGTGCCGCGGATCGAGGCATTGCACCTCCAGCCCCCAGCGCCGCACCGCGCGCCGCGTGGCCTCCGCATGCCGGTCGTGGCGGGCGAACACGTTCGCCAGTCCTTCTTCCAGCAGCATGGTCACCGCCTCGTTCAGCCCGTACAACAGGTTGGTGCCCGGCGTGTAAGGGAAGAATCCGGTCTCGTTGGCTGCCAGCATGGCCCGCCAGTCCCAGTAGCTGCGCGGCAGCTTCGCTGTCTCCGCCGCTTGCAGCGCCTTCGGGCTGACCGCGTTGAACGACAGGCCGGGCGGCAACATCAGGCCCTTCTGTGACCCGGCGACCGTGACGTCCACCCGCCACTCATCGTGGCGATAGTCGATGCTCGCCAGCGACGAGATGGTATCCACCATCAGCAGCGCCGGATGCGTCACCTCGTCCATCACCCGCCGCACCTCGTCGATGCGGCTGGTGCAGCCGGTGGAGGTTTCGTTGTGGACGACACAAACTGCCTTGATGCGATGGCCGCGGTCCTGCGCCAGCGCGGTGCCGATGGCGTCCACGTCGGCGCCGCGCCGCCAATCGGTTTCCACCAGCACCGGGTCCAGCCCGAGCCGCTCCGCCATCTCCCGCCACAAGGTGGCGAACCAGCCGGTGCGGCACATCAGCACCGCATCGCCGGGCGACAGCGTGTTGACCAGTGCTGCCTCCCACGCGCCGGTGCCGGAGGCGGGATAGATCACCACCGGTCCGCTGGTCTGGAACACCGTCGGCAGCCGCTCCAGCAACTGCTTGCCCAGGCGTCCGAAATCGGGGCCACGATGGTCCATCGTCGGATTATCGATTGCCCGCAGCACCCGTTCGGGCACATTGGTAGGCCCCGGGATTTGCAGGAAATGCCGGCCGGCGACATGACGTGTCTCGTAATAGGCCATGGGTGCTCCTGTTCCGGGGGTGACCTAGCGCGGGAAAGGGCGGAACGCCACCATGCCGGTCGATATCAGCGCCGCGGCGCTCGGGGAGGCGATGGCAGGCTCGCTGGTGCAGGCTGCCATGCTGGTGCGCCTGGTGATGAAGGGCGTGCTGGACCGGCAGGAGGCGATCGAGCTGATTGACACTACCCTTCTGGTACTGGAGCGCCCCCGCCGGGATGACACGGGGCCCGGAGCCGCGGTGATCGACCACGCGCGTTCGCGCCTGGAGTCGCTGCTGCGGCAAATCCAGGCCACGCCGGATCAGATGCAGCCTGGGGGGTAGGCACGCTGATGACGATGATACAGCTCTATACGTCGATTACCGCCTCGGCCGCGGTTGGCGGCGTTGCCGGATGGGTCGGCAAGCTGTGCCAGGATTGGCTTTCGCAGGATAAGAAACGGCGCGACGCGCTGGAGTCCTGGCTGATCGATCATATCGCCGCGTTTGCCGGCACTTACGGGCTGATGAGTAACTATGCCTACCTGATCGGCTGGAAGCTGACTGACTACCTGGAGGCCAAGCGGCGGCTCCAGCTCGAGCAGATCACCTCTGACGCCCACTATGTGGGGCAGGTGCTGGAAGGCTTCGTCAATGACAACGCCCGCGAGGTGCTGTTCTACACCGCCAAGGCGTATCGCACGATCTACGACGCGTTCTGGATGAAAGGCGGCCAGTACGCGATGCGCGACGACTGGGCCAGCGAGGCGATCAAGAACCTGCACAACGAAATGGTTGCCCGCATGCACTTCCGGGCCGACGTCGTGCTGAAGCATGTCGGCGCCAATACTGAGTGGCATGAGTTCGTCGACCTGATGGACGCCGCGTCCGGGCGCCCGAGCTTGCGCGACCTGCACGAACAGGAGCTCGGGTTCCGGCAATGGCTGCTGATCAACGATCTGGAAGCGCGCGAGCTGGCAGCTTTCGCGCTCGGTTATGCCGACGTGTTCAGCCAGCAGATCGGCAACCTGCGCTTTGCCCGCGCGCATCGTCATGAAACCCGCAGGCTGGAGGATATCGTGCCACGCGCCGCCGCCGCGGATCTGTGGCCGGAGACGAAGGGGCTGCTGGCCTGCGCGGCGGACGACAAGACGAAGCAGCGGGGTCGGCAGTTGCGGCTGCTCGACGGGGTCGTGCGTGCCGGTCCCCGGCGCGCGTTCATCGAGCAGTTCAACCTGGGCTGGAATGCCTATCGCGAGGGCAATTACGACGTCGCCCTGGCCCAATATGAACGGGCGCGCGCGGAGCTCCCGGACAGCGCCGACATCCACAACAACCTGGGCAATCTCCGGCTGGCGCTTGATGATTATGCGGAAGCGGAAAAGATGTATCGGCTGGCGATCGACCTGGATCAGGACGAAACCCCGGCGTTTCGCGCCAACCTGGCCACCGCCTTGCTGAAGGCCGTCCGCGCCGGCGACCGCAGCCGCATGGCCGAGGCGACCAACTGGTTTCGCAAGGCGGCCGACCTGGACCCGATGAACCCGCTGCGGCTCAACGATCTCGGCAACGCGTTCTACGAAGCCAAGCGCCACCAGGAAGCGGCCGACATTTATCGCGCCGCGATCGCGCTACGGCCTGCTGACGATGTGCTGCACGGCAATCTTGCCAACACGCTGGTCGAACTGGGCAGCGCCGATCGCGCCATTCATGAATATCAGGCGGCCATCGACGCCTGCAACGATGACGCTCGCAAATCCGCCTACTGGCAGGCGATCGGCCGGCAGCAGAAGAAAGCCGGCCGGCACGAACAGGCGGTTGCCGCGTGGCGCGCCGCGCTCGGCCTGACGCCCGACAGCAGCGCGTGCGCGCTTGAACTGGCCGATGTCTTCTTTGCCACCCGTGCGCCCGCCCCGCCCGAGGAATTCGAACTCGCCCTTGCTGCCTGTCGCCGCGATTCTGCGCGGGCCAGGGGGCGCTATCACGCCGGCCGCATCCGCTTCCGTCAGGCCGAGCTTGGATCGGCCGACGACCGGGTATCCAGCTACGAACGCGCGCTGGCCGAATATGATGAAGCGGTGCGCCTGGAGCCGACGAATGCCAACTACGTCAACCAGCTTGGGCTGAGCTATCGCCGGCTCGAACGGTGGGAGATGGCCTATAGCTGCTATGAGCATGCAATCGCGCTGGCGCCGGACCGGGTGGATTTTCGCCGCAATCTCGGTATCGCGTATCAGGCGAACGGGCGCTGGGACAAGGCGCTGCCCCATCTGGAGGAGGTGCTGAAGCAGACGCCGGACGACACGGAATGCCAGCTCTCCGCCGCCGAGTGCTACGCGTTCGGGTCGAACCAGGACACCAACCGTGCCATCGCATTGTGCCGCGCCGTCGTCGCGCGCCAGCCCAACTATGCGAAAGGCGCCGAATTCCTCGGCTTCTTCCTGGAACGCGCGCGCGACTATCACGCGGCACTTGTGCAGTACGAACGCGCGCATTTGTTGGCATCTTCTCAGGCCGAGAAGGCCGAGATCGTCGGTCACATCAAGCGGGCCTGTTCACAGGCCATCGTGATCGAGCCTCAGAGCGCGTGGGTTCAGCAGGAACTTGGTCGCGTGTGCTACATGACCGAGGAATATGACGCGGCATTGAAGGCATATCAGGCGGCGCTCGATCTCGACAATTCCAACGATCCGACGATTCGCTCGGAGCTGGAAAAGACCCTCGGCAATATCTTCTTCAAACGTAACCAGTATCAGGACGCGATCCAGCACTGGGAAAAGGCCCTGGCGCTGGCGCCCGCAAGCCTGAAGGATGCGAGCCGCGCGGTGATCCAGAGCAATATCGGCAACGCCTACGATGGGCTGGGAGAGCTGGACGAAGCGGTGCGGCGCTACACGGTCGCAACCGAGCTGGCCGGCGACAGCCATGTCGCGCACTATAACCTTGCCTCCGTCTCCTACCGACTCGGCCAGATTATCCGGGCGCTCGGCGAGTTTCAGGCGGCCTTTCGCCTGTCGCCGCAACTCGCGCCGGCGGCATACAATATCGGTAACTGCTACTGGCGGCTCGGCTTCAAGGATCTGGCCGAGGAAAAATGGATTGCGGCGCTGACGCTCAGCCCGACAATGGTGGAAGCGACGTGCAATCTCGGGGTCGCCGCGTTGTCGCGCGGCGACCGGGACGCTGCGCTGCAACGCTGTCAGCAAGCCCTTACCTTGAACCCCAACCTGTCGGAGGCGACCGCGCTGATGCAATCGCTGGAACAGCCGGACGCGGTTCCGGCGTCGGCAATCTGTGAATTGCGGGTGGAACAGCCGCGTCAGCCTGGGACCGAGCCGGTCCAGCAGGCGGCGCAATGATCCGCCCTGCCGGTGCAGCCGATCGAGGCGCTGTCGAACAAATCGTCCGTGATGCCTATGCGATCTATGTCCCGCGGATCGGCAAACGGCCGGGCCCGATGCTGGACGACTATGCTGCCCGCATCGCTGCCGGAGAGACCTGGGTGCTGGACGAGAACGGGATCATCGGCGTCCTGGTGCTGATCGGGCAGCCCGACCATCTGCTGCTCGACAACATCGCCGTCGCGCCGACGCATCAGGGCCAAGGGCTCGGTCGCCGCCTGCTGGCGTTCGCGGAGGCGGAAGCCCGCCGCCGCGGGTATTCCGCGCTGCGCCTCTACACGCACGAATTGATGCACGAGAACCTGGTGCTCTATCGTGCAGAGGGATGGCACGAATATGCACGGGCGCGGCAGGCCGGCTATGATCGGGTGTTCATGGAAAAGCTTCTGCACGAGCCCGCACCGCCGCACTAATAACCTGACGCAAATCGCCGGAGAGTCGCATGTCGTTTAAAGTGCAGGTCGGTCCGCCGCAGATCTCCATCCACCAGGGGCACAGCGTGCTGGTGTCGGAGCCTGACGGCCAGATAAACTGGCCGTCCGATCGCGGACTATATTTCTTCGATACACGGCTGATCAGCGCCTGGGCTGTATACGCGAACGGCGAGCCCTGGGACCTGCTGAATGGGGGCGCTGTGACGTATGACAGCGCACGCGTGTTCCTGACCAACCGCAGCTTCCTGACCGAGGATGGCCCGATACCGGCGCACTCATTGGGGTTCGCGCTCAGCCGGGCGATCGGCGGCGGTCTGCATGAAGACCTGGATATATCGAATTACGGGCGCAAGCCGGTTCGTTTCAATCTGGAAATCGTCATCCGATCCGATTTTGCCGACATTTTCGAGGTGAAGTCCGGCAAGATCGTTCGCCGCGGCCGCATTGAGACGCATTGGTCCGAAGCCCAGCAGCGGCTGCGGACAGTGTACCACAATCAGGAATTCATGCGTGCCGTCACGGTGACGACGCGCTGTGCGCCCGCCCCGGTCTATGCCAACGGACGACTAACTTTCGAGGTTCGGCTCGGGCCCGGCGAAAGCTGGCACGCCTGTCTGCTGTACGACCTTGCCGACGGCGAGAAGCATTATCTGGCACCGCGCGAATGCAGCCACCACGCGCACGAATCGCACCACGCGCGCGGTATCGAGGAATGGCGGCAGCGGGTACTGAAACTGCACACGTCCAACGAGGATTTCTACCATTTCTATCATCAGGCGATCGAGGACATGGCCGCGCTGCGGCTGCCGGCGGAGGGCACCGACCACATGGTGTTCGTTCCCGCTGCCGGGCTGCCCTGGTTCGTGGCGCTGTTCGGGCGCGACAGCCTGATCGTGTCGCTGCAGAACATGCTGGTCTATCCGGAGTTCGCACGCGGCGCCATCGACGTGCTGGGCCGGCTGCAAGCCACCGTGCGGGACGACTACCGCGACGCGGAACCGGGCAAGATCCTGCACGAGCTGCGCTACGGCGAGCTGGCGCATTTCAAGCTGATCCCGCACACGCCTTATTACGGCACTGCCGACGCGACCCCGCTCTATCTGATCGTGCTGCATGCCGCGTGGCGTGCCACCGGGGATGATTCTCTTCTCAAACGATATTTGCCGAACGCGGAAGCGGCGCTATCCTGGATCGACAACTGGGGCGACCGCGACGGGGATGGTTTCCAGGAGTACCAGACACGCTCGCCAGCCGGCTATGAGAACATGGCGTGGAAAGATGCGGGCGATTCCATGACCTATCCGGACGGAACGCCGGTAAAAGGACCCAAGGCGCTGTGCGAGCTGCAGGGCTACGTGTACGACGCCTGGCTGCGCATGGCCGAGATCTACGACGAACTGGGCAACACCGACCGTGCGGGTGAGCTGCGGGCGAAGGCGCAAAGCCTGTTTGAACGCTTCAACGAGGCGTTCTGGGACGAGGGGTCGGGCTTTTACGCCTTCATGCTGGACGGAGAGAAACGCCCGGTCTGGACCGTGGCGTCCAACCCGGGGCACCTGCTGTTTTCCGGGATCGTCCCGGAAGACCGGGCGGAGCGTGTGGTCGCGCGGTTGATGGCGCCCGACATGAACTCGGGCTGGGGCATCCGCACCCTGTCGGCGGACCATCCGGCGTTCAATCCCTATTCATATCAGAACGGCTCGGTCTGGCCGCACGACAACGGCATTATCGCCGAAGGATTCAAACGATACGGATTTGTCCGGGAAGCCGCGCAGATTGCGTATGATATCAGCCTGGCGGCGGGATTTTTCCTGATGGACCAGGTACCGGAACTCTATTCGGGCGTGCAGCGCGCGCGGGATTCGTTTCCGGTGCAGTATCTCGGCGCCAACGTGCCGCAGGCCTGGGCCGCCGGCTCCGCCTTCATGCTGCTGCAGTCGATGCTGGGTATTCAGCCGGATGCGCCGCGCGGACGCCTGTTCGTCGATCCGTGGCTGCCGGACTGGCTGCCCGACGTCAGGTTGGAGGATTTGCGCCTGGGCCGGAAAACCTTCGACGTGCGGTTCTGGCGCGATGGCGAGGCCACCCGATGGGAAGTGCTGCGCGGGGACGCGTCGGCGGTCGAGGCACGCAGCTCGTTGGCGTTCCTGCATAAATTGCGCAACGGCGAGACAGCGTGACGACCCACCGCATGACCACCGCGGATGCGGTGGTCGAGAGCCTGGTCCGGCACGGGATCGACACGCTGTACGCGCTGCCCGGCGTGCACAACGATCATTTGTTCGACGCCGCGCAGCGGGCCGAGGGGCGCTTGCGCGTGCTGCACCCGCGGCACGAGCAGACCTCCGCCTACATGGCGCTCGGCGCGGCTTTGGTGACCGGGCGGCCGCAGGCGTTCGCCACCGTGCCGGGGCCGGGCCTGCTGAATGCATCCGCCGCGCTGCTGACCGCGTATGGCATGAATGCGCCGGTGATCGGCCTGATCGGGCAGATCGCATCGTTTTCCATCGATCAGGGCCACGGGCATCTGCACGAAATCCCCGACCAGCTCGGGCTGTTGCGGCACCTTACCAAGCGGGCCGCCCGTATCACTGCCCCGCACGA
This sequence comes from uncultured Pseudomonadota bacterium, assembly GCA_963777625.1. Lineage (GTDB taxonomy): Bacteria > Pseudomonadota > Alphaproteobacteria > Acetobacterales > Acetobacteraceae > DATDIC01. The sequence continues at coordinate 281,388 of CAVZRO010000001.1, read as the reverse complement.
AGCGCCGGCGCTGGTGGCGGAGGCGGTCTGTGCCGCATTGTCCGGGCGTCCGCAGCCGGTCGCCCTCGAATGCGCGATCGACACGTGGGGAATGGCAGGGCCGGTCGAATTCCCGTCGATCAGGACGCCGGCAGTGCCTCCTGTGGACAGGGAGGCGTTGGCAGACGCAGCCAGGCTGCTCGGACAGGCGGAGCGCCCGCTGATCGTGGTCGGGGCGGGCGCGCTGGACGCGGGACCCGAGGTGCAGGCGATCGCCGAACTGCTGGAAGCGCCAGTTTCATCGTTCCGGCGAGGACGCGGGGTGATCCCGACGACGCACCGGCTGGCCGTGTCCTTCACCGAAGGGCACCGGTTCTGGAAAGACGCCGACGCGGTGCTGGCGATCGGCACCCGGCTTTATTGGCAACAGAGCAACTGGGGGGTGGACGACAGGCTACCGATCGTGCGGCTGGATATCGACGCGCAGGAGATCAACCGGTTTCGCCATCCCGCCTGCGCGCTGATCGGCGATGCGGCCACCGTGCTGCGCGCGTTGCTGGCGGAGCTGCCGGCGCACAACCGCCCCCGTCCGGCACGTGGCTCGGAGCTGGCGTCCGCGCGGGACTGGTTCACTACGAAACTGTCGCGTCTGGAGCCGCAGATGGGTTTCCTGGGCGCCATCCGCGCCGCGCTGCCGGACGACGGAATCTACGTGGAGGACGTGACGCAGGTGGGATTCGTCAGTCGCCTCGCTTTTCCGGTGACGCATCCTCGGACCTATCTTTCGCCGGGGTACCAGGACACGCTGGGCTGGAGCTACGGCGTGGCGCTGGGGGCGCAAGCCGCCTTGCCGGGGCGCAAGGTGGTGGCGGTGGCGGGCGATGGCGGGTTCATGTACCAGGCGCAGGAACTGGCGACCGCTGTCCGGCATAAGCTGCCAGTGGTTGCAGTTGTATTCGATGACGGCGCGTTCGGGAACGTGCGCCGCATCCAGCAGATGCAGTACGGCAACCGGCTGATCGCCTGCGACCTGGTGAACCCGGATTTTGTCAAATTCGCCGAGAGCTTCGGTGTGCGTGCCTGGCGAGCGCCCACGCCGGAGATGCTGGAGAGTGCGTTGCGAGAGGCGTTCGATCGTGACCAGCCGGCGCTGATCCATGTGCCGGTGGGGGAGATGCCCAGTCCGTGGGACATGATCCTGCTGCCTCGCGTGCGCGGCTTCGCGGATGCGTGGCGGCCGGCGCTGCCGTAACTCCGTGGATGAAATCTACGACCAGCGCGGCGCGGCGAGCCGGCAATGAAGCCCGGGCTGCGGTCACCTGAATGGCCGTCCCGCCCAGTTGTGCCGCCGCCTGGTCGACAGTCGGCCACCGCGCACCATAATCTCGGCATGAGCGAAACAATAAGGGAGCGCATGATGCGGCATCTGGTCATTGCGGCTGCTGCCCTTCTCTGGGTGGTCGCGCCGGTCAAGGCTGCCGATCAGATCAGCCGTGACAATGTCATGGATGGCGTGGCGGTGCTGCGGCAGGCGGCGCAGACGGCGATCGAGCGGGATGAAGTGCCCGGCCTGTCCGTCGCTGTCGTTTGGCAGGATCACGTCGTCTATCTGGACGGGTTCGGCGTGCGGGTTGCCGGCCGACCGGAGAAGGTCGATGCCGACACGGTGTTCCAGATCGCCTCCTGCTCCAAACCGATTTCGGCGACGGTTGTGGCGGCGCTGGTTGGCGACAAGGCGCTGAGCTGGGATTCGCGCATCGCCGATCTGGATCCGGGCTTTCAAATGGCTGATGCCTATCCGACCCAGCAGGTAACGGTCGCGGACCTGTTCGCCCACCGCAGCGGCCTGCCCGGTACCGCCGGCGACGACTTGGAAACGCTGGGGTACGGACGCAACTACATCCTGCACCAGTTGCGGCTGGTGAAGCCGGCAAGCAGTTTCCGCGCCGGCTACGCGTATAGCAATTTCGGCTTGACCGAGGGTGCGGTGGCGGCGGCGCGCGCGGTCGGCAAGCCGTGGGAGGAGGTGGAGGAGGAACGGCTATTCAAGCCGCTCGGCATGGTTTCGACCAGCGGGCGATATCGCGACTTCCTCGCCCGCACGAACCGGGCGGAAGACCATGTGCGGGTCGGGGGCGTCTGGACGGCCCTTGTCAAACGCGATCCGGATGCGCAATCGCCGGCAGGCGGAATCAGCTCTAGCGCGCGAGATCTCGCGCAATGGGTGCGGCTGGTGCTGGCGAACGGCACGTTCGACGGTAAGCCGCTGGTTGCCGCGGAGGCGCTGGCGCGGAGCCACCAGCCGGTGACGGCGCGCGGGCCGGATCCGGTCCTTAAGACGCCGGATTTCTACGCATTGGGCTGGGGCATTGGGTATCGCAGCTATGGCGAGGTATGGACGCATGCAGGGGCGTTCAGTGATGGAGTGCGGTCGTTGGTGACGCTGGTGCCCGGCGCGCAACTCGGTATTGTCGTGCTTTCCAACGGGTTTCCGACCGGTGCGCCGGAGGGGGTTGCGCAGGTCTTCTTCGATCAGGTGTTCACCGGCCATAGCTCGATCGATGCGATTGCCGCGTGGGACAAGGTATACGACTCATTGTTCGGGCCGGTGATCACGAAGGCGAAGGCGGCATATGGTGCACCGCCGGCCGATGCGGCGCCGGCGGTGGCGGCCAGTGCTTATGTCGGCCGCTACGCAAATCCCTATATCGGCACCGTCGCGGTGGAGGAGCGAGACGGGGCGCTGCAGATGCGGCTGGGGCCTGATCTCGGTATCACGTTGCCGCTACGCCATTTCAACCGCGACGTGTTCACCGTTACTGCGTCACCGGAAATGCCTGACTATCCGACTCCGGTCACGTTCGAGATCGATGGAAGCGGCAAAGCGAGTCAGGTAACGATCGACACGCTGAACGATGCGGGCATGGGCGTGTTGCGGCGCACCGAGTAACGGCGGCCCCAAATGCGACGCAAGCACCAATACTTGACGCCGCCACAGGCGGCAGCCATCACACGGCGATCGTGCTCGTTATCTAGATTGAGGAAACATCCATGACCCACGGCCTCACGCGGCGAGCTTTCGCCGCCGGCGCAACGGTACTCCTGGCCGCCCCAGCCAACCTTCGCTTGGCCCGCGCCGCCGAACCGCTGCTGCTGCGCTGCTCGCTCGACACCGCCCCCTCCCACGGCCGCAATGTTGCAATTGCAGACTACTTGCAGAAGCTTGAAAAAGGCTCCAACGGCGCGATCCAGACCAAGCTGTTCGGCTCCGGCCAGTTGTTCGCGGACCTGAACGTGTCAAAGGCGCTGATCGAAGGTCAGGTGGAGATGGCCTGCCCGGGCCACTGGGTGCTCACCGGCGTCGTTCCCGATTGCGACATGTTCCAGTTGCCGGTGTTCTACGGGCAGGACATTTCTGTGACGCACCGCGCCACCGACGGCAAGGCGGGCGCCCACATCGCCGATGAGATCCACACCAAGCTGCGTACCCATGTGCTCGGCAAATGGCTCGATCTCGGGTACCAGAACTGGTACAGCACGTCGAAGCCGATCAACTCGCTGGCTGACGTGCGCGGCATGAAGATGCGCAGCCCTGGGGGTGCCGGCATTTCCTGGCGCATCCAGTTCTGGGGCGCCATTCCGAATACCACCGCATGGCCCAACGTGCCGCTGGCGCTGTCGCAGGGCACGTTCGACGGATTCGTCAGCACGGACGAAAGCGTCGCCTCGGCCAAGCTGTGGGAAGCAGGGGTGAAGCACTCCTTCGCGGACCATCAGTTCGTCGGCGAATATATCCCGATGGTCAGCGAGACCTTCTGGCAGAAACTGTCCCCCGACCTGCAAACGCTCATGGTCAGCCTGTGGGAACAGAACATCGACGCCTATCGCGCCAGCATGTTCCAGCGCCAGATCGATGCACGCAAGACCATGCAGAGCAAGGGTATCTCCGTGGTTGATCCGTCGAAGGACGAGACCGCTGATGCGCGTAACAAGATGATCGCGGCGCAGGCAGCGCTGATCAAGGATTCCAAGCTGTCACCGGAAATCGTCAAGCTGGCGACGGCGGATATCGGCTCGGCCGCCTGACTGCCGCTTATGTGGTTCATGCGCCTGTGGGACCATGTCGAGCAGACCCTGGTGGGTCTGCTCGGCGCCGGCGCCCTGCTGGTCGGCGTGGTGCAGGTGGTCGGCCGCTACCTGATCCCCGAGCACGCGATCACCTGGGCCGAGGAGGTCATTGTCTATCTGGCGATCTGGGGCATCATGATCGTGTCCAGCCAGTTGGTGCGCACCGACGGCCATGTGCGGCCCGATGTGGTGCTGCGTCTGCTGCCGCCCGGTGTGCAGCGCATCATGGAGGTGTTCAACTGCCTGGTCGCGCTGGCGTTCTGCGCCGGGCTGGTGTGGTTCGGCTGGCAGATCGTGAACACCGCGCTGCTGCTGGACGAGACCAGTTCCACCGCGCTCGAGTTCCCGATGTGGATCTACTACGCGTCGCTGCCGGTCGGTGCCGGGCTGATGCTGATCCGCTACGTGATGCGGCTGATCCGCTACGTGTTCTTCTTTGATCCGGCGACCATGACGGTCGGGCATTCGATCGCGCACGAAGTGCCGCTCGACATGGCGAGCCTGCCGCAGCGTTGATGCACGGGCGAGAAGCTGCTGGGGCTGCATGCCGGCCGTAGGGTTTTTTGCCATCTTCTTCGGCCTGCTCTCGTCGGGCATGCCGATCTTCCTGGTGCTCGGCACCTGCGCGGCGATCCTGTTCTATGTCTCCGGGCAGCCGCTTGTCGGGGTGGCGCAGGTCATCATCGACCAGCTCAACTCCTCTACGTTGATGGCGCTGCCGCTGTTCGTCATGGCGGCGGCTTTCATGCGCCAGGGCGGCGTGGCGCGCGCGCTGGTCAATGTCGCCAGCGCCTGGCTGGGCGGGATTCGGGGGTCGCTGGGCCTGGTCACGGTGGTGGCGTGCACGCTGTTCGCCGCCATCTGCGGGTCTTCGGTGGCGACGGCACTGGCGATGGGCACCATCCTGCTGCCGGAGATGATCGAGAAGGGCTATCCGCGTTCCTTCGCGCTGGGGGTGATCGGCGCGTCAGGAACCATCGGCATCGTGGTGCCGCCCAGCCTGGCGTTGATCCTGTACGGCATCGTCGCCGAGCAGTCGGTGCCGCGTTTGTTTCTGGCCGGCATCCTGCCCGGATTGTTGCAAGCGACCGTATTCTTCATTTGGGTGTGGTGGTACGGCCATCACTATCGTCTGCCGAAAGAGGACTGGCAACCGCTGCCCGAACGGCTGCTCGTGACCGCCCGGGCGATCCCGGCGCTGAGCGTGCCCGCGGTGGTGCTGGTGGGGATCTATGGCGGCCTGACCACGGTGACCGAAGCCGCCGCCGTAGCCGCGTTCGTCGCGCTGCTGGTCAGCCTGATATTTTATCGCGGCTTTCACTGGACGCGCACGCTGACCGTGATCGCGGATGCGCTGAAGAGCGCCGGCACGATCATGCTGATCGTCGCCACCGCGCTGGCGTTGGGCCACTGGATGACCGAGTTCTGGCGTTCCCGGCCGGCTGGTGAAATTTACCTTGGACAATCATTTCGCCACCTGGGAGTTCCTGCTGGCGATCAACGTCCTGCTGCTGATCCTGGGTTGCTTTCTGGAGGTGACCGCGACCTTGCTGCTGGTGCTGCCGATTTTGGCTCCGGCGCTTCAGCCGCTGGGCGTCGATCCAGTGCATTTCTCGATCATCTTCACGCACAACATGGAAATTGGGCTGGTTCATCCGCCCGTGGGGCTGAACCTGTTCGTGCTGTCCACCATCTCCACCGCGCCGGTGGGCGAGGTGATCCGCGGCATCTTCCCGTTTCTGATCCTGCTGCTGATCGTGCTGGGGATCATCACGTATGTGCCAGTCGTGACGATGTGGCTGCCGTCGGTCGTGTACGGTTCGTGAGACCGGATAGGATCGCGCCCACAGCGTGGCTGCTGATATCGGCACGCTTCGTGCGCAGCGTCTGGCAGGGGGCGCTGGTCGTGGACTTTGCGCTTTATCTGCGGGCGCTCGGCTGGTCAGGCGTGCAGATAAGCTGGGTTCTCGCGGCGGCTCTGCTGTCCGGTGCGGCACTGACGATGGTGCTGGGGCCGCTCAGCGACCGGCTGGGCCGGCGGCGGTTCCTGCTGGGATACGACCTTCTTCAGGGGGCGGCCGCCGCCGTTGCCTTCGCAACGACCGCACCTGTCCCGCTGGCGGCAGCGGCGATCGTCGGCGGGTTCGGGCGGGGCGGGAACGGCGCCGCGGGTCCGTTTTCGCCGGTGGAGCAGGCATGGCTGGCACAATGCGTTCCGGTAGCGGAGCGGGGGCCGTTCTATAGCCTCAATGCGGCGCTGGGTTTCCTGGGCATGGCCGCGGGGGCCCTGATGGCGGGCCTGCCGGGGTGGATGGCTGGCGCGGCGCCGCCCGCTTCCGCCTATCGCCCGCTATTCGCGGTGACCGCCGTGCTGTCCCTGGTTGCGTTTGTGCTGCTGGCGGCGGGTCACGACGCGAACGATGCCGCCAGCCCGCGATCAGCGGCGCATGAGGCTACAGAGAAAACCGAGCGGCGGCAGGAAAACGCGCTGATCCGCCGGCTGGTTGTGGCGAATGCGCTGAACGGCGCCGGGCTTGGGCTGTCTGGCCCGTTGCTCACCTATTGGTTTGCGCTCCGCTTTCATCACGGCCCCGGAAGCCTCGGTCCGATGATCGCGGCCGGCTTTGTTCTTGCCGCCGGTGGGTCGCTGTTCGCACGTTGGCTGACCCGCCGGATCGGCATAGTGCGTGCCGTCGTGGCGATGCGCGGCGCAGGGTTGCTGCTGTTGCTGCTGTTACCGTTTGCAACGAGCTTCGCCATGGCGAGCGCGCTGTATATCGGGCGTACCGTGCTGAACCGCGGCACGAGCGGTCCTCGCTCGGCGCTGAGCATCGGGCTGGTCCGTCCGTCGCGCCGGGGGTTCTCGGCGGCGAGCGCCAATGTCGCCCTGCAAATTCCGCGCTCGATCGGGCCGGTTCTGGCCGGCATTTGCTATGATGCGGGGTGGTTTTCCTCACCGTTCGTCGCCGCGGCGCTGTTTCAGGCCGCCTATGTCTGGCTGTACGATCGGAGCTTCCGAAACGTGACGACGCAGTGAGCATTCGCCATGTGCCTGGAGCCGCCTGGAGAGCGGGGGCGGATCGCGCGAACGTGATTACCGAAATGCAAACTTTGCTCGATTCCGCCTGCTTACGGATGTACTTACCTTTTCGGAAACGCTAACAGACGATACGGAAACGGTAAGGTACCCGCCTCCGGGGCACCACAGCCTCAAGGCAAATCTAGCGGCACGGAAATAACAGCATCGCGAACCCTGCTGCATCGCGCGGCAGAGGCGTGCTGGTGTGTCGCTTCACCGGCAAAGTCATTTGTCACGTTTTATTCTCGAATACGTCGTCATCTGGCGGGAGAAGCAAGACATGGGCAGACGTTCCACTGCGCTCGGTTGCGTGGCGTTGCTATCGGTCGTGGGCGGCAGCGCGCATGCAACATCGTTCCTCAACCTCGTCGATCCATTGAACCCGACCTTCACCCAGGCGCTCGGGATCAATGGTTCCGGGGTCGTGGTCGGCTATGGGAATGCGAGCATCTTCAACGGATTCCAGGTCGCGAGGCCGTTCACAGCGGGCAGCTTCACGCGCGAGAACTTTCCCGGAGCGGTCGGCGGGACGCAGGTCATCGGCATCGACGGCGCCGGCGACACTGTCGGCTTCTACGTCAATGGTGACGGGAGCAACCACGGCTTCTACAAGCCTGCTGGTGGAGCATTCACCACTGTCGATCGGCCCGGCACGGCCTTCAACCAGCTTCTCGGGATCAATCAGAACGGCACCGAGATCGCCGGCTATTCCTCTACAGACGTAACGGGTGCCACGTTGCAGATGGCGTTCTCCCTGGCGGGTGGTGCCTATACCGACATCAACGGGCTTCTGCCGGCCAACTTCAACAGCCAGGCAACAGGTGTAAACGACGGCGGGACCGTGGTTGGATTCTATCAGTACCGATATGACTGGTGATTTCTCCGCTTTCGAGGATGTTGGCGGGACCGCCACCCCGTTTCAGGCGCCTGGATCGATCTCGACCCAGGCACTCGGGATCAACGATCTCAACGAGATCGTCGGGACCTATGTGGCCGGGAACGGCAATTCGTATGGATTCCTCGATAATGGCGGGGTCTTCACAACCCTTGATCCGTTCGGCTCGACTGCGGTTGTTGCCAACGGCATAAACGATACCGGCCACATTGTCGGATTCTACGCGAACCGGGCGGGTAACACGATCGGCTTCGTCACCGGCGTGCCGGAGCCGGCAACGCTGGTACTGCTAGGCTCCGGTCTCGCCGGTCTGGCGCTGGTTCGGCGACGCCGCGCTTGAAGGCGGTGGGGTCCGCATCGGCGGGGACCGGGATCCCGGCATTTCGCCCGTCTTAGGAAGTCGAGCGCCGGCGGGAGAATAGGCTGATCCGCCGGTGATGCAGGGTGGGTCAGGCGCATTGCTACCCCACGCGCAGCGTCACAGCCGCCGTGGGATATGCCGCGACAGCACCGACGACCCGATCATCATCGCGCCGGCGGCGACAAACACGGACGGCAGACTGAACACCGACAGCAGCACCGAGCACACCGCCGGTGGACCAAGCTGCGCCACGTCCCGGAAGCTCACGAAGACGGTCGTCATCTCCGACCGTTCGTATGAGTGCACCGCGCGCAGGAACAGCAGGTTCCCGGCGCCATCGATCGTTTCGGTCCCCAGCGCCGCCAGCACCAGCAGCGTGGCGCCCAGCCACGGAACGCCGAATGCCAGCGCCGTGCACAGGCTCAGCACGCCCGCCGCGGCGTATCCCACTTGCAGCAGCCGACGCAATCCGTAACGGCGCCCCAGCCAGCCCCATAAGGGCACCAGCCAGATCCATCCGCTTCCAATCGACGCCAATATGCCGCCGGTTTCGGCGCCCAGACCCGAAGTCACCGCGTAGATCGGCGTATACACGTAGAACATGCTCCACCACGACGAGCGCGCCGCCGCCAGCCCCCAGGCCAGCCGCAGCCGAGGTTGCGCGAAGAACCGGCGCAGGTACCGTGCCAGCGTCGGGGGCGGTCGCCGGGACGCGGCCAGCAATGCGTTCTCCCCCGGGCGCAGCGACCAGAACACCACCAGAAGCACCGCCGCGGCGCCGCTCGCCACCACGAACGGTGCCGCGAACGACACCGTCTGCTGCAAATACACGCCGAACCATGGTCCCAACGTCCACGGGCCGGCGAGGGCGAAGATACGCATCGGCTCGAAATGCCGCAGCGCCTGTCGCGAGATACGGTCGAGGAGATAAAGCTGGCTGGTGATCTCGATGCAGGCAAAGGCGAACGTGCTCAGCGCGATCCCGACCGCCAAGCCTGGCAACCGGTTGCTCGCCAGCAGCGCACAACTGGCTGCCAACGCGACCGTGCCCAGGGTGAACACGAATCGCCGGCGAATCAGCCGCACCAGAAACGGAACGCTGAACCGCCCCGCCACCGCGACCAGGCCAGCGCCGACATAGACCAATGTTACCGCTCGCGCGTCGCCCAGCAGGTGCAGCGCCTCCAGCGGGACCACGGTCAGCAGAATTGCCTGTGACAGAGCCGGAACGAAGAACAGGCTCAGGAACGCCAGCCCCTGCCGGCGGGGAAGACTGCCGATGGTGGCCGGACTCCCGACCCGGGCGCTCATTGTCGTGCTCCGCGGCGCAGAAACCGCTCAGAGGCGCCGTGCCCAGCTCCGGGTGCGTCGCAGCGCCATCACCGCACTCTCCGACAGCCGCCACGGAGCAGCCGTATCGGCGGTTATATTCTGCCGGCGCCAGCAATGGGGGCAACGTACTGTTTGCGCGGCCCGGTCCGGGCGGATCTGCACCGGCCCGCCGCAGGTGGTGCACAGGGCTCTCCGCTGCGGATCCGCCGATGCCGCGCGGATCGCTCGTCCCAACTCAGAGCCGCGAATGAACGCTAACGGCAGATAACGCATAGGACTCCGCACCTCCGGCCGGCGATGACGCCGCCGGTGGGGTTTTATCTCTCCGCGGTTATCTTTGTGCAACCCAGATGAGATGTGCTGTCATCCGCGTTCGCGCTGCCGCAGGAACCGCCCGAACGCCGCGAGCGTGGCGTCGGAGACATGGTGCTCGATCCCCTCGGCGTCCTGCTCCGCCGCTTCCACCGGAACGCCCAGCGCGAGCAATATATCGACCACCAGCCGGTGGCGTGCCCGCACCCGCTCTGCGAGGCTTTCGCCAGGGCTGGTCAGGAACACCCCGCGATACGGCTTGGCGACTGCCAGCCCTTCCCGCTTCAGGCGGCCGATCGTTTTGATCGCGGTGGCATGCGATACCCCGAGCCGCCGCGCGATATCGGTCGGCCGCGCCTCCCCTTCGCTGGCGAGCAGATCGGAGATCAGTTCCACGTAATCTTCCAGGAGCGCGCTCGATTGCGCGGAACGTGCCTTGCCGAACCGGCGCGCCTGTGTCGGCTCGTTCGGCATGTCGGCGCGGCGCCCGCTGGGCGTAGGATCCACCACCAGACTCGTCCCGGATGACCGCCCGACCATGACGCGCGCGGCCGTTCCGATCAAGCGAACTTCAGCCTGGGAAACCGGCGTATGGCGTCACCCGTCGGCGTGTCCGCGCGTCCGCTTCGCCCGTTCGCCGTATTTCATCCCTTCCAGCTTCAGCCCGTCCGGGTCGGTGAAGAATACAGCGTAGTAGTCATCGTAGTACTCCCCCGCGGGATCGACGATGGCGGCTCCCATTTCTTTGAGGAAGGCCTGCAACTCGTCCACGTCCTTGCGGCTGCGAAGCTCGAAAGCGTAATGGTGAAAGCCGATATTGCCGATACGGTGCTTGTGCTTGCGGCCTTCGTCGTCCGCCGGCCCGATCCAGAACCGGGTCTTCCCGTTGGTCCAGCCGATTGCGTCCTCGGTACTCGTCGGACACCTCGAATCCCAGGAACTCGAACAGGCGTCCGTAGAATTCCTTCGACTTTGCATAGTCGCTCACCCGGATCACCAGGTGATCGATCCCGACAACTCGTACCATCCTGACCTCCTCTCCTGTTTGTGCACCCGGTAGCCACCCCGCGCCCCGTGCCCTAACCTCCGCCCGCCATTCCGGGGACCCATTCCGCATGACCACAGTCGTGATCACCGGCGCCGCCGGCAATATCGGCACCAAGCTCCGGCAGCATTTCTCCGCACTTGGCTGGACGCTCCGGCTGCTCGATGCACAGGCACCCGACCCGGCCGTGCAGGCGGCCGACCTTGCTACATGGAGCGACTCATGGGCGGAGCAGTTCCATAACGCGGACGCGGTCATCCATCTGGCGGCGGATCCCAGCCCGCGGGCGAGTTGGGAACGGACCATCCGGCTCAATTTCGACCTTACCCTGAACGTGTTCGAGGCTGCCGCCCGTCAGCAGGCCCGACGTCTGATCTTTGCCAGCTCCAACTGGGCGGTCGCCGGGCACCGGTTCGAGGAGGCGAAGCTGACACCGGAGACGATTCCGTATCCGGTCAACCCGTACGGCATTTCGAAGCTGGTCGGCGAGCGGCTCGGCCGCTCCTACAGCGAGCGCTGGGGCCTGTCCGTCATCTGCTTTCGCATCGGCTACTGCCAGCGGGGCGAGAACCAGCCCGGCCAGCACATGGGCTGGGGACTCTGGGGCCAGGAGATGTGGCTGTCCGATCGCGATCTGTGCCAGGGGTTCGAGAAGGCGGTTACCGCCCCGCCCGAGTTGCCCTTTGCCGTGCTGAACCTGATGTCACGGAACGACGGCATGCGCTGGGACCTGGAGCCGACCCGCAAGGCGATCGGCTACGTGCCGCTCGATCACGCTGCGCCGCGGCCGGGCCCGGATGAGGCCGCGCAGAGCGAAACCGCCCGCCACGCCCGCCGGCTGGTGGAAGCGACCGAGACATTCATTCAGGACCGCCGCTGGTGACCCAGCCCGTCTGCGTCCTGGATGCGCGTGCGTCGCTGGGCGAGGGGGCGGTGTGGTGCGACCGCACGCAGGCCCTGTTCTGGGTTGATATCAACGCCCCGGCCCTGCACCGTTTCGACCCGGCGAGCGGCACCGACCGGGTCTGGCCGATGCCGGAACCGATCGGCTGCCTGGCGCTTTGCCAAGACCACCGCGTTGTGGTTGCGCTGGCCTCCGGGCTGGCGTGGTTCGATCCCCAGACCGGAGCGCTCGACCGGTTTCTGCCGATCGAAGCAGACGAACCGCGCACGCGTCTGAACGACGGCCGTTGCGATCATCAGGGCCGGCTGTGGGTGGGCTCGATGCGCCGCAGCGCTGGAGGTCCGCGCGGGACCCTCTATCGCTGCACCCATACCGAGGCCGCGCCGGTGCTTAGCGGGATCGAGGTGCCCAACTGCACCGCTTTCAGCCCCGACGGCGGGACGCTGTATTTCACCGACACGCCGACCAATTGCATCCGCGCTTTCGCTCTGGATGCCGCCACCGGCGCCCTGTCCGCAGAGCGTCCGTTCGCCAGCGTGCCTGCGGGCGACGGTCATCCTGACGGCGCCACTATCGATGCCGAGGGTGCTTTGTGGGTCGCGCACTGGGACGGCTGGCGTATTTCGCGTTTTCGCCCTGACGGCTCGCTCGACCGCAGCATCCGTCTGCCGGTCCCCCGCCCTACCTGCCTCGTGTTCGGAGGAGCCGGTCTCGATACGTTGTTCGTTACCTCCGCCCGTACCGGCCTGGACGAAGCGACCCTTGCCCGTGCCCCGCTTTCCGGCGGCGTCTTTTCGCTTCAGCCCGGCGAGATCGGACTTCCCGAGCCGCGATTCTGGAGCGTCGAAGCATCGTGATCCAGTCTCGTCGTTCGCCGCCGTGATCGCAGAGATCAGCTAACAGGTTGACGGCCGGCGGGCCGTCCGCCGGTCAGCGATCAGTCGGAAAACCAGCCTTCAATGGCCGGCGCTGCGGCGTGGTGGTAGGGAGCGTCATGCGCGACCTTGCCGGCAAAACGGCCTTCGTGACGGGCGGAGCGAGCGGCATCGGGTTAGCGCTCGGCCGAGCCTTCGCGGAAGCGGACATGAAGGTGATGCTCGCGGACATCGAGGCGGACACATTGGCCGTCGCCGTCGAAGAGCTGCAGGAGCGTGGACTGGACGTGCGCGGTATTGCCTGTGACGTCGCCGATCCCACAAGCGTCGAGCGCGCGGCTGAGGCATCGTACGAAGCGTTCGGGAACGTCCACGTGGTCTGCAACAACGCCGGCGTCGCCGGAGGCAGCGGCATCGACGACATCTCGCTCGAGACCTGGCGGTGGGTGCTCGATGTCAATCTCATGGGAGTCCTCCACGGGATCCGGACTTTCCTGCCGCACATCCGCGCCCACGGCGAGGGCGGGCACATCGTCAACACCGCCTCCATGGCAGGACTGAACAGCGGGCTCGGGCTCAGCCCCTACTCGGCCAGCAAATTCGCAGTGGTCAATGTGTCCGAGGGGCTGGCGAAGCAGGTCGCGCAGCTTGGGATTGGGGTGACCGTGCTCTGCCCCGGTTTTGTGCGGACCCGCATCTCCGAGAGTGCGCGCAACCGGCCAGCGCGTTATGGCCCGGCGCGGATGCCGGACCCGTCAAGCCAAGCGGGCAGACTGGCAGCCCGGCAAGCAGAACTCGGCCTATCAGGCGTCGACGCCATGGATGTCGCGGCGCAAGTGTTGAGTGCGATCCGCGCGGGCGAACTTTATGTGTTCACACCTGCTGACGCCGAGTGGCGGGCCGAGTTGAAGGCGCGGTTCGACACGATTCTGACGGCAATGGAGGAGGCGGCCGCACGCCTGTGCATGTGATCGGGCCGGCGCTCCACCGGCGCTGGTGCACTCGGAGAGCGGCGGCGATGTTTTATCCGACTGCCCTGACAATCTCTCGACCGGTGTCCCGGGTTGCAGCCAGTGCGAGCAGGTCGCGGCGCACCCGTGCCACTACGCCGTTCCAATCCAGCGGCCGTTCCTGGGTATAGATTCGCATCGTGGGGTACCACGGGGTGTCATCGCGCCCATGCAGCCAGCGCCAGCATCCGTCGTAACGCGACAGCATCCACACCGGACGCCCTAGCGCCCCCGCCAGGTGCGCCACCGCAGTATCCACTGAAATCACCAGGTCCAGGTTTGCCACCAGCGCCGCCGCGTCGGCGAAATCGTCCACCCCGTCCATTACATCCAGCATGTCGAAACCGGCGAGCTGCGCCGGGTTCCCGCCCGCCGCGGACTTCTGCAAACTCACCCATTGCACCCCGCCTATCCCGGCCAGCGGGGCTAGCGCGCACAGCCCGATCGAGCGGCGCCGGTCGATCAGCCGGGCGCCGACGTCGTCCAGGTGCGCAGCTCCTGCCCAGCAGATGCCGACCCGCAGCGCCCCATCACGTGGCAGCTGTGAGCCCCAGGTCGCGACCATGTCCGGATGGGCCGGCAGGTACGGCACGGTGGCCGGGACGGTTTCCAGCCGGGTGCCGAACACCCGGGGCAGGCTGAGCAGCGGGCACTGCATATCGAACGGTGGCAGCGTCTGCCCAGACGGGACCACCTCGGCGATGCCCCGCATCGCAGCGACCAGGCGAACCAACTCCGGCTGCACCTCCATCACCACCCGGGCGCCTAGCCCGGCGACCAGGGGTGCGTAGCGCACGAACTGCAGCGTGTCCCCTAGCCCCTGCTCGGCATGCAGCAGGATGGTCCGTCCGTCCGGTACCTCGCCCCGCCACCATTTGCCGGGCGCGCGCGCCCGATATTCGGTCCGCTGCCAGCGCCACTCATACTCGACGAAGCCGAGCGGATACTTCCCGGCGGCCAGCAGGGTCAGCGCCCGGTTGAACCGCGCTTCGGCATCTCCCGGTGCTGCCGATACCGCGCTTTCGTGTGCTGCCAGCGCCTCCTCCAGCCGGCCCATCGCCCGCAACGTGTTGCCCAAACTGGTGAAGGCTCCGGCGCCTGGCTCCCGCGCCAATGCCTGCCGGTACAACTCCGCCGCCTGCTCGTAATGCGCCATGTCGTGCAGCACGCTGGCGAGGCATGTTGCTGCCGTCGCCGTCTCCGGCAGCAGCGCCAGCCCGGTTTCCGCGGCCCACCGCGCCTGATCCAGCAGCCCCAGCCGACGCAGCGTGTCGGCCAGGTTGACGTAGCCCGGCCCGAACTCCGGCATTTTGCGGACACAGGCGAGATAGGCCTCGATCGCCTCCACCGGGCGCCCCGCCCGCGCCAGGCAGTTGCCCAGATTGTAGTGGGTGCCCGCATGGTCCGGCGCCGCGGCCAGGCAACTTCGGAACGCCTCGATCGCCGCTTCTATCCGTCCGCGCTCCAGTAGCGAATTACCCAGCTCGAACAGCGCGGCGGGATCGGTCGCGGCGATGGTGTCCATGCGTCCTCGTGAGGGCTTGCCGTGGTAGCTTCTGTCGCCCCGCTGAACCACTCGTTAACAGGCTGGCACCATCACCCTCGCGCGAGGATGCCATGGGTTTCACGCCTCCGACGCCATGTGTCGCGTTCCGATCGCTGACCGCGTGGGCGCAAGGTACTGGCAAGAAACGGAGAAACCGGCGGCATGCCTGAGGGGAGCGCGCATCCGACCGTTGAGACCGACGTACCGGCCCGATTGGACCGGCTTCCATGGTCGCGCTTCCATTGGCTGGTGATCGCCGGACTGGGGATCGCCTGGATACTGGACGGTCTGGAAGTAACCCTGGTCGGCTCGCTGTCGGGGGCGATCGCCAACAGCCCGATGCTGCGCATGTCCGCCGAGCAGGTGGGTTTCACCGCGAGCTCCTATCTGATCGGCGCGGTCACCGGTGCCTTGCTGTTCGGCTACCTGACCGACGTGCTGGGGCGGAAGAAGCTGTTCAGCATTACGGTGCTGATCTACCTGCTGGCGACGCTCGCCACTGGCGCTTCCTGGAGCTTCTGGTCGTTTGCGCTGTTCCGTTTCCTGACCGGCGCCGGGATCGGCGGCGAATATGCCGCGGTGAATGCCGCCATCCAGGAACTGATTCCCGCCCGCCGGCGCGGCTTCACCGATCTGGTGATCAATGGCAGCTTCTGGATCGGTGCCGCGATCGGCGCCGGTGGCTCCGTGCTGGTCCTCGACCCGAGGATATTACCGCCGGAGATCGGCTGGCGGCTGGCCTTCGTGATCGGCGGTGTGCTGGGCGGCATCGTGCTGTTCCTGCGACACTGGATCCCCGAAAGCCCGCGCTGGCTGATGACACACGGCCAGCCGCACGAAGCCGAACGGGTGGTTCAGGGCATCGAGGAGCGGGTTGCCGCCGAAACCGGTCGCCCATTGCCGCCCGTGCCGCCCACCCGCATCCGGCTGCGCACCGACGTGCATTCGTGGTTCGTCGCCGGAATGCGCGCGCTGGTGACGCAATATCGGAAGCGCACCGTGCTGGGTGTCGTGCTGATGGCCACGCAGGCGTTCTGCTACAATGCGGTCTTCTTCACCTACGCGCTGATCCTGACGCGGTTTTACGGCATCAGGCCCGACAGCGTCGGTCTGTTCATCCTGCCGTTCGCGGCGGGCAATTTCCTCGGCCCTCTGGTGCTCGGACGCCTGTTCGATACGATCGGCCGGCGGCCGATGATCACCATAACCTACGGTCTGTCGGGCGTGCTGATGGCGATCACCGGCTGGCTGTTCGCATGGGGCGGCCTGTCCGCCGAGGCCCAGACGGGTGCCTGGACGATCATTTTCTTCGTGGCCTCCGCGGCCGCCAGCTCCGCTTATCTCACCGTCGGCGAGAGCTTTCCGCTTGAGGTGCGGGCGGTTGCGATCGCGCTGTTTTATGCACTGGGCACGGGCATCGGAGGTGTCGCCGGCCCGGCGCTGTTCGGCGCGCTGATCGACACCGGCTCGCGTGAGTCGATCATGTGGGGCTATCTGCTTGGCGGAGGGTTGATGCTGCTCGGTGCCGTCACCGCGGCGCTGCTGGGCATCAATGCCGAGCGCCGCCCGCTGGAGGAAGTCGCCCCGCCGCTGTCGGCCGTAACTTAGTCTATTGCAACGAAACCTTAATCGCCTGCCGCCACGCCGTCCCGTCGCGGATCCGCCCAGCCCCGCAGCCCGTCGCGCGTGATCTCGATTGCCTGCACGGCGGCGTTCATCACCGCCACCTTGGGCACGTGACCCATCGCCCGCAACGCATCCGCGAGTCCGGCCGCCGATGTTCCAAGCTCAAGCTCCTGGGCGTGGTTCTGTCCTCCGATCCGCGGCTGTTCGACGGCGGTGCGGACGTCCTGGTGCCACGCCAGCACGCCGACGATGACCTCGGCCACCAAATCGATAATGCGCGCGCCGCCGCCTGCTCCCACCACCAGGTCCGGCAAACCGTCCGGGCCAAAGACAATTGTCGGCGCCATCGTGGTGATGGGTCGCTTTCCGGGCCACGCCGCGTTGGCCGCCCGCACGCCATCGACCACCGGCTGTTCGGCGAAGTTGGTCATCGCATCATTCAGCACCATGCCGTCCACCACGATATCGGACCCGAAATTCAGGTTGATGGTTGTCGTGAACGAAACCACATCTCCAGAATCATCCACCATCGCCAGATGCGTCGTCGCCGGCATGGCAACGGGGTCGGAAGGCGGCAGACTGGCGTGCCGCACCGGCGGGTTGCCGGGCAGGACCTGCTCCATCGCGTGATCCGGTCGGACCAACCGCGCCCGTTGGTCCAGATAGAACGGATCGAGCATGCCTGCCGTTGGTACCAGCACATAGTCCGGATCACCGAGAAAACTGCGGCGGTCTGCTTGCGACAACCGTGCTGCTTCGATGAACAGATGCGCCGCCAACACGGTGCCCGGCGTTGCGTCGCCGATATGCAGCCGATCCAGAATCGCGAGCTGCTGCAACAATGCAATGCCACCGGAAGCCGGTGGCGCGGCGCTGCAGACACGCCTCTGGAACACGACGACACAGACCGGATCGCGCTCATGCGGCTGCCAGGACGCGAGGTCCTGCAGGCTCATGGTACCGGGATAGGCGCCGCTCGCCACCGCAGCCACGATGTCTGCGGCCAGCGGTCCGGTGTAGAAGGCCTCGGCCCCGTCCTGCGCAACAGTCCGCAGCGTTTCCGCCAGAGCCGTGTTGCGCAATATCGTTCCAACCGGCAATGGCGCGTGCGCGGGGTCGAAATAATCCGCGAACGCCGGATCAGCCGCCAGCTCGGGCCGCTCCATCAGAACCGAGTGCAGATAGCGCGGCATGGCAAAGCCGTTATCGGCGGCCGCGATCGCATCGCGGAACAGCCGTGCCCATGGAAGCCGTCCCCATCGGTCGTGCAACAGTGCCAGGGTGCGCAGTGTCCCGGGCACGCCCACAACGCGCCCCGTGCGGTCCAGCAGGTGCGGGTTGATCTGCTTCCCATCCGCGTCATGCGCCCAGTCGGCAGGCATTGTTGCCGGCGCACTCGCCAGCCCGTCGAAGTAGGCGAGCTTCCTTGCCGTCGCGTCCCACACCAGCAACAGCGACCCACCGCCCAGGCCGGATGATTGCGGTTCCACCACGGCCAGCATCATCTGCCCGGCAATCGCCGCATCAACCGCCGACCCGCCATCGCGCAGCACGCTGAGCGCCGCCTGCGTGGCCAGCGGATTGGCCGTGGCCGCCATGTGCAGCCGCGCCGCCGCCGGGCCATTGTCGGCCGTCCAGCCGAGCACCGGGTACACGACCGCCAATACCTGGATGACGATAGCGAAGCCACGGGGCAATCGGTACATGGATACGGATTTCTTTCATGCGCCACGGGCCGTTGCCGCGTTTTTACGGCTTCCGCCGCATGCTTGCCAACCGCGCGGACATCGGCGTACATCCCGCTTCCGCGCCGATCAATGTTCGGAAAAAGCGGCGCGACAAAACCGGGAGGAATCAACGTGCGGACGTGGGTGAGACAGCCTGGTTTGATTTTGATGGCGTTGCTGCTGCTTCCATTGGTCGGCAATGCCAGCGCTGCAACGGCGGATAAGACCTATTCCCTCACCGTGCTGGAATCGACGCCGGGCTTCTTCGACCTTCCCATGCGCAATGCCATCGCCGATTTCGCACCACAGTATCATCTCGATGTCCGGGTGGTCACCGTTACTGGCGGCGGCGGGCTTGCCACCGAGTTCGAAGGCGGCACCGGCTCCATTGCGTTGGTGGGTGCCGATACGCCGCTGCGGCTCGCCCAGGCGGAAGCGGTGCCCGGAGGGATCACGATCATCGGCACCAACATGACCAACATGCTGTATGCGCTGGTCGCCAAGACGGATTCGCCCTATCACTCGCTGACCGATCTGCGCGGCAAGAATGTCGGCATCACTGGCGCCGGGGCGGCGAGCGAGGTGGTGCTGAAATGGGCGCTGAACACCAAGGCGCACATGAGCCCGTCGGAGCTGCGCATCGTCCCGCTCGGACCGCCGATCACCATCCTGCAGGCCGTGCTGAAGGGCAGCGTTGCGGCTGGCACCGTGTTCAGCCCGGCCCTGGACGAGGGCCTGAGCAGCGGCCAGGTGCGCATACTTTTTGATTTCCGGCAATTTCCGTACGGATCAAACGTATTCATGGTACGCACCAGCCAGATGAAGGCCGATCCCACGCCGTTCCGCCTGTTCATGCAGGCCTACAACGACGCCGTGCAGAAAATGTACGCGGACCCCGACTACACGATGAAATCCGCGATGAAGTACTGGGGTCAGGGCACCAGCGAAGACGTCGTTCGATCCGAGCTGGCCTTCTACATGGACAAGGAGTGGAAGGATACCAAGTTCACCCAGGCGCTGTACGAAGCCTGCCGCGACGTGCTGCTGAACTCCGGCACGTTTCCCAAATCCAATTTCCCGAGCTATGACTCGCTGACGCGGGATGCTCCCCACGAGTAGCACCAGCGTCACTGTCACTGACGTTACGGTCCGCTACCGTCTGCGCGCCGGCCAGACCGAAGCGGGTGTGACGGCGGTCGAGAACGTTTCTCTCAGCGCGGCGCCAGGCGAATTCGTTGCCATCGTCGGCCCGAGCGGATGCGGCAAGTCGACTCTGTTGAAGGCGATTGCCGGACTGATGCCACTGTCGCACGGGCAGGTGACGCTGGGAAGCGGGCCGGAGACGCGCATCGGCTTCGTGTTTCAGACGGATGCGCTGCTGCCCTGGCGCACGGCGATTGGCAACATCGAACTCGCACTGCGATTGGCCGGGGAACGAGCGGAAACCGCGCGTCTGCGTGCCGGCGAGTTGCTGGCGCGCGTGGGTCTCGGGGAGGCGAGCAACAAGTTTCCCCGTCAGCTTTCGGGCGGCATGCGCAAGCGGGTCGCGCTGGCGCGCGCGATGGCGTACGATCCGTCCTTGTTCGTGATGGACGAGTCGTTCAGCGCGCTGGATGCGCAGACACGCATCCAGGTGGGCAATTTCTTCCTGGAAATCCTTGCGCGGTCGGGCCAGACGGTGTTGTTCGTGACGCATGACATCGAGGAAGCGGTGACCCTGGCGGACCGCGTACTGGTCATGTCGAACGGTCCCGGCCGAATCATCGCCAGCATCGACATCAAGCTGCCTCGTCCGCGCGACTATTACGCCAGCCGTTTCGCCGCCGGGTTCCGGGACCTGCAACAATCGGTGTGGGACACGCTCGGCTACGGCCACCAGCTCCACCGCGAGCATCATCCATGAGCCGGCATGCCGTACTGCCGCGCGTCGCGAGCGTGCTGCTGATCGTCGTGCTGCTGATCGCGTGGCAACTCGCCGGAATGTATGTTCCGGGTACGAGGGCGTTGGCCAGCACACCGCTGCTGGTGATCGACCGCTTCATCACCATGACCCGAGATGGCGAGTTGTGGAACAACCTTGTTCCGACGCTGGAGGAGACGTTTGGCGGGCTGCTGCTGGGGCTGGTGATCGGCGTTGCCGGCGGCGTCCTGATGGCCCGGTCGCGCCTGGCCGCGGTGGTGCTGGATCCCTACGTGGTCGGCATCAACGGCGTGCCACGCGTGGCGCTGGGGCCGTTCTTCGTGGTGTGGTTCGGCATCGGCATCCTGTCGAAGGTGCTGCTGGCAGTGTCGATCGTTTTCGTGGTGGTGCTGTTCAACACGCGCGAGGGTGTGGAGAGCATCGATGAGGACCTGGTCGATGCTCTGCGCAGCATGCGGGCCAGCCGCTGGGAGATGCTGCGCCATGTGGTGATCCCGTCCCTGGTTCCCTGGCTGCTGGCGTCGATCAAGATCGGCATCGGGCTGGCGCTGACGGGTGCGGTGGTGGGGGAGCTGGTCGGTGCAAGCGCTGGCCTTGGCTGGTACATCACCAACTCGCTGAACGTCATCGACATGACCGGCGCGGTGACCGCGCTGCTCGTCATGGGCGTGCTGGCGATGCTGATGTATTACGCCGTGCTGATCATCGAACGGCGCGCTCTGGCCTGGCGGAACGACGCACGCAGCCGGCCGTGACAGGGCGCTCGGCGCGATCTTGCCTTTGCCGGACGTCTGTCGCCACTCTGGCATTGACGGGAAACATAGGACGATGCCCAGCCTGACGGAGCAGCTTCGTCTACGCTATTTCAGCCAGACGGCTGAGGTGCAGACGGCCTACGAGGCAATGGTCAGTGAGCTCGCCCGCAGCGGGTTCATCGACCATGTGCTGGCGGTCGGCGAGCAATTTCCGGACATGGCGCTCCCCACCGCGGAGGGCGAGATGGCGCGGCTGGCGGACTGGTGGCGGCGGGGACCCTTGGTGGTGACGTTCTTCCGTGGCGAATGGTGTCCCTATTGCCGGCTGATGCTGGCCGCGTTGGAGGAAGCCCTGCCTGAGATCGAGGCGCTCGGGGCCAGTCTGGTGGCAGTAACGCCGGAGATCGGCGGCCGGGCGCTGTCCGCCAAGCGACGTTACGGCAATGGCTATGAAATACTCTCCGATGTGGATTGCGGTCTCGGGCTCGGCTGCGGCGTGGTGTTCCAGGCGCCCGCTGATTACCGGACCCTGCTGCTTGGATTTGGGTACGATCTTTCCGCGCGGCACGGCAATGATGCCTGGTTTCTGCCGGTACCAGCAACCTTCGTGCTCGACCGGGAAGGGATCGTGCGCTGGCGGTTCGCTCGGGTGGACCCGACGCAGCGGGCGGAGCCGGCGGACATCCTGACTGCCTTGCGGGTGCTGGCCGTCCCGGCCGCCGACTGAGGCAACGTACCCGGCCATGGAGCTCAGTCAGGTCCGCTATTTCATCACGCTGTCCCGGACGTTGAATTTCACCCGCGCGGCCGAGGCATGCAACGTTACGCAACCGGCGCTCACCCGGGCGATCCAGCGGCTGGAGGATGAACTGGGCGGTCCGCTGCTGTACCGGGAGCGCAACCTGACGCAGTTGACCGAGCTGGGACGGGCGACGCGCCCACACCTGGAGGCCATGCTGGAAGCGGCGGAGGCAGCGCGGCAGGCGGCCCGGGCCAGCGCAGGACCCGAGCCCGCATCTCTGCGCATCGGCCTCGGTCCGGCAATCGCGGCATCCCATGTGGCAAGTGCGATCCGCGGATTGGTGCGATTGTATCCAGAGATATCCGTGCATTTCGAGGAAGGTGACACGGCGAGCCTGACCGAAGCCATGCTCGCGGACCGGCTCGATTGCGCGCTGTTGACGGACAATCCGGGTCTGCCGGACCGGCTGAACCGCTGGAAAATTGCGGAGGAAGGCTGTGTCGCGGTGCTGCCGGCCGAACATCCACTCGCCGGAAAAGCCGAGCTGACGGGCGGTGATTTTGCCAACCACACATTGCTGGTCGGCGAACGATGCGGCGGCTTCGCGCACCAGTTGCGCGCGGCGTGCGGCGACTGCTTCGTCCAACGCCGGTGCGACGGATCATGGGTGCAGATGCTGGATCTTGTTCGCGCGGGTCTCGGGCTCGCCCTGCTGCCCGACGGTCTGACCATCGGCGGCGATCTTGCGGTTCGGCCGCTTGTCGAGCCGGCATTGAACCGGACGATTCTGCTGACCCTGGTTGCGGGCCGCCCGCATGGCGCGGCGGCGAACCTGGTCAAGCTGTGTCGTGCGCGTGCACCTGGGTGACGGCCTGGGTGGTGGCAATCGATACAATCGGCTGCGCGCGGCTAGTTCGCACCCGTGTAAAGCTCCGGCCAGCGCCGTTTCACTACCGGACTGTCGGTTCCGTAGGCCAGGCAGGAGTTCACTATGCTCCGGTCCAGCGTGTCTGAATTCTCCCCACGCCGGGTGCGCTCTGAATAGATCGTCTGGAACGCCGTGGTGCCCATCTGTTGCAGCAGCTCGCGCAGATGGGTGCACCCAACCGTGCCGCCGACCCGCGCCGCGGCTTCCTTCAGAAATCCAGCACGGATCGTCAGCCCCGCCAGCCGCGAGAAATTGGGCGCCGCCTGCGGGCACACTGAGTATGGGCTGTAATCAGTCGCCGCCTCGCACCGTACGATCAGCATCTGCTCATCCACAGTCATCCGCATCCACATGGCGTGCAGCGGCTCACCCGCCTCGATCGAGCCGCGGTCATGGCTCGGCTCCGCATGTGTTTTGGTGTCGGTCAACGCCGCCTCGATATCGAACAGCCCGTCCGCGCGTCGGTATCCGTGCAACGTGATGGCACGCGTGTGCAGCAACTCGCGCTCGGCGGGCGGGCTCAGCGGCATCGACAACTCCTGTTGCAGTGCAGCAGCGGATAAGGCACTGCGGCAGGCCAACCGCAAGCCCCGCAGGTAGCCCACATGCCCATTTCCAGCTCCATCGATCAGCGTGGCGTGGCCACCATCACCATCGACAACACCGCCCGCCTCAACACGCTCAACCGCGCGCTGATGCAAGAGCTGATAGCAGCAGCCAGCGCACTGAGGCAGAACCCCACGTTACGGGCGCTGATTCTTCGCGGCGCCGGTGACCGCGCCTTCATTGGCGGCGCCGATATCGGCGAGATGGCCGCGCTCGACGCAAGCACCGCGCGCGAATTCATCACTCTCGTCCATCAGACCTGCGACGTGTTCCGGCGATTGCCCGTTCCGGTGATCGCTCGTCTCCAGGGTTACGTCCTCGGCGCCGGGCTGGAGATTGCCGCTGCCTGCGATATGCGCGTCGCCGCTGATAATGCCCGCTTCGGCATGCCGGAAGTGCGGGTCGGCATTCCCTCGGTGGTGGAGGCCGCCCTGCTGCCTCGTCTGATCGGCTGGGGCCGCACCCGCCGTCTTCTGCTCACCGGGGAAATCATCGACGCGCAGCGCGCCTTCGCCTGGGGCCTGATCGAGGAAGTCACCCCGCCACCCAGCCTGGACGACGCCCTCGAACACTCGTTGACCGCCATCCTCTCTGCCGGCCCGCAGGCGCTGCGTCTGCAAAAGGAGCTGATCGCCGCCTGGGAGGACTTGCCGGTCAGCACGGCCATTGCGCGCGGGATCGATAGTTTCGTGGCCGCCTGGAATACCGACGAGCCGACCCGGATGATGCAGGCCTTCCTGCAACGCAAACGTGCTCCGCTCAGCGCTGCCCCAGGCGTCGCAGCTCCACCACGTTCGAGCCCTCCGCCGGCTGGTGCAGCAGGCGGTTGATCACCGCCGCCAGCTCCCGCAGCGTGAACGGCTTGCGCAGGATCGCATTCAGCACCGCGGCCGTCGTTTCGTCGGTATGTTCCAGCTCGGCATAGCCAGTGGCCAGCAGCACCGGAGCAGATACGCCCACATCCCGCATCGCCTGTGCCAGCCGAAGCCCGTTCATGTCGGGCATGGCATAGTCGAGCACCAGCAGATCCGGTGCCGCGCCCGGGATCAGCCGCAATGCTTCCGCCCCGCTGGCCGCCTCGACCACTATGCATCCCAGATCGTGCAGCATGTCTGCGGTCACCTGCCGCACCTCGGGGTCGTCGTCCACCAGCAGCACACGAATGGCGGGAGCCATTCGCGCCCGGTCGGCATGGGTCGGCACCGGCGCCCGCTTCGTGTCCTCGCCCGCCCACGGCAGCAGCAACGATACCTCGGTGCCCTGGCCCGGCGTGCTTTGCAGGCGCAGCGTGCCGCCGGACTGCATGGCCAGTCCGTAGGCCTGACTCAGCCCCAGCCCGGAACAGCCGGGACCCTTTGTAGTGAAGAACGGATCAACCGCCCGGCGCAGCACCTCTGGTGTCATGCCGATGCCGGTGTCTGCCACCGTGACACACACATACCGCCCCGGCCCCAACCCATCCTCCGAGGCCGCGGTCAGCATCTCGTTCGACGTCCGGATCACCAGCTCCCCGCCTTCCGTCATCGCATCTCGTGCGTTCAAGAAGATATTGAGCAGTGCCGCCTCCACTTGCCCGGGATCGGCAAGCGCCGGCCAGAGCTGCGCAGCCAGCTCGGTGCGGGTTCGCACCCGGTGGCCGATCGTGCTGCCGGCAAGGCTGAGCAGCTCGTTGACGATCTGATTGAGGTCGGCGGGTCGCGGTTCAAGCCGCTGGCGGCGCGAGAAGGCCAGCAGGCGAGAGGTGAGCTGCGCACCCCGTTGCACCGCGTCGGAGGCACGGTTCACCAGTGTGTTGATCCGCTCGCGATCCACATTCCCGGTCGCGATACGGTGCTGGATCAGCTCCAGACTGCCCAGCACGGTTGCCAGGAGGTTGTTGAAATCATGGGCGACGCCGCCGGCGAGCTGACCCACCGCCTGCAATTTCTGCCCTTCCTGCAAAGCCACCTGGCTGCGTGCACGCTCCGCGATCTCCACCTGCAGCCGGTTGTTGCTGTCTGACAACTCCCGCGTCCGCTCTGTCACGCGCGTTTCCAATGTCTCCGCGTGCTGCTGGCGCTCCTGCTCCCGCATTTCGAGCGCCTCGGCCATCGCGTCGAAGGATTTCGCCAAAACGCCAAATTCGCCGGTCTCGGCGAGATTGGCCCGCGCCATGAGGTCGCCCTGCGTCCAGCGTGCCGTTGCGGTCAGCAGCGATCCGATCGGCCGCAAAATAACATGGCGGGCGTACAGCGCTGCGGCTGCCGCGGCGAGGATGGTCGACAGGGCGATCAGCAGCGCCTCGGGGATTGCCAGCCGGTCAATCTCGCCCAGCAGGTCGGATGGGGTTAGCGCCGCGACAATGGTGATGCCGGCCGGAGGCGGAGCATCAGGTACGTATCCCGCCACGTATTGCGGGCCGCCCGGCCGGCCGAGGCGAGCAACGCCCATCTCGGACCGAGTCACCAATGCCCGCATGCCATCAGGACCGGGCTTGCCGAGCCACTCGCCCGGGTCCGGATAGCGGGCGATCACCGTACCTGCCCGGTCGAGCGCCGTTACGCGGCTGCGCCGGAATTCGCCCGCGCGCCCCAATTCCGCCTGTTCCAGGTGTCGGCCGAGCCAGTCCAGGTTTAGCGCTGCAACTATTGCTTTCGATCCCGCCTTGCCAGCCGGGCCAGTCGACGCGAACCGCAGACCCAGCGGCAGAAATGGGGCTGCGATGCCAGGCTGAGTCGCATAAACCCCGGGGCTGAAGCCCTCCGGCGCCAGACTGGCCAGCCAGCCGGCCGCGGGATGGCCGAGCAGCGCCGGCGTGGACGCGCAGCCGATCCGACCACTCGCGTCGACCACCGCGAGGAACTGGTATGCAGGCAAGTTGGCCGCGAGTGTCGCGAGCCGTGCGTTGCAAGCCGACCCCATATCGGCGATGGCGCTGGATTCGGCGCTGGCCAGTAGAAGTTGCCGTCCCCCTTCCAGTATGCTGTCGAGATCCGCGTTGGCCAGTTCCGCCTGGCGCATTGCCAAGGCTTCCACGTCCGTGGTGCGTCGCTGACGCAGAACGATCTGGGTGTAGATCAGAGCGGCCATCATCGGCGCCATGCACAGCAGCATCAGCAGCGTCAGACGCGTGGTCAGCCGCATCGGGTCACCGGTCGGTTATTTGCTCTGCGCTGCTGGAAGTGTGACAGGCCGGATAGCCATTCCACCATCATGCCGTGCAGCGGGCGGTGGGGCAGCATCTGGCGGTGGTCGACGTGTCACAAGGCTGTGAACAGGGGTGGCAACGACGCCGTCCTGGCCTGCCGCGGCTTGCGGTCAGGCGGGGCGGGGAGAGATGCGCTGGACGCCGCGCGGATCCTCGGCGGGGTTGCCTGCTGGGCGGCCGAGCGGTGCCGGTCCCACCGTGCGCCATGCATCGAGCGCCCAGCGAACCGTCGGGAACGCAATTTCCGGCCAGGGAACCTGGGTCCACGGAAACAGAGCGACCTCCAGGCTCTCGATACCCGGCGCAAAACGCGGCGGTGCACCATCCGGGAGAAACCGGCCGCGAAACATGATCTGTACCTGACCGATCCGACTGACGCTGAACACGGCCAGGATGCCGTCGAGCGCGATATCAGCCTCCGCTTCTTCCCGGGCTTCCCGGATCGCGCCTTCCTCGAGCGTTTCCCCATGCTCCAGATAGCCGGCGGGCAGTGTCCAGAATCCTTTTCGCGGCTCGATGGCGCGGCGGCACATCAGGACGGCACCGTCGGCGACCACCACTGTCCCGACCACCACTTTCGGGTTCTCGTAAGCAATATGGCCGCAGTCGGGGCAGATCAGCCGTTCCCGGTTGTCGCCATCCGGAATGCGGCGGATGAATTCTGGCATGAAAGCCAGCGTGACGCGTCCCGCCCTGCCGATCAACCCTGCTGGTCAGACCCGGGCTCAGACGGTCAGGTCCAGCAACGAACCGCGTGGCAGCGTGCGGGACGGTGAAGATCCACCGTCCGGCTGGCCAGTGCCGCTGCTTTGCGGCGCCGATCGCGTCGCGCTTGGCGCCTGGTCCGTGCGCCCGAACGGACGCAGCGCCTCGGCCGACCGAACGTTGCCGAGACCTGGGACGGTGCCGAGACCTGGGACGGTGCTGAACGCGGACAGCGAACCCGGTGAGATCATGTCACCAGCCTGGCGCCTTCAGATTGATAATTCCTGAACGGGAACGCTGCTACAGCCAAGCCAGGGCGGTCCCAGAGCATCTTCAGCATGACTGAAGATGCTCTGGCTCTCTATTTGCGCGCAAATTCACTCGCTCCTGGAATCGGGTTGATTCCAGTCAAGCGCGATCTGCCCTAGCGGTGCACTTCCTCAGCCGGTTGCTGTGCCGGCAACAACCGCGGGTGGCGGCGGCCGAGCCGGTGCGCGAGCCGGTCGAGGTACAGGTAGATAACCGGCGTCGTGTATAGCGTCAGGCATTGCGAAACCAGCAGTCCGCCGACAATCGCGATCCCCAGTGGACGACGCAGTTCCGATCCCGCCCCCGAGCTCAGCGCCAGCGGCAGCCCGCCGAACAACGCGCACATGGTGGTCATCATGATCGGGCGGAAACGCAACAGGCAGGCTTCATGGATCGCGTCCAGCGGGCTTTTGCCTTCATCGCGTTCCGCCACCAGCGCGAAATCGATCATCATGATGGCGTTCTTCTTCACGATGCCGATCAGCAGGATGATGCCGATCAGCGCCACCAGGCTAAGATCGTAGCCGCAGATCATCAGCATCAGCAGTGCGCCGACGCCAGCGGAGGGCAGCGCGGACAAGATCGTTATGGGATGAATGAAGCTCTCGTAGAGCATCCCCAGAACGATATACACGACCAGGATCGCCGCGGCGACCAGCACCGGGGTCGATGACAGGGACGACTGGAATGCCTGCGCGGTGCCCTGGAACGAGCCCTGCAATGTCTGCGGCACACGAAGCTGGGTCTCGACCGCGTCGATCGCATCCACCGCCTGACCGATCGAGGTGCCCGGCGCCAGATTGAACGACAGCGTCACGGCCGGGAACACGCCCTGATGGTTGACTGTCAGCGGCTCCACCTTGGTGGTTTCATGAGCAATGGTAGATAACGGCACCTGGGCCCCGGAGGCACTGGCGACATAGATGTGCGCCAGGGACGACGGATCTTCCTGGAACTGCGGCTGCACTTCCAGGATGACCTTGTACTGCGAGGTGTCGGTATAAACCGTCGTCACCTGTTCCTGTCCGAACGCATCGTCCAGCGTCTGGTCGATCAGCCCCACCGACAGACCCAGGCGAGAGGCCGCATCGCGATCGACCGTCACGGCAATATGCGGCGAGGCGATCTGCTGGTCGGAGGCAGCATCGGTAACCTGCTTCATCCCTTGCATCTTCTGCAACATGATCGGCGCCCAGTGGTTCAGCTCCGCGGCGTTGGTGTCGGTGAGCGTGTATTGATACTGGGCCTGCTCCAGCCGGCCGCCGACCGTCACGTCCTGACCGGGCTGCATATAAAATTTGACGCCCTCGATCTGCGCCACTTTCGGCCGCAGTCGGGCCATCACTTTTTCCACCGAATCCCGCTGGCCGAACGGCTTGAGCTGGATGAACATCCGCGCAGTGTTTTCGCTGGCGTTGCCGCCGGTCGCGCCGGCAAACCCGACCACGGCCTGCACCGCCGGGTCCTGCCTGATGATGGACGCGAGCTGCTGCTCCATCCCTGACATCGCTGCAAACGATGTATCCTGCCGCGCCTGGGCCTGCCCGAAAATGAATCCAGTGTCCTGCTCGGGGATGAAGCCTTTGGGGACCTGGATATACAAATACCCGGTCAGCACGATCAGCCCGAGCGTCATGGCCAGCATCAGCGGCTGGTGCCGGAACACCCATTTCAGCCCGCGATCATAGCCGCGGATCATCGAGTCGAAGAATCCTTCAGCTACACGGTTGAAGCGATTCTTCGGCTGATCCGATTCGCGCGTGAGGAACCGCGAGCACATCATCGGTGTCAGCGTAAGCGAAATGAACGCGGACGCCACCACCGCGATGCTGACGGTGACGGCGAATTCCCGGAACAGCCGGCCGATGATGCCGGACATGAACAGCAGCGGGATGAACACCGCGATAAGCGAGAAGGTGATGGAAACGATGGTGAAGCCAATCTGCCCGGCGCCCTTCAGCGCCGCCTGGAACGGCCGCTCGCCTTCTTCAATGTATCGGACGATGTTCTCGATCATCACGATCGCGTCGTCCACGACGAAACCGACGGCGATGGTGAGCGCCATCAGCGACAGGTTGTCCAGGCTGTAGCCGAGCATGTACATGATGCCGGTGGTCATCACCAGCGCGAGCGGCACCGTCACACTTGGAATAATGGTGGCCCACGCCTTGCGCAGGAACAGGAAGATCACCAGCACCACCAGACTGACGGTGATCGCCAGTGTGCGCTCTACGTCGCCGACGGAGGCGCGGATCGTGAGTGAGCGGTCGGACACGATGTCCACATGGACCGAGGGTGGGATGGATGCTTCAAGCTGCGGCATCATCGCCTTGATCTCGTCCACCACCTGGATGGTGTTGGCGCCCGGCTCGCGCTCAATCAGCAGCAGCTCGGCGCGATGCTGGTCGAACCAGGCGCCGGTGCGGGCATATTGCGAGGAGTTGATGACGTCGCCGATGTCCTGCACCTGCACCGGCGCGCCGTTACGGTAGGCTACGATGATGTGGCGGAAGGCACTGGCCTTGAACAACTGGTCGTTGGTGTCGATGGCGAATTCCTGCGTCTTGCCTTCCAGATTGCCCTTCGGCTGGTCCGTGGTGGCGTTGACCAGCGCCGTGCGCACATCCTCCAGTCCGATGCCGCGTGAAGCCAGCGCGTCTGGATTGACCTGCACGTGGGTCGCCGGCGTCTGCTGTCCGGCGATCAGCACCTGCGACACGCCGCTCACTCGCGATAGCGATTCGGCCAGCACGTTGTAGGCGTACTGGTCGATGTTCTGGATCGGCATCGCGTCGGACCAGACACCGTATATCAACACCGGCCGGTCGGCCGGATTGGTTTTCTTGTATGTGGGTGGGCTTGGCAGGTCTTTCGGCAGCAGCCCACTGGCGGCGTTGATGGCTGCCTGCACGTCGCCGGCCGCGCCGTCGATGTCACGGTCGAGATCGAACTGCAATGTGATCGTGGTGGTGCCGAGCCCGCTGGTCGAGGTCATCTGCGCCAAGCCGGGAATTGATGCGAATTGCTGCTCCAGCGGGGTCGCCACCGAAGAGGCCATGGTGTCCGGATTCGCACCCGGCAACTGGGCACTCACCGAGATGGTCGGGAAGTCGACATTCGGCAGCGCCGAGACTGGCAGCAGCATGAAGCTGGTGATCCCGAACACGAACAGGCCCGCCATCAGCAGCGCAGTCGCGATGGGCCGCCGGATGAATGTTTCGGAAATATTCATTACCGGTCAGCTCGCCTTGGCCGGTGGTGTGGGGTCGATTTTCACGCGTGTGTTGTTGGTCAGCCGGTACTGGCCGCCGACCACCACCTTTTCGCCGGCGTTCAGGCCTTTGGCGATCACCGCGATCCCATCCTGCCGCGCGGCGACTGTCACGGTACGCCGTTCCACGGTGTTATCCGGCTTGATGACATACGCGTAGAAGCCGCTGGCACCGGTCATGACGGTAGCAACCGGCACGGTAACGGCATTGGGCCGGGTGCCAAGGATCAGCCGGACACTGACGAACTCGCCGGGCCAGAGCTGCTCGTTATCGTTGGCGAATGTGCCTTCCAGCGCGATGGTGCCGGTGGTGGTGTCCACATGGTTGTCGATGAAACTGAGTTGGCCGGAGGTGAGCAGCTTCTGCGAGCTGCCGTCGTAGGCTTGCACTACCAGCGGCGCCTTGGCCTGGGCGGTGCGGATCTGGTCCACGAGATTCTGCGGAAGGGTGAAATTCACGTAGATCGGCTTGATCTGGGTGATGCTGACCAGCGTGGTGCCAGACGCGGCCTGAACAAAATTTCCTTGATCCACCATGAGCAGGCCGGTGCGCCCGCTGATCGGGGCGCGAATGGCGGCATATTGCAGGTTGAGCTGCGCTGTCTCGATCGCCGCCGCATCGGCCTTCACCGCGCCCTGGAGCTGGCCGACCGTCGCCGTCTGGTCATCGTAGCTTTGCCGCGTCTGGAAGCCGCTGCCGACCAGCTTGCCGTAGCGGTCAAGGTCGAGTTGCGCGCCCTGAAGCTGCGCCTGGTCCTTCTGCTGGTTGGCTTGCGCCTGATCGAGCGCGGCCTGAAACGGGCGCGGATCAATCAGGAACAGCGGATCGCCTTCCTTCACCTCCTGCCCCTGTGTGAAAAAGACCTTCATCACCTGTCCGTCCACTCGCGTTTTCACATTTACGGCATTGATGGTCTGCACGGTGCCGAGCCCCTGGGCAAAGATCGGCACGTTCTGCGCGGTGGCGGAACCGGCGGTGACGGGCACTGCCGGCGGAGGCGCAGGGGGTGCGGCGCCGTTGGCAGGGTGACGACTGGTCAGCGCCCATCCGCCGCCCGCGGCAGCAGCCAGCACCACGGCGAGCAGCGATAATCGCAACTTATTCATGTGCTGGTATTCCTGCCGATCCGCGACCCTGTTGTGCACTGCAAGATAGGAGGGCTCTGTAACAGGCGAGCGACAACGTGTTACCCGCGATGCCGGATTCCACTCCACGTCGCAGAGTTGACCGGCACCAACACGCGGTTGTTAACCGACCAGCACGGCCTTGCCGATGACGGCCCGGTCCATCACCGCCTGGATGGCGTCGGCGGCCCGCTCCAGCGGAAATCGGTGGGAAATGCGCGGACGGATCTTTCCCTCGGCCGCCAGCGCGAGAATCGCCCGCGTGTTGGACGTGAACAGGTCCGGCTGGTTCGCCTGGAAGCCGCCCATGTACACGCCGATCGCCGCGATTGCCTTGATCAGCAGGTAGTTGCTACGGATGTTAGCGGGCCCACCGCCCAGGAAGCCCAGGATCAACAGGCGGCCGCCATAGGCCAGACAGCGCAGCGACTCCTCCGTTACGGTGGCGCCGATCGGGTCATAGACGATATCCACGCCGCGGCCCGAGGTGAACTCCTTGACCCGATCGACAAACCCCGCGCGGTAGTCCAACGCGTGCTCCGCGCCTTCCTCGATGCACGCGGCCCGCTTGGCCTCGCTGCTCGCGGTCGCGATCACTCGCGCGCCCGACAGGCGGGCGATCTGAATGGCGGCGATGCCGATGCCGCCGGCCGCGCCATGCACCAGCACCCATTCCCCGGCGCGCAAACGCCCGCGCTGCAGCAATGCGTGATAGGCGGTGCCGTGACCGGAGCGGAGCACGGCGGCTGACTCCATGCCGAGCCCGGGCGGTATCGGATCGCATGCCTCGTCCCGGGCGATTGCCAGCGTCGCGAAGGCGCCGGTGCGGTGCCGGCTCATCACGCCGTCACCAGGCTTGAACCGGGTCACGCCGGGACCGACCGCAACTACCTCGCCCGCTGCCTCGCTGCCGGGAATAAAGGGCGGTTCGGGGCGGACCTGATATGTCCCGGCGAGTTGCAGGACATCTACGTATTGCACGCCACGAGCGGCGATTCGCACCAGTATCTCGCCGGAATCGGGTGGAGGCGGGTCTGGAAGGTCACGGAGCGCCAACACCTCGGGACCACCAAATGCCTGGCAGACAACCGCTTTCATGCCATCCACTCCCACGAACCGGATCTCAGTCGGCACCGCATTTGCGGTTTTCGACAAGGAGCGCAATGATCTTCTTGCGCGCAAGCCGCGCGAGCGGGTGACAGCGGGGGTGAAGATGCGTCCGGCACTGGAGACGCTGCGGGAAGTTCCGATCTTCGATCAACTGACCGACAGGCTGCTCGAGCAGATCAGGCTGGTAAGCGACGTGCTTACGGCCGTGCACGGCGACCGGCTCTGCTGCCAGGGCGAAATACCCGATACGTTGTATTACCTGCTGGACGGACAGGTTGCGCTCAGCACCACCGCTCCGGACGGATCGACCGCGGTCGTGGAGGTGTTGCAGCCGGGACAGGATTTCGTGCTGGCTTCGGTGATGTCGTCGCTGCCGTACCTGCAATCGGCCCACGTGGTGCAGCGGGCACGCTTGCTGGCTATCAAGGCCGTGCCGCTCCGGGTCCTCGTGGAGCGCGAACCGGACCTGGCGCTGGCGCTGCTGCGGTCCATGTCGGTGGATTTCCGCAACCTGGTGCGGCAGATCCGCGACCTGAAGGTGCGCACCACGGCCCAGCGGCTGGGGGCCTATTTGCTGGCCTTGGTGCCCGACCTGAACCCTCCGGAAGCCGAATTCCGGCTGCCGTTTGAGAAAGGATTGCTGGCGGCAAGGCTGGGCTGCCGGCAGGAAAATCTCTCGCGCGCCTTTGCGGCGCTGCGGGAGCTGGGGGTGGAAACGCATGGCGCGCGCGTGCGGCTGCGCGATATCCCGCGGCTGACCGCATACGCCATGCCGGACTACCTGAACGACGCCGAACTGGCGAAATCGGCGGCCGACGAGACCGACGAACCGTTCAGCGTCCCAGCGTCGGCATGACATATTCGGCCCCGCGTCGGTCCGCGCCCGGCCAGCGCTGCGTGATTGCCTTGTACCGGGTGTAGAACCGCACGCCTTCAGGGCCGTACACATGGTGGTCGCCGAACAGCGACCGCTTCCAGCCGCCGAAGCTATGAAATGCCATCGGCACAGGGATCGGGACGTTCACGCCGACCATGCCGATCTCGATCGCATTCGCGAAATCGCGCGCCGCCCCGCCATCCCCGGTGTAGATGGCGACCCCGTTGCCATATGGATGTTCGTTCACCATCCGCACGGCACCGGCCAGATCGGGCGTGCGCACTACGCCGAGCACGGGGCCGAAAATCTCATCCTGGTAGATGCGCATGTCGGTTTGCACGCGATCGAACAGGGACGCGCCGAGGAAAAACCCGTTCTCGTAGCCTTGCAGCTTCAGATCGCGGCCATCCACGACCAGCTTGGCACCTTCCTTCACGCCGGTATCGATGTAGCCCATTACCTTGTCGCGGTGCTGGCGCGTGACCAGCGGACCCATTTCGGCGTCCGGGTCGGTGCCCGGTCCGATCTTCAGGGCGCGCACGCGCGGTTCCAGCTTTTCGATCAGCCGGTCGCCGACGCTGCCCACGGCGACCGCCACGGACACCGCCATGCAGCGCTCGCCCGCGGCGCCGTATGCCGACCCCATCAACGCGTTGACCGCATCGTCCAGATCGGCATCAGGCATGACCACCAGGTGGTTCTTTGCCCCACCCAGCGCCTGCACCCGCTTGCCGTGCGCGGCGCCGCCTCGGTAGATCGTTTCGGCAATCGCGGTCGAGCCGACGAAGCTGACCGCCGCGATGTCCGGATGCGCCAGGATGGCTTCCACCGCCTCGCGGGCGCCCTGCACGACGCTGAACACGCCTTCAGGGATGCCGGCCTCGGCCAGCAGCGCGGCCAGCAGCAAGCTGGCGGAGGGATCCTTCTCCGACGGTTTCAGAATGAAGCAGTTGCCGCAGGCCAGCGCCACGGGGATCATCCATAGCGGCACCATCAGCGGAAAGTTGAACGGGGTGATGCCGGCCACGACGCCGAGTGGCTGGCGGATGGACCAGGCGTCGATGCCGGTGCCGACGGCCTCGGTGAACTCGCCTTTCAGCAAATGCGGGATGCCGCAGGCGAACTCCACCACCTCCAGCCCGCGTTGCACCTCACCGTCGGCGTCGGACAGCACCTTGCCGTGTTCGGCGGTGATGGCGGCGGACAGTTTCTTGCGGTCACGCTCCAGCAGTTCCCTAAGGCGGAACATGGTGCGGGCGCGGCGCAGCGGCGGGGTGGCGGCCCAGGCGGGCCAGGCCCTGGCGGCGGCCTGGACGGCGCGATCGACTTCCTCCGGTCCCGCCAGGGCCACCTTTGCGGTAACTTCGCCGGATGCCGGGTTGAAGATGTCGGCGTGGCGACGGCCGTCGCCGGTCACCATCCGCCCGCCGATGAAATGACCAATCTCGCGCATGGCCGCTCCTGCATGGCTGTTGCGGCGGTGTCGTAGCGCAGTTCGGCTGGCAGGTCACCCGGGGCTTGCCCCGCTGGCGGCGCCGGGCGAAACCTGCGCGTTACGACAGGGGGTGCCATGCGCGCACGTGAGCTGGGGCTGGAATGCGGCTCCCTGCCGCCAGGCCGGCGGAACAGCATCGCCGACGTGCCCGGCGTGCTGGTCGGCCACGCGACGCTGATCGAGGGCGATGTCCGCACCGGCGTCACCGCCGTGTTGCCGCACGAGGGCGACCTGTTTCAGGACCGGCCGCTCGCGGCCGTGCAGGTGCTGAACGGGTTCGGCAAGAGCGTGGGGCTGGTGCAGGTGGCCGAACTGGGCACGCTGGAAACCCCGATTTTGCTGACCAACACGTTTGGTGTGGGTACCTGTGCCAATGCGCTGATCCGGCGGGCGGTGCGCGACAACCCGGAGATCGGGCGGCAGATCGCCACGGTGAATGCGGTCGTGCTCGAGTGCAACGACGGCTACCTGAACGATATCCAGGCGATGGCGGTCACCGAGGCGGATGCCGAGGCGGCCATCGCCTCGGCCGCGGAGGAGTTCGAGGTGGGGGCGGTGGGGGCCGGCGCCGGCATGAGCTGCTTCGGGCTGAAGGGCGGGATCGGGTCGGCGTCTCGCCGCATAAAGCTGGACGGTGAAGCCTATCATCTGGGAGTGCTGGTGCTGGCCAATTTCGGCCGCGCCGGGGAGCTGCGGTTGCCGGACGGGCGGCGGATCGGCGCGGAGGCCGGCGACGTCGTGGAGGCGGGGTCCTGCATCGTGGTGATCGGCACCGATATTCCGATGGAATGTCGTCAGCTCGGACGGGTGGCGCGACGGGCCGGCGTTGGTCTGGCCTGGTGCGGTGCGTTCTGGGGCAATGGCAGCGGGGACATCGCGCTGGCCTTCACCACCGCCAACCGGGTGCCGCACGAGGCGGATCAGGATTTGCTGGACTGCCGTGCAGTGTCGGAG
This sequence comes from uncultured Pseudomonadota bacterium, assembly GCA_963777625.1. Lineage (GTDB taxonomy): Bacteria > Pseudomonadota > Alphaproteobacteria > Acetobacterales > Acetobacteraceae > DATDIC01. Next base: position 244,584 of record CAVZRO010000001.1, on the reverse strand, counting down.
GCGCGCATCGACCGGCTGTTTCAGGCGGTGGCGGAGGCGACGCAGGAAGCGGTGCTGGATGCGCTGGCTGCGGCGGGGACGACGGTGGGACGGCACGGGCACCGGCGGCCTGGGCTGGCGGAGGTTCTGGCCCGCGTCGAGCCGTCGAAGTAAGGTAATCATCGCAGAACGAGCTTGCGTGCCAGCCCGCTTCTGGCAGGCTGCCCCGCACCGGAAAGATGCCCCGACCCGGAAACAGGAATCCGGCACAGACATGCTGCTGCTGCGCACACGACGACCTGGCGTGCCATCCGCATTGTTGCGATGGCGACGGCCAGCGCTGTTGCTGGCCGGGATCTGCGCGGCGATCGTGCTTTATTGGGAAACGACCAGTTTCGTTGCCTACACCGGCAATTCCTACGTAACGTCCGATCTGGTCGCGGTTGCGCCGCAGGTCACCGGCCGCATCGTCGCTGTGCATGTGCGCGACAACCAACCTGTCCGTCGTGGCGACAAGCTGGTGACGATCGACCGTGTGCCGTTCGAGCTTGCGGTTGCAGCCCGGCAAGCGGGGCAGGCCATGACCAACGCGAAGACGTCGGCAGATCGTGATGCCGCCGTCACCGCCCAGGGCGAGCAGTCTGCCGCACTTGCCACCTTGCAGTTCGCCCAGAACTCCCGCCGTCGCATCGCTGATCTGGCGGCCAGCGATGACGCCAGCCGCCAGGCCCTGGATGCGGCGAACGAGGCCTTGAAGCGGGCCCAGGCCAATGCCAACTCCGCGACGTCTGCCGTTGCACGGGCGCAGCAGATCGTCACGATGGACGAGAGCGCCACTGCGCAGGCAAACGCGGAACTCGGGCTGGCACAATGGCGGCTGTCGCGAACCGATCTGCTCGCCCCCACGGATGGCATCATCAACCATCTGACTGTTCGCGTCGGCGACACGGCGCGCCAGGACGTGGCGCTGATCGGCATCATCGACGCGGGAGCGTGGCGGATCATTGCCAACTACAAGCAGGATTACCTGCGCGCTTTTCATCCGGGAAGCACGGGATGGGTGTGGCTTGATAGTGACCCGTGGCACTGGCACCGGGCGGTTATCGAAGGCGTCGCGCCAGGAATCAGCCGCGATCAGACCCCGCCCGGCCTGCTGCCCTATGTTGCGCCGACCACCGATTGGATCCGTCTGCAACGGCGCTTCCCGGTTACGTTGACGCTTGTCGATCGGCCCCCCGCCGGGCAACTGTTCATGGGCGCAGATGCGCATGTGGTGATCTTTCCGTGATCGCGCAGGGGCTGCCGGGTGCAGTGTTTGCTGACCTGGCGGAACTGCGTTTATCGGGACCGCGGGCGCGTGTGGCCACAATCGCCGCTTCGTCTGTCGGATTGGCAACGGTCCTGGCGATCTGGTTGCGTTTGGACGCACCCTATTGGGCGGCCTTGAGCGGATTCGTCTGCACGCAGGCAACCAGGCCGGCTTCTGTCGCGAAAGCGGCCGAGCGGGTTGCCGCGACCTTGCTGAGCGCCGCCGTGGTGTTTCTTTTGACTCCGTGGATGGCGCAATACCCGCTGTCCACGCTGCCGGCTTTGTTCGTCGCCAGTACGCTTGGCATCCTCGGAGCATCCTTGACGCGGCACAGCTACGCCTGGCTGCTGGGTGGGATAACCGCGGACATGGTGATCATGCAGGTGATCGCCGATCCAACCCAGGGAGACGTCATCGTCCTGGCGCGCTGCGTCGAAATCATTGTTGGATCGGCGGCCGCCTTGTGCGTTGCGCTGCTGCTGGCTCCGCCCGGCGCGGTGGCAGAGGTACCGGCGGCCCCTGGTTTTTCGACGATGTTTGGGCCAAATCGCCATGTACTCGATCACGCACTGCGGACGGGAGTTGCCGTCATGCTGGTGCCGGTGGTTTGGAACTGGTTCGGGATTCCAGGACTGAGCCAGATGGCGATCTCGGTGGCGGCGGTGATGGCTGTCCCTGGCCTCGCCGCCAACCCGGAGCAAGCTGAGGCCTTGATGCGGCAACGGGCGCTGCATCGCATTGCCGGCTGCGTGCTCGGCGGGGTCGCCGGGCTGGTAATCCTCGCGCTCGGTCTCGAGGCGCTCCTGCCCTGGCTGGCAGCTCTCATCGTGGGCGTGTGGATCGGCGCGTATCAACAAAGCAGCACGCGAGAGGTCGGCTATGTCGGCCAGCAGGCAACCTTCGCGTTCATTCTGACGCTGGTGCAGGGGTGGGGACCGCCGTTGAGCCTGGCTCCCGGCGTGGAACGGCTGGTCGGCATGCTGCTGGGCGTGAGCTTGCTGCTCGTCGTTTCCGTCGGATGGCCGGCTTCGCGGCCGCTGCCAAGCCGGTGAGCGAGGCGTCGCGCAGGCCAGCCGAGCGCGGTCACCGCTTGCCCCGAATGCCTGTGGTCCGGTAACTGGCAGTGGCGCGGCGCAGGCGTGTGCCGCGGTCAGCAGGAGATACGAGCATGGGCTACAGGGTCGCTGTCGTCGGCGCCACCGGAGCGGTGGGTCGCGAGATGCTGAAAACCCTGGCCGAGCGCCGCTTCCCCGCCGACGAGGTGGCGGCGGTGGCGTCTGGCCGGTCAACCGGGCAGGAAGTTTCGTTCGGCGACAAGCAGGTGCTCAAGGTCAAGAACCTGGAGACGTTCGATTTTCGCGGCTGGGATATCGGGCTGTTCAGCCCCGGTGCGTCGGTATCCGCCGTGCACGCCCCGCGCGCCGCCGCGGCGGGTTGCGTGGTGATCGACAATACCAGCCATTTCCGCATGGAGCCGGACGTGCCGCTGGTGGTGCCGGAGGTGAACCCGCAGGCGCTGGCGAAGTTCACTCGGCGCAATATCATCGCCAACCCGAATTGCAGCACCATCCAGATGGTGGTTGCGCTGAAGCCGCTGCACGACCGCTGGCGGATCAGGCGCGTGGTGGTCGCCACCTATCAGTCAGTCTCGGGCGCCGGGAAGGAAGGGATGGACGAGCTGTTTTCGCACAGCAAGGCGGTGTTCGTGCACGACCCGATGTCGCCGGAACAGTTCACCAAGGAGATTGCGTTCAACTGCATCCCGCATATCGACAAGTTCATGGAGGATGGCTCGACCAAGGAGGAATGGAAGATGGCGGTCGAGACCCGGAAAATCCTCGATCCCGATATTCCGGTGCATGCCACGTGCGTGCGCGTGCCGGTGTTCATCGGCCATGGCGAGGCAGTGAACGTGCAGTTCGAGCATCCGGTGACGGCCTCGGAAGCGCGGGCCGCGTTGCGCGATGCGCCGGGTGTTGCGGTGGTCGATCAGCGCGAGGACGGCGGCTACATGACTCCGATGGAAAGCGCCGGGGAGGATGCGGTGTATGTCAGCCGTATCCGCAAGGACCCAACCGTGGAGCATGGGTTATCGTTCTGGTGCGTGTCCGACAATCTGCGCAAGGGCGCCGCGCTGAATGCGGTGCAGATCGCGGAAGCGCTGGTCGCGCAGGGGCTGCTGACGAAGCGGGTGGCGGCGTAAGGGTTCAGGGATCGATTTCGGCCCGTAGCCGGGCGATTGCGTCTGGGACGCGTGCGGCAAGCAGTTCGGCGGCACTGATCGCCGGCGCTGCTCTACGGGATCGAAGCCGTCGTACCCGCTTGCCGCGACATTGCGGAAGCGGCGCGCGCGGTCGCTGGAAACCGAACAGCAGGAACCGGCTGCCCTGTTTCGGAAAAGATCCTATCGCCGGATCATGTCCAGCGGCATGCGCGACAATGGTTCCGGTGCACCATCGGTCAGTATGTATGTACGCCCGAGCGTCACTGCCGTGCCGCTGTCGGAATCCATCAGTATCATGTGCGCGAAGAACACCATATCGCGGGCCAGAACGAAGCTGTTGCCGCGATAGAACATCGGCGTGTCCATCCAGCTCGGCGTGAACTTGGCGCCCAGGCTGTAGCCGCACGCGTTCAGCCGGTGCGGTGCCATGCCGTGCGAGTCCATGACCCGCGCATGCGCCGCGAACACGTCGCCGGCGGTGTGGCCGGGACGCAGCACGGCCTCACACGCCTGTAGCGCTTCCATGCAGGCCGCACTCATGCGCTCGTGCGCCGGTCGCCGTGCGCCGATGATCACGGTGCGCATCTGCGCCGCATGATAGTGTCGGTATACTCCGGCAAATTCCAGCGTGAGCTGATCATCTGCCGACAGCGTGCGGCGGCCGGACTTGTGGCGGCACAGGAGTGCGTCCTCGCCTGATCCGATGATGAACTCGTTGCCGGGGTAATCACCGCCGCCACGGAACACCGCGCCCTGCATGGCGGCCAGGATGGCGCCCTCATCGGCGCGGGCACGTATCTCCTCCAGGCCGGCTTGCAGCGCGGCGTCGGCCAGTTCGCCGGCCCGTCGTACATATGCCAGCTCGGCCGGCGACTTCACCGTCCGCAGCGCGTCGATCAAGCCTGATGCGTCGTCCAGACGGCACAACCCATCCAGGGCTGCATCCACCTGCTTGCCGAGAGCGTGGTTGAGCCCATACGCATTGCTTTCGATCCCCAGCTTTCTGCCCCGGACGCCGAGGCTTTCCAGCATGTCGCGCAACTGTGTTGCCGGTCGGGCGCCTTCTTCATCGGTCCAGATGCGGATGTCCTCGATGATCGAAGTGTGCTGCGCCTGCCGCAAATCCGGGGCACGCGTGATCAGCGCCAGCCTGCCGTCCGCACCAAGATACAGGCACTGGAAGAAGCAAAAGCCGAACGTGTCGTAGCCGGTGAGCCAGTACATGCTCTCCTGCTGGAACGCCAGCAGCCCGTCCAGCCCGTGTGACGCGAGAGCGCGAGTCGCAGCGGCGATGCGCGCCGCGTACTCAGAGCGGTCGAAGTGCAGTGCCATGGCGCGCCCCCTATGCCGGCCAGCACTGCGAACCGCCGTCGATCCGCAACACCTGTCCGGTGACGAAATCGCCCAGCGGTCCAGCAAACATATCGACCCCGCGCGCCACCTCATCGACCAATGCGATGCGGTCCAGCGTGCCCCCCTCGATCATCCGGCTTTGATCGACCGCGCGCGTGTTGAGATACCGGCCGGTCCGCGTGTCGCCGGGCGCGATGCTGTTGGCGGTGACGTTGAAGGGGCGAAGCTGCGCGGCCAGGCAGCGCGTGTACTGGATCACGCCTGCCTTCGCGGTCGCGTAGATCACGCCGTTGGGCCGACCGCCATACGCCGCGGTCGAGCTGATGGTCACGATCCGCCCGGCACGCCGTTCCATCATGCCGCGTGCGACGTGCTGGCAGGTGAAGATCGTGCTCAGCAGGTTGCGGTCGAGTCACCGCGCGGATATCGAGTTCCTTCACCATCACGGCGTCGTTCGGGTCCGGCCGACCGCCGGCATGGGCGATATCGCCGCCGGCATTATGCACCAGCACGTGGATCGGCCCGAGCTCGCTGGCGGCCGCCACCACCCGCTCCACATCCTCCGTGCGCGTCAGGTCGCCGAGCACCGACAGCGTGCGAACGCCGAACTGGTCCGCAATCTGCCGCGCCGTGTCGGTCAGCGTGGTGCCTTCGCCATATTCGGCCGGCCCGTGTTCGCGCATGCCGTGCACCACGACAGCGCATCCCAGGGCCGCCAGCCGTTCCGCGAAGGCACGGCCCAGGCCCCGACCGGCCCCGGTGACCAGCGCCAGCTTGCCCGACAAAATTCGTTCCGACGCCATGCCGCGTGTCCTTCCGCTAATGCCGTCGAGCATAGTCGAAAGCACGCCGCGGGTCACACGCATGTGACATGGCCTGGCGGGGACCACGGTGCTTCGCGTTGTCAGTGCGGTGCCGATGCGTTAGCTGTCCTGGCGATACCGGATCGGACGGGAGGAAAAAATGCCAATGATCACGCGGCGGTCGCTGGTCGCCACAACGGGTGCCGGGCTCGCCGGCCTGAGCTTCGGGGCGCGTGCCTTCGGAGCGGAGAAGAAGCACAAGATCGCGCTCTCCAACTCCTATATCGGCAACAAGTGGCGCATCGAGATGGAGAACGTCTTCAAGGCCGCGCTGCTGATGGAGCCGTTCAAGTCGCAGGTGGACGGGTCCTGGTTCAATTCCGGCAACGATGTCAGCAAGCAGTCCCAGCAGTTGACCAACCTGATCGCCGAGCGGGTGGACGCGATCATCATCGACGCCGCCTCGCCCACCGGGCTGAATGGCATTCTCAATCAGGCGGCCGGGCGCGGCATATTGGTGATTTCCTTCGACAACATCGTCACCACGCCCAAGGCGCTGAAGGTCAACACCGACCAGGTGAAGTTCGGCGAGACGCTGGCCGACTGGCTGGCCAAGAAGCTGAACGGCAAGGGCAACGTGATCATGGTGACCGGCGTCGCCGGTACCTCGGTGGACGAGGACCGCAACAAGGGCGCCGACAATGTCTGGAAGCAGAACCCCGGCATCAAGGTGGTCAGCCGCTACACCGGCATGTGGGATTCCTCGACCGCCGAGCGCAACACGTCCTCCGTGCTGAACTCGCTGCCGCAGATCGACGGCATCTGGTGCCAGGGCGGCACCGACGGCGTGCTGAAAGCGTTCCTCGCCGCCAACCGCCCGCTGCCCCCCACCGCCGGCGAGGCGGAGAACGGCTTCCGCAAATTCATGATCGGCTATAACGGCCACAAGGTGGACGGCATCTCGGTCGGCCAGCCGCCGTTCCTGTCGGTGGTGTCGCTGGAGCTGGCGCGCCAGATCCTGAACGGCAGCTACCCGAAGAAGGACATCACCATCCCGTTCCCGTACGTCACCAACGATACGGTGAAGGTCGGCGAGACGGTGTTCCCGGACCTGCCCGACAGTTTCTTCGACGATTTCACCGATTCCGGGACGAATGCCGTCCTGTCCTTGTGCGAGCAGGCGGCGCTGGACGGCAAGGCGTGCAGTGGCGCGCTGAAGGTCACCTTGCCCGCCGCATGACGTCACCCAGATCGCCCGGCGCCCTGCGCGTGGAGGGCGCCGGGCTGTCGAAATCCTTCGGCGGCGTGCATGCGCTCGACAACGCGTCCTTTGCCGCGTCCGCCGGTGAGGTGCACGCGCTGGTGGGCGAAAACGGTGCCGGCAAGAGCACCATGATCAAGCTGCTCGGCGGCCGGCTGCAGCCCGATTCCGGCATCATCCGGCTGGCCGGCAAGGAGGTACGGCTGTCCGGGCCGGAACACGCGCACCGGCTCGGCGCCTGGACCGTGTTCCAGGAGCTGATGCTGTTTCCCGGCATGACGGTGGCCGAGAACCTGCTGCTGGGGCGCGAGCCGCGCGGCCCGCTCGGCGTGATCAACCATCGGCGCATGGGTGTTGCCGCCGAAAAGCTGCTGGCCGACATGGGGATCTTCCATATCGACCCGCTGGCGCTGATCGAGGACATCTCGCTCGCGCAGCGGCAGATCGTGGAGATCGTGCGCGCCTTGTCGCATGAGCCCGACATCCTGTTCCTGGACGAACCCACCTCCTCGCTGGTGGAACGCGAAGTGTCCTGGCTGTTCGCGCAGATCCGCGTGCTGCGCGACCGTGGCGCGTGCGTGGTGTTCACCTCGCATCGCTGGAACGAGGTGCAGAGCATCGCCGACCGCATCACCGTGTTCCGCAATGGCCGCGATGTCGGCACCTTCACCGAGCTGGATGAGAGCGAGGCGGTGACGCTGATGACCGGCCAGCGGCTCGACACGCTGTTTCCGGCGCGTCCGCCGGCGCCGGTTGGGGCGCCGATGCTGCGCGTACAGGGCCTGTCCGGACCGCGCGTGCAGGGGGTGGATTTCGAGCTGCGGCCCGGGGAGATACTCGGCGTCGGCGGTCTGGCCGGCCAGGGCCATCGGGAGCTGTTCCTGGTGCTGTTCGGCGCCGAGCGCGCCAGCGCCGGCCGCATCGCGATCGACGGCCGCCCAGTGCGTATCCGCAGCCCGCGCGAGGCGAAACGGCGCGCCAACGGTCTGGCTTTCGTGCCGGAGGACCGCAAGACCGAAGGTCTGCTGCTGGGCATGAGCGTGCGCGACAACCTGACCTTGTCGATCCTCGATCGCATTTCCCGCGCCGGCGTGCTGCGTCGCCGGCAGGAGCGGCGGGTGGCGGAGGAGATGGTGCAGCGCCTGGCCGTCCGCACCGCCGGCATCGGCAGCAAGGTGGGCGCCTTGTCCGGCGGCAACCAGCAGAAGGTGCTGCTCGGCCGCTGGCTGCTGCCCGACCCGCGCGTGCTGCTGCTGTACGACGTGACGCGCGGCGTGGATGTCGCCACCAAGCACGAGATCTACCAGCTCATGATCCGCCTGGCCGGGGAGGGCAGGGGAATCCTGTTCTATTCTAGCGACGCGCAGGAGCTGGCCGAGCTGTGCCACCGCGTGCTGGTGATGCGCGAGGGCCGCATCGCCGCCGAGCTGGTTGCGCCGGATATCACCGCCGAGCAGATCGTCGCCGCAGCGATCCATGAGCGCATCGCTGCCTGACGCCACGCGCCGGAGTCGCCGGGCGCATCTGCTGGCGCAGAATATCGGCCTGGAGCTGGCCGTGTTCCTGCTCGCTGCCTGCGTGCTGGCTTATTGCGGCGTGTTCTATGCGCAGCAGCAGCGGCTGCCGGGCGGGTTCGAGGTGACGTCCACCGTCAACAACACGATGCCGCTGGTGCTGGCGGGCATGGCGCAGACATTGGTGGTGCTGACGCGCGGCATCGACCTGTCGGTGGGCGGCATCATCGACCTGACCAATGCCACCGCGGCGATCACGCTGGGTGGATCGGCGGGCAGCATGGTGCTGTGGTCGGTGATCGTGCTGCTGATCGGCGCGGCGTGCGGGCTGGTGAACGGGCTGCTGGTGGGCATCGGCCGGTTGCAGCCGATACTGGTGACGCTGGCGACACTTTCCATCTATCAGGGTGTGGCGATCCGCGTGCTGCCGCAGCCGGGCGGGCAGGTGCCGGATGTGTATACCGCGGTGCTCGCCAATACTGCCGGCCCGTGGTCGCTGGTCTATGTCGTGCTGCTGGCCGGCGGGTGGACGATGTTCCGGCGCACCCGGCTGGGCGTTTCGGTGTACGCGATCGGCAACGACCCGCCGGCGGCGCAGGCCAACGGCATCGCGGCGCGTCGGACGTTGATCCTGGCCTATGTGCTGAGCGGGGTGTTGTCCGCCGCGGCGGGGTTGTTCCTGGCCGCCAGCGCCACCGCCGGAGATGCGACCACGGGCAACGGGTTCACGCTGACCTCGATCGTCGCGGTGGTGCTGGGCGGCGTCAGCTTGTTCGGCGGGCGCGGCAGCGCGGTGGGCGCGATCATGGGAGCGTTTGTCATCAACATGATCGTCAATATCCTGTTCTTTGCGCATATCGATCCGCTGTACCAGGCGTTTTACGAGGGACTGTTCCTGGTGGTCGCGGTGCTGGCGGCCAACGGGATCGGCCGGTTGGTGCGCCGATGATGGGCGTGCGGGCGATCGGGCGCGACCAGCGGCGCGTGCTGTATGCCGCGGTCGCGGCGGTGCTGCTGTTCGTGGTGGGGCAGGTGGTGCGGCCCGGATTCGCCAGCGGGCAGGGGATCGAGTCGGTGCTGGTGGTGGCCTCGTTCGTGGGGTTCGTCGCGGCGGGGCAGATGTTCGTGATCCTGGTGGGCGGCATCGATCTGTCGGTGCCCTGGGTGCTGAACGCCGCGGCGATCCTGCTGGTGACCAGCACGGGCGGGGCGGACAGCCGGCTGGCGCTGGGGCTGGCGGTGACGCTGGGGATGGGCGCGCTGGTGGGCGCGGTGAGCGGCGTGGGCGTGGCGCTGTTCGGCGTGCCGGCGGTGGTGATGACGCTGGCGATGAACGGCATCATGGAGGGGCTGACGCTGGGGCTTTCCAGCGGCATGACCTGCGGGGCGTGCGCCGCCTATGCGCCGCCGCTGATCCAGGGCGCGGTGCACGGGCATCTGCTGGGCGTGCCGGCGGTGCTGTATGTGTGGTTGCTGGTGATACTGGTGCTGTCGTTCGCGCTGGCGTTCACGGTGTTCGGGCGGGCGACCTATGCGGTGGGGAACAGCGCGCGGGTGAGCTACCTGGCGGGGATTCGGGTGGGGGCGGTGACGGTGGCGCTGTATGCGCTGAGCGGGGTGTTCTCCGCGCTGGCGGGGATCATGCTGGTGGGGTTCGGCGGGCAGGCGGCGCTGGGGATGGGGGATCCGTACCTGTTCCAGTCGATCGCGGCTGTGGTGATTGGGGGGGTATATATCCTGGGCGGGCGGGGGAGTTACGTGGGCGTGGTCGCCGGGTCGGTGACGCTGGTCGCGCTGGTGAGCGTGCTGCTGGCGCTGAACATGCCGGACTATGGAAGAAGTATTGTGTACGGGGTGATCATATTGGTGCTGCTGCTGGCGTATGGGCGGGAGGAGGCGGAGGGGTGAGTAACTTCCTGGCATATTTGAGCCACCAGAGAAACCAAAAATACGCCGACGCGTACCCCTATGGTACTAACCGGCAGCGTCCGAGATCGCCGACTATACTGCTAGTACCTCGTCACAGTGATTTCAACTCTTTGGCGGTGTCTGGATAGGCTCGGGCGAGCTTCTGGCGCGCCTTCTGGGTCGTGAACTTCCATTTGATGCGCGCGCCCGATGCGTTGCGCTGGCGCTGCCATGCCGCAAGTTGGGTGTTGAGGACGGCCGGATCACCGATGCGCCGGTCCAGGCACTGGCCGCGCAGCACGCCGATCTCGATCTCCACCATATTCAGCCAACTGGCGTGCTTGGGTGTGTAATGAAACTCCAGCCGCCGAAGAATGCGGTGTGCTTCGGGTGCTGGGAATGCTTCGTACAGAGCGCCGGCGGTGTGGGTCGAAAGATTGTCCATCACGACGCGGATCTGGTCCGCATCCGGATAGTGGATGTCGGCCAGATCGCGCATGCAGACGGCAAAATCTTGCGCGGTTCGCCGATCGGTCACCTTCACATGGCGCCAGGATCTGTGCGCATCAAGAAACACGAACAGATTGGCGGTGCCATTCCGGCGATACTCACAATCGTAACGCTCTGGCTGACCCGGCTCCGCCGGGATCGACTCGCGCACCTCGCCGATCAACTGTGTCGGGCTCTCATCGAAGCAAACCACCGGGCGCTTCGGATCAGCCTCTTCAGCATAGAGGTCAAGCACATCCTCCATCCGCGCGACGTAGCTGCCATCGACCTGCGGAATGCACCACATGTCCCGCCGCCACGGCTTCAGATCGTCCTCGGCGAGGCGCCGGCGCACCGTCTCACGCGACACCCCTTCATGTTCGGTCAGTCGGACCATCGCTCCGGCCAGCAGTTCCAGCGTCCAGCGCTTGCGCCCCTCGGGCGGGCTGGAGCAGGCGGTGGCAATCAGCAGCGCGGTCTCCTTGCCCGACAGCTTGCGGGTTGCCCCCGGACGGGCCGCCTCGCTGAGCGCCCGCTCCAGGTTGCCTTGCACAAAGCGCCGCTTGGTCCGGTAGACCGTCGATCCACCGACCGAGAGGCTGCTTGCGATCACCTCGTCACCGACACCAGCGTCGGCCGCCAACAGGATCTGCGCCCGCTTGATCTTGCGCGCCGCGTGCTTGCCGCCATTGAGCAACGCCGTGAGTTGTGCGCGCTCGATGTCGCTCAGATCGACCCGGTATCGTAGGTTCATGGCTGATCCCCCGCTGTTGAGGACCACGATGAATCGAGCCGCTGATTCGCGACGAGTTTTCACACCAAAGCAGGGCCAGTATCTGGCGTTCATTCACGCCTATACGCTGCTGAACGGACGGCCACCGGCGGAGGCGGACATGATGGTCGGCCTTGCGCAGAAAGTCCGATGGACGCTCAACCATCGACACTGATGGAGGATGTGCCTGACCTCTATGCTCAATAAGCTGATCTCGAAGCGCCCGCGTGCGTTTGATTTGCGAGGAGCGCCCTCTCGCCACAGTTGATCGGCTGCGCTGGGCGAGTTTATATTGGCCTTGATGTCGCGGATCAGTTCAGATTTTAACCGAATGCGATTAGCTGCCGGCGCGAATGACATCGCCGGTCAGGTCGTGTTTCGAAGAAGCGCACAGATACCAGGACGCCAGGTGGAGGTGACGGATCGTGAAGCGCGTAGGTGTTTGCCTTCAGCCATGCCCGCACCTTCGGGTGTTTGTGCGTGGCGTAGTTGTCGGCGATCAGATGCAGGTCGAGTTCGCGCGGTGTCTCGCGATCGATCTGCTTGAGGAACCGCAGCCATTCCACATGGGTGTGGCTCGCCTCGGTGCGGGTTATCAGCTTCCCGGTCAACTGGCTGAGCGCGGCGAACAACGTCACCGTGCCATGACGGACATAGTCGTGCGTCATCGTGGGCGGTCGCTTCGGCGCCAGCGGCAGACCCAACTGGGTACGTTCGAGAGCCTGGCACTGGCTCTTCTCGTCGCAGCACAGCACCAGCGCCTTGGTGGGCGGATTGAGATACAGCCCGATCACATCCCAGAATTTCTCCTCGAAGCGGGGATCGTTCGAGATTTTTGATAGATAGTGCACGCCAGTTGGCCGAGTATGGTGGCGATCGAGATCGGCGTGCTAGCGCCGCCAGTGCCTGGACCGGCGCATCGGTGATCCGCGCCGTTCTCATCACGCAACTTGCGGCATGTCAGCGCCAGCGCAACGCTTCGGGCGCACGCATCAAATCGAAGTTCACGACCCAGCAGGCGCGCCAGAAGCTCGCCCGAGCCATATCCAGACACCGCCAAGAGTTCGAAATCACTGTGACGAGGGCAAACCTTCCCGTCGAGGACCAATGAGAAAAATTCTACTAGTACCTCGTCACAGTGGTTTTGACTGGTTGAGCGTCCCTCGGACTTAGTTCTGGCAAGGCCGACCGTTCGAGCAGGATCGCGATACTCCGCGGAACCCCTGGTTTGCGTGAGATCAGCCGAGCCTTCTCGAGGCTGAGCACCATCTGGTGAACGGTCGGGGGTGTCACCCGGAAGAACTGGATCATGTCCGCCTCCGCCGGTGGCCGTCCGTTCAGCAGCGTATAGGCGTGAATGAACGCCAGATACTGGCCCTGCCTTGGTGTGAAAACTCGTCGCGAATCAGCGGCTCAATTCATCATGGTCCTCAACAGCGGGGGATCAGCCATGAACCTACGATACCGGGTCGATCTGAGCGACATCGAGCGTGCACAACTCATGGCGTTGCTCAATGGCGGCAAGCACGCGGCGCGCAAGATCAAGCGGGCGCAGATCCTGCTGGCGGCCGACGCTGGTGTCGGTGACGATGTGATCGCAAGCAGCCTCTCGGTCGGCGGATCGACGATCTACCGGACCAAGCGGCGCTTTGTGCAAGGCAACCTGGAGCGAGCGCTCAGCGAGGCGGCCCGTCCGGGGGCAACCCGCAAGCTGTCGGGCGGCGTCAAGGAAGGTCTGCAACTGGGTTTTCCGAAGCAGTAGCGGCCCTGATGGGTGCGGTGCTCGTTGTAGTCCTGCATCCACTCATCAAGATCGTTTTGCAAGGCATCGATGGTATCATAGAGTTTGCCAGCAGGCCTTCCAGATCGACAAACTCCCAGCTCGGCTGGTTTCGCTGCGGCCGCAGGTAACGCACTGCCATCGATGTCCCCGAGTCACTCATCGACGCCAGCAAATCCGATTTCGCCAGGGAATGCCAATTCTTTCACAGGCTCGCATGCGGGAATGACGCGGGATGGGCGCAGGCTAACCGCCGGTCGGCACCGACCCGAAGCGCCGCTGCAAGGAACTGCGGTGCGCGCGGTCGTTGATTGCAAGATAGTGCCGGGCCGGATCCGACAGGAGCTGAGGCTGGGCTGTGCGACCCAGATCCGCGGCAGCCACGACCGCGCGCACGGTGGCGCTGATGTGCCCGTGACCCATGCCCCGGATCGCGTAGCCAACGACCCGGGGTGCCAGCCGGGGCCAGGAAGCGCCCCATTTCCGCTCGATGAACAGGCGGTTGCGTACGAAATGGAACCAGCGGTCCCCTGACCAGGCGACCCGCCGCTCCGCGCTGACCTTGTGGCGAACGACGATGTCGCCACGGTAGCGCACCTGCCAGGCCCGCTGGATCGCGCGCAGGCAGAAATCATATTCTTCCCAGCAGAAGAACAGCGCGGCGTCGTAACCGCCGGCCTGTTCCCAGGCGGCGCGGCGGATGGCGTGCCCCGCGCCGACGAACGTCACCGCCGCGAACGTGTCGCCGGTACGGGGCAGCAACGCGGTCGGATAACCCCAGGAGGAAAGATCGTCGCGTCCGGTCGCGTGCTCGACGATGCGAAACCCGATCGCGGCAAGGCCAGGATCCTGATCGATCGCCGCGACGGCGCTTCGCACGGTCGTCGTGGTGGCAAATTCAGCATCGTTGTCCAGCGCCACGATCGCGCGTCCATGCCCGAATGAGCTGCCGACGTTGCGCCCCGCCGGCACGCCGGCGTTGGCCCCGAGCGAGACCAGCGTGGCATCCTGCCGGCCATGCACGATCTCCATCAGACGGGCCACCACCGCCGGCGCAGAGCCCTGATCGACCACCGTAAGGTGACGGATGATACCGGTCTGCGCCAGCGCCGACGCGATCGCCGCTTCGGTCTCCACCAGCCGGTCGAGTGCGAGGATGACGATATCGGCGTCATACGGGTCGGCCGGCGGCGACGTCGCGCCGGCAAGATGGCGCGGCTTCATGACGTTCGCAGGGCAGGCACTGCGAGATAGGCCAGCCGCTTGATCTCCTTCCGGCCGCGCGCGACGGAGTCCAGGATCAGGCCACAGGCGAACGACAGGAAACCGAGCAGAACCAGCCCGGTCGCCAGCACCGCGGTGGGCAGCCGCGGCACCAGCCCGCTGCCGAGATATTGCAGCACCACCGGCAGCCCGGCGCCGGCGGCGGCCAGCAGCAGCAGCGCGCCGGCAAGCGCGAAGAACTGCAGCGGGCGTCCTTCTTTCACCAGCAGCATGATCGTGCGAAGGATGCGCAATCCATCCGCGCAGGTGCGCAGCTTCGACTGCGATCCGGCGGGACGGGCGCGGTAGCAGGTCGGTATCTCGGCGATCGGCATTTTCAGCTCCAGCGCGTGCACGGTGAATTCAGTCTCGGTCTCGAAACCCGCCGCCAGGGCCGGGAACGATTTGACGAAGCGCCGGCTGAACACGCGATAGCCGGAGAACACGTCGCTCATGCGATTGCCGAAGATCCGCCGCACGATGCTGGACAGCAGCCGGTTGCCGATCCGATGGCCGCGGCGAAACGCTTCGCCGGCTTCGAAATCGCGCACGGCGGTCACCATGTCCAGGCGCTGCTCGATCAGCATGCGGACCATGCGTGGCGCGGCCTCAGGCTCATACGTATCGTCGCCATCGACCAGCACGAATATGTCGGCTTCGACATCGGCGAACATGCGACGCACGACATAGCCTTTGCCTTGCAGGCCCTCGTTGCGCACCAGGGCACCGGCAGCGCGCGGCCACCGCGGCGGTGCGGTCGTGCGAGTTGTTGTCATAGACATAGATCGTCGCCGTCGGCAGGCTGGCACGGAAACCGCGGACCACGCGTGCCACCGCTGCTTCCTCGTTGAAACACGGTATCAGCACCGCGACGCGAAAGCCGACGAACAGCCGGTCCGGCTCGGCCTGCTGTTGTGGCGCCGGCGGCCGCGAAAATTTCAGCAATGAGGATGCCATCGGCTCAGTACGCATTGCGCGCGCGGACCAGGACGAACAGCGTCTGGGCGAGGATTTTCAGATCGAGCCAGATCGACCAGGTCTCGATATATTCCAGATCGGACTGGACGCGATGAACCAGCTTCTCCTCGGTATCGGTCTCGCCGCGCCAGCCGCGAACCTGGGCCAGTCCGGTGATGCCGGGGGGCACCCGGTGACGGGCCGGATAATATGTAACCACCTGCTCGAACGGACGCCCACCCGCACAGGTGCCCGGCGCGTGCGGCCGCGGCCCGACCAGCGACATGTCGCCGCGCAGTACATTGAATATCTGTGGCAGCTCATCCAGCGAAAAGCGGCGCAGCCATGCTCCCGCACGAGTCACCCGCTTGTCGCTGCGGGTGGCCTGGCGCGGGGCCACCGGTTCCGCGCAATGCGCGTGCATGGTGCGGAACTTGAGCACTTCGAACTCGCGGCCGGCAAGGCCGATGCGCCGTTGCCGGAACAAAATCGGACCACGACTGTCCAGCAAGATCAGCGGAACGATCGGCGCCATCAACAGCAGCACGAAAGGCAGCAAAAGCAGCGCCAGAAGCAGGTCTTCAAGCCGCTTGGCCGACCATGCCCGGCCCGGCGGCGCCGGATCGATCCGCTGGTGCAATTGCCGCGCCGGAAGCGGACGTCGCCGCGCGATGCCGATGCCGACGGGATAAAGCTGCTCTATTGTCTGTTCGCTGGTGCTGAACATGAGCCTGCCACCGATATTGTGACGGGCATAAGTTCTGCGGCTGAATCTTCACCCGTACGTTAATTGCAGACGGATCAATTATGATCCGCTGAATAGTGCAGAACGAAACGAGGAACTCGCTCAGAAACTTAGCGGAATACCATCCGGCGAGACAGCGTGAAATTCACCATCATGCCGGCCAGCGATCCCGCTGCCACCGCGAACACCGGCTGCCTCGCACAAAGGGGTACAACTGTAACCAGCACCGCGTATGTGCCACGGTTCAACACCAGCCCGAGCAGATTGACCACCAGGAAACGGACCCATTGCCGGTGCGCCGGTCCGCTCCCCTGGCCGCGGAAGGTCCAGGCCCGATTGAGCGCCCAGTTCAGCGTGGCCACCAGCAGGTAGGAGACCATGCCGGCCGCGTAAAGGCCGAGCGCGCCGCGGAGCGCATACACCACGGCGGTGTCGGCGAGGAACCCGAGCGTGCCGACGGTGCCGAATTTCAGGAACTGCGCCACAGTGGCGGCATCCATCCTCCGCAGCGTTTTTGTCCCGCTCACCCGGAATCGACCTGTCATGCTGATCTGCACCGCCGGCCACGTCGATCACGGCAAGACCGCCCTGGTCAAGGCATTGACCGGCGTGGATGCCGACCGGCTGCCCGAAGAGAAGCGTCGCGGCATGACGCTCGGCCTCGGGTACGCCTACACCGCCGGCCTCGGCTTTGTCGATGTGCCGGGACACGAGCGGCTGGTTCACACGATGGTCGCCGGGGCCGCCGGGATCGACGCGGCGCTGCTGGTGGTCGCCGCCGATGACGGGGTGATGCCGCAGACCGGCGAGCACGCGGCCATCCTGGAGCTACTGGGAATCGACCGGGGTGTGGTCGCGATCAGCAAGATTGATCTGTTGCCCGACCGGGTCGTGGCGGTCAGCGCCGAACTGCACGCGCTGCTGGCCGGCAGCCTGCTGGCGGGGGCGCCGATCATCCCGGTCTCGGCACGCACAGGAGACGGGATCTCGGCACTCAATGCGGCCCTGCACCGGCTCGGTCCGCGCCCCCGCGACAGGGCGGGACATCCGCGGCTGGCGGTCGATCGCGCCTTTACGCTGACCGGCGCCGGGCTTGTGGTGACCGGCGCTATGGTGGCGGGGCGCATCACGGTCGATGACCGGCCGCTGCTGTCGCCGCCCGGGCTGGAGGTGCGGGTGCGCGGCTTGCACGCCCAGGGTCAGCCGGTGGGCGAGGCCATAGCCGGCCAGCGCGCCGCGCTGAACATCACCGGGTCGCGGCTGTCGAAGGACCTGGTGGCGCGCGGCGACTGGGTGCTGCACCCCGATCTGCACGCACCGACCCCGCGGCTGGACGTGAAATTGCGGCTGCAGCCCGACGCTGCGGTGCCCCGGCCGGATACGCATGTGCATCTGCATCTCGGCGCCGCGCATGCGCTGGCGCGGATCACCCCACTGAACGCGGACCGCCTGGCGGCCGGAGGCACCGCGTTCGTGCGCCTGACGCTCGAACGTGGCATCGGGGCTCCGGCGGGCGATCGGGTGGTGATCCGCGATGCGGGGGCGGCGAGCACGATCGGCGGCGGCGTGGTGGTCGATCCGTTCAGGCCGGTCCGCGGCCGGCGATCCCCGCTACGGCTCGACCAGCTTGCGGCGCTGGACGAAGCCGATCCCGCCCGCGCGCTGGGCCGGCTCTTGGCGGTCCCTCCGGGGTTCGTCGAGCTGCGGGACTTTGCCCGCGCGCGAAACCTGCCGGCTGCACAGTGCCAGGCGGTCATGGCGGCCGCCTCGGCCGAGGTTCTTGGGCCGGTGGCGATCTCGGCTCCGGGCCTCGCCCGGCTTACCGACGCGGCGGCGGGCGCACTGCGTGCGTGCCATCAGAGCGCACCGGACCAGCCGGGGTTGACCTCGGACCGCCTGCGGCTGCTGCTGGCCATGCGCCTGCCACCGGCGGCGATGCGGGCTTTGCTCGGTCGGCTGACCAGCCAGGGAGTGCTGGTTCAGGATGGGCCCTGGCTGCGCCTTACGGCGCATCGGGTGACGCTGTCCGCCGAGGATGAGCGGCTCTGGTCGTTGGCCCGACCGCTGATCGATGCGGCACCGTATCGCCCTCCGCGGACTAGTACTGACGTTTCCGAACAACAACTCCTATCACGCGGCGTCGCCGATTTTGTAGGTCCAGGCATGGATGACGGGATCGCGGTTGAGATCGTCGAGGTAGGCGAGAATCCTGGCTTTGAGTTCGGCCTTGGAAGCGACGCGGATGTGACGCAGCATGGATCGCGCCATTTTGGAGAAGAAGCCTTCCACGAGGTTGAGCCAGGAGCCGTGTTTCGGCGTGAACACGAAGGCGAAGCGGCCCTCTGGCTGCATGGAGAGCCAAGCCTTGGTCTCCTTGGAAATATGAGCGGAGTGGTTGTCGAGGATCAGCTTGATGGCGGTATCCGTGGGATAGGCTGTGTCAAGTTTCTTGAGGAATCCAATGAACTCGCGGGACCGATGGCGATCCTCCACGCAGGCGTGCACCTTGCCGGTGAGCAGATCGATCCCAGCGAGCAGGCTCAGCGTACCGTGGCGTTTGTATTCGTGGTCGCGCGCGAAGGCCGCATGAGATCCAGGCCGCGGTGGCAGATCGGGTGCGGTGTTGCCGATTGCCTGCAGATCGGGTTTCTCGTCGTAGGAGATGATCGCGACATTCGTCGCGACAGTTTCGCTCTCCCGCTGGACCGCGACCTCGTGATAGACGCAGAGCACGTTCGCCATCTTCGCCTCGAACGCCGCATCACGCCGTTCAAGATAGTAGCGGAGCTTGTGCGGCTTGACCTCAGCGGGCGAGGATCTTGCAGACCGTGCCTTGAACGATGCTCTCGAGGCAGGAATGTCCGTGCGCTGCCGCATGCTCACGGACGTGGCGTGCCAACAGCCGCGTGGTCCAAAGCTCGTGCGGATATCCCAGGTCTTTGGCTTTCTGGCAGGCCAGTGAGACCAGCCACGCCTTCGCAGCATCGGTAATCTCTGGCGGTTTGCCCGGCCGAGGGCTGTCGTCGAGGGCGGCCATCACGCCAAATCGCACCGCGCGATCCAGGCATCGCAGCACAGTCTGATGCGTCACGCCGATTGCCTCGGCCACGGCGCAGGCCGACGGATCGGCGCGATTGCTCAGAACCATCCGTGCGCGTTCAACGCGACACGCCGGTTCCGTTCGCGACCGCGCAATCGTCTCCAGCCGAACCAGTTCTGCTTCTCCGATCGAGATCTCGATCACTCGCCGTGGTGCTGCCATGATATCCGCACTGACATTGCTGAGACCGCGTCAGCCTACAACATGTTGCGCCGCCGGGGGGAATCCGCTACAACAGGTCGGTTTCATGGAATCGCTGTACCAGTATCAGTAGGTCAGCACGGTGCGGATCGATTCGCCGCGCCGCATCAGGTCGAAGCCTTCGTTGATCTGCTCGAACGGCAGCGTGTGGGTAATCAGGTCGTCGATGTTGATCCGGCCATCCATGTACCAATCGACGATGCGCGGCACGTCAGTGCGTCCGCGGGCGCCGCCGAACGCGGTGCCTTTCCACACCCGCCCGGTCACCAGTTGAAACGGCCTGGTGGCGATCTCTTGCCCCGAACCGGCCACGCCGATGATGATGCTCTGGCCCCAGCCGCGATGGCAGCATTCCAGCGCCTGCCGCATCACCTGCACATTGCCGATGCATTCGAAACTGTAATCCGCGCCCCCCTTCGTCAGCTCGATCAGGTGCGGTACCAGGTCGCCGGCCACTTCTTTCGGGTTGACGAAATGCGTCAGGCCGAATTTCTCGGCCATGGCGCGGCGATTGGGATTGAGATCGACGCCGACGATCATTTCGGCGCCGACCATGCGCGCCCCCTGCACCACGTTCAGTCCGATCCCGCCGAGCCCGAACACCACCACGCGCGCGCCCGGTTCCACCTTCGCCGTGTTGATCACGGCGCCGATGCCGGTGGTGACGCCGCAGCCGATGTAGCAGACCTTGTCGAACGGCGCGTCGGGCGCGGATCTTTGCCAGTGCGATCTCCGGCAGGACCGTGTAATTGGCGAAGGTCGACGTGCCCATGTAGTGATAGATCGTCTCGCCATTGCATTTGAAACGGCTGCTGCCATCCGGCATCACGCCGCGACCCTGGGTGGCGCGCAGGGTGATGCAGAGGTTGGTCTTGCGGCTGAGGCAGTATTCGCACTGCCGGCATTCCGGCGTGTAAAGCGGAATGACGTGGTCGCCCTTCTTCAAGCTGGTCACGCCGGGGCCGGTCTCGACTACCACGCCGGCGCCCTCGTGCCCCAGAATGGCGGGGAACAGGCCTTCCGGGTCGGCACCCGACAACGTGTATTCGTCAGTGTGGCAAATTCCGGTGGCCTTGATTTCCACCAGCACCTCGCCGGCGCGGGGCCCTTCAAGCTCGACCGTTTCGATGCTGAGCGGTGCTTTCGCCTTGCGGGCGATGGCGGCGCGAACCTTCATGGCGGCCTCTCTGGTGCGGGTCCGACGCCGATGTTGCGAGGTCGCCGACCCCGGCGCAAGCAGGAAAGTCCCCGGGGCGCTGCCCCGAACCCCGCCAGAGGGCGCTGCCCTCTGGACTGCTGCCAAGGGCATTGCCCTTGGAACCCTTCACTTGGGTTGGGTGTGGGGGCGAGCGCCTACTCCGCTGGAACCAGCAGCGAGGTTGGCGCCCGCCCCCACACCCAAGCGGATGGATCGCAAAGGCACAACGTTTGCCGGGGTGCAGGGGCAGAGCCCCTGCCCAGGGTCTGGGGCAGCGCCAGGGCCTACTCCTACTGAGTCGCAAAACTGCGATGTGATCTGGCATTTTCCGCTTGGTGCGACGCGAGAGTGATTGGTTAGAGGTGGAGATTCAAGCCGTCCAGGGAGGGTGGGATGGGTCTCGACGATGCAACCGGCACGCAAGCGCGGTTCGAGGATTACACAGCAAGTTTGGCATCGGTGCTCGGCCATGCCGACCGGGTCAGGCCATTCGCGGACTACTGTATCGGACTGCTGTCGGCGGAGGGTCGCAAGAGTGTCGAGCCGCTGGCGGCGGTGACCGCGCCGGAGCGAACTGCGGCGCAACACCAGTCGCTGCTGCACTTTGTGGCGCAGGCGCCGTGGTCGGATCGGGCGATGCTGCGCCGTGTGCGCGACTGTGTGCTGCCATCCATCACGCGGGACGAACCGGTCCAGGCGTGGATCATCGACGACACCGGGTTCCCCAAGAAGGGCAGCCATTCGGTTGGGGTGGCGCGGCAGTATTGCGGTCAGTTGGGCAAGCGGGACAACTGCCAGGTGGCAGTGAGTTTGTCAGTGGCGACCCATCAGGGAAGCTTGCCGGTTGCCTACCGGCTGTATCTACCGAAGGAGTGGGCCGACGATGCGGCCCGCCGGTCGATCGCCGGCGTGCCGGACGACGTTGGTTTCCAGACCAAGCCGGAGATCGCGTTGCAGCAGGTGCGCGAAGCGCTGGCGGATGGTGTGCCATCGGCGCCGGTGCTGATGGACCCGGCCTATGGCAACGACAGCAAACTGCGAGCCGGGATCAGCGAACTTGGGCTGACCTATGTGGCCGGCATCCTGCCCGCCACGATGGTGTGGCGGCCCGGCGAGGCAGCGTTGCCACTGGCGTCCCACTCAGGCCGCGGCCGGCCCGGCAAGCGGCTGCGCCGTGACGCGACGCATCGTCCCGTGTCGGCCAAGACGCTGGCTCTGGAGCTCGACGCCGCTGCCTGGCAACAGATCAAATGGCGGGACGGCAGCAACACGCCGCTGAGCTCGCGGTTCGCCCGATGGCGGGTGCGTCCGGCGCATGACGACGCCAGGCGGAATGAACCGGCGCCAGAGGAGTGGCTGCTGATCGAGTGGCCGGAGGGCGAGGCCGAACCGGATCACTACTGGCTCTGCACGCTGGCGGCCGACATCTCGCTCGAGCGCATGGTCGATCAGGCCAAGATGCGCTGGCGCATCGAGCGCGACTATCTCGAACTCAAACAGGAAGTCGGCCTCGGTCACTACGAAGGCCGTGGTTGGCGTGGCTTCCATCATCACGCAACTCTCTGTGTCGCTGCCTACGGTTTCCTGATTTCCGAGAAGGAGACGATTCCCCCCTCAGGACCAGCCCGCTCCTTGCGAGGCGCGCAATCTTGCCTTCCCGATGGTTATCGACCCAGAGGATCTGCCACTGCGTTCGCAACGCCACATGCCGCACTCAATCGCCACGTTGCGTATCCGCCTCGCGCGAGCTTTGGCCCACGCACTGCCGCGATGTCCCTGTTGCGGACAGCTGCGTCAGAAGGTCGTCGTGCGGAATGAGTGACGCAGTAGGACTACGGCCGGTCGAGAAAACCACCGCGATGCTGCGGCAGCTTCCATCCCAGCAGCCGCCCGGCAATCAGCGTGCGCAACACCTGCGCCGTACCGCCGCCGATGGTGAACATACGTGCGTCACGCGCCATGCGTTCAAGCGGATAGTCACGCGAATAGCCGCGCGCCCCAAAGATTTGCAGCGCGTCGTTGGTGACCCGGATAGCGGTTTCAGACGCCAGCACCTTGGCCTGCGCCGCCAGAAACGCGTCCGGCAGCGGCGCCGCGGTGGCGGCGGCGCGATGGATCAGTCCGCGCGCGGCCTCCAGGCCGATCGCCATGTCGGCCAGCATCCATTGCAGCCCCTGGAATTCGCCGATCGGCCGGCGGAATTGCTGGCGGGTTTTGGCGAATGTCAGCGCCTGGTCGAATGCGCCCTGCGCCAACCCGAGCGCCACCGTGGCGGCACCGACGCGCTGGCTGTTGTACGCCTCCATCAGGGCCGCGAAGCCGCGTGCCCAACCGCCCGGGGTGTGCAGTACCATGTCCTCGGCGACCGCGAGGTCTTCCAGGATGATCTCGGTTTCCGGGATGCCGCGCAGACCCATGGTGGGCTCGCGCTTGCCGATGCGCAGTCCCGGCGCCACGTCGCCCACCGCGATGAAGCCGCCGATGCCTAGCTCGGCGCCGTCTTCATCGAACGCGCGGGCGAAGATCAAGTGGAGGCGCGACACCCCGCCGCCGGTGATCCAGTGTTTCCGGCCGTTCAGAATGAAACGGTCTCCCCCTCGGTCGGCGCGGGTGGTCATCTCGGTGGCGGCGGAGCCGGCGTCCGGTTCGGTGATGCAGATCGCCGGCTTGTCGCCGTCCAGGACAAGGGTGGCGGCAAGCCGCTTCTGTGCCTCGGAGCCGTACAGCATGATCGCGGAGATCGCGCCCATGTTGGCTTCGACCGCGATTCGCCCGGTCACGCCGCAGACTTTCGAGATTTCCTCGATGATCAGCGTGGCATCGAGGAACGATCCGCCGGCGCCGCCATACGCGGTGGGGATCGTGTGGCCCATGAACCCCGCTTGACGCAGCGCTGCTACATTGTCCCACGGGTATTGCTCGGTCCGGTCGATTTCCGCGGCGCGCGGACGGATAACCGATTGTGCGAGTTCGCGCGCGCGGTCCCGCAACTGCATCTGTGCTGATGTGAGGCTGAACGAGTGCTCCGTCAGCCTGGGGCGCCCGCTGTCGCGATGATCGCTCAACGGCGTTTTGTGGTCTTCGGCTTGCTTTTGAGCCACCATTTGACCGGTTTCGCTTCTGCCCTCGCTGTCGCCGGCTTGGTGGAGCGCGCAGGGCCCTTCGGTTGCGCGGAGGCGATCGGCGCCGCGCGCGGCGGGGGGCTGGCGGCGGGCTTGCGATCGCGCACTGTTACCACCGGTCGCGCGACAACCGTCCGGATTGTTCGATCCGCCACATCGCGCGCCTGCCGCATGTCGGCGAGCGTGGCTCGCACGACCTGCAGTTGCTCTTCGGCGGAATCTCTTTCCGCTGCAACCTCCGCCAGGCGCGCTGCCAATTGCGTGATCTGATCATTCAACGGGGCGGCCGCGGCTTTCTCGGATTCGAGCGCCTGGTGCCCTTCGCTCACCGCAAGTTGAGCATGTCCCAACCGGGTCTGCAGGTCGTGGACCGCGGCCTGGGCTTCCGCCAGCAGGCGTTCAGCCTTGTCCCGCGCCTCCCGTTCGGCGCGCGCAGCGGTTTCCGCTGCTTCCACCCGGTTCGTTGTCGTCGCTGTCGGCAGTGCCAATTCGTCGCGGCGTGACAGCCGGCCGTGCACGACGGGCACTTCGCCTTCGGCGACGAATCGGCGCTTGGGGCGATGCAGCAGCAGCCGATCGGGTGAAGGGGGCGGCGGCTGAGGCGTGCGCTGCTGGTCGCCGCCCAGGCCAAGCGCCCGTCGCATCTTCGCCTCGTCATCCCCGAGGCGAAGGGTATCCGGTGGGGGTTGTTCGTCGGACAGAGGAGTCGTCCCTGAAATCGTTTCAAGAGCCCTGCTGACTGCGAATCGCCGCCGCGAAGGACACGCAAATCCGTAGCATGGTAGCATCCGTCAGGCCATCGGGCACGCCTGCCTGATGGCAAATGCGTGAATGCTTGTGTGTTCTGTTCTGGCCTACCCGGCGCATGCAAGGTAGTATCACCATGCGCTGCCGTCCATACCCCAGGACAAATGAGCCTGTATCAATGCTACGGAGTGTTGCCATGCGGCACGAAATTCTCACTCAGGACGTCGAATATTTGCACGACGGTAACCGGGCGATGGCACTGCGCCTATGCAGGCCGGCATCCGGCGGGGAGTACCCGGCCGTCATCGACCTGCACGGAGGCGCCTGGACGGCCGGTGATTTCACCGAATGCAGCGCACGGGATGAGGCGATTGCCAGGGCCGGGTTCGTGGTCGCCGCGCCGAATTTTCGCCAGGCCGCGGACGGGTACCCGAGTTCTTTGCAGGACGTCAATTATGCTATCCGCTGGCTGAAAGCACATGCGGGTGAGTATCGCGCCCGCGCGGACCGGGTCGCAATCATGGGATCGTCCAGCGGCGGACACTTGGCGATGCTGTCGGCGATGCGGCCGCGCGATGACCGCTACGCCGCGTTCGCGCTGCCCTCCGGAATGTCCTCCGGAATGTCCTCTGGAATGTCCTCTGGAATGACGGCGGATGCCACGGTTCATTGTGTGGCGATGCTGTGGCCGGTGATCAACCCGCTGTCGCGTTATCGGAATGCAATACGCCAGCGTGACAGCGCCAATCCACCCGCCTGGACCACCAACATGAAAGAGCGTCACGATACCTATTGGAAGACAGAGGCCGCGATGGCTGAAGGCAATCCGATGCTGGCGCTGGAGCGTGGCGAACCGGTGCTGACGCCACCGGCGCTTTGGGTGCAGGGCAGGCCGGACCCGGTGCACGACTATCGCGATCCGGACGGTAGTTTTCCCGGCAACGAGCCGGAGCGTTTCGTCGCTAACTATCGGAAGGCGGGCGGCAGCATCGAACTGGCGGAGATCGACCAGGAGCAGCGTGCCACCGCATGCGTGGAACCGGTCATCGATTTCCTGCGACACTGCCTGAACTGAGTGATTTATCCCAACGCCCTGAAAGGCAGACCCCATCCCCGTCATTCCCGTAAATTCCCGTCATCCGGGCAAATCCCCGTCATTCCCACGAACCCCCGTCATTCCCGCGCAAGCGGGAATCCAGCGACAGCCCGTGCAACCGCGACCTCCGCGTGGATGGCCGGGACAAGCCCGACCCCTATCGAAGGGCGGCCCGCTATGGCGACCGGCAATAGCCCCGGTTGCGTTCAGGCCTGACCGTATAGCTCCAGTGCGTTTTTCAGGAAGAATCGCTCGCGCTTTTCCTGGCTGATCGGCAGCGGCAAGGCCTGCGCCGGATTGTCATAGTCCCAATGCGGATAGTCGGTGGCGAACAGCAGCCGGTCCCAGCCGATCCAGCCGATCGCGTCCAGCACTTGCTCACGCGGCTGAGGCTCTTCCATCGGCTGCGTGCTGAGCCAGACCTGATTGCGGATATATTCGGACGGGGCGCGCTTCAGATGCGGTGTTTCCACTTTCAGCCGCCGCCATAATCTGTCCAGCCGCCATGCCAGTGGCGGCACCCAGGCGAAGCCGGATTCGATCAGCACCAGCTTGAAGTTCGGCAGTCGCTCGAACACGCCTTCGATCACCATGCTGGTCAGGAAGGACTGGCAGGACTGTGCGTGCCCGACCATGTCCTCGATGTAGAACGAGGGCCAGCCGCTGCCACTGACCGGAAAACCGCCGAAGCCGAAAGCGTGCACGCCGACCGGCAGGCCGGCCGCGGCAGCGGCTTCATAGATGCGCCAGTAACGTTTCTGCCCGGGCGGCTCGGAGGTGCGGCTCAGCATCAGCACCTGGGCGAAGCGGGTATCACCGGCATAGCGTTCGATCTCGGCGACGGCGGCGTCGGTATCTTCGTAGGGAACGACGATGGAGCCTTTCAGCCGCGGCTCGGGAGCCAGCCACTCGGCCACCAGCCATTCGTTCATGGCGCGGCATACGGCGGCGCCGAATTCGCGGTTCTGGAAGCTCTGGCCGTTGTCGCCGGTGGCGTTGAGGATGCCGAGCTGGGTGTTGTTGGCGTCCAGTAGTTGCTCGCGCAGGAAGGGCAGGCTGCTGCCGGGACGTCCGCCGCCGGGCGGCCATGCATCGCGGCGGGAGGCGTTGGGCTGGCCCTTCGGATAGGCGGGACCCTGCTGATACGCCTGCCGTGGCCGCGATCCGAACAGCGCGTAGTGTTCCTGCCAGCGGGCCGACAGGTATGGGAACAGGTCTTTGTTGCTGTTGCGCTGCGGATGGATGTCGCAATCGGCGGTGGCCAGCCCGGAGGCGTTTGCCGGCGCCGGGCTTGGGCGGTCAGTCAGTTGCACGTTCATGGGCGGCCTCCGTTCGGCGCGGGTCCGGGGCGATTAGAGCGCAGGGGGGCCGGTTTGGAAAGCGTCGGGGCGCGACCTCGCCCGCTTGAACCAGGAGGCGCCTGTGCTTACCTGACCGGCCCTTTACAACCTTTCCAGCGGGACGACATCGGGCGCGCAATCGTGGAGTTGAGATGTTGTTCAACCTGCTAGGTCTGCCGATGGTGCCATTGTCGTTCGCGAGCCTGGTGCTGCTGGTCACCGCGATCGATGCACGGAATGATGGTCGTCGGCCATTGTGGGTGCGCCTCGTCGTCCGGATTGTCGTATTCGTCGTCCTGACGTGGCTGATGCGGCTTGCCGTGGGCTCACCGGTGGAGCCGCGGCTTTCTGTTCTCCGCCCGGGCGAGAGGATCTGGGCGCAACTGGTCGAAATCGGCTGGTGGATGGTCGGCGCGCGCGTCGCGGTCGACATCGTGCGGTTCGTCGTCGTGGTCGAGAACCGGCCGCGTGAGACCCGGATCGTGTCTGACCTGCTGGCGGGCGCCATCTACATCGCGACCGCGCTCGCCGTGATCAACTTCGTCTTTGGCGTGCCGATCGTCGGCCTGGTGGCGACCTCCGGTGTGGTCGCTATCATACTCGGCCTGGCTTTGCAGAGCACGTTGTCGGACGTGTTTTCAGGAATAGCGGTCGGATTGGAACACGCCTACAAGCCCGGCGATTTGCTGTGGGTGGAAGGCGGCATCGAAGGACAGGTGTTGCAGATCAACTGGCGCTCGACCCAGATCGCGACACCGCACAACAGTGTCGCCATCGTTCCCAACAGCGTTATAGCCAAATCGCGCCTGGAGAACCGCAGCGCACCAACACCGACGCGCGGCATCACGGTGACGGTAGACACCCACCCGTCCGTTGATCCGGGTCGCTGCGTCGCCGCGCTCGATGCTGCCGTACAGGCATGCCGCTTACCGTTGTCCCAGCCGCAACCGGCGATCCATTGCGTCGGCCTTCAGGGCGATGGCGTTGCGTACGAAATCAGCTTCATCGTCCGCGCCAGCGACGAGATCGCGGCGGCGCGCACCGAAATGCTGACGCAGATGCACCGTCACCTGCGTCATGCCGGCATTTCGCTCGGCGTCCGCGGCATTGCAGTGCCGCCATCGGCGTCAGTGCCGACACTTATCGAGCTGATGGCGGAATCGGAGCTGTTCGGCCCGCTCGATCCGGATCAACGGGAACTGCTGGCGGGCCATTTCGTCGCGATCTCTCTGGAACGCGGCGACACGCTCATCCGCGAGGGTGAAATGCCCGACGCACTGTTCCTGCTTGCTACCGGTACGGTGGAGCTGGCGCGCGGTGAAGGCACTGGCCGGCGCGTGCTGTTGCGCGCGAGCCCTGGCGACAGCGTCGGCATGATAAGTTTGATCACGGGCACGGCGTGGGTTGCAACCGCAACGGCGCTCACGCCGGTGGCGGCCTACAGATTGGGTAAAGCGGGTTTTGCCACGGTAGTGCGCTCCAACCCCAACCTGGCAAATAGCCTGGAGGCGCAAGCCCAGCGCGGGCTAGCTTGGTTGCGCTGCGAGGCCGCGGCGCATGAGGAAGACCATATGGACAAGCCCGATCTGCTGCTTGCCCGGCTGCGCCAATTCCTGCGCCGGCTCAACGGTTAGCTCGTTGTCGCCGTCACGTTTCGTCCGTAACGGGCCTGAGCCGCTTCCTCGCTCACCTTGCCATCAGCAACGTCGCGCTCGATGAAAGCCGGATCCCGCGCACTTGCCGGCCCGTGTCCACCACCGCCGGCAGTGGTGATCAGGATGCGGTCGCCGGGCCGCAGGCGGCGGACGATCTTCGACGGAACCACAATGTCAGGGGATGCGTCGGCGTGCCGGATGATGGCAGTGGCGAGGCCGCCGGGCAGCGCGTCGGCGGTGCCGGCGGCTGCGCACATATGGCGCTCTCCGCGGTAGGTGACGGTGGCTTCGCCCTCCAGCAGCTCATACTCGTACACGCCGCCCAGGCCACCTCGGAACCGGCCCGGGCCGCCGGAGTCGGGCGCCAGCGCGGCGCGGTGCACGCGGATCGGCGCTTCCATCATCAGCGCCTCGGCGGGCACGTTCAGGCAGTTGCTGGCGTCGGTCTCGATCACATCGACGCCGTCGCGGTCCGCCGCCGCGCCGCTGCCGGCCACCAGAAGCTGGGAGGTGACGTAGCGGCGCCCGTCCGCGCGCTTGCCGCCGAAATGCATGATCACCGTCTCGCTGGCGGAGTCCGCCGGCACGCGGTCCGGTGCCGCCTGCCGCAGCGCGCCCAGGATCACGCCGGTGATGCGCTTGATGGTGGAGGTGCGGCAGCCGGTCGGCGCCGGCTCCTCCGGGTTCACCAGGCTTGCCGGCGGCAGGTCCAGCGCGATCGGGCGGAAGCAGCCGCCGTTGTTGGGAATGCGTGCGTCGGGATCGGTGACTGCGCGCAGGGCGAAGCAGGCCGCGGCAAAGGGGCCCGACGGCATGCAGTTGAACGGCCCGCGCACCTGCGGCGACGTACCGGCGAAATCGCACCGCATCGTGCCGTCGCCGATCGTGACCGCGACCTCGATCCGCACCGGCCGGTCGAGATCGACCCCGTCATTGTCGAGGTAATCGGCATAGCTGTATGTGCCCGCCGGCAGACCGCGCAGCGCCTGCCGGGTCAATGTCTCCGAGCGGTCCAGCAGCTCGTCGATCATCTCCAGCAGACCCGTGCGGCCGTACGTCCCGGCCAGCGCGTGCAGCCGCCGGGCGCCGGTGATGCAGGCGGCGACCTGGGCGTTGATGTCGCCCATCAGCACGTCGGGCAGGCGCACGTTCCGCCGCAGCATGGCGACCAGCGTGTCGTTCAGCCTGTCGCCGTCGCGGAACTTCAGCAGCGGGATGCGGATGCCTTCCTGGAAAATCTCGGTGGCGTTGGTGGGCGTGGAGCCGGGCGCCATGCCACCCACATCCTGATGGTGGGTCATCGCCGCGCTGATCGCCACCGGCCGGCCGTCGGCGAACACCGGCATCATGATGGCGATGTCCGGCAGATGCGTGCCGCCCATGTAGGTGTCGTTCAGGATCCAGATGTCGCCCTCGTGCATGTCCTCGGCGGGGACGGTCTGGATCAGGCGGCCGACCATCGGTGTCAGCGCGCCGAGATGGACCGGCACCGCCAGCGCCTGCGCCAGGGTTTCCCCGCGCAGGGTGAACAGCGCCGCGGACGCGTCCAGCCCTTCCTTCACGATCGCCGAGAAGGCGCTGCGCACCAGCGTGAGCTGCATCTCGTTGGCGATGCCGTCCAGCTTGTTGCGCACGACTTCCAGCGTGATGGGGTCCATCGTTCTCATGCGCCTGCCTCCAGCAGCCCCGCCGTTAACAATAACGTCCCGTTTTCCAGCACTCGGCCCGTCCATCCGGGTTCGATCAGCGTGGTGGTGTCGTCCTGTTCGATGATTGCCGGCCCGGTGACCTGCATGCCGGCAGGCATGGCGGCGCGATCGTAGATCGCTGCCTCGACCGGCTCGGTCATGGCGGCGACGAGGATGCGCCGTGAGGGCTTGCTCGGGTTCCCCGGGCGTGGGCGGTAGGCGGTTTCGTCGAGCTGGTTGGTGCCGCCGCTGCGATGCACCGTGCGCAGGTTCACGATGGCGGCCGGCTGTTCCGTGCTGTGGCCGTAGATACGGTCGTGCAGAGCGAGGAAATCGCGGTACAGCGCGTCGATCGGGTCGGGCGCGTGCGGCTGCAACGGCACGTCCAGATGGTACGACTGGCCGATATACCACATGTCGGCGGAATACTGGATCGAGACCGGCCCGCTCAGCGTCTCGGCCGCCATCAGCTCGCCGCAGCGCTGGTCCAGCGCATCGAGCGCGCGGCGTACATCAGCGAACGCCAGTCCCCGCAACGGGCGGGGAAACGCGGCGGCCACCTCGTGTTCCACCGGGGCGGCGAGCAGCCCGGCCGCGGACAACACCCCGGGATAGCGGGGAATGAGAACGCTGCCGATCTCCAGCTCTGTCGCCAGCGCGGTGGCGTGCAGCGGTCCGGCGCCGCCCAGAGCCACGAGCGTAAAGCGGCGCGGGTCGAGCCCTCGCCGTACCGAGACCAGCCTGATGCCTTCCACCATCTGTGCATTCACCACGCGGTGGATGCCGAGCGCGGCCTGTTCCGCCGTGAGACCGAGCGGGCGGGCGATGACGCGCTCGATGGCCTCGCGCGCGCGGGCGGTGTCCAGATGCATGGCGCCGGCGGCGAAATAGGCCGGATCGAGCCAGCCGAGCACGACCGAGGCGTCGGTGACGGTCGGCTGCTCGCCACCGGTGCCGTAGCAGGCGGGGCCGGGGTCGGAGCCGGCCGAATGCGGCCCGACCCGCAGCCCGCCGGCGCCGTCCAGCCAGGCGATGCTGCCGCCCCCGGCGCCGATCGCGTTCACGTCCACCATCGGCACCCGCACCGAATATCCGGCGATGGAGCCTTCGGGGCGGATCACCGGCTCGCCGCCCTCGATGACCGCGATGTCGCTGGAGGTGCCGCCGACATCGATGGTGATCAGGTCGTGGCGTTGCGCGGCGCGACCCACCATGGCGCCGCCGATCACGCCCGCCGCCGGCCCCGACAGGAACAGCCGCACCGGGCGTTGGCGGGCGACGAACGTGCCGCTGAGGCCGCCGCGCGATTGCATCACCTGCAACGGGGCCGCGACGCCGGCCTGCGCCAGCCCGGCTTCCAGCCGCTCCAGGTAGCGGCCGACGACGGGTTTCATGTAGGCGTCGAAGGCGGTGACGACGGTGCGTTCATGCTCGCGGAACGCTGGGTCTACCTCGGAGGATAGCGAGACCAGGATCTCCGGATGGCGGGCAGCGATCAGTTCGCGCGTGCGCTGCTCGTGTTCCGGGTGGAGGAAGGAGAAGATGTAGGAGACGGCGATCGCCTGCACCCCGAGTGCAGCCAGTTCGTCGGCCGCGCGGCAGACGGATGCTTCGTCGAGCGGAACAAGGATTTCGCCCTGGGCGGAGACCTGCTCGATGGCTTCGCGGCGGAGGTGACGCGGCGCGAGGAAGACGGGCGCGCCGGGTTCCAGGATGATCCGATACAGGTCCTTGCGGAGCTGGAAGCCGATCTCCAGCACGTCGCGGAAGCCCTGGCTGGCAATGAGGCCGATTTTGGCGCCCTTGCGTTCCAGGACGGCGTTGGTGGCGATGGTGGTGCCGTGCAGGAAACGGGTGATCGCGTCGGGGCTGATGGCGAAATCCGACGACAGGCGGGACAGGGCGCGGAGCACCGCGGCGCTGGGGTCGCCGCGGGTGGTGGGGATTTTGAGCGTGCGGATCGGCTGGCCGGGGCTGCGGCAGACGACGTCGGTGAAGGTGCCGCCGATATCGACGCCGATTTCGTGTCCTGGCACAGGGTCCCCACATGGCCGTTCCGCAGGCGGGCAGGGTAGGGTGTTGAGGGGGAAAATGACAACCCGACGATGCCGGAGCGGGCTGGATTGCGCAGACGTGTTAACGGGTCAGGCTCTCCAACCGAGATATCCGCTACCAATCGGCGTAATTCTTGACTCTTTCCTCGTCATTGGTGAGTTCAGTCGCGGCGGTCACTGTTTTTGTTTCGAGCCCACGCGGCATCACTTTGGCGGCCCTGGCGGCGGTCTGGAACGGCTGGACGCAAGCCGTTCGTCGCTTCAGTTCCCGTTCGCAAGCCGATTTCAGGACCGGTAGAAGAAGAGGTGAAACGCTGTTATATTACAAATTCCTATTTCTTCGTATTATCTCGGGAGAGCCGCATGAATATCTCGGTTTCCTTGACCCCCGAACTGGTCGGGCTGATCAAGGCCAAGGTCGATTCCGGCCGTTACACTTCCACCAGTGAGGTTGTGCGGGAAGCGCTGCGCCTGCTGGAGCGGGCCGATGAGCGGGAGGTCGAGACCCGCGCTCGGCTACGCCGGGCCTGGGAGGAGGGCGTTGCCAGCGGCGACGCCGGGCCGCTCGACATTCCGGAGTTGAAGGCAGAAGCGCGAAGCAAGCTCGCCAAACTTACAAAGGGCTAACGTGCCGCGGTTACGTCACACCGCCCGCGCCCGCGCCGATCTCCTCGACATATGGCTTTCCATCGCGCCCGCGAGTCCCACCGCCGCGGACCGCGTATTGGACCGCATCGAAGAGCGAGTGCAGATGTTGATGCGGTGGCCGGAGGTGGGCATGCCGTGCCCGGCATTGCACCCCGAAGCGCGAATGCTGGTGCAGCGGCCCTACCTCATTCTTTACCGTGTCACGCCCGATAGCGTGCAGATCGTCCGCGTGCTCCACGGCGCGCGCGTCCCCCATTCACCCCGAAGCGCGAATGCTGGTGCAGCGGCCCTGAAGGTACCTCATTCTTGTACCCTGCCATCCCGATGCTTGCACGCGAAGCGCAATGCCGCTTTCTCCATCGCGCGATATCAACAGCGCGCTTTTTGCTGAAGGGACCGAGTATTTGCGTTCCCAATTCGCAGGGGATGCCAGCGGCCTGAAGGCAGACCCATTCTTGTTCCCCGCCATCCCATTCCGCGTCATTCCCCGAGAAAGCGGGAATCCAGCAATCACGACAGCGCCATGCCCGCCTGCGTGAGCGTGACGAGCGAGCATCTCAAACAGCTGATATAAGCCCGGTCGCTCTGGGCCGACCTCAGGCGAGCGAGGCGTGATCAGAAATATCCACGAAACCCATCCACGGCATCACGCCACTTCCACCAGATAATCGCGCCCCACCCAATCGCCCGTGCCGCGCCAGCGCCAGGTGAAAGCGATGCGCGCGCCCTTCGGCAGATTTTCCGTGGGCAGCTCCAGGTAGTGCACGCCGAACCCGCTGTCCTGCGTAAACGTGTCCGTCTCGGTCTTCCAGCCATCCGCCGACCAGTGCACCATCGCCGGCTCCCGCAGGTCGATGCGCAGCACCCGGCCCGGCGCGATGGTGTCGCTGCGCCAATCAGGCCGCCACGGCCGGCAGCGCGGCGGGGTGCTGTTCTTCACGTAGCGCCGCACGGTCTGCGGCGGCATATCGAACACCGCGCCGTCGGCCAGCGAGCGCAACAGTTTCAGATGCTCCGAATGCGCCCAGACCAGCGGCATGGCGGAGCCGCTGGGCCGGCCGGGGAACAGCTCGCGTTGGGGAATTGCCTCGCCGTCCCACACCTGCTCGGGCAGCAGCCCGCCCTGGCCCGCGCAGGCTTCCATGACGCCGAGCAGCCGTTCCGCCTCGGCCCGGTTGCCGGCCGCCAGCTCGTAATGCGCGCGCTCACCGGTCAGCAGCGGCCAGGGACGGCCGATGCCGGTGCCGTCATAGCCGCGCCCATCGGCTTTTTCGCCATAACCGTCGTCGTTATAGCGGCGCCAGACCGGACCCTGTGGCAGATCGGTCTTCAGCAGATGGTCGATCACCTTCACCGTGTCGCGGATGCGGGGATCGCCCGGCGCGCGCAGGCCGAAGCGCACCAGCGCCAGTGCGTCCGGACTGACCAGCTCGTCGCCCGGCAGCAGACCGCCGTCCTCGCGATTACGGACCTGCACCAGGCCGCGCGGCGCGGCGCGATCTTGACCGACCAGCCCCGGTGCGATGCGGATGTAGTAGCCCTCGACGCCGCATTCCGTGGCGAGTTGCGTGCCGGAGACATAGATCCAGTCCTCGATCTGCGCATTCCAGGCGTCCGCAGTGTCGCGCAGCACGGCGGGGGCGACGTCGGCCTCGATCGCTTCGGCCAGGTCGGCGGCTGCCAGCAGAGCGGAGATCTGCACGGCCAGCGTGAACGGGGTGTAGCCGGCATCCTCCTCCCACCGGTCCTGGCCCGTCAGCGGCCCATTGTTAAGGATGAAGCCGAGTGCGCGGCGCAGCATCGGCCAATAGACCTTCAGGTTCGGGCGCGGGATGATCCCCAGCCGCCATGCCAGGTCCAGCAGCAGGATGGGGAACGCGCATTCGTCGAGCTGCACGCCGCGCCAATAGGCCGATCCGTCCAGCCAGCAATTCTGCGGCCAGCTTCCGTCAGCCTCCTGGATTGCGCGCAGATAGCGCATCACCCGACGCGCCTCGTGTTCGGCGCCACAGGCCAGGAACCCGCCGGCGGTCTGCACCAGGTCGCGCGGCCAGACCAGATGGTAGCCGCCCAGATCATCATCCCCTTTGGTAGCGCCCCAGGGGATCGACATGCTGGCGATCATGGCGCCCTGAAACGCCGGGCTTTCATGGGTGCGCAGCACCGCGGTGCTGACGCGATAGGTGTTGTGGCCGTTGCCGCGCCGGTCGAACGAGCGCAGGTGCGCCTGCCAGGAACGCCATTCCGAGGCATATTCCTCGACCACGTTCTCGAACGTGCGTTGCAGGCTGGCGCGGGCGCGGAAGGCCGCTTCGTTGGGGCTGCGCCCGAAGCCGAGGGCAAGCGTCAGCGGCTCGGTATCGGCCGGGGCGAGTTCGGCGATCATGGCGATGTTGCCGTCCTCGGCCCGGTCGTACAGCGCGGCGAGATGGCCGAACGCATTGAGCTGCTGCCAGCCGTCGCTTTCGCCCACGTAGCCGACCGAGCAATCGAGGAAGGGCTGGCTGGCGGCGAGCGCCATGAACGTGTCGTCCCCGGCGGCGAACAACATGCGATGACCCTTGTAGTCACCGATCCAGGCGGTGTTGTGTGCCCCGCCGTTGACCAGGTGAGGCGCCAGGAGGGCATAGAGCCGCAACGGCTGGTCGGCGCCTTCCAACTGGATCTGCTGCAGCAGCGTGTCGTGGCGGGGGTCGGTGACGATCCGCTTGACGATGCAATAGCGGCCGCCGCGATGCTTGTTGGTGAGTTTGTAGCACGGGACGCCGTCTTCCAGCGTTTCCACGGTGTTGTCGCAATCGCGCTTCTCTTCCGAGAAAAAGCCGGATTCATCGGTGATCAGCAGGCCGAAGTCACGGGTACAGGCATAGTCCACGCGGGGGTAGTAGATTTCGTTCAGGATGCCGTGGCTGATGGTGAACCAGACCCGGCTGACTGACGACAATGCTGTGCCGAGGCCGGTCTTGGCGCTGGTGGTCCAGCGCGGTGTAATGCCGGGCCAGCCGGGAGCATTGGGCATTATGGGATCTCCCAAGAGGTAAATGGGTGGACCAGGTGGAACGGAGCGGCCCTATCTGTACCAGAATCCGGTCGTTGCCGAAAATATTCTGCGCCGCGCCGGGCGCGACGGGCCCGGTTCCGTGGCCGGGATGGCCAGGGTCGGTCAATGTATCGGTCAGTCGCGGGGTTGCGGGCCATGACTGACCTCTATGCGGTGATCGGACAGCCGATCCGCCATACCAAATCGCCGCTGATCCACGGAATGTTTGCCCGGCAGACGGGGCAGGCTATCGACTATATCGCGCTGGAGGCGCCGATCGGTGGGTTTGCGCCGCTGATCGACCGGTTTCGGGCGGATGGCGGGCGCGGGCTGAACATTACCGCGCCGTTCAAGCTGGATGCGTTCGCCTATTCGACGGAACTGATGGAACGCGCTCGGCTTGCCGGCGCGGTCAACGCGATGCGTTTCGATGGCGACCGCGTCATCGGCGACAATTTCGACGGCATCGGGCTGGTGAACGACATTCAGCGGAATCTCGGTTGCCCGATGCACCGCCGGCGCGTGCTGCTGCTGGGGGCCGGTGGCGCGGCACGCGGGGCGATCCTGCCGTTTTTGGAGCAGCGGCCCGCCGAACTGGTGATCGCCAACCGGATGGCGGCCAAGGCGTTGGCGCTGGCGGAGGAGTTCTCCCCCGACGGCCGGCTGGTGGGGATCGGCTACGATGAGCTGGCGCGGGGGATGCACGGCGGGTTCGACTTGGTGGTGAACGCGACGTCGGCGGGGCAGGGCGGCCAGATGCCGGCGGTGGAGGCCGGCGTGTTCGCGGCGGATTGCCTGGCGTACGAGCTGGTCTACGGCAAAGGGCTGACGCCGTTCCTGCGCCTGGCACGCCAGGCCGGGGTGCGGCGGATCGCCGACGGGGTCGGCATGCTGGTGGAGCAGGCGGCCGAAGCGTTCGCCTGGTGGCGCGGCGTGCGGCCGGATACGCGGGCGGTGATCGAGGCGCTGACCGTTCCGTTGGTGTGATCTTTTGGCAGGAATGTTGCTAACGCCACGGATTGTCTGGAATTTCGTGATCGCCTGAGCTTATCGAACGATGCTACACGCATACACTGACTACACTGATTACTCCTTACGCTTCAATTGGGAGTTGGCGACATCTACAAAATGTGTCTGAGGTATTTTCTTTATCGAGTCTTCTTCAACGTCAGTTGAAATGACAGAATGGCTTGGATTGACAGGCATGGGCTGTACTCTGTCCACCATATGTTTGGCGGGTTTGCCCACCGCAATGATTTTTCCGTTCTGGTCGTGCCAGACGTGAATGCGAGTTTTCATGTCAGGTTCCCCCTTGTTGATCAAAAGTTAACAATTGGTTCGAACAGGTTTATAAGAAAACCCGAAACTTCCTGGACATCCGGTCCTTCGGACTGATTTGTAAATAAGAGGGTATACCCTACTGTAGTATCAACATGTTCTCCTACACCAACAACATTGTATGCTAAAAATAGTTTTTCACCGCTAAATACCGGCTTTCCATTAACATCGCCGTTAACGACAAGTTCCGGCTTTAGGTCGAAACCAACAAAGGTGTGCTGGTCATACCCATGAATCCAAAGCTGAATTGATTCACCTGCGAGTATGTTGAAGCTATATACTTCTACTGCCTGAGACATTTACTGCTCCTGGGTCTTCCGACCCTTCCTGGCTGCTGGTCGCCACGGTCTTCTGGCGGCGCCAAGTGGCCGTTTTAGCCGCCTGTCTGCCAGTGGTAGAGATTGCCGCCGCCAAGAATGGAGGTAGTGGCGACGGCACCGCCGGTCCATGCAAGCTGGCTCTGCACCGTTTTCTCAAACATAAACAAGGCACAGACGGGCGGGGCTCGCTGTGAGCTACTTCACACCACGGCGCCGAAGAAAATCAGGACACGATCTGAACCCGAAGGCGAACAGATCGTAACGCTCGGAGGCTCGGCCGGTTATGGTCTTCGCCCGTCCGATCCCGCAGCTTCCGCCGGAACCGCTGCTGCCCTGAATCAGAACAGTTGCCACCGAGACCGGAGAAACGAAGGCACGCCGCGCCTGGAATTGAGTGGCCGGCGACCCGCTTCCGACTCACGCTTCTCTGGGGTCGAATACTAGCCTTTGCCCGGCAGCTCGATCCCGGTCAGGGCCTGCCAGACGCGAATGACGAATGCGTCGTCCCTGGCGCCGTTGCCCAGGGCCGCGGCGCCCAGGAACAATTGGTGCGCGGTGGCGGCGAGCGGGGCGGGGAACGCAAGTGAGCGCGCCTGGTCCAGCACGATCCCCAGATCCTTGACGAAGATATTGACCGCCGACAGCGGGGTATCATCGCCGGCGAGGATGTGGGGGACGCGGTTCTGCCACATCCAGGAATTGCCCGCCGACGAGCAGATGACCTCATACAGCGCCTGCGGGTCGGCGCCGGCACGGATGCCGAGCGCCAGGGCCTCGGCCGCGGTGGCGATGTGCACGCCGGCCAGGAGCTGATTGACCATCTTCACCGTGCTGCCGATGCCGGCCTGGTCGCCCAGGCGCCAGACCTTGCCGGCGATCGCGTCCAGCATCGGCTGAGCCTTGGTGAAGGCGGCTTCCGAGCCGGAGCCCATGACCGTCATCGTGCCGGCCGCCGCGCCGGTCTGACCGCCGGAGACCGGGGCGTCCAGCATCAGCAGGCCGGCCTCGGCCAGGCGGGCTCCCAACTGCCGGGCGGCTTCGGGGGCGACGGTGGTGGAGCAGACCACGACGGTGCCCTTCGCCAGCTTCGGGGCGCAGCCGTGCGGGCCGAACAGGACGTCGTTCTCCTGCGTGGCGTTGACGACCAGGACCAACAGCGCGTCGAGATCGCCGGGCAGGTCGGCGGGGGAGGCGACGGCCGCGGCACCGGCGGCGACCAGGGCTTCTCGCGCCTCTGGCCGGATGTCGCAGCCGGTGACGTGGTGGCCCTTCTTTACCAGGTTCAGTGCGGCACCCATGCCCATGGTGCCGAGCCCGATCACGCCTGCTCGCATGCTTTACCTCCCGTGGCGGAACCGTTCGACCGCGGCGACCAGGGCGCGCCTGATGCCTGGCTCCAGCGCCGAATGCCCGGCATCCGGCACGACGGAGAGGCGCGCGGAGGGCCAGTTGGCGGCCAGCTCGAAGGCGGTGGCGGCCGGGCAGATCATGTCGTAGCGGCCCTGGACGATCTCGGCCGGAACCTGGGCGATGCGGTGCATCTCGCCGAGCAGGCCGCCGGGCGGCAGGAACAGGCCGTGGGCGAAATAATGCGCCTCGATGCGGGCAAGGCCGAGGGCGGTGCGATCCTGCGCGAAGGAGCTGACCGTGTCCGGGCTGGGGAGCAGCGTGCTGCACGAGCCTTCATAGACCGACCAGGCGCGGGCGGCGGGCATGTGGATGGCCGGGTCGGGGTGGGTGAGGCGGCGGAGATAGGCGCCGAGCAGGTCGGCGCGCTCGGGTTCCGGCAGGAACCCGGCGAACGTGGCGTGGGCATCCGGGTAGAACGCGCGAAGCCCGTGCAGGAACCAGTCCACTTCGGCCTCGCGGCCCAGGAAGACGCCGCGGAGCACGCAGCCGGCGACGTGCTCCGGGTACAATTGCGTGTAGGCGAGGGCGAGGGTGGAGCCCCAGGAGCCGCCGAACAGGATCCAGCGGTCGATGCCGAGATGGCGGCGGAGCGTCTCGATGTCTGAGACCAGGTCCTGGGTGGTGTTGTGGGCGAGGCTGCCGAGCGGGCGGGAGCGGCCGGCGCCGCGCTGGTCGAAGATGATCACGCGCCAGAATTCGGGGTCGAAGAAGCGGCGATGGACGGCGCCCGCGCCGGCGCCCGGGCCGCCGTGCAGGAACAGGACGGCGCGGCCGCGCGGGTTGCCGACCTGTTCCCAGTACATGACGTGGCCCGCGGTGAGCGGCAGGTAGCCGGTCTCGAACGGGCCGATTTCGGGGTAGAGGTCGCCGCGCGGCATGATTTGGGGATGTATAGGCGGCGGGCTGGCGACGGAACAGGGGGTGTTGCGGGTGGAACGGGTGTGGATCGGGGCCGGGGCGGTATGCGGGCTGCTGGCGGTGGGAATGGCGGCGTGGGCGGCGCATGGACTCGCCGGGCTGGGCGCGGAGCGGGTGCAGATGGTGCGCAACGCGGTGCAGATGCAGGGCTGGCACGCGCTGGCGCTGGTGGGCTGCGGACTGTGGGCGGGGCGTGGCGGCGGGGTGCTGGCGAATTGGGCCGGGGCGGCTTTCGTAGCCGGGGTGCTGGTGTTCTGCGGGTCGGTCTATGCGCTGGGGATCGGTGGTGTGCGGGTGGGGGGTGCGGCGCCGGTGGGTGGGCTGCTGCTGATGGTGGGGTGGGCGTTGCTGGGGGCTTCGGCGGTGTGGGGAAGGTAGGGGGCGGATGTACACCAGGGCGATTTGGGGCGCCGTGAAGTGTACACCTGAGGGTTTTGGGGCGCGCTGGGATGTACATCGGGGCGATTCGGGGCTGTCCGTGATGTACAACTGGGGGTGCGGGATTTAGACGCGACGGTGATTGATGAGACTAGTGTCACGGCACGATTGGCGCAAAATTGCAGGCTAAGCTGGCGTCAGGCCATCTGCGGCGGATCCAGGCGCAGCGGCGGGACATTGCGCATACGATCGGATTGGTTGAAGCGAAACCATCAACCGAGGTCTGTATCACAGGAAGATCATTGCGGTAGATCAACTTGACAAGGCCATATCGAATTCGCTGTAAAATATATCTCACCCCGTAGCGATTCCGATACCACATTGATGCCTCGCCCGCTGCGTATTGCGTCCTGGAATATTCGTCACGGCCGCCGGACTGGCGAGCGAAGTGAACGGGTAGTTGCAACATTTATCGGCTTCGACGCCCGAGCTTCTGACCAGATTCGGTTCGGGCGAACCCGGAGGTCGAGCCTCGTCGATCCAATCAGCGGTGCTGCGCCATCGGCCGCCTTGTGCCGCTCCGTATGGGGGCTAATATCCCGTCAGGGAGGTGAGACATGTCAACCATCACAGAAGTCGCCAGACAGTTTTTCGAGGCTTGCGAAGCAGGGAAAGGCTGGGAGGTTTGTCGAGCGTATTGCACACCCGGTGCAACTTTCACTGCCCAATCGGAACCGTTGACGGACATTCGGACGCTTCAAGGCTATACCGACTGGATGAAGGGTTTGCTCACGTTCATGCCGGATGGACGCTATGTGGTGAAGTCGTTTGCCACGGACGACGATCGACATAGCGTCTGCGCCTATGGCGTTTTCTCGGCCACCCATACTGGTCAGGGCGGTCCTTGCCCGCCAACGGGGAAGAATACGACCACCGATTATGTCTACGTCATGGAATTCGATAGGGATAAGATTCGGCACATGACGAAAATCTGGAACGCTGGATGGGCCATGAGAGAACTCGGCTGGGCCTGAGTCGCAACGGTATCTAGGCGCGACAAACAGCGGCTTAAAAGTCGCCGATGGGCCATATAATGCCCAGTATTCGGAAAGTCGGAAGACGCTGATCCGCGAGGATGGTCCGGCGGCTCGATACGGAGCCATTACGTTCATCTCCTACGGGAAATCCAGACCCATCTGCGAAGACGAGCGCCGTCATTACGGCGATCAGAACACAGACGTTCCAATCCCGCTTCATGCTCACGACGGTGATGCCGTAGTCCTGGGCCTTGTCGAGCGCCTCGGACAACGGGCTCAGCCGGAACTCTCGGTCGTAGGCTGCCTCCCGGGCTGCGTCGTCATGGTGGAGAAGCAACGCGAGCCGTGGCCCTGAGCCGGACTTCGTGTAACGCATCATGGCGAGATCGCCGTCGGAATTGCCGAACGCCAATAGTGGTCTACGGCCGATATGCAGGCCGATGTTCAGCGCCTTTACTTCCCGATCGCTAAAGCTGTTGAGCTCCGGCAGCTTCACGAGCGAAACCCGGTTGTCTATCAAATCGTAGCGCAGTTTCACGCTGGACCCGATCACCTGCTCTCGCGGGATGCCGTAAGCTTCCTCCGCGACCGCGCGCATGAAGTCCACGCCGCCTGCCGACACGATATAGGTCTTGAAGCCGTTCTCCCGTAGGTATGCGAGCAGCTCGACCTGTGGCCGGTAGGTGCATTCCTTGAACAGCCGGCCGAACTTGGGATGCCTCGCCGTCGCCAGCCATCCGCTTGCAGCTTGCTCAAAGTCCTCATCGGTTATGCCCGCATGGGTGGCGAAGGCCAGTTCGAACAGCGCCTGTTTGCCGAGGCCAAAAAGCGTATTGTAATCGTGTTCGAGCACGGCCTTGAACGGTTGACGCTCGCGCATTGTCGGGTCCCTGGCCGACAACTGCTTCACGCGGTCAAAGGCGAAAAAGAACTGTATCTGAAGCGGCTGTTCGCACCAGAGTGTCCCGTCGTTGTCAAACGTGGCAATGCGCCCGGCTGGCGGCACGAATTCGGTGCCTCCTTGCTCTGTCACACGCGCGACAAGGTCGAGGATCGCGGATTTCGCCGCGCTGTCGGTCCAGGAGGGAAGCCACTGACCATCCGCCATCGATGCCTCCAGCTCAGAGGTGGTTCCAAGCCTCCACAGAGATTTGACACCACGTCAAGAAGGTCACTAATGCTACCCACCCGTAGGTCAGGCGCCAACAGGGAGGGAGCAATATGCATGACCGCTTGGCGGTCGTCACGGCTATCGGGATCGGCCTTGGGTTAGTGCTGGCATCGACTCAGGTGTCAGTCGCCCAGCAGAACTCGGTGACGGCAATCGACATCGCGCTCGAACCTGACGCGACAATGGTTCAGCACGCGATGGCGGCCAACGCTCGCCTCCGAAAGTCCTTCCCGAAGGGCTTTGCTCTGGATGAGACGCACCATCCGCACATCTCTATGTTGCAGCAGTTCGTCCGCACGGACGACCTCGACAAGGTATTTGCGGCGGCGAACGCGGTTATGGCCAAAGAGAAGCCCACGGCATGGACGCTGAAGGCGTTCAAGTATTACTACATTCCAGCTCCGCCGATCGGCGTCGCGGGAATCGTAGTCGAACCGACTGAAGACCTGCATCGGCTGCAAGATGAACTCATTGCAGCCGTCAAACCCTACACGGTGAAGACAGGTACCCCGGCGGCGTTCTTCAGCGACGAGGGCGGGCGAGACATTCAAGGAGCCTTGATCAGCTACGTCGCCAATTTCGTCACAGACGCGGCGGGCAAGCGATTCAATCCACACGTGACGATCGGCGTCGGGATGGAAACGTATTTGAACAAGATGTTGGCGGAACCATTCGCGTCGTTCACGTTCTCGCCGGCTGGCGCGTCGGTCTATCAGCTTGGCAGCTTTGGCACGGCTCGGA
This sequence comes from uncultured Pseudomonadota bacterium, assembly GCA_963777625.1. Classification (GTDB taxonomy): domain Bacteria; phylum Pseudomonadota; class Alphaproteobacteria; order Acetobacterales; family Acetobacteraceae; genus DATDIC01. The sequence continues at coordinate 201,025 of CAVZRO010000001.1, read as the reverse complement.
AGGAACTCAGGGCGTTGACGCTGACACCCTGAGGACGGCGGCAGAATTGCTGCGTCTCCATTAAATCAAGGTCGCTGCCCTCGGCGTCGGTGCCGGCAAGGACGGAGCCGAACACGCGGACGCAACACGCCATAGCGGCTGGCGGCAAGGGCTCGGATGGTTTCATAATAAACACCCTAGCGGGGAATGGGCGCTGTGTCCAACGACTTGCCCTTTCCCGCCTGCGTGTGAATGCGCGGTGATAACCATCACCGGGCTTTGGCTCAGGGTGGATCGCCCGGCAGATCGTATCTGCCTTCCCACTCATCGGTTGCCGGGAAACCATTGTACATGTCCCAGATCTTCTGCGACTGTCTAGCGAGATCATCCTTCTCCTGTTGTGTCGGCGCCGCTTTGCGAAGCGCCTGTATCCGCTCCAGGTCGTCGGCGATGTGTTCCAGCCAGGTCAGTTCCTGATCTTCGTACTCCTTCGCGGCTTTTTCAAACTCGGGCCCCCGTGGCATTTTCAGGACCTCCTGCAGGCGCTTGATCAGATCGCCCTTTTCCAGCCTGAGTTCGTTGACGCGCTGCCTCGCCTCCGTGACGTCGTCTTCAGCTTCCTGCTCGCTATCATCGGGTGGCTCTTCGGGGGCGGGCGCCGTTCCCGGCCACATCATGTCGCGCGCGACAACGACCTCCGCCCCGAGGCCCTTGTCGCTCAGCCAGATCTCATCTTCGCCACCAGCGCCCATGTTCATCTTGCCGACGAGGATAAACCCGCGCGAAACCATGTACTGGTGCGTGTATCGTTGGTAGATCGCTTCCGGCAGAAACGATCCGACACGGTCGCTCATTGCCTTCGGATGCGCCTTGCGCCAGGCGTCCAGTTCTTTTTCGGTCATTCTCGGTTTGGCGCGGGGTATCGTTTGCGGCTCCGGCGTGGAGCGGCGTGGCAGCTTCTGTTTCGCCGGCCCTGGAGGGGCGCCACCTCCAGGGCCGGCCGGGGGTGAGTTCCAGATCAGCCAGCACCATCGTCGGAGCAGGAGGCTCGTAAGTGGTGGGATCGATTCCGAAGGTCTGTTTCACCCACGTATTTTCGTCGTCGGTCGGGCCCTTGCCCGAGCGGTCATCGTGGCCTGTCGCAGCGCCGCCGCCGGTCATTGGCTTGACGTCCTTTCCCATGGCAGGAGGGCCAATTTACGTTTGAGAGCGGTGCAACAGCAAACGTTATGTGAGGTGATAGGGTCACGCTCGGCTCGTTCGTTCGCGACGCAATTACCCGGCCGGTCGACTGTCCGATCGGTGCGGGGATACCGCCGGCGTGATCCAGCGGGACAACATCGCGGCGATGTCGAGGTTGTTCTTTTCGAGCATCATCATATGGCCGTTGCCGTGGATACGATGACCGCAGCACGCGCCTGCAAGCCGGCAAGCACCAGAATGCAAGGGAAGCGCCGGTTTCGGACGGCATGCGCCAAGCTGGCCGGCCCGGGCCGGCGCCGCAAGTGGGTGCCAACGGAACGGGAGCGCTCCGGCAACCCGGGCGCTCCCGCATCCGTGGGCGTCGGTACTCAGGTTTACGGGCGCGTGATAACGGTCGTCCCCGGGCTGGTCATGACGGTCGGTGCCGGCGTGACCGGCTGGACGAGGGTGGCGGCGGGCGCGGCGGGTGGAGCCTCGTTCACGCAGGCCGACAGGCCGAGTAAGGCGAACGGTAGAAGCCAGGCGATACGCATGGATGGTTTCTCCTTGTGAATGCGGAAGCGCTCCGTAACAGGTCCCCATTCATGGCTGGCCAGTGCTCGAATCATGGCAGGCTCGGGACGACGGGTCACAAGCGAGTGGGTTGACCGAAGGCAGACCGGACTGTTGCCGGCGTGCCAGGAGCGAAATTCTGGAATAAACCGGGAACGTCGGGGGGCTTCCAGGCGAGATGCGTGGCGGGCTCGCAACAGCCATCCCGCATGTTGGGTTCGCCACTCGCCAGAATGGCTATATATTGTTTGACGCCGAGGCTGACCGGCTCCGAAATGGAGAGCGCAGGATGAATCCAGGGGAATCCGAAGTGCTCGATGCAGTCCAGATGCGAGGCCGCTACCAAGTGCATATCGACCGTTCGCGCGACTCGCTGCTGACCGATTTCGGTCGCGCGACGCTGAACGACCGCTACCTGATGCCGGGAGAGGAGTACCAGGACCTGTTCGCCCGCGTCGCCTCTTACTACGGCGACGACGCGGCGCACGCGCAGCGGTTATACGACTATATCAGCCGGCTATGGGTCATGCCGGCGACGCCGGTGCTGTCGAACGGCGGCACCCAGCGCGGCCTGCCGATCTCCTGCTTCCTGAACGAGGCCTCCGACAGCCTGGAGGGCATCCTGGGGCTGTGGAACGAGAATGTGTGGCTGGCCTCCAAGGGCGGTGGAATCGGCAGCTACTGGGGCAATCTGCGCTCGATCGGCGAACGGGTGGGGGCGGTCGGCAAGACCTCCGGCGTGATCCCGTTCATCCGGGTGATGGACAGCCTGACCCTGGCGATTTCCCAGGGGTCGCTGCGGCGGGGATCGGCCGCGGTCTATCTGCCGGTGACGCATCCGGAGATCGAGGAATTCATCGAGATGCGGCGCCCGACCGGGGGCGATCCCAACCGCAAGGCGCTGAACCTGCATCACGGCATCCTGGTGCCGGACGCGTTCATGCGGGCGGTGGAGGCGGACGAGGCGTGGCCGCTGACCTCCCCGCGGGACGGGTCGGTGGTGCGGTCGATCTCGGCGCGGGCGTTGTGGATCCGCATCCTGACCGCGCGGATCGAGACCGGGGAGCCCTATTTGATCTTCTCTGACCACGTGAACCGGGCGCGGCCGGAGCATCACAAGCTGGCCGGGCTGGAGGTGCGCACCTCCAACCTGTGCAGCGAGATCACGCTGCCGACAGGGCGCGACCAGCACGGGATGGAGCGCACCGCGGTGTGCTGCCTGGCGTCGCTGAACCTGGAAAGCTGGTTCGAGTGGCAGAACCACCCGACCTTCATCGAAGACCTGATGCGGTTCCTGGACAATGTGCTGCAGGACTTCATCGACCGCGCCCCGCCGGGGATGGAGAAGGCGCGCTATTCGGCGATGCGCGAACGCTCCGTGGGGCTGGGGGTGATGGGGTTCCATTCCTTCCTGCAATCGCAGAACGTGCCGTTTGAAAGTGTTGTCGCGAAGGTGTGGAACAAGCGGATGTTCCGCCATATCCGCGCGCAGGCGGACGCGGCGTCGCAGTTGCTGGCGGAACAGCGCGGGGCGTGCCCGGATGCGAAGGAGTGGGGGATCATGGAGCGATTCTCCCACAAGATGTCGATCGCGCCGACGGCGTCGATTTCGATTATTGCGGGCAATTCGAGCCCGGGGATCGAGCCGATCGCGGCCAACGTGTTCTTGCAGAAGACGCTGTCGGGCAGCTTCGCGGTGCGCAACCGGCATCTGCAGCAGTTGCTGGCCGAGAAGGGGATGGATGTGGAGGAGGTGTGGTCGTCGATCACCACCAGCAGCGGCAGCGTGCAGCATCTGGATTTCCTGAGCGAGCAGGAGAAGGCGGTGTTCAAGACCGCGTTCGAGCTGGATCAGCGCTGGATTATCGAGCACGCGGCCGATCGCACGCCGTTCATCTGCCAGAGCCAGTCGGTCAATCTGTTTCTTCCGGCGAATGTGCATAAGCGGGATCTGCACCAGATCCATCTGATGGCGTGGAAGCGGGGGGTGAAGTCGCTGTACTATTGCCGGAGTTTGTCGATCCAGCGGGCGGATACGGTGAGCGAGAAGCCGGTGCGGCCGGTGGAGTTTACCGGCGTGCCGGTGGCGGTTGCGAATGATGGGATCGGACCGTTGCCGCTGGTGGCTGCTGCGGCCGGGGCGTGCGCGGGGTGGGGCGGTGGATTATGAGGAATGTCTGGCGTGCCAGTGAGGGGTGGGTGGTCTGGTATTTTCGACAAAGCTTTCGACACGATTGATGCTGAGGACGTTGGAGCTCTGCTTGGATGGCCTGAAACGGCTTCGCTGGAATTCAAGGGAAAACTCCCGGAGCGTGACGGTCAACCCGACCCTTGGATTAAGGGACGAAAGGTCGCGCAATACGCGTTGGATAAACTGTTTAAGGAGCTCGTGGCTTTTGCCAACACTTCAGGTGGGCATCTCTGCCTAGGAGTATCCGAATCCGCAGAATCACCCCCTGTTGCGACGTCGATCATTCCCGTTCCGCGCTGCCTGGATTTGGCTGAACGGCTCAGTCGCTCCGCGCAGACCATAGCATCCCACGATACCCTTCCTACAGGTACGGGGAATACCTATTGGGGCAGACGGTAGCGGGGTAGTTCTGTTTCGTGTGCCCCAATCCCAAAGGGCACCGCACCGTGGTCCAGACAAGGAATCTTATGTCAGGCGTGACGCGAATTCCGTGCCAATAACCATGCGTGATATTCAGGAAATGACACTGGCGCGTGATCGACGGGAAGGCCGCATTGAAAAGCGCTTTGCTGAGTTTATGCGTCGGTTTGAAAATTGGTTTCAGACACCTAGTAAAGAATGGGAGACGTGGGTTGGATTTTGGATTGCGGCTGTGCCGGTCGGCGGTGATGTCGACTTAGGCCGCTTGTTTGGTCAGCAAGTCGCTACCCAGCAAGAAGAATATGAGATGAGGTTTGGTGGCCGCCCGGTTAAAGCTCATGCAGCCTGCAACCCGACTCTCGAACGACCAATAATGCGAGGCGTGCGCTCGGATTTTGCCTCCGACATGGAAGCATGCTATCGCGAGGTTCGATCAGACGGTTCGATCGATTTTGGGTTCAGACATTACGTCGAGGAGCACGCGTGTTACATTGGCTGGATATTAGCGCATCTGACAAACTTACTTCGGACGGCAGATGTGTTACTTACCGCGGGGGTGCTCCGGACCTGGATACGCTTTTGCAATCAGAGTTGACGGAATGCCTAGACAGCGGCCTCTTACTATTCGTCTTCCCAATAGCATACCTGTACCCAAACCGCTGAAAGAGTTGCCCGTACTTTTCCCACACATGAGCTTTGGCTCGCTGCGGGAGTTGGATAAAATCATTAACCTTGTGTTCACGGATTTAATTGCTGCCACTGGTTATCCTCTGACGCGGCTGCCGGAGATCACGGTTGCAGTTGATTCCTTTTGATCTGATCGTCTCAAAGTCCCTCTTATGAATGTCTAGTTCCATCAACTGGAGTTGACCTGTTTTCGTGGCCGCCCCAGGCACCCGAGCTGGTCGAGCGCAACTGCATCACGCAAGCACCTGATCGGCTGTGAATTGCCGATATAAACTACGTCGCGATCTCGGCGGCCTTTCGCCAGAATAGCTCCGCTGCGACGCCGAATTGAAGAATGATCGGACACAGGAGGACGAGTGCAGTCAGATCAGGTACCCTGGTCCCAAACTCCGTCCATAAAACCGGGGCAGGTTCAATATCACAGTTGCTGAATGTCCGGCTCGTGGCTATTCTGCCGTAGACGGTCATCGGGGGGATGCCCACTGAGAGAAGCGAGGCGAACGATGCTGGTCAGATTAGTGATGGCCGCGGCTGTGATCTTGTCCCCCGGACCCGTAGTCGCCCAGGTTAATTGCGGGGCGGAGCCACACGATGTCCCAGTCGAAGTTCAGGAGGAGCTGAAGGGAGATGTCCAAGGCAAGGCGCAGTTGTTTACCCGACTACTTGGCGAAGCGCAATTACAAGGAGCAGTAGATGCGACACGCCGCGAGCTGAACGAGAAGCACCGCGATATCGATCAATCTCAGCTCGATCGTTATATGTTGTGGACGACTTGCCAAGCGATCCTGGCGGACCGAACCCTGACCCCGCAGGAAAAGATCGACCAATACCTACGAGTTTACAAGGTCCTTCGTCCTGACAGATCGGAATCGGACCCCGAGCCGGATTTTTCCCTCGCATATGACAAAAGACACACACTTATCAGTGTTACACAGACCGGAGTGGCACACAACGTAGATTTGACGTATGATGCTTTGTTTAAATTAGATTGCGGGTACTTCTCGACACTATTATTTCGAGACAAATCTGGGCAAGTAGACAATCCGGCGCAAATCTTCCCATTTTTTTCTTTACGAGCTCTTGAGTACATGCGCGGTACTGGCGAGCAAATGGTAGCTGGGTGGCGATTTAAAGATATAGTGGATTTCATAAGCCACTTTGATGTTTTCGCGACGGTTGACTTCGCGATGAGGCTGCATATAACCTATCAGGGTCGAGGTTCCTCACACTACGACAGGTACTTTGGCGTAAGCTGTAGCAAGTTCGCGCCCTTGAGCTTGAGTCCTGGTTGTGATGTGCGATCCTTTGGAAAGGAATTCTTTTGATACCTTCTTTGCCGACGAGGGCTTTTCCGGGCAGCAAGGGCCTCCCGCCCAAACCGCTGAGTTTGTGATCGTTACCTCTCCTGATCCTGAGTTGGACGTCAGGCAACTCGAGATCCGCCTACCTGGCCACTGCTGAGAAGCCTCGGCCACCAGTCAAATTGGAAGTCGGAGTTGACCCGTTTTCGTGGACACTCAAGCATTTGCGTTCCAGTAGTTCAACACGTCCGGAACGAGGCGATTTGTTCTATGGAGTTGCCCATCAATCCTAATCTCACGAGCTGTTTTTCCACGGCATGCCTCCCCGAGTTGGCCTGGAGTCCATTTCGGTATCAATGCGGAACGGCGGCGAAGCGGGGTTGGATGGGGTAGTGAGACGTGATTCCAGGCGGGTCTTCGAAGCCTTGGTGGAATCCGCCTCATGTGGAGCCCGGCCGCCTGCGTGCAGCATAGCCGCGCGGGCTTGCGCTATGCAGGCAATGCCGCCAGTGTGGGTCCGCTGGCCACAGCAGCTGTATCCGGCCAATCATACAGCCGCGGTCGCTTGGCGCCGTCACCGGCACCGCGACAATACCAGTCATCAGGTTTCAGCTTGCCGGCAAGACGCTCGGCGGTTGTCAGTTCGAGCGATCCGCCCCCAAGCCTCAGGCTCCCATTGCTGTGGACCGCCAGCACGTGTGGCTGCTGGCGTGCTTGCAGCATGCGGCGTGGCCGCCGGTCCGCACCATACAGCGCGTCGCCCAAGACGAAGGCACCCGGGTCTCCCGGCATCGAGTGCGGCGGTGATCAGTCCGCGCGCGATCTCCAGTTTGGTTTTGAATGTTACGTCTTCAGGCATCGCGGTCCTCCTCCGGCGCGCCTCGTCCTCTTCTGCCCAGGCCTGCGGAAGGTAGAGCCGCCGGTCGATCAATGTATGACCCCAGCGGCCTGCGTAAGACAGGAACCCCCCGACCTCACAATTCTCGATCGGGCCGGCGGTGCCGGAATATTGCCGTGCCACGCCGACCGAGTGTTCACCCTTCTTGAGGAAACCGGCCTCGTCGACCACCAGCACGCCGTCGCGCAAGCCGTCTGCGTTCCAGTGGCTGGGGCCGAGCAGAGACTGCATCCGATACGGCTGCTGCTCCGAACCAGCCCGTTCCGACAGCAACCAGCCGGTCTTCCGCTCGATCCCGGACGACACACCGTCGAGAAAGGCGCTGTCGGTCTCCTTCGGCCCGCGGTTGCACAAAGACCGGGCCCAGGCGATCCTTCAACCGCGCCAATTCTCCTGCGACGCCAACAGGCTCCCAGACCACGATGCAACAGTCACTGACTCTCCCCCGCACGCCATGCAGCAGAGAATCGGTGTCTCCCAGATACCGCGACTGGACCGCCAGGTACCGGCGTTTCCATGGATCGACTCCTATCACGCGGCCTCGGCGATCTTGTAGGTCCAGGTATGGACGACGGGGTCTCGGTTGAGGTCGTCGAGATAGGCGAGGATCCTGGCCTTGAGTTCGGCCTTGGATGCGACGCGGATGTGGCGAAGCATCGAGCGCGCCATTTTGGAGAAGAAGCCCTCGACGAGATTGAGCCAGGAGCCGTGCTTGGGCGTGAACACGAAGGAGAAGCGGCCTTCCGGCTGGCTGCGATCCAGGCCTTCGTCTCCTTGGAGATGTGCGCCGAGTGATTGTCGAGGATCAGCTTGATGGCGGTGTCCGCCGGATAGGCGGCATCGAGCTGCTTGAGGAAGCCGACGAACTCGCGCGAGCGGTGGCGCTCCTCGACGCAGGCATGCACGTGGCCGGTGAGCAGGTCGATGCCGGCCAGCAGGCTGAGCGTGCCGTGGCGCTTGTATTCGTGATCGCGCGCGAACGTCGGATGCGATCCCGGCCGCGGCGGCAGGTCGGGCGCGGTGTTGCCGATCGCCTGGATGCCCGGCTTCTCGTCGTACGAGATGATCGCCACGTTGGTCGCGGCTCCGCGCTCTCTCGCAGCATGGCGACCTCGCGATAGACGCAGAGCACCTCGGCCATCTTCGCCTCGAACGCCTCGTCGCGCCGTTCGAGATAGTAGCGGACCTTGTGCGGCTTGATCTCATGGCGCGCGAGGATTTTGCAGACCGTGCCCTGAACGATATTCCGCCAGGCAGGGATGTCCGGCCGCCGCCGCATGCGCGCGGACGTGGCGCGCCAGCAGCCGCGTCGTCCAGAGTTCGTGCGGATAGCCCAGTTCCTTGGCCTTCTGGCAGGCCAGCGACACCAGCCACGCGCGCGCTTCCGGCGTGATCGCGGCGCCTTGCCGGGCCGCGGGCTGTCCTCGAGCGCCGCCATCGCCCCGAGCCGAACGCGCGCGGCGAAGGCAACGCCGCACGGTATGATGCGTCACCCCGATTGCCCGCCCACCGCCGTCGACGACGGGTCCGCGCGATAGGCCAGCAGCATCCGCGCCCGCTCAACCCGGCTTGCCGGCTCCGTTCGCGACCGCGCGACCGACCCAGCCAAGCCAACTCTTCCGCTCCGATCGAAATCTCGATAACGCGCCGTGGTGCCGCCATGATGCCCTACCACCACATTGACACCTCGACCGCCTACAGCACGCCACGTGACCGAGGGAATTCCGCGATTGTGGATGACCTCCATGGAATTGATGGACTAGTCGCGTTTGGCCTGAAGCGCGGCGAGCCGCTCGCTCAGGGTCTGTGGTGCGGCAGGTTTGCCGGCGGCGGCGTTCATGGCGGCGGCGATGTTCGGGTCGTCCTGCTCCGGCCGGGTCGGTCGCAGCAGCTTCACCTTGGTCATCTGTGCATCGGCCGATGCCAGGTCCTTGCTGGCGGCGTCCTGCATCGCCTTCAGCGCCACGGTCAGGCTGCTGGTCGTGGTGGCCAGGCCGGCGGCGCGGCGCGCCGAATCCGCCTGACGGTCGGCCATTTCGCGCTGCTGCGCGGCGCGTCCCATGTCGCGCTGGGCACGTTCCAGCTCGGAGTGCGCGGTTTTCAGCTTGCCGCCGGCCTCGGCATAGGTCTGCTCCAGCATCGTGAGATAATCCTTGGCGTCCACTTCGTCCTTTTTCTCGCGATCGACCTCCGGCGCCATCTGCTCCAGCATGGCGACCAGGGTTTCGAGGCTCTTTTCCAGCGCTGCCTTGCGCGTCGGATCGGTTTCAGCCGCCACTTGCCGCTGCAACTGCTCGGCCGCCGCCATGCGCTGCTGCGACAGCGCCTGGATCGCGTCGGCCTCGCGCTTCTCCTTGTCGTAGCCTTGTCGTGCCAGGGCGACCTCGCGGCCAAGGTCGTCCAGCCGCTGCTCCATCGTCCGCAGCTCCGCCGCGCTGGCGGATTTCGGGTCCCAGCGCACGAGCGCCTCCATGCCCGCGGCCGCGGCGCTGTCCATCTTCACGCCGATCAGGTTTCGCATGAACGCCAACATCGCAGTGTCTCCTTGTCCGGTGTCAGTTTCAGGGGTGTCAATGTCAGGTAGGTACCATCGCCGCCGCGTTGAGCAACGCGACGGCGAGCTGTGCGGCGGCCAGCACGATCGCCGCGGCGGTATTGTCCGCCTTGATCAGGGCGCCGAGATTGCGCATCGCCAGCGTCACCGCGGCCAATGTCAGCAATTGCAGGATCAATGCGACCACGCCCCACACGGCGATGTCCAGCAAGCGCGGTGCTGGTCGCCAGCATGGCCGCCAGCGGCAGTGCCAGTGCGAGGATGGCGCCGCCGAGCGCGATTCCGGCCGCGGTATTGCCCCGACCCACCAGCTCGTGTTCGCGAAACGGCGTCAGCGAGACATAGATGGCGATGCCGATCGCCAGCAGCACCACGCAGACCAGGATCTGCACGATCAGGATCGGCACCCCTTGAACCAGGGCGGCGAACACGTTGTCGACGGGTCCGGGGGCAGCAGGGTTCATGGGCATTCCATTCAATTGGACAGTGATACGGCGGGGAGCGCCAGCGCCGCCGGGTTGATGTCGATGCCGGCGTGAACCTCGACCCAGGCCTGATTGCCTTGCTCGACCGCGGTGACCAGCACGTATTCGAAGGCCGGTGCCGCCTGCACCCCGGCGGCGCGGGTACCATACAGCATGGTCTGCAGCTTGCGCTGAGTCGTGCCGGTCAGATCCTGGAGTGTCTCGGTCTGCTGGCGCGGCTGCACGCGGCTGCCGCCCGGCGTCCACACACGATCATACAGCTTGCCGTCCTTGGTCTGGAACTGCGGCCAGCCGATCACGCCCTCCGTCGGATCCAGCCAGAAGCCCCATTCATCTCGGTTGGCCGGCGTGACCTGGTCGAGCAGAGAGAAATACCGGCATTCGTCAGGCGCGCCGTCCGGCCCGAGATGCAGCATGAAGAAGCTGTCCCGGCCCGGCAGATAGAGCCGGTGCAGCGACACGGTGCCGTCGCTGATCAGGCCGAGCGCCTCGACGCTGATCATGCCGTCCGCCGGCGGCGGTTTCACCTTCGTGCCGGCGGCGAGCAGGAAGGGCGCGGGATCGACCGGCATGGTCATGCCGACCCGGAACCGGCTGGCGGCACTGCCGGAGAGACCGGGTGGCGGCCTTGGGCTTCCCGGCCCCGCCGAGGCGGCGGCGCTGGCGCGATTGCGGAGCACCCACAGCGCCACGAAGCCGCCAAGCCCCAGGGCTACGATGATCCAGACGACCTCGTACCCGCCGCTGCTCGAAGACGCGGCGGCGGTGGGTTGGGGCTGCGCCATGGAGGCATCGAGTTCAGAGAGCTTGCGGGCGACGGTCGGATCGCGCGCGGCGACCTGCTCGGCCTGGGCGCGCCAGTCGGCGTAACCCGGGTCATTCCGGTTGTTGCGGAACCAGGCGCTGCTGCTGGCGTTGGAGAGCGAATTGAGCAGCGACCATGCCAGCACCGCGTTCCATACGCCGGAGCTGCCGCCGTACGATCCATTGGCGTATGACCCGCCGCCGTATCCGCCGCCGTATCCGCCGCTGGGCCAGGACGGCTCGGGTCGGCGCGGACTGGGTTGACTGAGCCATCCGCCATTGCCCGAGCCACTGTACGGCCGCCGGCTTTCCGACGGCGCGGCGGGCTGCTGGGAGGCGCGATAGTCGCGCAGCGCCTGGCCCGAGGATTGGCGGGAGATCGCCTGATCGCCGCTTTGCCCGCCCTGGAAAGCGCTGCCCAGGCTGGAGGAGGACGGCCGCGCATACCCCCCATTGCCGCCGACCGACGGCCGGCGACTGGGCGCGCTATAGCTATAGCTTGAGCCCGGCCGACTGTAGCCGCCGTTGGCCGCGTACGCCGGTACGGCCAGCATCGGCAATACGGCCGGGCACAGTATGGCACACGCCAAAAGAACACGCAGCAGCCGCTGGAGGCTCGCCAGTCGCATGGCCGGCTCCCTCACCTGCTCCCGCGCATCGTCTGCCGAGGGCATAGCGCGGGTGAACGGGTTTCTTCAAACACGAGATGGTGTACGGGCGGTGCGGGTATTTGTCGAGGTGGCGGACGCGGCCCCGGGCCCCGCCAGAGGGCGCTGCCCTCTGGACTCCGCCAAGGGCGAGCCCTTGGAACCCGCTACTTGGGTTGGGGGTGGGTGCCAACGCGGACGTTACCTGCAGCGAGGTAGCACCCACCCCCACACCCAACCCAAACGGATGGATCGCAAAGGCACAGCCTTTGCCGGGGTGCAGGGGCAGAGCCCCGCGCTTGCCTTGGATGGCGGCCTAGGCCCCCCAGCGAATCCCGGCGATGACCCAGCATGTTGCAGGAGCTGCCGCTCGATTACACCGTCGTGGACTTTCCGAGCACATCGCCGTAGCGGAAACATCCGTTGCGGGTCCCGACACCACCGCGGGTGTTATACCGGACCACATTGAGAGTGTTCGTCATTCCCGCGAAAGCGGGAATCCACGCGAGAGCCCACGAAATTCCGAGGGTTTAACTGGAGTCCCATATGCGCGGGGAACGACGAACGTAGGTGGCCCTCAATGCGGTCTGGTATTACCTGTTCAACTGCAACATTCCAGGGGAAAACGGCGATGCTTCGCAGAGGCTTCATGACCCAGGTCGCGGCAACCGCGGGAGCGGCAACCCTGACGGCATCGACTGCGACGGCGCAGGACGCACGGCGCGTTGTCGGTACATCGCTCGATGCGCTGCTGCAGCCATATCTCTTGCGCTTCAACCTGCCGGCGCTTGCCGCCGCCGTCGTGCGGCAGGGCAGTGTGATTGCCTCCGGTGCAGTGGGCACGCGGCGCATGGGCTCGGATAGTCCGGTCACCATCGATGACCGGTTCCATATCGGGTCCGATACCAAGGCGATGACCGCGCTGCTCGGCGCGATGATGATCGAGGCCGGCAAGCTCCGTTGGGACAGCACGGTCGGGGAAAGCTTTCCCGACCTGGCGCCGACGATGACCCCGGCTCTGCGCGGTGTCACGCTGGAACAGTTGCTATCCCACACCAGCGGGTTGCCGAGCGACAACCAGGCATTCATCGACGTGATCAACCGCTCCTATGCGCAGGACGGGCTCAACCTGGATGAGCTTCGCTACTGGGTGATACGCGAAAGCAGCACACAGAGGCTGGCGACCCAGCCGGGGTCGCAGTTCGCCTACTCGAACCTGGGCTACACCGTGGCCGGCGCGATCATCGAGCGGGCCGGCGGCAAGACCTGGGAGGAGTTGGTGTCCGAACGCGTGTTCGACGCGCTCGGGCTGCGCAGCGCCGGCATCGGGCCACAGGCGAGCGTGGGACGGGTGGATGCGCCGCTCGGTCATCTCGTGCGCGATGACGGGACACTGAAGCCGATGCTGGCCGGCCCGAACGGTGATGTGCCGGCGGTGCTCGGGCCAGCGGGAACGGTGCACTTGTCGGTGCTCGATTTCGCCACCTGGGCCGGTTGGAATGCAGCCGAGGGTCGGCGCGGGCCGGCATTGGTTCGACCGGAAACCATTCGTAAGCTGCACACGCAGGTGATTGGCATGCCGCCGCGGCCTGATGCAAAACCGGGAACGCCGGTCGGCATCGGGTACGCGCTCGGCTGGGGGCTGGCGATGCTTCCCGACGCGCCGGAGCCGCTGCTGCAGCATGCCGGATCGAACACGATGAATTTCGCTTCGATCGTCGTGCAGCCGAGCCGAGATTTCGCCATGGTGCTGATGACGAATGTCGGTGGAACGAAGGCCGATCAGGCGTTTCTGCAACTGACGCAAGAGCTGTATCGGCAGTATGGGCTGTCCTCGGGATAAAAGCGGCGGGATAACGGCGGCCGGCGTCTGGCGCCATTATCGCATGATGGCGCACCGCGGTAACATCCCCACGTGGTCATAGACGCACCGAGACGCGTTAACCGGAGCCTGTCCTTATGCTGGAAACCTTGGTTGCCCTGTTGGCGGCCACCGCCATCGCTGTGCCGATTTCTCGCCGCCTCGGGTTCGGGAGCATTTTGGGGTACCTGATTGCCGGCGTGGTGATCGGTCCGTCGGGGCTGCGGCTGGTGACGGATGTCGGCCAGATCAGCAGCGTGGCGGAACTCGGCGTGGTGATGCTGCTGTTCCTGATCGGGCTGGAGTTGCGGCCGCATCGGCTGTGGGTCCTGCGCAAGGCGGTGTTCGGGCTCGGGTTGGGCCAGATGATCCCGTCCACCGCCGTGCTGGCCGGCTTGGCGCATCTTGTCGGGGTGCCGTGGACCGGTGCGCTCGTGCTGGGGGCCGGTCTGGCCTTGTCCTCCACCGCGATCGTGCTGCCGATGCTGGCGGAGCGGGAATTGCTGCCGACCACCGCCGGCCGCGACAGCTTCGCCGTGCTGCTGTTTCAGGACATGGCGTTCATCCCCCTGGTGGCGCTGGTGCCGCTGCTGTCGCATCCCGCCGTTCCCACGACGGTGCCGTGGGAGGAGGTGGTGAAAGGCGTCGCGGTGATCGCCGTGATCCTGGTGGGCGGCAGTTTCCTGGTGCGGCCGCTGTTCCGCCTGGTCGGCGGCGCGCGCACGCCGGAGGTGTTTACCGCGACGGCACTGCTGCTGGTGGTCGGGACCGCCGCGCTGGCGCACTGGGCGGGTCTGTCGATGTCGCTGGGCGCGTTCATGGCCGGCGTGCTGGTGTCGGATTCCGAGTATCGGCACGAATTGCAGGCCGATATCGAGCCGTTCGAAGGCTTGCTGCTGGGGTTCTTCTTCATCTCCGTCGGCATGTCGGCGAACCTGCCACTTGTGGTTCAGCGTCCGGCGACCGTGGTTGTCGGGCTGGTGGTGCTGCTGGTGGCGAAAGTGGCGATCGCGTTCGTGCTGGGTTTCATCAAGCGCCGCGACCTGCGCAGCGCGCTGCGGTTCAGCCTGGCGCTGCCGGAAGGGAGCGAATTCAGTTTCGTGCTGTTCGGCGCGGCGGTGGCCAGCGGGGTACTGGCGCAAGACCTGGCGGACCTGGCGACGGTGGTGATCGCGCTGTCGATGATGGCGGCGCCGGTGCTGTTCGCGGCCTCGGAATCCTGGATCGTGCCGCGGCTGGAGGTGCGGAAGGAGCCGGTCTACGACCAGATCGACGATGCCAGCGCGCCGGTGATCATCTGCGGGTTCGGCCGGTTCGGGCAGATCGTCGGGCGCGTGCTGAATATGCAGCGGATCGCGTTCACCGCGCTGGACAAGGACCCGGCGCAGGTGGAGGTGGTTCGCCGGTTCGGCAACAAGGTGTATTTCGGCAATCCGGCGCGCGAGGAGGTGCTGCGTGCCGCTGGGGCGGAGACGGCGCGCGTGCTGGTGGTGGCGCTGGACGAAATGGACGAGACGCTGCTGGTGGCGGAGATCGCCAAGCGACACTTTCCGCAGTTGGCGATCTATGCCCGGGCGCGCAACCGGCGGCATGCGCACCGGCTGATGGATTTGGATATAGCTGGGATTATCCGCGAGACGCTGTATTCCAGCCTGCGGCTGACGGAGATGGTGCTGGAAAAGCTGGGGGTGGAGCCGGAGCTGGCGCATCGGGCGATCGAGCTGTTCGAGCAGCATGATGAACGGTCGCTGCAGGAGACCCATGCGATCGCTTACGACGAGCAGCAGCTTATCCAGAGTTCGCAGCAGGCGGCGGCGGAGTTGAAGGAGCTGTTCGAGAGTGACATGGCGGAGCGGCAGGAGGCAGCGCGGTGGCGGCGGCGCAGTGAGGTAGGCGGGTTCGGCCGATGCCGCGCTGGAGCGGCTGGCGCAGGAGGTGCGGCAATGCCGCGTCTGCGCGGACCTGCCGCTGGGGCCCCGGCCGGTGCTGCGCGTGTCCGCGACCGCGCGGCTGCTGATCGCCGGGCAGGCGCCGGGGACCAAGGTGCATGAAACCGGTATCCCGTGGAACGACCCGTCGGGGGACCGGCTGCGGCTGTGGCTGAATATGTCGCGCGACATGTTCTATGACGAGCGGGTGGTTGCGATCGTGCCGATGGGGCTGTGCTATCCGGGGCGGCTGGCGAGTGGCGGCGATGCTCCGCCTCGGGCGGAGTGTGCGCCGCTGTGGCGGGGAAGGCTGCTGGCGCTGATGCCGGAGATCAGGCTGACGCTGCTGGTGGGTGGGTACGCGCAGGCGGACGCGCTGGGGCCGGGGGCGATGACGGAGCGGGTGCGGCGGTTCCGCGAGTGGCTGCCGGGGTTGTTTCCGCTGCCGCATCCGTCGTGGCGGACGGCGGCGTGGGAGAGAAGGAACCCGTGGTTCGGGGAGGAGGTGCTGCCGGCGCTGCGGCGGGAGGTGGGGAAGGTGGTGGGGTGATGCCGACCGTCCTGAAGGCGGACCCACTCCCATTGGCCGGCATGCCCATTCGCCGTCATCCCCGCCCCGTATCGTCATTCCCGCACCCATATTGTCATTCCCGCGAAGCGGGATCCGCCGGTATCCATGCAATCGCGACCGCGTCATGCTTGCCTGCGTGAGCTAGATGTGGGATATTCAGCCTCTCGAACCGCCGTATATAGGAGCCATGGCCATGCAAACGACCTTGTTTCATTCGAACCGATCTCAGGCCGTGCGGCTGCCGAAGGCGGTCGCCTTCGATGACAGCGTGCGGGATGTGACGATCCTGCGGGATGGGCCACGGCGGATCATCGTGCCGGTTGATGCCGCGTGGGATGATTTCTTCGAGGCGCCCGGGGTGGATCTGGGAGAACGCGCGCAGCCGGCGGCACAGGTGCGCGACAGCTTGTGATGCTGCGCTATCTGCTGGATACGAATTTCTGTATCCGGGTGATTCGGGATCGTCCGGTCGGGCTGCGACCGCGCTTCAACGCCGAAGCGAGCGCGCTGTGCATCTGTGATGTGGTTCTGTTCGAGTTGCTGTATGGGGCCGAGAAGTCGGCGCGTCCGGCCGAGAACCGGCAGGTGGTGGAGCGTTTCGCGGCGCGGATGAGCGTGTTGCCGTTCGATAGCGGCGCGGCGGCGCATACGGCGGAGATTCGGGCCAGTCTGGAGCGTCGTGGGCTGGTGATTGGCGCGTATGATCTGATGATCGCCGGACATGCGCGGAGCCGGGGATTGGTGGTGGTGACGGGGAATCTGAGGGAGTTCGGGCGGGTGGAGGGGCTGCGGTCGGAGGATTGGTTGGGGGTGGGTGGGTAGGGCTGCGGCGTCATGTTTATGTGCCCGAAAGTGGATAACGTGCGATAACAGCACAGCCCCAATTCTGCCGATCGCACCTAGCCACTCCTCACCGCGATATGCTAGCGATACATTGGAGTGCCAAACGAGGGGATCTGGCGGGCATGGCAATGGGCGAACTATTGCGCGGCCTAGAACGACTAGTGGTGGTCGCTTGCGTTCCCTTGCTAATCTTAATTGGTTACCAGCTGTTTCGAATGGGTGTTGCTGGCGAGATGAAAATAGCCGCTACTTTTCAAAGGAAGTGGTCGGGCAGCATCTCCGCTGTTGCACCGGGATCGTTCTGTTTCCTGCTGGGAATTGCACTTGGTGCGTATATAATGTTCAGCAAAGTTACTGTTTCGCAAGCAGTTCCAAGTGCGCCGGGAACAGGAACCGTGACTTATTCTGGACTTGCGGGCCGCGGCGAAAGTGGCCGACCTGAAATCCCTCTGAGCGTAACTTTAGGGGCTGCCTACGCGCAATTGATCTCGTGCGAGAAAGCTCATCCGGGCAGCCCTGATTGCCAGAAGAGATACGATGAAGAATTCCGCCAAACCCCGACGTTAGAAGATTTCGCAACAATCTGTCAGACGGAGATGGATGCCTCACAGGGTAGCGGTGCGGCTGCCCAGAAGCTGACTAGCTACGGATCGATTACGAGAGATAGTAACATGTTACGCTTGTGCATATACCTGTTTGTTGTTTGCTTAGCAGGGGTCGTTTTCCATGCACGCACTGCGGTAAGTCAGCAATTTGACAGTGGCGGCGGCTGCATGATCATTCACAAGGGGAACGTTCAACAGCCAGTTCCTGACCTAACAAGCCAATGCAGCACATTCCAGTCCACTCTTCCTAACGGAGCTTCGATTGTCGAAGTGTATCGCCCTGTTGTCCCCTTCCTAAGCGGCTCATTTGACGACGCTGAACGGGCACACTGCGGAGTTCCCGGATGCGCCTCGAAAAATCGCCACGTCCGAATCATTATCTATGGAGACGGGAGAGTTGGAGCCTTTATTGGAAACACACCGAGTGAAATTAGAATTTGGTTCAGCACGGGTTTAATTGACTTTATCAATATTGCTGTTACCCGCGTACTGGACGACGCCGTTAATGACCCCAGCGACATGGCGTCACCGACAGGATTTCGTAGCTGGATGGCTTCGCTGTCTTCGCAAGGCGGTCAGCAGTGCAAGATCAATTTCCCGACAACGGCCCTGGCACTTGATACCAAGAAATATATCCCTCAGATCGTGGCGGCCGCAGCATATGTTTATACCTTTATCTTCGCTCACGAATTATCTCACTTCTTATATGGGAGCACATGCCAATCCACAATGCCTAGTGACCCCATGAGCGTTGAGGAAGCATGCGACCGGATTGGCTTCGGCAAGATGATGTCCTATGGCATGAATCCCCCTGCACCGATATTTATTATCGCCGCGCTGATCGGCATCCACCACTACGAACGTCTCGCAGGTCGCACGCTTTCCTCCAACGGACCATTGGAACTGGAGTTTCCAGCACGCGACTTAACGACACGAGCGAAAGCTCTTTCTCTGCAGTGGCAGGATTTTTGTGAAAGTTCTAGCGGTGGGGGCAACTTGTGCACGGACGGGTGGGTGAAACTTCAGAATTACGCGGCCGCGTTGACAGATATCCCACTCCCACAAGCATGCCATTAATTCACTCCAGCCTGGAGTAGAGGACCTGGGCCGCGGAAAATAGCTGCTCGAGTTTGGGCATCCGCTCAGATGTTTTCTCGCCGACCTATTGCTGCAATGAGGTCCGCGCCGTTGTGACATCGTTATCGCCATAGACGCCAAGGAACACGTCCGTCCCTCCCGTTACAGTATATCCTAATGGGATGAGGACGTGAGACGGAAGATCTTTCTCATTAGGGTCGATTTCCTCCGGACAAAGCAATATATCACAAGGCTAGGCTCTATTGAGACAACGGAGATTTTGTTTTTTCCCGACTGCTCGCCCTGCCGTCTGGTATCATTCCGTCCGCATCGCCGCGATCAGAAACTCGCGGTTGCCTTCCGGGCCGGTGATCGGGCTTGGCTCGATGCCCAGAACCCGCCAGCCGGGAAGCGCCGACCACCAGCCTTGGATGCGCGCGCAGACAGCATCGTGAATCCCCGGATCCCGCACGACGCCCTTGCTGCCGACCGCGCTGCGGCCGGCCTCGAACTGCGGCTTGATCAGTGCGATCGCCCAGGCGCCCGGGACAGTCAGCGCGAGCGGCGCCGGCAGGATCGTTGCCAAGCCAATGAAACTAGCATCGCACACCAGCGCCTCGATCGGGTCCGGTATTTCGACGCCCGTCAGATAGCGCGCATTGGTGCGTTCATGCACCACCACGCGCGGGTCAGTGCGCAGTTTCCACGCAAGCTGGCCGTGGCCCACATCCACCGCGTGCACCCGCGCGGCACCGCGCGTCAGCAGCACGTCGGTGAAGCCGCCGGTCGAAGCGCCGACATCCAGACAGACGCGCCCCGCCGGGGACAGACCAAACACCCTCAGCCCGTGATCGAGCTTCAGCCCGCCGCGAGACACCCACGGATGGTCTTGCCCGCGCACTTCCAGCGGCGCGTCGTCGGGCAGAAACTCGCCGGGCTTGTCGACGCGGCGCTGGCCGCTGAACACCTGCCCGGCCAGAATAAGCGCCTGGGCGCGCGTGCGCGTGTCGGCCAGGCCGCGCGACACCAGCGCCTGGTCGGCGCGCTGCTTCGCCACGCGCACACCCGGTCAGTCCGACGGATGCCCCTCGATATCCGCCGCCGGGCGAGACTTCTCCGGGTCCATGCAGCGCTCCACATAAGCCGGCGCCATCGGTGCCCAGAGCGACCAGAATCGGCGCAGCTCGGCGATCGGCGTCGGGTGGAAATCCACGCGTAAATCCACCGGCAGGAACGGTACGCGGGGCCAGGCGATGTGCAGCGAGGCCGAGCGCAGCGGATACGCTTCTCCGCCGGCTTCCAGCCCTGCTTCCAGCGCACGCAGCAATCGTTCCGCGAGCGGAAGCGCGGGGTCGGCACGAAACGCCTCCGCCATGGCCGGCACGACCGATGCGTTGGCCAGTCCGTTGCCGACCGCAACCACTCCATCGCCGGGCGATTCCGCCTTGGCGTCGGTGCAGTGCGCGCCGGTGGCGCCGGCGGTACGCCCGGCCAGATCGAGCACCGCGAGCTGGCGCCAGGCCGCGTGCGGTGTCGATGCGACCATGTCCCGAAGCACGTCCGGCGCAGGCCGGCCGGCCTCCAGCCGCGCGATCCCCAGCACCCCCAGCCGAGGGTCGGAGCGCGCCTGCGACAGCACCACGCCGACACCGGGACGCACGAAGGCGGCTCGGGCACCGGCCGCCATGCTGGACGTGGTCAGCGCGCAACCAAATTCGCCAGTTCGCCGGCACAGCCCGGCGATCGAGAATGTCATCCCTGGTTTCCCCTCGGCGTCGTTGCGCGCTATGTTAGTCGTCGCTGTGCGGTTGCACCAGCGCGGCCGGGGATCGAGGGGGCGGAACCAGCGTGTCGGAAGCAGCCGTGGTCGTGCGGGGCGGCCAACTCCTCGACAGGAAAGCGCACCAGGCGGTTGCGGCGGACCTGCTGGTGATCGGTGATACGATCATGCAGATCGGCGCGCCGGGCTTTGCGGTGCCGCCGGATGCGCGGACCATCGATGCGACCGACCGGCTGCTCATTCCCGGGCTGGTGAATGCGCACACGCACGGCCACGGCAATCTGGCCAAGGGCAGCGGCGATCGCTGGACACTGGAATTGCTGCTGCATGCCGGGCCGTACCTGACCGGGAACCGCGTGCTGGAAGACAAATACCTGACCTGCCTGCTGGGCGGCCTGGACATGATCCGCGCCGGCGTGACCGCGGCCTACGACCTGTTCTACGAATTTCCGCTGCCCAGCCTGGAAGGATTGCAAGCGGCGGCACGCGGCTACCGGGAAGCCGGGCTGCGCGTGGTGCTGGCGCCGATGGTGGCGGATTGCAGTTTCCATCAGGCGATTCCCGGTCTGCTTGATGCACTGCCGGCGCCGGCGCGGCGGCAGGTCGATCGGTTCACGCTGGCGCCGCGCGAAGAAACCGTCGCCGCGCTGGCCGCTATCGTGCGTGGTTGGGACAGCGGGGAAGCAGCAGGTTTTGCTGGCGCTGGCGCCGACCATCCCGCTGCATTGCAGCGACGCATTCATGCTCGCCTGCCGCGATCTGGCGCGGGATGCCGCGCTCGGGCTGCACATGCATCTGGGCGAATCGAAGGTGCAGGCGGTGTCCGGCATGCGGCGCTATGGCCGCAGCCTGACGGCGCACCTGGAGGCGATCGGCTTTCTCGGTGCCAATCTGACCGCGGCGCACGCGGTCTGGCTGGATGATGACGATATCGCGCGGCTGGCGCATCACGGGGCGTCGGTGGCGCATAATCCCGGCAGCAATTTGCGGCTGGGATCCGGCGTCGCCCCGGTGCGGGGGATGCGCACGCGCGGGGTTGCGCTGGGCATCGGTACCGACGGCCCGCATTGCTCCGACAACCAGAACATGTTCGAGGCGATGCGGCTGGCCGCGATGGTGAGCCGGATCGATTCGGTGGATCCGCAACGCTGGCTGTCCGCGGAAGACGCGCTGGAGATGGCGACCGAAGGCGGCGCGCGTGTGCTGGGGCTGGAGGGGCAGATCGGACGGATCGCGCCCGGGTACAAGGCGGATATCGTGTTCCTGGACCTCGGTCATCCGAATTTCGTGCCGCTGAACGATCCCACGCATCAGCTCGTGCATACCGAGAATGGCGGCGCGGTGGACAGCGTGATGGTCGGGCGGCCGGCTGGTGCTGGACCATGGCAGGTTTCCCGGCATCGATTTCACCGCGCTGCGCCACAAGGTGAACGAGCGGGTGCTGGCGCTGCGCGAGGCGAACAAGGAGACGCGCGTCTTGCTGCAACAGATCAGCGGGATGGTGGAGACATACTGCGTCGGGCTGGCGCGTCATGCACACCACGTCGACCGCTTGCTGCCCGGGGCCGGCGACGCACACGGGGCGCACGCGTGAGCGGACATTTGGATGCCGCGGCGCCGGCGGCGGATTTCCTCGTGCTCGACCGGCTGTGCAAGCGCTATCCGAATTTCGTTGCCGTCGATTTGCTCGATCTGCAGGTCGCGGCGGGCGAGTTCCTGACGCTGCTCGGCCCCAGCGGCTCCGGCAAGACCACCACGCTGATGATGATTGCCGGGTTCACGCCGCCGAGCGCGGGAGACATCAGGCTGAAGGGGCGCTCGATCGCGGCGCTGGCGCCGGAGCGGCGCGGCTTCGGGGTGGTGTTCCAGAGCTACGCGCTGTTCCCGCACATGACGGTGGCGGAGAATGTCGGGTTCCCGCTGCGCATGCGGAAGTTGCAGCGCAGCGTGATCCAGGAGCGGGTGCTGAACGCGTTGCAGATGGTGCGGCTGGAGGGGCTGGGCGACCGCCAGCCGAAGCAGCTATCCGGCGGCCAGCAGCAGCGTGTCGCGCTGGCGCGGGCGCTGGTGTTCGATCCCGACGTGCTGCTGATGGACGAGCCGCTGGGGGCGCTGGACAAGAATCTGCGCGAGCAGATGCAGGTCGAGCTGAAACGGCTGCACATGGAGCTGGGAGTCACCCTGCTGTACGTGACGCACGACCAGCAGGAGGCTTTGTCGCTGTCGGATCGCATTGCGCTGATGCAGGGCGGGCGCATCGCCCAGCTCGGCAGCGCCGAGGACCTGTATGAACGGCCGCGCAGCCGGTTCGTGGCCGAGTTCATCGGCGAGTCCAACGTGATCGAGGGGATGGTGGGGGAGGATGGCGGGAGCGCCTGGTTCGTTGCGACGGGCGGTGACCGGTTCCCGGTGTCGGGTGCCTCGCAGCAGTCCGGCAAGGCGCTTCTGGTGGTGCGGCCGGAGAAGTTTTCCATCGGTGCTGCGGGGGGCACGGGGCTTGAGGGCGAGGTGAGCGCCCTGACATATCTGGGAGATTACATTCGATACCATGTGCGGACGCGCGGCGGGCTTGAACTTACCGTGAAGACACAGGCCAAATGTGCCCGCGAGGGCGAACGGATCGTGCTGCGGCTCGATGGCAAGGATGCGTGTATTCTGCCGGAGTGACGGTTGGGGCGCACGTGTCTTTGCTGTCGCGTAGAAAGACGTGGATGCGCGGGTCAAGCCCGCGCATGACGGCGGAGGGCTCGCGCGTGACGAATGGGATGGTAGGGGAGACGGGATGATGAACACGACAAGACGGCAGGTGATGAGCGGTGCGGCGATCGGCACGGCGGCGTTGTCGATGCCGTTCCTGCACGTCCGGCCGGCGCGCGCCGACAAGGGCGAACTGGTGGTGGTGAGCTGGGGCGGCGATTACGACGATGCGTTGCGCGCGCTGGTGGTGCCGGCGTTCGAGAAGACCACCGGCTATCAGGTGAAGTTCGATGCGCCGCCGGAGGTGGCCAAGATCAAGGCCATGGAGCAGAGCGGCAATGTGAGCTGGGACGTCATCATGACCGACATTCCGGCGGTGCTGACGCTGACCCAGGCCAGCCTGCTGGAGCCGATCGATTACGACCGCATCGATCAGGCCAAGCGCGACCACATCCCGAAAGAACTACAGCAGCCGTACGCGGTCGGGCAGCGGATCTATTCGTTCAATATCGTCTATAACACCCAGCAACTGCCGAAGGCGCACCATCCACGGAACTGGGCCGATGTGTGGGACGCGAAGAGCTATCCGGGCGGCCGGACGTTCAACTTCCAGGGCGGCATCGAGCCGCAACTGGAAACGGCGCTGTTGGCCGATGGCGTGCCGGTTGACAAGCTGTATCCGCTGGACGTGGAGCGGGCCTGGAAGATGTTCGACAAGCTGCGTCCGCTGGTCAGCAAATGGTACACGTCGCATGCGCAGGCGATCCAGCTCATCGGCGCGGGAGAGGCATCGGTGGGGTGCACGATCGGGCCGCGCGGCATCACCGCCAAGCGCAACGGCGCGCCGATCGACGTGGAGTACAACCAGGGCAAGCTGGCGTCCGACAATTGGTGCCTGGTGAAAGGGGTGCGCAACAAGCAGGTGGCGATGGAGTACATCAATGCCGCCCTGGACCCGAAAGCGCAGGCGCAGATCGCCCAGCGTGTGCCATATGGTCCCAGCAATGGCGACGCGTTCCAGTACCTTTCACCGCAGGAGGCGGCCGACCTCAACACGTCGCCGGAGAACATCAAGGAGCAGTTCTGGCAGAACGTAACCTGGTGGAGCACGCCTGGCCCGGACGGGAAAACCCCGCGGGAGGCGCAGGCGGAGCGGTTCGCCCATTGGATGCTGAACGGCTGACGGCGGGCGTGCAAGCACGGTACTGGCGGCCGCACGAGGGTGCCCTCGTGCTGCCGGCCCTGCTGTTCTACCTGGTATTTTACGTGGTGCCGCTGGCGCAGATTTTCGACTGGAGCCTGTTCGCCCCGCGCCTGACGCTGAAATTCTATGTCCAGCTCTTCGGCGACCTGGCCTATCTGAAGGCACTGCGCAACACGATCGATATCAGCCTGCTGACCACTGTTATCGCGCTGCTGCTCGGCTATCCGCTGGCGTACCTGATGGTGTCCAGCTCTGCCCGGACCAGCCGCATATTGATGCTGCTGGTGCTGATTCCGTTCTGGACCAGCATCCTGGTGCGCAGCTTCGCCTGGATCGTGATCCTGGGGAACAACGGGGTGGTGAACCGGCTGCTGATCGCCTCCGGGCTGGTGGGCCGTCCGGTGGCGCTACTGTTCAACATGACCGGCGTGCAGATCGGCATGGTGCACGTGCTGCTGCCGTTCATGGTGCTGCCGCTGTACAGCGCGATGCGCGGGATCGACCGCAACGTGATGCAGGTGGCGCGCAGCCTGGGCGCGCCGCCCGCACGTGCGTTCGCCAGCGTGTTCCTGCCGCTGAGCCTTCCCGGCGTGGGGGCGGGGTGCGTGCTGGTGTTTCTGCTGGCAGTCGGGTTCTACATCACCCCGGCATTGCTCGGCGGACCCGGCCAGATCACGCTGGCGACCATGATCGACCTGATGGTCAATACGCTGCTGAACTGGGGATTCGCGGCGACGCTGGGGGTGGTGCTGCTGCTGACCGTCGGCATCATCTTCGCGCTGTTCAGCACGCTGATGGGGACCAGCCGCATGATGCGGCCCGGCGGCGCATGAGCCTGTCGCGGATCGTGCTGTGGGGTTTTTGCGGATTGCTGCTGGCGTTCCTGATCGCGCCGATCCTGGTGGTGATCGTGACCTCGTTCGACGCCAGCCCCTACATGGCATTTCCGCCGACGCGGCTGTCGTTGCGATGGTATCGGAATTTCTTCACGTCCGCGCATTGGATCGAACCCGCCCTGCTCAGCCTGCGTGTCGGGCTGGCGACGATGGCGAGCGCCACCGTGCTGGGCACGCTGGCGGCGATCGGCATCGCGCGCGGGCGATTTCCGGGTCGGCCGGCACTGGAATTGTTCCTGATATCCCCTCTGGTGGTGCCCATCGTGGTGATGGCGCTCGGCTTCTATTTTCTGTTCACCAGCTATCACCTGATCGGCACCACGCGAGCGATCTGGCTCGGCCATGTGGTGATTGCCACGCCGATCGTGGTTGTGCTGGTGCGGGCGGGCCTGCGTTCGGTGGATCCGACGCTCGATGTGGCGGCGCGCAGCCTCGGCGCGAATTACTGGCGCACGCTGTGGCACGTGACGCTTCCCTCGATCCGCCCGGCGATCCTGTCGGCGGCCGCGTTCGCGTTTCTTATCTCGTTCGACGAGGTGGTGATCGCGACGTTCCTGGGCGGCCCGGACGCGACCACACTGCCGAAGCGGATGTGGGAGACGATCCGGTTCGAGATCGACCCGACGCTGACCGCCATATCCGCATTGCTGACGGTGGCCGCGACTGTCGTGCTGGTGACGATCGAAATCAGTCGCGGACCGGCGCCGCCGGGCCGGGAGTAAGGGCGGTGGTGGTCGGTGAACTGTTACGGGTTGGTTGGGGACATGGATGGCCGGGACAAGCCCGGACAAGCCCGGCCATGACGGTGGGCGGTGGCCGCGACGGCGGGGGCGGTGGCCGCGCTCAGGCGGCGGCGGAGATCGGCTCGGGCGTGACCAGGCGGCACGCGCCGGCATTGGTCAGCAGGGCGTGCAGCAGCCGGTTGTTGAGCGTATGGCCGGACCGGTGGGCCACGAAACGGCCCTGGATCGGCGCTCCGGCGAGTGCCAGGTCGCCCACTGCGTCCAGCAGCTTGTGGCGCGCGAACTCATCGGGCATGCGTAGCCCGCCGGGATTGAGAACGCGGTCCTGATCGACCACGACGGCATTGTCGAGGCTGCCGCCCTGTCCCAGACCGGCGGCACGCAGCCGCGCGACTTCCTCGGCCAGCGCGAAGGTGCGGGCGCGGCTGAGCTGGCGGCGGAAGCTTTCCGGCGTGAGCCGGAGGGTGATGGATTGCCGGCCGATGGCGGCGGCCGGGAAGTCGATGGAAAGTTCCATCTGCAACCCATCGCCGGCCGGCCGCAGCTCCACCCAGGCTTCATCCTGCGTGACCCGCACGCGGCGCAACACTTCAAACACCGGGCGCGGCATGTCCTGCTCGATGCTGCCGGCGCAATCGATCAGGAACACGAACGGCGAGGCCGAACCATCCAGGATGGGCAGCTCGGGTGCGTCGAGTTCCACCAGCACGTTGTCGATGCCGGTCCCGGCAAGCGCCGCCATCAAATGTTCGATGGTGCCGACGCGGGCGCGCGGATCGGTGGGATGAACCAGCGCGGTGGACAACCGCGCTTCGCAGACATGATCGAAGCGAGCCGGGATGTCGCGACCCAGATCGAGGCGGCGGAACACGATTCCGTGGCTCGCCGGGGCGGGACGAAGGGTGAGGTTCACTTTCTGTCCGCTGTGCAGGCCGACGCCGACACAGCCGATGGAGGTCTTCAGTGTGCGCTGACGAGCGCAAACGGGCAGGGGAGCGTTGACAGTCAATCCGTCCATCCGGCGCGTCTCCCAGGTTGCCCAAGGCGTGATCGCAAAAGCAGTGCGGGCCACCCGAAACTACGGACGGCCCGCAGGATTCGCGAGTTACTCTTTATTGCCGGATATTACTGCACAAGTGCTTGATCATACAACATTTTGTTGCGTTGTGTAACGAGGCGGGCGGGCCGGGGCGGAGGCCCGCTATGCATACTCGACCGGCAGGTTTCTTCGCAACCTGATCTCCGCATGCGGTGATCGAGAATTCATCGCATGAACGAGTTCATCGGCTTCTTCGACTGGCAGAAAAATGAAGTTGTTGATGTAAGCGCCGTAGCACATCAGGCTTTCTTCGCTTTGCATGCTGATCGGATCGAACTCGGATATCGGCTGTACGACGCCGCGGTACAGGAAATAACATCGGTAATTTTGCCGCTCCAGCAGGCTTTTTATGCGGGAAAGGGCACCGGGCGCATGGCGTTCCTCGATCTCGATCAACATGCGGGGCCGATTGAGCGCGATCGTCGCCTGGGCACCTTGCAGGACGGTCTCTTCGTGGCCCTCCACATCAATTTTGATGAAGCCGACATCGCCATGGTACACATCATCGAGCGGCGCGGTTTCCACGACGATGTCGCGCATTCTCGCATGCCGCATCGCCGGGGTAATCGAAAGGCTGGACAGGGCCGTTACCAGCTTCCCATCGATCTCCGGGATGTGAAGCACGGATCGTCCGGTTGAAGCAGACAGCGCGAGGCATCGGACGTCGATGGAATGCCCGAATTTTCGCATCAGTTCGTCGGCGAGGTGAGGCACAGGTTCGAAGGTCAGTACTTCCCTGGCGTATTTTCGAAGAAAGATGCTGAAGCAACCCTCATTGCCGCCGACGTCCAGGGCGTCCCGGTCGGGGCGGCACAAGAAGCTGAGCAAATGAATCTCTTGCTCGCCGCAGGTCAGCAGGTATTTTTCCTCTAGCCAGCGCATCAAATGAGGAGGCACGACGGGAATTAGCGCATCGTGCAAAGTCCGCAAGCCGGAGTGAAAGCTCATTATTTGTTTCCTCCCGTAAATTACTGAGCGGGGATTGCAAAATGTTCTTTTGACAATCTCCAATGTTGCTCAGACGACAGGTACGTTAATTAAGCGCTACATTCCGGTCAACGCGGCCTTATTTGGCTGCGAGCGCTGTGTGATCGGGGATCTTGGGGGGAATTCACGCAGAGGCACCGGCGGTGATCGCGGGAGCTCCGCATTCATACCAAACGGGCATTGAGGGTGACCTGCGTTCGTCATTCCCGCGCATGCGGGAATCCACGCAAACCCTCGAAATTCCGCGCTTTTCGCCTGGATGCCCGCCTTCGCGGGCATGACCAGACGGGCACCCGACGACTTAATCTCCACGGCGCCGGTATTATCGCCGGGTCTCGTCGCGATGGCCGGAACAAGCCCGGCCATCACGTATGGTTCAGTTTATTCGGTTGATGGCGTGATTACGCCTGCCGACGATTCCGCCCCAGGCGATCGCACCCCAAGGCGATCGCACCCCAAGGCGATCGCACCCAAGCGATCGCGCCCTACGACGACTGCCGCCGCAGGAACGTGGGGATCTCGATACCGGTTTCCTCGCCAACAACCGCGCGAACCGAGGCGCGCACCGGCTCCGCGCGCGGTTCGCCCGGGATCGTCGGTTCAATGCGGGCCTGTGCCTGGTCCATCGCCTGGGTGGACATCGGGCGACGCCGGCCGAACACGCCGGTGACCGCTTCAAACAGCGTCTGTCGTGGCGGTTCGGGTGTTGCCACCGGTCCCGCCGGCTCCGGCTGCATCGATGCGTCCGCAAACAGGTTGGAGCGATGCCGCGCCGGGACGCCGGATGCTGCAGCGGGCACCTGCGGCGCCATCATCGCGGCGGCCGCCATGGCCGGATCCGCCAGCGCCGATTTCGGCTGCCGTCTCCCCCATCGCCGGCTGCAATGAATGCGGCATCGAGGGGCGCAGCGCCACTGCCGGCATCGGCGACGCCGGGTTGAAGGCGGTCATCGGCGCCACCACCGACATGGCTGCCGCCGGGAACGGCAACGGCGCGCTGCCGCCCACCGCAACCAGGTGCGGCTTGCGGCTTTCGGCCTTCAACGGCGTGTCGATACCGGTTGCAACCACCGACACCCGCACCCGGCCAGCCAGCGATTCATCGATCGCCGAGCCGAAGATGATGTTGGCGTCCTCGTCCACTTCCTCGCGGATGCGGTTGGCGGCCTGATCGACCTCGAACAACGTCATGTCGTCGCCGCCGGTGATGTTGATCAGCAGCCCGCGCGCGCCGGCCATGGAGGTATCTTCCAGCAGCGGGTTGCTGATGGCGGCCTCGGCGGCACGGATGGCGCGGTTTTCGCCGTCGGCCTCGCCGGTACCCATCATCGCCTTGCCCATCTCGGCCATGACGGTGCGGATATCGGCGAAGTCGAGATTGACCAGCCCGGGTGCCATCATCAGGTCGGTGACGCCGCGCACGCCCATGTAAAGCACCTGGTCGGCCATCTTGAACGCTTCGCGCCAGGTGGTGCGATCGTTCGCCATACGGAACAGGTTCTGGTTGGGGATGACGATCAGCGTATCGACATATTGCTGCAGCTCCTCGATGCCCTGATCGGCGGCACGCGAGCGGCGGGTGCCTTCGAACGCGAACGGCTTGGTCACCACGCCGACGGTCAGGATGTTCCGCTCGCGCGCCATGCGCGCGATCACCGGCGCGGCGCCGGTGCCGGTGCCACCGCCCATGCCGGCGGTGATGAACACCATGTGCGCGCCGTCAAGGTGCCGATAGAGCTCGTCAGCGGCTTCCTCGGCGGCGGCCTTGCCGATCTCCGGCTTGGCGCCGGCGCCGAGCCCCTGCGTGATGTGCGGGCCGAGCTGGATGCGGCGATCCGCGCGGCTGTGCATGAGCTGCTGCGCGTCGGTGTTCGCCACCACGAACTCCACGCCCTGCAGGTTCGCCGAGATCATGTTGTCCACGGCATTGGTGCCACCACCGCCCACACCGATCACGGTGATGCGGGGGGTGAAGTCGGTGTGGGTTTGCTGCGGGATGGTGAGATTCAGTGTCATGTCGACTTGTCCCTCAGGCCATTCGATTCGTGGAAGGGGGTTCACACGCGTTCACGCAAAAAGTTGACGATGCGTCGGATCAGCCCGGCCGGACGCTCGGGCTCGAGATCGATGTCGTGCATGGTGCGGCCGTCGCCGGCGGCCCAGGAAAGCAGGCCGGCGGCGGTGGCGAAGGCGGGTCCGGCGGCGGCGTCGGGTAGACCGCGCAGAGCCGCCGGGCGGCCAAGCCGCACCTGCTTGCCGAGCATGCGGGCGGCGAGTTCGCGCACGCCGGCCAACTGGCAGGCGCCGCCGGTCAGCACCACGCGGTTGCCGGCGGCGCGCACCAGGCCGGAGCTTTCCAGCCGTTCCTTCACCATCTCGAAGGTTTCCTCGAGCCGCGGGCGGATGATGCTGACCACCATGCTGCGCGGCACCTTGGCGATCTGGTGTTCTTCCTCGCCGACCAGCGGCACCGGCAGCATCTCCCGCTCGTCGTCGGGCGATGACTGCACGTTGCCGTACAGCGTCTTCAGCCGCTCGGCGTGCGCGACCGGGGTGGACAGCAGGCGGGCGAGATCGTTGGTAACGTGAACGCCGCCGACCGGAAGCTGCGCGGTGTGCAGCAGTTGGCCCTCGGCGAACACCGCCATGCCGGTGGTGCCGCCGCCCATGTCGATGACGGTGGCGCCCAACTCGCGCTCATCGTCCACCAGCGCGGCCAGGCCAGCGGCCATGGGGGCGGAGACCAGCTCCGCGATGTCCAGGTCGCAGCGGCCGATGCAGGCGCCCAACGAGCGCAACGCGGTGGTCGCCGCGTCGATGATGTGCAGCCGGGCGGTCAGCG
This sequence comes from uncultured Pseudomonadota bacterium, assembly GCA_963777625.1. Lineage (GTDB taxonomy): Bacteria > Pseudomonadota > Alphaproteobacteria > Acetobacterales > Acetobacteraceae > DATDIC01. The sequence continues at coordinate 170,171 of CAVZRO010000001.1, read as the reverse complement.
TGGTGCAGAACAGGCCGCGCGGATCGGCGACATGGTCGGTGTCGTCGGCGGAGAAGGTAAGGGGCAGGGCGTGGATGGTCTCGCGGTTGTCCTCGTCGGCGCGAGCGCGGCCTTCGGCGACGATGCGGCGGATGTCGGCGTCTTCCACCGCGCGGCCGATGCCGGCGGAGCCGATCGGCCATTGCACGTTGAACAGGCGGCTGGCGGGCTGGCCGCAGGTGAGGTTCACGGTGACGGCGCGCAGCCGCATGTCGGCCATATCCTCGGCCTGGCCGACGGCGGCGCGGATGGCCCGCTCGGCTTCGTCCAGGTCGACGATGCCACCGCCGCGCACGCCCTTGCCGCGGTGCCAGCCGAAGCCGAGCACGCGCAGTGTGCCGTCGCTCTCGCTGCGGCCGATCAGGCAGACGATCTTGGTGGTGCCGATGTCGAGCACGCCGAACGGGCCGCCGCGGCCGTGGCGCGGGCGTTCCGGCTCGTCGGGGTCCATGCCCTGGGGTGGCAGGACGCGGCGGGACATGTCGTTCATGGGGTGGGCCTCACCCTCACCCTCACCCTCAGGGGCGCTCCGCGCCCCGACCTCTCCCGCAAGCGGGAGAGGTGAAGAGGGGGCATCGGTTTTCGGAATGTCATCACACCGCCCCTAGGTCTGTTTTCTGGTTGGCGCTGCGGCGGGCAGCGAGCCGGGTACGGGATGCAGCACCAACTGGTTCGGCAGGCGCAGGTCGATGCGTTGCAGCGGGCGATCGAGCAGGCGGTGCTGCTGCTCCAGCGTGCTCAGCCGGTCCAGAGCGGCAGCCTCGTGATCCTCGGGCAGCAACACGTCCATTCCGGATTTCATCTGCAGGTTCCAGCGGCGCTGGCCGATGCGCACCGCCGCCACCACGCGGCTGGAAATACCGGGATGGTCGTTCAGCGCGTCGATCAGCGTTGCGGCGCCATCCGGCGCGCCGGGGCCGACCAGCAGCGGAAGCTGGCGGAAGTCGGCAACGTTCTCGTTGGTAACCACCTGGCCGGCGCGGTCGATCAGCACGAACTTGCCCTGGTTCTGCCAGATGGCGAACGGGCGGCGTTCCTGAAGCTGCACCACGATGGTGCCGGGCAGGCGGCGTTCGATGGTGGCATGATCGACCCAGGACAGCGTCTCGATGCGGCGTTCCGCCTGGGCGATCGAGAAGCCGAGAATCGGGTCGCCCAACGACACCCCGAGCGTCGCCCGCAGCAGCGATTCCGGCGTGTTCGCGCGGCCCTCGATGCGGATCTCGGTGACGCGCAGGCCGGTGAAGCCGGTGGCGGCGAGCAGTCGATCCTGCATGCGCGCCATCATCCCGCCCGGTTCGGCGGAATGGACGATGACAACGCCAAGCAGCAAGGCCACGCCGGCGGCCACGACCCAGGCGGACGGGCGCAGCAGGCGCTTCTGCCGGCGAAGCAGCAGCTTGAGCCGGGCCGGCCGGTCATTGACCGAGTTGCGCGGTGTGCGGGCTACGCGCGGCATGTCGCGTTCTCGATCATCCAGGCGCAAAGCTCGGGGAAGCTCATGCCATGATGCGCCGCCTGTTCCGGCAGCAGCGAGGTGGGCGTCAGGCCGGGCTGGGTATTGACTTCCAGCAGCACCAGGCGGCCCGGCTCGCCCGCGGTGTCGTCGTAGCGGAAGTCGGCGCGGGTGGCGCCGCGGCAGCCGAGCGCGCGATGCGCCGCGAGGGCCACATCCAGCGCGCGGCTATAGGTGTCCGGATGCACGCGGGCGGGGATGATGTGGCGGGAGCCGCCGTCGGCGTATTTGGAATCGTAGTCGTAGAAGGTGCCGGCCTCGGCGATGATCTCGGTGACGGCGAGCGGGCGGTCGCCCATCACCGCGACGGTCAGTTCGCGGCCGGGCACGTATTCCTCGGCCAGCGCCTGGGTGCCGAACTGCCAGGAGCGGGCGATCTCGGTGCGGCGGTTGTCGCCGTTGCGGATGATGGAGACGCCGACCGAGGAGCCTTCGCCGATTGGTTTCACCACATACGGCCGGGCGAACGGGTCGTCGGCCTCGAGTTCCTGCATGCAGATCACGCGGCCACGCGCGACCGGCAGGCCGGCGGCGGCGAACACCGCCTTGGCCGCGACCTTGTCCATGGCCAGCGCGGAGGCGCGCACGCCGGAATGGGTGTAGGGAATGCCGAGCCAGTCGAGCACGCCCTGGATGGCGCCATCCTCGCCATAGCGGCCGTGCAGCGCGTTGAACACGGCGTCGGGCTTCGGGGTGAGCGCGGCGATGACGGCGGTGAGGTTTTCGGTGACCTCGACGGGGTCCACGTCGAAGCCGGCTTCACGCAATGCCGCGATGACTTGCAGGCCGGAGGAGCGGCTGACCTCGCGTTCGGCGGAGATGCCGCCATAGAGCACGGAGACGCGGGTCATGCCGCTGGCCTTTCCGCCGGTACGCCGATGCGGTGGATTTCCCATTCCAGCCTGACGCCGGTGGCGGCTTGCACGCGGTGCCGCACCTCTTCGCCCAGAGCCTCGATATCGGCGGCGGTCGCGGTGCCGGTGTTGATCAGGAAGTTGCAGTGTTTTTCGGACACCATCGCGCCGCCGCGGATAAGACCGCGGCAGCCGCTGGCCGCGATCAATTCCCACGCCTTCATGTTCGGCGGGTTGCGGAACGTGGAACCTCCGGTGCGCGCGCGAACTGGTTGTGATGATTCGCGGGCCGCGCGGATTTCGGCCATGCGTGCCGCAATGGTTGCCGGCGCGCCGGCGTCGGCGCGCAGGCGGGCCCGCACCACCACCGCGCCATGCGGCAGGCGCGCGTGGCGGTAAGCGAAAGCGAGGTCGGCGGCCGACAGGCGGCGGCTGTCGCCGGACCGCGTGACGATGTCGGCCCAGTCGAGGCAGGCAGCGATTTCGCCGCCATAGGCGCCCCCGTTCATCACCACCGCGCCGCCGATCGTGCCGGGGATGCCGGACAGGAACTCCAGTCCGCCCAGGCCGGCGGCGGCGGCATGCTCCGCCACCGTCACATCCAGCGCCGCGGCTCCGGCGACAATCCCATTGGTTTCCGGTGTAATGGTCGTGAAGCCGCGTGCCAGCCGGATGGTGACGCCGGGCAGGCCACCGTCACGCACGATCAGGTTGGAGCACGCGCCGATCACGTGCACTGGCGTCGTGTGCGGCAAGGCGCGGAGAAAGGCGGCGAGGTCGTTGGGGTCGGCCGGACGGTACAGCGTTTCGGCCGGGCCGCCGACGCGAAACCAGGTGAACGGAGCGAGCGGTGCGGCGGATTGCAGGCGGCCGCGGGGGGGTGGCGCGCCCTCACCCGGCGCGCTATCGCGCGCCGACCTCTCCCGCAGGGCGGGAGAGGTGGTCATGCGGCGTTGTTGCTCTCGCAGGGCGGGAGAGGTCATCATGCGGCGTTGCCGCCGCGGCGGGCGGCCTGTAGCGCGGCGAGCTCAGCCGGCAGATCGGTGGCCCATTGCGTGATGTTGCCGGCGCCGAGACACACGACGAAATCGCCGGGTTTGGCGATGGCGTAGATCATTTCGGGCAGGCGTTCGGGACTGGGCAGCGGCACCACGCTGCGATGGCCGCGCGCGCGCAGCCCATCGACCAGTGCGTCGCGGGTGACCCCCGGGATAGGCTTTTCGCCAGCCGGGTAGACGTCAGCGACGATGACCGTGCCGGCATCGTTCATGCAGGCGCAGAACTCGCTGAACAGCGAATGAAGCCGCGTGTAGCGGTGCGGCTGCACCACCGCGACCACGTCGCGCGCACCGGCCTGGCGGGCGGCTTTCAGCACCGCGGCGATCTCCACCGGATGATGGCCGTAATCGTCGATGACGGTGATGCCGCCAGCCTCCCCGGCCTTGGTGAAGCGGCGCTTGACGCCGCGGAAGGCGGCGAACGCACTGCGCAGCGTGTCGTCGTCGATCGACATCTCCACGCCGACCGCGACCGCCGCGAGCGCGTTCTGCACATTGTGATGGCCGAGCATGGGGATGCGGAACGGGCCCGTGCGGCGCGTGCGATTGCGGTTGCGGTTGGTGACCACGACCTCGAACGTCGCACCCAGACGGTCGGCAACGACGCGATCGGCGCGCACATCGGCCTGGGGCGAGAAGCCGTAGGTGATGATGCGGTGGTCCGACAGGCGCGGGATCATCTGCTGCACCGCCGGATGGTCGATGCAGAGCACGGCAAAGCCGTAGAACGGAATGTTGGCAACGAACTGGTCGTACCCGGCGATCATCGCCTCCGGCGTGCCCCAGTGGTCCAGGTGCTCGGCGTCCATGTTGGTGACCACCGCGATCACCGCCGGCAGCCGCAGGAAACTGCCGTCGCTTTCGTCGGCCTCCGCCACCATCCAGTCGCCGGCTCCGAGGCGGGTGTTGCTGCCGTAGGCGTTGATGATGCCGCCGTTGATGACGGTCGGGTCGAGCCGGGCAGCCTCCAGCACCGCGGCGATCAGGCTGGTGGTGGTGGTCTTGCCATGCGTGCCGCCCACCGCGATCGACCATTTCAGGCGCATCAGCTCAGCCAGCATTTCCGCGCGGCGGACGATGGGAATGAAGCGCTCGCGGGCGGCCGTGATCTCCGGATTGTCGCGCTGCACGGCGGAGGACACGACGACCACCTGGGCGCGGCCGAGATGGGCGGCGTCGTGGCCGATCGCAACCGGGATGCCGGCCTCGCGCAGGCGGCGGACATTGCCGGATTCGCTGATGTCGCTGCCCTGCACGGAGTAGCCGAGATTGTGCAGAATCTCGGCGATGCCGGACATGCCGATGCCGCCGATGCCAACGAAATGGACGGTGCCGATGGACAGCGGCAAGGCCCTCATAGGTGCTCTCCCGGGCGTGTTTCAGAGGGGATCAGGGCCTCGATGGCATCGGCGAGACGGGCGGCGGCGTCGGGACACGCGAGGCTGCGGCCGGCGCCGGCGGCGCGCGTCAGGCCGTCCGGGTCACCCAGCCACGCCGCCAGATGCTGGCTCAGGGTGGCAGCCGTGAGATCGCCCTGCGGGATCAGCACCGCGGCACCCGTCGCGGCGAACGAACGGGCGTTGGCGGATTGATGGTCGTCGATCGCGCCGGGCAGCGGAACCAGCAGCGCCGGACGCCCGGCCACCGCCAGTTCCGCGATGGTGGAAGCGCCGGCGCGGGCGATCACCAGATGCGCGGCCAGCAGGCGATCGGCGATATCGGCGAAGAAGCTCGACAGCTCGGCCTGCAAGCCGAGCGCCGCGTAGGTGGCGCGGACGCGGTCGAGATCCTCCGGCCGGCACTGCTGGGTGATGTCGAGGCGGGCCAGCAGCGCCGGCGGCAGCAGCGCGATTGCCGGCGGGATCACTTCGCTGAACACGCGTGCGCCGAGCGAGCCGCCGAGCACCAGCAGGCGGATGCGATCGGTCGGCGCGGTGTACGCCGTGTCGGCCAATCGAAGAATGGCCGGGCGAACCGGATTGCCCGTCATCGCCGTGCGACACGTGGGTGCGACACGGGCCGTGGCTGCGAAGCTGAGTGCCAGCAGGTCGGCATGCCGCGCGAGGAAGCGGTTGGCACGGCCTAGCACCGCGTTCTGTTCGTGCAAGATGACCGGCGGGCGCGGGTGCAGCAGGCGGGCGCCCAGCACCGGCGCGACGGCGGGATAGCCGCCGAACGCAACCATCGCGGCGGGGCGGATGCGGCCGAGGATGCTGCGCGCCTGGGCAGTGCCGCGCGTCAACGCGATTGCCGCGGTCGCCGCGCTCCAGGCACCCCGGCCGGCAATGCCCGCGCCGCGCAGCACGAAATTCTCGTGGTCAGCGAAGGTCTTGCTCGTGGACGCGCCGGAGCGGGCGTCGGTCATCAATGCGATGCGCCGGCCGCGGCGGATCAGCTCCGCGGCGAGTGCTTCCGCCGGGAAGAAATGGCCGCCGGTGCCGCCGGCGGCGATCACCACCGGGCTGACCGCGGGGCCCCTCATGATACCTCTCCGTGATGCCGGCGGCGGGTCAGCGCCAGCAGCATGCCCATGCCGAGCGCGACCGCCAGCACCGACGATCCGCCGTACGACACGAACGGCAGCGTCATGCCCTTGGTCGGGATCAGCTCCAGCGAGCTGGCCATGTTGATGAATGCTTGCAAGCCGAAGCCGACCAGCAGCCCGGTGCAGGCGAGCACACTAAACGCGTCGGGTTCCTTCAGCAGGCGGAGCAAACCACGTACGACGATGAAGCCGAACACGCACAGGATGATCAGGCACAGAATCATCCCGAACTCCTCGCCGGCGACCGCGAAGACGAAGTCGGCGTGCGCGTCGGGCAAGATGTCCTTCACGCTGCCCTCGCCGGGCCCGCGGCCGAACAGGCCGCCATTGCCGAACGCCTCTAGAGCGGTCGTCACCTGGTAGGTAGTGGCGCCGGTTGGATGCAGGAACTCGTGCATGCGCGCCTGCACGTGTGGGAACAGGACATATGCGCCGAACCCGCCGCCGCAGATCGCCGCGACCCCCACGCCGACCATGATGAGATTAAGTCCGTCGATAAAGAGCTGCGCGAAGAACACGGCGGTGATGACGGCAGTCATGCCGACGTCGGGTTGCGATTTCAGCAACAGCGCGATCATTACAAAGATGACGCCTGCGATCAGCGTGCCGGGAAAGCCGGTGCGGCGGCCTTCGGCGATCAGCCAGGCGGCGACCACTGCGAAACAAGGCTTGAGAAACTCGCTGGGCTGGATGGACATGCCGGGAAGCGCGATCCAACGGCGCGCGCCCTTGATTTCAACGCCAATGAACATGGTGGCGAAGGTCAGCAGCAGCGCGATCAGGCAGCCGACGATCGCCAGCCGGCGGACGTCGCGCGGCGACAGCAGCGAGATGGCGGTGACCAGCCCGCCGGCAAGCGCGAGGAACAGCACCTGCTTGATGATCAGCGCATTGCGTGCGTCGCCGATGCGTTCGGCGACTGACGGGCTGGACGCCAGCACCATGATGTAGCCGAAGCCGATCAGCACGCCGAGCGCACCCAGCGTCCAGCGGTCCACGGTCCACCACCAGCGGCCCAGCATGGACGTATCGGCGCGCGAGAGTTCCATCAGGCGGCTGCCGCGGCAGCGAGGGCGTGGGTCAGGGCGGCGAACCGGTCGCCACGGGCGTCGAAGCCGGTGAACTGGTCGAAGCTGGCGCAGGCCGGAGACAGCAGGACAATCGGCGCGCCGGTGCGACGTGCGGCGTCGAAGGCGGCGGGCATGGCGGCTTCCAGCGTACCGGCGATGTCGTGCGGCACGCCGGCGGTGGCGAGCGTGGCGGCAAGTTGCGGGGCGTCGCGACCGATCAGCAATGCGCGGGCGATGCGCGGGAAGAATGGCGCCAGCGCGTCGATGCCGCCCTGTTTCGCCTGGCCACCGGCAATCCAGACCAGGCGGTCGTAGCAACTCAGCGCGCGGGCGGCGGCATCGGCGTTGGTGGCCTTGCTGTCGTTGATGAATGTTACGCCGCCGATACTCGCGATGCGCTGCTGGCGGTGCGGCAGGCCGGGGAACGATTCGAGTGCTGGCGGGATGGCGTGGGCGCGTTGCCTGGCCGGAATGAAGCGCATCGCGATGGCGACGGCGGCGGCAGCATTCTGCGCATTGTGCGTTCCGGGCAGCGCCGGGGCGCGGCGCAGGTCGAAGTCGAACCCGACCTGATCGTGCTGGAAGCGTCCATCGACAATGCCGACATCGTCCAGGGCGGCGAGCCGCTGGTGGCCGGACACATGGATGCAGCGGCCAAGCTCGGCCGCGAGCGCCGTGGACAGCGGATCGTCCACACCGACCACCGCGAGATCGTCGGTGAACTGCCGATCGAAGATCGCGCGCTTGGCGGCGATGTAGCCGGCCATGTCGCCGTGGCGATCGAGATGATCGGCGCTGATGTTGAGCATCGCCGCGGCATCGAAGCGGAGGCTGGCGAGTCGCTCCAACATGTAGGACGACATTTCCAGCACGTAGACGCCGCTATCCGGCAGCAGCGGCAGCGCGAGAGCGGCAGGACCGAGATTGCCGCCCGCGGCGACGCGCTCGCCGCCGCCGGCACGGGTCTCCCCGTCATTCCCGCCCGACCCCGTCATCCCGCCCCACCTCGTCATCCCCGCGAAAGCGGGAATCCATTGCCGCGATCGCGCTCCCGCCATCACGCGAAGACCGAGTTGTGCCGGCGCCGGTCGCTGCATCCGTGCGAAGGTGAGGATCCGCCGCCGCGGCTGGATTCCCGCTTTCGCGGGAATGACGGGGGAGGCTTTCCCCGGAATGACGGGGGAGGCTTTCGCCGCAACGAGAGCCGTCGGCGGCACGCAGAATGTGCGCCAGTAGCGCGGTGGTGGTGGATTTGCCGTTGGTGCCGGTGATGCCGATGAAGCGGGCGCGCGAACCGGCGCGGCGAACCGCGTGGAACAGCAGTTCGGCGTCGGAGAGGATGGGGATGTTGCCGGCGCGGGCTCGAAGCGGCGACGGGGTGCGGGGCGGGCAGGTGGTGCGGGATGCCGGGGGACAGGATCAGTGCGTCGAAGTCGAACGAGCCGTGCGCGAGGTTGCGGAAGGTGAGCAGGCCCTCACCCGCCGTGCTCACGCACGACGACCTCTCCCGCGTTGCGGGAGAGGTGGGGTTGGGGATGTTGTCGTCCCATGCCACCACCTCGGCGCCCATCGCGGCGAGCGCATGCGCGGCGGGAAGCCCGTTGCGGCCGAGGCCGAGAACGGCGAAGCGGGAACCGGCAAACAGGTTCGTGGGGAAACCGGTCATCGGATCTTTAGCGTCGCCAGGCCGACCAGCGCCAGGATCATCGATATGATCCAGAACCGAATGACGATCGTCGACTCGGCCCAGCCCTTTTTCTCGAAGTGATGGTGCAGCGGCGCCATCAGGAACACGCGGTTGCCGGTGCGCTTGAACCACAGCACCTGGATGATGACGGAGACGGTTTCGACCACGAACAGGCCGCCGACGATCAGCAGCACGATCTCGTGCTTGGTGGCGACGGCGACGGCGCCCAGCGCGCCGCCCAACGCGAGGCTGCCGGTGTCGCCCATGAACACGGCCGCGGGCGGCGCATTGAACCAGAGAAACCCGAGGCCGGCGCCGATCAGCGCGGAGCAAAACACCGCCAACTCGCCGGCGCCGGGCACCGGATGGAGCTGCAGGTAGTCGGCGAAGATGTGGTTGCCGACCAGGTAGGAGATCAGCGCGAACACGCCGGCCACGATGATGGTCGGCACGATGGCCAGGCCGTCCAGCCCGTCGGTGAGGTTCACGGCGTTGGAGCTGCCGAGCATCACCAGCATCCCGAACAACGGAAAGAACCAGCCGAGCGGGATCAGCACGTCCTTGAGCAGCGGGATGGCGAGCGCGTCACCCAGGGTGCCGTCGGTGGTGTGCATCAGCCAGATCGCCGCGGCCAGGCCGATCATCGCCTGGCCGATCAGCTTGCCCTTGCCGGACAGGCCCCTGTGATTGCGCCGCGCCAGCTTGAGATAGTCATCCGCGAAACCAAGCAGGCCATAGCCGAGCGTGACCCCCAGCACCGCCCAGATGTAGCGGTTGCGCAGGTCCACCCAGAGCAGGGTGGCGGACAGCGACGCGAACAGGATCAGCACGCCGCCCATGGTGGGGGTGCCGGCCTTTTCGACCAGGTGACGCTCCGGGCCGTCCGCACGGATCGGCTGTCCCTGGCCCTGCTTGACCCGCAGCCAGCGGATCAGTCCCGGGCCGACGAGAAAGCTGACCACCAGCGCGGTCATGCACGCCGCGCCGGAGCGGAACGAGATGTAGCGGACGAGGTTGAACAGGATGAAGTGGTGCGCCGCCGGCTGCAGCAGGTCGTACAGCATCAGGCCGGCTCCGCGAGACGATCGAGGGCAGCGACCACCAGCTTCATGCGGGTGCCCAGGCTGCCCTTGACCAGGACGGCGTCGCCCGGTCGGATCACCGCGCCGATGATCTCGGCGAGCGCGGCGGAATCCGGCACGTGGGCGCCGCGCAGGCCGGGCGGGACCGCATCGTACAGGTTCCGCATCAATGGCCCGCAGGCGAACAGCTTGTCGGCCGAGGCAGCGACGCTGTCGGCTAGCGCGATGTGCTCCGCCTCCGCCGTGCCGCCTAGCTCCAGCATGTCGCCCAGCACCGCGATGCGGCGGGTGCCCGGCAGCAGGCGCAGCACGGACAAAGCCGCGCGCATCGACACGCCGTTGCCGTTGTAACTTTCGTCCAGCAGCACGACGGTGCCGCCGGGCAGATCGATCTGCCGCCGCGCGCCGCGACCGACCATGGGGACGAAGCCGTTCAGCGCGTCGGCGGCCGCGGCGGGCGGCACGCCGAGTGCCGCGGCGGCCGTCAGTGCCGCCAGCGCGTTCATCGCCATGTGCCGGCCGGGCGCCGCGAGACGGCAGCGCGCGGCAACGCCGGCCAGATCGACGGCGACATCGGTGCCATCGGCGTCGGTCGCGGCGGAAACCAGCCGGGCGTCGGCCAGCGGATCGGTGCCGAACGTGATGATCCGGGCGCGGCCGGCGGCGAGGCGCAGACCCGGCAGGTGGGGCGAATCGGCTGGCAGCACGGCGATGCCATCGGGCTCCAGGCCGTGCAGCAGCGCGGCTTTTTCGGCGGCGATCGCCTCGATGCTGCCCAGATGGCCGATATGCGCGTTTTCGATCGTGGTGATCAGCGCGAGATGCGGGCGGGCGAGGCGGGCGAGCGGTTCGATCTCCCCGGCATGGTTCATGCCGATCTCGGCGACGCAGAACGTGGCGCCGGGCGGCATGCGAGCGAGCGTGAGCGGCAGGCCCCACTGGTTGTTGTAGGAAGCGACGGCGGCATGGGTGGGCGCCTGCGCCGCCAGGATGATGCGCAGCATTTCCTTGGTGGTCGTCTTGCCGACGCTGCCGGTGATGGCGGCCAGCCGGCCGGTGAAGCGGGCGCGGGCGTAGCCGCCCATGCGGGCGAGGCCGGCCAGCGTGTCGTCCACGATCAGCGCACGGCCGGTCATTTCCCAGTGCACCATGCAGCCTGCGGCCCCCTTGGCGAGTGCCGCGGGGACGTAGTCATGGCCATCGCCGGTTTCGGTACACAAGGCGACGAACAGGTCGCCGGGCAGCAGGGTGCGGGTGTCGATGGACACGCCGGTAGCGGCGAAGGGCGCGCGCAATTCGCCGCCGGTGGCTTCCAGCAGATCGCCGGCGGTCCATAGCGGCGCGGTCATGCGGCACCTGCCAATGCGCGGATCACGCCGGCATCGTCGAACGGGATGATGGTACCAGCGACCTCCTGGCCCTGCTCGTGGCCTTTGCCGGCCACCGCCAGCACGTCGCCGGTACCCAGCGCGTTAAGGCCGGCTTCGATGGCGCGGGCACGATCGCCGATCTCCCGCGCGCCGGGGCAACCGGCCAGGACCGCCGCACGGATCGCCGCCGGGTCCTCGGAGCGCGGATTGTCGTCGGTGACGATCACCAGGTCGGCATGGCGCGCGGCCGCGGCGCCCATCAGCGGGCGCTTGCCACGGTCGCGGTCGCCGCCGGCACCGAACACCACAAGCAGCCGGCCGGCGGCATGCGGCCGCAGCGCGCGCAGCAGCCGATCGAGCGCGTCGGGCGTGTGGGCGTAGTCCACATAGGCGGCGGCGCCGTTGGGAAACCGGGCGGCGCGTTCCATCCGCCCGCGCACGCCGGTCAAGGCGGCCAGCCGGTCGAGTGCGTCCGGCTGCCCGAGGGCGTCGGCGAGGGCGGCGGCGAGCAGGGCGTTCTCGGCCTGGAACCGGCCCGGCAGGGGCAGCGGAATGTGGCGCGAGCCCTTGCCGGTGCGGACCTCCAGATCCTGACCGTCCGGACGCGGACTGACCGCGATCAGGCGAATCGCCGAGCCGGCTTCGCCGACCGTGCGCAGGTCGAGCCGGCGGGCGTCGGCAATCTCGCGCAGTGCGGCCAGGGTCGCCGGGTCCATGTCGCCATTGGCGATTGCCGGGGCGCCGGCGGGCAGCAGTTCGGCGAACAGGCGCAGCTTGGCGGCACGGTAGGCGGCCTCGGTGCCGTGATAGTCGAGATGGTCGCGGGTGAGGTTGGTGAAGCCCGCCGCGGACAGACGCACGCCGTCCAGCCGGTACTGGTGCAGGCCGTGCGACGACGCTTCCATGGCCGCGTGCCGGATGCCGGCTTTCGCCAAACGGGCGAGCGTTGCGGCGAGGCGGACCGGGTCGGGCGTGGTGAGGCCGGGGCCGGCGGCGAAGCCGGGTGCGTTGAGGCCGAGCGTGCCGAGGCTGGCGGCCTGGTACCGCGCGGCCCAGATCTGGCGCAGGAATTCCACCGTGCTGGTCTTGCCGTTGGTGCCGGTCACCGCCGCGACCACCGCCGGCTGCGTTCCGGCGAACATCGCCGCGATCCGGGCGAGCTGGCGGCGCGGTTCCGGGTCTTCCAGCAGCGGACGCGGCGGCACGCCGGGCGGCCAGGCTGTGCCGCTCGGCGCCAGCACGGCTGCCGCGCCACGCGCCACCGCATCGGCGATGAAGCTGCGGCCGTCGGCGCGCGCGCCCGGCAAGGCGGCGAACAGGAAGCCGGGCCGCACGTCCCGGCTGTCGGCGGTTACGCCGGCCAGGTCCAGCCCGGCGGCCTGTTGCCAGCCCGAGAACGGCGGCCGGTGCGGGATCGCCTGCATGATCTCAGCGAGCCGCAAGGGTGGGCGCTCCCACTGCGGTCGTCCGCAGCAAGCGCGGTTCCGGCAATACCGGCTGACGCGGACCGCGCCGTTCCTCGCGCGGGTATGCCGGGGTTGTCATGAGCGACGGGATCGGCTCGGCGGCGCGCAGCAGCTTTCCCGGCGGCGCCACGGCGACCGGCGCGCCGGCCAGCGGGGCGTGTGGCGGCCGGCCCGGCTGCAACGGGATGGACACTTCCTGCTCCTCCGCCGCCAGCACGTCCGGCGGCGCCGGCAGCAGGCCGAGCATCGGTGCCGCTCGCGCGATGACGTTGCGGATCACCGGCCCCGCGGTCCAGCCGCCGGTAGTGAAGCCGTGCGTGGCGGCGGTGGCGTGCGGCGAGTCAACCATCGCGTACACAAGGTAGCGCGGCGCGGTTATCGGGAACGCCGCAATCATCGAGCTCAGGTTCTGGTGCAGCTTGTAGCCGTGGTTTCCCACCTTCTGCGAGGTGCCGGTCTTGGCGCCCACCAGGTAGCCGGGAACTTTGGCCGGTGTGCCGGTGCCGGCGGTGACCACCAGCCGCATCAGCTTGCGCATGATCTCGGAGGTTTCCGGCTGCATCACCCGCTCGCCGGGCACGGTGGTGCCGGCGGGCAGCGCGAGCAGGGTCGGCGGGCGGTAGATGCCGCCGTCGACGATCGCGTCGGTGCCGGCCATCAACTGCATCGGCGTCACCGCGATACCGTTGCCGAACGAAACCGTCATCACCGTGGCGAGCTGCCAGCTTTTTGCCGACTGCACGATCGGCGACGCTGATTCCGGAAGCTGGATCGGCGAGCGGACGAAGAAGCCGAGCCTCCGCAGCCAGTCGCGCTGGCGTTCCGCGCCGACCAGCGTGGCGATGTGCGAGGCCCCGATATTCGACGAATAGGCGATGATTTCGGGTACCTCGAAATTATGGTGCGCCGGCTCGAAGTCGGTGATGGTGAAACGGCCGATATGGATCGGGTGTACCGTATCGAACGAATCCCAGATATGGATCACCCCGTCATCCAGCGCCATGGCGGCGGTTTGCAACTTGAACGTGCTGCCCGGTTCGTAGGCGCCGCTGACCGCGCGGTTGAAGCGGGTGTCGGGGTCGGCCTTGCCGAAATCGTTGGCGTCGTAATCGGGCAGGCTCACCATCGCCAGCACCTCCCCGGTACCGGCGTCCATCATGACCGCCGTGCCGCCCTCGGCGTGGAATTCGTCGATCGCCGCCTGCAACTCGTCGCGCACCACGCCCTGCACCCGCACATCGAGCGACAGGCGCAGCGGGCTGTTATCCGTCATCAGCCGCTTGTCGAACCATTTCTCCACCCCGGCGACGCCGTGCTCGTCCACGTCCACCCCACCCAGCACGTGGGCGGCGACGCGACCCATCGGGTAGTGGCGCTCCTCGGTCGGCAGGAAATCGATTCCCGGGATACCGAGATTGTTGATCGCGATCTCCTGCTGCGGGGTGATGCGGCGATCGAGGAAGACGAACTGCTTGTCGGTCTCCGAAAGACGCTGGCGCACCACCGCGGCATCGAGATCGGGCAATACCTGCTGTAGCCGCGCCGTGATGGCGGCCGGATCGACGATCTGGCGCGGATCGGCGAACAGCTCGGCGGTCGGCAGCGAGATGGCGAGGATCTGGCCGTTGCGGTCGGTGATCATCGCCCGCTGGGCGAGCATATCGGCATCCATGTTCTGCGGGCGGGCGAGCAGAGCGGCGAGCGGACGCTCCGGCCGGTGCGGCTTGAGCGGCTGGATGACGGTTGCATCGGCAAGCTTGAGGGCGACGGCAAGGAACAGCACCAGGAAGCCGGCGGCGGACACCACCAGCCGCGTGCGCGTGATTTCCAGCGCGGCACGCCGCTTCAGGTCGGGCGCGGTGATGCGCACGTTCTCCATGCGCGGCACGGCGTCGGCCTGGGCGGCGCCGCGGCGGCGGCTGGGGGTCGTGCGCGGCGCCCGCTGTGGCAGCGAGTTCGGCGGCGGCGCTTTCGGGTTGGTGGGTTCGTCGCTCATGGTGCGCTTCAGTTGCCGCCGTTGGAGCCGGCGGCGAGCGGCACCGGCGGCGGCGGCGCGCCCACCTGCGAATGGGCCATGCCCAGGAGCGAGCCGGACACGGCCGACGCCGGGACATAGGCCGCGTTGGACGTGATCGGCCGCGGCATCCAGGCGGAGCGGGTGGCGGCCTCCATGACGCGGGGCTGGATGCGCGACGGGGTCGGCACGGGATGCGGCAGCGACGCCACCGCCACGCGCGGCGGCATGCGCGGAACCGGCCGGGGCTCCACGCGGGTCTCCTCGGGGCGCGGGTGCTCGTGATCCGCTGGCGTCGCGTCGGCGACCCGAGTGCGCACGGCCGGCGCCGGGGCAACCGGGGATGTCGCCGCCGCGACCGAGGCGGGCGGGGCGGTTTCGGGCGATGCCGATGCGATTGCCGGCGCCGCGGATGCGTCAGGGGTGACCGCGGGTGCGGGCGCCGGGGCTGGCGGCGGCGGCACTGGCGGGAGCCGCGAGTCCAGTTCGGCCATGGAGGTGAACTGGGCCGGATTGGTGGTCTTCAGGGCCAGGAACTGATCGGCCAGCTTCTGCAGCCGGTCCGGCTGGTTGAGCAGCGTCCAATCGGCATGCAGCAGGCGGATCTGCTCGCGCACGGTGTCGGTGGCGCGGATGGTTTTCTCGATCTGCTGATCGAGCACGTTCACCCGATGCTTGGCCTGATAGAGATACAGGCCGGAGCCGCAGGCGAGCAGGAAGCAGACGCAGGTCACCGGGCGGATCATGGGGCGGTCCTGTCGGGGGCGGTCCGCGCGGTCCTGTACGGGGCGGTCCTATCGGCGGCGGTCCGGTCGGCCGGTCCCGCCTGGGGGAGGCGTTGCAGAGCGCGCAGCCGGCCGCTGCGGGCGCGCGGATTGACCGCGGTCTCGGCGGCGGACGGGCGCAGCGGCTTGGGCGTCAGCAGGTGGAAGCGTGCATCGGGGCGGCGCGCCAGCCCGCGCGGGTCGTGGCGGGATGGCAGCGGCGCGCGCCCGGACGCCTCGGTCATGAAGCGCTTGACCAGGCGGTCTTCGAGCGAATGGAACGATACCACGACCAGCCGGCCGCTCGGGGCAAGCAGGCGGGCGGCGTGATCGAGCGCGCGGGCGATCTCGTTCAGCTCGTCGTTCACGCGGATGCGCAGCGCCTGGAAGCTGCGTGTTGCCGGATCGATGCCGGACCGGTCGGCTGGCAGCACACGGCGGATGATCGACGCGAGGCGCCCGGTGGTGGTGATCGGGGATTCGGCCCGCGCGGCGACGATGGCGCGGGCGATGCGGCGCGCCGCCCGTTCCTCCCCCAGCTCGTGCAGCAGGTCGGCGAGATCGCGTTCAGGCAGGTGGTTGACGAGCTCGGCCGCGGTCGGCCCATCGTTTCCCATGCGCATGTCGAGCGGGCCCTCGGCACGGAAGGAGAAGCCGCGTGTCGGCTCGTCGAGCTGGAAGGACGAAACCCCCAGATCGAGCACGATCCCGTCCAGTGCGTCGGTGCCGTGCTGGCCGAGCAGGCTGAGCATGTCGCCAAAGCGCCCGTGCAGCAGATGAAGACGGCCGGGAAACCGTGCGGCGAGAGCGGCGCCGCGGGCGATGGCATCGGGGTCGCGGTCGATCGCCCACAGGGTGCAGCGGCACGATTCCAGGATGGCGGCCGCATAGCCGCCGCCGCCGAACGTGCCATCAAGATACTTGCCACCATCCCGCGGGGCCAGCGTGGCCAGCATTTCCGGCAGCATGACGGGACGATGACCGGTCATGCCCCAGTGGTCCCCGGAGCAGTGGCTCCCGGAAGCGTCAGGCGGCGCGCCCGGGTGCGGTCGCGTGCTTCCGCGCGGCGACGCTCGGCAGCCTCCGGTTCCCAGATCTGGAAGATGCGGCCGAGGCCCATGAAGACGACGGCTTCGCGCAGGGCGGCATGCGCGATCAGGTGGTCCGGCAGGACGATTCGACCCTCCTTGTCCGAGTCGACAGGGAAGGCGTCGGCATACAACGCGCTGGCGAGGTCGTCATGTTCCTCGCTGAACAGATCGAGCCGGTTGAGCGGCTCAGCCAAGGCCTGGAACTCCGCCACCGGCCAGGCCTCGATACAGGGGTGCTGGTGCGACGGGCGCAGCACGAGCTGAGCGGTGTGCCCGTTGCCGTTGGGGCCGTGGCCGTTGGTTTCGCCATCGCCACGGAGCGCGGCGCGGAAGGGCGCCGGAACGGAGACTCGTCCCTTGGCATCCAGCCTGTTCTGGTGGGTGCCCAGGAAATGGGTCATCCGACCGGCTCGCCCTTCGAGAATGTTGGAGAGAAGCCCGTTGCCCGGAACCGCTCCGTTTAGCTGGTGGCAGTTGCCCCATTGGTTTGCTCGCCGCAGCGTTCAGCAATGGGATGTCATGGGATAACATGGGACAGCATGGGCGTCAAAGGAATAAACCCGAATTGCTGACATTGCGGCCGATTTCTGGCATCTGCCCGGAATGGTTGTAGGAGTGGGAGTCGTGGCCGGGTCAAGAACAGTTGCAAGGATTCACTGTTCGTTCTGAAACTGTGATCGAGCCAACCGAAACGGCGCCCGGTGGAAAAAAAAGCCAAAGGGGAAAAAATGCCGGATACGACAAAATGTGAGACGAAAAAAATGCCAGACGGCCTGTAAGCCGGGTTCTGTCCGTGCCGTTCGGCACGGGACGGCCATTCATCTGGGACGCGCCTTGCGGCGCGCCTCGTGCAACCAACCCGGGCGGCGGGGCGGGAATGCCCCTGGCCTTGCGGCCAGCCGCCCCTATTCGGTCTTGCTCCCGGTGGGGTTTACCCTGCCGCCTCCGTTACCGGAGGCGCGGTGCGCTCTTGCCGCACCGTTTCACCCTTGCCCGCAGGCCAGGACGGCGTGCGGGCGGTTTGTTTTCTGTGGCACTTTCCCTGGGGTCGCCCCCGCCGGCCGTTAGCCGGCACCGTATTCCCGTGGAGCCCGGACTTTCCTCTGATCCCCGGGTTGAGCCCGGGGACAGCGGCCGTCCGGCCGTCTGGCGGAGAAGACTTGGCTGGCTGACCCGGTGTTCGTCAAGGCTGGGGGTATACCAGCCGCCCTCCCGTCGTTCCCGCGAAAGCGCGCGAAGGCGGGAATCCGCCGACGATCCGTGCAACCGCGAGAGTCAGCCTCTCGAACGGCTGGCAAATATCAACCCAGCGCGATCCCGAATGTGTCGGCAAGTCCGCTGCGCCCCGCCGACGTGATCGTTACCGCCCGGCTGTCCCGCATGCGCGTGAGCCAGCCCAGCTCGAAGCAGCGGCAGGCGATCGCGGCGCCGACGCGCCCGGCCAGATGCGGCCGGCGCTCGCTCCAGTCCAGGCAGGGGCGGCAGAACACCCGCTTGCCCGGCTCCGGTGCGGCCCCGAAGCTGCCCAGAAAACCGAGACCCGCTTCGGTAACTTCGCCGCCGTCCGGCGTGAGCACCACGTGCTCGCATGCGATCAGCCGGTCCGTGATCGCCACCCCCAGCCGGCCGGCGATATGGTCGTAGCAGGTGCGCGCGGTGCGCAGCGCCTCGCCGCCCTTCCACGCCGTCCGGCGCGGCTCCGGGCGGGTCTGCGACGCCACCGCCATGATTGCCTCCACCATCTCCGCCACCGCCGCCGAGGCCAGCCGGAAGTAGCGGTGCCGGCCCTGCGCGGCGACCGACAGCAGGTTGGCTTCGGTCAGCCGGGCAAGATGGCCGCTGGCCGTCTGCGGCGACACATGCGCGGCGAATGCCAGCTCCTTCGCGGTCAGCGCCCGGCCATCCATCAGCGCCTGCAACATTGCCGCCCGCGCCGGGTCACCCAGCAGCGCGGCAATAACGGCGAGGTCGGTCACATCGCTCATGATCAGGTCCCCCATGGACAGAGTCCCGGCACGCAAGTGCTCCCAAACCGCAATATAGGCGCTGCGAGGCGGGCGGGATCGCCCCGTTGGTTCGGCCGTGACCGAAGCATGGGCATACTCGCCGGGCCGGTATCGAACTTGCTATGCCACGAACGGCGAACGACAGGAGCTCCGCTGACGATGCACATGCCGGGACTGCACGGAGTAACACCGCGTCAGCACGAGATCATGGCGCTGGCCGATGGGCTGGCCACCCGGTTCGCGCGGCGCGCGGCGGACAACGATCCGGCCTCGGTATTCCCGTTCGACAATTACCGCGAGCTGCACGCCGAGGGCTATCTCCGGCTCGCGCTGCCCGGGGCGTTCGGCGGTGACGGGGCGGACGTGTTCGACATGGTGCTGGCGCAGGAGGTGCTGGCGCGCGGCGACGCCTCCACCGCGCTGGTCACCGGCATGATGCTGGCGCTGCTGGGACGCGTGAAGGACTCCAGCGCCTGGCCCGAGCCGGTGTTTGCCGATATCTGCACCACCATCGCCCGCGACGGCGGCACAGTGAACAACTGCGTCACCGAGGCGGAGCTGGGCAGCATCTCCCGCGGCGGCCTGCCCGGCATGCGGGCCGAGCGCGGCGACGGCGGCTGGCTGCTCAGCGGGCGCAAGATTTTCGTCACCGGTGCGCCGGTGCTGCGGTTCCTCGCCACCGCCGTCGTGCTGCCGCCAACCGAGTTGGCGCCGCTGGGCGAGCTGGTGAACGCCATCGTCGAGGGCGGCTCGCCCGGACTGAGCATCGAGGACACCTGGAGCGGCGCGCTCGGCCTGCGCGGGTGCGGTAATTACGCCGTCAACTATGACCGCGTGTTGGTGCCGGACCACCGCATCGTGGAGCGGGTAACGATCGGCGGCGAACGCCGGCCGCAGGGCACCAGCGGATGGGCGCTGCCGCTGGCGGCGGTGTATTTGGGCATCGGGCAGGCGGCGCTGGACACGGCTTGCCACTACGCCAACAACCGCGTGCCGCCGGCGTTGGGCAAGCCGATCGCCAGTGCGCCACATGTGCAGCAATGGATCGGCGACATGCAGGTGCGGCTGCATGCGGCGCGCACGGTGCTGCACGATGCGGCGCGGGCGTCGGTTGCCGGTTCGAGAAATCCCGCCGCGTTGGGTCCGGCGATCGCCACCGCCAAATATCTGTGCACGAACGCCGCCTGCGCGGTGACCGAGACGGCGCTGCGCGTCGCCGGCGGGTTCAGCATGACGCGGGAGCTGCCGCTGGAGCGGTATTTCCGCGACGCGCGCGGCGGGTTGTTTCAGCCGCCGCAGGACGATCTGGCGATGGCGATGGTGGGGCGTGCCGCGTTGGAGGAAGAGAGGGGGCGGAGCGAATGATCGGCCGAACTGTGCCGGCGTCAACCTCCGAACAGCCGCCGGTCGAGAGTGACCGCGGTTTCCGGGCCCACCGAGATACGCCCGCAATCCGGATGATCCGGGTTGACCACGACGTTTGTGTCACGGCCAGCGGTCACGACCGAGGGCACCAGCAGAAGCGCGGATCTCCTCTCCTCGATCCAGGTGCGGCCGAACGCCTGGGCGATCGACATGTCCCGCAGGTTGTCCCAGCCGGGAAGCGAGGCGGGATCAAGTAGCTCGCGTGAAACATATCGGGACGGTCGCTTCCACGTGTCGCGCAGCGCTCGGGGGCGTCTTGCGGTTTGCGTGGACAAGGATTTCCAGGAGGCAGGCAGCGAAGCTCGTGCCGGTATAAATTGCCCGCAGTCCCGGCGGGTTCCAACGCTGGCCGAAAAGGCGGGCTCCTTCCCCTGACCAGATCGGATGTGGGCCGGTGATAATCCGCCAGAGCCGTAAGGGGGCGGTGTTCGGGGTGGTGTTCGGGGCGGCGTTCAGAGGGCAAGGCCGTACTCGAGCGCATTCAGAAGCTGCTCGGTGCGACGGGTTCCCAGGTCCGTCCTCGCGGAATCCACAGGACTGCGTCCGTCAAGTTCAGGGTGCGGCGTCGTCATGAACTCGCGCGCCTCGGCCTCCGTTCCGAGCGCGCGCCGCGCGTGCACGAACAGCCGGGCGACGCGCTCCGTCCGCTCGCTCTCCTGAGGAGAAAGCTGGGTTGCCCGGCGCTCCAGGGTGGTCTTCGGAACGAGGCTCCATTCCAAGGGCGAGACTTTTACCTGCTCATCCCCGGCGAGTCGTTGCGCGACATGTCGGAGAGCGGCGCGAGGGAACCCGTGCTCCACCGCCTTCTCGATGAGAACGGACGAGGGCGAAGCGACATCATGATCTTCCTGGGCAGCGCGGCGACCTGCCGCGTCAACGACGAGGACGGGATTGCCGTCGACGACGATGACGAAACCCGCATCAATCGCTCGGACCGAGGATTTGCGCCCGCGCTTCAGGCCCTGCAAGAAGGCCAGACCCAGTACCTCCGCGACGGCCGCCGCGTCGTAGTTCGTGAGCATCTCGCTCGTTCCTGACCAGATGGGTTAAAATGGCGCCCCACGTGGTCGGAAGCAAGGGGAGAGCGGTCTGGCATTAATGTCCCCCCCGAAGGCAGACCCATTCCCGTCTCCCTCCGTCATCCCCACACCCCTCCCGTCATTCCCGCCCCTCCCGTCATTCCCGCGAAAGCGGGAATCCAGCGCCTGCCCATGCAATCGCAAACGCGTCATGCCCGCCTGCGCGAGCTTGGCGAGGGAGAGTCAGCCTCTCGAACTGCTGGGTGCGTTCACGCCCGTTGAAGCCGGCGCTCCACGAAGTTGGCGAGTTGCGTCGTTGGAAACAGCAGAACGAAATAGATCACCGCGATCGCCGTGTACACCTCCAGCGGACGATACGTATCGGCGGTGATCAGCGTTCCCTGATACAGCAGGTCGGGCACGGCGATGGTGGACACAAGGGCGGTATTCTTAAGTTGCGTGATCGACTGGTTCACGAACGGGGGCAGCATGCGGCGCACCGCCTGGGGAAGAATGACCCGGCGCATCATCGCCCATGGCGACAAACCAAGAGCGCGCGCGGCATCCCATTGCCCACTCTCGATGGAGACGATCCCGCCGCGAAAGATCTCGGCGTAGAACGCTCCGGCATAGAATGAAAGCACCGCAATCGCTGCCGCATTCGCCGGAATTTGCACGCTGAGCAAAACCGGAAGCGCGTAGTAAAACCACACGAGCTGCACCAGCAGCGGTGTGCAGCGGAACAGCTCGATCAGCGCCCGCAACGGCGCGTTCAGAATGGATGATTTCGACAGCAGGCCGATGCCGATCAGCAGCCCGATAACCAGCCCCAGCAGGATCGTTCCGATCGTATAGGCCAGGGTGACGCCGACGCCGATTTCGAACAGCCGCGTGTAACGCAACAGGAACGAGAAGTCCCAATGATACTGCATCCCGGCTGACGTCCTGGCTTTTACCCAGCGGCTCGACGCGGAGAGTACGGCGCCAGGTCCAGTTCGGGCCGACGATTACACGCGAAATCAGCCAGCAGCGCACCGGCGTACGGTCCGATCGTCAGCCCGGACGGCCCGAGGCCGTTGCCGATCAGCAACCCTTCAACGGCATCGCACGGCCCGAGCAGCGGTCTGTGGTCCGGTGCCATTGGCCGAAAGCCGATGCGCGTCTCCAGCACTTCGGCGTCCGCGAGTCCGGGTGCGACCGCCAGCCCCACGTTCAGGATTTCGGCCTGTCCCTTGGCCGTGACCCGGTAGTCAAATCCCGACCCGGTTTCCCGGGTGGCGCCGACGACCACGCGGGAATCGTCGAACGCAAGCAGATAGTAGCTGTCCAGCGGCAGCAGCACCGGCCAGTGGCTGGTGTCGCCGGCGACGCGCAGATGCAGGATCTGCCCGCGCTGCGGTTGCACATCCAGCACGATTCCCAACGGCGAGAGAAGCGCGGGCGCCCAGGCGCCGGCAGTGACGATTACGACATCCGCCTCGACCGTTCCGCCTTCCGCGCGCACGCCGCGAACACGCCCGCCGGATACCAGGATTTCGGTTGCGGCGTCGCGCCGAACCGCGCCGTGCCGGCTCGCGCCGTTGAGCAGCGCGGTGTTGAGCAGTCGCCCGTCAACCCGCGCGGCACCCTCGATGTGCAGTGCCGCGCGTTCCGGCGCTAACGGCGGGAACAGCGCCGCCGCGCGACCCGGCGCCAGGCGCCTGACCGTGCCGATTTCCGGCCAGTCCACTTTCCGGACCGCGAGCTTCTGCTCCACGTCATCAAGCAGCGTGGCGTCCTCCGGCACGATCAGCGCGCCGACAAATCGGTATCCAAGCTGATTCTCGCCGTCGGCGTGCAGGTCTTCGACCAGCCGCGGATAATAGCGCGCGCCGCCGGACGCGATGGCTCGATAGGCGGGGTCCTCGATCGCGCTGACCCATGGGCAAATGATGCCGGCGCCGGCAGACGTGGCGCGGCCCTGGTCGTGACGATCGAAGACCGTCACGCCGACGCCGCGACGGGCGAGATGATAGGCCGCGCTCGCGCCCAGTATGCCGGCGCCGACGATGACAACGTGCATGTGAACCCCAGTGGAGATTAGGCAGACCTAGAACTTGATGTCCGCGGGAATGTCGTCCGCGGTCAGGTTGAAGACGGCCAGGCTGTCGATGATCCACTGGCGTATCTGGCCGATCTGACGGTTGTAGTCTCCCCACGCGTTCAGGAACTGCACCAGGTGCTGGTCCGGTTCATAGCGGGTGCCGAAATAGACCCCCATGGACAGCGAGGCTGGCAGGACCATCAGGGTGCCAAGCTGCGGATTGCGCTTGAGCGCGACGATCGAATCGAGCCAGCTAGATAGTTGAGCATCCGCGCGCCCGGCAAGCAGGGCCATGTCTACCGCCTGGATATCAGGCAGGCCGATCACCTCCGCCTTCGGCGCGAAATGCTGGGTGATGAATTCGAAGATGGAGCCGCGATCGACCGCGATGCGCACGCCGGGCTTGTTGAGTTCATCCCAGGACTTCGCGTCGAAGCCCTTGCGCAGGATGGCCGAGAATTGCGTGTTGTACACCGGCCGGGTGAAGTTGATGACCTCCGCGCGCTTGGGCGTCGCTTGCAGCGCGAGACCCACGTCGATCTTGTTGGCTTGCAGATCGAGGATCGAGTTGCCGTAAGTGGTTTCAAGCAGTCCGAGCTTCACCCCGAGCGTGTTGGCGATGTCGCGCGACATCGACAACATGCTGCCGCTCCATTCGCCGGTCGCCGGATCTTTGTGGAAGGCCGGCTCCTGCGCCGCAATGACACCGACCCGCAAGACACCGGTTCGATGAATTTGATCCCAGGTGGATTTGGGAGCGCCCTGCGCGGCTGCGGGCGCGGACGGAGCAGCCACCAGCGACACCGCGCCCGCCGCCACTCCAAAGCCGGCGGCAAAGTCTCGTCTTTTCATACCGTCATCTCCATTCATGCGAACTAATGTTCGACCGGCTGCCGGATCGGGTCGGCGGTCACCTGCGGCGTCCGCAGCCCGGAGCCCGGCACCGTCAGCGTGCCCCACAGCCCGATCAACGCACCGACCGTCAGATAGGCGGCCGGCACCATGTGGCTGCCGGTCAGCGCGATCAGCGAGGTGATGATGAACGCAGCCGAGCCGCCGAACACCGCGACCGCGATATTGTCCGCCAGCGACAAGCCGGTAGCCAGCGTCCGCGCGGGAAACATCAGCCCGATGCCGGTCAGGATCGCCCCCTGATAGCCGGCGATGACCACCGCGAACACCACCTGGAACACCAGCAGGCCGGCAAAAGTCGGCCCCGCGTTCACGTAGCTGAACATCGGCCAGGCCAGCACGATCAGCAGCAGCGCCGAGCCGCGCAGGAACGGCTTGGGCCCGAACCGATCGACCAGCCGCCCGACCACTGGCGTAAGTACGCCGATGCAGACGGTGCCCAGGATGGTCGCGTAGAAGCCGTCGATCTGCGGCAGTTTCAGCGTGTGCACGGTATAGATCGGCGTATAGACGAGCAGCACGTACGTGCAGATGGTGGACAGCACGAACAGCGCACCGGTGGCGAACGCCTCGCGCAGATGGTGCGCCAGCACGTGCTGCAA
This sequence comes from uncultured Pseudomonadota bacterium, assembly GCA_963777625.1. Taxonomy (GTDB): domain Bacteria; phylum Pseudomonadota; class Alphaproteobacteria; order Acetobacterales; family Acetobacteraceae; genus DATDIC01. Next base: position 145,568 of record CAVZRO010000001.1, on the reverse strand, counting down.
CGGCCGCCCCTGTCGCTGCTCGCTGCGCAGCGTGTCAGGCGGCTCGGGAATGCGCGTGCGCATGACATAGCCGACCGGACCGATCACCAAGCCGAGCACGAACGGGATGCGCCATCCCCAGGCATACAGCGCATCATGGCTGAACAGGGCCGAAACCAGCGTGCCGACCGCCAGTCCCAGCCCGATGAACAGCCCGCTGCTGGCATAGACCCAACTGAAGAAGTAGGCCCGCCGCTCCGGCGGCGCGTAATCGCGCATATAGGCGGTGGCGTTGCCCATCTCGCCGCCGGTCGAGAAGCCCTGCAGCAGCCGCGCCAGCACCAGCAGCAGCGGGGCCGCCAGCCCGATCGTGGCGTAGGTGGGCGTGACGGCGATGATCACCGTGCCGATGCACATCAGCATGATGGTCAGCCCCAGCGCCGGCTTGCGCCCGACCCTGTCGGAGTAGATGCCGAGCAGGATGCCGCCGAGCGGGCGCATGAAGAAGCCGGCGCCGAAGGTCGCAAGCGATAGCAACAGCGAGGTCAGCGGGTTTTGGGTAGGGAAGTAGAGACGCGCAATCACGGCGGCGAACACGCCGTAAAGCATAAAATTATACCACTCCAGCCCGTTGCCGATCACCGCCGCAAGGATGGTGATCTTCTGCAGCCGGGTCATGCGGCCTGCCATTGCACGCGTCTCCTCAGATCGCCGCTGCGTAGGCCGGCCGCCGTGGATCGGCACCGGCGGCGATGAGGCCAGTCGCCGGACTGGTGCGGACGGCTTCCACGCTGCCGGCAAGCCAGGTCCAGTCCGGCCAGACGCTGACCTCGTGGCCCAGTCGCGCGAGATCGTCGCGCGTGTCGGCGCCGATGCGTCCCTCCACCGCCAGGCGGCCGGGGAAATACTCGAACGGTGCGAACGAGGAGGGGAAGGAATAGCTGGCGACGCGCGGCGCCTCGATCGCCTCCTGCAACTCCATGCCGAAATGCAGGACATTGAGCAGAACCTGGAGCATGGCCTGGGTCTGCACGTCGCCGCCCGGCGTGCCGAACGGCATCACCGCGCCGTCGGGACTGACGAGCATGGCGGGGTTCGGGGTTAGGCGCGGACGCTTGCCCGGTGCGACGCCGCACGGATGACGTGGATCGGGGCGGCTCTGCGTGCCGCGCGACGACGGGATGATACCGAGCCCGGGAATCACCGGCGAGGCCCAGGACCCATCCGACGGCGTGGCGCTGAACGCGTTGCCCCAGCGATCGACCGCACAGGCGTACGAGGTGTCCGCTTCGACTCGCGGCAGGGAAGCTGCCGTCGCCGCATGCGCCCGGCCGGGGCGGTCCAGCGGCGGCGGCATCCCCGGACAGGCGTATTGCGCATCCACCGCGGCGGCCCGGCGCGCGATGGTTTCCGGTGACAGCAGATAATCCAGCGGCACGTCCACGAACTGCGGGTCGCCGAAAAACTGCTCGCGGTCAGAGAAGGCGAGTTTCAGGCATTCGACAAGCACGTGCAGATAGGGCGCGGAATTATGCGCGAGGCCACCGAGTCCGACCTGCTCGACCAGCAGCAGCGCTTCCAGCAGCGCCGGTCCCTGGCACCACGGACCGCACACCATCACCTCGTGCCCACGCCAGAACCGGCGCACCGCCGGTTCCAGGCGAGACCGATAGCCGGCAAGATCCTCGGCCGACAGCAGGCCGCCCTCGCGCCGGTGAAACGCGACGATCTCCCGCGCGATATCACCGCGATAGAAGGCATCGCGCGCCGCAGCCAACCCGGCCGCGCGGCCCCGCCCGCTGGCTGCCTTTTCCTGATCGACCATGTAGGTGATGGTCTTCGCCAGATCGCTCTGCACGAATTTGTCGCCCACCTGCGGCGGTTTGCCGCCGGGCAGAAAAATCGCCGCGTTCTGCGGCCAGCGCGCATAGTCCGACTCGTGGGCGCGGATGGATTGGGCCAGCAACGGGTTCACCGCAAAACCGTCGGCGGCGAAGCGGATGGCCGAGGCGGCGACATCACCGAAGCTCATTGTCCCGTGGCGTTCCAGCGCGGTGATCCAGGCATCCGGCGCGGCTGGAATGACCGTCCGCAGCACGCCTTCCGGAATGCGGCCGCCATGCTCGCGCATGAACAACTGCGGATCGAGCGCACGCGGCCAGTGACCCAACCCGGCTATGGTTTCAACTGTACCATCCGCCAGCCGCAGAATGATCGGCGCCACCCCGGCGAAATTCACCAGGTCCGGCTGCAGAATGCCGAGCGCGATCCCGGCGGCGCAGCCGGCATCGATCGCGTTGCCGCCCGCCTCCAGGATCGAGAACCCGGCCATCGTTGCGAGATAATGCCCGGCCGACACCGCGTGGCGGGTGCCATAGACGGTGGGACGATACGACGTCATGCAAGCGCCTCCTGAGGTGGCGACAGCACCTTACGACGACTTCGCTGTGCTGCAATCCCGGACGGCAGGTCAGGCAGAATGAAGCGGCGTCACCGCCTCAATACACGCCCGGGATCAGCCGCGACGTGCGCGCGCAATAGGCGTCGTAGGCGGCGCCGAAATGGGACCGCAGCAGCTTCTCCTCCGACCGCATGCGGACGATCAGCAGTGGGATGTTGAGCAGCGCGAGCAGAACACCGATCGCGGATCGGAAGGCGACACCCCATCCGACCGCGGCGATGAGTAACCCGAGATAGCTGGGATTGCGGATGACGCTATAGATGCCGGTCGTAACCAGTTGGTGTCCGGGCTGGATCGCCACCAGCCCGCTGAATTGCCGACCGAGCACAAAGACCGGCCAGATGCGGACGATACCGCCGATAGCAAACAGCGTGACGCCGAACCAGCGGACACCATTGCCGCCGAAGGTCCAGAACCCTGTTCTGTCCGTATAGGCAGGGACATACGCGCCGGCCAGAGCGATCAGCACGAGGGCCACCAAAACCCAACGGTTGGCGCGATCTTCCTGCTGGCCGGAACTGAGGTTTCCCTCGGTAAAGGCGGCCAGCACCGTAAGCCCGAGAGTGATAACGGCAACCGCTGTTAGCGCGGGTTGGGAGAAGAAGGCAACGAATCCGCCACGGCCCAGAACGGCAATGCCCAGAAAAAGACCCGTCGCGACCAGGCTGACCAACAGGGTCGGCAGCCGCTGCTTCATGCCAGGTCCTTTCAGACGATCCGGTTACGGAACCGCGGCCACTGTCCGGCTACGTTGCTTCCAAGCCCGCTGTCAGCACCATATGTCCCTTCGACGCCTTCATCCGCAGCGCCTTCAGCGGGCGATATTCTTCCGACTGATACCACTCCGACGCGCGCCGCGGGGACTCGAATTCCACGACCACCATACGGCGGGGCGGCCGGTCTCCCTCCAGCCGCTGCGTCTCGCCGCCGCGCACGAGGTAGCGCCCGCCATAGGCGGCGATCGTCGCCGGCACCTTGTTGCGATATTCCTCGAACAGCGCCGGATCGGTCACCTCGATCTCCCCCACCACGTACCCTTTCGCCACCGGTCCCTCCTGTCACCCGCACGCCAGCGCATACAGGTCCTTGCATGCAGCCGGCATCGCTATCTGCTGCCAGCTCGCCCCGCCATCGGGCGTGCCGAACACCTCGCCACGGCGGGCCACGATATAGACCTGCCGCGGATCACGATCGTGCAGCGCCACCGCCATCACCGTGCTGTGCGGCGTGACGGTGTCGAACCGCTGCCAGCTCTGCCCCGTATCGGTGCTGCGGAACAGCGCCCCCGCCTCGCTGTTCGCCGCCACGGACAGGCACGCATACAGCGTCTTCGGATCCTGCGGCGACACGCGGATATCGCGCCCATAGGTGTACGGCGAAAACCGCCCCACCTGCATATCCTGCCAGGACGTTCCCTGATCGCCGCTGCGGAACAGACCCATCCGCACCGCCAGGATCACGCCGTCCGGGTCCGCCTCGCTGATCGCGATGGCGTGCCCGTCGAGCATGCCCTCCGCATCCGTGTCGCTCAGAATGCGGCTTTTCAGCCGCGGCTGTTCCGACAACCGCTGCAAATCGTCGCTGCAGTCCGACCAGCTTTCGCCCCCGTCGCGGCTGCGCATGGCGCCGTTCACCTCCAGCGTCGCATAGACTTCGCCCGCGTTGCGCGGATGCGCCGCGAACCGCATCACGCGGCACGGAAACGACATCGTCACCCGGTTCGGCAGGCCGGGATCGGGCATGCGCTTGAAATGCTCCCCGCCATCGTCGCTGCGATACACCGCGACCGGCGATCCGCCCGCATAGACGGTGCGGGGATCGCGCCGGTCCACCATGATCGACCACACCTGCACGTCGCGATCCGGGAAACCCACCCGCTCCCAGTGCGCGCCACGATCCGTGCTGCGATACGGCCCGTCCTTCGTGCCGATGAACACCACGTCCGGATCGCTCGGATGCACCGTGATCGCATGCACGTCGGCCGCGGTGAACACGTGCCGCCACTCGCCGCCCTCGGCCGCGCGGCCGAACAGGCCGCCCTGTCCGCCATCTTTCGTTGCCGCGGCACCGACATAGATGTTGGTCGCATCATTCATTTCGTCCTCCCTTATTCGCCGTCTGGCCTGGGCCGGGCAACACCGCAGGTTACCGCTTATCATGGAATAGTGGAATCGACCGTCATTCCTGCGGCAAGCGGGAGTCCGGCAGCGGCCGTGGATTCCCGCTTTTCGCGGGAATGACGAGATGACGCGGTTGTTTCCGAACGACTCCTTACCGCTGCACTGCCCCGGTCGCCTTCGCCACCGCCGCCACCACCTTCCCTGCCAGCGCCTCGATCTCCGCGTCCGTCAGCGTGCGGTCCCTCGGCTGGAACACCACCTCGATGGCCAGCGATTTCTTGCCCGCCGGCACTTGCTCCCCCTCGTACACATCGAACAGCCCGACACCGGCGATCAGTGTCCGGTCCGCCGCGCGCGCGGCCTTCAGCACCGCCTCCGCCGTCACGCCCGCATCCACCAGGAACGCGAAATCCCGCCGCACCGGCTGGAACGCCGGCAGCTCCGGCGCACCCCGCCGCCGCCGTTTCGGATCGGCGATCGCATCCAGCTCCAGCTCGAACGCCACCGCCGGCCCGGCCAGATCGATCGCCGCCAGCACGCGCGGATGCAGTTCGCCGAACCGCCCGAGCACTGTCTTCGGCCCTTGCCGCACCACGCCCGACCGCCCCGGATGATAATACGCCGGCGCATCCGCGCTGACCGTCAGCGCCTCCATCGGCACGCCCAGAGCGATCAGTGCGGCATACAGGTCGGCCTTGGCATCCATGGCATCCACCGGCCGTGCCGGCTCCGCCCAATGGCGTGGCGTCGATCCGGTCCGCAGCCCGGCCGCCACCAGCCGCTGACCGCCCTCCATGAAGGCCGGCCCCACCTCGAACAATCCCAACTCCGCCCAGCCCCGTGTCGCGTTCCGCTGCGCCGTTAGGGCCAGCGTTGCCACTGGTGTCGGTCGCAACTGATCCAGGTCGGCGGCGATCGGATTGGTCAGCCGCAGCGCGGCCGGCGTTTCGCCGAACACCGCCGCCCGCTCCGAGTCCATGAAGCTGAACGTCACGCACTCCGCCAGACCTTGTGCCGCCAGAATCCGGCGCGCCAGCGCCACCCGGGTCTGCCGCGCGGTCAGCGTCGGCAGCGGTATCGGCGCCGCCTGCGGCAGCGACACCTGCGGCACGGAATCCAGCCCGCGCAGCCGTAGCACTTCTTCCACCAGGTCGCATTCCGGCTCGATCAGCGCGCACCCTTCCGCCGCCTGCGCCGCGACGGCACGATCGAGCCCCGGCGCCTGGTCCAATACACAAGCCGCCGCCACATCGTTGCGCCAGGACGGCACCGCCACGGTGACGCGCTCCGCATCGCGATGTTCCACGGCGAAGCCCAGCCGTTCCAGGGAGGCGACCGCTTCGTCCGCCGGCACGTCCGCCCCGCCCAGACCGCACAGCCGCTCGAACCGCAAGGTGGCGCTGCGTTGCCAGGCAGGCGGCTTGCCGGCCGCCGTTACCGTGCCCGGCTCGCCGCCGCACAGCTCCATGATCATCCGCGTCGCTGCTTCGATGGCGGGCGGCATCAGGGCGGGATCGATGCCGCGCTCGAACCGCTGGCGCGCGTCGGACACCACCTGATGGCGCCGGCCGGTCAGAGCCACCCGCACCGGGTCGAACAGCGCGCATTCGATGAACACCTCGGCGGTGGTTTCATCGCATCCGGTCGCTTCGCCGCCGACCACGCCGGCCATGGACTGCACGCCCGACGCGTCCACGATCGCCAGGTCCTGCTCGGTCAGCGTATAGTCCTTCCCGTTCAGCGCCCGGAACGTCTCGCCGCGCCCCGCCCGCAGCACCAGCGAATCGCCGGCGACTTTTGCCACATCGAACACGTGCAGCGGCCGCCCGAGGTCGAACGTGAAGAAATTCGTCACGTCCACCAGCGCATTGATTGGCCGCAGCCCGATCGACACCAGCCGATCCGCCAGCCAGTGCGGACTGGCTCCATTCCGCACCCTGCGGATGCTGCGCCCCAGGATCCACGGGCACGCCTCCGGCCACTCGATCCGCCAGCGCAGCCCGCCATCGAACGCCGGTGGCACCACTGCCGGCGCCCACGGTTTCAGCCTGCCGATCCCGGCCGCCGCCAAGTCCCGCGCGATCCCGCGCACCCCGAAACAGTCGCCCCGGTTTGGCGTGATCCCCACATCGAACAGCGGATCATCCAGCCCAGCCCACGCGGCATAGGAAACCCCCACGGGCGCATCCGCCGGCAGGTCCATGATGCCGGAATGGTCCTCCCCCAACCCCATCTCGCGCGCCGACAGCAGCATGCCGGCGCTGGTGACGCCGCGTATCTCACCGGTTTTCAGCGTGATTCCGGTGCCCGGAATGAAACTGCCCGGCGCGGCGAACACGCCCTTCATGCCGGTGCGCGCATTCGGGGCGCCGCACACCACGGACACCATGCCGTCGCCCGCGTCCACCCTGCACACGCGCAGCCGGTCGGCATTCGGGTGCTGCACCGCTTCGACCACGTGGGCGATGCGGAACGCTGCCAGCGCCGCGCCGCGATCCTCGATGCGCTCCAGCTCCAGCCCGATGCGGGTCAGCGTCGCGCCGATGTCAGCCGCCGATGCATCGGTGTCGAGATGAGTCTTCAGCCAGGAGAGAGTAAATTTCATCTGAAATCTCTATTCGCATCATCGGGCGGGGTTGGGGGAAACCAAAATTCACACGGAGAGCCACGGAGTTCACACGGAGAGCCACGGAGAAATCGATTCGCCTCCGTGGCTCTCCGTGTGAACTCCGTGGCTCTCCGTGTAAAATCTTTCTCCCCCACCATCACGCACCCTCATGCAGCATCACCGGCGACAGCGGGTTGAACCCGTAATGCCGCAGCCAGCGTATGTCCGATTCGAAGAACGGCCGCAGATCCGGGATGCCATGCTTCAGCATGGTCACCCGCTCCACCCCCATGCCGAAGGCAAACCCCTGCCACTCCCGCGGATCGATGCCGCTATTCGCCAGCACCCGCGGATGCACCATCCCGCTGCCGAGTATCTCCAGCCAGTCGCTGCCCTTGCCCAGTTCGCCGGATCGCCGGTCCCAGCCGATATCGACTTCCATGCTGGGCTCGGTGAACGGGAAATAGCTGGACCTGAACCGCACCGGCAGATCGGCGATGCCGAAATAAGCGCGCAGGAAATCGATCAGGCACCCTTTCAGGTGCCCCAACGTGAGGTCCCGATCCAGCGCCAGTCCCTCGCATTGATGGAACATCGGGCTGTGCGTCGCGTCGTGGTCGGCGCGATAGGTGCGCCCGGTCACGATCACCCGGAAGGGCAGGGGACGTTCCAGCATCGCCCGCACCTGCACTGGTGAGGTATGCGTACGCAGCACCGGAGGCGGCTCGTCGCCGCTTGCCGGCAGATAGAACGTGTCCTGGTCGTCGCGCGCCGGATGGTGCGCCGGGATGTTCAGCGCGCTGAAATTGCGCCAGTCGGATTCCACGTCCGGGCCTTCGGCGATCTCGAAGCCCATGGCGCCGAAGATCGCCGCGATTTCCTCGATCGTGCGGCTGATCGGATGGATCAGCCCGGTGGGACGGGGGCGCGGTGGCAGGGTGGGGTCCAGCCGCTCGGCCGCCAGCCGCGCATCCAGCGCAACGCTTTCCAGCGCCCCCCGCCGGGCTTCGATGGCCTCGGTCAGCTTGTCCTTCAGCCGGTTCAGCGCCGCCCCGCGTTCCCGCCGCTGTTCGGCCGGAAACGCCCCCAGCCCCTTCAGCAGCGCCGTGAGCTGCCCGTTGCGCCCCAGCACGTTCACCCGCACCGCGTCCCACGCGCGCAGGTCGGCGGCGGCGGCCAACGCGGTGTCCGTCTCGGTCTTCAGGGCGGCAAGCTCGTCGCTCATGCGCGTCTTTATCCGTTGGGGGCGCCGGCGGGATGGGAGAGGCAGGGCCGAAAGTCAACCGCACGTCTGCAACTGCCGGGCACATCCTGCCGGGCGCGGCAGAGTGTGCCGGGCCATTGCGGTCGCCCCCGCCCATTTTGGCGCTGTCGCGCTGGCACGCCGGTTGCGGTGATGCGCACGGAGTAGCGGAGACAGCATCATGTCCAGCAGCACGATCAGCAACGACCAGAGCGCGTGGTATTGGCAGAACCAGGCCGCCCAGGGGGGTGCCCAGGGGACTGCCCAAGGCGCGACGGGATCCTCCACCACCAGCGGCGCAGCGACCAGCACCAGTGTCGCCAACAGCGGCGCATCCGCCGCGGCCGACAGCTTCAGCTCGTTCGCGCAGGCCTTTGCCTCTGCCCTGCAGTCCCTGGCGGCACAGAGCGGCACCGCGAACACCGCCTCGACCGGCCAGACAGCGACGACCCAGCCAACCACCGGCACGCGACATCATCATCACGATCGCGGCGAGAACAGCGACGGCGACCCGGCCGGATCGATGCAGGTGGCGTCGTCCAGCCAGATGGCCGGCTCGATCGGCCAGGTGCTGCAGGGCGGCTCCCTGGTCGCCGGCGGGATCGCCGCATCGGCCAGCACGCTCGCCGGCCAGGTCATGCAGGCGATGTCGTCATACAGCTCGGCGGCGACCCCGGCCGGCGCCGCCCTGGCGATACTGACCTGACGCGCGGCGTGCGATGACGGAGCGCCGCATCGTGCTGTCGCCCGGCGATCGGATGCCGTTCTGCTACGGCATGGACGGGTACCGGCGATTCTACTCGTTCGAGGAGCAGACCGGCCGGGCAGCCGCGATGGTGCTGGCGTTCCAGGTGCCACCCAGCCGATTGCAGCATCTGGCCGGACAGTTCGCACGGCGTGCCGACGAGCTTGCCGCGGCGCAATATGGACGTTCTGATCCTGGGCGATCAGGACGTGGTGCTGGGACCGCTGAGCCGCCAGCCTGGCGTGCGGACGGTCGATTGCGGGCTGCATTTTCTCGCGCGGTGCGGCGTGGTGCCGGGCGAGCCCATCGTTTTGGTCACCGACCGTAGCCTGCGGATCGCCCGTGTTGTCTCGGGGGCAGCCGAGGACGTGGCGGCAGACTGCCTGGGCTGCCTCGACGCGCTGCCCGCGGAGCCGGCGCGCGAGGTCTTCCTGCCGGCGCCCGTGCTGATGCTGCCGACCTTGCTGCCGCGGGAGCTGTGCGCGGCCCTGATCGAGCTGTTCGAGTCAGGCCCGAGCGTCGATGGCGGGATGGCCAGTATTGAGCTGGACGGAACGCCGCAGACGCGGGTCGATCACGACAAGAAGCGGCGCCGCGACCGGCAGCTTTTGCCGACCGATGCACTGTATCCGGTGGTGCGGGAGATGCTGCTGCGGCGATGCGCGCCGGAGATTTCGGCCGCGTTCCAGACGCGGATCGGCTACACCGACCGGATCCTGATTGCCCGCTACGATGAGTTGGGCGGGTATTTCCGCCGGCACCGCGACAATGTGGGAGAGAATGTCGCGTTCCGCGAGTTTGCCATCTCCGTGAACCTGAACACCGAGGCGCACGAGGGCGGCGCGCTGCATTTCCCCGAATACAACGACCATGCGTACCGCCCGGCCACCGGGGCAGGGATCATCTTTTCGGCGTCCATCCTGCACGAAGCGAAGCCGGTCACGCGCGGGCAGCGCTATGTCCTGCTGACTTTCTTCCACGGGGAAGCGGCCGAGGCGCGGCGGCGGGACTATGAAACCAGGGCTTCGGCACGCACGGTGTCCGCATCCGCCGCTTGATCGGGGGACGCGGCCACAACCCACCAGCCGTCTCCGTTATGCGTGAAACCGTGGTCGCGAAATAGATTGCGGGCGGGGATATTGCGGCCGGTTTCGATGATGCGCCCGCGGACGGATTGGGGCGCCGCGTCCGCCATGATCCCGCCCAGCAGCGCGCGTTCGACGCCCAATCCGATCACACGGCAACTGAGCACGAAATTCAGGATTTCATTTCCGTCCACGATGGCCGCTCCGGTCAGGCCGTGATCGGCCAGACGGTCCCGCACATGCAGGATGAACACACGGCCGCGCGGGGACTGGATGAGCGCGTTCAACTCCGCGAGGGTGAATTTGCGGCCGGTGGCGTTGAACTGCGTGGTGCGGTCGAGCAGTTCGCTGATGCGTTTCAGGATGGCGGCAGGGCCGCGTTGCGTGTTGCTGTTGTCGAGTGCGGCCGGGGAAGACGTGGATGCCCGGCCTTCGCCGGGCATGACGGGAGGGGTGCCGGGCATAACGGGAGGCGCGCCGGCTGGCATCACCCGCTCCACCGTGCAGACGATCTCCAGCGAGTTGAGAAACGCGGTTTCATCCGGAATCTCCGCCCGCAGCCGGGAGCGTTCCAGTTGCGCCCGCACCAGCTCCGTCCGCCGCGGCGATTCCGCGGTGAGATGCGCCGGCTGCAGGCGCGGATCGGTCAACAATGTGCGGCGCAGCGAGAACAGGTCGTCCCCCAGCACGGTGATGTCCGGCAGGCTCTGGCGCACCCGTTCCCGCTCCCGCGCGCTGTCGTCGATGAACATGAAACTATCCGGCGCAAAGCCAAGTTCCTCGACGATCGAGCCGATATTCGCCGCCTTGTCCTCCCAGTTGATGCGCCAGGTCACGAAGCTATCGAGGGTCAGCAGGCGGTGATGCGGGTAGTGCGGCACGTAGCGCCACAATTCCCGCACGGTCGCTTCGTCGTTCTTGCTGACGCAGGCCAGCAGGATGCCGCGCTGGCGCAGCGCGCACAGTGCCTCGTGGATGCCGAAATAGAGCCCGACATATGAATTGGGACTGCTGATATCCGGCGACCAGGCGAACGGACTGCCGGTCTCGGCCAGCACCCCCGGCCAAAGCACCCCGTCGAGATCGACGATCACGCATTTCTTTCGGTCCAGGCCGAGCAGCACGACCAGCGCGTCCATATGGGCGCGCGCCATCACCGCCTCGCGCCGATAGGGATCGCCGCCAACGCCGGCGGCAAGAGTTTGCATGTTGGGGAACTGGTTGTGAACGGCGCCAAGCTCGCTCTCCGGCCGCTGCAGCATCCAGCCCGGCGACCCGAAATGGGTGAACGAAATCAGTCCGTCGTCCAGCAATGTCGCCGCGCCGGCGGCGGCCAGGGCGGACGCGACGTCCACCACGTAAACGTCGGCGAACTCCTGCGCCATGCGGTCGAGCGCCAGGTTGGTGCAGCGGAAACGATTGCGGTGGCTGTGCTCGCCACGGTCGGCGAAACCGAGCGGTTGAACGGTGGGCTCCGGCAGACCGTCGATCAGGATGGGCGCGGCGGTCACCGCGCGCAGGCGCTCCAGCATGCGGCGCATGGTTTCGACATAGACCTGCGCGGGATCGCCGTTGTGATGGCGCGGCTCCCCCAGAATGATGGCGTGCCTGGCCTGCAGCGCGCCGATGATGACCGCGTCGTGCCGCCATTCCCGCGCCAGCCCGACATCGCCGGAAAACGAGGCGGCGACGCGCAGATCGATGCCGCGCGTGGCGGCTTCGCGGCGCAGGAAGTCGGTTTCCATCTGCACGTCGCAATCGCCGAACATCAGCACGTCCCGGCGGTGCCGCAGCCCCACGGCATCGTCGAGCCCGCGCGGCTGATCGACGGCCCAGTACGGGTGCGATCCTTCCAGACTGGCGCGGCGGTAGCGGTCGAGCAGTTCGGTGGGATCGCGGCCATGCACGGGAAGCAACTCGCGCGCGACCGCGTTATGCTCCTCCTCCGGCGATCGGTCGGTCAGGATGCCGCGGTCCAGCAGCATGGCGACGCAACTGCGGAGCGTCGCCTGCTCGTATCCGAATTGCGCGGCCAGGGTGGGCAGCGCAACTTCGAGTTCCCGTGACTTCGTCGAACCAGGAGATCAGCTCCGCCACCTGCGGCGTGACGGTGACGCGGAGCTGCGTCACCGCATGGATGCTGAGGGTGATCGAGTCATTTAGCGGCAGCAGGTGAACGAAGCTGGAGCGACGCAGCATCATCAGCCCGAACCTTCCTGAACAGCCGAGACGCGACTCTGCCTGTTAGGCCGAGGCTTCCACGTTCCCGCCGCATCACGAACGTGGATGCCCGGTACGAGCGCGGAGCATAACGCATTAGCAACTTCCAAGCTGGTATAAATGCGGCGCGTTTCCAAGGCGTGAACGCGTTTGACCCGCACCATTCCAATCAGATTGCTGGGTTACGCCGCGTGGGGCGTGGTTCCCGGGCCTTGGCAGCTCGCGTGATGCGCAGAAGATCGCATGCCTCCATGAAAACTCAGGAAGCGGCGAGTTTCCGTTTCTTCGCCCGGGCAGCTTGAAACTATGCTCAATCAGGCATAAATGGTGAGAGATACGAAAGCGTGAAAAAGTCACCGGCCGAAGACCAGCCCAAGACGGTTCGCTGGGTCGGCAGCAGCAAGGAGGACCTGAGCAAGTTCCCAGTTGAAGTACGACGGCGGGTTGGGGGAGCCTTGTGGGAAGCCCAGATCGGCCGCAAGGCGGTCTATGCAAAGCCGCTCAAAGGTTTTGGCGATGCGGGCGTGCTTGAGATCGTGGAGGACTTCGACGGCGACACATTTCGCGCTGTGTACACCGTGCGGTTCGCCAAGGCTCTTTATGTGCTGCACGCTTTCCAGAAAAAATCCAAACGCGGCACTACAACGCCGAAGGCGGAGTTGACTCTGATCGACCAACGGCTCAGGCGAGCGAGAGAGGATTACGAGCAATGGTCAAACAGCGGGAAATCGTGATTCCAGTAACCGAGAGTAGCGGCAACGTCTTCGCCGATATGGGTTTGCCCGAAGCCGCCGACGAATTGACCAAGGCGCAGCTCGCAAGCCACATCCGCCAAGTGATAAAGCGCCAGCGGTTGACACAGGTTGCGGCGGCGGCGCTCATGGGCATCGACCAGCCGAAAGTGTCGGCGCTGCTCAACGGGCGGCTCGCGAATTTTTCCAGCGAGCGCCTGATGCGCCTCCTGACGTCGCTCGGCCAGGATGTGAACATCACGGTGCGAGCGAAGCCACGCAACCGCGCGCACGGCCTCATTCGCGTTCTCGGCGAGGCATCGGCGTGATGCCCGCTTTTGTGACGATGACGCCAGTGTTGGCTCTCCGCAGAGTCCGACCTGATAAGAGCGAAATGCGTCATGGTCGGCACGAGTGCAGTGGCGCCAAGTTTTCAAGCGTCGTGAAACATTTATAATTCAGATCACCCCGTCGCGTCGCAGCGCCTCGATCTCCGCCGGCGGCAATCCCAGCATCCCCCCGAACACCTCCGCATTGTGCGCGCCCAGCCCGACGCTGGGGACCGGCGCCACGCGCCCCGCGCCGTGCAGCCGCAGTGGCATGCCGGGCAGCGTCACCTCCCCGAAGTCCGGGTGGTCCACCTGCTCCAGGAAGCCGCGCTGGTGCATGTGCGGATCACGCATCACCGCGTCCACGGTGCGCACCGGAGCGCAGGGGATGCGGTAGCGCCGCGCGCTGGCGACCACGTCGGCCGTCGGCAGCCGGCTGGTCCAGTCCCGCACCAGGGCCTCGGCTTCCTCCATGTGCGCCGCGCGCGCCGCATGGAGCGTGAAGCGCGGGTCGTCGGCAAGCTCCTCCCGCCCCATCGCCCGCAGCAGGTTCTGCCAGTGGCCATCGGTGACCACGTGCACGGCGACCCAGCCATCGGTGGTGGGAAACGCGTTGTAGGGCGCGCTCGCCAGCGATGCCTGGCGATTGCCGCTGCGTGGCGGCACTTTCCCGGTCCGCACGTGATATTCCATGCTGGTCGCCATGGTGGGATAGACCGCCTCCTGCATGGCGACCTCCACCAACTGGCCGCGCCCGGTGGTGGTGCGCTGGAACAGCGCCGTCATCACCCCGGCATACAGGTGGATCCCGCCGGAGAAATCCACCACGGTCGGCCCCGCCTTCAGCGGCGGACCGTCGGATTCGCCGGTGATGCTCATCATGCCGCTGGCGGCCTGGATGGTGAAATCCATCGCCAGATTGTCGCGGTCCGGCCCGCTGATCCCGAACCCGGTTCCGGTGGCGTAGATCAGCCGCGGATTGGCTTGCTGCCAGCACCGCGTACCCCACCCCCAGCCCGTCCATCGTGCCCGGCGAGAAATTCTCCACCAGCACGTCCGCCCGCTTCGCCAGCTCGATCAGCAGCGCCCGCCCGCGCTCCGCCTTCAGGTTCAGCGTGATGGCCCGCTTGTTGGCGTTCAGCAGCGCCATCGCGAACGTCCCCGTCTTCCCCGCCGGAGTCCGCCGACGCAACGGCTCGCCGCCGGGCGGCTCCAGCTTGATCACGTCCGCCCCTGCCTTCGCCAGCAGCAGCGTGCAATAGGGCCCCTGGTAGATCTGCCCGAGGTCGAGCACCGTCACGCCGGCCAATGGCAGAGGCGGCTGGTCGCTCATGCCACGATCCGTCAGGCGGCGGCCGTGCGCGGACCGCGCATGAACCGGCGTGCCAGCCGCACCAGCCGCGGCACCGTGGTCGGCCGCAGCAGCCGCGGATCATAGCCGGCCAGCCGCCGGTCGTTCTCCGCCAGACACAGGTCCATCAGCTCGGCGGTGTTGATGTCCTGGCCACTGACCGCACCAGCGCCCTGCACGGTGAAGTTGGCGTCCTCCTTCGCACCGGAATTGACATCCCGGGCCAGCCCGATGCGCTCGCGAATAAGGAACGTCCACACCGCGAGCGTCTTCAGCATGAACCACGGCCGGCGCCAAAACGGCATGGTCCGCTTGTGCCAGGCGATCCAGTTCACGAAGAACAGGATATGCCGTCCTTCCTCCTGGATCACCGGCTCGAACGTCTCGACCAGCGCCTCCGGGAAGAAGCCGGAGCGGCGCGCCAGCGCGAACAGGCCGAACGCAAAGAAACTGTCGATGCATTCGGAATAGCCGGTCACCATCATGCCCCATTCGGGGTCTTTCGGCTCGATATACTCGGGCTCGGGGTCCAGCTCGATCCCGTAGGCGCGTACCAGGTGCGACAGCACCTCCTTGTGCCGTCCCTCCTCGAAACCCATCAGCTCGAACGCCTGGCGCAGCAGCGCGTCCTGCACCGTGCGCGCGTAACTAAGCACGCGCAGCCGGGCCCGCCCCTCGGTCTGCACCGCGATGTCCCAGATCGGCAGGTTGATCAGGCGCTCCCGAGCCTCGGGCTCCAGTATCGGCCAGTCGATCACCGCCGGCTTGTATGGGTTGAACGTGTCCAGCAACAGCCGCGACAGCATCGCGCGATGGCTGTCGTCGCCGCGCCGGATGCGCCGCTTGGAGGAAAAGCGCCAGTTGCGCGCGGCGTGGTCGGCGGCTTCGATGATCGCGTTGTCAGCCATGCAGCTTTGGTTTCCTGTCAGGTTCTGGCCTGTTCGAGCGCCTGGTCCAGGTCCGCGATCAGGTCTTCCGCGGTTTCCAGCCCGATCGACAACCTTATCACATCCGGTCCGGCTCCGGCAGCTTGCCGCTGCTCGTCGGTGAGCTGGCGGTGCGTGGTGGAGGCCGGGTGCAGGATCAGGCTGCGGGTATCGCCGATATTCGCCAGATGGGAAAACAGCCGCACCGATTTCCACCAGCTTCGTGCCGGCTTCATAGCCGCCCCGCACGCCGAACGTGAACACCGCGCCGGCGCCGCGCGGCAGGTATTTTTGCGCCAGCGCATGATAGCGGCTCGATTCCAGCCCGGCATAGGAAACCCAGGCCACGCGCGGGTGCTGCTCCAGGAACCCGGCCACCTTCCGCGCATTCGCGCAGTGCCGATCCATGCGCACATGCAGCGTCTCGGTGCCGGTGATGGTCAGGAAGGCGTTCATCGGCGCCATGGTCGGGCCGAAATCGCGCAGCGCCACCGCGCGCGCCTTGGTGGTGAAGGCGAAGTCGCCGAAATTCTCGTAGAAGCGCAGCCCGTGATAGGCCGGCTCCGGCTCGGTCAGCGACGGGAACCGGCCGCCCTGGCTCCAGTCGAAGCGGCCGGATTCCACGATGATGCCGCCCAGCGAATTGCCATGCCCATCCAGGAACTTGGTGGTGGAATGCACCACCAGGTCGGCGCCCCATTCGATCGGCCGGCACAGATAGGGCGTGGCCAGCGTGTTATCGACGATCAGCGGTATCCCCGCGTCGTGCGCGATCCGCGCCACCGGCTCCAGATCGACAATGACGCCGCCGGGATTGGCCAGGCTTTCGACGAAGATCGCCTTGCAGCGCGGGGTCAGCGCGCGGCGGAAATTCTCCGGATCGGCCGGATCGACGAAATGGCAGCTCCAGCCCAGCTTGCGGAACGACAGCCCGAACTGCGTCAGCGATCCGCCATACAGGTTGCGGGAGGCAAGAAACTCGTCGCCCTGCTCCATCATGGTGGCGAACACCAGGAACTGCGCCGCATGGCCGGAAGCGGCGGCCAGCGCCGCGCGGCCGCCTTCCAGGCTGGCGACGCGTTCCTCCAGCACCGAGACAGTGGGATTGTTCAACCGCGAATAGATGTAACCGAAATCATGCAGATTGAACAATGAGGCCGCGTGATCGACATCCTTGAACACATAGGACGCGGTCTGGAAGATCGGCGTGGTGCGGGCGCCCGTGGTGGGGTCCGGCGTGGCGCCGGCATGCACGGCGCGGGTCTCGAACCCGTACGTCACGTTCTGTGACGGCGCCGTATCCGGCCGGGCGCGGCGGGCGGTCGGCGCCTCGGGTGAATGGTTGCTGATGATACCGGAGTTCACCCCGCTCCAGGACAGTTCGCCGCCCAGCCGCCCGTACTCGATCTTCGGGCAGCGGTTCATCACCACCTCGATCCCGGCGGCTTCGGCGCGCGCGGCGGCGGCATCGTTGCGCACGCCGAGCTGCATCCACACCACCGGCGCGCCGATCGCGATGGCGTCGTCCACGATCGGCGGCACCTGGTCGGAGGCGCGGAACACCTCCACCATGTCGATCTTGTCGGGAATGTCCCGCAGGCTGGCATAAACACGCTCGCCCAGCAGTTCCTGCCCGGCCAGGCCGGGGTTCACCGGGATCACCCGGTAGCCTTTGCCCTGCAGGTATTTCATCACGAAATAGCTGGGCCGGTTCCAGTTGGCCGAGGCACCCACCAGCGCGATCGTCCGCACGCGTGGACAGGATCCGGCGAAGCTTGGCGTCGGGATAAGGGATCGGCTCGATCGCGCTCATTGGGCAACAATCCTGGGCTGCGGGCGGCAATCTGCGTCGGCGCGGACCCGGGGTAAAGCGGCGGCGGCCGGACGGCATCGCGAGTGTGGCTTGGCGGGCGGGGCGCCCTCAAGGCCTCGGCTTCGCCGACCCGCACTTCGGGCTTCGGGCCTTGACCGCGCCCCACCCGCCAAGCAAGCCGCTGTGATGCCGTCGTATGGCGCACTGTGCCGCACACCGGATGGACCTTGATCTCTCCGTCAAACGGCATCCCAACCCCCGGTCCCGGGCGGGCGGCGCGGTCAAGGCCCGAAGCCCGCTTGCGGGTCGGCGAAGCCGAGGCCTTGAGGGCGTTGCACGCCCGGGACCACACTCGCAGTGCCGTGGACCGAGGGCCGGCGCGTTCCGGCACATCGGATCGTGACGTGCTATGCCATCTCCACCACCGGCCGCAGCCGCTCCGGCACGTAGCTCGACGGCTCGGCGAACGGCTTGCCGCGCGGCACGGTGCAGCCGGCATAGACGCCGCCTTCGTCGTGGTACAGCGCGCGGTGCGCCGCCAGCGAGGTCCATTCCAGCCCGAGCTGGTGGTAATGAAACTGCAGCGCGCGCCGCCGCAGCTCGGAACGGTTCGCCGCGGTGTAGTGATGGGTCAGGCTGTGGAACACCAGCGCGTCGCCTGGATCCAACTCGACCGCGACGCGGCGATCGGGACGCGCATGGTCGGGCCGGATGGTGCAGAGATTGATGTCCGCGTGCGGGATATGCGGCACCGGTCCGCCGAGATGCGAGCCCGGCACGACCTCCATGCAGCCGTTCTCGCGCGTGGCCGGATCCAGCGCGATCCAGACGCCGAACATCAAGTCCGGATCGCTGCCGCGGAAATAGGCGGCGTCCTGGTGCCAGGGCTTCTCGGCGCCGATCCGCGGCGGCTTCACCAGCGCCATCTCCTGCAACAGCACGCGTCCGCGCCCCATGATCTCATCCAGTTCGCCGTGCAGCCGCGCCGACATGGCCGCGCGCAGCAGCTCCGGGTCGAAATCGGTGAAATTGCCGTATTTGCGCACCAGGTCGGCGCGGTGGCGGCGCTGCGCCTCGGCCGGATCGACGCCGGGTTCCAGGGCAACGAACGCGCCCCCGGGCGTGGCGTCCTCGGCGAGCCGCGTCAGCGCAGCGATGCAGGCGGCCACATGCTCCGCCGACAGCAATTGCCGGATGATCGTGTAGCCGTCGCGCCGATATTGCGCGATCAGATCCAACTCCATGCGTTTCCTCCACCGCGGGGCCAGTGGTGGAACGCTAGCACGGCGCGGCGGGCTTGCGGAGCGCCGGGGCTTTTGCAGGGCCAGGTTCCCTGGTTCTATCCGGCCATGCACGCGTTCCTTTTCCCGTGACTCGCCGTCGCTACCTGGTGACCGGCGGCGCCGGTTTCGTCGGCAGCCATGTGGTGCTGGCGCTCGCCGAACGCGGCGATGAGGTTGTCGTGTTCGACAATCTGCGCACCGGCCATCGTGGCGCGGTGCCGGCAGGCGTGCGCCTGATCGAGGCCGACCTGGCCGACGCGGCGGCGATCGAGGCCGCGCTTGCCGACGGTGCGTGGGACGCGGTGCTGCATTTCGCGGCGCTGTCGCTGGTGGGCGAGAGCATGCGTGCGCCGTTCCGCTACCTGCTGGACAACGCCGGCAACGGCATCCGGCTGATCGAAGCTTCCGTTCGGTACAAAGTTCCGTCGGTTCGTGCTGTCCTCCACCGCGGCGCTGTTCGGCGCTCCGGATACCATACCGATCACGGAGGAGGCGCGGATCGAGCCGGGATCGCCGTATGGCGAGAGCAAATGGATGCTGGAGCGCGCGCTGCTGTGGGCCGAGCGCGTGCACGGTCTGCGCAGCGCGTGCCTGCGCTACTTCAATGCGGCCGGCGCCGATCCGGGCGGATCGCTCGGCGAGGATCACCGGCCGGAGACACACCTGGTGCCGCTGGCGATCGACGCGGCGCTCGGACGGCGGCCGGCGCTGGAGGTGTTCGGGCAGGACTACCCGACGCCGGACGGCACTTGCATCCGAGACTATGTGCACGTGACCGATCTCGCGGAGGCGCATCTGCTGGCGTTGCAGCGGCTGGATGCACAGAGCGTGACATACAATCTCGGCAATGGGCGTGGCTACTCGGTGCTGGAGGTGCTCGCGGCGGTGCGCGACGTGCTGGGGCGGGAGGTGCCGTACGTGATGGCCCCGCGCCGTACCGGCGATCCGGCGGTGCTGGTGGCAGGGTCGGAGCGGATCAGGCGAGAGACGGGTTGGGCGCCGCGCCATGGCACATTGCCGGAAATCGTGCGCACCGCCGCGGCATGGCGGCAGGCGCATGCCGATGGGTATGGATGAGGCCCAATCCGATCACCGGTGCACTGCCCCGGAGTCCCGCGCTGGCGGCGGTCGCACCCCATCCGTCATCCCGCCCCCGTCATTCCCGCCTCCCTCCCGTCATTCCCGCGAAAGCGGGAATCCAACGCCTGCCCGTGCAACCCGGACCTCGGCATGGACACCCACCTGCCTGCGCATGACGAGGACAGTCCGCCTCTCGCACGGCTGGCATCAGCCCTCGCGATCAGCTTGACCCAATGTATATGATAATATAGCGTTAACGGAACGGCACAAAGCCGAAAAGCACCGTCCATCACGCCCCATGTCGCTGAGATCCACACTGTAGGCAGGATATCCCGGCTGTCGAACGACAATGCCTCGACCTGCAAATGGAGCGCGTACAGTTTCATGCGACCTAACCGCTGAAGGAGCATCTGTGCATGCCCACGCTCCCCTTCTCTATCGTTAACAACGAATCCGACCTGAACAAGGACCTGGCAGCGATTGCCGGCGGAACCGGCAACTACACGATCACCTTCGGCCGCGGGTTCACGCTGACCGCCGACTTGCAGGCGGTCAATCTCGGCGCCGGCGGATCGCTGACGCTGCAGGGCGATGGCATGACGATCGATGGTGCCAACACCTATCGCGGCCTGTTCGACTACGCCGGCGCGCTCATCATCGACGACCTGACTATCAGCAACGCGCGTGCCGCCGGAGGCAATGGCGGATCCGGCAGCCCGAACGGCGGCGGCGGCGGTGGCGGCGGCGCGGGCCTGGGTGGCGGCCTGTTCGTGGCGGCGGCCGGCATCGCCACCCTGAACGACGTCATCTTCCTGAACGACAGTGCGGTCGGCGGCAACGGTGGCAGCGCCAATCTGTCCTCGGCGCTGGCGGGTGGCGGTGGCGGCGGGCTTGGCGGCAACGGCGGCAATGGCGCGCAGAAAAAGGTCGATGGGAGATCTCGAACAGTTCGAAGGCGGCGGCGGTGGCGTTGGCGGGCGCGCGTCCGGCGGCAGCCTGAGTTCCCAGACCGGCGGTGCCGGCATCATCCCGATCGCTGGCGGTACCTCGATCGGCGGCGGCGGGAACTATCAGGGGTTGGGTGGTGGCGTTGGCCCCAACGGGGGCACCGGGGGGTTCGGCGGCGGAGGAGGCGGTGGGACAAACGGCGGCGGCTCCGGCAATGGTGGCTTCGGTGGTGGCGGCGGCGCGGGAAATGGCGACGGTGGCTTCGGTGGCGGCGCTGGCGGCGGTCAATTCAACACTGGCGGCTTCGGCGCCGGCAAGGGCGGCGAGCTCATCACCGGCCCCGATGACAACGCCTATGCCGGCGGCGGCGGCGGTGGCCTCGGGGCGGGCGCCGACGTGTTCGTGCAACAGGGCGGACAACTGATCATCGGCGACGTCGCGCTGAATGCCGGGACGGTTACCGGCGGAGCGGCGGGATCGACGAACGCGGGGAAGACCGGTTCGACCAAGGCCATCGCCGGGAGCGGATATGGCAACGGCATTTTCATCGAGGGCAACAACACCATAACCTTCGCGCCGCCATCGGGCACCACGACGGTCGTCAGCAGCGTCATCGCTGATCAGCGCGGATCGGTCACCGGTGCTCATGGCGCCGGCAGCGTCATCTTGAATGGCGCCGGCACATTGGATCTGGCCATCGCCGAACCCTATTCCGGCGACACCAAGATCAAAGGCGGCGGAACGCTGGAGCTGGCGGTCCCCACCGGCGCCGGTACCGGCGATATCACGTTTGCCGGCAACGGCTCCTTGCGGATCGACACGCTGGCGGCACCGACCAACAAGATAATCGGCTTCGGCACCAACAATACGATCGACCTGGTGGCACTGCCGTTCATGACAGGCGCCACCGCCACGATCAAGAACAACGCCCTGGTGGTGACCAGCGGCGGCCAGACCGTCACGCTCGGCGTCCAGTCCAAGGACGCGACGCTGTACGCCACCAAGGATGTGTCCGGCGGCACCCTGATCAGCCGGTTCTTCCCGGTGGTCACGAACGAAACCCAGCTCAACACGGAACTCGCGCTGCTTGCCGGCAGCACCACGGCGGACCGGATCGCCATCGGTGCGTCGTTCGCGCTGACCACGCCGCTGCTGGTGATCAATCTCGGCGCCGGCGGATCGCTCACCATCGACGGCGGCGGCTTCGCGCTGAATGGTGCCGGCACGCAGCGAGGATTGCTGGTCTATTCTGGAAACGTCACGATCAACAATCTGGCCCTGAACAACATGGCGGCGATCGGAGGGATCGGCGGCACGGCGTCCAACCCCGGCGGCGGCGGTGCCGGCCTGGGCGGCGGCCTGCTGATTGCCGCCGGCGGCAACGTCACGCTCAACAACGTTTCCTTCGCCGACGACCGCGCGATCGGCGGTGCCGGCGGCAGCTATTTCAATGGCGGCTTCGCCGGCGGCGGCGGCGGCGGGCTGGGTGGTAATGGCGGGGACGGCTTCTTCGGCGGGCCACTCGACTTCACCACAGACGGCGGCGGCGGCGGATTGGGCCTCGGCGCCAATGGCGGCAAACAGGACGTGAACGATGGTCAGGGTGGCACCGGGATTGCCCCTGGCGCGGCGAGTGGGGGCAAGGGCTCGGGCGGCACGCCTGGCGGGATCAATGGTGGTGGTGGTGGAGATGCGCCGAGAGGCGATGGCGGGGGGGGTGGCATCGGCGGCCAGAACGGCAATTCCGCCGGAAACTTCGGCGGCAATGGCGGCTTCGGCGGCGGTGGAGGCGGTGGCGGCGGCGGCTTGTTCGACAAGACACTGGGTGGTGGCAACGGCGGTTTCGGTGGCGGCGCCGGCGGCGGCTCGAACAGCACCCATAGCGGCGGCTTCGGCGGCGGTGGTGCGGGTGGCGGTGATTCCCGCGGTGTGCCCGGCAGCGGCGGCGGCAGCGGCGGGGGCAGCAATAACGGCGGCGGCGGCGGCGGTGCCGGGTTCGGCGCCGATATTCTGGTGCAGCAGCGCGGTACACTCACCATCGGCAGCGGCACCCTTGATGCCGGCACGGTCGCCGGCGGCGCCGGCGGAAGCCGGGCGCACGTCGACCAATGGCGGCAATCCCGGCGGCGCGGCCGGCAACGGCATCTTCCTGCAGGGCAACCAGACGATTACCTTTGTACCGGCGAGTGGCACGACGCTAACCATCAAGGGGGTGATTGCCGACCAAGCTCCATTCCGCCCGGGCACCGGTACCGGCAGCCTGGTGGTGAACGGGCAGGGCACCGTCAAGCTGACCGCCGCCAACACTTACACCGGCGGAACATCGTTCCAGTCCGGCACGCTGGAGCTGTCGCTCAGCGGGTCCGGCGGCAGCGGCGCGATAACGTTCGGTGTTTCCGGGTCGCCCACGGAAACGCTCCGGCTCGATTACGTGAAGCCCGCTTCGGTAACCGTCAGCCAGTCCATCCTGTCGTTTGGTGCCGGTGCCTCCGAGATCTATCTTCCCGATGTTTCGCCGAAGGATATTGCGTTCGGAAGTTTCACCGGTACCAACCTCACCTTCAAGGCCGGTGCTACCACTTACACGTTCAACCATCTTGCCGTGGTGAGCGGCAAGACGATCACTGCCGCGAGCTTCGCCGCCGACACATCCGGCGCCGGCGTGGACATCGTGGCGGTGGCGAATGCCAATCAGTCGGTATTGGCAGCAAGCCCCCCTGCCATGATCTCCGACGGCGTCGGCCAAACCGTCGATGCCGGCGCGGGCGGCGAATTCGGTGACACTGGCCGGCGGCTCGGCGACGTTGCTGTTCCATGGCAGCAACGACATCGCTTTTCTCGGCGGCGGTAATGCTCAGGTTGATGCGACGATCGATGACCAGGCGAGCGGCCTGACCGTTGACGTGGCGACTGGCGGCAGCGACATCTTCCACGGATTCGGCAACGATCCCTCTGCCACCGTGGACTTGCTGGGCGGGGTTGGAGGTTTTGCCGGTGTGACGGGTGTCATGTCGGCGCTGACCTCCGATGGCGCCGGCGGCTCATTGCTGCCGCTGGGTGGCGGGCAGTCCTTCCACTTCCTGGATGCCGCGCCGTCGTCGTTGCACGCCAGCAACTTCAAGATCAACTAAACCCGCCCCCCGTCATTCCCGCGAAAGCGGGAATCCAGCGCCTGTCCATGCAACCGCAACCTCGTCACCCGCCCGCGCGAGCATAACGAGCGGGAGTCACCCTCTCGAACTGCTGGTATTCGGCTGATGAAACCGCTCGCGAAATACGACCCAAAGCGGGCGAGGGCAGGGGCGGCGGCGCTGCCTATCTCAGTGCCCCAGCGCCTGCACGATCTCCTCGGTCATCTTCTTCGCATCGCCGAACAGCATCATCGTATTCGGCCGGAAGAACAGCTCGTTCTCCACCCCCGCATACCCCGACGCCATCGTGCGTTTCACGAACAGCACCGTGCCCGCCTTCTCCACCTCCAGGATCGGCATGCCGTAGATCGGCGAGGTGCGGTCGGTCTTGGCCGCCGGATTGGTCACGTCGTTGGCGCCGATCACGTACGCCACGTCGGCGGTGGCGAATTCGTTGTTGATCTGCTCCAGCTCGAACACCTCGTCGTACGGCACGTTGGCCTCGGCCAGCAGCACGTTCATGTGGCCCGGCATGCGGCCGGCCACCGGGTGGATGGCGTATTTCACCTCCACGCCCTCGCGCTTCAGCGTGTCCGCCATCTCGCGCAGCGCGTGCTGCGCCTGCGCCACCGCCATGCCGTAGCCGGGCACCACGATCACCTTGGTGGCGTTCTTCATGATGAAGGCCGCATCCTCGGCATTGCCGCTTTTCACCGTGCGGTCCGCCGGCACGCCCGCCGGTCCGCCGGTCGCGCCTTCCGAGCCGAACCCGCCCAGCAGCACGTTCAATATGCTGCGGTTCATGCCCTTGCACATCACGTAGGACAGGATGGCGCCGGACGCGCCCACCAGCGCGCCGGTGATGATCAGCGCCAGGTTCTGGATAGTGAAGCCGATGCCGCACGCCGCCCAGCCCGAATAGCTGTTCAGCATGGAGATCACCACCGGCATGTCCGCCCCGCCGATCGGGATGATGATCAGCACGCCCAGCGCGAAACAAAGGAATGCCAGCAGCCAGAACACCACCTGGCTTTCCGTCACCACGAAGACCACGATCAGCACCACGGCCAGGATGCCGAGCCCCAAATTGAGCGGGTGCTGCATCGGGAACTTGATCGGTGCGCCCTTCATGATGCCTTGCAGCTTGCTGAAGGCGATCACCGAGCCGGTGAATGTGATGGCGCCGATGGCGAGGCCGATCGACATCTCGACCACGCTCTCGGTGTAGATATGATGCGGCAAACCGATGCCGAACGCCTCTGGCGCGTTGAGTGCGGCGGCGCCGACGAACACCGCCGCCAGCCCGACCAGCGAATGGAATGCCGCGACAAGCTGCGGCAGCGCGGTCATCTGGATGCGCAGCGCGATGAACACGCCGATCGAGCCGCCGATGATGATGCCAAGGATGATCAGGCCATAGCCGCTCGCCCACATGTCGTGGCCGATCAGCGTGGCGACGATGGCCACCAGCATGCCGATCATGCCGAGGCGGTTGCCCTGGCGCGACGTAACCGGGCTGGACAGGCCGCGCAGCGCCAGCACGAACAGCACAGCCGCGACCAGGTAGAAGAAGGCGGTCAGTTCGGCGGACAGCACGATCCGGCTCCTTTAGGTTTTTCGCCGGAACATGGACAGCATCCGGTGGGTCACCAGGAAGCCGCCGAAGATATTGACCGACGCAAGCGTGACGGCGACGAAGCCGAACCCGCGCGACCAGTAAGAGACGGCGAGCCCCGTCGCCAGCATGGCGCCGACAATGATCACCGAGCTGATCGCGTTGGTCACCGCCATCAGCGGCGAATGCAGCGCCGGGGTGACGTTCCAGACGACATAATAGCCGACGAAGCACGCCATCACGAAGATGGCGAACAGGTAGATGAACGGAATGCCGATCGCCGGGGTCAGCGGCACCGTCGTCGCGCCCAGCGCCGCGGCATGCGCCGCGAGCGCGTGTGCCTGGTCGGCCAGCCGGGCCGCCTCGTCGGCCAACCCCGAAGCCGCCGGTTGGTTCGGATTCATTCTGGCTCTCCGGTCATCAGGCGGCCTGGCTCTGCTGCGGCAGGAACTGGGGATGCACGATCTGGCCACCCCGGGTCAGCATGACGCCTTTCACGATGTCATCGTCCGGCGGCAGGTTGGGTGCCTGTGCCGTCTTGTCCCAGAAGTTCGACAGGAACGTCAGCAGATTGCGCGCGTAGAGAGAGCTGGCCGCCACGGGAATGCGTCCGGGCCAGTTGTAGTAGCCCAGCACCGACACCCCGTTCGGCGTCAGGATGCGTTCCCCCGGTGTCGTCGCCGCGCAGTTGCCGCCCGCATCCGCCGCGAGGTCGATGATCACGCTGCCCGCCCGCATGCTGGCCACCATCGGCTCGGTCACGATCACCGGTGCCCGCCGGCCCATCACCAGCGCGGTGCAGATGACGATGTCGTTCTTCGCCACCGTGGTCGCCATCAGCTCCGCCTGCTTGCGGCGGAACTCGTCGCTCATTTCGCGCGCATAGGCACCGGTCTGCGCCGCGGTTTCGGCATCTTCCACACCGACGAAGGCGGCGCCGAGCGAGCGGATCTCCTCCTTGGCGGCGGGGCGCACGTCGGTCGCCGATACGATCGCGCCGAGCCGGCGTGCCGTGGCGATGGCTTGCAGCCCGGCTACCCCGGCGCCGATCACGAACACCCGCGCCGGAGGCACTGTGCCGGCGGCCGTCATCATCATCGGGAAGCCGCGCTGGAACGCCGTCGCCGATTCGATCACCGCCCGATATCCGGCGAGGTTCGACTGCGACGACAACACGTCCATCGATTGCGCGCGGGTGATGCGCGGCAGCAACTCCATGGCGGCGGCGTCGATGCCGGAGGCGGCCAGAGCCGGCACGATCTCCGGCTCGCCGAACGCGCCGGCGATGCAGACCAGCAGCGCCCCGCGCGGGATCAGCGCCAGGATTTCGGGCAGCGGCATGCCCACCGCGAACAGAATCCCCGCGTCGGCGAGCGCCGCCGACGGATCAGCGGCGATCTCCGCGCCGGCGGCGGCGAAGTCCGCATCCGCGATTGCCGAGGACGCGCCCGCCCCGGCTCTCGACCACCACGGTCAGGCCGAGCCCGATCAGCCGCTTCACTGTCTCCGGGGTAGCGGCCACGCGCGTCTCGGACGCGCGGCGTTCTTTCAGCACCGCAAGGCGCATCCGCTTGATCCTTCAATTCAGCGCCGCGCGGCCACAAGTCACGGGGCGCGGCACCATGCGCGAACACCCGCGCCGGCGCAAGCAGGCGCGGAATGAAGGCCAGGGCAATCGGGTGAAGTGAAGGCAAGCGCGGGGCTCTGCCCCATAGGCGTTAAAATAGGCCGGCCAGTGGATACACCACGGCCGGCCTTCGTTTTCGTCGTGTATTGGCCAGTCTGCGATGCATCGTCGCGGCGGCGGACAGCACGAGGCCTGGGGTGATCGGGCCGATGACCGCCGCGAGCAACGCTATCAGCACCATGCGGTTGATCCGCCACAACGACGGCAGCCGATCGAGCTCATTCAGGTCCTCAGGGGAAAGAGTCCAGGAGATCCTGGGTCATTTCCTCGGTCAGCGCCGCCAGCAGCAAATGCGACAGCAGCCAACTTCGCGACGCCTCCGGCGTGTGGGTCGGCAGTTCATCGGTGTGGATCAGCGACTTCATTCGTTTGATGGCGAGTTCGACCTGCCAGCGCAGGCGATAGGCGCCGAAGATATCCTCGGCCGCGTAGATCTCGGCGAGCGACGTGGCGAGCATCACGAACGCGGCGGCTTCGAGACTGCGCGGATCGAGTTGGTTTTGTTTGCGCGAGGCCGACTGGCGCAGTCGTTTGCGTTCCGCTTGCGTCGCTTCCGCCGACTTGCGCCGGACGATCAGCCGCAACGTCAACGCCGGCAGGCTTGCCTCAGCCTGGCCGGTGTCGCGGGCGTGGACGATGATCTCATGTGGCGCGTGGTCGACCGGCAAACCCCTCAGATATTCGAACAGATCGAACCGCGCGCCGTCCGGCAAATGCAACGTCAGGGATTTCCAGCGCAGCCGGACGATGAAGTCGGCGAACCCGTTGCCTTGCCGAAGGAACGCGCGCAGGTCCCTGAGGCGAGCGTAATTGCGGTCGGCGATGCGCACCTCGCCGGGCACCGGCGCGCCGCGACACAGCCCCTCGGCGCCATGGCTGTCGGTCAGCTCCAGATGCGAAAACCCACCTCGGCCCAGGTCATAGACACCATGCACCCGCCAGTCGGTGCCTTTGCTGCCTGGCTTGCTGATCGAGGTGCCGTCGGCGATGCGCAGGATGCGTCCAGGCCAGCGGACCGGCCGGTGGGTTGTATTCCCGGCCAGTTGGCGTTCGAGCAGCGCGTTGAGAAACCCCACCGCCTTGTCGAGGCGGTATTTGATCGCCGGGTCCGACATTTCGGTGACGCCCAGTACGGATGCCCAGGCGGCGGTCTGGCTGAGCGAGAGGCCGCCGGGACCGCGCGCCAGCGCCAGACGCAGCAAGGTCGCGCCATCGCGAAGCACACGACCACGTTCGATGGCCTTGGTCTCGCGGGCTAGCTCATTGAGGTCGAGATCGGCGGGAAGCCGGCTCAGAACGTCCACGTACTGGTCCGGCGGCAGAGATGCGATCAATGGCATCTGCCCCCAGAATTGTACCGATTCGTGTCGGGTCAAGCGATATTTTAACGCCTATGGGGCGCTGCCCCGCACCCCGCCAAGGGCATTGCCCTTGGAACCTGTCACTTGGGGTTGGGTGTGAGCGTGGGTGCCTACGGTGCTGTTGGTGAGAGCGAGGTAGGCACCCACCCTCACACCCAACCCAAACGGATGGATTCGGTATCATGTAGCAACGGCCACCACAAGATAGCGGCTGCCGACGCGGCATTCTTCTACCATGTATGGGATGCCCCAGCGAAACACCTTTCTCCTTATGGGGCTGCATCGGAAGCGGTCCCGGCTGGCCGGAGAAATTGAGGCGGCGGAACTGGCCATCGGCAAACAGCGTGCGGCCCTTGCGCAGATTGATGCTGTGATCCGGCTATTTGAGCCGCAATCCAATCCCGAGCTGATCCCGTCCAGACGTCCTACACCGCGCGGGCTCTATTTCCGCCACGGCGACCAAATGCGGCTGTGCCTCGGCGCCTTACGGGAGGCAGCCCAGCCGCTCACCGCGCCGCAGATTGCCGAATACGCGATGCTGGCCAAGGAGTTGCCGATCGAGAACCGGGCGCTGCGCGCGAAGATTGTCGAGCAAATCCGCGTCGCGCTGGTAAGGCTCGCGAAGCGGGGGATGGCTCGGAAGGTGGTTAGCAGGCCGGATACGTGGTGGGAGTTGGTGGGTTAGGATGCAGCCTGGGGCTGCCGAGTCCGCTGCCAATACCCGCACCAGTCCACGCTTGGACGGCACGCCATCGCCAGCCCCATAACCGCCTGAACCTGCCGCCCGTTGTCCACCCGGCGGTGATCCTCGCGCCACGCGCTCTCCTGGGCATAGCGCACCAGATAGGCGCCCGCGATATGATGATGGTGGCCGATCTCGGCCCGGCGCATGCGGGAGAAAAACTCTTCGGCTCCGTTCGTGTAAACACCGGTCCCGGTGCTGTAGAGCTGCCCGTGGTCGATCCGGTCCATCGTGTAGCGGGCATGCAGGTCATTCCATGATCCGGCTTCATCCGCGACCAGCCGAGTGTCTGTGGAGACCCGAGAGACAATCCAGCCTAGCGCCGCACTCTCTGACTTGAACACGGCCGGGAGGGTGCTGCCGCCCCGCTCGCGCATCACGACCACGACCTGGCGCTTGCCGTTCTGGTTTTTCGCCAGCCGTCGATCGCGCCGGTTCTCGCGATAATTGGCCGGCTTGATGTAGCCGCCGAAATAACCGCCATCGACCTCTACCGTCTCGCCCTGACCGCCAAGCTGCATTCCCTTCATCTCGGATGCCATCGCCTCGCGCAGCTTGTGGGCAAGCACGAAAGCCGTCTTGTACTGCACGTCCAGATCGCGGGAGAGGGCCAGCGCGGACTTGCCCTTGACCTCATTGCAGAAGATGGCGATGGCCGCGAGGTAGTTCCGCAGCGGCATCTTGTGGAACGCGAACAGGGTGCCGGACGTGATCGAAAAGTCCTTTCGACAAGCCTTGCAGCGCCAACGGGCCGAACCGTTCGCCTTCCGGCAGTCATAGATGGTCGGGCATTCGCAATGCGGGCAAACCGGCTTGCCCTCGGTTGCGGTCCAGCGGATGCGGATAAAAGCTGCTTCGGCTTCCTGATCGGACATCCGCAGCACGGCCGCCAAGGAGAGGGTCCGGGCCTTGGTTGACAGGAGAAAGTGCTGGGTCATCTGCGGCGTCCGCTAGGTTTCTGCGGAATACCGTAGCTATCTGGCATTGCATGGTCAACAGAAATCTTTCATATTCCGCAGGAATCGAATGCGGAGCAGCAGATGACCGACCGGGAGAAGGAATGGGGCACCAAAGCCAGTCGGTTCCTTAAAGCTGAGCTGAAAAGGGCTGGGGTCGGCTACAAGGAGCTCGCCGAGCGGTTGAACAAGCATGGATTACAGGAGACAGAGACATCCATCACCGGGAAGCTGGCGCGCGGAGCCTTCGCGGTCAGTTTTTTCCTGGCTTGCTTAGCAGTGCTGGAGATGGAGGGAGTGCGGCTGGAGGACCTTTAGGATAGCCAGGGTTTAGCCAGATCATCCCCTGGAGAGAGGACGAAATAGTTTCATACATAAATTAGGGTACCACAATCAGCATCCGGGCTAATTGACAATTCACGAATACACATTCCGAAAAGCAAATACCGACCAGCGTGAAATGATTGAAGGATTCATGTTTTGCTACTACACCCGGGGTGTCGGTAAGTCTACAGCCACTCAATGATGTATTATTTATGAATGTAACATTAGAAGGTCCAATAAGTTCGCATTCAATAAATGTCTTTCTTTCTATTATCCTGGTATACGGCGGGACAAGATCAGAGATCATTATTCGTTTCTGTCTGAATATCACCTCTAACGGGTTTATCCTTTCGCTCTCCTTGTAGTATTTTTGCATGACAGCATCTCGTTGTATCTTGCTTTTGATGCTTACAAGCAGATAAAGAATTCCAATCCCAAGAAACAGACCCAGTATACCTATGCCTAACCACGCTATGGGTCCGTAGGCATTTAACCAGCTAGTCGCGTGAGCGGCCCAAGCTGGAACACCAAAGCTCACGACTGCCAGACCTCCGCGCCACGCCCAATCAGCAAGCGAGAGCCTAGAGTCGAGCTTTTCGGTGAGCTTAGAGTACCATGGCATGAGTGGCACTCTATGCCAACTCCGAAACAGCGGCCAGGGGTGGATCGAACAGGCAACCGCCCAGGCACGGGCCGCGCTCCTACAACTCACCCTCCCCCAGGTTGTGGCGCGTTGCCTCCGTATGCAGCCCGGCCGTGGTGGTCGTTGCTACATGATACCGGATGGATTGCAAAGGCACAGCCTTTGCCGGGGTCCAGGGGCAGCGCCCCTGGCAGAGCTCCGCCTAACGCCCGTACACCGCCCGCGCATTCTCCCGGAAGAACCGCCGCCTATCGGCATCGGCCACCGCCATCGGCAGCGCGTGATCCGGATTGTCGAAATCCCAATGCGGATAATCCGACGCGTACAGAAGCTGGTTCCATCCCAGCCAGCCGATCAGATCTGCCAGTTGCTCGCGCTGCTGCGGCTCTTCCATCGGCTGCGTCGTCAGCCACACCTGGCTGCGGATATAGTCCGACGGCGGCCGCCGGAGCTGCGTTTCATCCCGCATCCGCTGCCACAGCCGGTCCAGCCGCCAAGTCAGCGACGGCAGCCAGCCGAACCCACCCTCGATCATCACGAATTTCAACGTGGGCAGCCGCTCGAACACGCCTTCCAGCACCATGCTGGATAGATGCGACTGAAACGCCTGCGCGTGGGCCAGCATGTCTTCCAGATAGAAGCTCGGCCAGCCGCTGCCAGTCGCCGCATGCCCACCGAAGCCGAACGCGTGCATGGCAACCGGAATGCCCGCGCCCGCCGCCGCCTCGAAGATCGGGCGATACCGCCGCGCCCCCAGCGGCTCCGAGGTCCGGCTCATCACCAGTACATGCCCGAACCCCTCTATCCCGGCGCAGCGCTCGATCTCCTCGGCCGCCGCCGGCGGGTCCTCGTAATTCACCGTGATCGACGCCCGCAACCGCGGCTCCGGCCGCACCAGATGCTCGATCTGCCAATCGTTCATCGCCCGGCACACCGCATTGCCCAGGTCCAGGTTCATGAAGTTCTGGCTCGGCACCGGCGGATTGATCAGTCCCAGCTCGACGTTGAACGCGTCCAGATGCTGCGTCCGCGTGAATTCCAGGTTGCTGCCGGGCGGCGACCCATCGGGCGGCCACGCATCGCGCCGCGCCGCCATCGGCGCCGACTTCGGGAACGCCGGACCGCCGTTCTCATACCCCGTGCGATGCGCCATCCCATAGGTGTCGATATGCCGGCGCCACCGCTCCGACAAATACGGGAACAGATCGCGCATGGAGCGCGGCCCGAGATGCAGATCGCAATCCGCGATCGCCAGCCGGCTGGTGCGAACGGGCGCGGCCGCCCGCAGATCGCGCAGTTCAACGTTCATTTCTTGTGCGTCCGGTCCGGTTCAGCGGAAATTATACACCTGCAGCGCGTTGTCGCGCAGGATCGCGCGCTCTTCCTGCGGCGTCAGCTTGATCCGCCACGCCTGCCGAGGATCGTCGTAATCCCAGTGCGGATAGTCGCTGGAATAGACAATCCGGTCCCAGCCGATCCACTCGAACACCTGGCGCAGGTCCTCGGGATACTCCGGCTCCTCTACCGGCTGGGTGGCGAACCAGATGTTGCTGCGCATGTATTCCGACGGCAGCCGCTTCAGCGGCACCTCGTCGCGCATCTTCTTCCAGTGCGTATCCAGCCGCCACGCCAGTGACGGCCCCCACGCGAATCCACCCTCGATCAGCGTCACCTTCAGGCCGGGGAATTGCTCGAACACGCCTTCCAGGATCAGGCTCGCCGCCTGGTTCTGCATCGAGTGCACCAGCATATGGTGGTCCTCGACATAGAATTGCGGCCAACCGCCGGCCGACGGCGCGCTGCTCTGCGTGCCGCCGATATGCAGCCCGATCGACAACCCGTTGGCCTGCGCGGCGGCAAAGATCGGCCAGTACCGCTTGCGCCCCAGCGGCTCCGTCGTCTTCGACCCGAGCTGGATCTGCGCGAACGCCGGATCCCCCGCGCGCAATTCGATCTCCTTCACCGACGCCTCGGCATCGTCCTGCGGCACCAGGATGGAGGCGCGCAGCCGCGGCTCCGGCACGTAGTACGCCTGCTTCTGCCACTCGTTCATCGCCGTGCAGAAGGCCGCCGCCGCATCATGGTTGCGGGCGATATTGGCGTTCAGCAGCGGCTCCAGCACGCCGAACGCGATGTTGTTCGCATCCAGATGCTGCTCGCGCATGAAATCCACGTCCGACCCGGGCAGTCCGCCGCCCGGCGGCCACGCATCCCGCCGGCACGTGTTGGGCGAAAACCGCGGATAGGTGCCGCGCGCCGCATACGGCCCGCAAACGAACTTGTCATACTCCGATCAGGTATTTCACCCACCGCGCCGACAGATACGGGATCCAGGTCGCGCGGCGTCTTCATGTACGGATGGATGTCGGTGTCGATGATGCCGATGCGCGCCTCCGGCTCGGGGCGGCGTTCCAGCACGTCGGTCGTCATGCTCACTGCACGGTCTCCGTCAAACGAGGATAGGTGGCCAGCGGATTGTCATGCCGCATCTTGCGGATCAGCCCCGGATTGAGCCCGGGCAGCAGCGGTTCGTCGCCCTCGAACTGCCAGTGCGGATAGTCGGTGGCGAACAGCAGCATCTCGTCCGAATTGATCTGGTTGATGATCCGGTCGAGCGATTTCGCGTCCGGCGGCGCGTCGATCGGCTGCGCGGTCAATCTCACCTGCCTTCTTATCGTCTCGGCCGGCAATTCCTTCACCCACGGCACCTCGGCCCGCACCCCACGCCAGGTCTTGATGGCGCGCCAGATAAAGCCGGGCAGCCACGTCACCCCGGATTCGATCAGCACCACCCGCAGCGACGGGAACTTCACGAAAATACCGTTCGAAACCAGGCTGAGAAGCTGATCCTCGAACGTCTGCTGGTGCGCCAGGTAGTCGTGCAGGAAGTGCGACGGCCACCCGGTGGAGGTCGGCGTATAGCGATACATGCTGCCGGCATGCAGCCCGATCGGCAGGTCGTGGCGCACCGCCGCCTCATAGATCGGCCAGTAGTAGCTGCGGCCCAGCATCATCTCGCACGCCACCGGCATCAGGATTTGCACGAAACGCTTATCGGGGGCCTTGCGTTCGATTTCCTCGGCCGCCAGCAGCGGCGCCTGCGCCGGCACCACGATGGAGGCCCGCAGCCGCTTCTCCTTGTCCAGCCACTGCTCGGCGATCCAGTCGTTCACCGCCGAGCAGAGCGCCGCCCCCATGCTTTCGCTGACCGCGATCTGCCCGCCATACAGCGTGTTGCAGATCGCCAGCCCGATATCGAACGTATCCAGCGCCTGCGTCCGCATGGCGTCCAGGCTGGTGCCGGGCTTGCCCTTCGCCGGCCGCCAGTCCGGCCGGCAGGAAATCGGTGCCCCCGGCGGATAGCTTTGCAGATCGAGCCCATCGATCCCGCGCGCCACGAACGATTCCTGCCAGAACTCGTCCATGTACGGCAGCAACGTCTTCACGCTGGGAACCGACGGGTGGATATCGCAGTCGATCACCACGGCCGCGTGTTCGTTCATCACCGGGTTCTCCTTGTGAACGAATGTAGAATCGCGGCGGGAGAAGGTCAAACCGTGCCAGGGAACGTGGCAGGGAACGTCACCTCTCCCGGTTCCCTGATGACCAGTGCAATCCGTTCGTCCCGTACACGCCCGTCCTGGGGAACGCCCATTCGTGCGCGTTCGCGATAGTCGAGGTCTGTAACTTCCCGGACGAATGGCAAGCGGATACTCCACGTCGGTTGTGCAACCTTGGACACGCAGGACCAAGCCTGTTTCAGCGGCCGCGCGGTGGCGGAGGCGGCATGAGATTCGCCGCCGTTGCGGGGCATCGTTCCGCGTCGGGCTACGCCTCGCTACGCGATGCCCCACGGCGGCAATCGATGAAGAACGTTGGCGGAGAAACCATCTATCGGAACCGAAACGCTGTTCATTTGGTGGTTGATAGCGCCTCATTCGCGCTTTGCGAAGCTATCACTTCATCACCAGCGTATAGCAAAAGCTGGCAAGGCTGGTCAGATTGTGACGATCAGCGAATTTCGCCGCTGCCAGATCCAGGTGGTAAAGGCCTGGAATGCGCTTGAAGTAGTTATGATACCAAAACGGCACCTGCCATACCTTTCTATACCCGATCGCCAGCAGTGCTTCTTGCTCGGGCTTACTGATCACGCAATGATCATACCTGGCGGGGTGCTTCGGAACGTCTTGCCAATGGCGATGAGGAAAGAAGGTGCGAAGCAGGCGACTAGACATAGTCTCTGGCATAATCCGGTTTATTACGAACGGCGGTGAGTACAAAACGGGATGAAAGTTAAGGCAGACACCGCCTTGTGACAGGAGAAGATAAATATTCTTATAGGCTTGACGGGTGTCGGCAACATGCTCGAACACCATTTTGGAAAACATCAGGTCTATTTGACCATATAACTCCTCATACTCTATCTTCGCCTTCTGACCTATATCGAAGCAGGCCGTCTCGACGTGAGACGGCGCGAGCGCAAGCTCATCCCTGGAAATGTCATTGCTTATGTAACGGATGTCGCCGGACAATATCTCTTCGGTGTAGAACAGAGGCCAACGTCCACCACCGATCTCCATCACCCGGCGCGCATCCAACATCGTCATGAGGCCCAGGACGGTGTCCTTGTAATGCTCCCAAGCCCATTCGCTCGACCGCTTTTCGCTCAAGCTATCGATGAACTCAGACACCCGATCGCTGCCGGTCCCACCACCGTGCAACAAGTTGACAGCTCCAGCAGGTTCGATGCCATTCGTCAGTGCGGTCATAAGCTTCGTCCTGGGCTGTAAGCCCCACGGATCTGACGGTTCGCGGGTTCCGGCAATTACAAGTGAAGACGTCAATATATTGGCATCAGCTCGCTCTGGCAACAGGAATGTCGGTGCGGGCGGCCATCCTAGCCAGATGACCGATCCAACTGGCTACAAACGGAGATATCCGGTTCCACCCCCGCCAACCGCCCGTTCAGCGCTTCCACCACCGGGCCTGTCACGTGCAGCGGCGCATACCCGGAAGCCTCCATGATCCGCATCACATCCCGCGCCTCCCCACCCCACGCGGGAAACAGCGCCACCAAATCGCTGGAACCGCCGAACGCCGCCCGATCGCCGGTATCGAGATAACTCTCCACCGGCAGTCCTTCGGCCAGGATCACCTCGTGCCGCGCCAGCTCCACGTGAAAATACGTCACATGTGCAACCTTGAGCTGCGCGATGCTCGCGCCGTTCAGCAGATACTTCACCGGTATCAGCACGCCGTCCGCAAACACGGAGTGGTCCGGGGACAGGAACAGATCGCGGCATGGCGCCCCCGCCCCGAACGCCCCCGCCGCGATCCGCACCGGCCACACCGCGCGCGGCCGGCGATGCCGCGTGCAATCGACCTCCCGCCGCCCGATCCATCGGATGGTCGCTGCCGACCCGCCCACCGTCATCACCCGCGCCCCCACCCGCAGCGCCTCCACCGCGACCGCTCCCTCCGGGGTCGCGATCCGCGTCCCCTCCCGGAAGCAAGGCACCACCACGATCGAATTGTCCGCATTGGGATTGCCGCCGTCATTGACCGTCATCACCAGCTTGTCGCTGGCCGCCGTCACCGGGGCCCCCGGCTTCGACGGATCGGTCGTGTTCGGCACATAATCCTGCATCGTGACCGTATACGTGCCGTTGCCAAGCTCCGCCCCGGAATCCGTGTCCCATTCCCCGTCCAGATCGGCCTGCGCCGTCATCGTCACCGTCTGCTCCAGCGAATTGGTGATCGCGACGACTGCGAAATCATCGGCATTGGTCTTGTTCGTGTAATCGTTCACCCAACCAGGCTGAGAGGCCGGGTTCAGCCCTGTCCAGCCAAAATGGAACACGCCATCGGTCGCCACCGTAATGGTGTTGGAATTCTCGTTGATCTGCCCGGCCATCGTCTGGAAACCGCCCCCGGCGATCGTGCCCGACCACTGGCGCTGTCGGCGGCGTCGCCGGAAAGCTGTTCCAGGGAACCGAGCCGCCACTGGCGACCGAACCGGTGACCTCCACCGCCAGACTCGGATCGAACGTAACCGTATCGCCCTTGGTGAAATTCACCGTGAAGGTCTGGATATACGGTGCCGCGCTGGATTGCGGTGTGATCGATGCAAGCCCGTCCACCGCCAGCGCGCCGGATTGCCCGATATAGGCTGGATTCTCGAACAGCCCGTTATCGCCGGTCGTGGTGTACAGGTTGTATGTCTTGGCTGCCGCCCCGCTGCCCACCGTGATCTGGTACCAGCTCACGCCGCTCAGCGCCGTCGGCAGCCCTACCAGCAGCATCGACCCCGTGGGCTGCGCCAGCGCGCTGCCGTCGTTCAGCAACGGTGCCGCCGTGTAGCCGCCCTGGCCATCGCTGCTGATCTGCCATTGCTGCCACAGGCCGGCGCCGTCCGCCACGGCGCCGCCGTCGAATGTGATCGTCGCCCAGTTCGCCTCGCCAGCGGTATCACTTGTCAGCACCCGCAGCGTGATCGTCGTATCCGGGTCCAGGCTGATGCCTTCGCTGTGCGCAACGGCGGAATAGAAATTGAAAGTGACCGTCACGGCGGGTTCGATCGTCGTCGGCGTCGCATACGCCGTACCCTGCGGGGCAATGTAATTGGCGATCGAAGGCGTGGTGTAGCCGGACGGCTGCTCCCTGTCCGCGAACAGCGTCACGTCGATCGTGCCCACATCCGCCGTGGTCCCCGGCTGGGAAACATTGAGCAGCGGCCCGCC
Organism: uncultured Pseudomonadota bacterium; assembly: GCA_963777625.1. GTDB lineage: Bacteria > Pseudomonadota > Alphaproteobacteria > Acetobacterales > Acetobacteraceae > DATDIC01. The sequence continues at coordinate 107,447 of CAVZRO010000001.1, read as the reverse complement.
CTGTGAATACTGGCTCATCAACGCATCCGAGTAAGGCGAGCCATACGAATTCGAATCGTCGAAGAATATCTGCGAATACGGATCGTCAGTCTGCTGGCCGCTCAGGCCAAGCGTATTGCTCCCCTCGTTGCCGAACGCATAGGTCGGATCCCAGTTGAAGTTCTGATCGAGCGAGACCGTCGTCGTCGCTGTGAGCTGCTGGTTCAGCTCCGTTCCTGCCTCACCATAATACCCCCCGGTGAAACCGGTCAGGAACTGCGCAAGTACTGCACCCCATTGCGTATTGTCCCCCACGCCCACCGAATATGCCGGCGTGGTGTCCGTCGTGCTGTTGTAGATCTCCACCGTTCCCGTCTGGGAATAGATGTTCTCGGCGATCTGGTCCGGGGTAAGCTTGATGTCACCCTTGACCTGGCTGGTGGTCTCCGTGGTGCCGACCGGCACCAGCCAGAACGCATCCGCTTGCTGGTCCCATTCGAGCTGGTAGGCATAATACCCGCCATTGTGCCAGATACCCTCGGCATCCGCGGCCCCGTTATACTGGCCGGTGATGATGATCCCGTTGGCAACGGCAGTGTTCTCCAGCGCGGTGATATAGGACTGCCACGCCGACTCGGGATAAGCCCCCGTGGTGCTGACAGTCCCTGTGTTGCCGGCGTTCGCCTCCGCCGGCGAGGTCGACATGCGGAAATCCGCCGCCAGCGGTCCTGCCGTGTATGTCGAAGTACTGCCGGTTCCGCTGTTCCCTATGTCCCCGGCGATCGTCCCCCCGCTGACCGCATAGCCGACGCTGCCGCTGGCGCCGTCGCTATCGACCGACAGCTCCATCGGCAGACCGAACCCGTTGACCGAGGTCAGGTTGGCCGCATCCGACGAGGTATCCTTCAGCGTCACCTCGACACTGTCGTAACCGAAATCCGCCGTCCCGCCGGCATTGGTCGGATTGATCCAGGATTGCGACGTGATATCGTTCGCAAGCGTGGACGTATCGCCCGCAGCGATGCTCTGAACGACGAAATAGACCTTGCCGCTGTTCAGCATCTCGTTGGTGCCGTCGGTCAGCGTGATGGCATAGTTGCCGTCACCCTGCACCGTTCCGTCGCTCACCAGCGTGGCAACCGGCTCAATCGCCGTATTGCCGCCGGCCTTATCGAAGACGACCGCATAGGCATAGACGCCCCGCTCCGACAGCTCCGTCTGAAGCTGCGCGCTCAGCGTGACGTCCAGCGTGGTTCCATTGCTGCTCATGATACCTGCCCGGATGACGAACCTTGCCGTCACCGGGCATGCACCGAACGTGGCGATCAGGCCGCAGTGACGATCGCCGTTACCCCAGGAAGGTTAAGGGGTCGCTTACCGCGGAGGGCTGAGCGCCCTCCCCATCACCCACATTCGTCATTCCCACGAAAAAGGGGGAAACTAGACCAACTCCCAGAATTTCGGGGCTCTCGCCTGGATGCCCGCCTTCGCGGGCATGACGGACTTTTCGCGGGCATGACGGATCTAGCGTGATGTAAGTCAACCGTGAGCCGGTGACACGACGTCCGACGAGTTGACAACCGAAGAAAATAGCCGGCAATTACCGGACATCGGAAAGTTTCATCTATAACCTGCCAACCCAGGGCCGCACCATGATCAACCCGGAAACCGACCTCGTGCTCATCACCGGCGCCGCCGGCGCCATCGGCACCGCGCTCCGCTCCGGCCTTCGTGCACGCTGGCGCCACCTGCGCCTGACCGACATCCGCCCCATCCAACACCTGGTCGCCAACGAACAAGCCGTCACCGCCGACATCGCCGACCGCCCCGCTCTTGAACGCATGATGCAGGGCGTCGGCGCCGTCGTGCACCTGACTGGCGTGCTGGGCGACTACACGCTCGAAGACCTGTTCCGCGTCAACGCACGCGGCCTGTTCGACGTGTTCGAGTCCGCCCGCCTCGCCGGCGTGCAGCGCATCATCTTCGCCAGCAGCAATCACGCCTTCGGCTGCTACCCGATCACCGAAAGCGTCTCGCCGGAGCTGCCGCCCCGCCCCGACAGTCTCTACGGCGCCTTCAAGGTCTGGGGCGAGACCATGTTGCGCAACTACTATGACCGCCACGGCATCCGCTCGGTCTCGCTCCGCATCGGCACGTTCCGGTCATTGCCGATCGACCAGCGCTCCCTCGCCACCTGGCTCAGTCCCGGTGATGTCGCGCACCTCGTCGACGTCTCCCTGCGCCACGCTGATCCCGGCTGCATGGTGGTCAACGGCTATTCCAACAACACGCGCCTGAAGACCCACGACCCCAACTGGGCCACGCTCGGCTACCGCCCGCGCGACAACGCCGAGGACCACCGTGAGATGCTGCGCGCGAAAGGCATCGACGTCGACGCGCCCGACCGCGGCGAATGGGAATGGCCACACCACGGCGGCTCCTTCGCCTCCTCCGCCGAACATCCTCCCCGCTGAACCCACCCTGCCGCGCCCCCCGTCACCCCGCCCCCATCTCGTCATTCCCGCCCCCATCTCGTCATTCCCGCCCCCATCTCGTCATTCCCGCCCCCATCTCGTCATTCCCGCCCCCATCTCGTCATTCCCGCGAAGGCGGGAAGGTGGACTCACGTTCGAAGTGCAACACCCTCTGACGGGGCTTTCTGCCGTGGATAAGTGGCTCCGTGGAACGGGGACGCTGCAAGCCGCTTCGCACGGCCACTTATCCACAGCACCGCTTCCACCCCAGGAAAAGGGCCATCTTCCGCGGTTCCAGGGGTGTTGCACTTGGTGTGTGAACTCAAGGAATCCAACGCCTGCCACGCAACCTGCGACCTCCGCGTGGATGCCCACCCGCACGAGCCTAACCCGGAACACCCACCCTCTCGACGGCCGGCATCACACCGCCAGTTACGCCGGCTTCAGCCCCGCCCGGCGCATGCTGCGCTGCCAGTCGCTCGCCACCTGATCCAGCGCCGTCTTTGCATCTTTCTGTCCCAGCAGCACCGCCGAAATCCCGCTGCGCAACTGCAACTCCAGCGTCGCCCAGATCGCCTCGCGCGGATCCAGCACCGCCGTCTTCAGCGCCTCCGCCGCCGCCGGAGCCCAACCGAATTTCGCCACCATCTCCGGATCGTTCAGCACCGAAACCCGTGGCGGCGCATTGCCGCGCAGCATCAACTCCCGCAACCACTTCTTGCTGCACGCCATCTGGATGAACTCGAACGCCCATTCCTGGTTCTTCGCGCCCTTCGGCACCGCCAGGCTCCAGCCGCCGAAATAGGTCCGGCTCTGGTCGCGCGACTTGGCGCCCGGCACGATCGACCACGCCCACTTGCCGGCGGTCTTCGACTTCTGCGGATCATTGATCAGCGTGCCGTACGGCGACAGCGTCTCCGTCATGGCGTAGCGGTCGTTCTGTCCACCGGCAATGATCTCGTCGAACTCCCAGGTGATGCTGTCGGGCACGACGACATGATACTTCGTCATCAGGTCGCCGTAATATTGCAGCGCCTCTACCGCCGCCGGCTGGTTGATCTTGATCTCCCAGGTCTTCGGGTCGTAGAAATCCCCGCCGTTGGAGCGAAGATATCCGCAGTAACTATCGACCATCGCCGGCCCTTGGCGGGCGAGATAGCCGAGGCCGAAGCGATTTGCCGAAGCCCCTGCCTTGGTGCATTCGATCGCCGCCTGCTGCAGTTCCGCGAAGGTTTCCGGCGCCCGGTTGAACCCCACCTGCTGCAACAGCGCCTTCTGGTAATGGAAAATACCAATCGTCACCCGATACGGAATGCCCGAAAGCTTGCCGTCCCAGGTCGCCATCTCCCGGATCGACGGCAGGAAATCGTCCCAGTCGAAATCGGGATGTTTGCTGGCGCTGCCGGCCAGCAGCTTCTCATGGTCTTCCAGATGCGGTGAAAGCCAGCCGGCCTGCTGCCCGGTCCACTGAATGATGTCGATCCCCGTGCCGCCGGAGTTCAGCTCCGCCTTCAGCCGCGCATTCAGCGCGTCGATCGGCAGCAGCGTGTAGTCGATCTTGATACCGGTCTCTTTCTCGAACGCCGGCGCCACTTCCTCCACCAGGCACCAGTGCCACGGCCCGTTATCGCCGACGAACACCAGCTTCTCCGGCCGGCTCTGCGCTTTCGCGCCACGCACGCCAACCCTCGCCGCGGTCGCACCGCCTGCTGCCGTCACGCCGGCCGCCGTCAGAAACTCACGACGCTTCATTGTTCTGATCCTCCCATTATCCCTTAACCGCCCCCGACGACAGCCCAGCCACCAGATGCCGTTGCGCCAGGAACGAGAATAGCACCACCGGCAACACCACCAGCACGCCCGATGCGGTCATGCCGCCCCAATCGACGCCGGTATCACCGCCGGAATAGGCCGCCATCAGTACCGGCAGCGTGCGCGTGGCATTGTTGGTCAGTACCGCCGCGAACAGGAAGTCGTTCCACGCCAGTTGCAGACACAATATCGCCGCCGCCACCAGCCCAGGCCGGATCAGCGGCAGCACCACCCGGGTGAACGCCGTGTAGCGGCTCGCCCCATCCACCCAGGCGCTCTCCTCCAGCTCACGCGGCAACTCCTCGAAGAAGCCGCGCATGATCCACACCACCAGCGGCAGGCTGAACGTGGTATAGGCCAGAACCACCGAGGTCCGCGTCGTCGTCAGGCCGAACTTGCTGAACAGCACGTACATCGGCACCAGCACCGCGATCGGCGGCAGCATGCGCATGATCAGCAGGGAAAAGTACAGCAACGACCGTCCGCGAAACGGGAACCGCGCGATCGCATAGGCGGCCGGCACACCGAGGCACAGCGACAGCACCACCGCCCCGGCCGACACCGCCATGCTGTTCACGAACGCCGGGCCGAAATCACCGCCGCGTATCACCGCGATGTAGTTCTCGATGGTCGGCTTCCAGATGAACAGCGGCGGGTTGGCGAACACCTGCAACCGTGTCTTGAACGACAGTCCGGCGATCCACACCAGCGGGAACAGGAACAGCACCGCCATCACCACCAGCCCCAGATACACGCTCGCGGCAAACACCAGCCGCCGGCGCCCCCGGCGCGTAAACAGCAGCCGCCTCATGCCGGCGTTCCCTTGCGGCGTATCACCGCCACGAACAGCAGGCACAGCAGCAACGAGATCAGCAGCATCACCCACGACGCCGCCGACCCCAGGCTCAGGTCGAACCGCACGAACGACGCCATGTAGGTGAACATCGACAATACCATGGTGGCATCCGCCGGGCCGCCGCTCGTCATCACGTACACATTGTCGAACGCCCGGAACTCGAAGATCGTGCGCAGCAGCAACGCCACCAGGATGAATGGCTGCAGCAGCGGCAGCATCACGTGCCAGAACATCTGCACCCGGCTCGCCCCGTCGATCGATGCCGCCTCCAGCGGCTCGGATGGCAGCGACCGCAGCCCCGCCAGCAGCAGGATCGCGACGTACGGCGCGTTCTGCCACACATTCACCAGCGCCACCGAGAGCCGCGCGGTCCCCGGCTGACCGAGCCAGATGATGTGCTGGCCGATCCAGTAATCCACCACGCCGTGATCGGGATCGAGCAGCAGCTTCCAGCAGAACGCCGCCACGATCGGCGTCATCATCATCGGCACCACCAATGCCGTGCGGAAGAACCCGATCAATGGCAGATCGACATTCAAGAGCAGCGCGATGCCCAGCCCGACCGCCATCTCCGCGGCAACCGTAACCACCGTGTATCCAAGCGTCAGCACCAGGCTGGAGATGAAATCCGGATCAGTCAGCAGGTCCTGGTAATTGTCGGTGCCGACGAACGTGCCGCCGAACAGCGACTGGTCGATGCTCCATCCTTGCAGACTGAGATACAGCGAAAACAGCAGCGGCAGCCCAAAGATCACCAGCATCACCGCGGCGGTCGGCAGCACCGCAAGCCGGGCGAACTGCCGGTCAAGCCAGCGCCATCCCAGCCGGTACTCGGGCCCCCCCGGGCCGGCGACAACCCTGCCCCGCCGCGTCAAAGTGCCGGTCGTTTCTCCCATCATCCACTATCTGCTTGCGTATACGCGAATTGAGACGACGCTAGACGCAATCGATCACCTGCACCAGTCCGGCAAAGAGAGCGCGCAACCCACCTCGCCCGCTCGCGGGAGAGGTCGCCCGCGCAGCGGGCGGGTGAGGGTGCCGCGGTCCGTACCCAAACTATCAGCCGCGAATACCCGCCCAGATACGATCCCTCAACCGACGCAATTCGCCGACCGACGCAGCCGCGTCCGGCGCCTCGATATCGAAATCGACCCCGCTCACCGCAATCTCCTGCATCGCCCGCAGATCCCCGACAATGTCCGCGTCGCTGCCCGAAAACAGCCGCCGCTCCCCGTCCGACGCGCGCCCCGGCAGCGCCGCACCGATTCGTTTCACCCGATACACCACCGCAACGCTGCCCGTATCGCGCCCCGCTTCCGCTGTTGCCCGACGCAGCCGCTCGATGCCGGCGCGCAGCCGCGGCAGCGAGTCCAGCGGATGCTGCCGGTTCGTCCCGATCGGATACCACGCATCGCCCAGCCTGGCCGTGCGACGCAACGCCGGCGGGCTCTCCCCACCGACCCAGATCGGCGGATGCGGACGCTGCACCGGCTTCGGCGCCAGCACCACGTCCGCGAACGCCGTGTATTTGCCGGCGAAGCTCGGGCGTTCCTCCGTCCACAGCGCCCGGAACGCGCGCAAATACTCGTCCGTCACCGCGCCCCGCTCGGCAAACGGCGGCGTGCCCAGCGCATCGAACTCCGCCTTCAGCCAGCCGGCGCCGACGCCCACCACCAGCCGCCCGCCCGACAGCACATCCAGCGTCGCCAGCATCTTGGCGGTCAGCACCGCCGGCCGATGCGGCACCACCAGCACCGCCGTCACCAGCCGGATGCGCTTCGTCTGCGCCGCGATCCAGCCCATCGCGATCAGTTGCTCGTGCCGCACAGCCGGATCGGTGCCGTAGAACTCCCCGCTTTCCGAATACGGATAGCCCGGCACCTTCATGTCGGGCAGCACCACGTGATCCGTCATCGTCAGATAGTCATAGCCCAGTGCCTCGCCTTCCGCGGCCAGCCGCGCCATCGTCTCGGGCGCCGACAACGGCCCGCTGTTGGGCAGGTTGAACCCGATCTGCATCCTCTCCTCCCACGCCTGGCCGATGGCACCGCCACCCGCATCGTCCGCATGTGACCGCGACAGGGACAGACGGGCAAGCCTTAGCTGTGCACGGTCGTCGGTCGGTTCCGATCCAGGCATTTCAACCCGGTGCGCGCTTCGGCATTGCGGTGCCTGTCGGGTCAAGCCTACCCTGCGATCGAAGCGGCTAAAATAACGCAGGATATGGTTTCGACTGCGGGGAGCTTGGCGGTGAGCGACAGCGCGACGGCGAAACAGGAATGGGTGTCGCGCGTGCTCGGCGTGACGGTCCCAGTGCCCGGCCAGAATTCCGCGGCGGACGGGACGGACCACGCGCAGACGACTGCTGCCCACGGCGCGGCGCCTGACTGGAACACCGCGCGGATCGCGTGCGAGTCGGCGATAGCGGCGGTGGACCAGCAGATCGCGGCCCTGCAATTGGCGCTGCGCAAGACCAATGACGACGGCCTGCTGGTCATATCGGAGATCGGCCTCCCGAAGATGATGGCCGAATTCAAGCCCCGCCTGGTGGCCGCGCTGCAGGGCGTAGGCAAGGGAGACAGCGCGTCGATGAAGGCTGGCGGCACCGCCCTGCTGAAAGTCGTGCAGGATGTCAGCGGCCTTATCGGAGCGGACAAGCGGATCGCCGCCTGCGACGCCAACACAATCGGCGCGGCTGTTTCCATCCGCTCGACGCTTGGACCGGCGCTGGCGGCGCTTTCGGCGGCGGTCGAGGCGGGGATGCAGTGATGACACCGGATCGGACAACCCCCGGGCAGGGAAGTGGGATGGCGCAATGAGCGATCTTTTCAAGAAGGTCCGGGAGGTCGGCGATCGAGGCTTGCGGATGGCATTCGATATCCACACCGATAATCTGGTGCAGATCCGCACCGGCAAAGTGACGGCGTATTTAGATATAATAAAGAATGAAATCGATCGGCTGGCCAAGAAAGAGGGTCTCGTTCACGCCAATTTACAGGCGCAGTACACCGACTTCGTGACTCGCTTCAATAACGCGAACCTGAAGACCCTCAATGATCAGAGAAACGACGACCTTGAGCCCATCAAGCAGGAAGCCGAGGCGGCGGCGGCAACGGCACCCACTACGGTGTCGACTTTTCTGAAACGCTGGGACATCGTCGACGACCAGCGCATGAAGGCGGAGTACTTCGCCAAACTGGCGAAACAAAAGAGCACAGGCGACAAGAAAGACGGCGGGCCCGATCTCAGCTATCTCATACAGCCCGGCAAGGACGTCGCACTGGCGCTTGATGCGCTGGAGGCCAACAAGACGATCGATTGCGAAAGGGCCGCCAATGTGTGGTCGGTTGCGTTCGAGCAACTCCGGCCGTTCATGGATCAGTATCGCAACGAGGTTCTCGCCGGGCCGTTGGTGACGGCAGTGAAAGGCGAGCAGGCGACGGACAAATCTGTCGACCTGATGGCCAACACGTTTCCAAAGCTGCCGGCGATGATGACGAACATGAAGCTGACCGCGTTGGCGACAGGCGCCGACATCAGCACCCTGAATCCGGCACTCGGAGCAGCCGTCGCGGAATACACAACGAGTGCATACACGGACATCAACGAGATTCTGCTGGGGATCGGCCGGCAACGCGACGACGGCCGCAAGGCCGAGTGCAAGGCGCTGACCGACGTCGTGGTCGAGTCGTTGAAAAGGCTGCCCAAATTCGACAACTGGCCGACCAACCGGGGCGAAAAGCCCTGGCCGGGATCCGATGCGCAATACAAGAAAGGCAACACTTTTCAAATCAGGGCGTTCTGGAGTACCGGCGTCGGCTTCAAGTTCGATGGCAGCCTCCAGATCACGATCACCGGTACCGACAAGTCCACTGGCAAGGATGTCGCTGCCTTCTCGCGGTTTCCCAATGAACGGGAGGTGCTGTTCCCGCCCGGGACCAAGTTCAAGGTCATCTCAAACGAAACCAGCCAGGGTGTCAGTAGCATAAAGCTCAAGGAGGTCTGAGCGCCATGAGTGAAACCGCGGGCGAGCCGCAGGACGCCGAGGCCGAGGCGCTGGCCGCCAAGATCGAGCTTTATCGCCATCTCATGCCGGCAGCTCCGGTGGCGCTGGCAGAGAAGGTGCGGAGCGGCAGTCCGGGTGGCGGCGAGCCCGACCTTCCGGCGCTGTTTTCGCTCGAGGCCGCCGAGGCCCTGCCGCCGCCCACACTTGCTGTGCCGGCCGCGCCGCCGTGGCCGCCGCTGGATGCGGCGGCGGCACGAAACCGCGCGCTGGGCTGCGTGCTGGGGCTGGCGGTCGGCGATGCCATCGGGGCTTCGGTGGAGTTCAAGGCACGCGGGAGCTTCAAGCCGCTGACCGGCATGGCGGGGGGCGGGCCGTTCAACCTGGCGCCGGGCGAGTGGACCGACGATACGACGATGGCGCTGTGCCTCGCGGAGTCGCTGCTCGCCATGGGCGAGGTCGATCAGCAGGATCTGATGCAGCGGTTCGAGCGCTGGCTGACGCGGGGCGAGAACAGCGTCAACGGGCGCTGTTTCGACATCGGCATCACCACGCGCGCGGCAATCGAGCGGTTCGCCGCGACCGGGGTGGCGTCCGCCGGGTCGTCGGCTGCGGATACCGCGGGCAATGGCTCGCTGGTGCGGTTGGCGCCGGTCGCGGTGTTCTATCGCGCCGACGGACATGCGGCCGCGTTCATGGCGTCGAAGCAATCGCGGGCGACGCACGCGGCGCCGGAATGCCTGGATGCCTGCCAGTTGTTCACGGCGATCCTGCTGGATGCGCTGGCGGGCGCCGACAAGGTGATGGCGACCCGACAGCGCGTGATGGCGTTGACGCCGAAGCTGCTGTTCATCTCGGGCGGTGACTGGAAGGACAAGGCCCGGGACGAGATCCGGTCGAGCGGCTATGTCGTGGACACGCTGGAGGCGGCGTTGTGGTCGGTGTGGCAGACCGACAATTTCCATGACGCAGTCCTGACCGCCGCGAATTTGGGCGACGATGCCGACAGTGTCGCCGCTGTCGCCGGGCAACTGGCGGGCGCGCTGTATGGTGCCTCGTCGATCCCGGCCGAGTGGCTCAGCAAGCTTGCCTGGCGCGACAAGATCGAGGCGTCGGCAAACGCGCTGTTCGATCGGGGCGGCGCCACCGCCTGATACCCGAATTGCCTAGCCAGAACGGAGGAGCGCACGGTCCCGATAGCGCCCGCTGTTGGCCAGGTTGAACCAGATCTGCATCCATTACTCCCGCACAAGGGCGGCGGCAGGCGCCACCCGGACGCCGCATGTGACCGCGAGGGAGGCGGATGGGCAAGCCTGGCGATGGTGGATGTCGTCTCAATTCCAATCCGGAACAGGAGATAGGTGGGCCGCTTTCGACCCAAATGAGACGCTTGACGGAACAGCGTCAGATCCCGACAATAGGCACTCCGACGGAACGGAAATCAAGAACCCCGCAGTGGCCGCATCACCCTACAGCGCTCCACGACTACTCGGTCTTCTCTTCGCACGAATTGCCATAATGGCTCCTTATGCGGCACGGCCGACATTGAGTCAGCCAGATGGATCAGAACGACCACAATATCTAGAACGGCCACCAGACCGGGGATTGTCTATCTGCGACTACGGATCAAGGCGCTATCCTAGGGTCCGAGGAGGCATGACATGGCCCAAGGGTTTATCGATCCACAGTCAGACTTCGCCGCTATGGTGCGCAAGGGAGCCGCCGCCGAGTTGGGCAGGCGAGCAGTAGATTTGGCTAAAGCCGCCGGTCAGGCGGTCGATGGCGCTTCTCTCGGTCCTTGGCTCGATCAAGCGGAGCCCGCCGACGTGAAGGCTCTACGAGCAACGAATTCAGCGCTTCACAAAGAACGATACGAGGAAGCCGCCGCCGCAGACATAGGAAATTGCATCGGTCGAAGGCATCTGGTGCACCCCTTGAGGATCGCGACGACATGATTCAGGAAAACGTGCGCCGAAAGATAGAAGACTTGATTTCCCGAGCCGAGCGGCTGGCATCCGCAGACATAATGCAACGCGACGAGCAGCACTATGCAGCTTGCGAAACCTTCTTCGCGGAGACTCTGAACGCAATTGAGTTGGCTATCCCCCTAGAAACACATCCATACCGGCAGAAGATTAAGTCAATTGCCCGGCCCAATGGTGGAGTAGCCAATTCACCTCAACAGTTGCGCAACGCCGGAGCGGTTTTGCAGTCAGCGCTGTCTGATATCGACGCGGGGTTGATTGCAGACTTCGGCAATGCGATCAGAGCCGAAACATTTGACGACTTTCTCGATCACGCCGAGGCTTACCAGCAAGAAGGCCAAAAACCAGCCGCAGGGGTGCTAGCAGGGGTCGTTTTCGAGGACACCATACGACGTATTTGCAGAGGCAAGGGGATCAGCGAGAAGGGCAGGAACCTTGAGGACTTGATTAGCGACCTTGCAAGGCAAGGCGTGATTAACGCTCTACAAAGTAAACAGGCCAAGGTCGCCGCGCACGTCAGAACGAAGGCAACTCATGCACAGTGGGATGAGTTTGACCTGGATGGCGTATCGAATACGATCCAGACAACACGTCGGCTCTTGCAAGATCACCTAGGCGCGTAGCCCGGCGGCACCCGCCGCGTTTCAAATATCAAGAGTTCCGGTCAGTGCGCTTCCCACCCCTCAGCAGCGGCGATGACAGCGGCAACGGCCGCGACCACCGACACGAACAGCAGCAGGATATAGTTGAACCGCGCCCAAAAGATGCGCCATCGGATCACGGCGACGAGCTGGACGCGGCTCACGATGCCGTCGCGCAGCCTGATCGGATCGTCGTTCGTCGCTTGGTAAAGCTGTCGTAAATCGTCCGTAGTGTAGAGTTCCAGCTCGCGGACGTTCCGCCCTTCCTTGCGGCGCATGTCCCACTGCACTCGCAGCACGTCGCGCCAGCTCAACAGATGGGCGGTCTGGCCGGGTTTGGGGACAGTCATTCGATATATCTGTGCATTGACGCCGCTGGTATAGGTCGCCTTTCCACGCTCATGAACGCGTGAACAGGTGAGTGCATATATTAAGGCTTTCGGATTTTGCGATGCTGGAAGACGGGCACTACCTCGGCAAGAACCATGAGCAACACCGATACCCCTGTCGCCAATGCCGCCCACTCATTCAACTGAGCCGAATGTCGTAGCGCGACATTGAAGGGGTCTGCCGGTGAAGTCCCCCAATCGCTGCGCCGGGAGCGGGAGGAATTTTTCCAAACGCTGACATGAACCACAGCACCGCTGCGATCAATCCTATCACTCCCGACGATATTTTGAGGGCAATCGCCATGAGGACGGACTCCTATCTTTATCGGAGTTTTGAGAACAGCCCGTGTGTGAAAATCAACATATTTGCATCAAACTTAAGCCAGTGATGCGGCCTGTGTTTTCTGATGCAGATTTCTGATGCAGAATCAGGCTATGAAAACGCCTGCTCACACTGAAAATGCTGCCAACATCCTGACGCGCTCCGGCGGATTGCGCTTTCGAGGGCCAGGCGGTACACTACCAGTCCCAGCGGCTTGCTCGCCAGGATGGACGGGAGGCAGGTCACGCACGGCATTTACCCCCGGTGATAATCGCGATTTCCCGCTTCGCGGGAGAGGCCTGCCCCCGACCCGATCGGGGGTCGGCGCGCCTCGCGCCCCGCATCATGCCGCGCTACCATCGCCCCAACGCCAAAAGCCTGGAGCACCGCACATGACCGACTCCGCCGACTACGCCCCGCCGCAGGTCTGGACCTGGAACAAGCCCAGCGGCGGCCACTTCGCCAACATCAACCGCCCGATCTCCGGCGCCACGCACGAAAAAGACTCTCCCGGTCGGACGCCACCCGCTGCAGCTCTACTCGCTGGCCACGCCCAACGGCGTGAAGGTCACCGTCATGCTGGAAGAGTTGCTTGCCCTCGGCCACCGCGGCGCCGAATACGACGCCTGGCTGATCCGCATCAATGAGAGCGATCAGTTCGGCAGTGGCTTCGTCGCCATCAACCCCAACTCCAAAATCCCGGCGCTGGTGGATCGCAGCGGCCCCAAACCGATCCGCCTCTTCGAATCCGGCGCCATCCTGCTCTATCTCGCCGAGAAGTTCGGCGTCTTCCTCCCCACCGACCTCGCCACGCGCGCCGAATGCCTGTCCTGGCTGTTCTGGCAGATGGGCAGCGCGCCCTATCTCGGCGGCGGATTCGGCCACTTCTACGCCTACGCTCCGATGAAGATCGAATACGCCATCGACCGGTTCGCAATGGAAACGAAACGACTGCTCGACGTGCTCGACAAGCACCTGGCCGACAACAAGTACCTCGCCGGCGATGTCTATACGATCGCCGACATGGCCGCGTGGCCATGGTATGGCGGTCTGGTCAAGTTCGGCCAGTACGGGGCGGCCGAGTTCCTTTCGGTGCAGGACTACAAGCACGTCAACCGCTGGGCCGACATGATCGGCCAACGCCCGGCGGTCCAGCGCGGGCGCATGGTCAACCGCGCCAGCGGCGATCCGGCCACGCAGCTTCACGAACGCCACGACGCCGCCGATTTCGACACCAAGACCCAGGACAAGCTGGCCTCAGCAAGTTGAGCTCCGCGCCGCATGCATGTCGAGCGACGACGATCCCGTCATTCCCGCCTCCCTCCCGTCATTCCCGCGGAAAGCGGGAATCCAGCGACGGTCCGCGCGTCACCCTCTCGTACGGCTGGCATGAGACACCGCAGGTACCGGCGCGTGCATGCGGTATACGACCTGCGGGGCAACGAACAGCCGCTCGCGCAACCATCTCGCCATCGCGAACGGCCCGCGGCTGATGCCCTCCGCTACGTAACTTCCGCCTAGTAGACGATCGTGTGCGTCGTGATGTAGATTTTTCCCAATAGTCCCGTCGCCGCCATCGTGGTATCCTGACCGTGTCCGGAGCCACTACCATCATGTGGTGCGGATGAATTTGGATCGTGGTCAGCATGAAACTGGACAGGCACGGAGCATGACGTCCAACATGCAACGACGAACGGAGCCAGATCGACGGTGCTGACCAGGCGTAACGGCATGCCCTCTCCGTCCGGTGCCCGGACGCGGCCGGCCGATGTTCGAGCCGGCCGATCACTCCATTGAACTTTCTCACGAATTTTGCCGACGAGGCGGTGGTCCTGCCACTCGTCGTCGGGATCGCGGTCACGCTGCTGGCGCTGCAGTGGCGGCGCGGCGCGGTGGCGTGGCTTATCGCCGTCGGCGGCACGCTGGCCGCGATGCTCGTGCTGAAGGTGGCGGGAATTGCCTGCGGACCGGATCTGCTGCGCACCCCCAGCGGGCATACCGCGGCGGCCGCGGTGGTATGCGGCGGGCTGGCGATGATCCTGGCGCGCGGCAGTGCACGATGGGTGGTGCTGGCGGCATTGCTCGCCGCAGTGGTGATCGGCGCCTCCCGGCTGGCGCTCGGCGTTCATACGCTCCCGGAGGTGATCGTCGGCGGCCTGGTGGGATCGAGCGGGGCGGTGGTACTGGCACGGCTGGCCGGCCGGCCGCCGGAGGGGTTCCGCGCCGGTATCGTCGCCGCGGTCGCGGTGCTGGCAATGGCGCTGTTCCATGGCGAGCGCCTGCCCGCCGAGACCCCGATCCACGGGATCGCCTACCAGATTGCGCGCGAGCTGCGGGTGTGCCGCGGCTCACCCGGCTGGGGATGGCAGGATGCCGCTCAGCAGCGGCCGTATGTGTCCTCGATCCGGATGATGTCGTCTTCGCCCAGATAGGGTCCGGACTGCACCTCGATCAACGTCAGCGGGATCTTGCCGGGGTTTTCCAGCCGGTGGGCGGCGCCCAGCGGGATATAGGCGCTTTCGTTCTCGTGCAGCAGCATCTGTTCGTCGTTGCGGGTGACCAGCGCGGTGCCGGTGACCACCACCCAGTGCTCGGCGCGGTGCACATGCTTTTGCAACGAAAGCTTGTGGCCCGGCGTCACGACAATCCGTTTTACCTGGAATCTATTGCCGGCGATGAGGGATTCGTAGAAGCCCCAGGGACGATAGGTGCGGTTGTGCGCCACCGCCTCCGACCGGCCGGCTTCCTTCAGCCGGTCCACCAGGGATTTCACGTCCTGGGCGTGGCCGCGATGCATCGCCAGCACGGCGTCCTCGGTGACCACCACCACCGCGTCGGACAGCCCGACTACAGCGGCCAGCATGCCGTCGCTGCGGACGTAGCAATTATCGGCATTCTCCAGGATGGCGTCGCCCAGCACGACATTGCCGCGCGGGTCCTTCTGGCCAAGCTCCCACAGCGCGGTCCAGCTACCGACGTCGGACCAGCCGAGATCGGCTGGGACCACGGCGGCCCGGTCGGTGCGCTCGGCGAGCGCATAGTCCAGGCTGATGGCGGGGCAGGCGGCGAACTCGGCGGCGCCGAGGCGGATGAAGTCGAGGTCGATGCGGCGCGTGGCGACGGCGGCACGCACGGCCACCAGCACGTCCGGCGCGTGGCGCTCCAGCTCCGTCAGCAGGGTCCGAACGGTGAACACGAACATGCCGGAGTTCCACAGATGCCGGCCGGAGCCAACGAAGCCGGCGGCAGTGGCGGCATTGGGCTTTTCGTGAAACTGCGCGACGTCGTGCACGCCGGGCAGGTCGGGCAGCGGCGGTCCCACCTCGATATAGCCATAGCCGGTCTCGGGCGCGGTCGGGCGCATGCCGAAGGTCACCACGCGCCCGGCCCGGGCGGCAGCCACGGCGGCCTGCAGATTGCGGTGCAACGCCGGCGTGTCGGCGATCGCGGCGTCGGCCGCCATCATCCAGAGCACGGTATCGGGCCCGTGTTCCGGCAGTTCCGCGGCGATCAGGGCGGCGGCGGCGATGGCCGGCGCGCTGTTGCGCCCGACCGGCTCCAGCACGATGCGGGGCGTGACGATGCCGGCGGCGCGGAGCTGCTCGGCGATCAGGAACCGATGCTCCTGGTTGCACACCACCAGGGGCGGCGCGAAGCCGGGGCCGGTGGCGCGCGACGCGGTCTCCTGGATCAGCGAACGGTCGGAGATCAGCGGCCAGAGCTGCTTGGGGAAGCTTTCACGCGACACCGGCCAGAGACGGGTGCCGGACCCGCCGGAGAGAATGACAGGAAGGATGGTCTGGGCGGGGCTCACGCGGTGGTCCTGGACGGAGGGTCCGACCTGTTTAGGCGGGTGGCCGACCGCCGCGCAACGGTCTCGGCGTGACGGGGGCGCTTGCCTGGGCAAATGCCGGATTCAGGGACGGGCGGGGTCACCACCAGCCGACGATTCCGCCGCGCCCGATCACGCGCCAACCTGGGCGCGCTAGAGACAGAGCAGGAGGTTCCCGACACATGCGAGTGGAAATCGAATATTGCGGAGCGTGAGGTTATGAGCCGCACGCCAACACAGCGCGAGACATGATCCTGGCGAACAGGCCGGATGCCGACGTGACGCTGCGGCGCAGCGGCGGCGGCGTCTTCGAGGTCACGGTGGACGGACGGTTGCGCTATTCGAAAAAGGCGACCGGCCGGTTTCCCACCGAGACCGAGCTGCTCAGCAGCCTCGGCTGAAGTCTCCGCGCTTCCGCGATCGTCGCGGAAGCTGGCAGCGGCGCCTGCCGCGTGACGGTGGCACTCACGTTCAAAACGGGTCCGCGCCTTGCCGGGGCGGACCCGTTTCCGCATTCTGCCCGTACGCAGGACATGCAGGACAACGATGCCCCAGAGGATTGCACCCCAGACGATTGCGAACGACCCGGAGACCGCGATCCGCGACGCGACACAGCGGCTCGAACCGGCGCTGGTGGAGATCAGGCGCGACATCCATGCGCATCCCGAACTGGGGTTCGACGAAGTGCGCACGTCCGGCGTGGTTGCGGGCGAACTGGAGCGGCTGGGGATTCCGCACCAGACCGGCGTGGGGAAGACCGGCGTGGTGGGACTGATCGAGGGCGGCCGGCCCGGCCCGGTGCTGGCGATCCGCGCTGACATGGATGCGCTGCCGATCCAGGAGGCGACCGGGCTGCCGTTCGCCAGCACCCATCCCGGTGTCATGCATGCGTGCGGACACGATATCCACACCACCACTTTGCTCGGGGTGGCGGCGGTGCTGAAAGACCTGGCGCCGCGGCTTGCCGGCACGGTGAAGCTGGTGTTTCAGCCCGCCGAGGAAGGGCTGGGCGGCATGCAGGCGATGCTCGACGCCGGTGTGCTGGAGCAGCCGCGCATCGATTACGCGCTCGGCTTCCACAATCATCCGGACATGCCGGTCGGCACGTTCGGATTCGTGCGCGGGGCGAGCCTGGCGGCCGCCGACCGGTTCGAGATCACCGTTCGGGGCAGGTCCGGTCATGCGGCCTACCCGCACACCACGGTCGATCCGATCGTGGCGGCCGCCAGCCTGATCCTGCAGTTGCAGACCGTGGTCTCACGCGAGGTGCCGCCCACGCGGCCCGCCGTGGTGACCGTGGGCGCGGTGCAGGGCGGGACGACGCACAACATCATTCCGGACCAGGTGCTGATCAAAGGCACGGTGCGGACGCTGCACCCGGACATCCGCGATCTGGCGGAGCAGGCAATCAGGCGGTTGTGCGGCGGGATTCAGGAGGGCATGCGGGTGGTCTGCGAGGTCAGCGTCTACCGCCGCGGCGCGCCCCCGCTGGTCAATGACGATCGCGTCTTGGAGCCGACCGTCAATGCGGTGCGGCAGCAGTTCGGCGAGGACATGGTGGTGCAGGGCGAAGCGGGCCTGGGGGCCGAGGATTTCGCACTGATGACCGCTCTGGTGCCCGGATTTCAACTGCGCATCGGATCGTCGCAGCCGGGACGCGCGGACCGGTTGCACAACTCGGGGTACCAGCCGGATGAACGGTGCATCGGGTTCGGCGTGCAGGCGCTGGCGCGGGCGGCGCTGGAGATACTGGCATGAGGATTTGCGTGTACGGCGCCGGGGCGATCGGCGGCTGGCTCGCCGGGCTGCTGGCGGAGAGCGACGCGGAGGTGTCGGTGGTGGCGCGGGGGGCGCATCTGGCGGCGATTCGCGCACACGGCCTGACGCTGGAGATGCAGGCGCGCCGCATCACGGCGCGGGTGGCGGCGAGCGACAGCCCGGCGGAGCTGGGGCCGCAGGACGCGGTGGTGGTGACGGTGAAGGCTCCGGCGCTGCCTTCGGTGGCGGCCGGCATCGGCCCGCTGCTGGGGTCGGACACGATGGTTGCGTTCGTGACCAATGGCCTCCCGTGGTGGTATTTCCACGCCCATGGCGGGACAATGGAGGGGCGGCGGCTGGGGCGGCTCGATCCGGAGGATGCGCTGTGGCGCGCGGTCGGGCCGGAACGGGTCATCGGCGGCATCGCCTGGCCGGCGAGTTCCGTGCCGTCGCCGGGCGTGGTGCGGATGGTCAGCGGCGAGACGCTGGGGGTGACGTTCGGCGAGCCGGACGGCAGCCTGACACCGCGGCTGCGGAGGCTGGAGGGTGCGTTTCAGGCGGCCGGGGTGCCGGTCGCGGTGAGCGACAACATTCGTGATCTGATCTGGCAGAAGCTGATCTTCAATCTCAGCGCCGGGCCGATGTGCGTGGTAACGCAGTCGCCGGTACGGGCGACGCAGGAAGAACCGGTGCTGGTGGAGACCTCGCGGCGCGCGCTGGCCGAGGCCGAGGCGGTGGCGCGGGCGATGGGACGCTCGCCGGTGGTGGATGTGGAGCGGATTGTGGCGACGAATGCCAAGCTGGGGCACCGGCCGAGCATCCTGCAGGATTTGGAGGCGGGGCGGCCGATGGAGGTCGATGCGCTCTATACCGTTCCGTTGGAGATGGCACGGATGGTGGGAGTGGCGACGCCGACGCTCGATCTGCTGGTGTCGCTGATCAAGGTGCGGGCGCGGGCGGCGGGGCTGTATTCGGGGTGAGGTTGCTTGTAGAGCTATCGCCGTTTACCAATTGGTAATTAATGTTCTCTATTCGTTCGATCGCCGCGTGGGTGCGGCACGTTCCGCCAACGGTGGAGGAGCGCACGGACCCGCATCGGGCGACGCGTTGCCCGGCTGCGACAGCGCGTTCAGTCCAGCGCGCAGACTGTCGCCGTTGCCTTCGGGCAGGTCCTGCTCCACTGCGCGGTGTGTGTGCCGCCAGATCGGTAGTGCGGCGGCCAGCAGCTTGCGGCCGGCGTCGGTGAGCGCCAGCAGCCGGCTGCGGCGGTCGGCCGGGTCGGGCGAGACGACCACCAGGCCGCGCCGTTGCAGCGGCTTCAGCGCCGCCGTGAGCGTGGTGCGGTCCATTGCCAGCAACCGCGCCACCGGCCCGAGCGGCGGCGGCTGCGGACGGTTGAGCGACATCAGCAGCGAGAACTGGCCGTTGGTGAGCCCGACCGGGCGCAACGCCTCATCGAACCGGCGTCCCAAGGCGCGGGCGGCGCGCTGCGCGTGCAGACACAGGCAGGTGTCACGTACCTCGATCGTGGTGGCGAAAGGGACGGTGGTTGACACCAGGGCAGTTAAGTTGGTATCAACGTATCTGTCAAGAGCGACTTTCCAGGAGCAGATCGATGCAGGATCATGCAGTGGTTTCACGCGAAGAATGGCTGGCGGCACGCAAAGCACTGCTGCTGCGGGAGAAGGAGGAGACCCATCTGCGTGATGCGGTGAACGAAGCGCGGCTGGCGCTGCCGTGGGTACGCATCGACCAGGATTATCGGTTCGAGACGCCGGCCGGGCGCCGGAGCCTCGGTGATCTGTTCGAGGGGCGCAGCCAGCTTATCGTGTATCATTTCATGCTTGGACCGGAGTGGGAGGCCGGCTGCACCGGCTGTTCGTTCCTGGCCGATCATCTGGACGGCACGCTGCCGCATCTGAACCATCATGACGTGACGCTGGTGGCGGTCTCACGCGCGCCGCTGGACAAGATCGAGTCCTACAAGCGCCGCATGGGCTGGCATTTTCCGTGGGTGTCGTCGTTCGGCAGCGACTTCAATTTCGACTTCCGCGTCTCCTTCACCGAGCAGGACCTCAAGGGCGATGACGGTCGAATATAACTTCACCCGTACGCCGGTCGAGCGCGCGCATGACGAACTGCCGGGGCTCAGCGCCTTCTACAGGAACGAAAAGGGGGAGGTTTTCCACACCTATTCCAGCTATGCGCGCGGGCCGGAGACACTGATCGGGACGCTGATGGTCCTCGACCGCGCGCCCATGGGGCGTAACGAGGACACGACCATGCATTTCGTGCGGCGCCACGATGAGTATGAGGATGCGAAGTCGGCCTGACGGAGGGGAGTTCATCGCGGGGGCGCGGAGCGATCACGCAGGACTTTGCGTGGCTGCGTGCCTCCGCGGTGAACGTCGCGACGATAGCGGCGGTGTCACGCCAGCGGCCCGAAGTCTTGACCGCTGCGGGGATCGCCGGGCCGCTGGTATTTATACCAGACCGCATTGAGGGTGATCTGGGTTCGTCATTCCCGCGAAAGCCGGAATCCAGGCAAATCCTCGGAATTTCGTGGGCTCTCGTTTGGATTCCCGCTTTCGAGTTTGTGAAAGAATTAGAATGCAATGCCGCCGTCGCGGTGCTGGATTTATCTGTCGCGATGGCGCTGACCCAGGGCAATATCGTGCAAAGCGTACGCGGCCTTCAGATCTTTTCGGCTGCTCGGAACGGTTTCCGAACGGGGCAAACCGATTTCCTCACAGGCTCTTTCGCGGGAATGACGGGTATGCGGAATGACGGATATGCGGGATGACGGATTTAGAGTCTGCGGGTATCAGTCGTTACAGCCGTAATCAGGCCAGCCGGCCGTGGCAGTGCTTGAACTTCTTGCCCGACCCGCACGGGCACGGCGCGTTGCGGGGGGTGTTGCGCCAGGTCGCCGGGTCCTGGGGGTCGATCGCCTCGGCGCGCATCGGCTGCATGGCAACCGGTGGCGCCAGCGTCGCCACGTCCGCTCCGGCGTCCCCAACGTAGGATGCCGGCTCCGGGTGCAGCTCCATGAATTGCTGCGGCGGCGGCTGGAAGTCGGCGGCCGGCGGGCGGTCCGGCGCCAGCTCGACACGCGACAGCATGGACGTGACGCGTTCCTTCAGCTCGTCCAGCAAGGCGTTGAACAGCGCGAACGCCTCGGTCTGGTACTCGCGCAGCGGGTCCTTCTGCCCGTAGGCGCGCAGTCCGATGCCCTGGCGCAGATGGTCGAGCGCATAGAGATGCTCTTTCCACACCGCGTCCATCGTCTGGATCAGCAGCGACTTTTCGATGAAGCGCATCAGCTCGGGCGTCATGTTGGCCGCCTTGGCCGCCATGAACTGGTCGGATGCCTGCAGCAGGCGCTCGCGGATCTGCGTCTCGTCGATGCCTTCCTCGTGGCCCCAGTCCTCGATCGGCAGCTCGAGGTTGAGTAGCCGGCGCGCGTCGTCGGCCAGTTCCTTCAGCTCCCATTGCTCGGCGAAGGCCTTGGCCGGGATGCGGCGCTCGACCAGCGCGCCGATCACCTCCGCGCGCATCTCGTCCACCGTCTCCGATACGTCGGCGGCGCGCATGAACTCCTTGCGCTGGGCATACACTTCCTTGCGCTGGTCGTTCATCACGTCGTCGTATTTGAGCACGTTCTTGCGGGTGTCGAAGTTGCGCGCCTCGACCTTCTTTTGCGCCTTCTCCAGCGCCTTGTTGATCCAGGGATGCACGATGGCCTCGCCGGGCTTGAGGCCGAGCTTCTGGAGCAGACCGCCCATCCGGTCGGACCCGAAGATGCGCATCAGGTCGTCTTCCAGCGACAGGAAGAAATGCGAGCGGCCGGGATCGCCCTGCCGGCCGGAGCGGCCGCGCAACTGGTTGTCGATGCGCCGGCTTTCATGTCGCTCGGTGCCGATCACGAACAGCCCGCCCGCCTGCTTCACGTCCGCATGCGCGGCGGCGATCCGATCGCGGATTTCGGCCTCGCGGGTGGCCAGCAGCGAGGGGTCCTCGATCTCCGCCAGCTCCGTCTTCAGGCGCATCTGCAAATTGCCACCGAGCTGGATGTCGGTGCCGCGGCCGGCCATGTTGGTTGCGATCGTAACGGCCCCCGGCGCGCCGGCCTGCGCGATGATCTCGGCCTCCTGCTCGTGGAAGCGCGCGTTCAGCACCGCGTGCGGGATTCGCTTGCGCCTGAGGATTTCACCCAGATGCTCGCTTTTTTCGATCGATACCGTGCCCACCAGGCAGGGTTGGCTGGTCTTGCGGGTGGCGTCGATCAGGGTGGCCACCGCCTCCCATTTTTCCTCGGCGGTGCGGTAGACCTCGTCGTCCTCGTCGTTGCGGTTGACGGCCACGTTGGTGGGAATCTCGACCACGTCCAGCTTGTAGATCTCGGCGAACTCGTCCGCCTCGGTGGCGGCGGTGCCGGTCATGCCGGCCAGCTTCGGGTAAAGCCGGAAATAGTTCTGGAAGGTGATGGAGGCCAGCGTCTGGTTCTCGGCCTGGACGGTGACGTCCTCCTTCGCTTCCAGCGCCTGGTGCAGTCCGTCGGAATAGCGCCGTCCTTCCATCATGCGGCCGGTGAATTCATCGATGATGACCACCTTGTCCTCGCGCACGATGTAATCGACGTCGCGGGTGAACAGGGTGTGGGCGCGCAGGCTCTGCTGCACGTGATGCACGACCGAGACGTTGAAAATGTCGTATAGATTGCCTTCGGTGATGATCTCCACGTCACGCAGCATGTCCTCGACGTGCTCCGACCCCGGTTCGGTCAGCGCGACGGTGCGGAACTTCTCGTCCTTCTCGTAGGTGTCCGGGTCTTTCACCAGCTCCTTCACCACGGCATCGACACGGCGATAGAGGTCGGAGCTGTCCTCGGCGGGGCCGGAGATGATCAGCGGCGTGCGCGCCTCGTCGATCAGGATGCTGTCCACCTCATCGACGATGGCAAAGGTGAAGTCGCGCTGGACCATGTCTTCCAGCCGGTACTTCATGTTGTCGCGTAGGTAGTCGAAGCCGAACTCGTTGTTGGTGCCGTAGGTGATGTCGGCGCCGTAGGCGGCGCGACGCTGATTGTCGTCCAGGCCGTGCACGATCACGCCGACGGTCATGCCCAGGAACCGGTAGATCTGCCCCATCCAATCGGCGTCGCGGCGGGCCAGGTAGTCGTTCACGGTGACGACGTGCACGCCCTTGCCGGCCAGCGCGTTCAGATAGACGGGCAGGGTGGCGACCAGGGTCTTGCCTTCACCGGTCTTCATTTCGGCGATGCGGCCGTCGTGCAGGACCATGCCGCCGATCAACTGCACGTCGAAATGCCGTTGGCCGAGGGTGCGGACGGCGGCTTCCCGCACCACGGCGAAGCCCTCCGGCACGATGTCGTCCAGGGTGGCGCCGGCGGCGAGCTTTTCGCGGAACTCCGTGGTCTTGGCCCGCAGCGCCTCGTCCGACAAGGCTTGCATCGCCGGCTCGAGCGCGTTGATCTGCGGCACCCGCCGGCGGTACGCCTTCAGCATGCGGTCGTTGGAGGTGCCGAGGACGGCACGGGCGAGTGAGGCGAGCATCGAGACCTTTCCGGCGATTGTCCGGGGACGGACAGGGTGGAGATAAGACCCCCCTGCCTCAGGGTCAACGAAACTGGCTGGCCGGCACCCGGCTGACCGGCGTATGGCCGGGAGTTGGCTTGCAGGCGTGCGGCACTTCAGCCAATAGTCCGCCGCCGTCTGACCCAGGAGTTGTAATGTCTGTTCGCTGCGGGACGTTCTCCCGTTTTGCCGCCTGCCTGCTGACCGCCGCGCTGCCATGCGGCGCCGCCATGGCGCAGGCGGTTCCGTCCCAATCGCCGCCCGCGGTCGCGGCGGCCCCGGCTGGCGATCCGGTCGTGGCCAAGGTGGATGGCGTGCCGATCCATCTGAGCGAGGTGAAGGCGGCCGCGACGGCGCTGCCCGCCAATCTGCGCGCGGTGCCGTTCGAGACGATCTATCCCAAGCTGCTGGACAGCATGATCAGCCAGCGTGTGCTGGCGGCTGCCGCACGCAAGGCCGGCATCGACAAGACCCCGGAGGTGCAGCAACAGATCGCCACGGCGACCGACCAGGTGCTGGACAATGCGCTGCTGACCAAGGTCGTGATGCCGAGCGTGAACGACCAGGCGCTGCACGCGCGCTATGAGAAGGAGATTGCCGGGAAGCCGGGCGATGAGGAGGTGCACGCCAAGCACATCCTGGTGGAGTCCGAGGACCAGGCGAAGCAGATCATCGCGCAACTGGAAAAAGGCGCGGATTTCGCGGCGCTGGCCAAGCAGTACAGCAAGGATCCGGGTGCTGCGGATGGCGGCGACCTGGGATTCTTCAAGAAGAACGACATGGTGCCGGCCTTCGCCGATGCGGCGTTCGCGTTGCAGCCGGGGCAGTTCACGAAGGCTCCGGTGCACACGCAGTTCGGCTGGCACGTGATCGAAGTGGTGGAGCGCCGGCAGGCTCCGCCGCCCAGCTTCGAGCAGGCGGAGGACGGGCTGCGGCAGGAGATGCTGAAGGAAGGCGTGCAGCAGGAGATTGCCAAGGCACGCGCCGCGGCGGACGTGCAGACCTTCAACATGGACGGCTCGCCGATCCGCGCGACCGACAGCGCGGTGCCGCCGCCGGCGCCGGCGAAGTAACCGCCTGGGGGCTCTGCCCATTGGGCGGAGCCTGGCCTTCCTTTGCCGCACGCGGCGGCGCATCGTCCGTCGTCCGGCATTGCAGGAGAAGACCGCGTGGCGATCGACTATCAGAAGCGCGACGGCGTTGCGTACATCACGCTCAACAACCCGGACAAGGCGAACATCCTGGACAAGGCGACCTCGGACGAGATCGCCGAGGCGTGGGTCGATCTGTGGGAAGACCGGGCGATCCGCTGCGCGATCATTACTGGTACGGGCGACCGTCATTTCTGTGGTGGACATAATCTGGCGCCGCGCCCCGACCTGACCGAGGAGGACCGCGAATATCTGCGCACGCAGCGCATCTTCTGGCCGCTGGCGGGCACGGTTCACGGGCAGAAGACCGGCGTGGACGGGCGCATGGGGGACCATTACCCGCGCGTGTGGAAGCCGGTGATCGCCGCGATCAACGGCTGGGCCGCCGGCGCCGGTTTGTACATGCTGCTGTCGTCCACCGATATCCGCATTGCCAGCGCGGAGCATGCTCGGTTCAAGTTCGCCCTGATCAGCCAGGGCTGGTTGGGTCACGGCCCCGGCGCCAGCCTGCTGATCCGGCAGCTTCGCTATGTCGACGCGATGAAGGTGCTGCTGACGGACGAACCGTTCGATGCGGCGGAAGCATTGCGGATCGGCCTTGTGAACGAGGTGGTGCCGCACGCCGAGCTGATGCAGCGGGCGGAAAAACTGGCCCGTCACATCGTCACGCTGCCGCCCGTGGCGGTGCGCATGATGAAGGAGTTCGTGGTCCGGTTCGGCGACATGCCGACGGATCAAGCGTGGCATGTGCAGAACCTGATGAACGCGCTGCTGATCCAGACCACGATGGACGGGGAGGAAGGGCGCCGATCATTCAACGCGAAGCGTCGCCCGAACTTCACCGGCACCTTGCGTCGGCGGGGCGCGCCGTGGCCGGACCTGTCGGACGAGGACGCCGCGCGGCTGGATGAGGCGTACCGCAGCGGAGAGTTTTAGGCCGTGAGAACGGATTTCACGGAGATCAGGCTGCAAGCGAATGCGACGAGCGCGCCGTCGCTCTCGGCCGTCTTTTCACATCGCAGTGCGACAGGCCTGAAGCGTTTCAGTTTGCCCATCGCCGGTTCGATGCGGGCTCGGGTTTGGTAGAGCGCTTTTGGGGAAAAATGTAGGCCGGGTGACCTACGTTCGTCATTCCCGCGAAAGCGGGAATCCAGCCAAACGCTCGGAAATTCATGGGCTCTCGCCTGGATGCCCGCTTTCGCGCGCTTTCGCGGGCACGACGGCTCTGCGGGCATGACGGATCGGGAGTCTTCGTCCTTGCGGGTTGGCATAAGCGAGGTTGCAGGCCAAAGGAGCGCTCCAAATGGCGTTTGAAAACTTACCGCACCAGCCACAAATGGGGGCTGAAGCTGAAGCGTATGCGGCGGAAATCCTCGCTCGCTCACGCGTCGTCGCAATGAGCAGCCGAGTGCTGCTGGATATGTCCTACGGCGATGATGACTGGCAGCGTATAGACATTTACTTGCCGGCTCAGGATGGGTTGCGTGATCTCCCCGTGCTGCTGTTTTTGCACGGGGGCGGGTGGTCAAACGGCCACAAGGAATGGATGGGCTTCATGGCCCCCTGCTTTACCGACCTGCCGGCCATCTTTGTGTCCGTCGGCTATCGCATGTTGCCTGATGTGCGGTTTCCCTCGCCGCTCGATGATACGGTTGCCGCACTGGCGTGGGTGTATCGTAATATCGGCCGGCACGGCGGAAGCCCGACCCGGCTCTTCATCGGTGGGCATTCTGCGGGCGGTCATCTCAGTGCGCTGGCAACACTGCGACGCGATAAACTGGCTGCTGCCCGATTGCCTGAGGGAGTGGTCAAAGCCTGCTTCCCTGTCAGTTCGGTTTTCAAGTTCGAAACCGAGGAGTTGGAAGGGCGCGGCAAATTTCTGCTTAGCCATCCGGATGATGCGCCCGAAGCGAGTCCGATCAACTTCGTCACCGGGAACGGCGTACCCTTTTACATAGTTTGGGGCGACAACGACCTTGACTACGTCCTGCGGACCTCGCCGATGATGGTTGACGCGCTGAAGAAGAATGGCGGGCACGTGGAATACGACATCTTCGCCGGGCATGACCATTTTCAACCCAGCCTCGACGGTGGCCGATCTGAAAGTCAGTGGGTGCGCACCGTCCGCGCCTGGATGTCTGAGCGCTAGTTTGCTTTGCCCGGGTCCGCGCATACGAGGTGCGGCGCCTGCACCAAGGCCGAACGTGTTTGGCCGAATATCGCGGTGGGGAATACGGGCCGATACAAGCATTACCTGATCACCCAAGCGCCCCGCACCGCCGCAGCCGCTCGATCTCCTCCGCGGACAGACCCAGTATCGAGCCCAGCACTGCATCCGTATCCGCTCCCAAGCCCGGCGCTGCTCCGCCCGGCTGTCCGAAGTTCGCCTTCCACGGCAGTCCCGGCAGCACGCCCGAGCCATGCGGCTGCCAGAAGCCGCGCTGACGCAGATGCAGGTCCGCCGCCAGCTCCGCGGAACCGGCCAGTGAGGCGGCCGGAATTCCTGCCCCGACCAGCTCCGCCGCCGCGGTGTTGGCGTGCTGCCGGTTCGCCCATGCGGCGATCGTCTCGTCGATGGAAGCCTCGGCCTCCTTGCGTCCTTGCAGCGCCAACCCCGCCAGTTCGCCCAATGCCGGGATGATCGCGCACAAACGGCGCCACGTGGCATCATCGGCGACGGTCAGGCTGATCCACGCATCGTCTCCGCGGCAACGATAGGCTCCGTGCGGCACGTTGCGGGTAATACCAGACCTCCCGGAGGGCGACCCAGGTTCGTCATTGCCGCGCATGCGGGAATCAGGCAAATCCTCGGAATTTCTGTTCGCGGATGCGCTTTCGCGGGCATGACGGTCTAGCTCGTCGCCTTGGGCGGCCAGCAGCGGCTCCGCCATCGTCCACAGCATCGCTTCGACCATGGAAAAATCCACCCGCGCGGCCGCCCCCGTGCGCCCGCGCCGCCACAGCGCGGCGGCGACGATGAAGCCCAGCATCAGCCCGCACATCGGGTCCAGCCACGCCATGCCCACGCGCGGCGCCCGCCCGGGGTGCCGATTCAGGCCGGCGAATCCGGCATAACATTGCAGCAGCGTGCCATAGGCCACGGCCTGCGCTTCCGGGCCGGTCCGACCCAGCCCGGAGGCCGAGACATAGATCAGGTTCGGATTGATTGCCCGCAACTCGGCCGCGCCCAATCCTAGCCGCTCCATCACGCCGGTGGCGAAATTCTCGATCAGCACGTCACACCGCGCGGCCAACCGCTGCGCCACGTCCACTGCCTCGCTTCGTTTGAGGTCCAGCACGATCCCGCGCTTTCCCTGCCCCAGCACGGTGTGCAGCTCCGAGGCGCGGCCGGGATCGCCGCGCCCGGGCGCTTCGACCTTGATCACCTCGGCGCCCATCGCGGCCAGATACCGGGTCGTTGTCGGTCCGGCGATGACCCAACTGAAGTCCAGCACGCGCACGCCCGACAGCGGGAGCGGTCCAGGCGCGGGGACGGCATCGCCGGATTTGGTCGCCAGGGGCAGGCTGAGTCCGAACGGTGGTCCGGGCATCCTGAAACGGCGCTCGTCGGCCCCGATGGAGCGCCAGAACCCCCGATGCGCGAGCTGCGGGGAGGCAAACTGCTCTGCGGGCTCGCGCAACGGAAAACTGGGCACGTGGGCGGCCTGGGCGGCGTCGGCGATCCATTGCCTGGAGTGCTGACGGCTCCAGGCCGACATCAGCGCATGCAGCGCATCCCAGTTGGCGACCCGATCGGGTTTGCCGGCAAAGCGCGGATCGCTGCCCCAGTCGGGCGAGCCCATCACGCCGAGCCAGGCCTGCCACTGTCGGTCCTCGCGCGGCGAGATGGCAACGAACCCGTCGCTGGCCGGCAGGATGGTCACGGTGGCGCCGTTGCCGTCGGCGACGCGGCGGCGGGAAAACGCGTTACCTCCGAGGCCCACGCGCGCCAGCTCCCCGATCGCCAGGGTGGCGAGCGCCTCCTGGATCGAGACGTCGATCACCGCCGCGCTGGGCCGCAGCGCCGCATGCATCCCGGCGCACGCGGCCGCCAACCCGCCGATGAACGCGGACTGCTCGCCCACTGGGTTGAGCGGCGGTTCCGACAGGTCCTCCACCTGCCCGGTGAGCATGCGGGCGATGCCGCTGGCGAAGAACAGCGTCAGGTCGGTCGCCGCATCCTCGGCGCGGGGTCCGGTCTGGCCGAAGGGGGAGATGTAGACGATCGGCGCACCCGGATTGAGCTGCCGCAGGGTTGGCGTGTCCCAGCCGCGGCGGGCGAGCTCACGCGGTGCTCCGGCGCAGACGATCAGCTCGGCGGCTGCGAACGCGTCCCGCGCCGCAGCGGCATCGCTGATGAGCTTCTTGCCGTGGTGGAGATAACGGCTGAGCGGGGTGGACAGGTCCGGGTCGATGCAGGCGATTTCGGCCCCGAGATCCGCCAGCAAACGGCCGCAGACCGCGGCGGCGAGCGCCTCGCCGGCCTGGAGGACGCGGAATCCACGCAACAGCGACATCACTGATCCTTTGGTGACGTGATTTTCCTTTGCGAATGACTGTCGCAGCGCCGCGACATCGATCTGCTGTTCGGGTCGACGGCGCTGAAATCCAGTCTGTGTTTCGGTGACGCACGTCTCCACTGTTTCCAGCCGATGGCCACCAGCCAGGGCACGCCAGCTTCCGGTGCGGTGGCATTCCAATATGACGTTTGTGTCCACCAGGAATCGGCCCAGAACGACGCGCCATGCGGTGCTTCACACGTCGATCTCGGCGGCGACCCCGTGGGTGGCGAACAGGTCAGCCAGATCATCGACCGCGAGATCCAGCAGTTTTGCGGCGCGTCGAACGGATAATTGGCCGGCCTGCAATGCTCGCGCCATCACGTGGAGGAATGGCTTGGAAAACAGCGGTGGCTTGCTATCCTTCACGGCCTTGGCGGGCTGAACATTCTCAAACGCATCGGTGAGAGGCCCTATCGCGGGGACGTCATCTTCGGAAAATCGCAGGCCCCCTTCGCGGAAAGAACTGCGGCGCATCATCCGGGCTGGATTGACGGCCGTTGTTGCGCAACAGCGCATCGTCGATTCCGCGCGCCGTCGCTGCACTGAGCTGTCCAGTCGCGACCAGGCGCCATTTCAGTGCCGAGGCGGTCACCGCGAACTCATCAGCGGTCTGGTTCAGCTTGCGGACGAGCGAACTGGAATTCAGGTCCGACCACGTACCGAACGGCGCGAGCGTTGCGGCGGGCATCAGCAGTGCGGATGCGAAGTTGTTGGCGAGTTGCTCGATGCGGTTGCCGTCGCTTTCGACCGGCGCCTCGACATGCGCCGGCGGCATCGTGTCCCAGGTGAGAATATGGAACAGCTCATGGGCCAGATCATAGTGCCGGCGGCCGACGATTTCCTGCCGGTTGATCAGCACCGTATCCAGCTCAGGCAACTGGCAGGCAGCAGCCGACACGCCAGGAATGGCATCCACCATCAGAACGAGGATGTCGAACGCATCCTCCATGACCGCGGCCAACCGCAGCGCCGGAACATCGCCCAGGTCATAGGCGGTGACGAAGCGCTCGCCAGCGGTTTTGGCGTCCTCATGACTGCTGGTCTTGGCAAGCCGCAAAGATCGGCGATCGGGCGGTGGCTGGTGCCCCTGCTGCGCTGCCAATGTTCGATAGGCTGCGATCCAACGGCCGGCGTGGCGCTCGTACATCTGCCAGGCGCCCCGGCGCAACGCCGGTCTGGCGCCAGGAAAACCGGCCCTCGCCGATCAGCAGGAATGGATCGGTGAAGTTGTCCAATGGCTCGCCTAGCGTCTGCGCGGCAAGTAGCAGTTCGTCGGCCGACAGGCGGCGGTCGCCATTTTCGATCGCCGACAGGGTCTGACGGTCGTTGAACCCAAGTCGGCGCGCCAGTTCCTCCTGCGTGAGGTTACGTTCTGCTCGCAAAGCACGCAGACGTGCGCCTAGGAGGAGGCTGGCCGGCATGGAATTCCTTCGGGGGGTAGGTTGGCATGACGAATAGTCTTGCAAGGCGTTGATTGCAAGGAAATCCCGCATACCAGCCGATGGCAGCGGGTTGTGCCCGCGTCGCGCGTGGAAGAAAACTCTCCGGGCAGCGATTGAGGTAGCAGGGCATGGCGTGGCGGATCGGTGTGGACTCCGGCGGTACGTTCACCGATGTCTGTCTGTTCGATGACGCGACGGGCCGTATCGAGGTGTGGAAAGTCCCCTCCACCCCCGACGATCCGTCACGCGGCATCGCCCAGAGCGTGCAGGAAGGCGTCCGGCGCGTCGATGCCTGCGCCGGCGGCATCAGCTATTTCGGCCACGGCACCACCGTCGCGACCAATGCGCTGATCCAGCATCGTGGCGTGCCCACGGGCCTGATCACCGGCGACGGCTTTCGCGACCTGCTGGAGATCGGCCGGCAGAAGCGCCCCGACCTTTACGACCTGCAGGTGGACAAGCCGCCGGTGCTGGTTTCGCGCGACCGCCGCTGGGAGGTGCCGGAGCGGGTGCGCCATGACGGCTCGGTGGAAACGAAACTGGATGAGGACGCGGTGCGCCATGCCGCGCGGCAGTTGCGCCAGGCCGGCGTGCAGGCGGTGGCGATCTGCTTCCTGTATGGCTTCGTCCGGCCGCAGCATGAACAGCTCGCGGCGCGCATCGTGGCCGAGGAATTCCCCGCGGCGTTCGTCTGCACCGGCCACGAGGTGGCGCCGGAGTTCCGTGAGTATGAGCGGATGTCCAGCGCGGTGGTGAACGCCTATCTCGGGCCGGTCATGCAGGGATACATAAGCCGGCTGGGCGACCGGCTGCGGGAGCTGGGGATTACCGCCACGCCGCATTTGACCCAATCCAATGGCGGGGTGATCGGGTTCGAGGCGGCCGCCCGGTTGCCGGTGCGCACCGTGCTGTCCGGCCCCAGCACCGGCGTCGTCGCGGCGCAGGAGGTCGGGCGGATGGCGGGGCTGCCCGACCTGATCACCTTCGACATGGGCGGCACCAGCACCGATGTCGCGCTGCTGCAGAACGGGCAATGCCGGCTGGCCAGCGAGGCGGTGGTGCACGGCTATCCGATCAAGGCGCCGATGCTGGACATCCACACGGTGGGGGCCGGCGGCGGGTCCATTGCGTATGTGGATAGCGGCGGGCTGCTGAAGGTGGGGCCGCGCAGCGCCGGCGCCGATCCCGGGCCGGTGTGTTACGGGCGCGGCAACACCGAGCCGACGGTGACGGATG
The DNA here is from genome assembly GCA_963777625.1 of uncultured Pseudomonadota bacterium. GTDB lineage: Bacteria > Pseudomonadota > Alphaproteobacteria > Acetobacterales > Acetobacteraceae > DATDIC01. The sequence goes on along the minus strand of CAVZRO010000001.1, from coordinate 75,408 downwards.
CCAATTTGGTGCTGCAAACGCTCAATCCGACGCATCTGCTGGGCGGACGGATGCCGGTGCGGCAGGATCTGGCGCGGCAGGCCATCGCCGGACTGGCGGAACGGCTGGGGCTGGAGGTGATGGAAACCGCTCAGGGCATCATTTCGGTGGTAACCGCGAACATGGCGCGGGCCATCCGGGTGATCAGCGTGCAGCGCGGGCATGATCCGCGCGACTACACGCTGGTGGCGTTCGGTGGCGCCGGCCCGCTGCACGCCGCGCGGCTGGCGCGGGAGCTGGAGATTTCCCGCATCCTGGTGCCGCGCGCGCCTGGCATTCTGTGCGCCATGGGCCTGCTGCTGACCGATCTGCGCGCCGATTTCGCCACCACGCGGCTGCATACGCTTTCGCCGCAGGTGCTGCCGGCCGTCACCGCCGCCTTTGCCGAATTGCAGCTTCAGGCCGATGCGTGGTTCGCGGCGGAAGGAATTGCGTCGGCGGCGCGGCGGGTCAGCCGCACGGCGGATATGCGCTATGCCGGCCAGAACTACGAACTTTCGGTGCCGCTGCCGGACGGGCCGATCAACGCGGCCAGTCTCGACGCGCTGGCCGAGGGATTCGCCGCCGCGCATAGCCGCATGTATGGGTTCACGGCAGAGGAAGAACCGGTGCAGCTCGTCACCTTCCGCATCGAGGCGACCGGGCTGGTCCACAAGGCGCAGTTCCAGCCGCAGCCGGACGCCGGTCCGGATGCCACCGCAGCGATCATCGGCGACCGCGAGGTGTGGCTGCCGGAGGCCGGCGGTTTCGTCTCCTGCCCGGTGTATGACCGCGAGCGGCTGCGGTGCGGCAATTGCATAGCCGGTCCGGCGATCGTGGAGCAGATGGATGCGACCACGGTCGTGCTGCCCGGCATGACGGGCCGGGTGGAACCGTACCTCAACCTGATCCTGGAGATGACGGCCGACTGAATGTGGTGGCTGCTGAAACGGACCGCGATCTCTGTCCTGCTGGTGTGGGTGGTGGCGAGCATCGTGTTCGCCGCCATCCGGCTGGTGCCGGGCGACCCGGCGGAGCTGCTGCTCAGTCAGGGCGGCGCGGCGCCCGATCCCGCCATCGTCGCCCAGTTGCATGACCAGCTCGGCCTGAACAAGCCGTTTCTGGTGCAATATGTGGGCAGTTTCCGCGATCTTCTGTCCGGCGATCTTGGCCAATCACTGCAGGACCAGACCCCGGTTGCGGATGAGATCATGGTGCGCCTGCCGCGCACGCTGGAGCTGATCCTGGCCGCCACGATCATCGGCATGCTCAGCGGCATTCCGGCGGGCACGATGGCGGCGGCGTGGCGCGGCGGCTGGTTCGACCGCAGCGCCTCGTTCATTGCGGCGGTTTCCCTGGCGGTACCGGTATTTGTCGTCGGCACGCTGCTGGTGCTGATCTTTGCGCAGGCGCTGCGCTGGGTGCCGGCCGGCGGCTACGTGCCGCTGGCGCAGGCGCCCGGGCGGCATTTGCTGCTGCTGGCGATGCCGGCCGTCACCATCGGGATCGGGCTGGGGGCGGCGGCGTTCCGCATGACGCGCGCCTCGGTGCTGGACATCACCATGCGCGACTATGTGCGCACCGCCCGCGCCAAGGGCCTGCATCCGCTGCGCATCCTGCTGCACCACGTGCTGCGCAACGCGCTGATGCCGGTGGTGACGGTGCTGGCGCTGAACATGGGCACGCTGCTGGGCGGCACGGTGCTGGTCGAGTACGTGTTCAACTATCCCGGCCTGTCCGGCATGCTGGTGGATGCGGTGAACGCCCGCGACTATCCGGAGGTGCAGGGGATCGTGCTGGTGATCTCGATCCTGTTCGTGGCGCTCAATCTGCTGGTCGATCTGCTGTACGCCGTGCTCGATCCGCGCGTGCGCCACGGATGAGGCGTATCCGCCGGCTGCCGATGCTGACCATGGGCGTGATCGTGCTGCTGGCGCTGCTGGTTCCGGTGCTGCCGCTGCCCGATCCGGTGCACATGGACGTGGCTCATCGGCTGGCGCGGCCGTCGGTGCGGCACCTGCTCGGGCAGGACGAGTATGGACGCGACGAACTGACCCGCCTGCTGTGGGGCGCGCGCGTGTCGCTGGCGGTTTCCTTCTCGGCCTCGGCGCTGGCCTGCGTGATCGGCACCGCGCTGGGGCTGGCGGGCGGGTTCCTGCGCGGCGTTGTCGAGTTCGTGGCGGTGCGCAGCATGGATGTCGTGCTGTGCTTTCCGCCGCTGCTGCTGGCGCTGCTGGTGGTCACGCTGATGGGCCCGGGCGCGACGACGCTGATCCCGGTGCTGGCGCTGGTCTATCTGCCCGGCTTCGTGCGGGTGGTTTATGCCAGCGTGCTGTCGGTGCGGTCGCAGGATTACGTGGAGGCGATGCGCGTGCTGGGCGCCGGCCGCACCCGCATCATGCTGCGCACGATCCTGCCGAATGTCGGCGGCCCGATCCTGGTGCAGTTCAGCCTGACCGCCGCCTCGGCCGTGGTGCTGGAATCCGGGCTATCGTTCCTGGGCCTGGGCGTGGTGCCGCCGGCGCCGTCCTGGGGGCTGATGATCGGCAGCGCGCGGGCCACCATGAACCAGGCGCCGTTGCTGCTGCTGTGGCCGTGCGCCGCGCTGACGCTGACCATCCTGGCGATGAACGCATTGTGCGATGCGCTGGGGGATGCGCTGGACCCGCACCAGGCGGTCGGTGGCGGGCTTCGCCGGCGCCTGCTGGCGCGGCTGGTTCCCGGGCTGGTGGCGGCCGCCGGGCCGGTGGTGGAGGTGCGCGGGCTCGGCGTGGAGATCGAGACGCCGGGCGGGCCGATCCGTCCGGTGCGGGATGTGTCGTTGCGGGTGATGCCGGGCGAGACGGTGGCGATCGTCGGCGAGAGCGGTTCGGGCAAGTCGCTGACCGGCCTGGCGCTGATGGGGCTGCTGCCGCCGATGGCGCGGGTTTACGCCGGCGCGGCGTTTGTGGAGGGCCATGACGTGCCGCGGCTGGACGAAGCCGCGCTGCGGCGGCTGCGCGGGTCGGCCATGGCGATGGTGTTCCAGGACCCGCTGAGCAGCCTGAATCCCGTGCATCGCGTGGGCGCCCAGGTGGCCGAGGCGATCCGGGCGCATGCCGCGGTGTCCGCCGGCACCGCGTGGCGGCGGGCGGCGGCGCTGCTCGGGCGGGTCGGCATCTCCGACCCCGAGCTCCGTGCCCGCGCGTTTCCGCACGAAATGTCGGGCGGGATGCGGCAGCGGGCGATGATCGCGCTGGCCATCGCCAACGATCCACGGCTGCTGATCGCCGATGAGCCGACCACGGCGCTGGACGTGACCATCCAGGCGCAGGTGCTGGACTTGCTGGCCGGCCTGCAGCGCGAGCGCCGGATGGCGCTGCTGTTCATCACCCACAGCCTGCCGGTGGTGGCCGAGACCGCCGACCAGGTGCTGGTGATGTATGCCGGGGAGATCGTGGAGCGTGGCGGCGTGGCGGAGGTGTTCGCCGCGCCGCTGCATCCCTACACCGCCGCCTTGCTGGACAGCGCGCCGAAGCCGGATGGCAGTCTGCCGGTGCCGATCCCGGGCACGGTGCCGCAGCCGCACGCGCTGCCACCTGGCTGCGCTTTCGCTCCGCGCTGCCCGCATTGCCGTCCGGCCTGCGAGGCGGCGCCGCCGCCGTTGCTGGAAGCGCGCCCCGGCCGCGCCACGCGCTGCATCCGCTGGCGGGAGATCGCGCGCATCTTGCCGGCCCAGGCGGCGGACGCATGACGAAGCTGGTGCGGGCGGAGCATCTGACCCGGCATTTCGCCCCGCACGGGCTATTCGCGCGCGGCCGGCCGGTGCAGGCGGTGACGGATGTTTCGTTGGAGATAAATCGGGGCGAGGCGCTGGGGCTGGTGGGGGAGAGCGGGTCGGGCAAGACCACGATCGGGCGCCTGATGTTGGGGCTGCTGCCGCCGAGTTCCGGGCGCGTGCTGCTGGACGGACGCGACCTGGCCGAGGCGGGGGCTGCGGAGCTGACCCGGCTTCGGCGGCGCATGCAGCTGGTGTTCCAGGACCCGTATGCGAGTTTGGATCCGCGTCGCATCGTGGGGGCGCAGATCGCCGATGGGCTGGCGATCCATGCGATCGTGCCGGCGGGTGGGCGTGCGCAGCGTGTGGGTGAGCTGCTGGAGCAGGTGGGGTTGCCGCGAGCGCATGCCGATAGGTACCCGCACGAATTCAGCGGCGGTCAGCGCCAGCGTATCGGGCTGGCGCGGGCGCTGGCGACCGGGCCGGAGTTTCTGGTGGCCGATGAGCCGGTCTCGGCGCTGGATGTGTCGGTGCAGGCTCAGGTGCTGGCGCTGGTGGCGGAGCTGCGCAGCCGGCTGGGCCTGGCGCTGCTGTTCATCAGCCATGATCTGTCGGTGGTGCGCAGCCTGTGCGACCGGGTGATGGTGCTGTACCTGGGCCGCGTGATGGAGGAAGGGCCGGCGGCGGAGGTGCTGGTGGCGCCTCGGCATCCTTACACGCTGGCGCTGCTGTCCGCGGCGCCGAGTTTGGATGCCGCCACGCGGCGAACGCGCATCCTGCTGGCGGGCGATCCGCCCAGCCCGTCCGATCCTCCGTCCGGCTGCGTGTTCCGCACTCGCTGTCCGTGGGTGCTGCCGGCGTGTGCGGAGGGGGTGCCGGCGCTGCGGATGGTGGGGGCGGGGCATCGTGTGGCGTGTGTGCGCGAGGATGTGGGGGCGTCGGGTGCCCGCGCCCCATAATGGAGCAGCCCCGGAAGCACCTCTCCCGCTGTGCGGGGAGAGGTCGGATTTGCGCAGTGAACCGAGTGAGCGCCGGCTGCCGATCAACCCGATTTTCCGGCGACAATAACGGAGGCACCTGTGCAGTCACATCGCAGCAGGGCCACGTCATTGCCGGAGCGAAGCTTCTTCTTGCCGCCATACAGCCCTGAGCTGAACCACATTTGAACAGGTGTTCATCAAGCTCAAGACGCCGTTGCACGAAGCGGTGAGCGAATCGTCGAGGCTGCTTGGAAACGTCTCGGCTCCGTACCAGATAAATTCACACTGTAAACGATCGCCTTCTCAGAGATATAGACTGATGGGACTCTCAGGCCGGATCAGTGTGCGGCAGGATTGGCGGGAGTTGCGGTTCCGGTACCCACGTTTCCCGAAGAGCACGCCGCATTGGAAGTAACAGAAACGGTGGTCCCTTTGGTTGATGGTTGCAAATTGGTGCTTTGTGTGGCAGTCGACGTCGGGCCAGCGCCGCCATTGTTGCATACAACCGAGGAATTGCCATTCGCATCCTTCGACTGTACCGCAGTGTTCTGTATCGATTGCTTGATAAGGGCAAGTATGTTTGCCGGGTTGCATATTTCCTGGTGTTTGCGGATTACACCGAGTAAGCGACTGGAATTATGATCTCGCCGTTGAGGCGGCGACGTGTTGAGATTTGCCGCCATAATCTTGGCTGGAGCCGACCGAACCTGCGTAGCTTGGACCAATGAATGATCATTCCATAGTGCGGGCTTGGGGTGAAACGCTGATCGCAGGTTCAACCTCGATCACCGGAGTTGCCCTCCCCGCCCAGCGGAACCGGTACGTCGGGCCTTTCCGCACATTCGCCACCAGCGCCGGGCGAAAGCACGCCAGGCACGTACCCCCACGTCGCCGCACGCTCGGATAGACAACGCCGAGCGATCCAGCCTCCAGCAACTGTTCGGCCAGCACCTGCGACGACACGTAACTGTCAGCATCCAGGCAACCGGCAAACTCGGGCGCGTCGCGCAGATCGTGAAATGCCCCGCTGAAATCGGCAAGATAATCGTCGAACGTCACATCGTCCTCGAACCGCCCGATCTCCGCGAGCTGCACGCTCTTGTGGAACGCAATCTCCGCCTGCGCCGTCCGGCTCTCGAATCCCGCGTACCACGCGCCCCGATCGGGTCCATTGAAACGACTACCCAGCGGATGCGCATGCACGAAAGCCGCATTGATGATGCGGTAGTAGGGCACGCCGAACACCAGCTCGCGGATGCCGATGCCGGGCAGCCTCTCGTTTTCCGCCAGCAGCCGGTCATTGGTGGCATTGTCCAGGTCGAAGATGTCTGCAAGATGCGCGTCGTCATCGGCGATCCGGGTCAGCACACTGGCCCCGCTATCGCTGTATTTGGAAGGGATCAGCCGGTGCGTATCGTTGCGGCGGAGCGGCGATACGCCCGGCAGCGCGGTCACACCCCGCCCCGGCGAGCATCCAGCAGCCGCCGCACTGTCTGCATCGCCGGTACGCCACCTTTGATCATGTAGGTCAGCGGCGCGGTGCCGGCAAAAATCCGGTTGGTGTTCGGCAGACCAACCCATTCGTCCGCCAGCACGGTCCCATGCAGTATGTTCAGGGCCTTGAAGATGCCGACCAGATAGGAAATGCGCAGCAGCCTGTCGGCATCGAGCACCCGGCCGTCCGGCTTCTTCTTCATCTCGTAGAACGGACCGTTGCTGACGCCACCGAGAAGCTGTCGTGCATCCTCGTCGCGAACGCACCAGCGGTCCATGATATTGAAAAACGCTTTCAGCGCCGACGGGCTCAGCCGCTCGCGCTCTTCCCGCGAAGTAACATCCACCACCTGCGATGGGTCATACCGGCTCGACGGATACGCCAGTCCGGGCACGGAACACTCCTGTTCCGGAGAAACATGTCCATCCTAAGATCGGATTTCAACCATATTCCCGTCGTGATTATCAGGGACTTCACCCGATGCCCAGATAAACCACGAGCGCCCGATCTAGCCGAACCATGTCCGCCGCGGACAAACGACCGACCGACCGATCTGGCTCGTGCGGATCGTCGTGATCTTGTCCACCATGATCCACGATATCCGATCAAGGAGAAGCGTATCAGTCGGCTCGACGCGAAGTCGCAGCAATGCGGCATCTTCCTCAACACTGATAAACGGCCAGACGGTCAGGGAACGCAAATCGACAAAATCATCGGACCGCACGACTGCCACCGGACGAAGCCCACGCCGTCGCAAGCTCTCTCGGTGGCGCTCGACACGGGTTCGGGAGGATGCCGCAGGACGATCAGCCATTAGTTACATGTAACGGGCCGGGGCTCCAGAGTAGTCAAGAGGCTATGGCAGCCTACACCTCGACCACCACGTACTCCTCCTCCAGCGTCACCGGGATCTTCTCCGCCACGTACGGCCCCTGCACCACGCGCTGCCCCGGCGCCACCTCGACCGGATAGTTGCGCACCGTGATCTTCTCCGGGTCGCAATAGGATTGTCCCGTCCGCACGTCGAACTCCCACCCGTGCCACGGGCAACGCAGGATCTCCCCGGCCCGAGAGTACTGATACGTCCCCGGCTCATCCAATTCGATCAGCCCGGTCAACACGCCCTCGCACATCGGACCGCCCTGGTGCGGACAGCGGTTCAGCAGCCCGTAGAACTCGCCCTTGATGTTGAATATGGCGATCGGCCGCCCACGCACCGTCACAAGTTTCCGGTTCCCGGGCGGGATCTCCCGCGCCATCGCCACGACATGCTTGCTCATTCAGCCTGTTCCGCCTTGTCCCGTTCAGAAATTATAGGCCGCGCGCGCATTGTCGCGGAAGATCATCCGCCGCTGCGTTTCGCTCAGCTTTACCTTCAGCGCGGTGTCCGGATCGTCGAAATCCCAGTGCGGATAGTCGGTCGCGAACAGAATGCGGTCCCAGCCGATCCATTCCAGGATCTTCGCCAAATCCTCCGGCCGCTCCGGCTCGTCCATCGGCTGGGTGGTGAACCAGATCTGCGACTTCACGTAGCTGGACGGCGCACGATCGAGGTGCGGCACCTCGTCGCGCATGCGCCGCCAGTGCTGATCGAGCCGCCAGCACAAGGACGGCACCCACGCCAGTCCGGCCTCCACGACCACCACCCGCAGGTCGGGCAGCCGCGCCAGCACCCCCTCGCACACCAAAGAGCTGATCAGCCCCTGCTGGCTTATCGCCACCTCGTGGTGTTCCTCGGCGTAATAGGAAGACCAGCCCGCCGGCGTAACCGCGTGGCCATTATTGCCGGAGCTGTGCAGTCCGATCGGCAGCCCGTGCGCCACCGCCGCCTCATAGATCGGCCAATAGCGCCGCCGCCCCAGCGGCTCGATCGCATGTGTCACCAGGGAAACCTGCGCGAAGTCCGGATTGCCGGCCCAGTATTCGATCTCCTTGACCGCCGCCGCGGCATCCTCGCCGGGCACCACGATGGCGGCCTTCAGGCGCTGGTCCTTCTGCGTCCATTCATTGAACTGCCAGTGATTGATGGCGTGGCACACCGCCGCGCCGAAATCCTGGTTGCGCTGGTCCATGCCGGTGATCGACAACAGATGCAGCATGCCGCAGTCGATGCCGTAGCGGTCCAGCAACTGCTCCTGCATGAACGCCAGGTCCGATCCGGGCGGCCCGCCGTTCGGCGGCCAGGTGTCCTTGCGCGACAGCGCCGGCGCCGACTTGAAGTAAGGCGATGACCCGGTGAACGGCATCGGCTTGCGTGATCCGTACGTATCCAGATGGTCGCGCCATTTCTGCGCCAGATACGGGTGCAGATCCTTGGATGACCGCCACGCGTGATGCACGTCACAATCGATCAGCCCCAGCCGGCCTTCCGGTGATGTCGGGCGTTCGAGCAGGCTCTGAACTCATGCCACGCACTCCTTCAGGTTCGGATAGGTCGCAAGCGGGTTCTCGACCAGCAGCTTGCGAATAAGCGAGTCCGACAGTCCGGCGGGCAGCGCATTGTCGCCATCGAACTGCCAGTGCGGATAGTCGGTGGAAAACAGCAGGAACTCCTCGGTTCCGACCATGTCGATCACCTGGCCGATCACGCTTGCGTCGGCCGGCACATCGGACGGTTGCAGCGTTATACGCACATGCTCGCGGATGATATCGGCGGGGGCGCGATCAACCCACGGTATCTCCGCACGCATGGCGCGCCAGGTCTTCACCTGCCGCCACATGAACTGCGGCAGCCAGGTAAAGCCCGATTCCGCCAGCACCACTTTCAGGCCCGGAAACTTGGTGAACACCCCTTCCGCCACCAGGCTCAGCAACTGCGCCTGGAACGCGTGCGACATCGCCGTGTAGTCTTCGAGGTAATAAGACGGCCACCCGTTGGCGGTGGTGGCATGACGGAACGTGCTGCCGGCATGAATGCACACCGGCAATCGGTGTTTCTCCGCGGCCGCGTAGATCGGCCAGTAAAATCGCCGGCCGAGCGGCGCCTCGCCGGCGGCGGGCACCAGCACCTGCACGAACCGTTTGTCGCCCGCGCGGCGCTCGATCTCGGCGACCGCCAGTTCCGGATCCTGGATTGGCAGCACGATGGAGCCGCGCAGCCGCGGTTCCTTGTCCAGCCACTCGGCGGCCAGCCAGTCATTGATGGCGCGTGCCAGCCCCGCGCCGAAATCCGCGTTGAAGGTCGACGACGCGCCATACAGACAGTTGCATATCGCCGCGCACGTTCCGAACGCGTCGAGCGCGTCCCGCCGCAGCAATTCCAGGCTGCTGCCCGGCTTCACTCCGTTCGCCCGCCAGTCGGCGCGGCAATTGGCCGGTGCGTTGACGGGAAAGCTGGCCGAATCAAGCCCGTCGATGCCGCGCACCGTTACCTGCTCGCGCCAATGATCGTCGAGGTAAGGCAGCAACGCACGCATGCCCGGCACGGCCGGATGGATATCGCAATCGATCGCGCCGATGCGCGGAAAGCTCATATCTGAACGGTCCCTCGTGGCGCGTGGTCGCTCGAGGCAAAAACGCCACAAAGCGTAAATCACGCGCGCAAACTCCAGGCTAATAAATCTACCCCCCGCCAGCCTCCGCCGCAAACGGGCCAGCTTGACTAGCTAGCGACACGTTGTGTCCTGGCTCAGCACATATGAGACGCGGCGGGGTCTCCTTGGCTGCGGGATTGGAAATACTGGGCTGGGGTGAGATCGCCAAGCGCCAGATGGGGTCTGAGGTGGTTGAAGTGATGGGCGAAGCGATCGACGAATGGCCGTAGCTCGGCGATGCGGGTGGGCAGTTCGTGGCAGGCATAGAATTCGTAAACGGGAGGACGTCAACGACCCATTCTGTCAAATAGTGAGCCCCCAGCTCATCTGATAACGCCGACCAGCAATTTCAGGATCTCCACGAAAGGTAGCACCAGAAACATAAGCGGCAGGCCCGGCAGGCACGATAAGAGAGCGACTCGGATAAGCTGGTTTGCGGCGAAAGGAACGACCCGCATCTGCCTGACGACTAAGTAGCTGCTGCCCAGATCGACCAGGGACGACATATCCGGGCTTCCCAGGGGCTCCTCCCCAGCGGGCAGGTTTCCGTCGATCCACTTGCTCTGGAAAAGCTGGTTGTGATGCTGGACGAGCATTCCGTACAACTCCAGTGCCGCCAATCGTGTGCGGACCAACAGCGGGAGGAATATCAACAGCGGGCCGAACGTGACAAACTCGACAAACACCAGGTAGGCGACGAGCAGTGGCGCCATCGACCGCAGCGCATTAAAATGCATGCCTTCGAAGCCCACCCGGAACGCTACCTCGGCGCTGATCACACAACCCACCGCAAACGGGAGGATCACCATCGGGACATGCGCGACGCCGAGAAAACCCAATCCTGCTGCCATGTCGGTATGAGTGGCCAGAAGGTTGAGGCGAAGCCGCGATACGTCCCAAAGGAACAATGTCCAGATGACCAGCCGCCACAGCCATCGAAGAACGAAGAATTGAATCAGCGGTGCGGCGACAAAATTATACCAGAGTCCCGCGAGCGAAAACTGGAACTTTCCATGCATCCAGCTCGTATGCCATGTCGTGGTGTCAAGACCAGTCACCCGCTCGATCGAGAAGAACCATGCGCCAACCAATGCGATGGCCAGGAAGGTGACTTCAGGAAGATACGCCTCCCGCCGCCGCTCCACGCGAACGACCGCGGCCGCGAATCCGGAAAGGCTTTCTGGTCGGATCATGCCGCCACGGAGGAACCGCAGGCCCGCGCTGCGCATTCGGGGTCCCACGATTCCCTCGGCCGCGAATACCAGTGGCACAGCCAGGAAGAGGCGCGCATACGTGGCGAAATCCAGCAGAAATGCCGACCGCGGTGTGGGCCCCAGAGCATGACCTTCCAGCGTCGTAAGGAAGAGGAGCGGGAGCCACGTCACGGCAATGAACGCGACGCTGCGGCGTGCGACGCACGGGCCAGAACCCTTGATCAGTCCGATGCGCTTCATCAACCAGTAGGTTGGCCCGCCGATTTCGAAGAACAGCATTCCCTCAAGGATCGATCCCGGGACAGCGAAGGGAACTGCCCCTTGGGGACAGTCAGTGGCGTTCATTCATCAAGGCGAGGTTCCGCCAGAAGTTTTCAAGGCTCTCCGTACCCCCGAAAAGCGTGGTGAAATTGGTCGAGTCCACAAGCACGATGTCACCACCGCGCTGCGCGGTCGGCGGCATCCATAGCAGGCAATTGAACTCCGTATTGCCAGCTTGGGTGAACGGGTGCGGACGATCGAGGTCGATGGGCTGGCGCGCCAGCAGATGCACCGATCCGGCCCCTTCGGAGGTCAGCTGATAATGCGGCAGGTGAGGGTGGAAATTTAGCGTGGAAACGTTGTTGAGCAGGCCCCGTTTGTCCAGATCGCGGAACGCCGTGAGGGGCGCGATCTCCTTGGTGCCTTTGACGAGGGCCGGACGGAGCCCATACTGATTGTACACTGCTACATCGAGCGTCGTCATCAGCGAGCGGGTGTACTGGCCAAAGCGCTGCTGACGTGGCACGAGCGCGTCGCCGTGATGGAGATATTCCATCTGGCGCTGCTTCAAATCGTCGGTAAAGCCGACGTCGTGGTGCGGCGCGAGCAGCAGGCAGGTGCCTTCGCGCTCGAGCCACTCGCGGATAGCCGCGACTTCCTCCGATGTAGCTTCCTGCTCGGAAAGAAGATGGTCTAACCCGAACACCAACAGGGTGTCGGTGTCGGCCAGGATCCGTTCGTCGATCGGCAACTTGAAACCCGCTTGGTCAATGCGCTGGAAGACCGCGACCGGATGACCGGTGACCTCACCGGCGATTTCTTGGAAGGCGAGCGTGGATCGGTGGAAAAGCTCCAGCGTACCGGCGATCCCCTGGAGAAACTGCGCCGCGCTCCACTCCGGCGTCTCGTATTCCGGCCAGAGCACATTGCGGACTTCGGTCATCGTCGAGAAGCGGTTTTCCATCGCGGCGGGATCACGTTGGGCTTCCCACGGGTAACTCCACGTCCAATAGATGCTCAGGCGGCGTTTGCCAGGCGTGTATTTGCGGGAGACGTGGTTTTGGTTGTAGGTGCGTGCTGGCGCCGGTATGCTCATCGCCGTTCCCTATCCTTCTGTCACTGTCGGGCCTAAGCGCGGCCAGCATCGGCGGGTGTGGCGAGATATCGAAGCGCTTTGATGCCAGGGAGAAAGAAGTAAGCGCCGCCTCTTACGGTGGTGAACGCCGGCAGGCCGGTGATCGTTTTCCGGATCGGGCGTCTTGGGATCTTGAATTCAAACGTGCCGTCCTGGTTGCCGATGATCGGGTCCCGCTCGTTGCCGAGCTCGTGAAAATTTCGATCGTTCACCCATACGTTCTGTGCAAACTCGAACTGCCGGATCAGACTGGCGCAGATCACGAATGCCGCTATGCCGCGCTCTGCGCCGTCCTCTGGCGCGTCCTCCGGCAAATGTGGTCCATAGGTAGCGCCGCGGCGGATCATGCGGCGGCGGTTCATGTTCGCGGCTGTATCGCGGGGATTCATGCGGCGGATGTGTGAGCCGAGCGGCACCGCGTACCCGCGCGGGTCCATGTCCTTGTAGGTGAAGTCGTTGTTGCGTTGTGGATCGGCGCCCAGCGCCGGATCGTCCTTGTCGGGTGCCAGCACCAGCGGTGCGCCACTGCGCCAGCGCCCCATGAGCTTCGCTGCCACGAGTTCACGCTCCTCGGCGGTCTTGCCGTGCTGGCCTAGGAAATCACGAAACCTCCCGACGTGTTCCTGTAAGCGGCGATAAGCCATGTAGCTGCCGTTGCGGGAGAGGATTTCCGGTTGCGGCAGATTGGCGCCCGGTCCCGTCTCGTCCGGATACCCAAGTATGAATTCGCCCGGCTTGAGCGGTGCGCCGGAGCCGGGTGTCGGCGTCTCGCCCGTGCCTTCAATGGCCGGTTGCGAAAGCCGGTCGCGGTAGCCGAAGTGATCGTGCGCATAGTCGAACGGCGGCGTCGCTTGCAGATCCAGCGCTGAGAGCACCTCCACGCCCTCGCACTGGGCTAGGAGATTTTCGTGCTCCAGTTGGCAGCGCCCATGCTCAGCGTCGTCGCGGGCGAACAGGATGACGACGGCGTGGAGGTCCGGGCTGGCGAGACCGCCTACCCAGTTCTTTGGATCATTTTCTCCGGTATCCCCCAGCATGTCCGCGCGCGCGACCATGCCCTGCTTGAATTCTTCAGGGAACGTGGCCAGCGAAGCCTCATCCACGCCCAGCGCGCGAAGTCCGTTCCAGGTGAAGGCGACCGTTACCCAGCGCTTGTCGTTGTCGGCCGAAGCTCGAATCTCCGCAGCCGATTGCACCTTTTCACCAATCGATCCCACCCAAGCTCGACCCCCCGCAGGGTCGCGAAATGATAGGAATTCGTAGCGTCCGGTAAGCGCGGGGACCCGAGTCAGCAGAATGTACTGGATGTCATCGTATTCCAGCATGGCGAATTCCTGCGGCGGAAAGGCGCGTCTGCCCGTTGGCTCACTGCATTTCGTCAAGCATCTGCGAGAAGGCGGCCTTGAGCTTGAGGGCCTTTTTGACCTCGTCGGCACTCACGTAGGGATATTCCGCGTACTCGAGGAAGCTCGGGCACTGGTGTTCGCGGACGAACCTGATGAATGCCGGAGCATTCGTCTTCCAGTCCGCCGGAAACCCCTCGAGATTCTCAAATACCGTGCTGACGCCAAGCGCACTGAAGAGGGCCACGGCGTCCTCGGTGTATTTATCGAAGTCGGTGTCGAAAATGCCTTGATACATGAAATAGGTCTCCCCTTTGATCGGGAAGAGAAGCCAGCGCAAGTAATGCAGCTTCAATACCGCGAGGCAATCGGGCAATTCCGCTACCGCCTTCTCGATAGTCCTGGCATGTTCATAAAACGCCGGCTCCCTTCCGGGAATGATTTTCGCCACGATGCTAAAGCCGTAGCAAGCGGGACTTTTGGGGAAGATCGGGCCGTATCTGCCCGGCTCCACGTTGTCCTTGAAGTATCCCCCTTCGGGGATCGCCATCGCCGCCGGCTTGGTCCAGTCCTTTTTGGTTGGTGCATCTGACATGATCGCGACCTTTCGTTATTTATGGTTCGCGAGAATCGCGGTGTGTGGCTTTGGTCGCCCGCACTCATCGCAACGGAGGATGCGAGCGTTGAGACTCCAGGTGCATGGGGCAGCCGTTCCCACCTATCGGATGCTCGATTATGGCACCGATGGTCGGCTTGTTCAACGTTTTTGGCCACCTCGGGCCAGCTTGACCGAGCAGAGCGGCCGGCCCTACGAAGCTCGTCAATAGATCAGGGAGGAACACACCATGGGTCGTTACAGGCGTGTCGGGGTGGCCGCGGCGGCGGCCGCCGTGTTGCTTTGCACTGCGGCAACCATGCCCGCCAATGCCGAAACCATCCGCCTCGGCGCGATCGTTCCGTTGACCGGCCCTGGCGCGGTGGTCGGCAATCAGGAGATGCGCGGCATCCAGTTCGCCATCGACCAGGCCAATGCCAAAGGCGGCGTGCAAGGCAACCAGGTCGTGGTGCAGTACGAGGATAATCAGGCCAAGCCCGACCAGTCGGTTCTCAGCTTTAACAAATTGGTCGATCTCCAGAACGTGCCGGTGATCTTCACCGGCTATTCCGGCCCGACGCTGGCGATGGCGCCGCTGGCCACCCGCAAGAAGGTGCTGATGGTGAATGCCGGCGCCCAGTCCGACAAGCTCGGCACCGCATCCCCCTATCTGGTGAACACGCTGCCGAGTACCGGCGACGAAGTGAAGGTGATGGTCCGTTACCTGATGGACCACGGCAAGAAGACCGCGGCCGTGTTGTACGAGAACGATGCCGCCGGCATTGGCGGCCGCGACGATTTCCTGGAACAGTATCAGAAAGCCGGTGGCAAGATCACCGGGCAGGAGCCGACCCAGTTCGGCCAGACGGACTATCGGCCGGCACTGCTGAAACTGGCCGGCACGAAACCCGATGTGCTGTACGTGGTGACCACCGCCGGCATGGTATCGCTGGTTGACCAGCTTCATCAGATGAACGCGCCGTGGCTGGTTGCCGGCAGCACCTTTGCCTCGGATCCGGCCGCGATCGCCGATCCGAACTCCACCGGGTTGATCCACACCCAGGTGCAGATCAACGCGCCGCCGGAGCTGATGGATGCATTCCATCAGAAATATAACGCTGACATGGATTTCTTTGCCCGCCAGTACTACAACGCGGCGGAAATCGTGCTGACCGTGCTCGACAAGGTGCTCGCCGACAAAAAACCCGTCACCGGCGAAAATCTGCGCACCGCGCTGTTCGAGATCAAGACATTCCACGGCCTGATCCCGATGACCTTCAACAGCAACACCGCGACAGTGCCGATCGCCATCAACGAAATGCGCGATGGCAAGGACGTGACGCTGACCACCGCCACGGCACAGTAGCAGCGCTTTCGCGTCCGTCGCCGGGTCGGCGCTCATGCTGCTGCTGCAGCTTCTGGTCAACGGCGTCGTCACCGGGTGCGCCCTCGGCGTGGTCGCGATCAGCTTCTCGCTGGTCTATTCCACGACGCGCATTTTCCATGTCGCGCATGCGGGGGTGTACACGCTGGGCGGCTATCTCGCCTGGTCCTGCGCGACGCGCGGCATCCCCGATCCGCTGGCGCTGGTGCTGGCGATGCTTGCCTGCGCCGTGCTCGGCGCGCTGATCCAGACGCAGCTCTACGCACGTCTGGAACGGCGCGGGGCCACGCATCTGGTCGTGCTGATCGCCTCGCTCGGCGCCCTGGCGGTGATCCAGAACATAATCGCCGCAGTGTACACGCCGGACATATTGCAGTTCCCCTCACCCTGGGCCGCACGGATTCTCTCGCTGGGCGGGTTGCGGCTGACCTACGCGCAGCTCGTTACCCTGGTGATCAGCCTGTGCGGCTTCGCGGTGGTGATGCTGTTCGCCCGCTACACGCTGCTCGGCAAGCGCATCCGTGCGGTCGCCTCCAACCCGTTCCTGGCCGAGATCACCCGGCTCGACCCTCACCGCGTCTATGTCTACGTGATCGCCATCGCCTCCGCCGTGGTGTGCTTGCCGGGCGTCCTGGTGCCGTTCGATCTCGGCCTACAGCCCTATGGCGGCATCACCCCGCTGCTGACGGCCACCATCGCGATGATCGCCGGCGGCGTGGGCAGCATCGCCGGGGCGTTCCTGCTGTCGGTGATGATCGTCGTGCTGCAGAACCTGTCCCTGCTGGTGATGCCGGGACAATGGAGCATCGGCATCACCTTCTTCATCTTCGTCATCTTCATGCTGTTCCGCCCACGCGGGCTGTTCGCCGCGGCCTGACGGAGGCAACGTGGATTTCCTCTACAGCTACCTGATCCTCGCCGAGATTTATGTGCTGCTCGGCCTGTCCACCAACCTGCTGGTGGGCATCGTCGGCATCTTCTCCGTCTCCCAGGCTGCGGTGTTCGGCGTCGGCGCCTATATCGTCGCCGACTTCCTGCTCTCCGGCACATTGCCCTTCCTGCCGGCGCTGGCGATCGCGGCGGTCTGCTGCATTCTGCTCAACGTGCTGATCACGCTGCCCAGCCTGCGCGTTGCCGGAGACTATTTCGTGGTGACGTCGTTCGGTATCCAGCTTCTGGCGACGGCCGCCTTCACCAATTGGACCGAAGGCACCGGCGGGGCCAACGGCCTGCCCGGCATCCCGCCGCCGACCGTTGCCGGCATCACGCTGACCGACACCACCCAGTACCTGGCAATGACCAGCATCGCCGCGGTGATAGGCTGCCTCTGCTTCGCGCTGATCATGCGCGCCCCGTTCGGGCGGCTGCTGCGCGCCATCCGCGAGGATGAGCTGGCGGTCGCCGCCGCGGGCAAGGGCGTCCTGCGCGCGAAAGTGGAAGCCGCCGCGCTGGCCGGCGCGTTCGGTGGCATCGCCGGGGGCCTCTACGCGACCTTCATGAGCTTCATCGATCCGTCCTCGTTCGATCTGGACGCATCGATCCTGCTGCTGACAATGATCGTGGTGGGCGGCGCGCGCACCCTGGCCGGATCGGTGATCGGGCCATTCCTGTTGCTGGCCTTGCCGCAGGCGCTCAGCCTGGTGGCGATCCCGACCACCGTCGCCGCCGCCTCGCGCCAGCTTCTCTACGGCCTGCTGCTGATCGCCTTCGCCTTGTTTCGCCCGCAAGGCCTGCTGGGCGAGAAGCTTTGAGCGCCTACCTCCAAGTCTCCGCCCTGCGCAAACGCTTCGGCGGATTGCAGGCGCTGGACGGCACCACCTTCGCCGTAGAGCAAGGCCGCATCACCTGCCTTGTCGGACCGAACGGCGCCGGCAAGACCACCATCTTCAACATCATCACCGGCTTTCTCCGTCCGGAAGAGGGCACGGTGACATTCCGCGACCATTCGCTCGACGGGTTGCGCCCGCAAGCCATCGTGGCCGCTGGAATCGCCCGCACCTTCCAGCACCTGCGCCTGTTCACCGACCTGACCGCGCTCGACAACGTGCTGATCGGTGTCGGCGGCCAGTTCGGCGAGGAACCGCTGGGTGCCATCTTTCGTCCGCTGCACGCCGCCCGTCTGCAGACCCGGCGGCGCGAGGAAGCGCGCGAATGGCTCGTGCATGTCGGGCTTGCCGATCGCGCCAATGAGCGGGTGCGCAACCTGTCCTACGGCGAGCAGAAGCTGCTCACGGTCGCCCGCGTGCTTGCCACCGGTGCAGAGCTGCTGCTGCTGGACGAACCCGCCTCCGGCCTCGCCGCCGGCGCGCTCGACCAGGTGATGGTGCTGCTTCGCCGGCTGCAACAGGAAGGCAAGACGCTGCTGGTAGTCGAGCACAACACCCGCGTCGTGCAGCAGATCGCCGACGAAGTCCTGTTCCTGCACCAGGGACATCTGTTGGCACAGGGCGCGCCGGCCGACATCATCGCCGATCCGAAGCTGGCGGAAATCTACTTCGGTGGCGCGCTGTGACATTGGAACTGGTCTCGCTGGCCGCCGGCTACGGCGCCAAGACGGTCATCACCGATATCTCGCTTGCCCTGGAGCCAGGCCGCATCCTGGCGCTGCTGGGGCACAACGGCGCCGGCAAGACCACCACGCTGAAAACCGCCATGGGCCTTCTGCCCGCGCGCGCCGGCGAGGTGCGGTTCCTGGGCCGTGCGCTAGGGCGGATGCCAGTCGCCGAACGGGTGGCGCTCGGGTTGCGGCTGCTGCCGGAGGGCAGGGGGATCTTCCCGGATCTCAGTGTCGCCGAGAATATCGACGTGGTCGCCGCCCGCACCGCCGCAACGCGCCCGATGTTCGCCCCCGCCGACGCCTACCGGCTGTTCCCCGCACTCGCCGAGCGGCCCTCTATCCGCGCCGGCAGCCTGAGCGGCGGCCAGCAGCAGATGCTGGCATTCGCCCTGGCGATCCTCGGCACGCCCCGCTTCCTGATGCTGGACGAGCCGTCGATCGGGCTGGCGCCGAACCTGGTGGAGCGGCTGTTCGCGCAGGTGCAGACGCTGTGCCGCGACCATGGCGTCGGCGCCATCCTGGTCGAGCAGAACGTCGCGGCGGCGATGCAGATCGCCGACCGCGTTGTCATCATGAACAACGGGCGGATCGTATTCGACGGCGCGCCTGAGGTGGCGCGCGCGTCGAACGTGTGGGATTATTTCTGACTTGAGGGTCGTTTCAACTCCGAAGGTCGAGTGCCATAATAACCTTCAGAGGGAGACATCTTACGTTAATAACACCCTCGCAGCGGAACAACCGCCTTCACCAGATCAATGCCAAGCGATTCTCGAAAGCTTCCACATCGACACCGCAGAGTTCGCCGACTACATGGAGGACTTCCGGTATTACGTAAAGACAGGTGAGCAGCGGCGTCGGTACGTGTGGGCACATCGGCAAAGTTGGGGTTTTTGTGACGTACCTCAGCGTTAGGCCCTGTCGGGTTGTCATAACGTGTCTGCTGCGGCATTCCTGTGTAGGCGCCGTAGAGAGATGTCACCCTCTACGGTGGTAGCGTCCCGGGAGCGGTGCCATGGCCGCGATGTCGATGAGCACGCGGGAGTTCAGCCGGCTCGAAGTTCTGCTTGGCGTTCAGCCCGGCCGGGTCCGCATCGCGGATGCCTGTCGGCTGATTGGGAACGGCCGGCGTCAGGCATTGCGGTTGCTGCTCGGTCGGTTCGGCCGCCACGTCGTGTCAGCGGCGCACTGCCAGCCTGACCGCACGCAGCGCCCGTTGCCCCCCAGTGTCGCGCCGTGCTCGCGGCCCTCAAGGACGCTGCGCGCCGCTGCGCGGTGGCCGCTTGCGCGTCCATCCTTGACCGCCGCTGCGCGCGGCGCTTGTGCGGGGGCGGCCGGGACGAAGAAACGGCTCTGTTTCAACCGAACAAAGAAACGTCCTTGGCTTCGGAGAGGCACGTGGCTGGTGTCGCGCCCAGGTGACAATTCTACCTTGCGCCGCACGGCCAGTCACCGAGCGGCGTGCGGGCTTTCGAGACGTGGACTCTGCGGCAGCCAGCATTCCCGATGTGCCGGACTTCGGTGAAATTATCGCGGCTGAATTGCAGCCGTGCCAATGCGTGATCGGCGGCGCAATCGGGAGGTGCACAAGATCGCAGACCGACGACAGCAGCGGTGGTCGATGGCGCCGGACCATGATCAACGCCCTCTGGCACTCAGGGTCCGATACAGATCGGCACAACACTATCTCAACTGCGACGGCAATTCGCCGGGCTCGGCATGGCGGTCGATGCACAAGATGGAAGCGAGCCAGGGACGGAATCTCAGCCATGCTCCTCGTGGTCGGTCCAGCCGGGTTCCGGGCGGTCGACAAGGTCGGGCTCCAATGCGCCGATCATGGTCAGGTCGGCGATCGGCGTGCCGTCGTCGGCGATCGAGATGATGTCGACATAACGCACGCCGAAGCGGATATCTTCCGGCAGGTAAATATGGATATCGTGCACTGTGGTCGCCAGGGTCGGGTCGCGCGCCTCGATGGTGACGAAGACCTGTGCGCGGTCGGCGATGGCCCGCGCCGCGTCACAGCCATGCAGCGGGCTGCGTTCATCGAGGACATGCATCAATGTCCAGGTGAGCGGAAAGATCGGCACGTGCGCTCGTTCCAGGTGCAACTCCTGGGCGCGGCGGATCACCTTGCCATCGGCGATGATCTCGGCGAGCAGGAGATTCAGCGATGCGGTTGCGTTTGACAACACGGCGGCACGGGCGTTGCCGAGCCTTACCATCAGCGTAGGCTTGCCGCGGTGCACCGCGACGACGGGATTGGCAGCGAAGATGAGCTTTGCCTGCGGACGCGAAAAGCGGACGAACGTGAGGCCGGTGAGGATGGCGGTGAAGGCGACGCCGCAGATGATCTCGGCGGCGGCGACGGAATGGCCATAGAGGGACGCCGGATACATGTCGCCGTAGCCGACGGTGGCCAGCGTTTCGATGCTGAAGAAGAACGCGTCGCCAAATTGATGTGGCCGGGCGTTCGCGATGCAGCCGGGAACCAGCCAGAATAACGCCGCAAAGATGACGTTTACCAGCAGGTAGACCGAGAGCAGGAGGGTGAGGAATTGCGGCCAGGTCAGCGCGATAGCGAGGTGATAGGGATCGCGCAGGTCGAAGCGCGAGATGCCTTTTTTCTGGATTTCGTAGGAGCCGAGGCGGATCCGCGCTGACCTCTTGCCGAGCGGGCGTCGGATTCGAATGCGAGGATCGCGCCGGAGATGCATTGGTGCGTTATGCCGATTGCGGGTGGGCGTTGCACGTCATAGCAAGGGGCAGGTGCGGGCGGGAGGTTGCGGCGTGGCCGTCGGGGGGGTAATTGCGGGCGGTAGGGGCTTGATGTTGCGGTATAAGCGTGGATGGCCGGGACAAGCCCGGCTATGACGGGGGCGAGGCCGTGACGGGTACTGTCGGGCATGACGGGTGCTGGCGGGCGTGACGAAACTGCGCGGAAGGATGGTGCGGAGGATGGCGTGTCGGCGGAAAGTGGGGCGACGCATTGCGAAAGTGGCGGTTGCAGCAGGGCTGGTGTGTGCCGGAGCGGGATGCACGCAACTCCAGCAGCGGGCCACGGCGACGGCGACACCGAACGTGAACGTGGAGATCGCGCAGGTCGAACAGCGGACCACGCCGATCCAGACGCCGATCATGCTGCGTGTACACCCACAGGGACCCGTGGTCCTGCAGCGCGATATGACGGTCGATACAGGCCGGAAGTCCGTCGATGCATCGATGCTGATGAGCGTTTCGCTGGTGCCAGCGGGGGCATCGATCCGGTTCGAGGGGGATATCACGCGCGTGACTGCGGCGGGCAACGTGGTTTCGTGTGGCACTGAGCCGCTTCTGCGCCTGCGGGTTGACGTGGACCGGAGGTGGAACGCGCGACGGGAATGGGTGGACCGCACGCATGGTTGCGCGGCGAGCGATCAAGGGGGCGCCAGGGATGACGAGTTCGCCACGTTCATTCTTCCGTCCGATGGCGTCGCCACCGGCAATTCACTACGGCGCGTGCGCTATGTTTCGCATAGCGAGTTACCGGCGGGCGACGTGCGCGGGATCGTGGCGGGCATGGCGGACTGGCATGGATATTCGGTGGTGGTCCTGCGCCTGACCGGGTGCACGCGCGCGGAGGTGGAGAAAGCCCCGGTGTCGTTGTGTCCGCACGGGGTCGCATTGATCGACATAGAGTCGGGATTGCCGATCGGCGCACTGGAGACGGTGCGCGCGAACGCCAACGGGCGCCCGATCACGATAACAACTCGGGTTTACCCGAGCTGACGCGGTTCTGGTTGCAAATGCGGCGGACTCGCCACGGCCGGGTGGAGCGGCTCTTGATCCGGTGCGGCCCGGCGGGTACGGGCAAGGCATGGCCGAACAGCTCAGCACGGACGTAGCAATCATCGGCGCCGGCCCGGTGGGGCTGTTCGCGGTGTTCGAACTGGGGATGCTCAAGCTCTCCAGCGTGGTGGTCGATGCGCTGACCGAGAGCGGCGGGCAATGCACGGCGCTGTATCCGGACAAGCCGATCTACGACATTCCCGGCCATCCGATGGTCCAGGCGGGGGAGTTGGTGGCGGCGCTGGAGCGGCAGGTCGCGCCGTTCCATGCACCGCGTCTGCTGGGGCGGCGGGTGGAGGGGCTGACCGGGCAGGAAGGGGATTTCCGGCTGGTGACGGATGCGGGCGACACGATCCGCGCCAAGGCGGTGATGGTGGCGGCGGGGGTCGGCGCGTTCGGGCCCAATCGGCCGCCGGTGGATGGGTTGGCCGCCTACGAGGCGAGCGGTGCCGTGCGGTACTATGTGCGCCGTCGCGAGGAGTTGCGCGGCAAGCGGGTGGTGATTGCCGGGGGCGGCGATTCGGCGGTGGACTGGGCGCTGGCGCTGCGGGACATCGCGCAGGTGGCGGTGGTACATCGGCGGGCGAAATTCCGTGCCGCACCGGAGAGCGCGGCGCAGCTTGCGGCAGCGGCAGCGCGTGGCGCGATCGAGATGGTGGTGCCGTATCAACTGCATGCCCTGCACGGGGCGGGCGGGGTGCTGGTGGAGGTCGAGGTCGCCACCTTGCAGGGCGAGACCCGGCGGCTTCCGGCGGACGTGTTGCTGGCGTTCTTCGGGCTGGCGATGGACCTGGGGCCGATTGCCGGATGGGGGCTGGATCTGGAGCAGCACCATGTCCGGGTGGATCCGGCGACGTGCCAGACCAGCGTTCCGGGGATATTCGCAATCGGGGATGTGGCCACTTACCCGGGCAAGCTGAAGCTGATTCTGCAAGGGTTCAGCGAGGCGGCTGTGGCAGCCCACGCGGCGTTCGCGGTGGTGCATCCAGGGCAGGCGCTGCATTTCGAATATTCGACGACGACGGGCGTGCCGGTGGTCTGATAGCAGGCGGCCTGAAGGGGTTACTGGTACGCGCGCAGGGTTGGTGTGGCGGCTGCGCACGAAAGCAATGATACCGGGGCGCGCTGGCGGGGGGACTGTCCACGCGGCGGACGGGTTCGTTCCATTCGTGTGCTGGCGGGTGGGTTTTAGCGCGAGTGGGGCATGGGTTCCCGCTTGCGCGGGAACGACGAGACGGGCGCGGGGAACGACGGTGGCGGCGCGGGAATTGAAGCAATTCCAGTCGGACGCGATCTGCTCTATACTCCCGGTATCGAAACGGCAGACCGGCATGGCAGACCAACAGGACGACGACGCATTGTTCGACCGGCTGGCGAAGAGCCTGGAAGCGGTGCGGTATGATGCCGAACTGGCGCGTACGGGGGGTGTCGCCGGGATCACGGCGAGCGTGACGCGCGCCGAGACGGAGCTTCACCGGATTGCGGGCGAGGTTACGGAACTGCGCCGGCGCGTGGACGCGCAGGAGCGCGCGGCGGCGGCGGGCGGGAGTGCCGTCGCGCAGGCGGCTGCCGAGATGCGGTCGTTGCGCGAGTCGGTGGAATTGCTGTCCCGACGGGTCGAGGCGCATGAGGCTCGGTTGGCGGCGCGCGAACCAAGCCGGTCCTGGCCGGTCGGGCGGATCGCTCCGCTGATCGTGCTGGCGGTCGTGATACTGGCTGGTGCCGCCGCCTGGGCCGGTTTCGGCCTGAGACCGACACCGCGCGAGTTGGCTAACCGTTTCACCACGCGGGTTGCAGAGTTGGCGGGCTTCCAGCCGCCGCCGCGGATCGAGCCGGCTTCGGTGTCGCCGGTGGCGGGTTCGGTGTCGGCGGGGGCGGCGCCGTCCACGGTGGCCTAGCTCGCGCCCGATTTGCCGCCGGCGGCACCGGGACCGGCTCCGACTCCAAGCGTGGCGGTGGCAGCGCCGGCGGCGGGACCGGCGCCAGGGGCAGCAGCATCGTCGGCTGCCGCGACGCCGGCGGTTGTGCCGCCGGCTGGCGTGACACCATCGCCCGTTGCGGCGGCGGCGGCGCATCGGGCAGCGAAACGGCGTCTGTTGCGTCGTTACCCACCGTGCCAGCGCCGGCGGAAAGCTCGACGCCGGTGACATCGCAAACGATCGATGCGGCGAATCAGGCTCCGGCCGAGATATCGCCGGCGAAGCCGGTGCAGCAGGTGCTGCTTCGGGCCACCGCGGATTCCTGGGTCGAGATACGCCAGAAAGGCGGACGTACGCTGCTGCGCCGGACCATGAGGCCGGGCGATACGTGGCCGATTCCCGCCGACCCGACATTGCTGCTCAACAGCGGCAACGCGGGACGGCTGGAACTGGTGGTGGACGGCGTGGCGACACGGCTGGTGCCAGTAAAGACCGGGGCCGTCCATGATCTGCCGCTGGATCCCAACTCAGTTGCGGCCGACCTGCGGGCGCGTCCGTAAACGCCGGGCAGCCAGCTCGATTATACCAAGTGCGAGACGCGTTGACGTTGCTCGTGCTGGCCGTGGGGGCGGGTATGCACGGGGTGATACCGGACCGCATTGAGGGTTGCCCATCCTGCCGGTGTTGCCCGGAGTGGCGTGAGGCGAACGAGCGGCGGGGTGGGGGACGAAGTCGTGGATGGCCGGGACAAGCCCACGACTGTCCGGCAGGGTTCTTGCTTGTGTCGCTGGTGTCATATGAGCTGCCCTTCGCCAGAGATTGGCGGGGGCCGTTCGGCGGGCCGATGCAGTTGAGCGAGGCTGCGTCGGTGCATGAGGTTCACCTGGACGAGCCGGGCGAACGCCAGGGGGCTGTGGACGGCATGCTGCGCCTTCTGAGCCAGGCGAAGCAGCAGGAAGGCGATCAAGGCGATGGCGATCTGGATGCGAACCGCATTTTCAGAGGTACCGATGAACTTGCGGATGCGCAGGGTCTGTTTGACCCAGCGGAAGAACAGCTCGATGGCCCATCGGCGCTTGTAAAGCTCCGCAATGACCTCGGCCGGCGAGCTGAGATCGTTGGTGACGATGCGCAGAACCTTGCCGGTATCGATGCGCACCTGAACCTCCCGCACCGCGTCGGAGAACGGGTTGTGGCGGTTGTTCGCTTGCCGCTGCGGCAGCTTGCCGATGCGATCCGACAGGATCGGGCCGCCCGGCCGCACGTCGCGCGATTCGCTCACCGCGAGCGGGGTGTTGCGTTTAAGCCGCGTCACGATCCGGCACCCCGCCTGGTGCAGCTTTGCCCACCAGGCGTAGTCATAATATCCGAGGTCGAAGACGTAAGTGGCGCCCTTCACGATCGGCATCGCCTGGGCCGCGGTGATGTCGTTGACCTTGGCCGCGCTGAATGCCGCGTAAATAGGGCAATCGGCATCCGGGTCATAAATGATGTGCAGCTTGGCGCCGCACGCCGAGGCCGAGAAACGCGCCCAGTCGGCGCTGCGCTCGTTCAGCGCCAGACCGGTGCTGTCGATCAGGTAGCTGACGCCATCCATGGTGCGCCGCAGCCGCCGGTGCGCGCTTTGGATC
Organism: uncultured Pseudomonadota bacterium; assembly: GCA_963777625.1. Lineage (GTDB taxonomy): Bacteria > Pseudomonadota > Alphaproteobacteria > Acetobacterales > Acetobacteraceae > DATDIC01. The sequence continues at coordinate 49,761 of CAVZRO010000001.1, read as the reverse complement.
ATGCCGCCGAGCAGCGCCGTGAAGACGCCGACCGGCCGCTGGCGGTTGGCATCGGCCAGGGTGGAGCGATGCGGCAGGCTGACCCCCAGATGATAGAGCCGGTCGGCATGGCTGCGCAGCCCGGTCTCGATCTCGCGCAGGCTGGCTGCGCCCGAGAGCTGGGCATACAGCATGGCAGCGAGTTGGCTTTTGAAGCTGAAGCCGCGCACATCCGTGGTTGCGCCATGCCGTTCGACCGCCTGATCGAACTCGCCCCACGGAAGCAGCTTCAGCATCGCATGGAACACGCTATTCTGGTGCGGCACGGCGTTGACCTCCTCGCGTCCGGTGGCGTCGCCAAACGTCGGATGCGAGTAGAATCAATGTCGTGCGCTCGTACAAGCGAATTCCGTGCCGGACAGCAGTGGGACAAGCCCGGCCATGACGGTAAGGGGCCGGTTGTGACGGGAAGGGGCCGGTCATGACGGGAAGGGGGCGGTCGTGACGGGAAGGGGGCGGTTGTGACGGGAAGGGGCCGGTCATGACGGGAAGGGTGCGGTATATGACGGGATTTGCGGGGATGACGGGGTTAGAGTGTTCGTCCGCACGGTTGGCGTCAGCCGGCGAAGAGGGGACTTTCGGGAAGGCGGGCTCCGCCGTCGACGACGATGGTTTCACCTGTTATGTAGCTCGACTCGTCGCTGGCGAGGAATACCATCGGGCCGGCGATTTCCTCCGCGCGACCGAGACGTTTGGCCGGGATGAAGTGGGCAATGCGCTCGGCGCCGAAGCGGGCCTTGAGCCCTGACAGACCCGGCGTGTCGATGTAACCGGGTTCGACGGCGTTCACGGTGATGTTGTCCGCGGCCAGCTCGATGGCCGCGGTGTGGATGAAACCGGTGACCGCCGCTTTGGATACGGCATAGGCGCCGGAACCGGGCATCGAAACCTTCGGGCCAGTCACCGACGAGGTGATGATGATGCGTCCGGCACCTTGCTTGCGCAGGTGCGGCAGCGATGCCTGGGTGAGCGTGAAGCACGCTTTCACGTTGACGTTGAAGAGCCGGTCGAGGGTTTCGTGGTCCATTTCCTCGATGCTGCTGCGGCCGAAGGCGGCGGCGTTGTGGACCATGATGTCGAGCTGGCCGCAGGTGGCGGCGGCGTCGTTGACCATGGCGCGCGTGGCGTCGTGGTCGGCGATATCGACCTGCCGGAGGATGGCGTTGCCTGCTTCGGCCTCGATCAGGCGCAAGGTGTCCTCACCATGCGCGGCGGTGCGCGTGGCAATGACGACGACAGCGCCTTCCCGCGCGAAGGCGATCGCGACGGCGCGGCCGATGCCCTGGCCGGAGCCGGTAACGATGGCGACTTTGCCGGTGAGTTGGGTGCCCATACGGTGTCCTTTCTACAGCAGATCGCGTCGGACTGGGAGGGTTTCCGATTCCAGCGGCGCGTGAAGTTGGTTGCGAACTGGTGACGGCCGCTACACTGCCTGGCAAACCTTCGATGTTGCGGCAGAAAAGACGTGGGTGCGCGGGCCAAGCCCGCGCATGACGGGGGGCATGACGGGGGGGGCGTGACGGTGGGGGCTATTTGAGGCTGCGCAGGTAGGCGGCGACGGCGGCGGCATCGGGCTCCGACATGCGGTAGGCCGGCATCGGCGGCAGGGGCGGCGACTTGCCGGGGCGTTCGCCGGACTGGAGGAAATGCACGAGCTGATCGTTGGACCAGCCGGGCGGGCCGCCGGCAATCGGCGGCGCATAAGGCGAGAATGGCATCGGGTGCAGCGGCCGGAAGCCGATCGACCCGCCTTGCAACAATTGCGACGCGATCGGCCGCCCCTGCGGGTCGCGCGGGGTGTGACAATCGCCGCACAGGCCCAGACGCTCGACGATGTACTGCCCGTGCTGCAGGTCGGGCGGGGCCGGTTGCGCCGCGGCGGGAATAGAACAGGCGGCGCAAACCGGGAGGGCCAGTATCCAACGCATGTCCATGCGATCCGGGTTCACTCCGATTCGCTATCATTGCGAAACGGCGCGCCCTCTGCAAGCGCCGCCATTTCGGCGCTGACCTGCGGCCGCTCCGCGTCCAGCGAGTGAGCGACCGCCCGGCGCAGCCCGGTATGCGCGATCCAGTGCGCCGAATAGGTGGGTTTCGGCAGATACCCGCGCTGGATCTTATGGCGGCCCTGCGCGCCGGCCTCGACCCGTTGCAACCGGTGGTCGATCGCCCAATCGATCGCGCGGTAATAGCAAAGCTCGAAATGCAGAAACGGCCAGTCGCCGCGACAGCCCCAATTGCGGCCGTACAGCGCGTCGTCGCCGGCCAGATTGAGTGCGCCGGCGACCGGTTTGCCGGCGTTCTCGGCCAGCATCAGCACCACGCGGTCGCCCAGCCGTTGGCTCAGCAGCGAGAAGAAACGCCGTGTGAGGTACGCGCTGCCCCATTTGCGGTCCACGGTGGAGGTGTAGAACCGGTAGAACGCGTCCCAATGCCGCTCGGTGATGTCGGCACCGCACAGCGCGTGAAACGTCAGGCCGGCGGCATTGGCGTCCCGCCGTTCGCGGCGGATGACCTTGCGCTTGCGCGATGACAGCGCCGCCAGGAAATCCTCGAAGCTGGCGTAGCCGGGATTGTCCCAATGGAACTGCATGCCGATGCGTTGCAGCCAGCCGACTTCAGCCAGCGCGGTCCATTCCGGCTCGCTGCAGAAGGTGACGTGTACCGAAGACAGGTTGAGCTCGCGGCACGCCTGGATCAGCGCGGTGCCGAGCAGTCCGAAGGAGACATCGGCGCGGCACAGCAGCCGGGATCCGGGAACCGGACTGAACGGCACGGCGACCTGCAGCTTGGGGTAGTAGTCGCCGCCGGCACGCTCCAGCGCGTGCGCCCAGCCGTGATCGAACACGTATTCGCCGTAGCTGTGCGACTTCGCGTACATCGGGGCGACGGCGACGATGGTGCCGGCCGGGTCGCGCAACACCGCGTGCTGCGGCAACCAGCCGGTACGCGCACTGGCCGATCCGCTGTCTTCCAGCGCGCTGAGGAAGGCGTGGCTGACGAACGGATTGGCGGTGCCGGCGCAGGCGTCCCAGTCGGCTGCCGGCACTTCGGAAATGGCGGCGTGCAGCGTCAGGGTGAGCGCGGATGACCCGTCGGGCATGCAGCTTCTATGACAGCTCGAACATGCCCTCCACTTCCACCGCGGCGTCGAGCGGCAAGCCGGCGACGCCGATCGTGCTGCGGGCGTGGCGGCCGGCCTCGCCGAACACCGCCACGGCGAGATCGGAGGCACCGTTCATGACCCGGGCGTGCTCGGTGAAGCTGGCGGTGCTGGCGATGAAGCCGCCGAGACGTACCACGCGGCGGACCCGGTCGAGATCGCCGCCGGCGGCGATCTTGAGATGCGCGAGCACGTTGATGAAACAGCGCTGCGCCGCCCGTTGCCCGTCCTCGATGGACACGCTGTCGCCGAGCTTGCCGATCACCGACACTTTGCCATCGACCGCCGGTACCTGGCCGGAGATGACCACCAGGTTGCCGGTGATGACGTACGGCACGTAGGTGGCGATCGGCGGCATCGGCTGCGGCAGAGTGATGCCGAGTTCCGCCAGTTTGGCTTCGATCAGTCCGGCCATCGGAGTCTCCGTGAAGGTTGCGGGCGGATGGTATCGCGCCTGCCAGCGGGGCGGGAGGGGGTGCGCGGCGATGCCGCGACGCCGCCCTGTTGGTGATATACCCGTCTTCCTGCGGAACCCGGGTATCGTATTGATTCGCGCGCCGCCGCCCGCCAACCCGGCGCGCGGTATACCCGGGTTCCGGCGGAACCCCGGTATACAAATGACCCCTCGACGGCGGCCCCGTCCTGGCGCTATCTGCATAGCGAGGCAACAACTCGTGTCGACACAAGCGTGTTCGGCATAACGGGAGACGACGGAATGGAAGGCAAGAACAGGCCCGCTCTGGGCCGGCGCACGCTTATGAAGGCCGGCGCCTCGCTGGGGGCGATGGCACTGGCGGCGCCGCCAATCATCAGCGCTCGTGGCGAGGAGCCGATCAAGCTCGGTTTCATCGACCCGCTGACCGGCGTGCTGTCGGCGTTGGCGCAGACCGAGGTGCAGGGCGCCAAATACGCGGTCGCCGAAATCAACCAGAAGGGGGGCGTTCTCGGGCGCCAGTTGGACCTGCTGGTCGAGGATTCGGCCAACGATGTCGGCACCGGCGTGGAGAAGGCGCTGAAGCTGATCAATCGCGACAAGGTCAACGCCATCTATGGCGACGTGAACTCGGCCATCGCCTATGCGCTGTCGCAGGTCACCAGCGAGCATAAGATCTATCAGATCGTGCCCGGCGGCCACACCGACCCGATCACCGGCAGTTCCTGCAAGTGGAACGTGTTCCGCGTCTGCAACACCACCAGCATGGACGCCAACGCGGTGTCTTCCGAGCTGATCAAGCGGTTCGGCAAGCGGTGGTATTTCATCACGCCCGATTATGCATATGGCCACACATTGCAGGAAGGGTTCATCAAGAACCTGAAGAAAGCCGGCGGCGAGTACCAGGCCGACATGCTGCCGATCAGCAGCACCGACTTCTCAGCCAGCCTGATCAAGGCCAAGGCATACAAGCCGAACGTGCTGCTGAACAACATGGGCGGCTTGGCGCAGATCGACTGCATGAAGCAGTTCGTGCAGTTCGGCATGGACAAGGAAATGGCGCTCGGCGGCGCGCTGTTCGAGCTGGAAAGCATCGTCTCGGTGCCGGCGCAGGCGCAGACCGGCTGGTGGGACATGGAGTGGTGGTGGAACCAGCCGGGGGTTCCGCACGTGGCGGAGTTCAATGCCGGCATCAAGAAGATGTTCAAGGTGCCCGCCGCGAGCGCGCGACACTGGTTCGCCTATGTCGGGATCAATGCATTCCGCCTCGCCGCCGAGGACGCCAAGAGCCTGGATGCGATCAAGCTGGCCAAGGCGACCGCCGGCATGACGCTGCCGCCGGAGGTCGCGCTGCAGTCGGGCAAGATCGTGTTCCGGGAAGGCGATCACCAGTTGATGTCCGGCGTGTTCGTGGGCCAGGTGCATCCGCCGCAGGGAGATCCGGCGAATGTGTTCACGGTGGCCAGCATCGTGCCGGGCGAAGAAGCGGACGGGCCGGTGAGCGAGACCGGCTGCAAGATGACCTGGCCGACGGCTTAGGGCGCACCCTCACCCGGTTTGCTGCGCAAACCGACCTCTCCCGCGCAGCGGGAGAGGTGGGGGGGCGGGAGACAGTAGATGCTGACGCTCATCCTGTTCAACGTGTTCAACGGGATCATCATCGGCCTGTTCTATGTGCTCATGGCGCTGGGCGTGGCGCTGATCCTGAACCTTTCCAACGTGATCAATTTCGCGCACGGCAACTTCCTGGCGCTGGGGGGGTATTTCGCGTTCGTGTTGGGGCCGATCATCGGCTACTGGCCGGCGCTGCTGGTGGCACCGTTCGGGGTGGCGCTGATCGGCCTGATCCTGGAGCGCACCATCATCTGCCGCGTCTATGCGCGCGATCCGGTGTACAGCCTGCTGCTGACGTTCGGGCTGGCCTTCATCATCCAGGACGTGTGCCGCTCGATCTGGGGGTCCAACGGGCTGCCGCTGAGCGTGCCGGCGGTGCTCGGCCAGCCGCTGAGCAACCAGTTTTTCTTCCTGACCGGGTACCGGCTGTTCCTGATCGTGGTGGTCATCGTCGCGGTGGCGGCCTTGTTTCTGTTCCTGCGGTTTTCGCGCATGGGGACACGGATCCGCGCCGGCACGCTGGACATGGAAACGGTGGCGGCGCTGGGGATCAATGTGCGCTGGCTGCGCTCGTTCAATTTCGCGCTCGGCATCTTCCTGGCCGGGCTGGCCGGCGTGCTGGCCGGCGGGCAGATCGGGTTGAACCCGAACATGGGCGATGACCTGCTGATGCCGAGCTTCATCGCCATCATCGTGGGCGGGGTGGGCAGCCTGACCGGCACGCTGATCGGCGGCGTGCTGATCGGGGTGGCGGCGGCGGTGACCACGGTGTTCTTCCCGTCGGGCAACGAGGTCGTGATGTACGTGATCATGACCCTGGTGCTGCTGATCCGCCCGCGCGGGCTGATGGGTGAAGAGGGCTTGCTGGTATGAGCACCACCACGCTCGGCGCGGTGTTCGCGCGGCCCGCGCGCGGCAGTTGGTGGAGCACCGCGCTGATCTGGCTGGTGCTGCTGACGGTGCCGCTGTGGATCGGCGCGGTGGGCGGCTACACGGCGCTGGCCTCGCGCGTGCTGATCTTCGGGCTGGCGGCGATGGGGCTGAACTTCCTGCTGGGCTTTACCGGGGTGATGAGCTTCGGGCACGCCGCCTATTTCGGGCTGGGGTGTTACGGGGCGGGGCTGACGCTGCGGTACCTGGCGAACAGCACGCCGCTGGCGGTGCTGATGGGCATCCTGGTGGGCACGCTGGGGGGCGCGCTGTTCGGGGCGTTGATCGTGCGGCGACGTGGTGTGTATTTCGCCATGCTGACGATCGCGTTCGGGGAGATCTGCTACTACATTGCGTATAGCTGGAACAGTTTCACCGGCGGCTATGACGGGCTGCGCGGGTTCCAGCGCCAGCCGATCGGGCCGTTCGATATCCAGAACAACGGCACCACGTTCTATTACTTCGTGCTGGTGGTGTTCGCGCTGGCGGTCGGGCTGATGGCATTGCTGCTGCGCTCGCCGTTCGGGCGCACGCTGATCGCGGTGCGGGAGAACCATCGGCGGGCGCTGTTCCTGGGCATTCCGGTGGAACTGCATATCTGGCTGTCGTTCACCGTGTCGTGTTTTTTTGCCGCGATTGCCGGGTCGCTGTACGCGTTGCTGAACAATTTCGCCGATCCCAGCTCGTTGAACTACGTGATGTCGGGCGACATCGTGATCATGGCGGTGATGGGCGGGATGCGCAGCTTCTGGGGGCCGCTGATCGGGGCGGCGATGTTCGTCGTGCTGCAGGACACCATCTCGTCCATGACGGTGAACTGGATGAGCTGGATCGGGCTGATCTTCGTGGTGGTGGTGTTGTTCTTCCCGCGCGGGATACTTGGTTTCATTCGTCGTCGGGCTGCTGCATGAGCTTGCTGGAGGTACGCAATGCCAGCAAGTCGTTCGGCAACCTGGTCGCGGTCGATCAGGTTTCGTTGCGGGTAGAACAGGGCGAGCTGCGGGCGATCATCGGTCCGAACGGGGCCGGCAAGACCACGTTCTTCAATTTGATCACCGGATTTTTCCCGCCGACGTCGGGGCAGATTCTGCTGGACGGCAAGGACATCACCCGGGTGCCGGCAGTGCGGCGGGTGGCGATGGGCATGGCACGGACGTTCCAGGTGACGGAGATTTTTCCGGAGCTGACGATCCGCGAGAATATCCGCATCGCGGTGGAATCGGCGGACGGGTTGCGGCTGCGGCCCTGGCTGGGCCGGCGCGACGCCGATCGGGTCAACGACCGGATCGACGAGATGCTGATCGCGACGCGGCTGACCGAGCATGCGGACCGGCTGGTGGGCGAATTGTCGCATGGCGACCAGCGTTCGGCGGAGATCGCCATGGCGCTGGCACTGCGCCCGCGCCTGTTGCTGCTGGACGAACCGACGGCCGGGATGGGCGAGCAGGAGACCTACCAGGTCGCCGGGCTGATCCGCCGGCTGCACCGGCACACCGGCTACACGATCGTGCTGATCGAGCACGATATGCGCGTGGTGTTCAACCTGGCCGACCGGATCATGGTGCTCGAGCAGGGACGCATGCTGGCGGAAGGAACGCCGAATGAGATCGCCGCTGATCCGGCGGTGCAGGCGGCTTATCTGGGAAGTGCCGCGGCATGAACGCACTGGAGGCCGAGGGGCTCAATACCTACTACGGCAAGAGCCATATCCTGCACGATGTCGGGCTGACGGTGCCGGAGGGGCAGATCACCACGTTGCTCGGGCGCAACGGGGCTGGCAAGACCACCACGCTGCGCAGCCTGGTCGGGCTGACGCCGGCGCGCAGCGGGCGCGTGACGGTGTTCGGCAAGGAGACGACGCGGCTGCCGCCGTTCCGTATTGCGCAGCTCGGGGTGGGGTATGTGCCGGAAGGGCGGCGGATCTTTCCCAACCTGACGGTGGAGGACAATCTGCGGGTGCCGCTGGAACGGCCCGGCGCGTGGACGATCGAGCGGGTGTTCCGCACTTTTCCTCGGCTGGCGGAGCGGAAGCAGAACCGGGGGCGGCAGCTTTCGGGCGGCGAGCAGGAGATGCTGTCGATTGGCCGCGCGCTGCTGCTGAACCCGCGGCTGCTGATCCTGGACGAGCCCTCGCAGGGGCTGGCGCCGCTGATCGTGCAGGAGGTGTTCCGCATCGTGGCCGGGATGCGCGGGGAAGGCATGTCGGTGCTGCTGGTGGAGCAGAATGTGCGGGCGAGCCTGGAGATCGCCGACCAGGCATTCGTGCTGGACCATGGCGTGATGGCGTGGTCGGGGACGGCGGCGGAGCTGGCGGCGGACGAGGAGCGGATCCAGTCGCTGGCAGGGGCTTCGGCGGAGGAATGGCGGTTCGAGGACGCGCTGACGGCGGAGGAGAGCGTGGCGTTGAGCCGGCAGACGGTGGGGGTGGGTTGAAGAGCAGCGTCGTTGCGGTGGAGAAAGCGGCTGTCAAGAGAGCTGCGGCCGTACGGCGGCGGCGGGAAGCGAGCCGAGCCGCTACATCACCCGCAGCTTTAAGAGTCCATCCGGGATCATATTATGTTCTGACAAAGCTTTCTGACCATCAGGCGGATGGAGGCCCAACGCAGGAAGCCAAGAGCGTTTCGATTGAGACATTCCCAGTCCTTGGCCAATCGCCGGCACCGGTTCAGCCAGGCGATGGTGCGTTCTACGATCCAGCGCTTGGGTAACACTACGAATTTGCCGATCTCGGAGCGCTTCACGATCTCCAGGTTGACCTGCTTGCATACCACACGCAGCCCCTGCTGGAACTTCGGCCCCTGATAGCCGCTGTCGGCATAGAGCTTGAGCAGGAACGGGAACAGTCCGAACAGCGATCCCATCACCAGCAAGCCGCCGTCGCGGTCCCTCGGGTCAAGCCCGAGGGCAGGCTCTGGATGTCGGCGGCGTGAACTACGGCCTGCATCAGCAGACCCTGGGTGTCGACCAGAATATGCCGCTTCTTGCCGTTGATCTTCTTGCCGGCGTCATAACCCGACGGATCAATGCGGAGCCCCCTTTTTCTGCGCTCTTGATGCTCTGGCTGTCGATGATCCCGGCCGTGGGGTTGGCTTCCCGGCCGGCCAGTTCACGGCATTGCACATACAGGACATGATGGATGCGCTCGAGTGTGCCGTCGTCATCCCAGCGCCGGAAATAGTCGTTGACGGTACTGCGCGGCGGCAGGTCCTTCGGCAGCGACGCCCACTGGCAACCGGTGCTGAGGATGTACATCAACCCGCTGACAATCTCCCGCTCATCCACGGTCCGCTTGTTGCCGCCCGTCTTGGCTGGTGGGATCAGCGGCTCGATCAACGCCCATTCCTGGTCGGTCAAGTCGCTGGGGTAGCGCAGCTTGCTGCGGTCATAGCGGCAGCGATTCTCTGTCGTCCACATGCGGCACCTCGCCAATCTGTGCCGTGTATAGACCCACAGGAATCCGAGCCGGATCAATGGCTTCGGGCGGTTCCGCTAACCAACTCAAATGACTCGCAGTGTTCTCGGATGGACACTAACGTCAGCCACAGCGCGATCTCACGGCTGGCGTCATGAGGGGATGGTGAATGACAATGGCGGAGTTGTCCGGTAAGGCAACAGCAAATTCGACCTTGAAAGCCGATCTGACAGTTCGGTGAGGGCCAGAGAGTTGGAGTTATATCTATGTCGCGCTAGGATTTATTCTATCTTTTGAGGGCACTATAATTCAGCTAATTACACCGCTGTGCTGGCCGTATAACCTACTTGTTTATATCGCTGCCTTTGTATTTACCGCTTATCTCTTTCTAGGCAACGGGCGTGTGCAAAACCTGCTATTCCGCATGAAACATAGGTATGAAAGTGTTGCTCGTTGAACTGGATCAGCATCCTCTAGGCGGTGCGATGATAACGCGGTAGCGGCGGTCAGCAGCTCATGCCGAAGGCGCTGCCGATCCGAGCCGCTGGCAGTTAACCGCCGTCGCCCTTTCCCGAGAAGTTGCGACAGAAAGCGGCTGCCAGGAAGGCCATGCACGCGAAAGAGCCGCCCAACAGCAGCGGTTGCAGCAGGCTCAACTCAGGCGCGCCGATGTTCCACGCCGCACCAGGTGGCGATGGTCAGCGCGATGACGCGGGTGACGTGGCGGAGCGAGTCGAGACCGACGCTTTCGTCGATACCGTGAATGTTGTCGGAGTCTGGGCCATAGCAGGTGGCCTGGGTATCCTGATACAGCCGGTAGAAACGGGCATCGGTGAGGCCGGTGGCGGCGTAGTGGCGCAACGGCTCGCCTGACAGGTCTGTGTGCGTGACCGCGACGAGACGCGAGATGTCCTGGTCCGCGGGGAAGGTGCACCCGTCGGCCATGAAGCCCTTGAACTCGACGTCGGCCCGGGCGCCGTTCAAGTCGCGGGCCGCGTCGGCGACCAGGCGCCTGATCTCGTTGGCAACCTCCCGGCAGGAATGGCCGGGCATGACACCGACCCGCAGGCCGATGCGCGCGCGGGTGGGAACGGAGCTGTTCCACTCGCCACCTTCGATGGTGCCGAGATTGACGTTGATCGGGTGATTGTCGGCGGCGAAGGCGGGGTGGCGGCGCTCGGCGCGGTTCATCTCGATTTCGTAATGCTTGAAACGGGCGGCGATCGCGGCGGCGGCCTCGATGGCGTTGACGCCCGCCTGCATGTCGCGGACATGAGCGGGGCGGCCGGTGACGGTGACCCAGGCCCAGACGACGCCGACCTCTGCCACGTACAGCGCCGGGTGGCCGGGGCCGGGTTCGGGGATCAGGCAGGCGTCGGGCTTCGGCAGCGCCTGCATCACGGCGAGGGCGCCGTTGCCGGTGCATTCTTCCTCGATGACGGCGGCAAGCTGGACCTCCGCGGCGGGCTGCAGGCCGGCGGTCGCGAGCGCGCGGAAGGCGGTTACGTAGGCGACGATACCGGCCTTCATGTCGGCGGCGCCGCGGCCATACAGGCGGTTGTTGCGGATGGAAGGTTCGAAGGGCGGGGTGGTCCACAGGTCGGGCGCGCCTTCCGGCACCACATCGACATGGCCTTGCAGCAGCAGGCTGCGGCCCCTGACCGCATTCGGGTGGTGCAGGGCGACGACCGGGTCGCGGCCGGTGTAGTCGATCAGCGGTGGCGAAAAGCCCGGATGGTCTTGCAGGGCGGCGGGGTTGACCGGGATGCGACGGGGCTCGAGCCCGAGGGAGCGATAGATGCCCTCCATCGCAGCAAGGCAGGAGTGCTCCTGGCCGAGCAGGCTGCGGTGCCGGACCAGGCTGGAGAGCAGGGTGATCGCGTCGTCCTGGAGAGAATCGACGGATTGCAGGATGGCGCGGCGGATTGCAGGGTCGAGGGGAAAGGCGGTCATGGCGGGTGGTGTAGGACGGGAGCGGAATGGGTGGAAGCGGTTCCGACCGGGGGCCAGCGCCGCGATCACGCGTGCTACAGAGCAGGATGCGGATTCCCCCGGCAGCAGCAATGGGACTGGCGCTGGCGGCAGCAACGCCGTCCGCTGTGGCGGCAACGGCCTTCGGTCATGGCGCTTTGGCGCTTGCTGCGCTTGTCGGCTCGTACTCGACGATGTTGAGCGGCCACGACAAGGCTGCGCTGGCCGGGCTGCTCGATGGTACAGGCGGGCGCGCGTCGACCACGGCAACGATCCACGTCACCGCCGACGCCGTCATCTGCCGTGCCGGTGATGTCGATATCGCTGCGTTCGCGTGCGGGCTGAGGTTTGGCGCGACAACGATCAGGCTGGACGGGCGTCGCGCCAATGAACTGTTCGCGACCATGAACGAGGCAGGCGTATCGCCGGAAGGCGCGGCGGGCACGATCCATGAGGGCATTCATGCGATGAGCTGCGTGATCGATCCGGCTGCAATTGCGCGGAAGGATGGTGGCGGGGCGACCTGCGACTTCGATTCGGGACCGCGATAGCGCGCTGGCCTGCCTTTGCCGGCAAGAAGTCGTTCGACGCATACTCGGCCCAGGGTGCAGGGTCCGCGATCGAACGGAGTGATCAAAGTGGCCGGCAACAGGTTGATTGGGATTTGCGCTGCATTGCTGGCCGCGTGCCTGGCGATCGGTTCCGGTATCGCCCGTGCCGATACCCTGGTGGTGTGCACGGAGGCGGCGCCCGATTTCCTCAATGCGCAGCTCAGCACGACGAGCTTCGATGTCTCCGAGCAGGTGTCCGACCGGCTGGTGGAGATCGAGCCGGGCGGGTCGGCGGTGCAGCCGGCGCTGGCGGAGTCCTGGACGGTATCGCCGGACGGGTTGCGGTATGTGTTCAGGCTGCGGCACGGGGTGAGGTTTCAGTCCAACGCGCGGTTTGCGCCGACGCGGGATCTCGATGCCGACGATGTCGTGTTCAGCTTCCGGCGGATGTTCGATGCGATGAATCCGTTCTATAAAAGCGCCAACGGAAACTTTCCTGAATTCGTCGATCTGCTGGCGCCCGATCTGGCGTCGGTCACCAAGGTCAGCGACGACACGGTGGCGTTCACGCTGAAGGCGCCGAACGCGGCGCTGGTGCCGGCGCTGTCGATACCGCCATTCTCGATCCTGTCGGCGGAGTATGCCGCCGCGCTGGAAAAGGCCGGCAAGCCGGAGGCGCTGGATACGGAGCTGATCGGCACCGGGCCGTTCCAACTGGTGCAGTATCAGAAGGACATGCTGGTGCGGTTTCGCGCCTTCAAGGATTTCTGGGGCACGGGGGGCGGGCAGGCGGGTCGCGCCGCCAAGGTGGACAATCTGGTGTTCGCGGTGACGCCAAATCCGTCGGTGCGGTATGCCAAGCTGCGCACCAACGAATGCCAGATCGCACGCTATCCGAATCCCGCCGATCTGGTAGCGATCCGCAACAACCCCGCGCTGAGCGTGCAGAGCGCGGATACCACGACGATCAGTTACATCTTCTTTCGCACGGACCAGAAGCCGTTCGACGACAAGCGGGTGCGCCAGGCGCTGGCGATGGCGATCGACATGCCGGACCTGGTGGCGGACGTGTTCCAGGGCGGTGGCCGCGCGGCGGCGGCGCTGGTGCCTCCGGCGCTGTGGGGGCATGACGCGGCGTTGCAGCCGTACGGGTATGATCCGGCCAAGGCGAAGCAGTTGCTGGGGGAGGCCGGGTATCCGAACGGGTTCAGCACCGAGCTGTGGGCCATCCCGGTGGTGCGTCCCTATATGCCCAACGGCCGGCGCGCGGCGGAGATGATCCAGGCGGACTGGGCGAAGATCGGCGTGAAGGCACGGATCGTTACATATGAATGGGGCGAGTATTTGCGGCGCATCCGGGACGGTGATGCGGCGGTGGGAATGCTGGGGGAGATCTGGGATTATCCCGATCCGAGCGAAATCATGCTGAGTTTCCTGTGCGGCGCGCCGGCCAACGCGCCACACTATTGCAGCGATGTTTACGACAAGGCGGTGCGGGCGGCGAACCTGACCGCCGATCAAGATACGCGCGTGCGGCTGTACGAACAGGCGCAGCAGGCGATGTACGACGATGTGCCGCTGGTCAGGCTGGCGGATGTGCGGGCGTACGTGGCGCTGCGGAAGGAGGTGCAGGGGTTGCGGCCGAGCGTGCTCGGCAGCCAGCCTTATGGCGGGGTGTCGCTGGGACGATAGTTGGTGGTGAGGCCCGATCTGTTGCAGCGGTGCCGGTTGGCGGCGCGCGGTTATCGCGGCCGCAGGATCGCATCGCGCAACAGGCTATTCGTCGTGGCCATGGAGGTGGGAGTCCGTCGAGCGACAGATGGATTCCTGCTTTCGCAGGAATGACGATCTTATACCGGGCCGCATTGGGAATAACTCATCCTGTCGGTGTTGCCCGGAGCAACGTGAAGCGAACGAGCAGCGCGGTGGGCGACAAAGTCATGGATGGCCGGGACAAGCCGGACAAGCCCGGCCATGACGGAAAGGGGCCGGCCATGACGGGAAGGGCCAGCATCAATGCGGGTTGGTATTACGCGGGAATGACGATCGGGGTGGTTTCTGGCTAAACCTCGATCAGACGGCGGCGGAGGCCTTTTGCCACCGCCTCAGCACGGGTGGTGGCGCCCAGCTTGCGGAACGCCGCTTCCAGGTGAAACTTCACCGTGTGGGTGGAAATATCCAGCCGGCGCGCGACTTCCTTGTTGCTCAGGCCCTGGCCGATCGCCGCCAGCACTTCGATCTCGCGCGGCGTGAGCAACGGCGCCGGCGGATCGAGCGGTAGCGAGGGGGCCGGGTGGAAACCATGCTCGGCCTGGTCGGGCGGTGCGCGCACCGCCAGGCCGGCGGCAACCGCCCGCACCGCCGCATCCAGCAGATCGGGCGACGGCGCGCGCGGCAGGATGCCGGCGTAGGACGCGTCCGGGTCATCCAGGCCGAGCACGATGATGGGGATGGATGGGGACGGGCTGCCGGCGTCGATTGCCTCGGCGTCCGCGAGCAGGACGTCCGCGCTATCGGTTTCGTCTGTTACCGCATGGCCGGCGGCGGCCACCAGGGCCGCGAGGCCGCGCTGCCGCACCGCGTCGGCGGCGAGCAGTGCGACCCGCAGCCCATCATTCAAGGCCGGGCACTCGAGGGCGGGCGCTCAAGGCCGGGCGCCGATGGTGGCCTGGACGTCCTGCACGGCCCCGGCGCGGACGATGCGGAGGGCGCAGGCGGCGCCGACACGCTCGGGGGCCAGGTGCTGGGCAAGGCGGCGCAGTGTCGTGCTCGGAACGCCGTCGAGCGCGAGCAGGATGTCGCCGGGCAGGAGGCCGGCCTGGTCGGCGGGACCGCCGGCGTGCAGCGACATCACCATCAGGCCGGAGCCGCAGCCGGCGGTGGCCTGCATGGCATCGGGCAGCGCCACCGGCTGCAACGCCACGCCGAGCCAGCCACGCGGCACGCGGCCCTGCGACAGCAGGGGGTCGAGCACCCGGTCGATCGTGGCGGGCGGGATCACCAGGGCGTGGCGGCGCGGCCCGAGCGTGGACATGCCGAGCAGCCGGCCCCGCAGGTCCAGCACCGGGCCGCCTTCCTCCGCGCTGGACAGCCGAACGTCGAGGCGGATCAGCCGGTCGATGCGTCCGCCCGCCATGCTGTGCCAGGGCGGTCCGAGCCGGTGCACCATGCCGAGGCGCGCGGCGCAGCCGCCGGCGCCGTCACTGCCGAGCGTGACCGCCAGGGCGCCGGGGCCGGCAGGTTCGCCGCGATCCCGGGCCGGCGCGGCGGCTTCCACGCGCAGCGCGGCGACGTTGGTGCCGCGGTCGCGGCCGGCAAGGGTGGCGGGCGCCTCAGCGCCGCCGGGGAGCAGCGTGACGTACTCCGGCGCGTCGGGCAGCGCCTGCTCGGAGGTCACCACGATGCCGTCGCGCCACAGGATGCCGCTGCCGGCGCGGCTGCCGCCTGTCCGACTGGCTGGGGTGCGGCCAGCCCCAATGCTGCCGGCTGGGGTGCGGCCGTTGCCGGCGGCGCGCAGCCCGACGACGAGACCGCCCGCCGCCGCGACCATTTCCGCCAGCCCGTCGGAAAGCCGTGCCAAATCCTCGATCGCCATGGTTGTCTCCTGTGTTCGGTGCCCGAGCATGCGCGACGGCAGGCGGCGCCGCCATCGGCCGGATGGTGGGGGGCGCCCCTGGCCGTGTGGCCGGGTGACCCTGGGTGGCGGACACACCCATATCGGTGCCCTTTTCGTCACATCGCAGGCACTGCCATGCCGTTAGATCAGATTGGCCTTCCTCCAGAGCTGGACGAGACACTCGACCCATATTCCGCGCGTGTCGTGCACGCGTTCGAGCGGGTGGCGCCGACGGTGCTGCACGTGCTGGCGCTGGATGCCGAGGGGCGTCCGCGTGGGCAGGGGTCGGGCGTGATCTTCACCCCGGACGGGTATGCGCTGACCAACAGCCATGTGGTCTCCGGTGCCGCGGGGCTGCGTGCGTCGCTGACGGACGGGCGGGAGCTGGCGGCGACGCTGGTGGGCGACGACCCGGAGACGGATACCGCGGTGCTGCGGCTGGCGGGCGCCGGGCTGCCGCACGCGGAGCTGGGGCGGTCGGCCGGTCTGCATGTGGGTGAGCTGGTGCTGGCGATCGGCAATCCGTTCGGGTTCCAGTGCACGCTGACGGCGGGGATCGTCAGTGCGCTGGGCCGCACGCTGCGGGCTCGCTCGGGGCGGCTGATCGACAGCGTGATCCAGACCGACGCGCCGCTGAATCCGGGCAACTCGGGCGGGCCGCTGGTGTCCGGCGCCGGGCGGGTGGTGGGCATCAACACCGCGACCATCCTGCCGGCGCAAGGGATCTGCTTCGCGATCGGCATCGACACCGCGGCCGATGTGGCGATGCGGCTGATGCGCGACGGGCGGGTGCGGCGGGCGCGGCTGGGCCTGGCGACGCAGACGGTGCCGTTGCAGACGCGGCTGCGCCGGGCGCTGGATTTGCCGCTACGCACCGGCGCGCTGGCGATGGAAGTCACGCCGGACGGGCCGGCGGCGCGGGCCGGCGTGCAGGTGGGAGACATGGTGGTGCGGTTTGCCGACACGCCGGTGGGCGGCGTGGACGATCTGCACCGCCTGCTCACCGGCGAGCGCGCGGGGGTGGCGAGTTCGATGGAGGTGCTGCGTCGGGGTGAACGGGTGGGGGTGACCATTACGCCGGAGGAGGCGGGGTGAGCCCCCCCTGCCCCCCCGCGCGGGGGGAGTGGTCAGCGGGCGGTCTTGACCGCAGCAACTGGGTTCACCGGCTGGCCGTCGCGGCGCAGCTCCAGATAGAGATTAGGGCTGGGTCCGGACGGCAGGGTGCCGACCGGTGCGCCGCGGCGGACGGTATCGCCCAGATGCGCGTCGAGCCGCCCGAAACCCGCCAGCACGGCCGCGTAGCCGCCGCCGCAATCGATGATCATCAGGCTGCCATAGCTGCGGAACGGGGCGGCGAACAGCACCGATCCGGCACATGGCGCAATCACGCGGGCGCCCGGCGCGGCGCGGTAGGAGACGCCGACCGCCGGGCCGGCCTCGGTCGGTTCGCCCCAGGTGCGGACGATTCGTCCGGCAACGGGAGTTGTCAGCGTCCCGCGCAACGGGCCGACGCTCGGGACGACCGGTTTTGCCGCCGCGACGGTGGCCTGCTCGCGGCGGCGGCGGGCTGCCTGTTCGAGCTGGTCGAGCAGCCCGCGCAGGGTGGCGGCCTGAGCGCCCAGGTCGGCGGCGCGGCGGGCATCGGCGGCGGATTCGTCTTCGGCGGCGCGGCGGCCCTCATTGGCGAGCGCGAGTTGGCGGTCCAGATCGGCGGCGGCGGATTCCTGCTCGGCCTGGGCGGCGGCGAGGGTGGGCGCTTCCTGCCGCATGGCGTCGGCGGTGGCCCGCAGGGTGGCTTGCAGGTGGCGCAGCTCCGCGGCGTCGCGGGCGGCCTGCCGGGTGATGGCCCGCACCACCAGCAGGCCACGGACGGCGTCCTGGGGCGGAAGGGGGACCGCCAGGATGGTCTCGGCCGGGTAGCGGGACAGGCGCTCCATCAATGGCAGCAGCGGGGCCAGGGCGGCGGTGCGGTCGGCGATGGCGGCCTGGGCGGTGCGCTGGGAGTCGGCGATTTGCGCCATCCGCCCGGCCGCGGCGGCGACCGCCTGCTGGGCCAGCAGGAGGCGGTTTTCGGCAGCTTCGCGCTGCTGCGCCAGGCGGGCGGCCTCGGAAGCCGCCGCGGCGGCTTGGGCGGTGGCGCTTTGCTGGGCCGCCAGGGCGGCGGCGCGGTCGCGCTCGGTTTGCTGGAGCTGTCGCCGGGTCTGGTCGGGGGATTGGGTTGTCTGGGCGGTCGCGGCGAGGGGGAGCAGGGTGAGCAGAAGGCAGGTTCGGAGGGCCGCTGCACCCTCACCCGCCGCGCCGCGTGCGGCGACCTCTCCCGCGGAGCGGGAGAGGTGAAGGTCAGGCTCAAGCTTGGCCTTTCAATAGCGAGTGGCCGGTCATGGCGGCGGGTTGCGGCAGGTCCATCAGGGAGAGAAGGGTGGGGGCGAGGTCGGCCAGGCGGCCGTCGTGCAGGCCGGCTTTGTCTGCGCCGATCAGCAGGACAGGGACGGGGTTGGTGGTGTGGGCGGTGTATGGGCTGCCGGTGACCGGGTCGCGCATCAGTTCGCAGTTGCCGTGGTCGGCGGTGACCAGCAGGGCGCCGTGGCGGGCGGCGATCGCCTCGGCGATGCGGCCGAGGCCGGCATCCACCGTTTCCACCGCCTTGATGGCGGCCGGCAGGCTGCCGGTGTGGCCGACCATGTCGGGGTTGGCGTAGTTCATCACGATCAGGCCGTAGCGGCCGGTTTCGATCGCGGCGACCACTTTGCCGGTAAGCTCCGGGGCCGACATTTCCGGCTGCAGGTCGTAGGTGGCGACCTTCGGCGACGGGCACCATGATGCGATCCTCGTGCGGGAACTGGCGTCTCCCGGCCGCCATTCAGGAAATAGGTGACGTGCGGGTATTTCTCGGTCTCCGCGGCGCGGAGCTGGGGGATGTTGGCATCGGCAACCACTTCGCCAAGCACGTCATGCAGGTGTTCGGGCGGGAACAGCGTGTCCAGGAATGCATCCAGTTCCGTGCTGTACTGGGTCATGCCGGCGGCGGCGGCGAAGCGGATGCGGCGCTTCCGTTTGAAACCATCGAAGCCGGGATCGAGCAGGGCGCCGAGGATCTCCCGCACCCGGTCGGCGCGGAAGTTGAAGCAGAGCAGCCCGTCGCCGTCTTGCATTCCCTTGTAGTCGCCGATCACGCTGGGGACGACGAACTCGTCGGTGGTGCCGTCGCCGTACCAGTCCTGCATCGCGGCGTCGGCGGAGGCGGCGTGTGGGCCGTCCGCTTCCGCCAGCACGCGATACGCCTTGCTCACGCGGTCCCAGCGCTTGTCACGGTCCATCGCGTAATAGCGCCCGGACACGGTGGCGATTGGCACGTCTTGCGGCAGGGCAGCGGCCAGGCGGGCCAGGTCGTCGCGGCCGGATTGCGGCGGCGTGTCGCGCCCGTCGGTGAAGGCGTGCAGCACGGTGCGGATGCCGGCGGCGTGCAACGCGCCGGCGAGAGCGGCGGCATGGTCCTGGTGGGCGTGGACGCCACCGGGCGAGACCAGGCCCAGCAGATGGCAGGTGCCGCCGGAGGCTTTCAGCTTGTCGATCAGGGTGCGCAGCGCCGGCGCGTGGGCGATCGTTCCATCGGCAACCGCCTGGGAGATGCGCGGAAGGTCCTGCGTCACCACGCGGCCGGCGCCGATATTCATGTGGCCGACCTCGGAGTTGCCCATCTGGCCCTCGGGCAGCCCGACATCGGCGCCCGAGGTGCGCAGGAAGGCGTGCGGGCAGGTGGCCCAGAGGCGGTCGAAATTGGGCATGCGCGCCAGGCGGATGGCGTTGTCGGCACGCTCCTGCCGCCAGCCGAAGCCGTCGAGAATCAGCAGCATCACCGGACGAATCGATTGCGCCATGCCCTGCTCCCGCGGTCGTGGGTCCGGGTTAGCGCCCGGTGGCGGTTCGTGTCCATTGCCGTGGTGAGGGGATGAGTTCGGCCCATCGATATCGGGCGGGAACGACGAAAGACCGACACCGGAGCGGAGATTCCACCCGATCGTTATCATCCGCTGGGTCATTCGCACATCCGCGCGAGCTACGTGGATTCCTGCCGGCCGCGGATGAGTGTGCCGCAATCTCGCCCCATCGGGCTCAAAAAGAACGATAAAGAAAATAGGAGATTCAAAATGGGCCGTGGGATTCTTCTGTGGCTGCTCGGGGTGCCGATCCCGATCATCATCATTCTCGCGCTGATCTGGCACTGACCGGGAGGGCGAGCCAATGCAAAGCCAGGTCATGGGTCGAGCAACCGGCGCTCCGGCGGGCCCCGTCCCGGAATCCCCGAGCTCCGGGGTTGCCTGGGGCGCCGTTATCGGCGGCGCTTTCGCGGCCGCGGCCCTATCGCTGATCCTGCTGGCGCTCGGATCGGGGTTCGGGCTGGCCTCGGTTTCCCCGTGGTCGGGGTCCGGCGCATCACTGGCGACGTTCACCGCGGCGGCGGCGATATGGCTGATCGTGGTGCAATGGCTGGCTTCCGCGCTGGGTGGGTATCTCACCGGCCGGCTGCGGACGAAGTGGGCCGGGGTGCACACCCACGAGGTGTTCTTCCGCGACACGGCCAACGGGTTTCTGAGCTGGGCGGTGGCTTCGGTCTTCGTCGCCGCGTTCCTCGCTTCAGCAACTTCATCGTTGGTGGGCGGCGGGGTTCACGCCGTGTCCGGGGTGGCCCAGGGGGCGGCGCAAGGGGCTACGCAGGCGGCGGGCGGGTCAAACGCCCTCAGCCCGACCGGATATTTTGTTGACAGCCTGTTCCGCTCGGATCACCCGGCGACCAACGCTTCCGAGGCGGATGTTCGCGGTGAAACCACCCGCATCCTGGTACGCGGCACACAGACCGGCGACGTGCCCGCGGCCGATAAGACGTACCTCGCGCAACTGGTGGCGTCACGCACCGGGCTGTCGCAGGCCGATGCGACAAAGCGCGTGGATGAGGTGCTGGCACAGGAAAAGGCAGCGGAGACCAAGGTGCTCCAGGCTGCCGATGCGTCCCGCAAGGCCGGCGCCTATCTGTCGATCTTCATCGGCGTGTCGATGCTGATCGGCGCTTTCATCGCCGGCGTCGCCGCGGCTCTTGGCGGCCGCCAGCGGGACGCGGACGAGGAAGCCTGGTTCGCGACCGTCAGGAATGGCGGGGCGTGAGCATGCTACTCGTTGGGGAACGCGACTCGATGTCTTGCGCCGAGGCGGCCCGGTCGCCAGGTGTTCGCGGCCTCCGCGGCAGCAAAGACGTGGGTGGCCGGGCCAAGCCCGGCCAAGCCCCGCCACGACGTTTGTTTTTGACGTGTTTTTGTTCGGACGTCTTCGGGCGCGCCGTTATACCGTCTTCAGGAAATCCGTGAGCTTGGTGGCCGCGGTTGCCTTGTCGGTCTGGTCCAAAGCGGCCAGTTCGGCCGCGAGACGGTCCATCGCCAATTCGTAGATCTGGCGTTCACTGAAGCTCTGGTCCGGCTGGCCGGCATTGCGGTGCAGGTCGCGCACCACCTCGGCGATCGACAGCGGATCGCCGGAATTGATCTTGGCCTCGTATTCCTGCGCGCGGCGGGACCACATGGTGCGCTTGATGCGCGCCCGGCCCTTCAGCACCGCCAAGGCTTCATCGAACAGCTTGCGGGTGGCCAGCTTGCGCAGACCGGCGGTGCGTGCCTTCGCCACCGGCACGCGCAGGGTCATGCGGTTTTCCTCGAACGTGATGTGGATCAGTTCGAGCTTGTGGCCGGCAATCTCCTCGATCGCGATCCGCTCCACCTTGCCGACGCCATGGGTGGGATAGACGACATGATCCCCTTCGACGAACACCTCTGCCTTGGCCATGGGCCGGGGCATCGGCATGGGGCGGTTGATGGGCGGCATGGGCCGCATCGGCATGACAGGCGCCGGCTGGGGCTCGGCCACGGGTGAGGGGGTCGACACGGGCGGGATGGGCAGGGGCTTACTCTCCTCGTGAGCGACGGAGGCCGGCGCGGCAACTGCCGCCTCGGGCTCGCGCGGTTCGGGTTGGCGCGGTTCGGGTTGGCGCGGTTCGGGTTGGCGCGGTTCGGTTGGTGCGGTTCGGGTTGGCGCGGTTCGGTTGGCGCGGTCCGGTTGGCGCGTGCGGTTCGGGCTTTTCGGGCTGAGGGGCGACGGGTGTCGCAGCCTCCACCGGCACCGGCGGTGCAACGATGACTGGCTTCGCAGCCCGCTTGGGGGGCACCGTCTCGACCGGCGGCTTGGTCGTCGGCGGTTTCGGTTTCGCGGCTTCCGTCAACTGGGCGGGGGCCGGCGGCTTCGGTGCGGGCTTGGGTGCTGGGCTGGCCTTGGGTGCTGGGCTGGCCTTGGGTGCCGCGCTGGCTTTGGGCGCTGACGGCTTGGCGGGCGCCTGCTTCGGTGCCGCGGGCCGGGAAGCCTCGGCCGCTTCACGCCGCGATGCGGGCGCGGCCGAGGCCGGCCGTGCCTTGGCCGGCGAAACCTGCGCCGGGGCTGATTTCCTGGCCGGCTTCGCAGCAGGCTTGGCAACTGCCTTGGCGACGGTCCGCGAGGCTGGCACCGTGGGACGACGCGCCGTCGCAGCGGTCCCCGCGCTTGCCTTCATGCTTGGCACCTCTGTCTGATCCCTTCCCAAATCCCCAAGGCGCGTCAGGCGCGCTCGCACCCCGCCCCGATGAAACCGGCTCCCGACTGGGAAATGCGACAATTCGCCGAAGCCTGCCCCTGGTGTGTCGTGAGGCAGGCGCGCCACAACGCCCGAAAACAAACATAGCACGAAAACCTGCCCCCGTCATGGGGGCCGGCCGAGAAAGCGGGTCAGGGCTGCCCTGGCTCGGGGTCGAACAGGTCGGCCTTGCCCGGCTTGTCCTTCCATTCGTCGGCGTCGGCTGGCGGCGTGCCCTTGCGGGTGATGTTGGGCCACTGAGTGGCATAGACCCGGTTCTGCTCCGCCCATGCGGCGGCCTTGTCGTCGCTGTCGGGGACGATCGCCTCCACCGGGCACTCGGGCTCGCACACGCCGCAATCGATGCATTCGTCCGGATGAATGACCAGCATGTTGGCGCCGACATAGAAACAATCCACCGGACAGACCTCGACGCAGTCCATGTATTTGCAGCGGATGCAGGTTTCGGTGACCACGTAGGTCATGCGGTGATCCTCGGCGGCGACGCGGTCGCGATATGCCCAGGATTGCCCCCAGGTGCAAGATCACTGGTCCGCAATAGCAGCGGCGCGAAGTGTCGGCTGCTGCGGGGATCGTCGGGCGGCAGCCGCCATACCAGCCCGCGGGGACGGAGACGCTAGGTCCGTCATGCTCGCGAAACCGGGCATCCGGGCGAAAAGCGCGGAATTCCGGGGGTTTGGCTGGGTTCCCGCTTTCGCGGGAATGACGAGAGGCGAGCGGGGATGACGAGCGTTGCGCGGGAGTGGCGAGCGTAGGTCACCCTCAAAGTCCATCCGGGATCATATTATGTTCTGACAAAGCTTTCTGACCATCAGGCGGATGGAGGCCCAACGCAGGAAGCCAAGAGCGTTTCGATTGAGACATTCCCAGTCCTTGGCCAATCGCCGGCACCGGTTCAGCCAGGCGATGGTGCGTTCTACGATCCAGCGCTTGGGTAACACTACGAATTTGCCGATCTCGGAGCGCTTCACGATCTCCAGGTTGACCTGCTTGCATACCACACGCAGCCCCTGCTGGAACTTCGGCCCCTGATAGCCGCTGTCGGCATAGAGCTTGAGCAGGAACGGGAACAGTCCGAACAGCGATCCCATCACCAGCAAGCCGCCGTCGCGGTCCCTCGGGTCAAGCCCGAGGGCAGGCTCTGGATGTCGGCGGCGTGAACTACGGCCTGCATCAGCAGACCCTGGGTGTCGACCAGAATATGCCGCTTCTTGCCGTTGATCTGTAAAGTCGAGGACGGGCGCGGTGGCATTGCCCCGTTTCCCGTCCCCGCTCATCAAACCGGACGTGCGGATTTCCCGCATCCGGCTTTCCGACTGGCTTCACCGCAAGGCCCACGGCGACGACCGACTGCGCTGGCGTCGAAGGCATCGGACGGCCAATTCCCCGTAGACATATTCTCGGGAGAACTGGTCCGCTCCGCGTCCCTGCACTTTGTGTCGCTGACGGAGGAAGTGCCGCGTTCGGTCATAGACATGCTGATCGACGGCCTCGTATGCCGACGCGAGGGCGCCGTAGGAGAAGTAGGCCGACCAACCGCGCAGAACGCGGTTCAACCGTGCTCGCACTTCATCCCAGGCGCCCTTGTTGCCGGGCACCAGCAGTTCGCCGATCTTCACTTTGACCCGCTGCACGCTCTTCTTGGACGGGCTCGCCCCCAGGTACCAGCGGCCTCCATTGGGAAGGTGGCGCGGTCCCAGTGTGTAGCCAAGGAAGTCGAAGCCTTCACGCCGGGCATTCTTCACCGAGGTTTTCGCCTCGTTGAGCGTCAGCCCGAGCTTCGTCATCACCGCCCGCGTCCAGGTCAGAGCCTCTTCCGCGTGTCCGCGGCTGAGGATGACGAAGTCGTCGGCATAGGAGATGACATGTGCGTGGAAAACCTCGCCGCGCCCCGTCAGCCGCCAATGCTTCAGGAATCGGTTCATGTAGATGACGGAGAGCAGGGGACTGGCGACCCCACCCTGGGGGGTGCCGCGAGTGTTGCTCTTGCCGCCGCTCATGTGCCGTTTCCCGTCGCCATCCCGTTCCTCGACCGGCACTTGCAGCCACAGCTTGATCAGCCGCAGCACGTTCCGGTCGAGGACGCGGCGGGCCACCGATCGGAGGAGGTCCGCGTGCGGGATCGTGTCGAAATACTTCGACAAGTCGGCATCGACTACGTCGGTGTAGCCCCGGCATAGTAGCCGGTGCGTTTCCTTGACGGCATCGATCGCGCTCCGACGCGGCCGATAGCCGTAGGCACCGTCCTCGAAGTCCGCCTCGAAGATCGGCTCCAGCACGATCTTGGCTGCGGCCTGAACCACTCGGTCCCGGATCGTCGGGATGCCGAGCGGACGTTCGCCGCCGCCAGGCTTCGGGATCATCACCCGCCGCACTGGATCAGGTTGGTAGGTCTTCGAGACGAGGTCCTCGCGCAAGCCCGCCAGCCACGCGTCTACACCCGCCGCCTCGATCTGTTCGAAGGTCATCCCGTCCACGCCTGGCGAACCCGCATTGGCGCGGGCGAGCGTATAGGCACGCAGAAGGACGTCCGCACGGCAGATCTTGTCGTAGAGAATGTAGAAGCGGAAAGCGGGCTCCGCCTTCGCCTTGCAGTACAGCTTTCTCTGAAGGCTCCTGATCTTATCGGGTGTTTCGAGGCTCATCGCCAATCACCCCCACTTCGCCAACTTCGAAAGCGCACCAGAAGTCAGGGTCCTTTCCTCTGCCGGCGTTACCCGGCTTCGACGGTCATACGACCCTGTCCGACACCCGTCCGATCCACCGCTCCGAGGCGGTGTTGAAGCCGCGACCTCCGACCCGGACGGGTCTCCCTCGATTACCCGCATCACCATTCCAACGTGCTGTGTCCAATACCCCGGCAGACCAGGCAGGTGCGTTTGTCGATTGCTTCCCTGTCCGCGCGGCCTTCCCCGAGCAAAAGGCGGGTCGGCGTCTGCATTAACTCTTTCGAGGCCTGCTCGAACTTCACTAACGTTACGGCCCGCTGGATCGCTCGGCCGCCCAAGGCGGCCTTTGTCACGAGGCTTCGACGAGGCCAGTTGCCCAGCCGCGCCGCTCGTCAGCTTCCGGATCAATCGACAACTCTCCGGATGGAACCTTCCTCCATAGATGATGCGCGCCTTCGAGGCGCACTCTTGCCGGCGTCATAACCCGACGGATCAATGCGGAGCCCCCTTTTTCTGCGCTCTTGATGCTCCGGCTGTCGATGATCCCGGCCGTGGGGTTGGCTTCCCGGCCGGCCAGTTCACGGCATTGCACATACAGGACATGATGGATGCGCTCGAGTGTGCCGTCGTCATCCCAGCGCCGGAAATAGTCGTTGACGGTACTGCGCGGCGGCAGGTCCTTCGGCAGCGACGCCCACTGGCAACCGGTGCTGAGGATGTACATCAACCCGTTGACAATCTCCCGCTCATCCACGGTCCGCTTGTTGCCGCCCGTCTTGGCTGGTGGGATCAGCGGCTCGATCAACGCCCATTCCTGGTCGGTCAAGTCGCTGGGGTAGCGCAGCTTGCTGCGGTCATAGCGGCAGCGATTCTCTGTCGTCCACATGCGGCACCTCGCCAATCTGTGCCGCGTATAGACCCACAGGAATCCGAGCCGGATCAATGGCTTCGGGCGGTTCCGCTAACCAACTCAAATAACTCGCAGTGTTCTCGGATGGACACTCAGTGCGGTCTGGGATAATATCGGACCGCATTGAGGGTAACTCGTCCTGCCGGTGTTGCCCGGCGTAAACTGAAGCGAACGAGCGGCACGGTGGGCGGCAAAGTCGTGGATGGCCTGGACAAGCCAGGACAAGCCCGGCCATGACGGGTGGGGCGCGGCCATGACGGGGGGGGCCAGCCGTGACGGAAAGGGGCAGGGCATGACGGGAAGGGGCCGGCCGTGACGGAAGGGGTCGGCCGTGACGGGAAGGGTCAGCATCAATGCGGTCTGGGATAAGATCACTGCTCGGGCAATTCCTCGTAGAGCAGGCGCGCTTCCGCGCCGGTCCGCGGCGCATCGCCAGCGCCAGCACCCGCACCACCCGCACGGTTCCGTGCAGCGGCACCGTCAGCACGTCGCCGACGCGCAGCCGCGCGTGCGCCTTGTCGGTGGGCTGGCGATTGAGCCGCACCGTGCCTTCGCCGATCAGCCGGGTGCATTCGCTGCGCGCGCGCATGAACCGGGCGCACCACAGCCATTTGTCCAGTCGCTGCCAGTCCTGGTCTTCGGTTTCATCCATCCGGCCGGTCAGCGGCGCAGGGAGGCCAGCGAAGCCAACAAAGCGAACGGACCCGGCGCCGGTGCCGCCGAGCGGTCGGGGACGATCCGCACGGGCGGCCGGCGCCGTAGCGGCGCGATCATCAGCGGCGCCGGCGGTCCATACTGGTCGGCTGCCAGGGTTTGCCCGGGGGCCTGCCCGGGGATCACCCGGAACCCGAGTCGCCGGAGGACTGCCGGCAGCAGGTCCTGGCGGATGGACAGGCGCGAGGAGAGGTCGGCCGGCAACGCCGTCGCACCGTGCCGCGATGCCCAGGCCAGATCGGCCGCGACCCGTTCCGCCATATCCAGCCGCAGCAGCACGGGGCCAGCCTCGATCCAGCCCAAAGCCGCGGCGAACCCGTCGGGCCAGAACGACGCGGGCAGCGAGACCAATCCGCCGCGCGGCAGCTCCGGCAGGGGGATTCCCCGCCGCAGCGCCCAGAGCTGCGCCCGCATCGCCGCCGCCCGGGGCTTCAGCAGCCCTGGCATGAACAGTGCGAAGCGGCCGCTTTTCACCCCGAGCGTCTTCAAGGGGCGGCGTGCCTGCTGGTCGCCGGCCTCGGGGGTTCCCACGATCACGCCGAGCGACTCCGACAACCGGTGCAGCGGGCCGCGCAGGGACCGGTTCGCGGCGGCCTGCTCCCTGGCGCGGAACAGCGGCGCGAAATCCGTCTCCACCCGGTCGTCCACGAAGCGTTGCAGGCGCACGCGCAGCCGCTCGCGCTGGGCGCCGTCCAGGAAATCGCTGTCCAGCACCTCGACCAGCGGCCGCAGCGCCGTGGCACCGGGGCGGAGTTGGGCGACCGGCTGCCCATCCCACTCCAGGCGGTGGTCCCGGTCGAGCGTGAAGGCGGCATCCTCCGCGGTTTCCGCCAGCGTCACGCGGCGCGGCATCTCTTCCCGCAGCGCGCGGCGCGCGGCGCGCATCACCAGCTTGCGTCCGTCGCTGTCGGTGCCGGGGTCGGGGAAAAACGTGAAGCCGCCGATCTGCCCGACCGGATGGCCCTCCACCACCACCTCGCCGCGCCTGGTGACGGCCGACAGCAGCTCCTGTCCGTCACCGGCATCCAGCCGGCGCATCAGATGCGCGGCGCGGCGGTCCACGAACCGGGTGGTCAGACGCTCGTGCAGGGCGTCCGACAGCAGGTCCTCCACTTCGCGTGCGCGGGCCTGCCAGTGGGTGGCGTTCCTGACCCAGTCGGAGCGGGCGGCGATGTAGGACCACACCCGGATGCCGGCCAGCCGCTGCATCAGCGTGTCGAGATCGCCGTCGGCGCGCGCCAGCGCCGCGATCTGCTCCGCCAGCCAGTCGGTCGGCACGTGTCCTTCCTGCATCAGATGGGTGAACACCCGGGCGCAGAGCCGCGTGTGCGTCTCGTCCGCCAGTTTGCGGAAGTCGGGGATCTGGCAGGCGTCCCACAGCATCCGCAGCCTGGATCGGTTGTGGGCCAGCCGGCGCATCTCCGGCTCCCGCGCCAAGGCTGCGAGCGTCTCCAGGTCCGCCGCGTCGTTGCCCTTGACCAGACCCGGTCCCGGCGGGGGTTCGGTGAGGCTGGCCAGCAGCGCGTCGATATGGGTGAAATCGAGCTCGCTGTTGCGCCAGCACAGCGCCTCGATCGGCTCGAAGCTGTGGGCTTCGACCTGCGCCACCAACTCGTCCGGCAGAGGCGGGCAGGCGGCGGTGGTGCCGAACGTGCCGTCCCGCATTCCGCGTCCCGCGCGTCCGGCGATCTGCGCCACTTCCGCCGCGGTCAGGCGGCGCACCCGGTGCCCGTCATGCTTGGAGATGCCGGCAAACGCGACGTGATCGACATCCATGTTCAGGCCCATGCCGATGGCGTCGGTGGCGACCAGGAAATCCACCTCCTTGTCCTGGTAGAGCGCCACCTGGGCATTGCGGGTGCGTGGGCTGAGCCGGCCCATGACCACCGCGCAGCCGCCGCGGCGACGGCGGATCAGTTCGGCGATCGCATAGACCTCGGCGGCGCTGAACGCGACGACGGCGCTGCGCGGCGGCAGCTTGGTCAGCTTGACCGGTCCGGCATAGGTCAGCCGGGACATGCGTGGACGGGTCTCGACGGCGACCTCGGGGACCAGGCGGTGGAGCAGCGGGCGAATTGTTTCGGCGCCGAGGAACATCGTTTCAACGAGGCCGCGCGCGTGCAGCAGGCGATCGGTGAAGACGTGCCCGCGATCGGGGTCGGCGCAGAGCTGGATCTCGTCCACCGCCAGGAACTCGGCCGTGCGGTCGAGGGGCATGGCTTCGACGGTGCAGGAGAACCAGCGTGCGTCCGGGGGGATGATTTTTTCTTCGCCGGTGATGAGGGCGACGGAGCGGACACCTTTGCGAGCGACCATGCGATCGTAGTTCTCGCGGGCGAGCAGACGCAGCGGGAAACCGATGATTCCCGAGGCATGCCCCAGAAGCCGCTCTATGGCGAGATGTGTCTTCCCGGTGTTGGTGGGGCCAAGCACGGCCCGGACGCGCGAGTTGAAACCGGACATGAGGGGATGTTTGGGGCAGGGCGCCGCGAATGCAAGCACCCCCGGGGCTCCGCCCCTGGACCCCGCCAAGGGCAATGCCCTTGGAACCCGCTACTTGGGTTGGGTGTGGGGGGTGGGCGCCTACAAGGCTGTTACCAGCAGCGAGGTCGGCGCCCACCCCCACACCCAACCAAAACAGATGGATTGCAAAGGCACAGCCTTTGCCGGGGTGCAGGGGCGGAGCCCTGCCGGGGTTCGGGGCGGAGCCCAGGGTGCCTATGCCGCGCGTTTGACCCGCGCCCTTACCCGCTCCACCTCCGGCCCCGTCACCACCAGCGGCGCGCAGCCCTGTGCCTCCCAGCGCAGTGACGCGAAGTCGGCATGCAGCCGCACCGCGCCGCCGCCATTGATGAAGCTGCTGCGGTCGCCGGTGTCCAGGTAGCTCTCCGCCGCCAGCCCCTCGGCCAGCAGCACCGCGTGGCGTTCCAGTTCCACGTGGAAATACCCCACCTGGTCCACCGCCACCTGCGTCACGCTCTCTCCGTCCACCAGATACTTCACCGGGATCAGCACGCCATCCGCATACACCGCGTGGTCGGGCGAGAGATAAACGTCCCGCCCCGGGCACCCCGCCCCGAACGCCCCCGCGCGCACCCGCACCGGCCATACCGCGCGCGGCTTCGGGTGATGGCGGCAGTCCACCACCCGCCGCCCGATCCACTCCACCGCCAGCGACCCGGCGCCGTCCGGACCATCCGGCGCCAGCCGCACCCGATCGCCCACCGCCAGCGCCTCCACCGCCACCAGCCCGCGCTCGGTCGCGATCCGCGTGCCCGCCGCAAAGCACGGCACACCCCCCAGCCCGCCCTGCGCGTTGGCCGTCTCCAGCGACGTCAGGTTGTCCCCCGTCACGCTCGCCGACACGTTCAGCGTGCCGATCTGCACGGTCTTGCCGAGATCGCTGAACAGGCTCAGCACATCGTCGCCGGTGTCGAACGTGGTGGCCGCGATCGAGGCGCCTTGCAGCAGGATCTCGGAAATCCCGTTGAAGCTGCCGATGGTCGCGCTGAAGCCGCTGATCGAGCCGATGTTCAGCAGCGCGAAACTGCTGCTGTTGGTGAACTCCACCAGCTGCGTCTGAAGCACTGTCCCGGCGTTGATCACCAGCGTGCCGCCGTTCTCCACCACCAGCGACCCGCTGCCGGTGATCGAGCCGGCGTTCAGCGTCTCCGGCAGCCCGCTGGAGGCAAAGAACACCCCGTCGTTGAGCAGGAAGTTGGTGAACGTGTCGGTGCCGCCGGTGCCGCCCAGGCTGCCGCCGGCCTGGGATCGTGCCGGTTGCCGGATCGATCACGCCGCCGAAC
Source organism: uncultured Pseudomonadota bacterium (assembly GCA_963777625.1). Taxonomy (GTDB): domain Bacteria; phylum Pseudomonadota; class Alphaproteobacteria; order Acetobacterales; family Acetobacteraceae; genus DATDIC01. Next base: position 19,263 of record CAVZRO010000001.1, on the reverse strand, counting down.
TGGTTGAGCGCGCCGGCGGCGCCGATGTTGAGGTTGTTCTCCACCGACAGCGTGGTGTTGGCGCCCATGATCAGCACGCCGGTGCCGGCGTCGCCGATGTTGAGGTTGTCGGACAGGTCGAGCCGGCTGGCGGCACCTTCGATGTCGATCACGCCGGAGGAGCCGGTGCCGAGGCCGATGTCGCCGTCGGTGCCGGACAGCGTGGCGCCGTTGGCGATCGAGATGTCGGCGATGCCGGAGCCGCCGACAATGAGCCCGCCGGCGAGCGTGACGTTGCTGGCGGTGCCGGAGAGCGACAGATCGCCCACACCGGTGGCGCTGTTGCCGAGCATGAGCGCGCTGGCGGTCACCGCGCCGCCGGCCGAGACGTTCAGGCCGCCAGAGGCGAGATCGCCCACGATCAGCGTGCCGCCGATGCTCCAGGTGGAGCTCACCCCGGTCACCGTCACCGACGAGCCGTCGCTGCCGGCCTGGGCCGCAATATCCGCACCGGCCAGCCCAGCAACCGTGCCGGGTGTGGTGATCACTGTGCCGCCGCTCTGAATGTCCAGGCTGCCGGCACCGAGATCGCCGACAACGAAACGACCAGTATTGGTAAGCAGCGAATCAGTGCCGCTGACCGTGGCCTGGCCGCTGCCGCCGGTCGCCTCGGCGATGTCGACGCCCTGCGACGGATCGACAGAGCCGTTGTTGCCCGTCGTCACTGTTGCCGCGTTCTGAATGATCAGCACGCCGCTACCCGCGTCGCCGACGCCGAGCTGGCCCAGCGCCGTGACGCTCGAGCCGCTGTCCGTAACTTCCAGCGAGCCCGTTCCACCAGCGGCCTCGCCAATCCCCAGCGCGTCGTCGCCGGAAAAGGCGGAAGCGGCCTCCAAGCTCCCGCCCTGGCTGACCGTGACCTCTCCCTGGCCAAAGGCGCCGATAGCGATCCGGAAACCGCCGCTGTTCACCAGTGCGCCGGCGCCGCTGACGTTCAGTGCGCCGGTCGAATCCACCCCTGCACCGACCACGATATCAGACGTACCGGCAGCGATGATGCCGCTGCCGCTCGCCTCTAGCAGGCCGCCCGCGCCGACATTCACGATACCATCGGAGGTGAGCGTGGTGGGCGCGGTCGTTACGGTTGTGCCGGCCAGCGTGATGATGGTGGTTCCGGCTGCGATAGTGTCGCTGGTCTCGCCGATGAACAGGCGAGACGCGGCATCGACGGTACCGCCGTTATCGACCGTTAGCTGGCCATCGACGCCGTCGTTCCCAACCACGATATCCGCCTGGCTGGTCGCGGTTCCGTTGCTGGTGATCAGCGCTGATCCGCTGCCGCCGGTAAAGATGACCGTGTCGGTGGCGGGGCTTCCGGCGCCAATCGTGAGGTCGCCGTTCCCCTGCGGGTCCAGGCCTACCACCAGTGTACCGGAGTTCTCCACCACCAAGTTGCCGGTGCCGGCACGGCCGACGCCCATGAACCCGTTAGACGTCAAGTTCGATCCGGTGTCGGTTATGATGATGCTGCCATTGCCCCCCTGGCCACCGAGCAGCACGGATTCGATCTGCGTGCTGTCCGGTGTTCCGGCGATGACGCTGCCGCCCTGGCTTATCGTAAGGCTGCCGTTCCCGAGGCGTCCGACCTCCATCCCGTTGCCATTGGTATTGAGCAGGGCCTGAGCGCCGCTGACATTGACCACCCCGTTCGAAGCGGTCGTCGGGCCGCCGACGTTCGAGTTGGCGCTGCCGATTTCGACGGCGTAGCTGCTGGTTTGTGCCGCCTCGGTTATCTTGACCGCGCCGTTCGGGCCGATATCTACAACGCCCGTGCCGCCGACGACCGAGCCGGACACGTTGACCGCAGTCCCCACCGAGAAAAACGAGCCGGCCAGGACCGTGCCGCCGCCATTGACATTCATCGTGCCGTCGACACCGTCGCCGCCGACAATGATTCCCGTTGCACTTGCATCGAGCAGGCCGCCGATGATGTTTGCGGCCCCGTTACCGCCGGTCGGTGCACCCGCGCTGCCCGAGCCTAAGCCGATAACCAACCCACCCCCATTCGCCGGGGCCGCACCGAAGGTGGCGGTCCCGCTGTTCTGCACTTGCAGTTCGCCGTAACCGCCGCCGCCGAAAGCTGCGAAACCGCCGACCGTCAGATGCGAGCCGCTTCCGTCGACCGTCACGGTACCGGTTCCGGTGTCTCCGACCGACAGTGCCGCAATGGCGGCTGAGTTTGGCGTGCCGACTGAAACGGAGCCGCTGTTGGAGATGACCAGGCTGCCATTGCCGCCATCCAAGCCGAGTGCGAGCGCGTTCCCGTTCAGATTGAGCAGCGCCTTAGTACCGGAGACGGTGACGATCCCGGTGGCGGCCGCCAGCGTGCCAGACGCACCACTGTCGCCGATCGACAGCACGAAGCTGGCTGATTGTGGTGCCAGCGTGGATTCGAAGGTGCCGCCGGAGGTGATCTGCAGCGATCCGTCGCTGCCGGCGTTGTTGCCGACCGCGTTGAACGTTCCTGCCGAGGCGATCGTACCGCCAGCTGGCGATGATCACCGTGGCTGGTGCGTTGTTGCCCACCAGCATGTCGTCGGCGATTGAGAAATTGCCGCCCAGCGTCCACGGATTGATGCCGGAAAAGAACACATCGAACGCGGCGCCCGTGCCGGTAATGGTGCCACCGTTGCTGACGAACTCGGCATCATCCGCGCTGGTCGGCGGACCAGCGGTCGCGCTGGTGATATCGGTCCAGTTCGAGCCGATCGACCAGTCGCCATTGGTCGTGTTCCAGGTGAACGTGTTGGCCATCGCCTGTTTCCCTGAAAGCCGGGCTCTTCCGCTTGCTGGAATGATGGCGGGTAGTGTGGAACGATGTCAATCAAATGTTAATCCTATACCTGCTGCCCGGATGGGATCGGTCAGGGAGGTCAGACGGGCTTGAGATACGTTGCGAGCGTTACTCCTACTATTCGCAAAACTGCGATGTGATCTGGCATTTTCCGCTTGGTGCGACGCGAGAGTGATTGGTTAGAGGTGGAGATTCAAGCCGTCCAGGGAGGGTGGGATGGGTCTCGACGATGCAACCGGCACGCAAGCGCGGTTCGAGGATTACACAGCAAGTTTGGCATCGGTGCTCGGCCATGCCGACCGGGTCAGGCCATTCGCGGACTACTGTATCGGACTGCTGTCGGCGGAGGGTCGCAAGAGTGTCGAGCCGCTGGCGGCGGTGACCGCGCCGGAGCGAACTGCGGCGCAACACCAGTCGCTGCTGCACTTTGTGGCGCAGGCGCCGTGGTCGGATCGGGCGATGCTGCGCCGTGTGCGCGACTGTGTGCTGCCATCCATCACGCGGGACGAACCGGTCCAGGCGTGGATCATCGACGACACCGGGTTCCCCAAGAGGCAGCCATTCGGTCGGGGTGGCGCGGCAGTATTGCGGCCAGTTGGGCAAGCAAGACAACTGCCAGGTGGCAGTGAGTTTGTCAGTGGCGACCCATCAGGGAAGCTTGCCGGTTGCCTACCGGCTGTATTTACCGAAGGAGTGGGCCGACGATGCGGCCCGCCGAAAGATCGCCGGCGTGCCCGATGATGTTCGCTTCCAGACCAAGCCGGAGATCGCGTTGCAGCAGCTGCGCGAGGCGCTGGCGGATGGTGTGCCATCGGCGCCGGTGCTGATGGACCCGGCCTATGGCAACGACAGCAAACTGCGAGCCGGGATCAGCGAACTTGGGCTGACCTACGTGGCCGGCATCCTGCCCGCCACGATGGTGTGGCGGCCCGGCGAGGCAGCGTTGCCACCGGCGTCCCACTCAGGCCGCGGCCGGCCCGGCAAGCGGCTGCGCCGTGACGCGACGCATCGTCCCGTGTCGGCCAAGACGCTGGCTCTGGAGCTCGACGCCGCTGCCTGGCAACAGATCAAATGGCGGGACGGCAGCAACACGCCGCTGAGCTCGCGGTTCGCCCGATGGCGGGTGCGTCCGGCACATGAGACGCCAGGCGGAATGAACCGGCGCCAGAGGAGTGGCTGCTGATCGAGTGGCCGGAGGGCGAGGCCGAACCGGATCACTACTGGCTCTGCACGCTGGCGGCCGACATCTCGCTCGAGCGCATGGTCGATCAGGCCAAGATGCGCTGGCGCATCGAGCGCGACTATCTCGAACTCAAACAGGAAGTCGGCCTGGGTCACTACGAAGGCCGTGGTTGGCGTGGCTTCCATCATCACGCAACTCTCTGTGTCGCTGCCTACGGTTTCCTGATTTCCGAGAAGGAGACGATTCCCCCCTCAGGACCAGCCCGCTCCTGGCGAGGCGCGCAATCTTGCCTTCCCGATGGTTATCGACCCAGAGGATCTGCCACTGCGTTCGCAACGCCACATGCCGCACTCAATCGCCACGTTGCGTATCCGCCTCGCGCGAGCTTTGGCCCACGCACTGCCGCGATGTCCCTGTTGCGGACAGATGCGTCAGAAGGCCGTCGTGCGGAATGAGTGACGCAGTAGGATTACGCCCAGTGCCCGTGCGCCAGAGGATTTGCCTGAGCTTTGGTCGAAGCCGGATAACGGGCGGCGCCAGATGGTTCCGTCTCGTCGATATGGTGGTCTGGCGGACCTCGACCATGGTGCTTTCGTGGCGTGACAGGACAGCACCGCTGGGCTAATCGGAAAGACCTCCACCCTCAGGACCGTCCCATCGCCCATGGCCAGCAGCAACGACATCCGCGCCAGCTTCCTCGACTACTTCGCCCGCAACGGGCATCAGGTGGTGCCCAGCTCGCCGCTGGTGCCGCGCAACGATCCCACGCTGCTGTTCACCAACGCGGGGATGGTGCAGTTCAAGAACGTGTTCACCGGGCAGGAGCAGCGGCCCTACAACCGCGCCACCACCGCGCAGAAATGCGTGCGCGCCGGCGGCAAGCACAACGACCTGGACAATGTCGGCTACACCGCGCGTCACCACACCTTCTTCGAGATGCTCGGCAATTTCAGCTTCGGCGACTATTTCAAGGAACAGGCGATCGCCTATGCCTGGGAACTGGTCACGCGCGATTTCGGCCTGCCGCCGGAACGGCTGACGGTGACCGTGTTCGCGGAAGACGACGATGCCGCGCGCTACTGGAAGAAAATCGCCGGTCTGCCGGATAGTCGGGTGGTGCGCATCCCCACCGACGATAATTTCTGGCGCATGGGTGAAACCGGCCCGTGCGGGCCGTGCTCGGAGATTTTCTACGACCACGGCCCGTCGATCCCCGGCGGGCCGCCAGGCAGCGCCGACGCAGGATGGCGATCGTTTCGTCGAGATCTGGAACCTGGTGTTCATGCAGTTCGAGGAAGGGCCGCCCGGCACCCGCGTGCCGCTGCCTCGCCCCTCGATCGATACCGGCATGGGGCTCGAACGTTTTGCCGCCATCATGCAGGGCAAGCACGACAATTACGACACCGACACGCTGCGCGCGCTGATCCTGGCCAGCGCCGAAGCCACCGGCACCGACCCGGACGGGCCAAACCGCATCGGCCACCGGGTGATCGCGGATCATCTGCGCAGCACATCGTTCCTGATCGCCGACGGGGTGCTGCCGTCGAACGAAGGCCGCGGCTACGTGCTGCGGCGGATCATGCGCCGTGCCATGCGCCACGCCCACATGATGGGTGCGCATGATCCGGTGATGTGGCGGCTGGTGCCGGCGCTGGTGCGGCAGATGGGTGCGGCTTATCCGGAACTGGGGCAGGCGGAGCGGCTGATCGAGGAGACGCTGAAGCTGGAAGAAACCCGCTTCAAGGCGATGCTGGAACGCGGTCTGCATCTGCTTGCGGAAGAAACCGCCAGCCTCGGCGACCGTCAGCCGCTGCCCGGGGATGTCGCGTTCCGGCTGTATGACACGTTTGGGTTTCCGCTGGACCTGACGCAGGACGCGCTGCGCGAGGAGGGCAGGGCGGTCGATCTCGCCGGGTTCGAAGCGGCGATGGAGCAACAGCGGGCGCGGGCGCGGGCCGCCTGGGCCGGATCCGGCGAGGCGGCAACTGAATCGGTCTGGTTCGATATCCGCCAGACGGGTCGGCGCCACGGAATTCCTCGGCTACTCGACCGAAACCGCCGAGGGCGAGATCGTTGCCATCGCGCGGTGATGGCGCGCCGGTGGAGCGGGCGGCGGCCGGCACCGAGGTCGCGGTGGTGCTTAACCAGACCCCGTTCTATGCCGAAAGCGGCGGCCAGGTGGGCGACACCGGCATCATTTCCGGCGCCGGCGGGCTGCGCATCGTGATCAGCGACACGCAGAAGAAGCTGGGCGAGCTGTTCGTGCATCTTGGCGTGGTGGCGGGCGGCGAGGCGCGGGTCGGCGCGCCCGTGCTGGCGGATGTGGATCATGTGCGGCGGAGTGCGATCCGCGCGCATCATTCGGCGACGCACCTGCTGCACGAGGCGCTGCGCCACAAGCTGGGTTTGCACGTGGCGCAGAAGGGCAGCCTGAATGCGCCGGACCGACTGCGCTTCGATGTCAGCCAGCCGCGCCCCATCACCGGCGACGAGCTGGCCTGGGTGGAAGCCGAGGTAAACCGGCGCATCCGCGAGAACAGCGAGGTGACCACGCGCCTGATGACGCCGACCGCCGCCGTGGAGCTGGGTGCCATGGCGCTGTTCGGGGAGAAGTACGGCGACGAGGTGCGCGTCGTGTCGATGGGCGCGGCGGACGGCAACAAGCCCGCCTGGTCGATCGAGCTGTGTGGCGGGACGCATGTGCGGCGGACGGGGGATATCGGGCTATTTCAAGATCGTTGTCAGAGGCGGCGGTTGCCTCCGGGGTGCGTCGTGTGGAGGCGGTGACCGGCGAGGCGGCCGAGGCGGTGGCGGCGGAGCTCGATCGCGCGGTGCGCGAGGCGGCTGGGATTCTGCATGCGGCGCCGCTGGATGTGCCCGAGCGTCTGGCCATGGTGATGGAGGAACGGCGGAAGCTGGAGCGACAGGTTTCCGAGTTGCAGAAGAAACTTGCAACCGGCGGCAGCGCGGCGGAGATCGAGGACGTGAACGGCGTCAGGCTGGCCGCGCGCCATGTGGGCGAGGTGGCGCCGCGGGAACTGAAGGGATTGGCGGACGCGATCGGCCGTCAGCTCGGCAGCGGGGTGGTGGCGCTGGTATCGACGGCGGAAGGCAAGGCCAGCATCGTGGTGGGAGTGTCGCCGGATCTGACCGGACGGTTCAATGCGGTTGAGCTGGTGCGAGCGGCGTCGGCGGCAGTGGGCGGCAAAGGCGGTGGCGGCCGGGCGGATCTGGCGCAGGCGGGCGGGCCGGATGGCAGCCGGGCGGAGGCAGCATTGTCGGCGGTGCGCGAGCGGATCGGCGCCTGACGTCATATCGCAGCAGGATCTGTACCAGGATCGGCATCAATCACACCTGACATCGCGCAGTGTCATCAAAAAATGCGAGTGCTGCGGCGGGTACTTTATTGTGAAGTGCATGAATATGTCGATTTTCTTAACCTGCAGGACAGTGAATCCCCGAAGGAATCCGTTATGGCCCGTCACTGTAAATTCTCGCGTGTCGTCGCCGTTTCCACTCTCGCATTGGTTGCTGCGGGGATTTTTGGCGTGAGCCACGAGGCTCGCGCGGCGGTGATTTGCTTCAACCCAGATACGGATTTCTCGACCGCGCCGACGACCATCACATTCGGCAATCCGATCTCCGCAAGCTTTACCTTGAGCTATCTCGGCTACAATCCTGATGATATCACCTACACCGTGGATGCCGTGTCCACCGGTGGTACGGGCGCCGTCAATAGTTTCTACAATCCCTTTGCCTCGCCTCCGGCGGTGCAGCCGATCCCGTATGAGATCGGGTCGGATATCGGCAACAACGGCTACACGATGTTCACGCAATTCCCCACCCCGGCCGGCATTGCTTATTCGTTGGCCGAGGACTTCATAGGCATTGACTTTACCCTGCCGGACGGACTGCACTATGGATACATTGAAGTTGCCGGTCCCACGCTCGTAGGCTATGCCTACGAAACCGGGGTGGGCAGCAGCATCGCCACACGCCCCATTCCTGAGCCGGCGTCGTTGGCGCTTTTGGGAACTGGACTTCTTGGACTCGGGTTGATCCGCCGCCGTCGCCGGTCGAGTGAATTATCTTTGCGCGACTGAACCGCTACCGACCGGGGGGCTGGACGCGGGGTGACGCTCGGTCAGATCCCCGTGTACCAGGCGTAGCCGCGGTCTTCCCAGAAACCGCCGCGGCCACGGCCGATGCGCGTGAAGCCATTGACCACCTCGATGCGCATCACATATTTCGCCATCTTGTAACCGAGCTGCCGCTCCACCCGCAGGCGGAGCGGCGCGCCGTAAGCCACCGGCAGAGGTCGATCGTTCATGGCATAGGCCAGGATCGTCTGCGGATGGATCGCGTCGGTTAGATCGATGCTTTCGTAATAGCGCCCAGTGTTGTCGAGCGTCTGCTCCAGCGTGTCGGCGCAGTAAAGCACCACGTAGCGTGCGCCCGGCAGCAGTCCGGCGCGCGCCAGCACAGCCGAGAGCGACGCACCCTGCCACTTGCCGATGCAGCTCCATCCTTCGACACAGTCATGCCGGGTGATCTGCGTCCGTGACGGCAAAGCGCGGAGATCGGCGAGCGACAGGCGGAGCTTTCGCTGCACCAATCCCTCCACAGACAGACGCCAATCGGCAAATCCGGACTCCGCGAGACGGCGATACTCCGGATCGTCCGGATCAGTGGAACCGTTCGCGCGGAAATGCGGGCTGATGTCCCTGGCCGGATACTCGCGGGCGAGCGCAGCTCGGGGCAGCAGCAGGCGCTGGACCCACCGGTCCAGCGCCGTCGCAAAGTTTAGCCCGTGCATGACGATGTCCGACCGCGAAAGCTGGTCGCAGCCGCCGAGTGCCGCGCTTGCGCACATGGCGGTGGCGCTCCACAGCGCTCGCCGACGTGGGATCATGTTGGTCCCTCGTGTTCAGGAGGGATCGTGTAGTGGCCGGTGATCATACCCCGCATGTTGTTGACAAAGCCCGAGAGCAGCACCATCGCAATGTGTAGGATCGTGAACCCCACCAACAGCGAAGCAACGATGAAGTGGATGGTCCGCGCCGACTGGCGGCCGCCGAACACGGTCAGAAGCAACGGCAGCATCGTGTCCACGGCCGGTGACATGGTCAGGCCGGTGAGCAGCATCAGCGGCAGCAGAACGAAAATGACGGCGAGATAGGATAGTTTCTGCAGCGGATTATAGCCGCGCGCCGTGGCGCCGTGCGGGAACCGCAAGCGGAGGTGGTCGCGCAGAGTCCGGCCGACACCGCTGAGTTCTTCGCCGCCCGGCAGGAGATCACCGCGCAGATGCCCGCCGATTAGCGCGGTGACGAGATAGACGATCCCGTTGAGAACGAAGATCCAGGCGAAGAAGAAGTGCCAATGCCGGCCTGCCGCAAGGTCCTGGTAACCGGGCAGCGTGATCCACCATGGAAAGCCACGCCGCAATGCCAGCAACGGGTGGGCGAAATCGGACCGGATGCCCCAATAGAGAGCTCGATGCGCATTGAAGATTTGCAGCCCGCTCATCAACAGAACCGCCAGACACACGCCGTTGATCCAGTGCGTCAGGCGCACCCAGGCCGGGTGCCGGGGGTTCTCCGGTGCGGACATGGAAAAGGGGATCCGAAGCGTCGGTAGCGTACGCCGACCCGCAATCAGGCTGGCGCACGCCGACGAGCAGGTCAGTTCGGCAGCAGCACCGAGTTGACCACCTGAATGACGCCGTTCGACTGCATGACGTTGGGAATGGTGATCTCCGCAACGCCGCTCTTGGCGCCTTTGATATAAATATGGCCGTTGTCGGTCGAGATTGTCAGCGGTTCGCCTTCGACCGTTTTCAGCTGAGCCATGCCCTCGCCCTTCTTCGCGAGGCGCATCAGATCCTGCGTCGTGTAGCGGCCGGAGACGACATGGTAGGTCAGGATCGTGGTCAGCATCCCCTTGTTCTCAGGCTTGAGAAGGGTGGCAACCGTACCTGGTGGCAGCTTGTCGAATGCCTCGTTGGTCGGCGCAAAGACGGTGAACGGGCCGGCTCCTTCCAGGGTGCCAACCAGTCCCGCTGCCTTCACCGCGGCGACCAGGGTGGTGTGATCTTTCGAGTTCACCGCATTCTGGATGATATTCTTGGACGGATACATCGGCGCCCCGCCAACCGTGACGGTGTGCTCCGAGGACATCGCGGCACCCGACGTTTGAGCTGCGGCGGGGAGGGCGGCGGCCAGACCAATCGGCAGCGCAAGCGCGGCCAGCAGCGAAGCGGAATGAATTCTCATCGGAGGGCTCCTGCAGAGTGACGCCGAGAACGGCGCAACACTCCACCTACGGAGCACCCGGCGAGCTGGATGCGCCGGTGACGCGCCCTCATCATCACGTAGACGTGGGTGGCCGCGCCGGCATCGGAGTTTCGGGTCGGGGCCCGCACACACGATCCTGCGCCGCGACCTTGGCGAGCTTGCGGACAGGATCACGGAGCACAGCCGCCGCTCCGCTGATCGCGGCTTCGTCGCTCGTGTTCTGCGGCCCTGGCGCCCCGGTCCAGGTTCAGACGGGGAATCCGCCAGACGATCGGAAAGCGGTTAAGGAGAGCCCGAGCCGATTTCGGTGCCCGGGCGCAACCGATCCGTTCTATTGCTTTTCCGGCTTGTTCCTGAACGACCGGGTGGGCACGTCGCGGAATAGCGACATGTGCGTGTGCTGCGCGACCCAGGGCGCACCAACAGCATCGCGCACGAACACCACGGTCGCACGGCCGGGCCGGTCATACTGGGTGCCGTCCTGCCGGTAGCCGGTGGAATCGAACACGCCCATGCCGACCGCCTGCAAACGGTCGGGTGAAACGATGGCGCGGATGTCTGGCCGCCAGCGAAAATTGTCGATGTGCGGCCAGACATTGCGCCATTGGGATTGCTCGGCGGCGTCGCGGCCGGTCATGAAGTCGGTGAATGTACCGAAGGCAACCATATCGTCCGCAAAAATTGGCCGGGCCCTGGTGAAATCCACCGCCTGCACATGCGATGCCAGCGTATGGAACCAGTCCCTCACGCCGGCTGCATCGTCCGTCATGCCACGTCGTACCGTTTGAACCATGCCAGTGCCCGCTGCCATCCGTTCTTCGCATCGGCTTCCCGGTAGCTCGGCCGGTAGTCGGCATGGAAACCGTGTGGCGCATCAGGGTAGATCACGATCTCCACCGTTTTGCCGGCAGCCTTGGCCTTCGCTTCGGCCTCATGGATCAGCGGCAGCGGATTGGAGGCGTCCTTGCTCCCGTAAAGCCCGAGCAGCGGACACAGGATTTTATCCGCCGCATCCAGCGCGGTCTGCGGCTGAATGGCGCTGGTCTTGCCGTCGAGGACACCGTACCACGACACCGCCGCCTTCAGATGCGGGTTATGCGCGGCATAGAGCCACACGTCACGGCCGCCGCGACAGAACCCGTTTACGCCCAACCGCGCCGCATCGCCGTGGTTGTTCGCGGCCCATGCTGCGGTCGAGTCCAGGTCGCTCATGATCTGCGCATCGCGGGACTGTGCGATCACCGCGGTGATCTGGCTGAAATCGGTAATCTTCGAAAGATCGGCGATGCGCGCATAGACTTCCGGCGCCACCGCCAGGTAGCCCGCTTTCGCGAAACGTCGGCAGACATCCTGGATATATTCGGTCACGCCGAACACTTCCTCGATCACCAGGATCGTCGGAAACGGGCCGGCGCCGTCGGGCCGCGCGGAATAACCAGGCAGATGCCCGTCGGACACCGGAATTTGCACCTCGCCGGCGACAAGACCCTGGGTGTCGGTGTGGATCGCCTGCGCCTCCACCGTGGTGGTCGCCAGGCTGAAGCCGGTCATCACGGAGGTCATCATGAACCCCCGGCGCGCCAGCCTGTGCCGGTGCAGGCCGATCCCGGTCAGATCATCCATCATGCGCCCCCTACTTTGTTGCCATCGCCGCTTTCAGGTTTTCGTCCAGCTTCCCCAGGAAGGCCTGCGTGTTCAGCCAGGGCTGCTTGGGTCCGATCAGCACCGCCAGATCCTTGGTCATGGAGCCGGCTTCCACCGTCTCGATGCACACCCGCTCCAGCGTCTCCGCGAAACGCGTCACGTCGGGCGTGTTGTCGAAGCGGCCGCGATAGGCGAGCCCGCGGGTCCAGGCGAAGATGGAGGCGATCGGGTTGGTGGACGTCTCCAGGCCCTTCTGGTGCTGGCGATGATGCCGCGTCACCGTGCCGTGCGCCGCCTCGCTTTCCACCGTGCGTCCGTTCGGGCTCATCAGCACCGACGTCATCAGGCCGAGCGAGCCGAACCCCTGCGCCACCATGTCCGATTGCACGTCGCCGTCGTAGTTCTTGCAGGCCCAGACATAGCCGCCGTTCCATTTCAGCGCCTGCGCCACCATGTCGTCGATCAGGCGGTGTTCGTAGGTCAGGCCCCGCTTGTCGAACTCCGTCTTGAACTCGCGGTCGAAAATCTCCTGGAACAGGTCCTTGAAGTAGCCGTCATAGGCTTTCAGGATCGTGTTCTTGGTGGAGAGGTAGACCGGCCAGCCGCGCTGCAACCCATAATTGAACGAGGCACGGGCGAATCCCTCGATCGATTCACGGGTGTTGTGCATCGCCATCGCCACGCCGCCGCCGTGCTTGAAATCGTGCACGTCGAGCGTCTGCGCGGCGCCGCCGCCGGCCGGCTGGTAGGTGAGCGTGACCTTGCCGGGGCCGGGAATTTTCAGCTCGGCGGCGCGATAGATGTCGCCGTAGGCGTGGCGGCCGATGACGATCGGCCTGGTCCAGTGCGGCACCAGGCGCGGCACGTTCTTGCAGATGATCGGCTCACGGAAGATGGTGCCGTCCAGGATGTTGCGGATGGTGCCGTTCGGGCTGCGGTACATGCGCTTGAGGTGAAATTCCTCCACCCGGGCCTCGTCCGGCGTGATGGTGGCGCATTTCACGCCGACACCGTATTTCGCGATGGCATGCGCGGCGTCTACGGTGACCTGGTCGTCCGTCTGGTCGCGGTATTCGATGCCGAGGTCGAAGTATTTAAGGTCTATATCCAAATAAGGCAGGATCAGGCGATCCTTGATGAACCCCCAAATAATGCGGGTCATCTCGTCGCCGTCCAGTTCGACAACAGGCGTCTTCACTTTAATCTTTGCCATTCCGTCCTCATCAGCATGCAGCGAAAGCCGGCACTCTTGGCCGGCCAGAAAATGGGGCCGGACATTCGCATCGGGGCGCCGCGCGGGCAAGGGACCCCAACGCAGCCTTGCCTTATGTCAGCGCGAGTCGTTAAGACTGATGCAGGCGCGACAACCCTGGCGCCGTAACATCCAGCGGTGGGCGACCCAAGGTGCTACGACCTCGCCCTTCGTCCCGACTTTCAATCGGTGACCGGGCCAGCTTGCGGCTGCGTGTCGGACAAACGGCAATCCTGATCGGCGCCGTGGTGTTGCTCGTGCTGATCTGGGTGGATACCGTTTCGGTGATCGGCGTGGACCGGAAGGCGGCGCTGCAACGGGCCGGATCGCTCGCGCAGGATCGAGCGGTCCTGTTTGCCGGCGAGCTGGACCGGCAACTTGCCGCTGTCGATCAGACGTTGCGCATTCTGGCGGATGAGTGGCTACAGAACCCGGCCGGGTTCAGCATGGCGGAATGGCAGCGGCGCGCCGTGCTGATCCCGGCAACATCCGGCATTTTCCGCACCGATACGCATGGCATTATCGTGCAGGCCAGTCGGGACCGCATCCTCGATCGCGACATCTCCGCGACCCAGCCGTTCCAGGATGCGAGCCGTGATCCGCGCGATGCGGGCCATCTGCATATTGGGCGAGCTGCTCGCGGGCCGCTTGCCGAAGAGTGGCAAGTCACGCTGTTGCGGCCATTGCTCGATGCCGACGGCCGATTTGCCGGCACGATCGGGTTAATCGATCGGACCGGTTTTCTGATCGCCGATTTCACAGTGGCCGATCTGGGGACCGACAGCCTGGTCGCCGTGATCGGGACAGAGGATGGGCGGGTGCGGGCCGCGCGGGGTTCGGATCCGGGGCCGCCTGACATCAGCATTGCGGGATCGGGCCTGTTTGTCGCGGCACAGGATCACCTGTCCGGTCTCTGGTCCGGGGCGGTTGGGCCGCAGGAAGCAACACGGATCTACGCGTTTCGCCGCGTCGCTTCGGAACCTTTGGACCTGGTGGTCGGGATCGATCGGCGCCAGGCGCTACGAGACGCCGGCGGGCCGGTGCGCGCGGCGTTATATTTCGCCGGTGGCATCACCGTGTTGGTGCTGCTGATCGCTGTAGTTCTGCTGATCGAGTTGCAGCTCGCGGGTCGCCGCGAACGCCGGCTGACCGAAGAGAGAACGGTACCTGGCCCAGGCCAACGCGGACCTGGAGGCGGCGCATGAGCGCGCTGATACCAACACGACGCAGCTTCAGGCGGTGCTGACGAACATGGCTGACGGCGTCCTGATGGTGGATGCCGAGCTGCGCTCCGTGGTGTGGAACGCGAAATTCGCGGAGATAGCCGGAATTCCTTCGGGGCTGCCGACGCCGGGTGCCACGATGGAGCAGATGTTGCGTGCGCAGGCCGAGGCGGGCGAATTCGGCGATGTGGATGTGGAGGCGGAGGTGGGGCGCCGGCTGGCGTTGTTGCGGTCAGGCGCGTTGGTCGGCACGATCGAACGCCGGCGCCCGAATGGACAAGTGGTGGAGTTGCGGCGCAGCCGCGTTCCTGGTGGCGGGTTCGTAACGGTCATCACTGATATCACCGCGCGCAAGCACGCCGAGGAAGCGCTGCGGCATGCGCGCGCCGCCGCCGAAGCGGCCACTCAGGCCAAGGCTCGGTTTGCCGCCATGGTGGGGCATGAAATACGTGCTCCGCTGCTCGCGCTTCTGAACAGCATGGACCTGCTGGCCGACGAAACGGGGGCACTGACCCGCTCGGCGCTGTTGGATGCCGCCCGATGCTCCGGGCAGGCGTTGGTCGCGCTGATCGACGACATTCTCGACCTGTCCCGGATGGAGGCTGGCCAGTTGACGCTGCGGCCGGCCAGCTTCCTGCTCGCACCATTGCTGCGGCAGGTCATCGAGATGCTGCGGCCCCAGGCCGACGCCCGCGGGCTGACGCTGCGGGTTGCGATTGCCGGCCCGGTTCCGGCGGCGCTGATCGCCGATCAGGGGCGGGTCCGGCAGGTGCTGGTGAATTTCCTCTCGAATGCGGTCAAATACACTCCTGCCGGGGAGGTGGTGCTGCGGGCGAGCCGCGATAATAGCACCACGGGGTATCTGCGGCTCTCGGTCAGCGATTCCGGCCCGGCCATCCCGGCGGATGAGCGGGTGCATCTGTTCGAACCATTCGCCCAGTTGGGGCCGCGCGTCCGCGCCGGCGCCGGCAGCGGCCTGGGTCTTGCCATCTGCCGACGCCTGGTCGTGCTCATGGGCGGCGAGATCGGCGCCTGTGTCACCGATAACGGCGGCAACGAATTCTGGGCGACATTGCCGATCCAATGCAAGCCGCCGACCGGCGCCTGCATCGTGTCGCACAGGGTGCTGCCGCGGACGCGGATACTGCTGGTCGAGGATAGTGCGATGAGCCGGCTGAGCACCGTCCTGTCGCTACGGCACGACGGGCACATGGTGACCGGCATAGCGGACGGGGAATCGGCGCTGCGCGAGCTGGCCCGCACCCAATACGATCTGCTGCTGCTCGACCTGCACATGCCGGGAATGGGGGGGGCCGAGATCGTGCAGCGCTGCCGCCGCTTGGCGGGGCCGAACCGGGCGATACCGATCGTCGCGCTGACCGGGGATGTGGGACCGGAGGCATGGGCGCTGAAACGGGAGGCCGGACTCCTCGCTGTCGTGGAGAAAGGATTGTCACGCGCGGCGTGGCGGACGCTGCTGATATCCAGTGTCTGGTCGGCGGGACGGGCGCGGCAGGCCGTGTCGCCGAGAAGCGAGGACGCGTTGCCGGTGCTGGACGAGGTACGGCTGGCGGATCTGCTGGGCTCGCTTGGAGCGGATGCAATGACCGGGCTGGTGGAGGATTGCCTGCGCGATCTGGGGGGCCTGGTGGCGGAGCTACGGCGAGCCGGTTCAGGCGACGATCGGCCAGCAATGGCGGCGGCCATTCATGCCATTACCGGCCTGGCGGCGAATTACGGGCTGATGGCGCTGGCGCGGCGGGCGCGATTGGCATCGGCGCCGGAGGAAATTGCCGCCGAGTTGGCTCGCGGCGCCGAAGCGCTGCGTCGTTTCGTTCGCGACCGTGCCCGACGCCCGGCGAGTATTTTGCCGCCAACGTTGGTTGCGTTCAGAAACGCTGGAACGGGATAAGCTGGCGGTGCGAAACAGAGCCCCGATGGCTATTTTGCGCGCGGGTACAGGAACGCCCTGTCGCTCTGCGGCATACCGATCCGCTGGTAATAGCTGACAGAGTCCGGCGCGGCGATCAGCAGGCACATAGTTTCGTCGCCGGCCAGTTCCCGCGTGACCTCGATCAGCTTCTTGCCAATTCCTTTTCCCTGAAATGCCTTGTCGACCGCGAGATCGGATAGGTAGCAGGCGTACGACCGGTCGGTCAGCGATCGGGCGATCCCGATGATCCTGCCGCTGTCGGATTCGCGTGCCGTAACGATCAGGTTGGCGCCATCGATCATTCTTTGAAGACGTGGCAGATCGGATACCGGACGCCGGGCCCCGAGGCCGGAGCGATGCAGGATGTCGGCGAACTCATCCGCCGTGACGGTTGCTTGCTGATACGTGATTGTCATTGCAAATCCGCACGATGTTGCCGCTGGTGGAATTCTAGCGGCGCCAGCCGGCGTCGCAATGTCCGGTGCCGCGCGATAGGGCGCTGTAGGCGGCCGGGCCGTGACGGCAGGGATTTCACGGTGCATGCTGAACGTCGGCAAGAACGGATTGCGAAAAGCATGGCACGGCTGTGACCTCGTCCTCCACTGACCGCGCGGCAATTGTCGATGCGCACCTGCATCTCTATGACAGCGGGGCCAATCGTTACGGGATTTTCGAGCGAAGGGACCCTGGATTCGAGGCTCTCGTCGGGGACTATGGCGCTCTGCCGAGGACCTTCCTTCTCGACGACTATCTGCGCGCCATCGCGGCCTGGAAGGCAGACGGCATTATCTGGCACGAATTCATCTCCGACGATCCGGTAAAGGAGGTGGTGTGGGCGCAGCAAGTCGCGGCGGCGTCGCGCGTCCCGATGGCCCTGGTGGGGCTGGTTGACTTCACCGCTCCGGACTTGCGGGAGCGGCTGGACAACTACGGTGCTCTTCCGAACCTGACCGCCGTGCGCCAGCACCTGGGGTGGGACGGGCGCGATCCGCTTCGACGCTTTGCACTGCGGCCAGACCTGATGACCGACCCGCACTGGCTGAAGGGCCTTGGATGCCTGAGGGGGAAGGATCTGCGCTGCGTACTGGAGGTGTTCGCGCCGCAATTGCCTGACCTTCTGAGCGTCGTGCGCCGGTATCCGGATATCGGCTTCACGCTGCCGGTGATGGGCTGGCCACTGGATCTCGGCCCTGACGGCTACGAGCAATGGCGATCCGCCCTGCGCGCCATCGGCCGCTGCGACAATGTCTGCGCGAGCATCTCGGGCGTGGAATGCATCTTCGGCATGGGCTGGACCGAAGAGCAGGTGAGGCCGTGGATAATGTCGCTGGTGGAGATGTTCGGTCCCGGGCGTTGCATGCTCGGCAGCCACTTGCCGATCGCTACCTTGTCGCATGGATTTGAGCGGTTATATGCGGCGTATGATCGAATTCTTGGCGGATTTTCGGACGACGAGCGTGATGACATGTTCTGCCGGACCGCGCTCAGGTGGTTTCGGATGCCGGGACGATAGCGCGGCGTAGGGCTTGGGCGCGTTAGTGCCAGACCGCATTGAGAATGACTCATCCTGCCGGTGTTGCCCGGAGCAACGTGAAGCGAACGATCGGCGCGGTGGGCGACAAAGTCATGGATCGCCGGGACGACAAGCCCGGCCATGATGGAAAGGGGCCGGCCATGATGGAAAGGGTCAGCATCAACGCGGGTTGATATTAGTGCCAGCCGCCCTATTCGGCGACTCCGCGCGCGACCGCTCCCCTAACCCCTCCCGCAAGGACGCGCAGGCGGGCATGACGCGGTCGAGGTTGCACGGACTGTCGGTGGATTCCCTCAGTTCACGGATCAACCGCAACGCCTTTGTTAACATGGCGTTGCGATGGGAACCCAATATGCGCAGCTCTGCGACGCAGAGCGCAAAGCGATTGGCCGGCTGCATGCAGCCGGCCAATCGCTCCGACAAATCGCCGCCACCCTGGTGCGCGCTCCAAGCACGATCAGCCGCGAACTCCGGCGCAACAGCCTGCCCTCCCGGCATTGGCCGGCCGGCCGCTACAGCGCCGATCGGGCGATCGAGCTCACCCAACGGCGGCGGCGGCGTGGCCGTGGTCACAAGCTGGCGCGCCAACCGGCGCTGCGCAACTCGTCCGCGACCGCCTTGCGATGGGATGGTCGCCCGAGCAGATCTCCGGCCGGCTGGCGCGCCAGCATGGTCGCACCATCATCAGCCACGAGTTGATCTACCGTTTCGTGTACTGTCGCACCGCCCAGAAAGACTACTGGAACCGGCTGTTGCCGCGCCACAAGCACCGCCGCGGCCAACCCGGCCGACGCGGCGCCAGCTCCATCCACTTCATCAAGAACCGTGTCCACATCAGCAAGCGTTCAAAGCGTGCCAACACGCGCGCCGAACCAGGCCATTGGGAGGCCGACCTCATGTTGTTTCGCAACTACGGCCAGGCCGTCCTCGTCGCACACGAGCGCCGCTCCCGCCTGGTCCGCGTCCGCCGCCAGCCGTCGAAGGCCGCGCAGCCGGTCCTCGTCAGCCTCCGCCGGCTGTTTCACCGCCTGCCCCACCGGATGCGCCGCTCCGTCACATTCGACAACGGATCCGAGTTCGCCCTGCATCATCAGCTGGCCATTCAATGCAGCCTTAAAACCTTCTTCTGCGATCCTCATGCGCCGTGGCAGAAGGGCGGCATCGAGAACGCCATCGGCCGATTGCGACGACCGCTGCCCAGGAAGTCCGATCTCGCCACCATCACACAGGCCCACCTCAATGCGCTCACCGCCACCTACAACCAAACACCTCGCAAATGCCTCAACTTCCAAACCCCCCAGGAGGTCTTCAATGCCTTGGCAAACCGTGTTGCACTTCAAGCGTGAATCCACCTTCCCGCTTTCG